>NZ_CANLXP010000006.1 GCF_947495145.1 uncultured Arthrobacter sp.
ACGAGATTCGGTTCGTCGAAGGCAACTGACGCGGCGGCGGATCTATGGGAAACTTGCATCTACGAGATGTCCTTCGACTTCGGGTAATTGGTTCTGTGGTAAGTCCAATTTTCCCCGAAACGACGGGCATTTCGTGTTTAAAACGCCGGAGACAACCAAACCCTCATCGGTGGATCAAGGCTAAGGCCGTCTGCCAAAGAGTTTGACTATTTGCCTTGCCGAACCAACCAAATCCGTTGACTTGTGACCGCCGACACATAAAGCTGTAAGGGTGAAGCCCTACAGGCTTCACATCTCTGCTGGCACCCATCGCAACACATGGAATTCACTCACACCGGTCTCGGCCGTGCCAGCAGTGCTGCGGGGGGCTAGGAATGGACTCAAGCGGTATGGCCTTGACTGATCCTGACTAAGGAGAAGCATGAGCAAGTCATACCGCCGGGGCTCGGGGAAGGCTGTGTTGGCATCGCTGACCGGTCTCGTCCTAGCTTCCAGCATGTGGGCGCCTGCTTCGGCTGTCGAAGCGCCGGATGGCGCTCCCACAGCTGAAGGCCTGCAAGTCCAACCTTCAGCCGATTTGAAGATCGCACCGAGATTTCGGGACACCGCCGGACAAGTCGCCGCTTACATCCAGTTCTCAGGCGAAGGTGCCTTCGAACAGACGCAGCCATTGTCGGTTGTCGCCGGTGATTCTGAGCCCATCCCTACTGCGGACCAGGTTCTTGGCATTCGCGCCGACATCCAGTCACAGGCAGATGAGGTTGCTGCCGAGGCGTCAGCCTCGCAGCTTTACACCACTACGAACACCATTCCCGGTGTGGCGATCCAAGGCGATGCCGAAGCCATCAGGGCTCTTGCCGCCCGCCCTGACGTGGTCAAGATCACTGGTATCGTACCCAAAACTCCGGGCAACAAGGGCGCGGATATTGACACCCGCTCGCTGAACGCGTGGACCGAGCGGGACGAAACCGGTGAAGGTGTCACCATCGCCGTTCTGGACACCGGCCTGGACTACACCCACGCGGGCTTTGGTGGCGACGGAGAGATCGCGACATTTGAAGCCGCAAGCGCTCCTGAGGCGAACCTGCCCACCACGCCGCCCAACGAAGATTGGTATGATCCCGCCAAGTACAAGGGCGGCTGGGACCTCGTAGGCGATAACTA
This sequence comes from uncultured Arthrobacter sp., assembly GCF_947495145.1. Classification (GTDB taxonomy): domain Bacteria; phylum Actinomycetota; class Actinomycetes; order Actinomycetales; family Micrococcaceae; genus Arthrobacter_D. Next base: position 1,165 of record NZ_CANLXP010000006.1, read on the forward strand.
CAACGCAGCGTCCACCGAAGCCGCGGATCTCATCCCGCAGCCGGACGCCAACCCCATGGATTGCCAGAGCCACGGCTCCCACGTTGCCGGAACCTCGTCAGGATATGGCGTCAACGCTGACGGCACCACCTTCGACGGCGCATACAACCAACTGACAGCGGAGCAGGTCAACGAGATGAAAATCGGCCCGGGATCAGCTCCCGAGTCCGGCATCGTTGCACTACGCGTGTTTGGTTGCGAGGGCTCCAGTCTTGTTGTTGGACAGGCACTCGACCTGGTGCTCGATCCCAACCAGGACGGCGTTTTCGACGACGCGTCACAGGTTGTCAACATGTCCCTGGGCTCAAGTTTCCCAGCCTACGACGATCCTGAGAATGACATTGTGAACGCCCTGACTGGGTTGGGTGTCCTTTCCGTAGTCTCCGCCGGAAACGACGGCGATATCTACGACATCGGGGGCTCACCTGGCAGCGCCAAGTCAGCGCTGACCGTAGCTGCCAGCGTAGGTTCACAGATCACGCTTGATGCTGTTGAAGTGCTCGCACCTGAAGATGTTGCGGGTACGGCTGCTGGCCAATACAGCGTCAACTTTGATTACGCTTCCGCCGACCCTGCCGTGCTCACGGGTACGGTAGTGAAGCCAGGCGAGGGTCTGGACCCGTTCGGATGTGAGACCTACCCTGCAGGTACTTTCGACGGCCAATGGGTCTGGCTGGAGTGGGAAGTTTCCGGCAGTCCCTTGCCCTGCCCCTCCGGTGCACGGTTCAACAACGTTGAGCAGGCTGGTGGCGCAGGCGTTGTCCTGAACTCCCCGCGCGACATCTTCGATGCCGGAATCGCCGGAAACGCAACCATTCCCGGCGTCCAGTTCAACCGTGAGTTCTCCGAACGGCTGGATCCTGCAGCTGAGGCTGGCGAGTTGGATATTCGTCTCGATGCCGACCTTCAGGCCACCGCAACCGGGCTATCAAATGCGCTGGACACGCTGGCTGCCTTCTCCTCGCGTGGAGTCCACGGCTCGAACGGTGTAGTGAAGCCGGACGTTGCCGCACCTGGCGTATCGATTGGCTCCGTGCAGGTTGGAACCGGCGATGGAGCGTCCGTCAAGAGCGGTACCTCCATGGCGGCGCCCCACACCGCAGGCATCGCTGCCCTGGTGGTTGCCGCAACAGACTTCAACCCATACGAAGTCAAGAACATGATCATGAACACCGCAACAACCGATCTCTTGACGGCTGACGGCATAGAGTATGCACCCAATCGCGTCGGGTCAGGTCGCGTCGATGCCGTAGACGCACTGGATACGCCAGTGATCGCCTATGCTGCTGATGACCAGGCGCTGGGCTCAGTCAATTTCGGTGTAATGGAGCTCGGATCCGAGCCCGTAACCGAAGTTCGACAGATTACCGTTGAGAACAAGTCCGATGTTGTGAAGCGTTACACGGCTTCCTACCTTCAGGCATCCACGATGCCTGGTGTCGAAATCACTGTTGTCCCTCAGGTGCCCGTTGAGGGCGATCCTGATGCGTTCGACGTCTTCGGAAATGGAACAGCAACGCTGGACGTTACGCTGCAGATCGACGACCCAGCAGAACTTGCGAAAACCATCGATCCCGCAGCGGAAGTTATTCAACTAGGGGCACCTCGGCAGTTCCTTGCGGACGTTTCAGGGCGCATTCAGCTCGAAGGAGAGAACACGTTGCGCGTGCCTGTGTACTCGGCTCCGAAGCCAACCTCAGAAATGAGCGCTGGCCCCAGGATCGACTTCGCAGATGCGCAGACCATGGACACGCTGGTGACCCTTGAGGGACGAGGCCTGAGCCAAGGTGAAGGCGCTGCTAACTACACATCACTCGTGTCGCCACTCGTGCTGGGAACGGAAAGCCCTCGAGCCGATGAGCGTCCGTTGGAGTCCCTGTATTCGCTGGACCTGCGCACTGTAGGTGCGGCGTCAACCGTGCCTGCGGTGATCGCCGCTGGCGATGATCCCTCAAGCGCAGAGACTCCAGGGTTGCTGAACATTGGTATCAGCACGTGGCAGAACTGGCCTCAACTGGCAGGAAACAACTCGGTAGAGGTTGAATTCGATACCGATGGCGACGGCGCAGCTGACTTCGTGGGCTTCACCGGCCGCGCCGACGGTCTTGACCTGATCATCTTCGACGTCTATGCACTCGATGCCGAAGGACAGCTCGTGGAGGACGAGGATGGTGTGCCGGTGCTGCTCGCGCAGACCTACGGAAACGGCGTCTTTGGCGACGTGGACACAAACACCTTCGACACGAATGTGATTACCTTCCCGTTCCCCGCCGCAGCGTTGGGTCTCGATCTGACGGCATCAGCACCGATCAGCTACAGGGTCTCGACCTTCAGCGCGTTCAATGTTGACCCTGACGGCGAGTCGCTTGGACCGGTGGACCAGACCGATTGGATTGGCTTCAACGTCACCGAACCGGCTCTATGGTTCACGGGCGAAACCCCCGCCACATCGTTCCTCGACGTGGACGGTGCAACGATTGAAGTTAACCGGGAACGTGGCATCACGGAGGCGAACGCTGTCTTCCTGCATCACCACAACGCCACCGACACCAAGGATGAAATTGTTCCCATCCAGGTTGACCTTCTGCGTTTCCCCGATGTGCCGGGCAACCTGCATGAGGATGCGATCAATTGGCTGGCTGACGAGGGTCTCACCACGGGCTACCCGGATGGCACCTACCGCCCGCTGGCCTCGATCAACCGCGATGCGATGGCGGCGTTCCTTTACCGTCTCGCAGGCGAGCCGGCCTTCTCCGCGCCAACGGTTTCTCCGTTCACGGACGTGCCGACTACCGATCTCTTCTACAAGGAGATCACCTGGATGGAGTCGGTAGGGCTTACGGAAGGCTACGAGGAGGATGACGGAACATTCACGTATCGCCGCCTATCCCCGGTCAACCGTGATGCGATGGCTGCCTTCATGAACAGGTTCTCGGGCCTGTACTGCAACATCGCTGACGCCGAGGAATACGTTGCACCGCAGGAGCCTCCGTTCCCGGACGTACCGGTAGATGACCTCTTCCACCGCGAAATTTCCTGGATGGCGGAGAACGAAATCACCACCGGCTGGCCCGACGGTGAGTACAAGCGTCTGCAGCCAGTGGCCCGTGATGCCATGGCAGCATTCATCGAGCGCCTTGACACCTATGTCGAGGAGAACGGCGGCTGCAACCCGTAAGGGTAAGCAATAGCCAATAGAAAGTGGCGGTCACCCGGAAACGGGCGGCCGCCACTTTCGTCTTACATGCGACGCTACCCGGCCTTCTCGGCCAGCCTCGCGCGATACGCCGCCACCGCAGCCCGGTTCCCGCAACCGGATTCGCAGAACCGCCGGGACCGGTTTTTCGACAGATCCACCAGTACGTTCCCGCAGTCCGGCGACGCGCAGGTCCGCACCCGACTCAGCTCCTTGCTCCGCACCAGATCGACGAAGGCCATTGCCGCCTCGACTGCCATGCGCGCCGAAAGCGGAGCCTCCCGCGGCACTGCATGGATGTGATAATCCCAGGAATCGTGACGGACCAACTGCGGCAGGGCGCTGAACTCACGCAGCAGCGCGTTCACCGCCTCGACCACCGCGTCCTCGCTCCCACCCCAGAGCGCCCGCAGGCGGGGGCGCAAATGACGGACGGCGTCGAGCTCTGCGTAGTCGAGCGCCAGGTTGCCGGTCCAGTTCCAGTCGCGGGCAAACCGGACCAGCGAGTCAACGTCGGGGAGCTGTTCGCCGTCCTCGGTATTCACGAGCGCGGCGGCGCTCCGCAGCCCCTCTTCGGTGTCATTGGCAAAAAGCATGGTGGCTCCTGTCAGTCTCGCTCCAGACTAGCCCGAGTGCGCCTGCAGGAAGGAGTACACCTCGGTCTCGTCCACGCCCGGAAATGCGCCCGGCGGCATGGCAGCGAGCAGGTGAGAGTGCGCACGCGCGCTGGGCCAGGCGTAGCCTGACCACTCGCCGGCCAACGACGACGGCGGCAGCTTGCAACATGATTCCTCCGGACAGCGGGACTCACCACGGATGGAGGTATCGCGTCCGCGAAACCATTTCACGTGCGCATACGGCACGCCGACGCTGAGGGAGAACTCGCCGGCAGCGGCCCGCTCGGTGCGGGCGGTACACCAGTAGGTGCCGCTCGGCGTATCGGTGTATTGGCTGTAGGCGGAGAAGCGGTCCGGAACATCGAACACCACCCGGGAGGTCCACTTCCTGCAGGAGGGCTGACCCTCAATGGCGCCGGTGTGGTCCTGCGGAAAGGTTACGCCGTCGTTCTCGTAGGCCTTATAGATGATCCCGCTCTGGTGGGTCTTCTGAAAATGGGTGGGGATGCCGAGGTGTTGGGTTGCGAGGTTGGTGAACCGGTGGGCCGCGGTCTCGTAGGAGACGGCAAACGCATCCCGAACGTCCTCGACCGCGATCTCCTTGGCTGACTTAGCCGCCTGGAGGAAATCGACCGTGGCTTTCTCGGGCAGCAGGAGCGCCGCCGCAAAGTAGTTGGTAGCCACCCGCTGCCTCAGGAACTCACGATAATTCTCGGGTGTTTCATGCTGCAGCACGTAGTGGCCAAGGGCCTGGAGCAGGACGGACCGCGGGTCGTGGTCCGTCCGCTGCGACTGTGTGAGGTAGATGCGCCGATTCTTCAGATCCGTCACTGAACGGGTGGAATGCGGCAGGTCCCCCACATGGTGCAGCGTAAAGCCGAGGTGCGCAGCGATGTCGGCGATGAGGTGCTGCGAGAGCGGGCCGCTGGTATGTCCGACGGACGCAAGGACCTTCTGCGCCTCCGCCTCGATATCCGTGAAATAGTTGTTCTGCCGCCGCATGAGGCCGCGGAGTTCGGCGTTGGCACGGCGGGCCTCCTCGGGCGTTGCGACCTGCTCATTCAACCGGCGTTCGAGCTCCGCCTGCAACCCCACCAGCGCCTCCAGCGCCTCCATCGGTAGCCGCGCCGACGTGCGGACCTTCGGCAGGCCGAGTGACTCGTACAGCGGGCCGCGTTGCGCGCGTTCCAGCGAAATCTCAAGCGCAGCGCGCCGGCTGGGCGGTTCCGCACCGAGCAGCTGGTCGATGCTCACCCCGAGCGCCTTCGCGAGCGACTGCAGCATGCCCAGCCGGGGTTCACGCTTGCCGTTCTCCATCAGCGAGAGCTGGGAAGGCGCAGTCCCGACGACGGCGCCCAGCTCCTCCAGCGTCATGCGCCGGCTCTTGCGGAGGTGCCGCAGGCGACGGCCAAGGCTGATCGCGTCCTCACCTTCGGCGACTGACTCGGTTTCGGGCTGCCGGGTGCGATTCCAGCTGGAAGTCGTCATTTCTTGACCATACGCGAAGAAACGCGTTTCTTTCCAGAGGTTTGCTCTAGTTGAAGGGTTGAAGGATGCTGAATCGTTGATTTCGCCACGTAATTACCGCAGAGGCATAGACGCCTCCCGGAAGGAGAAACGCAATGACGCAGGAAGCCGGAACCCCAGGCAGCAACACCCGCACCGAAGCAGTGCGCGAACTCGAGCTTGAGTGGGCAGCTGATCCGCGCTGGGAAGGGATCCAGCGTGATTACTCGGCTGCCGACGTCGTACGCCTTCGCGGAAGTGTTCAGGAGGAACACACGCTTGCCCGCCGTGGCGCACAAAAGCTGTGGCAGCAGCTCACCACCCAGGCGCAGACTGGCGAGTACACCCACGCACTCGGTGCGCTGACCGGCAACCAGGCTGTGCAGCAGGTGAAGGCGGGGCTGAAAGCAATCTACCTGTCCGGCTGGCAGGTTGCCGCTGACGCCAATCTTTCCGGCCAGACGTATCCCGACCAGTCGCTCTACCCGGCCAACTCGGTTCCGCAGGTGGTGCGGCGTATCAACAACGCGCTTCAGCGTGCGGACCACATCGAGTGGGCGGAAGGGACTCAGTCAGTCGAAGACTGGCTCGTGCCTATCGTCGCGGACGCCGAGGCCGGTTTCGGCGGCCCGCTCAACGCGTTCGAGCTCATGAAGTCGATGATCGCCGCCGGTGCTTCGGGCGTGCACTGGGAAGACCAGCTGGCGTCCGAGAAGAAGTGCGGGCACCTTGGCGGCAAGGTCCTGATTCCCACGCAGCAGCATGTCCGCACGCTGAACGCGGCGAGGCTGGCGGCCGACGTCGCCGGCGTGCCGTCGGTCATCGTGGCACGGACTGACGCGGAAGCGGCGACACTTCTCACGTCCGACGTCGATGAGCGGGACCGTCCGTTCCTTACCGGAGGACGCACACCGGAAGGGTTCTACGAGGTCCGCAACGGCATCGAGCCGTGCATTGCCCGGGCACACGCATACGCTCCTTACGCCGATCTGATCTGGATGGAGACCGGCACCCCGGACCTTGGTCTGGCCAGGCGCTTCGCGGAATCCGTCAAGGCCGAGTTCCCGGACCAGATGCTCGCCTACAACTGCTCGCCGTCCTTCAACTGGCGCAAGCACCTCGACGACGCGACCATCGCCAAATTCCAGCGTGAGCTCGGCGCCATGGGATTCACCTTCCAGTTCATTACCCTCGCCGGATTCCATGCGCTGAACTACTCGATGTTCGACCTCGCCCACGGCTACGCGACCGAAGGCATGAGCGCCTACGTGGAGCTTCAGGAGAAGGAATTCGCCTCCGAAGCACGCGGCTACACCGCAACGCGCCACCAGCGCGAGGTCGGCACCGGCTACTTCGACCAGGTAGCAAGCGCCCTCAACCCCACGGGCAGCACCCTCGCCCTCGCCGGCTCCACCGAGACCCAGCAGTTCTCCTAACCCCTCCCCTTGAGTTGGCAGGACACACCCCTTATCGGCACCCATTCGGGGCGTGTCCTGCCAACTCGACGCAAGCTTTTGAAGGAGCACCTTCCATGAACATCACCAGCCTCAACGGCATCACACTGACCGCACCACCTGTCCCCCGCGAGGACGAAATCCTTACCCCCGAAGCGCTGAACTTCCTCCGCGAGCTCCACGCCTTCGCGGAGCCCCGCCGCCAGGAGTTGCTCCAGCGCCGCCGGGAAGCCCGCAACCGGATCGCGCGCGGGGAGGACCCGCGGTTCCTGGCGCACACCGCACATATAAGGAACGACGGCGGCTGGCGGGTCGCGCCGCCGGCTCCCGGTCTGGAGGACCGCCGGGTCGAAATCACCGGACCGGTGGACCGCAAGATGACGGTCAACGCCCTGAACTCCGGGGCAAACGTCTGGCTGGCAGACCTTGAAGATTCGCTGACCCCCACCTGGCCCAACGTCATCAATGGACAACTCAACCTGCACGACGCGCTGCGACGCCGCATCGACTTCACCACCGAAGAGGGCAAGGAGTATCGGCTTGGCGAGAAGCTGCCCACCGTCGTCGTGCGTCCGCGGGGCTGGCACCTGCCGGAACAGCACCTGCTGGTCGACGGCGAACCGATCTCGGGCAGCATCGTGGACTTCGGCCTCTACTTCTTCCATAACGCCCACAGGCTCATAGACTCCGGCCGCGGACCCTACTTCTACCTGCCGAAGCTTGAGAACCACCTCGAAGCCCGGCTGTGGAACGACATCTTCATCCGCTCCCAGCAGCTGCTCGGCATCCCCCGCGGCACCATCCGCGCCACAGTTCTCATCGAGACCATCACCGCCGCCTTCGAGATGGAGGAAATTCTCTACGAACTGCGCGAACACTCTTCCGGCCTGAACGCCGGCCGGTGGGACTACATCTTCTCGCTGATCAAGAACTTCCGTCTCCGTGGCCCCCGGTTTGTCCTGCCTGACCGAACCATGGTCACCATGACCGCTCCGTTCATGCGCGCCTACACCGAACAGCTGGTGCGCGCGTGCCATCGACGCGGTGCCCATGCCATCGGCGGCCCGGCCGCATTCGTTCCCAGCCGACGGGATGACGCCATCAACGCCATCGCCCGCGAGCAAGCCCGCACCGAAAAGTCGCGTGAGGTCGGCGACGGTTTCGACGGCGCCTGGGTGGCACACCCTGATCTGGTTCCGGTGGCCCGTGCCGTGTTCGACGTGGTGCTAGGCGACCGTCCTCACCAGTTGGAGCGCCAGCGCACGGACGTAGTGCCCGATGACCGCGCCCTCATCAACCTCACCGGCACGCAGGGGCTCATCACGGAAGCGGGCATCCGGACCAACCTGACGGTAGGCGTCCGCTATCTTGAGACCTGGCTGCGCGGCCACGGCGCGGTGACGCTCAAGAACCTGATGGAGGACGCCGCCACCGCGGAAATCTCCCGTTCGCAGATCTGGCAGTGGATTCGCGTTCAAGCGGTAACCGACACGGGTGAGATCATCACCCGCGAGTGGGTGGAACAGCTGTTGGACGACGAGTTCGAGCGGCTGCCCCGCTTCGATGATGATCGCTATGACGACGCACGGAGGCTCTTCGAGGAAGTGGCCCTCCGCGAGGACTTCCCCGAATTCCTCACCCTCCCCGCCTACACCCGGCACCTCTGCGCCGGGCAGCGTCCGGTTCTGGCTCTGCAGCGCTAGCTCCTCCCATTGAATTGGCAGGACACGCCCCTAATGCGCGCGCAAAAGGGGTGTGTCTTGCCAACTCAACGTGGACTTCTGGGACGGGAATAGCGCGCCGCGCCCCTTCCGTTGGAACAGGTATGCACATTGAAATCTGGTCTGACGTCAAATGCCCCTGGTGCTTTGTGGGCAAGCGCCGCTTCGAAAAAGCCCTTGCCGAGTTCCCGCACAAGGAGAGCGTTGAAGTGACCTGGAAGAGCTTCCAGCTCGACCCGAACCTTCCCGAGCACTACGACGGCACCGAACAGCAGTACCTCTCCGAACGCAAGGGAATCGCTCCCGAGCAGGTCCGCCAGATGTGGAACCAGCTCACCTCATCAGCGGCGGACGTCGGCGTGAAGTTCGACTTTGACGCCGTGGTTGTCGGCAACAGCTTCCCCGCCCACCGGTTCCTGCACCTCGCGAAGTCGCTCGATAAAGGCAACGAAGCGAAGGAAGCCATCCTCTCGGCGCACTTCGAGCAGGGTCTGAACACCTCCGATACCGACGTGCTCGTGAAGCTGGGCAACAACCTCGGCATCGATGAGCAGTCGGTTCGGGACACCATGGCCAGCGATCGCTTCGCAGACGACGTACGAAGAGACATCAACGAGGCACAGACCCTCGGTGTCAGCGGCGTCCCGTTCTTCGTGATTGACCGGAAGTACGGCATCTCCGGCGCGCAGCCCGTCGAGCTCTTCCGCCAGGCGCTGGATCAGGCGTGGCAGGAAGCCCATCCGCTGATCCCCGTGTCCACGTCCCCCGACGGCGAGGTCTGCGGACCGGACGGCTGCTAGCAAGCCGGCCGCGCGTCGTCGTCGTTTTCTGCGGTTCCGTTCCTACGGAGCAGCCGACGACGGCGCGGGCGTGGGGCTCGCTGTGGACGGCAGTTCGCACACCAGCCCGCCCGGTTCGGCGTTAATTTCTTCGGCCGGCACCAGCGCCTCATACTCGGAGCCGAGAACCACGTCCACGGTGGCGTCCGGGCGCTCGTCTTCGACATAGACGGTTCCGGGGATGGTCCGCTGGAGGGTGAAAGCCTGGGCGTACCCGGCCGGCCCTGAAACGACGATTGCCGTCATGTTGGTCTGCGCGACCGACCGGTTCCCGATGGCACTTACGGTGTAGCCGCGCTCTTCGAGTGCAGCCGAAGCGTTGCCCGCGAGGCCGGCGATGCTGGTGCTGTTGAGCACGTTCACGGTGATGGTGGCCGGGTCAACGAGGTTGAACGGCCCGGCCGGGCACGCACTCACCGGGCTGGGCGATGGTTCGCTGGCCGTCAGCTGGATGTCACCGCGTGCGAGGGCAAGCGCAAAGAGCACGGCCGCGGTCAGCAGTGCGAGGAGCAGCACCAGAACCACACCGTGGCGAAGCCTGCGCATATAGATGTGCGGGCGTTCCACATTGCCGTCGTCGGCGAAAACCGTTTCGAGATCGTTTTCGGTGACAATGCGGTGACCGTGCCACTCGATCGGGTTCTTCTTCGACCGGATCGGCTTGCGTTTACCGGTCCTAGCCATCGATGACCAGGACACGTGCGTGCAGGATGGTGCGCTGATGGAGTGCGGTACGCACGGCCCGGTGCAGCCCATCTTCGAGATAGAGGGTGTTCTTCCACTGGACCACATGTGGGAAGAGGTCACCGAAGAAAGTGGAATCTTCTGCCAGTAGCGCCTCGAGGTCGAGGGTGGTTTTGGTGGTCACGAGTTCGTCCAGCCGGACCTGGCGCGGGGCTACGCCGGCCCAGTCCTTGGGCGTCACGTGTCCATGGTCGGGGTAGGGGCGTCCATCGCTCACTGCTTTGAAGATCACCAACACAGCCTAGGCAAGATCACGTCGCAATGGAATGTGACGCTCTGGTGGCGCTTCCGTCGTCGCCAAAGAGTTACCGGCGAAACTCCGTCAGGTGGCGTCGATCGGGATGGTGCGTGTTGCGATCACAGCGCCCGTAATCCAGTCCTCCCAGTCGACGCGCAGGTAGTACCTGCCCGGTGTCGGCGGATGGAGCAGCATGTCGTACCGTTCAGCCGCACCGTACGCCAGCCTGCTTGTCATCAACGGGTACCCGGAGTCCTGGCAGCTGGGCGACGGCGCTCCCGGTACGGAGGTGTCCCGGAACGGACGTCCGTCATGGGAGATCAGCTCCGCAATCTTTGCTTCCGCCCCTGTGGCATCGGTGATGGTCACCATATTGGGTAGGTAGTTGGCATTCACCGTCCTCAGCAGCGTCGGCTTGCGGGTGCCGCCCGCAACGTTGGCGCGCAGGCTGGAAAGGCTCCACACCCGTTCCCTGCCTGCCGGACGCCGTGCCAGTTCACCGCCCAGCAGGTAGAAATGCCGAGGTTCGAACCGGTTGAGACCGGCGTCGTCCCCGGAGAGTCCGTCTGCGTGGTTCATCTCATGCCAGCGAGGATCCACACAGTAGGGAGCGAACAGCGCCTCTGTCTCAATGTCATACTCCGGTCCGTCCACAAAAGCACGGCGAGCGCCAGGGCTCACGGGGTAGTCCGGGTGCACTACCGGATCGATCACCAGCGGCCCGAACATTCCCATCTGGACGTGGAGCGGCGTATTGACGTGGCAGTGATAGAAGTACGTCCCCGCAGCGCCGTAGTTGGGATCGCCGGGACGGCCCGCTTCGGGCTGCATCTGATAGGTGTATTGCCCGTCCACTTCGAAAGATGTGTGGCCCACCCCGTCGTTCCGCGGATCAGGTTCCATGCCATGCCAATGGATGGTGTGGGGGCCTTTGCTCGGGTGCACTGTGGCATGAAAGACCCTCCCCTCCTGGACCCGCAACGTTGGCCCGGGGAAACCCCGCTCGTACCGTTCGTCCTCGAAGCTCCACATCTCGAACTCGGCGCCGTCGTCCATCACGAGGTCCCGGCTATGGACATCGAACTCGACGGAGATAGCAGCCGCCTGGAGGAACTCCGTCACCGGGTCCTCCACCTCCAGTTGGTCCGAACTGAAGTCGACCTGGCTCTGGAACCGGTGGCTCAGCGTCGGCTCCGGTCCGACGACCGGGCCCGGCTGCTCGGTAGGTTCGGCTGTGGCCGACGGTTCTGCCGTTGTCGAAGGCTCTGCCGTCGTCGACGGAGTTCCCGACTCGGAGGGGGTCGCGCTGGCTGTGGCGGTTTCCGAGGCGGTCGCGGTGGCGGTGGCACTTGCAGACGCAGACGACGACGTCGCACTGGGCGTCGGCGAAGCACTCGGCTTCGTGGTCGCACTGGGTTTCGTGGTCGCACTGGGTTTCGTGGTTGCGCTCGGCTTCGTGGTCGCGCTGGGTTTCGTGGTCGCGCTGGGTTTCGTGGTCGCGCTGGGCTTCGCGCTCGGGCGGCGACGCCGACGCCGTTCCTCTTCCCGACGCCGTTCCTCTTCCCGACGTCGATCCGCCGCCTCCCGCCGTCGTTCTTCCTCCCGACGACGCTCCGCGGCTTCACGGCGCCGCCTGTCTTCCCTGCGACGCTCCGAGGCTTCCCGGCGACGTTCCGCTTCACGCCGCCGCTCTTCATCCCGACGACGGCGCTCGTCGCGTTCCTGTGCTCTCTCGATCCCCCGGATGGAGCGGCGGTCGGTTCGTTTGCGGCTGAAGATACTCACGGCGTGGCTCCTGGGTTAGGGCCCTTCAAGGTCCAGTGGGCAACGAGGCCACCGGGGTACATACCTCCGGCGGCAGTCTGGGACGGCTCGGCGTGGCAGTGCATGGGGTAAACCCAGTCCGTGGTCCGGGCGAACCAGACGGGATCGATTGCGTCCGGCGGCCGCTTGATCGGGATGATGATGTCCTTGCGGTCCATTGTTTCAAGTTCGACAACGTCTTCCCACTGCTGGAGGACCACATGGCCGTCGCTGTCCACATACCCTTCGTGCCGCGGCCAGTCCACGCCATTGCGGCGGACGGTCCAGACATGATTCCCATGGAAGTGCATCTGATGGAAGACGATTCCCGGGTTGACGAGCCGCACCAACTGGCCGCCGCGAAGCGTCCCTGCCTCGGCTCCCTCACCGAACTGGCGTACGTCGAGCTGCCGGGGGTAGCCGGAGATCAGCGTCTCCTCCTCGGTGGCGAGGTTGACGGCGTCGTCGAACGTAATACCGAGCGATTCGAAACCGCTGCGCCCGTTCAACGTAAAGTAGCGGGGCACCGCCCTGGTTGTTGCCGGATTGACGGTCTGGCCCGAGGCTTCCATCGAAGCCCAGCGCGATTCCACCGCATGGGTGATCCACAGCCATTGCCGCTCGAACGTTGCACGGTCCTCGGCAATGTCCCACTGGTGCTCGGGATCCATCACCACCAGCACCCCGAACAGACCCAGCACCCGTTCAACCGGCGCGTTCGTCGGATCCGCGAAGATGTACGTCCCGGGCGGCGGGCAGGGGAAATCAAGGGTTGCCACGGAGTCCGGAGCAATGGCGCCGGTGGTGAGGTCACCGCCGTCGGGCCCTGCTCCGAAAACCGTCAGGGTGTGGGGCTTGCTCAACCGGTTCTGGATGCGCAGCCGGATTTCACTTCCCAGCTCGGCGATGATTGTCCGCTGTGGGAAGTAGCTCGCCCAGTAGTTGCGGCGGATAAAGTACTGGCCGGGGTTGGCCTCGTCGGCCCGCAGCGGCTCGGGCGTGCCGCGGGGAGGTACAGCGGCATCGAGCGGATACGTGCGGCTGGGAACCACGTCACCCGTAGCGGTGATGACGGTCGGATCCATGGTGAGGCTTGGATCCGGATCGTCGACGTCGGTAGGCCGGCTGCCGAACCCGCGGTGGTAAACAAGCGTGTCGTCGACCATCTTCAGGTAGCCCTCATTGATGTAGACGTCCAGCACACCGGGCAACGCAGCGAGCGCCAACGGAATCGGCGTCCGCGCAGCCCGTTGACTCGGAGCAGAGGGCTGAATCAGCGGCAACGCCGCAAACCCCAACCCGGCAGCCGCGCCGAGCTTGAGGAGATCCCCTCGGGCCAGTATCTCGGGAGGCAACTGCTCAGCCATGGTTGTCCTCCAGGGAGCCGGGTCGAAGGGATATCCGGGGAAGTGCCAGCGCCAGCGGAGCCGGGCCACCCCACGGGTCGGTGAATTGGGCTGCGAGGCCGGAGACGCCGCTCGGAACCAGGAAGCTGATCCAGAGGCTGCGGAGTGCGCCGGCGGTCAGCAGGATCTTGGAGACGTCGGCTGCGCGGTTGGTGACCGTCGTCGTGTCGCTGACAAGCAGGCGCAATTGCCCGGGCGCGAACAGCACATTGCGCTCTGAGGTGTTGCGGACGTCGAGCTTCACGGCCAGGTGTTCGCCCCAGGTGTGGTTGAACGGTTGGGCCGAGGCGCCGGGCGGAGCGGCGCCGTGGCCTGCGCTACTTGCGTGACCGCCGACTGCACCGCCCATGCGGGCCTGCCGTTCGGCGGCTGCAATCCGTACGGTTCCGAACGACGTCGGAACCTCCTCGGTGCCACCGGCGGCGGAGACTATCCCCCAGCCCGCTGCGGTGCCCAGTGCACCGGTGCCTATCAAAATGCCAAATACTCGTCGCGTGAGTCCGATGGGACGGTCGGCTGCCTCCCCAGGCATTAGGTCAGCCGCATCCTGCTCGGCCAGCGCGATATTTTCTATCGCCATTACTCGCCTCTATATCGTGCGTGGATGCTGCAGGAATTCAGTGTTATCTCCAGACCTTGGGGAAACCCTGCATGGGAAACCGTCACGGATTTCACCGCCGGCGCCCCGAGCGCCGATACTGGGTCGGTGACAACTTCTGCCCCCGAATCCGCTCCCATCGGCCTGCTGCTCGACGTCGACGGGCCGGTTGCCAGCCCCGTTTCGCGAACCGTACGGCGGGAGATCATTGATGCGCTCATCGCCCTGGCTGCGGCCGGATGGCCGGTCATCTTCAACACCGGGCGGTCGGACGAGTTCATCCGGAAAGAAGTCATGCAGCCGATGCTGGCCGCCGGCATTCCCGCGGGCATCACTTTCCATGCCATCTGCGAGAAGGGCGCCACCTGGTTCAGCTTCACCTCCGACGGCCCTACCGATGTCCAGGTCGATGATGCCCTCGCGCTCCCGGAAGAGTTTGGAAACGAGGTGCGGCGCCTGGTCGAGGACAAGTTCGCCGACCACATGTTCTTCGACGAGACCAAGCGCGCCATGGTGTCCATCGAACAGCGCCTCGACGTCGGGAACGAGGATTATCTCGACCGGCAGGGGCCCTTCGACGCCGCAGTACTCGAGATCATGCAGCACTTCGACATGGGCGTCTGCCGCCTCGCGCACCACCTGCCGGACAGTGACGACAGCGTCGACTACCGGGTGGATCCCACCATCATCTCCACCGACATCGAATCGGTCCGCGTGGGCAAGGACCTCGGCGCGGAGCGGGCGCTGCGCCTGATTGACGGCGACATTCCGCACGTCTGGCGGACCGTCGGTGACTCGCGAACCGACTACGCCATGGCTGACTACCTGCACGAGCACGGTTACAGCGTTGCCCACGTCGATGTGCGGCCCGCCGACGGCGTCCCGGAGAAGCCCTACCCTGTCCTCACCGAAGGTGAACTGACCCACGACGACGCCGGCGCAGCCTTCCTGCTGCGCTGCGCAGAAACGGCGGTCTCCCCCGCCTAACCCTGCAGTGCCTTCTCGATCGCCGCCACGATCTCCTCGGAGTCCGGCTCCACTGTGGGGGCGAACCGCGCAACCACTGTTCCGGCGTCGTTCACCAGGAACTTTTCGAAGTTCCATTTCACAAGTCCCGGCAACGTGCCCGTCTTGAATTTGGTCAGCTCGCCGTAGAGGGGATGCTGGTTGCGGCCGCGGACGTCGGTTTTGGTGGTCAGGGGGAAAGTCACGCCGAAGTTCATGGAACAGAAAGCCTGGATGTCTGCTTCAGTTCCCGGTTCCTGCCCCATGAACTGATTGCTGGGTACGCCTAGCACCACCAAACCGCGGTCCGCGTACTTCCGGTAGAGCTCTTCCAGGCCCGCGTACTGCGGAGTGAAACCGCACTGCGACGCGACGTTCACCACCAGCACGGTCTTGCCCCGGAAATCGCCGAAGCTTCGCTCGCTACCGTCGATCATGGTCAGCGGGATGTCGTGAAGGTTCTGCGGGGACACTGATGCTCCTTGCTGCTGATTTCCTACTTCAGATTCGTTGGCAATTGCGCCCTGGATGGGACGCACGGGTTGAACCTGCATACTAATGCCATGGCGTCACCCATCTCCCGGCTTCGCATCGAACTCAAGAACACCTTCACCGGCACAGGTGCCGAGCCGCCTGCCTGGACCGAGCAGCTAGCCGAGGGCGACGACGCCGGCTATTTCGCTCCAGGATCTGCCGTCTGGGCGGTCCACAGCTCCATGACCCCCACGGTGGGCGGCATCCGTGCCCTCCTGCTGCAGGCGCTGCACCCCGGCGCAATGGCGGGCGTGTATGCGCATTCGAACTTCCGTGAGGACCCGCTTGGCCGGTTGGCCAACACGATCCGCTGGATCTTCACGGTGACCTACGGGTCCACCGACGCAGCACGCAGCGCTTCGGGATGGGTGCTGCGCCTGCACGAGAAGGTGGCCGGAACGTATGTGGATGCCCGCGGCGTCGAACATTCCTACACTGCCAACGATCCGCACCTGCTGCGCTGGGTGCACCTGGCCTTCACCGACGCCTTCCTCAGCGCTCACCAGCAGTACGGGCTGAAATTCCCGGGCGGCGCGGATAAGTATGTTGACCAGTGGGCGGTGGCCGGTGAACTGATGGGAGTGACTGACCCGCCGCGAAGCGTGGCCGAGCTGCGCTCGCAGCTTGCCGCGTACGACGACGAACTTACCTCCAGCCACCAGGTCCAGGACGCGCTGACCTACATCAAGCATCCACCGCTCCCGCGGTCGCAGCGCGTGGGCTACCGGGTGCTGTTCGCCGGTGCGGTGGCCACGCTGACTCCGCGGCAACGGGAGCTGCTCGGGCTGTCGCTACCGCACATCGGACCGGTGCGGTTGCCCGTCAAGCCGGCGGTTCTACTGGTACTTGGGGTGCTGAAACTCGGCCTTGGCCGGCAGGGGCCCAGCGAGGCCGCCGCTCTTCGCCGGGTCCGGCGGGTGCGGGAACTGCACCCGCCGGACGGCGTCTGAAGTATTCGTGCGCTAGCTGGCCCTGGACAACAGGTCTCAGCTGGTCGCGGGCTTCCGATCCGGCATTGCCAACCGGAAAACCTTCGCCCAGGCGGAGCCGACCTGCTTGAGCAGCGGACCGGTGGTGTACGGCAGGTTGTAGCGGGCGCAGATTTCCCGGATCTTCGGCGCCACCTCGTGGTAGCGGTTCGACGGCAGGTCCGGGAACAGGTGATGCTCGACCTGGTGTGACAGATTGCCTGTCATCAGGTGCATGAACTTTGAGCCGGAGATGTTGGCCGACCCGATCATCTGGCGCACGTACCAGTCGCCGCGGGTTTCGCCGTCGACCATTTCCTCCGTGAAGGTGTCGGCACCTGTCGGGAAGTGTCCGCAAAAGATGACTGCGTGTGCCCACACGTTACGCACCGCATTGGCCGTCAGCGTACCGATCAGCGCCTGCTTGCCTGAGCCGGTCAGCATGGCAACCGCGGGCGTCGCAGCATAGTCCTTGCCGAACTGCTTCGCGGCCTTCAGCCCGAGTGCGCGAAGGTCCTTGCGCATGGCTTCCTTGGACTTGAGGCCTTCCTTGTACTCGGGCAGCTCCAGGTCATACAGGGCGATGCCCCACTCAAAGACCGGCGCCAGGATGGCGTTATACAGCGGGTTGCCCAGGTTGAAGGGCTTCCACGGCTGGTCATCGTCCATCCGCAGCAGGTTGTAGCCGACGTCGCGGTCCTTGCCCACGACGTTGGTCCAGCGGTGGTGCAGGTCATTGTGCGTGTGCTGCCAGGAGCGCGCCGGGGTAACAAAATCCCATTCCCAGGTGGTCGAGTGGATGTCCGGATCACGCATCCAGTCCCACTGGCCGTGGAGGATGTTGTGGCCGAGCTCCATGTTCTCCAGGATCTTCGCGAAGCTCAGCATGGTTGTTCCCGCCACCCAGGCAGCCTTGTTCCGGCTTACCAGTAGCGCTGCGCGTCCGCCGAACTCAAGGGCGCGCTGGGCCTTGATTACCCGGCGGATGTACGCGGCGTCGTGCTTGCCGCGGCGGGCCAGCACCTCGTCGCGGATGGCGTCCAGCTCACGGCCAAGCTCCGCGACCTGCTCATCCGAGAGGTGCGCGGCGGCCGGCGGACGAACGAGCGGATGGCCCGTGTCCGCGAGCGCACCGGGGCGTCGTCGGGGAGCCGGCTTTTCAACGGCCGTGTCCTCTGACACTTGTTCTACGAGGTCTGTCATACCCTCACTCCTTAGATATCGAGGTTCACCGGTCCGGCTGCCGCCGAAACGCACGTTTGTATTAGCTGACCGGGGTCTCCATGTACTTCGTTGGTACGAAGGTCCCGGACTTGTCCCGCGCGGAGCGGGAGCAGGCAACTGTGGCAGATGCCCATGCGGCAACCGCTCGGCATGAGCAGCCCCGCGTCCTCGCCGACCTCAAGGAGCGGTGTATCACCGTCAGCCTCGACCTCCCGGTCTGAAGCCTCAAAGGTGACCAGACCACCGTCGTTCCCCGTTCCGTCGGCGAGGGCTGTGCTGAACCGTTCGATCGTCAGGGTTCCGGCAGGGAGCTTCGCCTGCTTTTCCCAGAGCGACTCTGCACTCTCAAGGAACTCCTCAGGGCCGCAGGCGTAGGCCGCCCGATCCCTCCAGTCCTCGCAGAGCCGGTCCAATTCGGCTGTGGAGGAGAAGTCGATACGGCCGTGCTCGGAGGTGAACCACAGCTTGACCCTGAACTGGCGGAACTGGTCCGCGAGTTCGCGCAGTTCCTCGATGAACAGGCTCTTCAGCGGAGTCCGTGCTGAATGGATCAGGACAACATCCGAGTCGGGGCGGCGGGGAACCAGCGTGCGGATCATTGACATAACCGGCGTGATGCCGCTGCCCGCCGTCAGCATCAGCAGCGGCCGAGGCCTGTCGGGGAGCACGAAAGTGCCCTGCGGCGGAGCCAGGAACAGCACATCCCCCGGCTTGGTCTCCCGGACCAGGACGCCTGAGACAGCACCCATGTCAGTCACCGTGATCGCGGGATCCTGCCCGGCGGCAGTGCTGAGGGAGTATGAGCGCCAGTGGCGGACACCGTCCAGCTCGACGCCGATTCGCGCCCATTGTCCCGCACGGTGGGCTTTCCAGCCCCGACCCGGGCGGAAGTGGATAGTCACTGAGTCGGCCGTTTCCGGCACCACTTTCGTGACCACGCCGCGCAACTGGCGGGCCGAAAAGACCGGGTTGAACAGCGACAGGAAATCTTCCGGCGCCAACGGGGTGGTCAGGGCGGAGATAGCGTGTTTCAGCTTGGGTCTCGGTGTCATCGCTGCAGGTCCAATCGCAACTCCTTACAGGACGGGCACATGGCCGAAGATATCAGGCCGTCACGGCCAATGCAGTTTCCAGTGTGGACTCCGCACGTAAAGCTTCTATGGGATTCTTATAAGAATACTTTACTCAGCAGGCTTACGATTACTCTAGAGTCCGCTTCCAGGCAGCGGGAAGAACCGACGGAGACATTCATGACCGCAACCCACACATTCGACGCCATCTCGATCATTTTCAACCCGAACAGCACCGGAGATGCTCCGAAACTGGCCGACGAACTGCAGCAGGAGCTCAAGCAGTCCCTCCCGGACTCGGTGGAAATTGAACTGCAGCCGACCGATCACGCCGGTCATGCCGTCGAACTGGCACGCAACGCTGCCGACCGTGGCGGAAAAGTCCTCGTCGTTTCGGTGAGTGGCGACGGCGGCTACAACGAGGTAGTGAACGGGGTGATGGCCAGCTCCAATCCGGACGCGGTGAGTGCCGTGCTTGCGGCCGGCAACGCCAACGATCACCATCGCACGATCAGCCGGCAGCCTCTTGCTGACGCCATTGCCGAGGGTGCTGTGCGCAGAATCGACCTGCTGGAGATCACCATCGAGGCCGGCGCTGACGTTGAATCCGTTTACGCCCACTCCTACATCGGGTTTGGGCTGACGCCGATTGTGGCCATCGATCTCGAGAAGGGCAGCAAAGGCGCCTTCAAGGAAATGTTCACGGTGGTGCGGACCTTCGCCAAGTTCAGGCCCTTCGAGATCCGTCAGAAGGACGGGAAGCGCCGCAAGTTCGACAGCCTGGTCTTCGCCAACATCTCGCAGATGGCGAAATACGCCACGCTCAGTGAAGCCGACGACGACGCCTCGGACGGCAAGTTCGAAGTCATCACCTTCGCGCACCAGGCGAAATGGCGGATCCTGCTCCGCGCACTCCGCGCGACGACGAAGGGACTCGGGGACCAGCCCAGCCTGGATTACTACGAGTTCACGACGCTCAAACCCATTCCCTACCAGCTTGACGGCGAGGTCCGGTCGGCGCCTGCCCACACCGTGGTGAAGGTTCGGAGCGAGCGCCGTGCTCTGGCGGTGGTGGGCTAGACCGTTTCCACGGCATAAAACACAGCACCCCGGCCGCATGGACCGGGGTGCTGTGGGAAAAGCGGAGGATGGGGGATTTGAACCCCCGAGGGCGTGAACCCAACACGCGTTCCAGGCGTGCGCCATAGGCCGCTAGGCGAATCCTCCTTGTTTGGAGCAGGTTCCAGAATACCCGTACATGCCTGATGTGCCGAATCGGGGAGCAGCCGCCCGAGCGGGCAACCCTCCCATCGGTTTGTGTAGACTATTACGCGGCCCCTCATGTGGTGTCATCCTGTTGAACTCCCCCAGGACCGGAAGGTAGCAAGGGTAGGCGGGCTCTGGCAGGTGCATGGGGGGTCTTTACGTTCCCTGACAGCACCTTCCCTGCAGTGATCCCTGAAGGAGTCATGTGACCGCCGGACGCTTCGCACCCAGCCCCACAGGTGAGCTGCACGTGGGCAACCTGCGGACCGCCATCCTGGCCTGGCTTTTCGCCCGCTCCACGGGCCGACGCTTCCTGCTGCGCGTCGAGGACCTCGACCGGGTCCGCGCCGGAGCGGAGGATGCGCAGCTCGACGAGCTTGCCGCCGTCGGGCTCAGCTGGGACGGCGCGGTCACGCGGCAGAGCGAGCGGCAGCCCTATTACGACGACGCCGTCGCCCGCCTGCGCCGCGACGGGCGCCTTTTCGAGTGCTTCTGTACGCGCCGCGACATTGCCGAAGCAGCGTCTGCTCCGCATGTCCTCCCGGGCCACTACCCAGGCACCTGCCGGAACCTGTCCGAGGCGGAACGGGAAGCCGCCCGCCGGGTGAGGCCGGCCGCACTGCGGCTGGTCACCGACGTCGGGCGCTATGACATCCGGGATGTCCTTCACGGTCCATATACCGGTGCGGTTGACGACTTCGTGGTGGTCCGCAATGACGGGGTGCCCGCGTACAACCTTGCCGTCGTCGTCGACGATGCGGAGCAGGGCATCGACCAGGTGGTCCGGGGCGATGATCTGCTGAGCTCGGCGCCGCGGCAGGCGTACCTTGGCTCGCTGCTTGGGCTGCCGTCGGTGGAGTACGCGCACGTACCGCTTGCGCTCAACCCCGAACGACGCCGGCTGGCCAAGCGGGATGGCGCCGTCACCCTCGAAGCGCTCACCGCGGAGGGCTGGGAAGCGGCGGAAATCAGGGCTGTAATTCTGCGCTCGCTGGGCCTGCCTGAAACCTCGCTGGAGGCTGCGTTGGCTGCATTTGACCCGGCATTGCTGCCTCGGGAACCGTGGATTGTGGACCCTTCCCACCTGTCCTCCACCGATGCCGCTCCAGTCCCGCCCAACCGATAGAGTTCTTCTGTGAGTACAGCCCTTTACCGCCGGTACCGTCCGGAGACCTTCTCCGACGTGATCGGCCAGGAGCACGTCACCGAACCTTTGATGACGGCGATCTCCAAGAACAGGGTCAACCACGCCTATCTTTTTTCCGGTCCGCGCGGCTGCGGAAAGACTACCTCTGCCCGCATTCTCGCCCGCTGCCTTAACTGCGCGCAGGGCCCAACACCCGTCCCATGTGGTACCTGCGACAGCTGTGTGGAGCTGGCCCGCAACGGCTCAGGCAGCCTGGATGTCATCGAGATCGACGCTGCGTCCCACGGCGGTGTTGACGACGCCCGCGACCTCCGCGAGCGCGCCACCTTTGCTCCCGTCCGCGACCGCTACAAGATCTTCATCATCGATGAGGCTCACATGGTCACCAGTGCGGGCTTCAACGCGCTGCTGAAGATCGTTGAAGAGCCGCCGGAGCACATCCTCTTCATCTTCGCTACCACTGAGCCGGACAAGGTGATCGGAACCATCCGTTCCCGCACCCACCACTATCCGTTCCGGTTGGTTCCGCCCGAGCCGCTGATGGCGTACCTGGAACTTCTGTGCAACCGGGAGAACATCCCGGTTGCACCGGGGGTTCTTTCTCTGGTGGTTCGGGCCGGCGGCGGTTCTGTTCGCGACTCCCTGTCGGTGCTGGATCAGTTGATGGCCGGTGCCGGAGCGTCCGGCCTGGACTACGAGCTGGCGGTATCCCTGCTTGGGTACACTCACGCTTCCCTGCTCGATGACGTCGTTGACGCGATCGCAGCAGACGATTCCGCCACTGTTTTCGGCGCTGTCGACCGTGTCATTCAAACGGGACACGATCCGCGGCGCTTTGTTGAGGACCTGCTCGAACGGTTCCGCGACCTGATCATTGTGAATGCGGTGCCGGATGCCGCTGCGTCCATCCTCCGTGGCATTCCGGATGACCAGCTGAACCGCATGCGCACCCAGGCGCAGCAGCTCGGACGAGCCGAGCTCTCGCGTGCCGCAGATATCACCAATACAGCGCTGACCGAGATGACCGGCGCCACCTCTCCCCGCCTGCACCTTGAGCTGCTGTGCGCACGCGTCCTGCTGCCCGCTGCCGATCAGTCCGAGCAGGGCACACTCGCGCGCGTCGACCGCATCGAACGCCGGCTCAGCTACGCCAGTGGCCTCCCTGGCACCGGCACGACGTCGGCCCTACCGACCTCAGCGGCAAAGCCTGTCATGGCCGTGCAACAGCCGGTCACGGCGGCGGCACAGCCGGTGTCGGCGTCGACAGAGCCGGTCACGGCGGCGGCACAGCCGGTCTCCGACCGCGGGCCCGTCGATGGTCGATCCCCGTCGGAGTCCTCCTCTCCTGTCGATCCCGCTCCCGTCCGTACCGCTCCTGTTGATACCGCCGGCGAGCGCTCGAACGGATCTCAGCAGGAAGCTACCGCACCGGCTGCGAATCCTGCTCCCGCTCCGGCTCCTGCTCCTGCTCCTGCTCCTGCTCCTGCAGAGAAGCTCGAGCGCGCCTCGGAGCCTGCACAGGAACCCGGTGCTGCTGATTGGGGCGGCGGATGGGGTTTGCCTTCCGATGCGCCCAGAGCCGAGCATCGCCCTTCCTCCGCCGCGCCCGAGCGGCACGCGGCGATATCGCCCGCCACGCAACCCTCGCAGGAGCAGGCGCCCACAGAGCGACGACCGCAGCAGCAGGGACCCGCGCCGCAACACCCACAGGCTCAGCAGCCACAAGCCCAGGTGCCGGCAGCGCGACAGCCAGAGGCCAAGGCACCTACGCCGCAACAATCGGGAGCACAGGCCCCCGCGCCACAGCAGCAGGCGCCGGCGCCACAGCAACCGCAGCAGCAGGCGCCAGTGCCGCAGAGCCAAGCAGCGCAGTCTGCCGCGCCGGCAGCACAGGCTTCCGGTCAGATTGAGATGATCCGCAGAGCCTGGCCGGAAATCATGGACGAGCTTGCCCGCATCAAGCGCAGCACCTGGCTGAACGTCAACGCTGACGCCAAGCCTCGGTCTTTCAGCGACAACCAGCTCACACTGGCGTTCGCGTCGCAGGGCAACGCGCTCGGGTTCCAGCGTGGCCAGCACACAGACAACCTCAAGCAGGCGATCAACAAGGTGCTCGGCCTGAACTGCTCCATCGAGGCCATTCATGACGGCGCCGCGGCAGCGGGTGAACCCGACCCAAAAGTACCTACCAGCCGGGATGAGCCGGCAAAGGCGCAGGAGCAGTCCGGCGCCCGATCATCTTCGACACCCTCGGATGGGGGAACACCCACTCCAGCAGTGGACGACTCCTGGGGACTGCCGAGCACGCCGCAGCCCCGTCAGTTCACAGCGGCTGACGGATCGCCGGAGCAGGTAGCTGCACAACAGATTCCTGCACAGCAGGCGTCCCCTCAGGGAAAGCCTGACCAACAGGTGTCGACACAACAGCTATCGGCACAGGAGTCCCCGGTTCAGCAGGCTCCGGCTCGGCAGGTTCCTCCCGTTGAGCAGGTTCCCGTTCCTTCCAGCCCAGCAGCGCCGGCAGACGACTGGCTGACCGCCGAGCCGCCGCGTGACCCGGACGATCCCGGGCCGGAGGAACCCTCGTTTGAGGAGGAACCACCGGCGCGGGTAAGCCGCTACCAGCAGCTGCTGGACGAAGCCGCAAAGGCGGAAGCAGCCCGGCCGCAGCGGCAGGAGCGGCCTACCGGAGCCGTAGACTTGAGTTACGTCGAGGACATTCCCAGTGCCGACGACGAAACCATCGAAGAGTCCGGGCTGGTCGGCCGCCAGGCCATCGAACGAATCCTCAACGGTCGGCTCATCGAGGAGCGCAGCCTCGACCAGTAGCCGTGCCGTCCATCACCGCCCGGCCAACTGATTCTGACTCCAAAGCACCACCTACAGCTAAGGCAAACCCGTGTACGAAGGCGCAGTTCAGGAGCTCATCGACGAGCTGGGACGCCTGCCCGGCGTGGGCCCCAAGTCGGCACAGCGCATCGCGTTCTACATCCTGGAAGCAGACGGGGAAGACACCAAGCGTCTCGTCAACGCAATTGTCACCGTCAAGGAAAGGGTCAAGTTCTGCACGATCTGCGGCAACGTGGCTGAGCAGGAGACCTGCGGCATCTGCCGTGACCCACGGCGTGACCCGACTGCGATTTGTGTGGTCGAGGAGTCCAAGGACGTCATCGCCGTCGAACGCACGCGTTCCTTCCGCGGTAAGTATCACGTTCTCGGCGGATCAATCAATCCGATCGCCGGGATCGGCCCGGAACAATTGCGCATTCGGGAGCTCCTGAGCCGCCTCTCCGACGATCAGGTCCAAGAAATCATCATCGCCACCGACCCCAACCTCGAGGGCGAGGCAACAGCTACGTATCTGGTGCGCATGTTGAAGACCATCGGCATCAAAGTGACCCGCCTGGCTTCCGGCCTTCCGGTGGGCGGCGACCTCGAATACGCCGATGAGATCACCCTCGGCCGCGCCTTCGAGGGCCGCCGCACCGTCTCCTAAGTAGCACCGGCTCACAATTAGACTCACGATTCGGTGAGCCGAAACCTACCGGTTAAGATGGTGTGCGGTTACCGGGCGGTCGATTGCGATCCTACGGCCGGAGTCCAGTGTGAAGTAGTAGTTCCAGCAACTGACCTGTTTTCGGGCGCCGATGACGCCGCCGGATATCATCTCCCAAGTTTCAGCGAGCGTGCGCATGGCCCTAATTGTTCAGAAGTTCGGTGGCTCGTCCGTGGCCGACGCGGAAGGTATCAAACGCGTCGCCAAGCGCGTCGTGGAGACGCAGGCGGCCGGCAACCAGGTCGTCGTCGTCGTTTCCGCCATGGGTGACAGTACCGATGAGCTGCTCGATCTGGCAGGGCAGGTGAGCACCTCCTCCAATCCGCGTGAGATGGACATGCTGCTCAGTGCCGGAGAGCGCATCTCAATGGCCCTGCTCGCGATGGCCATTCACGAGGCCGGGTCAAGCGCACAGTCCTTCACGGGCAGCCAGGCCGGCATGATCACCGATGCCATCCACGGCAAGGCCCGGATCATTGCCGTTTCCCCGCATCGCATTAAGGCGTCCATCGACAAGGGCGACATCGCGATTGTTGCCGGATTCCAGGGCATGAGCCGGGACAGCAATGACATCACCACGCTCGGGCGCGGCGGATCCGACACCACGGCCGTTGCCTTGGCAGCGGCCTTGAAAGCTGACGTCTGCGAGATCTATACCGACGTCGACGGCGTCTATACGGCCGATCCGCGGGTCGTCGCCGCTGCCCGAAAAATCTCCACCATCTCCAGCGAGGAAATGCTTGAGATGGCAGCTTCGGGGGCAAAGATCCTGCACCTGCGCTGCGTGGAGTACGCCCGTCGTTTCGGCGTTCCGCTGCACGTCCGCTCATCCTTCAGCCAGCTCGAGGGGACGTGGGTACTGCCCAACCCCGACGACACCATCAAGATTCAAGAGGGAGAACCCTTGGAACAGCCCATCATCTCCGGTGTTGCCCATGACCGTTCGGAGGCGAAGGTCACCGTGGTCGGTGTGCCCGACATCCCGGGCAAGGCAGCTGAAATCTTCGGGATCGTTGCCGGCGCCCACTCCAACATCGACATGATCGTGCAGAACGTGTCCACCCACGGCTCCGGTCACACGGACATCTCCTTCACCCTGCCGATCGTCGAGGGCGCGGAGGCACTGACCGCACTCAAGGCGGCGCAGGAGAACGTGGGCTATGAGGGCATCGAATACGACGAGCAGATCGGAAAGCTGTCGCTGATCGGCGCCGGAATGCGTTCCAATCCGGGCGTTTCCTACAAGTTTTTTAAGGCGCTGTCCGACGCCGGTGTGAACATCGACATGATCTCCACCTCAGAGATTCGAATCTCGGTGGTCACGAGCGCAGACCTGCTCGACACCGCGGTACGCGCAGTGCATGCGGCGTTCGACCTCGACGGCGATGCCGTGGCGACCGTGTACGCGGGTACCGGCCGCTAGGCGTCCGCCCCTTCCCACGTTGATTTGGCAGGACACGCCCCGAATGGCGTCCCAAAAGGGGTGTGTCCTGACAACTCAACGCGCTATTCGTCCGTGTGGAGGACCGGGTTCCTGAAGTAGTCCGGGTACTTCTGGACCGGTTCCGTCCGGCGCACTGTTTGGTGGTCCGGATACCTTCGAACGGCGTAATGATGCCCGTCGGAATCCACCTCGATGTTGAGTTCGGCAAGTTCGGCTTCTGACGCGGTCTCGAACTCGTCATGTCGGTGCACTACGGGGCCATCGAGGTCGTCCCTCTCGGCGGGACCCAGGAAGTTGGGTATTGGATTCCTGATCCAGCGACGCCGGTTTCTCTCAGCCATGGGTATCGCCTTCTTTCTGCGGCTGTATGAGTACCCACATCTTAAGTCAGCGCGGAGCAAAAAGAGCCGGTATCACGCAGAAATCCCCCGCACCGTTACACCAGTGCGGGGGATTCGCTGCTCTTGGGATCGGCTGGTGTTACTTGCCGTTCGTCGGAGTGGGTTTTTCGCTCGGACCGGCGGGCAGCTTGTCCGCTTCACCGGTGTCCGGGAGTACCGAGGTCGAGGCTACGCCCGCTTCGCTCACGACCACCAGAATGTCGGTCACGGCCGCAGAGCCCGCATAGGTCACCCGACCGACGTACGATCCGGGCTCAAGGCCCGTCCAGCTGAGGGTCACCTCGCCCGAGGTACCGTTGGTCAGCGTCAGCGGATCCGGCGTGAGTGAGGCGTTGTTCTCGTTTGCACCGAGGATAGCCGCGTCGAAAGTTGCAGCAGTCTCTCGCGCGTCCGTGCTCGCATAGAGATCAACGTAAACCGTGTAGACGCCGGCGGCTGGGCTGCGCAGCGTCAGGGTTTCGCTGGCGGAAGCCGTTGCCGCCGAGTATCCGCGACCATCCGGCCCAACGACCAGCATGTCGAAGTCCGCTGTGTCATCGGAGCTAAGTACCGAGAACTTGGCAAGCGGGCTACCGGCTGGAACCGTCACTTTGGTTGTGAAGTTTGCATCGGAGGGCACCATCGAGAGCTTCTCGCTGAGTGCCTTCGACAGACCATTCAACGTCATCTCAACCGGGCCGTTGGACCCCGACGTTACGGGAATCGATCCGCTGCCATCCGGCCCCTCAGAGGTGAAGGACACCTCGGACGGAGCAACTACCGACTGCGGACGCACCGCTACCGGGGACGTGACGGCTTCCTTCTTGCTCTGCCAGGTCAGCGAGCCCATCGCGAACTTGCCAAAGGGCGCGCCAGCATTCTCGAACGTAACCTCGAACGTGCGGGTTTCACCGGGCTTGTCGAACTTCAGCTCGGAGGGGGTAACCGTTACGTTGACACCTGGCACATTGGCTGACGCGCTGTACTTGCCGGGCTTCATACCGGTGACGGTGCGGGTGACAGTGACCTTGCCGGTCAGGCTGCCGACGGCAAAGGACGGAACATTCATGTCCTTGGCGTCAATGCCCTCGAGTCCGTTGACATCGGCGTAGCCGGTGCCCTCAACAAACTGCAGGTACTCGCGGATGCCGGCGTCGTAGACCAGGCCGGGGCTCAGCACGTTGGCGGGATCCACCTGGCCTGCACCGGTGGCAAACACGTCGCCGTCCACGCCGCCCTCGGCGTTTTTCACCGGATCAGCAGTGGTCATCATGGCGGACTTCACCGCAGCAGGTGACCACTTCGGGTTCTCGGCGAGAACCAGGGCGCCGACGCCGGCGATGTGCGGAGCAGCCATCGACGTTCCTGAAAGGAACCCGAACTTGTCGCCGCCGGTACCGATCGGAGATACACCGGCGAGAACAGCAACACCCGGCGCCGCGACGTCGGGCTTCAGGAGGTCCGAGCCTTCGGCGAGCAACGGACCACGCGACGAGAAGCCAGCGATCTGCGGGACAGGAGGCAGCGGCTCTCCGGTGGTGTCTTCGGGAACCAGCGCAACCTTGAGGTCCGGGTTCGCGGCAACCTTCTCCTTAAGGGCGGGACCCTGGGGAGCGTTGACGTGGACAGTCGGTACAGAGTGCTTGTCGGTGTCCATCGAGGAGTCGGCGAGGTTCACCAGGATCATGCCCACTCCGCCGGCCCGCTCGACCTCGGCGGACTTTGCGACGCGGTCATACACACCGCGGTCACACACGACGATCTTGCCGGTTACCAGTGTGGCATCCAGTGAGTCCGGTCCACAGAGTTCCGGATCCTTTCCACCCGCTGCCGCGGCGTTCCCGCTCAGTATCACCGGGCTTGCGGGGACGCCTGCGTTCATGATGCTGGCGCCACGGAACTTGGTCCCGTCGGAGAACTCGGCCGTTCCCTGCAGCGCGTGGCTGAAAGTGCTGGCTGCAACCGTGGTCACCCAGGGCGCACCGTGGTTGACGGTGCTGGCAGTCGGACCGGAATTACCGGCCGAAGCTGCCACGAAGATGCCGGCCGAAGCTGCTGACAGGAAGGCACGTGACACAGGGTCAGTGGTGGTGGTTGCGCTACCGGAGATCGAGTAGTTCAACACGTCCACGCCGTCAAGGACTGCCTGTTCGATTGCGGCGACGGAAGCGGAGGAGTAGCAGCCGCCGGTGGTCGGATCGTCATCGGCCCAGCAAACCTTATAGACCGAGAGCTTGGCGGCCGGGGCCACACCGGAGGACACGCCGAAGTCGCGGCCGTCGACGGTCTGGGTGACACCGTTGTTGCCGGCAGCGGTGCTGGCCGTGTGGGTGCCGTGGCTGTCAACGTCGACCGGGGAGAGCACTTCCTCGGGCGCGCGGTTCGCCTCAGGAACGTATTTAGTGAAGTCATCCGCAAAATACTGCGCGGCAAGGACCTTGGAGTTGCATTCCTCGCCCGTGAAGCCCTCCCCTGCCTGGCACTCGCCGAGGAAGGTTGAACCGTCGGCCTTCAGCATTGCGATCCGGCCATCTGAATTGAGATAGGGAACACCTACCTTCGGCTTTCCGTTGCCCTTGAGCGGCTGCACTGCCTCGCCGGCGAAGAACGCGCTGTCCGGTGTGTAGCCGGTGTCGATGACGCCGACGACGGTTCCTGCTCCGGCGTTCTTCTCCCCGGAGAACTGGGTCTTCCAGGTACCCTTCTGCCCGCGCAGCTCCAGAATGTCCATGCTGGTGTAGTCATCCGGTGCGTTTTCGATGTCCGGAGCAACCATGCTGACGTTCGGGTCCTTGGCGAGCTCGACCGCTTGTTCGGCGGTCAGCTTCGCGCTGAAGCCGTTGAGAGCCGCAGCGTAGGAGCGGTTGATCTCCACGCCCTCTTCTGCGGCGACAGCCTGCTGCTTCTTCTCCAGGTGCTTCTTGTACTTCTGGAAGTCCTTCTTGCCGCTGAGCTTTTCGCCCTTGTCCGGCTTGGTGGCTTCGATACCGGGGACACCGCCGTCGTACGTGGCCGCAGGCTCTTCATTGAGCACCACGATGTAGCGGCCGGCGGGGTAGTTGCTGGGATCCACATTCTTCACCGGCTGGATCTGCTGGGTAGCAGTAGGACCAGCCGGTGCCGCAGCGGCGGGAACCGCTGTCATGGAGCCAAGAATCAGCGGCAGGCCAAATACGAGAGCTGTAGCTCCACGCAATCCGCCTGCCCGCGGATTCCGGTGTTGAGGGTCTTTCACGCGAGGGTACCTTTCATCGAGAACGCGACCGGACAAAGCCGGACTGAAAGCAGCTGGTGTGGGGTCTGTGCCCTGAATCACAACCGCGCCTTCCATAGGCTACCCCCGAGTAGGTACCCCAATACGCGCCCCTGAGCAGAACCTGCCGGTAAACAGAGACTTCGAGCAAAAAGGAGTTTTCATAACGCTCGTTTATTCAGTTTGCGGTGCGGGAATGGTAGGGACCGCTGCTCGAGGCGGTCAGGGATAATGGTTCGGTGTCCGTCACCGTCCTTGCTCCGGAAGAGTGGGAGCCCCGCGCCCTCGCCCACGCCGCGCGGGTGCGCACCTACACCGAGCCCTACCTGCGCCGCCGGGCTGAGCAGCGCAGGCACCCGGTCGAGGACTTCCTGTTCACCTACTACACGCAGAAGCCGGCACAGCTGCTGCGCTGGCATCCGGGTGCCCATGCGGTGCTGACCGGACCGGCCGCCGTCGAACGCGCAGACTGGAAGTTCTACCGCCCGCTGACCGCCGCGGAGCGGCAGAACCTGGGACTGAACGACGACGGCGCCGTCACCCTCGATCTCGCTGCCTTCCTGACGGCGCGGCGTGAGGCGGTGGACTTCGCGGGAATCATCCTCTCCGGTACTGCAGCCCGCCCGGCACAGCTGGGCTGTTTCGGCCTGCATGAGTGGGCGATGGCGTACAAGTCGGAGGAGAATTCGATCCGGCATGAGTATCTGAACCTCCGGTTGGGTGCCGGCGGGACCGATGAAGTGGTCGAAGGGAACCGCATCCGGTGCACCCACTTCGACGCCTTCCGCTTCTACACGCCGCAGGCGGTTCCGCTGAACGAACTTCAGCCCACCCGCGAGACCCAGCGGAATATTGAGCAGCCAGGCTGTCTTCACGCGAACATGGACCTTTACAAATGGGCCTACAAGCTGACGCCGGCGCTTCCGAGCGAGCTGGTGATGGACTGCTTCGAACTCACCTGGCGGATCCGGGTCATGGATATGCAAGCCTCGCCGTACGACCTCGCCCAGTGGGGGTACCCGCCGATTGCCATCGAAACGCCGGCCGGGCGGGCCGACTATGTGCGGGCACAACGCGAGTTCTCGGCTGAATCCCAGCTAAAGCGTGCACAGTTGGTTGAGCACATCAGCGAACTGCAGTCTGCGCCTGGCCACCGGGTCGAGCCGGCGACGGGCGGTTAGCCTGAGGCGGGCGGTTAGCCTGAAGAGTACGCAGTGGGGGCAACGAGGAGGTTTCCCATGAGATCCACAGAAGGCATCGCCGTCAGGAGTGCGTGCCTGCTGACCGGCGCGGTGCTCGCTGCGGCACTGGCTGGATGCGGTGCAGCGGGTAATCCCGGCACCGAACTGACCGCAGCCCCTCCCAGCTCACCCAGCCCTGAATCAGCCGAACCGTCCGCGTCGCCAACAGCCACGGAGAGCAGCATGTCATCGCAGACCCCGAAGCCGACCCCCAGCCTGCCGTCCGATCCTGACGCCGTAGGTACCGCGATGCTGGCCATCAGCATCAAGCCCAGCCCCGAGTCGCAGCCGGTCGAGTATTTTCTTGAGTGTTCGCCGGACGGCATCGGCGAAACCACCACTGTGCCCAACCCGGAGGCAGCGTGCGAGGCCGTCAAGCGTCTGGGGGCTGCCTTCTTCAACGCGCAGCCGGATCCCAACCGGATGTGCACCCAGCAATACGGCGGCCCGCAGACAGCCGTTGTCAAGGGCACTGTCGACGGGCACCGCGTGTATGCGTCCTTCTCGGCGACGGACGGCTGTGAGATTGCACGGTGGAACGCGCTGGAATCCATCCTGGGCACAGCGGGCGCGAGCTAGGTCAGCTAAGCCGTAACCCGGTTCGGACGAATGCGTTCGGCCGGTAGAATGGAACGGCAAGCTCGCGGAGCGCTGGATCCCGCTTCAGGATCATTCTTGAACACACACAATCCAAGCGTGAGACGGCACCCCTCGGGCAACTGCATTTAACCGCATTTTTCGCAGTGTTTACCTTCACAGGAGTTGCCGGATGCCCCGGATCGTTGTTGATGTCATGCCCAAACCCGAAATCCTCGATCCGCAGGGCAAGGCCATCGCCGGCGCCCTCCCCCGTCTTGGGTTCACCGGATTCGCTGAGGTACGTCAGGGCAAGCGGTTTGAACTGACCGTTGAGGGTGACGTCACCGAGGAAATCCTGGATCAGGCCCGCAACGCGGCCGCAACGCTGCTGTCCAATCCCGTGATTGAGGACGTGACGCGCGTCGAGGTCATCGAGGACGCACAGTGACCGTCGAGACTCCCCTCATCGGCTATTCCAATGCCGAGGTTGTGGACGCCGGCCTGTCCGGCATCCGCGTCGGTGTTGTCACCTTCCCCGGCACGCTCGACGACCGCGATGCGCTGCGCGCCGTTCGTATCGCAGGCGGTACCGGCGTCCAGCTCTGGCACGGTGACCATGACCTGAAGGATGTTGACGCCGTCATCATCCCGGGCGGTTTCTCCTACGGTGACTACTTGCGTGCGGGTGCAATTTCACGCTTCGCTCCGCTGATGGAGCAGATCACCGCAGCAGCTTCGGGCGGTTCGCTGCCCGTGCTCGGTATCTGCAACGGCTTCCAGGTCCTCACCGAAGCGCATCTACTTCCCGGCTCAATGGTTAAGAACAACCACCTGCACTTCCTGTGCAAGGACCAGCGGTTGAAGGTCGAAAACAGTACGACGGCGTGGACCTCCGCCTACGCAGATGGCAGTGAAATCGTGGTTCCGTTGAAGAACCAGGACGGCCAGTTCGTCGCTGACGAACGCACCCTCGACGAGCTGGAGGGCGAGGGCCGCGTGGTCTTCCGTTACGTGGGCGGCAACCCGAACGGATCCCGCCGCGATATCGCCGGGATCACGAACGAGCACGGAAACGTGGTAGGCCTCATGCCGCACCCCGAGCATGCGGTCGAGGCCGGTTTTGGCCCCGACTCCTCAGCGTCCGGCGAGGTGGAAACCCGCGGCGGCGTGGACGGACTCGGCATCTTCACTTCGGTACTGCAGAAACTGGTTAACAAGTGACTACAGAGACAACCTCCAAGAAGTTCAACATCGACACGGTTGAGCATGCAGAGCAGACTCCGGAGCAGCCGCTTCCCTGGGCCGAACTCGGCCTGAAAGAGAACGAATACCAGAGGGTCGTCGAGATTCTCGGACGCCGGCCCACCGCTGCTGAGCTCGCCATGTACTCCGTCATGTGGAGCGAGCACTGCTCCTACAAGTCCTCAAAGGTGCACCTTCGCCAGTTCGGCGACAAGGTCACCGAGGCCATGAAGGAACACCTTCTGGTCGGCATCGGTGAGAACGCCGGCGTCGTCGACATTGGTGACGGCTGGGCGGTGACCTTCAAGGTCGAGTCCCACAATCACCCGTCCTTTGTGGAGCCGTACCAGGGTGCAGCGACCGGCGTCGGCGGCATTGTCCGCGACATCATTTCGATGGGCGCCCGCCCGGTGGCAGTCATGGATCCGCTGCGGTTCGGCGCCATCGACCATCCCGACACCGCACGGCTGGTGCATGGCATCGTGTCCGGTATCGGCGGGTACGGTAACTCCCTTGGCCTGCCGAATATCGGCGGCGAGGTCGTCTTCGATTCCGTTTACCAGGGCAACCCGCTGGTGAACGCCCTCGCCGTGGGCGTGCTTCGCCACGAGGACATCCGGCTGGCCAACGCGTCCGGCGTCGGCAACCGCGTTGTACTTTTTGGTGCGCGGACCGGCGGCGACGGGATCGGCGGCGCCTCAGTGCTTGCGTCCGAGTCATTCGACTCGTCGAAGCCCTCGAAGCGGCCCGCGGTCCAGGTAGGAGACCCGTTCGCCGAGAAGGTCCTCATCGAGTGCTGCCTTGAGCTGTTCAAGGCCTCCGTTGTCGAGGGCATTCAGGACCTCGGCGCCGCGGGTATCTCCTGCGCCACCTCCGAGCTGGCGTCGAACGGCGACGGCGGGATGCACGTCGAGCTGACCGACGTCCTGCTGCGCGATCCGTCTCTGACTCCCGGTGAAATCCTGATGTCCGAGTCTCAGGAACGCATGATGGCTGTGGTGACGCCGGAGAATGCTGCCGCGTTCGAAGCCATCATGGACAAGTGGAACGTCGAATACTCCTGGCTGGGTGAGGTCACGGATACCGGGCGCCTCATCATCGAGTGGGACGGCGAGAAGATTGTTGACGTGGACCCGCGTACCGTGGCGCACGAAGGTCCGGTGTACGAGCGTCCGTACTCCCGCCCCGAGTGGCTGGACGGTGTGCAGGCGGACTCGTTCAAGGGAGACCGGCCGGCTGACGGCGAGCAGCTCAAGGCCGCTGCCCTGGAGCTGATGTCATCGCCGAACATGTGCTCCAAGGACTGGATCACCAACCAGTACGACCGCTACGTCCAGGGCAACACCGCACTCGCAATGCCCGACGACGCCGGTGTGGTCCGTGTCGATGAGGAAACCGGTCTCGGTGTTGCGCTGTCCACGGACGCGAACGGCCGCTACTCCTACCTCAACCCCTACGACGGCGCCCGCCTGGCTTTGGCGGAGGCGTACCGGAATGTTGCTACCTCCGGTGCCAAGCCGATGGCCGTCACCGACTGCCTGAACTTCGGCTCCCCCGAGGACCCCGAGGTCATGTGGCAGTTCGCGGAGTCCGTCCGTGGTCTTGCCGACGCGTGCCAGGAACTCGGCGTTCCGGTCACCGGCGGCAACGTGTCGCTGTACAACCAGACCGGCGGCGTTGCCATCCATCCCACGCCGGTGGTCGGCGTGCTGGGGGTGTTCGACGACGTCGCCCGCCGCACGCCGTCGGGCTGGCGTGAGGACGGGCAGGCTATCTACCTGCTCGGCACCACGCAGAACGAACTCGATGGATCCGAATGGGCCAACCTGCGCGGACATTTGGGCGGTCAGCCCCCGGCGCTCGACCTCGACGCCGAGAAGACCCTCGCGGCGATTCTCGTGAACTCGTCACGTGACGGCATGATCGATGCCGCTCACGACCTCTCCGAGGGCGGGCTCATCGCAGCACTGTCCGAAGCAGCCCTCCGCTTTGGTGTGGGTGCGCGGATCGCAATTGATGAACTGTGTGAGCGTGATGGCCTTGATGCTTTCACTGTTCTGTTCTCGGAGTCCCAGGCCCGCGCCGTCGTCGCTGTTCCCCGCTCCGAGGAGGTGCGTTTCAATGACATGTGCACGGCACGGAATTTCCCGCGGATCCGCATCGGTGTGGTGGATGCTGAGAGCGAGTCCCTCGACGTTCAGGGACACTTCACGCTCCCACTCGCTGAACTGAAAGAAGCGCACGAAGCTACGCTTCCGAAACACTTCGCGTAACTGTTCGATCAGGCAGGGCGCCGGTGGATTTTCTGCCGGTGCTCTGCCATATCGTTACGTGTACTGTCCATGGGTAGTGCAGCCCAGCAGATAGGGTTGATCCATGACATTTCCGCTATTGAGCGCGCTCTTCGCCATGATCGCGGGTCTGTTGCACGTGTACATTTTCGTGCTTGAGAGTGTCCGTTGGCGGCACCCATCCGCGTGGCGGAAGTTCGGCATCGCTTCCCAGGAACACGCGAACATCATCCGCCCCATGGCGTTCAACCAGGGCTTCTATAACCTCTTCCTTGCGGCCGGCGTGATCGTAGGGTTGGCCCTGTCCGGAACCCTCGTCGGGTACGGGATGATCGTCCTTGCCCTGGCAATTATGGTGCTTGCCGCCGTCGTTCTTGTGGTGACCAACCGGGCGCTGTGGATTGCCGCCCTGGTACAGGGCCTACCGCCGTTTCTTGCGCTGCTGACCCTACCCATGGTTCAACAGACCTGAGTTTCCCGCACAGCGTCGACGTACGGGAAACATCGCGCCGCGCATAAGGAGGGTGTGCGTGCACACGCTTGTCAGCTCCCATGAAGGGCTTGAACAGCTTCACAGCGGTTCAGTGTGGACTGAAGGTCCACTGTGGCTACCCGCTACTAAGCGGGTCCGCTGGAGCGACATCCCAAATAACCGCATCCTCGAGTGGGACCAGGTCACCGGCGTCGCCAGCGTGTATCGCAAGCCGGCCGAATACACCAACGGTCGCGCACTCGACGCCCACGGCCGAGTGGTGCAGTGCAGCCACGGAAGGCGCGCTCTGGAGCGTGAAGACGCTGCCGGGCTGGAAGTCCTCGTCGAACGCTGGGAAGGGGGACACTTCAACTCTCCCAATGACCTCGCCGTCGTCTCCGATGGTTCGATCTGGTTCACAGATCCTCCCTATGGTTTGCACCCCAGCGGACGGGAAGGTTATCCGGGCGAACAGGAGTATGAGGGGTGCTTCGTCTTCCGGTTCGATCTGGGATCAGGTATCGCCACGCCCGTGATCACGTCAATGGTCCACCCGAACGGGATCGCATTCTCACCCGACGAGACCGTGCTTTACGTCTCGGACACCGGAACACACGAGCACCAGCCCGATTCGAAGTGCATCATGACATTTCCTGTGAAGGGCTCGGGCGTCGGAAGGGGTAGGGTCTTCGCCAGGGTGCCCGTTGGTGCGGCTGACGGCTTCGCCATCGACCGCGAAGCAAGGGTATGGACCTCCGCCGGCGACGGCGTCTACGTCTACTCACCCGCCGGCGAGTTGCTGGGACACATCCCTGTACCCGAGACGGTATCCAATGTC
Organism: uncultured Arthrobacter sp.; assembly: GCF_947495145.1. Taxonomy (GTDB): domain Bacteria; phylum Actinomycetota; class Actinomycetes; order Actinomycetales; family Micrococcaceae; genus Arthrobacter_D. Next base: position 37,836 of record NZ_CANLXP010000006.1, read on the forward strand.
TGTTTCGGAGGAGAGAACGGTGATGAGCTGTTCATCACCGCGTCAACAAGCCTGTACAGGATCAGAACAATGACGACGGGCGCGCTGTGAGCAAACTTCGCGTCTTTCTGCGCCCTGCTCACCCCGCGGTTGCCGCCAGCTGACGTGCTGCCGCAAGGTAGCGGCGGGTGACAAGTTCCTGACAGAACCGTGCAACCGGCGCTCCAAGCCGGTAGAACCAGTTCGCATGCCGGCTGTAGGCGTGCAATTCGAAGAGCACCGAGCCATCGGCAGCGAGTATGGCTGCGAAGCTTTCCTCGCCGGTTTCCGGGTGGCCGGGCAGGGTGCCGTAGCCGAAACCGGCTCGGCGATCGCCGTCGGCTGGGTCATCGTTCGATGTATCGCCGTCGTTGGGTGCGCCGGCGTCGTTCTCGTTCTCGTTCTCGTTCTCGTTCTCGTTCTGCAGCTTCTCAACCCACACCACCTCGCACGGGGCATTCAATCTAAGATCGCCCAACCCGAAGCCGACGACCACCGAGCCGCCGACCTCGGCGCGTGGTGCAGCCGTAATGCGGAGTTTGGCGCGGCGGTGAAGCTCAAAGGTGAGGATTCCCTCAGCCAAAGAACGAAAGGCAGCTTCGCCGGTGCCCACACGGATGCGGTGCCGCATCGGCCGGAAGCCTGCCGGCCACACGCCGGACCGGGTCCAGCCGACTGCGGTGTGGGTGAGCGCGGTGTGAGGAACTGCCGTGTTGGTTCCTGTCGCGGGGGTTCCTGCTGTGTGAAAGCCCGCCTTGCGCGTGAGCTCAGGCATCGCTGCCCCGTGCAAGTCTGGACCAGCCGAGCGACTCACGGTCCTTTTTCGGCAGTGCTGCCACCACAAGATCGTAGGAGTCCTCGATCATGTCGCGGAGCATGTCATCCGGCAATGACCCGGTGCAGTCCACACCGTTCCAGTGGGTCTTGTTCATGTGCCAGGCTCCGATGATTTCGGGATGGGCGGCCCGCAACTGTTCCGCAATGTCCGGCTCACACTTGAGGCTGATGAACAGGTTCGGGGAGCCGAGATCTGAGAGCGCGAACATCTTCGCGGTACCTCCCGGTGCACGCACCTTGAACACGGACGCTTCCGGGCCGAACGGGAAGTCCTCAAACGTGCCGGCGAAGGCCAGACAGGCCGCCCGAAGCTGTTCTGCATCCACATGATGAGGGTACTGCGAAGCGGTGACAGACTGTAGGGACCACAGAATTAGGAGTGTATATGGGAGAAATGGGCCGTCAGGCACGCAAGGTTGCGGACGGAGCCGAAGATGCCGCAGATTCCAAGCCATTCATCATTGCTGCACGGGCAGGGTACGTCGCGGCTGGGCTTCTGCACATCCTGATCGGCGTCATCGCTGTTCGTGTAGCTGCAGGAGGATCAGGCAGCGCCGACCAGAGCGGCGCGATGGCTTCTCTTGCCGGTACTCCCGGCGGTGGAATCCTGCTCTGGGCGTGTTTCATCGGCTGTACGGCTCTGGCGCTGTTCCTGCTGAGCGAAGTGATCTTTCCGTCGAAGCGCCTGAGCGGCAAGGACAAGATCAAGGACCGCCTGAAGAACGGCGGGAAAGCCGTGGTCTACGCGGCGATCGGCGTTGCATTTGCCCAGTATGCGATGGGTGGCGGCGGCAGCGGTTCTTCCACCCAGTCCACCAGCGCCGCGTTGATGGCAAATCCCGCCGGAGCGGCCCTGCTCCTCGCGATCGGCGTCGGAATTCTCGTGGTTGGCGGGTACTTCGTCTACAGCGGCATTACTCGAAAGTTCGAGGAGAACCTGACGGGGAAACCTTCCGGTTCGGTCGGCCAGGCAGTCACTGGCCTTGGCACTGTTGGCTATGTGGCCAAGGGCGTTGCTTTGGGAGTGCTGGGATTCCTGGTGGCTATTGCGACCATCCGGAACAATCCGGAGGAATCGACCGGGCTCGACGGCGCTTTGAAGTCGCTTCAGGAGCAGCCGTTTGGCGTGTACATACTCGGAGCAGTTGCGCTGGGCCTGATTGCTTACGGCGTGTTCATGATTGTGCGTTCCCGGTATCAGCGCATGTGAGCGGTGCTTCTCGCGCTGTACGGCTTTCCGGGCTGGTCTGACTTCCAAGCGGCTTGTCTGACTGCGCTGCCGTGCTCGATCAACTGCAGGGCTGGACCAAGGGTAGGGCGCTTACAGTCCCAGTCTCGGCGCCTCGATGGCGGGACAGGTATTCATGACTACTTCCAGCCCGGCATCTGCAGCCCGTTGCGCTGCGGCCTCGTCTATCACGCCGAGCTGCAGCCAAACGGCCTTGGCGCCGACGGCGATCGCGTCGTCCACCACTGCACCTACCCGCTGGCTGTTGACGAAGCAGTCCACCACGTCGATCTCGCCCGGCACGTCTGCCAGCCGCTTGTAGCCGGTGCGACCGTAGACGTCGTCGCCCTTCAGGCTGACCGGCACCACGTCCATCCCGAGCTGGTCGATGAGAAAGCGCGACACACCCATTGCAGCTCGCCGCGGATTATTTGAAAGCCCGACGACGGCCCAGCGGGCCGGAGTAGTCAGTAGCCGTTTGATGGTTGCTGGGTCATTGTGATGCGGCATGGGTGGCGCCTCCTCAGGCTGGTTGCAGGTTGAGGGCGTCAGTATTGTCGGTTGCGTTCTGCGCCGTTTCCGGGTGTCCGCGGAAAGTCCTGCGGTAGGCCGCCGGTGACGTGCCCAAGGCTCGCTGGAAATGATGCCGCAAAAGTACTGCCTGACCGAAGCCTGTTTCCCGGGCAATGGACTCGACGCTGAGGTCGGATTCCTCCAGCAGGGTTTGTGCGCGGAGGACACGCTGGGCAGTAAGCCAGGCTGCCGGCGTCGTACCTGTTTCTGCCTTGAAGCGTCTGGCGAAGGTGCGTTCCGACATGTGTGCCCGGGCAGCGAGGGCGCTCACGGAGTGTTCTTCGTCGAGGTGTTCATCCAGCCAGACGAGGACGTGCTCGAGGGTGTCACACTGGGTGACCGAGATCGGGCGGTCGATGAACTGCGCCTGCCCGCCGGCGCGATGGGGCGGCACCACCATTGAGCGGGCGATGCTCGTCGCTGCCGTGGCGCCCAGTTCGGTGCGTACGAGGTGCAGGCAGGCGTCGATTCCCGCTGCGGTGCCGGCGCTGGTGATGATGCTGCCGTCCTGGACGTAGAGCACGTTTTCGTCAACGTGTACCTCCGGATACTGCTCGGCGAGCCGATGGGCGTGAAGCCAGTGTGTGGTGGCACGGCGCCCGTTGAGCAGGCCGGCCTCAGCGAGCGCGAAAGCTCCGCTGCAGACCGACAGCACCCACGCCCCGCGCTGGTGGGCCGCCTGCAATGCCCGGTGCACTTCAGGTTGCCCGGGTGCGTCGACACCGAACGGCGGCATGATGACGAGGTCTGCTGTTTCAGTGGCGCGCAGGTCCTCCTCCACAGAAATGGCGAACCCGAGGTTGGTGGGGACAAGCCCGGGTGAGGGCGTGCAGATCGAGAATTCGAATGCCGGCAATCCCACCGCGCGTGTGGAGCGGTCGACGCCGAAAACCTCGCACGCAACCCCGAACTCAAAGGGCGTTATTCCCGGCAATACAACGACGGCGACCTTCTTCAGCATTCTCCAAGTGTGGCAGGTTTATCGATGATAGTTAAGATCCCGCCACGCTAAATGTTTGGCACCTTCCGAGCGATGAACCGTCGAATCCAATCGAGCGTTTCGGGATGGTCAAGGTGGAAGCCGTGTCTTCCATCCGCGATCTTGACCAGCACTGAGTGCGGTATGAGTTCACGAAGCACCAGTGCGTTATCGAGCGGGGTAAGAACGTCGTCCGTTCCGTGGAGGATGAGTGTCGGCGCCCGGATGGTTCCCAAGCTGCTCCGTGCGTCGTGCTCTTTGCTTGCACGGAAGTGCCTGCGCTTGGCCGGCTTGGATGCGCGTGCGGTGAAGAAGGTTCGAACGGCGTCACTGTGCTCGGCCGCCCAATCCTCGTCAAAGAACAGCGGTTGCAGCTGTTCCGGATCGCCGCTTGTCAGGGCGCGGGTGGCTTCGGGGTCGCGGTTTTTGCCAAGGAAGCCGCCTGCCGAGGTGGCAGCCAGGATGAGTGCACCCACGCGGTCCGGGTGATCAATCGCGAGCCATTGCGCCACCCGGCCGCCCATCGAGTGCCCGTAAATGTGCGCCCGCCGGACACCGGCGGCATCGAGCACCGTTAGGGCATCTGCTGCGAACTCCCTGGTGCTGAGGTACTCGCTTGGGCCTTCGTCACTCTTGCCGATCCCCCGATGGTCGAAGCGGATTACCCGGAATGACTCGGCCAACTCGGGCACGATGGGCTCCCAGCCGGTCAATGCAGTGGCCTGACCGGCGATGAGCAGGAGCGGACTTCCATACCCTTCCGACCGCCAGGCGAGTCGGGTTCTGTCTGCAGCGACTGCAAAGTCCATGCCTCGGTCCGTTAATCGGTGATGTTCGACGGCGGTGTGCCGAGGGCGTCCAGCTCCTCCCAGAACGACGGCGGCACTTCCGTTTGCCGCGCCCGCTCAAGCTGTTCAATGCGTTTGGTTGACGAGATGCCGACGATTGTGGAGTCGACGAGAGGTGAGCGGAGGGAGAAGTGGAGGGCCGCCGTCGGGAGGTCGGTTCCGTGTCTGCTGCAGAGGCCTTCGACCTGCCCGACCCATTCGAGGAGTTCCGGCGGGGAGTCCGTGTAGGCATAGGTTGCGCCGCTCGCGGAGCCGCGTGCCAGCAGTCCGCCGCCGAAGGGCGCGGCATTGAACACACCCATACCCCGCTCCGCTGCATCTTCGATCAGCGGAAGCGCGCTGCGGTCGACCAGTGTGAATCTGTTGTGCGTGAGCAGAACGTCGAACGCTCCGGTTGCGACGTACTGCCGCATCAGGCTGACTGTTCCTGCTGCTATGCCGATGGCATCAACCAGACCCTCCTCCTTGAGCTCAAGCATGCCGGCGATGGCGCCGCCGGGTGCCGCTGCCTCTTCGAAGGTGACCGAATAAGGGTCGTGCAGGTGCAGCAGACCGAGTTTGTCCACTCCGAGCCGCCGGCAGCTCTCCTCGAAAGATCTCCGAACCCGGTTACGGTCAAAGGAACCGGTCTCTGGATTCTGGTCGGCTTTGGTGACAACAGATCTGCCCTCGGCAGCGCCGCCTTTCGCCAGCGCTAGGCCCAAGACCGTCTCGCTGCGGCCCTGTGCGTAGTTGTTGGAGGTATCGACGAGTGCGTAGGGGCCGTGAAGCATTGCCTGGGCGATTTCGACGGCGGCCGCTTCCTCAGGATCCCCGGGGCTGGTTCCAGCGCCGAGCGACGAGGTCCCCAGGGTGATCGGACTGGCTAGCAGGCCTGTGCCTCCCAATGGCCGGGGATCGACGGGGTGTTGGAGTTGTTCGGATTGCTCAGAGTGTTGGAGCTGTTCGGATTGCTCAGGGTGCTGAAGTTGTTCGGGTTGCTCAGGGTGCTGAAGTTGTTCGGATTGCTCAGGGTGCTGGAGCTGTTCAGATTGCTCAGGGTGCTGAAGTTGTTCGGGCATAGCGTCTCCGTTTCGCGGGCCGGGGGTTGGCGTTCGATCTGCTAGGTCTGGTCTCTGCTTAGGAACTTACCGGTCAAAAGGGCGGCTCGGGGTCGGAAGTGCGAATTGTTCCGGCTCGGGTACGCACCACGATGCATCCCGGCTCCGGTTGGTGATACCCGAAAATCCCTTCTGACTTGTACATATGGTGCTTGGGGCAAAAGCACGCGAGATTGCAGTGGCTCGTGGATCCGCCCCTTGCCCATGGCTCGGTATGGTCGATTTCGCAGCTGACCGCCGCTCTGTTGCAACCCGGATGTCGACACGTTCGATCGCGAGCCCTCACCCAGTCCTGCAGGTGTTTCGGCGGTCGATACGTTTCGCGCCCGACGTCCAGCGCAGATCCGGTGACAGGATGGGTGAGAATTCGCGTGAATGAAGGTGCGTGCGCTGCTAGCCGGGCGGCGGTTTCGGCATCGATGGGGCCGTAACCCTCCAGCTCTGCGAACTGGTTGAGACCGCGGGCGTTATTGCCTTCTTCGGGGTAGCGCCCCACCGGGTAACTTCCCACGGAGTTTCCATCGCTGACCGCGTTGCTGTCTGCTTTGCCTGTCTCGCTGACCGCGTTGCTGTCAGTGTTGCCTGTCTCGCTGACCGCGTTGCTGTCAGTGTTGCCTGCCTCGCTGACCGCGTTGCTGTCAGTGTTGCCTGCCTCGCTGACCGCGTTGCTGTCAGTGTTGCCTGCCTCGCGCACCGCGTTGCCATCTACGTTGCTGCACCCGCTGCCAGGTGCCCTGTTGGCTGCGTTGTTGTCCCTTTTGGCATCTGTGGGAAGGACATCAAGCAGAGCCAAAACCGGCACGGTGATGTTCACGTGGGCGGTAATGCCCTGCCACGCCGGCTTGCCGCTCTGTCCGATTGCAACCCCAGGAGACCCAGCCCTGCCGCTTTGCACTGCGCTGTCGTCTCCGTTGTTGCCGGTGCCGGGAGCGCCGCTGGGACATACTGACATCTCATCGCCGGGGCAGTTGTGGGTCAACAGATCCGTAAGGACGTCGGCTCTAAGTTGCGTCAGGGTGCGGGATTCTTCAGGCACCCTAAGTTTCCGCGCAGTTGCAGTCAACCGTTGGTAGATTCCGCATGCCTGTTCTGCAGGAAGAAGCGCATGCAGCCAAGCCATACCGTCATCAGCCGGTTGCACCTCAACATGGCGTTCAGATACTGCTTTCGCCTTCCGGATGGGCAAAGTGTCCGGATGATGCATCTCGCGGAGTCGGCGCGCGCGGCGCGCCAGTTTGGGCACGGTCATCCCGGACGCTAGATCCAATAGGGCACGCTCGAACCCCAGCAGGGCCTCACTCGGCATTCCGAGCGACTCATCCGCGATAAGGACTGCGTGACGGCGTGAGATTGACCCACACTCCAATGCATTCAGGGTGGCCGGATGTTTCACGACCAGGTCGACGGACTCGTCGACCAGACGAGTTGCAGTCCGCTCCGGAATATTCAAGGTGAGCGCAACTTCGGACGCCGCAACAGACCGCGCCATCTCCTCCCCTCGATCGCCGCCTGAAAAACGCGGCGAGACGTCGTCGTGGGTGAGATTGGCGAGAGTCGAGACGACTCGCGCCTCCATTGCATCGATCCAGGAACGAAGCCCAGCCAGGTCCTTCAAGGTCTCTGAGGCGTCATTGAGCTCAAGCCCCTCGAGCCCCGCGAGGACCACCCTGCCGGTCAGACCAGCACCCGACTTGGGATACGCACGGTTCGCGTCGACACCGTCCGCGTCAACACCGTCGTCCCCGTCCGGATGAACGCCGTCGTCACCGTCCGCGTCAACACCGTCGTCAGCGTCCTCGTCCTCGCCCTCGTCCTCGCCGTCGTCGGTGGTGGAAGGCACGAGCTCCCAGACCAATTGGGAAAGTTCCGCCTCACGCTGCTGCTCTTCACCGCGGGGTTGCGCATCACCCGGTTGGGGTTGAGAGCCTTCAGGATCTTCAGGGAACACTGTCGGATATTCCGGAACCGGACCAGGCAATCCGGTAGCCCTGGCTTCGCAGTCGAACTCCCAGAGGTCTTCCGGCCGAAAGTCACGCTCGGTGAGGAAGTCGTGCCAGGCATAGTCATCGGCCTGAACCGATGAGCACTCCAGCTCCGCTTCCAACGTCATGAAAACAGTCAAACACCTGCCACCGACAATTTCGTGAGACCCGTTGTGGTCGCCCGTCATCAGAGCTGAAACAGCGTTGTCGGTGGGGTCCCATATGCTTCGATGAGAACCCTACTCGCTAGGAGAACCATGGCTGGACTTCGCGTTTTTGTTCCCACTCCCCTACCCGAATCACTCTGTGAACTCATTGAGCAATTGGAGCCGCGGGTCGAATTGATACGCGACCAGTTGTTGCTTCCGCCACAGCTCTACGCCGGTGATCATCAGGGCGACAAGGCTTTCCGGCGCACCCCACCGGAGCAGGAAAAATACGAGCGCCTCATCGATAGCGCTGAGTCCCTGTATGGGGTGCCGGGCCAGTCCGGCGAGGAATTGCGCCGTGCAGTCCGCTCGAATCCGCGGCTTCGCTGGGTGCACACCACCCCGGCAGGTGGCGGCAGTCAGGTGAAGGCGGCAAGACTTACCTCCGAGGAGCTGCAGCGCGTCACCTTCACCACCTCGGGTGGTGTTCACGCCGAACCCCTTGCCGAATTCGCTGTGTTCGGCGTGCTCGCCGGCTCCCAGGGGCTGCCCCAATTGCTCAAGGACCAGCGCGGCCAGGTGTGGGGAGCACGACGCCCGGTGCCTCTGGTATCGAACCAACGGGTCGCCGTCGTCGGACTAGGTGGCATTGGACGCGCTGTTGCGCGCAAGCTGAGTGCGTTGGGGGCCGACGTCGTCGGTGTGCATCGACGCGAAGTTCACGCCGAAGGGGTGTCGAGGACTCTCCCTCCCGACCGCCTCGGCGCACTTCTTCGGGACGTTGACGCAGTGGTGCTATGCCTGCCGTTCACCGAGTCGACCCGGCACATGCTCAGCAGGGAGCTGTTCGAACAGGTGAAGGAAGGCATCACCGTTGTCAATGTGGGTCGGGGCAGCACCGTGGACGAGGAGGCAATGATCGACGCGCTGACGGACGGGCGCGTGGGATTTGCCGCGCTCGATGTATTCGAACAGGAGCCGCTTCCAACCGACAGCCCGCTATGGAACCTTCCGAACGTCGTCGTCAGTCCGCACAATGCCGGCACTTACGAGGAGGAGGAGCGCAAGATTGCCGAGCTGTTCGCCGAAAACGCTCGAAGACTGCTCGACGGCGAACCCCTGCTCAACGTTGTGGACACTGTGGAGTTTTACTGACGGGCGCTACAGCCACTTCTTGCGTTTGAACGTCAGGTACAAGCCAACGCCCATCAGCAACATGAGCGCAAGCGCAAATGGATAGCCCAGAACCCAATCCAGCTCCGGCATGAACTCGAAATTCATCCCGTAGACGGTTCCCACCAGGGTGGGTGCAAAAAGGATCGCAGCCCAGGACGAGATTGTCTTGACCTCCTCGCTCTGGGCAAGGCTCGCCTCGGAGAGATGACGCATCTCCTCGTTCTGCCGTTGAGTTACGAGAGTTGCATGGACCGAGAGGGCGTTCTGGAGCAGGATACGAAAGGAGTCCACCCGCTCGATCACGCGGATCACGTGATCCTGCACATCGCGCAAACGGGGCTGCAGTTCCGAATCCATGCCGTACTTGTCGGCGCCGGCCAGGAGCGCATCGAGCATCGGCCGCAACGGGTGGGTGGCACGTTGAACGCCGATCACCTCGCGGGAAAGCTCGTAGATGCGGCGTGCAACATCAGGAGCCGAACTGAAAAGCTCGTCCTCGATTTCGTCGATATCGTTCTCAAGGCCCGCGACGACGGGTGCGTACTGGTCCACCACCTCGTCCAGGATCGCGTAGAGCACCGCCTGGGGTCCAAGGGCCAGCAGCTCTGGTTGCGCCTCGAGCCGTCGTCGCACTTTCGCGAGGTCGGGCGACTCGGCCTGGCGGATGGTGACAATGAAATCGGGGCCGACGAAGACATGCAGCTCCCCGAACTCCACCATCTCCTCGGCATCGAGGTACCGGGCCGGTCGGAGGACTGCAAAGAGGGTTTCCCCGTAACGCTCAAGCTTGGAACGCTGGTGGCCGTGAAGCGCATCCTCGACGGCAAGTTCATGAAGCGCAAACTCATCCGCCACGCGCTGAACTTCAGCACCATCCGGGCGGTACAACCCGATCCAGGCCATGCCGGCGTTATTACGCTTGAGCTCAAACGTCTCATCCAGGTTCTGCGGATCGGCGGTCCGGCGACCGTTCACATACACGCCGTTGTCAACGATGGCCACCCTGCTGTCCTTACTCTCGGTAGTCCCGGAAATTCGAGCGCTCCAGGCTTAGGCGAGTCTCTCACGCACTACCCTCCGCGCAATGCCGCACTTGAAAAGTCAGTTCGCCGTCTGGAGATGGTAGATCAGCGCCACAGCTACGACGTCCCCGCGAATGTTGCAGCCTGGCTTGGGGTGTCGCCGCTGTCGTCGTCGCCGTCGTCGTTATTGTCTTTGATTGATGTCCGGCGAGCCGTCAGGCTCCCACCGCAACACATCGCCGGGCTGGCATTCCAGGACCTCGCAGATGGCTTCAAGGGTGGTGAAGCGGACGGCCTTGGCGCGGCCGTTCTTCAGGACAGCCAGATTGGCGGGGGTGATACCGATGCGTTCAGCCAGCACACCGACGGGCATCTTGCGCCGGGCGAGCATGACGTCAATGTCCACGATGATCGGCATCAGATGACCTCATCGAGTTCATCACGCAGGTTTTTTGCTTCGGCGTCGCGTGCTACAGCCTGCGCGAGCAGAACCCGAAGGACCAGCACAATCAGCGCAACGCCACCGATCAACAGCGACGCACCGCAGATCAACAGGATGATTCCTGGAGCGATTTCCCCCGGGGCGAGAAGAACTGCCAGCGCGAATACCAACACGGAAGCGGCGGCGATGGCGCCGAAGATGATGTCGACATACCGGAAAGACCGATTCGAGAAAACCGTTCCGCTGCGGACCATCGTGAGCAGTTTCCAGACGCAGATCGCACTTACCTGAACCGTCAGAATGCCAAAGACCACGATGGCGTTGAACGTGATGCGCAACCCGGCAGGCACGCCCGATTCCTCCAGATCCGTCGAGATCAGCGGCACCATCCAGAGCTGAACGAACAACGAACCCGCGAGCACCATCGCGATGACGACCTGTAATGCGAGGATGGCCAACTTACCCATCAGGGTTCTCCTTCGATTGATTTACAAGGAGAATATATCGAAAGTCGATAGGTGGTCAACCAAGACAACCGGGACGGCCTGGACGCAACAGAACCGCCGGGTTGGTGCAAACGACGCTGCCGTCAAAACAACGATCCTGCACTTACCCGGCGGTTCTGTGCGCGTCCTTCTACTCGACGCGCAGAACCAGGTCCGCACGAGCCCTCGTCGCCTCGATCAGCTGGGCATTCGGTTCATCAACCTGCTGAACCCAGTCCGCGGCCGCAGTGGGGCTTTTCCCGAACGTGATGTGCCGCAGAATCAGCCGCTCAACCCGCAGTCGATCGTCCTGTTCGCAGTACCAGACCTCAGTGCACTGCTCCCGGGCCTCGCTCCATCCCGGCTGGTCGAGGAGCAGGTAGTTGCCTTCAGTCAAGATAAGCCGGGCGGACGGGTAGATCGGAAGTGTGCCGGCAATCGCCTGCTCGATCGTCCGCTCGAAACCCGGAGCGTAAACCACAGCATCGCGTGGCCCGCGAAGACGCTTGAGAAGCGCGGCATAGCCGTAGGCATCGAAGGTTTCGGGAGCGCCCTTGTGCTCCAGCAGGCGAAGCCGCACCAGTTCCGCGTCCGACAGATGAAACCCATCCATCGGCACGTGTGCGTACCGCTGCCGCTCCGGCTGCGGCTCGTCACGGTTCAAAATGGCCAGAAGCTGCTCGGCAAGGGTGGTCTTCCCCGCTCCCGGCGCACCCGCAATTCCGACGACGACGGCGCTACCCTCCGACGCCGACAACCGCTCGATTCGCTTCACAAGATCGGCGAGAGTCACCCGGCTATCCTGACACGTAGAACTCACCGACAGCTCCAGTACACAAAGGCGGTCACCCCATGACAACAGCACTGCTCCTGAGCGGCACCGGCCGGTACGCAGACCCCTGGCACCCCTTCGCGGAGACTTCCGCCGCGGTGGCCAGCCTCCTTGAGGACCCCGGACTAACGGTGAACACTGCCGACGACGTCGACACCTCCCTTGCGAGCCTCCGGGACCCTTCCGCCTGGCCCGACCTGCTGGTCGTCAACGTCGGCCTGCCCCGCGACGGCGGTACGGCCCCGGGTACTGAGGAAGCCCATGCCGGAATGGACGCCTGGGTGGCCGGCGGCCGGCCGCTGCTCGCCCTTCATTCCAGCTCCACGAGCTTCACCGACTCGGAGTCGTGGGAGAAGGCCGCCGGAGGACAGTGGGTGCGCGGTGTCTCGATGCACCCTGAGTACGGCGCGGCGCACATCCTGCTCGAAGGCTCTTTCCCGGTGGGCGTTCCGGATTTCACGCTCGACGACGAACGCTACAGCTGGCTGCGCACCTCGCCCGACGTTGTGGTTCACGCGCGCCACGAACACGAGGGCCACCTGCATCCGGTGATGTGGTCGCTGGAACGGCAGGTCGAGACCGGATCGGCGCGAACTTTCTACGACGCGCTCGGCCACGATGCGGCATCCTACAAATCACCGGAACACCGTGAGCTGCTGACGCGCGCAGTGGACTGGCTACTCGAATAGGAACAAGCTGCTGACGCACGCAGTGGACTGGCTGCTCGCCCTAGGAACACGCAGCAGGAGCAGGAAGTACAAGCAGAGCAGGAGCAGAAGTCAGTACCGCTGAACAGTCACCGGCATCGAAATAGTGCGCGGCTCTGACGGCGCATCGCCCGCGAGCCGTTCAAACAGCATCCGGGCCGCCTGTGCACCAAGAGCCCGCGGGTCGTGCGACATGACCGTCAGCGGCACGTCCAACAGATCCGCCAACTCGACGTCGTCGAAACTGGCGATCGCCGGAACCTCCAGGCCGGGATGGTTCCGCCGGTGATTCCAGACCGCGCGCAGGGCCCCCACCGTCGTCCGGTTATTGGTGGAGAAGAACGCAGTAGGCGGATTGTGCCCACCGAGCGAGCCGGCAACCGCCTGCAAAGCGGAATCAGCGTCCCGAACAGAATAAAGCAGCGACTCATCGAAGCCCAAACCCCGGGCATCCAGCGCACTGTTGAACCCTTCGAAGCGCCGCCTCGCCGTCGGAATCCCAGAAATATCGCCGAGAAAGGCAACGCGGGAGTGACCGTCATCAATCAACGCCGTGGTTCCCGCAACAGCCCCGCCCACGTCGTCGACGAGCACCGTATCGCTGCGCACACCCTGGACGGCTCGCGTTGCAAGGACCAACGGCATCGATGAGGTGACCTGCCCTTCGCCGAGGACGGACAGCCCGTTTCCGGCAGGAACAATGATCAGCCCCTCAACCTGACGACCCGCAAAATCATCAAGCAGTTCCCGTTCCCTCGACGGATCCTCCCGCGTGTTCCCAATCAGGATGTGCCGGCCATTCTGGGCTGCAACATCCTCGATTCCGAGGGCAAACTGCCCGTAATAAGGGTTACCGAGATTGGTTACTGCCACTCCAATGAGCCCGGTTGGCCGGCGCAGCCGAGTGTTCCGCGCACTCTGGTTCGGACGGTATCCCAGCTGATCCGCTGCCGCGCGCACCCGTACCTGCACTTCCGGCCGTACATTCCGGCCGCCCGACATGGTGCGCGACACCGTCATGGGACTGACGCCGGCGAGCGCCGCAACATCGCGAACCGTCGGGGACGAAGGAGACGCCGCAGACCTAGAAGACGCCGCAGACGAAGGAGACGCCGGGGACGAAGCCGCTGAAACCGACAGAGGCGACGAAGCCGGCGGAGGCGACGAATCCGATGGACCCGACGGCGGGGACGGAGGGGACGAGGGCACACGATCACGTTACCAAGCGGGGCGAGCAGCGTGCCGCGCTCGATCTGATGCCCATACCCGTCCGGATGAGAAAGATGCCATCCGGATGAGAAAGTTGCCTTGTGAGGACACAGGCAACAATTCCCGTGCTGGAAATCGGCGGCACCCATGTAACGGCTGCCCTGGTGCAACAGCACGACGACGGCTGGTCCGCGCCCGCGGGAAGCCTCCTCAGACTGCCGCTCGACGCGCATGCGTCCGCCAAGGTGATTCTCGACGTCGTTGTGCAGGCGGCCCGCCTCCTCGGCAACAGCCACAACACCCGGTGGGGCATAGCGCTTCCCGGACCCTTCGACTATGAGAACGGCATCGGCCGCTACGAGCATGTCGGCAAGTTCGAAGCGCTGAACGGCATTGACGTCGGTGCATACCTGACCGTGGAACTCGGCGCGCTGGTCACCAGCATCGCCTTCCTCAACGACGCCGACGCCTTCGGGATCGGCGAGTATGCACTACTCCGCCCAACTCCTGCGCGCCTTGCCTGCATCACTCTTGGCACCGGCGTCGGGTCCGCTTTCCTCGTGAACGGAGTCCCCGCCAAGGCAGGCCCGGGCGTCCCGCCGAACGGGTCCTGCCACCTCATTGAATACCGTGGCAGCGCACTGGAGGATTCTGTCTCACGCCGCGCCATCCGGCGGCGGTACTCGAAAACGGCGGGCGGAGACCACGATGTCCACGAGATAGCAGAGCGCAGCCGTCAGGGCGACGGCGCGGCCTCACACGTGCTCAGGCAGGCTTTCACCTCACTCGGCGAAGCGATTGCCCCGTACCTTCACGACTTCGGAGCAGAGATCCTTGTCATCGGTGGATCCATGGCCGGTTCCTGGGACATCGTGCACCCCGCCGTCCGGCACGGTCTCACGTCCGTGAGGCCGCAGCTGAAGCACCTTCCGGTGATCCGCTCGGAGCGTTTCGAGGAAGCGTGCCTGATCGGTGCCGCGCACTGGGTAACTGAAAACCGCTAACCCTTGAGAGCCGGCTGCCTCTCAGTCCCACGCACATAGGCCTTCACTGTGGCCAGCCGCTGCCCAATCGCCGCGCCGGTAGGGCGGATGGTGTAGGCGCCCACTGCGGCCGGGACAATGAACGTTTCCGCATAGTGGATCACGAACGGTTCGAAGGCATTGTCCGGACTCTCAACCATTGCTTCCGCACCCTCAACCAGATTCAGCACGTTCACCGTGCCGTTTGTATGGTGCGCTACGACGCCTGTGAACCAGTGGCGCCGGGTTTCGATGAACTCGAGCTCGTGCAGGCCTGTGCGTTCCTCCGTCCACCCCGGCCCTGAAGCGACCTCCTGCACCTGGTCGACCAGCTGCTCGGTTGCCCATTCGGTATTGCGGTCCCACTGGATGTTGCGGATTGCGTGGTCCAGGTGGATAGGCCGCGGGCGTCCGTCCAGCCCGAGCCGGCCCCAGTCCCACATTTTGAACGTGAAGATGTAAGGGGTGGCGGAGATCTCGAGCACCATGGAGTTCGCGCCTGAGCAGTGGACCGTTCCAGCGGGAATGGAAAAGTGGTCGTGCTTTTTCGCCGGGAAGGCATTTACGTACTTTTCGGCAGGGAAGGAGCCGCCGCCGTCGGCCGCGTCTTTCAGCTCTGTGATCATGGCATCCGGGTCAGTGCCCGTCTTGAGGCCGAGGTACACCACGGCGTCCTCATCGCAGTCGAGCAGGTAATAACTCTCGTCCTGCGTGTAGGGCATTCCGAAGCGGTCCTGGATGTACTCGGTCAAGGGGTGGACCTGCAGCGAGAGATTGCCGCCACCCATGGTGTCGAGGAAGTCGAACCGGATCGGAAACTCGGCACCGAACCGCGCGTGCGTCAGAGCACCGAGCAGTTTGCGCGGCTGGGCGAGGACCACATCCAGTGCGGGCAACTCGATGACCTCGCCTCCGACGTCGAGCAGGATGCTGTTCTCCTCGGGCACGCAGTCGAAGCACCACGCATAGTTGTCAGCGTCCGGATCCAGGCCGCAGACCTCTTTCATCCACTGGCCTCCCCACACGCCGGGATCAAAGAACGGCACCACCCGGAACGGAGCGGACACGGCCGTTGCCATGCCGCGATGGAACGTATCGGCGGTGATCAGTTTCCCTTCGCGCACGCTGCTGTTGGTGTCGAGTACGTAGTCAAGTTCGGCGAACAGCGCGCGTTTGTGCCGGTCGGCCGCCCGCCACTCCACGAAGAAGCTTCTCTTGTACTTACGCAGGGTGTCCTCGGCGCCGTTGTCGCAACGCCAGTTCGGCGCACCGGCTCGCTGCCGCTGCTGCAACTCCCAGCGCGCCATATCGGCCAGCACAAGGGTGCGGTTCGAAACGGGAACCAATGCGGCCCCCCAGCCGATGAGCACCACCGGAGCGTCCGACGTCGACACCTCCTGTGCCAGTTCCGCCAGCTTTTGCGCATCATAGAAATCCGAAAGCGTGAAATGGCTGAGCACGCCGAAGACGCGGTCATCCGTCAGGTTCGGCTCGATAAGCCGGTCGATCTCGGCAAGAGGAAGCGCCGCGTAATCCTCGACGTCGATGACCCGACGGCCGGGTAGCGCCTGCGCCAGAAAATCCTGCAACTCATCGAGACGGACTCCCGGGTAGGTGTCGACGACGATCACCGACGACGACGGGTGGCGTGCAACCTCCTGCCACGCGTTTTCCCCGGTCCAGAGTCGCGGCTCCCCGGGAACGGTGATACGGGGAAACTTCTTGTATGAGCTCATTACTCTGGCCGCCTTCTTCCTCGTGGCACTGGTTTTGATAACGTTACCAGCATGCACTCCAACGCCGATAGCGACAAAGCACCTCCGGTCCTGGTGTCCTACGGGCACTCCTGGGTGGCCGGCGACGGTGCGTCCTTCAGCCGGACGTCGTTCGCCGCGTTGGCCGCCCGCGAGCTTGAGCTTGCCCTGGACAACCGTGCCGTCGGCGGAAGCAGCAGTACCGCGACCGCTGAACTCGTGGTTTCAAGCCCGCCGCCGCCCGCGCCGCTGTATGTGGTGATGACCGGGCTCAACGACCTGCGACTCCACGGCGAAGAATCGTTCGCCCTCTCCGGATACTCCGGGGTGCTGCGGCGGATCCTGACTGCCCTGCGACGCACGTCGCCGAATTCGCTGGTGGTGGCCGTCGCCCAGCCCTACCTCGTGGACTTCAGCCTCTACCCGCCCCATAACCGCGGCAACAACCAGCTGGTCGACGACTACAACAGCGTCCTGAGAAGGGCCAGCGCCGAATACTCATTCGTTGCACTGGCCGAAACCGACCACTGGGACGCGGAACTCATGCTCCATGAGGACACGGTTCATCCGAACGACGCCGGGCACGCCTGCCTCGCACAGGCGGTACTTCACGCCGTCGCGAGTCGCAGGAGCTAGCGGGCGAGAGCAGGTTCGTTCAGGCGGGCGTTGATCGCCTTGCTGGCGAAGACCTCGTCCACCACCATCCGCGTCATTCCGATGATTCCAGCCCGGTCACCAAGGGTGGCCAGCCGAACATCCAGGTTGCGGGTGGCCCGCGGGAGGGACATCGGGTATAGCGTCTCGCGAACACCGCTGAGCAGGGAGGAGGAAGCCAGTGCTCCGCCGATCAGCAGCACGCCCGGGTTGATGAGACACACCACCGTGGCCATCACTTCGCCGATGCGGCGGCCTGCCTCATGAGTGAGACGCAGCGCCTCAACGTTTCCGCGTGCGAGCAGCTCACCCACATCCCTCCCGGAAGAAGCCTCGACTCCCAGCTCAGTGAGCTGGCGCGCGATGGCCCGGCCGCTCGCCACAGCGGCGAGGCAGCCCCGCGCACCGCACTGGCAGACGACGTCGGGGTGGTCTCCCAACCGCACATGTCCAATGTCGCCGGCACCGCCGTCGATCCCCTGGTACACCCGCCCGTTGATGACAATCCCGGTTCCGATGCCCGTCGAGATCTTGACGAGCGCAATCGATGAACAGTCCTTGAAGCCGACGGTGTGTTCGCCGAGCGCCATCGCATTCGCGTCATTCTCAACAAGGACCGGAACCGGCAGCGCGTCATGTAGATACTCCGCGACCGGGTAGGCATCCCACCCGGGCATAATCGGCGGCTGGCTGGGGCGGGACGTCCGCGGATCAACCGGCCCAGGGACCGAGATACCGATGCCCGAGATTCTTCCCGTCGGCGTGCCGGTTCGCTCCAGGAGCCTGTGAATCGACTCGACGATGCCGTGCAGCACTTTCTCCGGTCCGTCGACGACAGCAAGGTCAATGCTGTCATCGGCGAGGATCCGGCCGGCCAGGTCGGTGAGCGCTATGTGCGAGTGCGTGGTGTCCACCGTTGCAGCCACCACAACCGAATGCTCGATATTGAACTCAAGCCGCGTGGGCCTCCGGCCGCCGGAGGGCCGGTCCGATCCGGCTTCACGGATAAGGGAGGCGGCCAGGAGCGCATCGACCCGCTGGGCGACGGTCATACGCGAGAGCCCGGTGACCTCCTGCAAATCGCCGCGGGTGCGGGCATGACCGTAGCGAATGAGGTCGAAAACCTCCCCCGGTCCAACCGTCATCGTGAGCTCCTTGATGGGCAGAGTAAAGAGTATCCCTTTACGAAACAGTGAATGTTAAAAGTACATCCAAGGCTCATGTTAAGGATAACGATTTGTTCACTACTGCTCGACAGCCACTACTCATCCGGCTAATGTTTGGGCATAAGTTGGTGATAGCGACCACACGGTCACCAGCACCTTTCGACGTCAGATGTCCGCACAACATAGCGTCCGCCGGAAAACGACCAGAGGATCGGACCCGGCCAGCGCGCATGGACAACGTTGTTCCATGAAGAGCAAGAAGGAGCTTCGAATGAAAATCAGGACCTCCCAACGGAGAGTCGCCGCTTCCGCGGCGGTGGCAGCGCTGGCTGTCAGCACGCTCGCGGCGTGCTCGGGCGGCGGCGGTGAGGCGGACAGCGAAGGGCAGTCCATCGTCGTCCAGACCACTGACACCATTCCCGACCGCGTTGCGGCCACGGAGGAGATCATTGCTAACTTCGAGGCCGACACCGGCATCCAGGTGGAGTTGGTGGGCGTGGCCGAAGATCAGTTCAACCAGGTGCTCACCTCAGGAGCGGCAGCGGGTGAACTTCCGGATGTCATCGGTTCCATCGGCCTGACACAGGTTCGCACTCTCGGGGCCAATGACCTCGTAAACACTCAGGCCACCGCAGAGGTGCTTGAAGCACTCGGGGAAGACACCTTCTCAGCGAGGGCGCTTGAACTGAACCGGGACGGCGATGAACTACTCGCCATTCCCAGCGAGTCCTGGGCTCAGCTTCTCTACTACCGCACGGATCTTTTCGAAGAGGCGGGCCTGCCGGCACCGGAAACCTACGATGACATCCTCGCCGCCGCTGAGGCTCTGGACTCACCCGAGATGGCGGGCTTTGTAGGCGCCACCGCACCGGGTGACGCTTTCACGCAGCAGACGATCGAGCACGTTGCGCTCGGCAACGGCTGTGAGATGGTGAACGAGTCCGGCGAGATCGTCTTCGACAGCCCCGAATGTGTTGGAGCGCTCGACTTCTACGGCAACCTCATCGAGAACTACTCGGTGCCGGGTGCCCAGGACGTGGACACCGTGCGTGCCAACTACTTCGCGGGTGAAGCCGCCATGTTCATCTGGTCCACCTTCGTGCTTGACGAGATGGCAGGCCTGCGCGACGACGCGCTGCCCACCTGCCCCGAATGTGCGGACAACCCTGCGTTCCTTGCCGAGAACACCGGCGTGGTCCCCGCCATCGTCGGTCCTGACGGCAGCACACCGGCCCAGTTCGGCCAGATCACCAACTGGTCCATCACGGCCAGCGCCAACACGGAGCCGGCCAAGCAGTTCGTCGAGTACATGATGAGTGACGGTTACGTGGACTGGCTGGCAATCGCGCCTGAAGGCAAGGTTCCGGTGCGCTTCGGCACAGCCGAGAACCCGACCGAATTCTCAGACGCCTGGCAGACCCTCCCCGCAGGTGTAGACCGCAAGGAACCACTGGAAAATTTCTACTCCGAAGAGGTTCTCCAGGCCCTGCAGACCGGCGTGGATGACCTGCTCCTCTGGGGCATTCCCCAGGGACAGGGTGACCTGGCCGGAGCGGCCCTGGGCGAACTGCCCATAGCCAACGCTGTTGCCGAGGTAGCCAACGGCGGAGTGGACCCGGAGACAGCCGTTCAGCAGGCTGCTGAGACCCTGAGCTCCATCCAGGACTCCCTCGAGTGAGCATGAACTCCCGTAAGGCCAGCGAGGCACCGGCGCGCAGAAACGCGTCGGTGCCTCGCACCCGCCAAAAGATCTCACCCATGGCCAAGGCGGAACAGCGCGCCGGGTTCACGCTGATCTCCCCCACCCTGATCATCGTCTTCGTCATGATCGTGCTGCCGATTCTCTGGACGATCATGCTCGCGTTCCAGCAGATTCGGCTGCTCAACCTCCGCACAGCGGGAATCTTCGGCAATTACACGGTGTCGAACTTCACCGAAGTGTTCTCCTCACCGGGCTTCATTGAAGCGTTGGTGACAACGCTTATTTACTCTGTTGCCGGAACGGGGCTGGCCATTCTGTTCGGGTTGATCGCCGCGCTGGCGCTGCGAAAGCCGTTTCGCGGCAGGACCTTCGTCCGCGCCGCGACGCTGATTCCCTACGTTGCTCCGATCGTGGCTGTGACCTTTGTTTGGACCACCATGCTGAATCCGCAGTTCGGCATCATCAACCACTGGGGAACCGAATACCTGGGCTGGGACCAGGCAGTCCCCTTCCTGAGCGAGCGCCAGCGGGAGGTTACCTTCCTCGGCCTGACCTTCACGGTCCCGACCGCACTGCTGACGGTGATCGCGTTCGAGGCCTGGCGCTCCTTCCCCTTCGCCTTCCTCTTCCTGACGGCCCGGCTGCAGGCGGTTCCCGCGAGCCTGGATGAAGCCGCCCGTGTTGACGGCGCAACTCCCACCCAGCGCTTCCGTCACATCCTCCTCCCGCAACTGCTGCCGACCATCGCCGTGCTGTCAGTGCTCCGCTTCATCTGGACTTTCAACAGCTTCGACGACATCTACCTGCTCACCGGTGGCGGCGCCGGAACCGAAGTCGTTGCCGTCCGTGTCTACAACTTCCTCACCGCGCGCGGTGATATCGGCGCAGCGTCCGCCCAGGCGCTGGTTCTGGCAGCCATCCTGGCCGTACTCGTCGGCGTCTATCTGAAGTTCTTCGCCAAGAAAGAGGAGGTGGGCTGATGTCGACCGAAACGCAAACCCGCCGCGAGCGCTCAGCGTCCACCCGACGTCCGTGGTCCCGGGACCGGGTTGAGACCCTGATCCTGACCTGGCTGCGCTGGATCATCATTGCGCTGATCCTCATAGTGACGCTCTTTCCGTTCTACTACATGCTGATCCTCTCGGTGCGGCCGATCTCCAGCCTCCTCCAAAATCCGGGAGCGCTGTGGATCTCGGCAACTGAGTTCAGCATTGATACCTACACCTCCGTTCTGCAGTCGCCCTCCGACGGCGGACAGGGCTTCCTGATCTTCATGCGGAACAGTGCCCTGGTGGCGCTGGGGACGGTTTTTGTCACGCTGCTGCTGGCCATCCCAGGCTCGTACGCGATCAGCAGGCTCCAGTTCTTCGGCCGTAACAAGATCAGTGCGCTTTTCCTGGCCGTCTACCTGTTCCCCAGCATCCTGCTCGCGATTCCGCTGTTCGTGTTCTTTACGCGGATCGGGCTCCGGGGAGAGCTTCTTGGGCTACTCCTGGTCTACGTGGCGCAGGTTGTGCCGGTCAGCATCTACATGCTGCGCAACTACTTCGAGACAATTCCCACCAGTCTCGAAGAAGCGGCAGCGATCGACGGCGCCAGCCGCTTCGCGATCATGCGTCGCATCAGCCTGCCGCTGGCCATGCCCGCCATCATCTCGAACGCGCTCTACATCTTCATGATTGCGTGGAACGAGTTCCTGTTTGCCCTGCTGTTCCTCGTTGAATCGCGGGAGAACTGGACCGTGTCCCTCGGCCTGTCGCAGCTGGCAGGAAGCATCGAAATCCCGACAACCGTCCTGATGGCCGGATCAGTCATCCTGACCCTGCCGATCATCATCATCTTCTTCGCGGCCGAGCGCCTCCTCACGGAGGGTCTCACGGCGGGCGCGGAGAAGGGCTAGTCCTCCACCACCTCAACGAAAGAAGTCATGCCCAGCATCGTGCAATTCTCCGCGCCCAGACTAGTGGAACTGGTCGAGTGTGAGCAGCAGGAACTGACGCCCGGCACCGTCCGTATCCGCACCTGGTACTCCGGCATCTCCGCCGGCACGGAACTGACCGCCTACCGCGGATCCAACCCCTACCTCTCCAAGAGCTGGGATGTTGCCCAACGCCTGTTCACCGAGGGAGCCCCCGCCTTCAGTTACCCGGTCGTCGGTTGGGGATACTCCGAGGTGGGGGAGGTGGTTGAGGCGGCGGACGACGTCGTCGGGCTCGCCGTCGGCGAAGTGGTCTACGGGATCTGGGGTCACCGCAGCGATGCGGTGGTCCCGGCGACGGCCGTGATGGGCAGGCAGGTCCCGGATGGTACCGAACCCCTGCACGGCATCTTCGCCCGGGTAGGCGCGATCGCCCTGAACGCGGTGCTCGGCGCAAACCTCCACCTTGGCGAGGACGTTGCGGTGTTCGGCCAGGGCGTGATCGGGCTCCTGGCGACCCGGCTGGCGAACCTGAGCGGCGCAAACGTCGTCGCGATCGACCATTTCGGGGTTCGGCTGGAGACCGCCAAAGCCATGGGTGCCCATGATGTGGTGGCGTCGAACGTGGCGGGCGGCGCCGCTGAGAGTATCCGGTCGCTGACCAATGGCCGGGGCGTGGACGTGGCCATTGAACTCAGTGGAAACTACCGCGCCCTGCACGAGGCTGTGCGGTCCGTTGGAGCCGATGGCAGGGTGATCGCCGCGGGGTTCTATCAGGGCGGTGGCGCACACCTGTCACTGGGCGAGGAGTTCCACCACAACCGGGTGCAGATTGTCGCCAGCCAGATCGGCGGTACGCCCGTAGGCCTGGGTACCCGCTGGACGCCCGCGCGATTGGTCTCAGTGTTCATGGATCAGCTCTCCGCGGGCAGGATCGAGGTTGCACCGCTGATCTCGGACATTGTGGACGCCCAGCAGGTGGCGCAGGCGTTCCGCCGGCTCGATGAGGGAGCTCCGCAGACAATGCAGACCGTCCTGCGGTTCGAAGGAGCACCAGCGTGAGTAATCCCCAAGCTCCCTCGCTGACCGAGGACGTCAAATCTCTCCTCGAGGCACACTGGGATGCCGACCGAGGCTGGACGGTACCGAATCCCAACGTTTACCCGCATCTCTGGCTCTGGGACTCCTGTTTCCACGCAATCGTCTGGGCAACCCTCGGCGATGGGCGCGCCCTGACCGAGCTTGACGCAGTACTGCAGGGCCAGCTGCCGGAAGGGATGGTTCCCCACATGCGGTACGGCGGCGGTCCGGCGGACACGTGGCTGGGACCGTTGCCGGCGTCGTCGTCCCTCACCCAGCCGCCCATGTTCGGACACGCGGTGAAGGTGCTACGGGAGCGAGGCCTGCAGCCATCCGCGGAGACGATCGAGCGCGCGCGGAAAGGGCTCGACTGGCTCTGGAACCGGCGTCGTACGGAAGAGGGCCTGATTTACATCGTCCATCCGTGGGAGGGCGGCAACGACCACTCCCCGCGGTGGGACGATTGGGGTGCACCCGGCCGGACGAAGGAAAATTACAGCCGCCCCGCCCGGACTGCCTGGAACAAGGAGCGGGTACGGGACATTTCATTCGCCGACGACGGCGCCGGGCAGTGGTCCTCCACCTTCGTCACCTGCCCCGCAAGTTTCAATGCCTACGTTGCATTCAACCTCGCCGAACTCGGTGAATCGCTGGGCGACGACGACCTCACGGCCCGCGCCCGTCAACTCAGTTCGGCGATGGACGAGCTGCTCTGGGACGAGGAGGAGCAGTTGTGGTCCGATCGTGCGGTGGTGGGCGGCGGCGCGTCAACCCGCATTCCAACCAGCGACGGCGTCATGGGCGCCCTGGTCACCAGCGACCCGGCCAAGGCAGCGGCGGCCCTGGACCAGCTCGAGGATCCAGCCCGCTTCGGTAGCGAACATGGGCCGACGAACGTTGCCCGTACCCATCCGTCCTATGATCCGGGAACGTACTGGCGGGGAACGGCCTGGCCACCGCTGAACTACCTGTTGTGGCTCGCGCAGCTCCGCTGGGACCGGAGCGAAGCGGCGGGCCGGCTGGCGGCGCAAACCGCGCGCTCCGCCGTCGAAAGCGGTTGGGCAGAGTACTGGAACCCTGAGACGGGCGAGGGCCTCGGAGCCATTCCGCAATCGTGGACTGGCCTGGTTATCGCGATGGACCCAGCGATGGACCCAGCGATGAATCCAGCCGCGAACACAGCCATGGATACCGATGCGACGACGGTGAGCGAGCGGAACCAATGAACACGTCCGTTCCCGATTACCGACCGCAGTTCCCGGCGGGAACCAGGCCGGCGATCGGCATCCTGGGATGCGGCGGCATCGCGCGAACAGCACATCTTCCCGCCTATGAGCAGTATGGGTTGGAGGTCGCCGGCGTCTGGAGCAGGCGTCCTGAAACGACGGCGGACGTCCGCGAGCGCTTCCCTTTCGTGGGCCGCATCTACGCAACGCCCGAGGAACTACTGGAGGACCCCGACGTCGGAATTGTGGATCTGGCAACGCCGGCGGAAGACCGCCTGCGCTGGCTTCGCGCCGCCGTCGCCGCCGGCAAGCACGTCCTCGCCCAGAAGCCCCTCACCACCGATCTGGCGGGGCTCGCTCCGATTCTTGCGGAGGCCGACGAGCGGGGCGTAATTGTCGCCGTGAACCAGAACGCGCGCTGGGCACCGGCCTGGCGCCTGGCAACGCTGCTGATCGAGAACGGCGCAATCGGGGAGGTGGTCGGCGTAACGCATCTCCATGACAAGCCGCTGCCGCCCATTGCCGGTACGCCCTTCGATGACCTGGAGCACATGCTCATCTCCGACTACCTGATGCACTGGATCGACATCACCCGCTGCTGGCTGGCCGGCAAGGACGCGAGCACGGTGCAGGCGGTCGACTCACGGGTGCCGGGGCAACCGGTCACGGCGAAGAACCCGTGGTCGGCGTCCATCTCGGTGGCCTGCACCGATGGTGCACACGCGCTGCTCCGGGTGGTCGGCGATGTTCGCACAAAGAAGCCGTCCTGCCCCTTCTGGATCCATGGAACCGAAGGCACCATCCGTGGAAGCGTGCTGGGCGGCTCCGACCGACTGGAACTGGAAAGGGACGACGTCGTCACCCAGTATTCGCTCAGAGGCCAATGGTTCGTTGACGGCTTCGCCGGGGCGATGGGCGAACTGATGAGCGCAATTGCGGACAACCGTCAGCCCTACAACAGCGCCGCTCACAACCTTGCCTCACTGGAACTGATGATCGGTGCGCGCAGGTCCGTCGAGGACGGCTCCCGTCAGCATCCCTTGCCCGGCGTGCAGTTCTAGGAACGGAGGATTGAGTGACTTTCAATACAGTTGATGAGTTGACCGTCTCACCTGCCCACGGCCGGATCTACGAGGAGGGCTGGCAAAGCTGGAGCCCCACCACCACCTACGCGATCACACAGACCTCCCGCCGCCCGGAATCCGGGCTACGCCACCTGATGCGCTTCCGCCCCGGGATGGAACAGCCGGGCAGCGGGTTCCATGCCGAAGGGCTGCTCGTTGTCGATCCGGGGACAGGGGATCCGGTCCGGGTCTACGGTGCTGTGCCCGGATCTGATGCGGTGCCGTCCATCCGGGCAGAACTGGATGGGGACACGCTCAGGGTCAGTGCCGACGGACCGGTCAGCTCGTTCGACAGTCCCGATCTGGTTGCGGGCCTTACCCGGTTCGGTGATGAATACGGCGCCGCCCGTGTTTCCCCGCTGAAGACACCGCCCGCTGTGTGGTGCAGCTGGTACCGCTACTTCGAGAACGTCACCGAACAGGACATCCTCGAGAATCTTGACGCGATCGAACGCTCCCAGCTTCCAGTGGATGTCATCCAGCTCGACGACGGTTGGGAAACCGCAGTGGGCGACTGGGCTCCCCGAACGGACCGGTTTCCCTACCTGGCAGGAATGGCGCAGCGAATCCACTCCAGCGGCCGGCGGGCGGGAATCTGGGTGGCGCCTTTTATAGCGGGCACCCAGACGGACCTCGCCAGGGACCATCCCGATTGGTTGATGGGACCGGCCGGCTTCAACTGGGGGCAGGAGCTGCGCGGCCTGGACCTGACCAACCCCGGATTGCGCGACTACCTGTGGACGACCTTCCGGAACCTGCACGAAACCGGCTTCGACTACTTCAAGCTCGACTTCCTCTACGGCGGCGCCCTGCCCGGGGACCGCCTGGTTGACGTCGGCGCTGTCGAGGCATACCGGTCGGGGCTGGAGCTGATCCGGGACGCCGTTGGCCCGGACAGCTACCTTGTCGGATGCGGTGCTCCCATCCTTCCAAGCGTCGGGCTGGTGGATGGCATGCGCGTCTCACCCGATACCTTCCATGAGCACGCACAGGACGCCGACGGTGAGCTGCGTGGCGCCATCGGCACCGCAGCACGCGCCTGGCAGCACGGCCGGTTCTGGGCCAACGACCCGGACTGCCTGGTGGCGCGTCCGGCGTTCGCCCTGCGCGAGGCGTGGGCAAAGGTCATCGAAGAGCACGGCGGTCTGCGTTCCGCTTCGGACCGCATTGCCGAGCTGGATGAGTGGGGCCTTGAGACGACCCGTCGCATCCTCGGCACCGCCCCGCCGCCTTCCCCGTTTCCGGCCTTCCCCAGTTCTCCTGCCTCCCCGAGCAGAGTCTCCGCCAGCAAACCGAATGGACCGTCATGACCTCCCCCGTCCCGGAATCACTCGCCAAAGCAGCCATAGCGGTGCTCAACCGGAACTGGGCAGGCTCACACACCCTTCCGGCCACGGGACTCTATCCGCACCAGTGGAGCTGGGACTCCGGCTTCATTGCACTGGGGCTGCGGCATGTCGATCCTGACCGCGCCCAGCAGGAGCTGGAGTCACTCCTCAACGGGCAGTGGGATGATGGCCGCCTGCCCCAGATCATCTATGACGTAAGCCGCGACGACGATTACTCACCCGGTGCTTCCTTCTGGCGGTCAGGCGAGCACCCGGACGCGCCGATCGTACCGACGACGGGGCTCATCCAGCCCCCGAATCACGCCTGGGCCGCCTGGGAAGTGCACCGCACAAACCCGGAAGCCTCCGAACGGAACAGCTTTCTCTCCCGGGTCTACCCGCGCCTCGTCGCCTGGCATGAATACCTTGCAACCCGCCGGAACCGGGGTGGAAACGGTCTTGCCAGCGTGGTCCATCCCTGGGAGTCGGGAATGGACAACTCGCCGCTCTGGGATGAAGCCCTGGCGCGGGTGCCGGACACGCCCAAGCATGAGATCCGCCGTCCTGACCTGCAACATGCCGACGCCGGTGAACGGCCGAGTGCCAAGGAATACGGCCGCTACTTCTGGCTGGCCGAGCAGTACCGCGACCACGGGTGCAATGACCTGGAAGGCGAAGACAGCTTCGTGCTGGAAGATCCCACCTTCAATGCACTGTGGGCACGATCGGAGCTCGCACTCGCTGACATTGCCCGCACCATCGGGAAGGACCCGGCACCGCACGACGAGCGTGCCCAGGCGCTGACGGACGCGTTGGAGACGCTTTTCGACACCGATCTGGGGCTCTATGTGGCGCGCGATGTCACCACCGGCGCGCTGGTGCGCAAGTCCACGATCTCGGGGCTCATTCCGCTGATCCTTGCCCGGTTGCATTCGGCGCAGCCCGTCCTGCAAACGCTGATGGGGCCGGGATTCCTCGGCAGCAAGCCCCACATGGTGCCCAGTTACGACATTCGTGCCGACGACTTCGAACCTGCCCAGTACTGGCGGGGGCCTGCCTGGTTCAACATGACCTGGCTGGTAATCCTCGGGCTGCGTACGCACAGTGCGCCGGATGCCGGTGCGCAAGATTCAGGTCTATATGAATCCGAAGCACAGCGACTGGCGACCAACCTGCAGGAGTTGGCGGTCAGGCACGGCTTTCCCGAATACATCGACCCTCTAACCGGCGCACCTCACGGGACCAGAAACTTCAGCTGGACTGCCGCGCTCGCCCTGGACCTACTCAAAGCGGAGACCGCACAGTAACGGATACCCAGCCGGCGCTTTGTTACGACACATATTGCGCAGGCCCCTCCCAAAAGCGTTTAGTGGAAGCTCACCATCCCGAGCGGCCGAGAGACCTGGATCGTTGACGCCGCAGCAACCCTTACCTGCATGCAGGAGAACGGGTGCTACTGCCAGGAGCGATGGAGTGATACATGAGCACCGTACTTCGAGCGCAACGTAACCCCGCCTCCCGCCAGGAGGGCAACCAGACACTGCCGCTCACTTTTTCTTCCCTGACCCGCAGTTTCGGAAGCGGAAGTGAGCAGCACGTAGTCCTTCGCGACGTCAGCCTTGACGTTGAAGCAGGCGAGGTCCTCGCCATTGTGGGCGCCAGCGGCTGCGGGAAGTCCACCCTCCTGCGAGCCGCCGCCGGACTGGATGCACCAACCAGCGGCGCCGTACTCATTGACGGCACAGGCGTAGACGGTATCGACCCGCGCTGCGCCGTCGCCTTCCAGGAACCCCGGCTGCTCCCCTGGCTCTCGCTGCGCGACAACATCGCGATCGGTCTGCCTCGGGGAACCAGCTCCGTGGCAGGCAAGGCGAAGGTCGAGGAGCTCCTCGGCCTGGTTGAACTCGACGGTTTTGCAGGCCACCGACCCCGCGAAGTGTCTGGAGGAATGGCCCAGCGGGCGTCACTGGCGCGGGCACTGGCACGCAATCCCGGTGTACTGCTCCTCGATGAACCATTCGGTGCACTGGATGCTCTCACGCGCCTGAAAATGCAGGACCTCCTGCTTCGGATCCACAACGCCACCCCCACCACTGTCCTGCTGGTCACCCATGATGTCGACGAAGCTCTCCAGCTCGCCGACCGGGTCATCGTGCTGGGCAAGGAGCCCGGCGTCGAAGGAGCAACCATCAGCCGCGTGCTGGAGGTGCCCGGTGACCGCCCGCGTGACCGCGGCTCAGCCGAACTTGCCGCGCTGCGAAGCTCCCTGCTCAGCAGCCTCGGCGTCGACAGCCACAAGCACTAACTTCCAGCCCTGCCTCAGTCCGCAGAGCCGTACATCTGCGGGCTGCGGCACCCACCATGTGCCGCGCGCCCATGACCAGACCCGTCCCCAAGCACTCTCCGAGAAGGATCCCCATGAAGAGCACCGCCCGTTCCCTGTTCGCCGCAACCGCTGCCGTAGCTGCCCTGACCCTCAGCGGCTGCGTTGCCGGCGAGAACGCCGACGGCTCAGTCGGCGAAGCCACAGCCGCGACAGGCGGCGAGCTCACCGTCGACTTCGCCACGTACAACCCCCTCAGCCTCATCATCAAGGACCAGGGCTGGCTGGAAGCCGAGCTCGAGGACGAGGGCGTCACCGTCAAGTGGGTCCAGTCCGCTGGATCAAACAAGGCCAACGAGCTGCTGCGCTCAGGTGAGGCTGATGTGGCGTCAACGGCGGGATCCGCAGCGCTGATGGCCCGCTCCAACGGCTCGCCCATCAAGACGATCGACATCTACTCCCAGCCCGAGTGGTCGGCACTGGTTACCACTCCGGAAACGGGTATCGAATCGGCGGAGGATCTCCGCGGCAAGTCCATCGCCGCTACCAAGGGCACCGACCCCTACTTCTTCCTGCTCCAGTCGCTGGCCGAGCACAACGTCGACCCGAGCGAAGTCACAATCCAGAACATTCAGCATGCCGACGGCTGGGCCGCCCTCAACACCGGTTCGGTGGACGCCTGGTCCGGCCTCGACCCGATCATGGCTGCCGCTGAAGAGGACGGCGCCGAGCTGTTCTACCGCAATGTGGACTTCAATACCTATGGCTTCCTGAACGCCACCGAGTCCTTCCTCGAGGAAAGCCCCGAGCTTGCCCAGGCCGTGGTCAATGCCTATGAAAAGGCACGCCAGTGGGCCCGGGAGAATCCCGAGGAGACTGCGGCGATTCTCGCTGAAGTCGCAGGCATCGAAGAGTCAGTGGCCACCAAGGTCATCACCGAACGGTCCAACCTCGACGTCGACGGAACCCCGGGCCAGGCCCAACTGGACGTGCTCGAGGTAGTCGGCCCGATGTTCGTTGAGTCCGGAGACGTCGCGAGCCAGGAAGACATCGACGAGGCCCTGTCCACCCTTCTCGATGACACCTACGCCACCAATGCCGATCCTTCCGCTATTGGAGAGTAATGAGCAATCCCTACCTCACCGGTAAGAGCGTCGTCCCGGGCGGCGTCGGCACCGGTCCCGCGCAGGTTCTCTCGCCGAAGGGGACAGCTTCACACAGCGGGACAAATCCTCCGAAGGGGTCAGACCAGTATGACGACGGCGGCCAGGGCCGCACGCCCGCCCGCCGGAAGCACCGGGGCAAGGCAGCTGCCCGGCTCGGACTGGGTCTGATTGTTCCGCTGGCGCTTCTGGCAGCGTGGCAACTCGCCGCCGTCGTCGGTTTGATCAGTCCGGTCACGCTGCCGGCGCCGACCGCCGTCTTCAACGCCGCTGCGGATCTGATTCAGCGCGGGGAACTGCGCATCCACATCGCAATTTCCACCCAGCGGGTGATTATCGGCTTCCTCATCGGCGCGATCGCCGGCCTGGCTGTCGGTGCATTCGTTGGCCTGTCGCGGTGGGTGGATACCCTGTTCTCGCCGACCATTGGCGCCATCCGCGCCGTCCCGTCGCTGGCATGGGTTCCGCTGTTGATGCTCTGGGTCGGAATTGGCGAGGATTCGAAAGTCATCCTCATCGCCATCGGTGCCTTCTTCCCGGTCTTCACCACCGTCTCAATGGCTCTGCGGCATGTGGACAGGAACCTCGTGGAGGCGGGAAAGGCCTTCGGCCTGAACGGGCTGAAGCTGTTCACGGTGGTTCAGCTGCCCGCCGTTGTTCCCTCGGTCATTTCCGGTCTGCGTCTGGCGCTGGCGCAGGCGTGGCTGTTCCTCGTCGCGGCTGAGCTGCTGGCGTCCTCGATGGGCCTGGGCTTCCTCCTCACCGATTCGCAGAACAACGGACGGGTGGACAGGCTGATCCTGGCGATCGTGCTGCTGGCAATCCTCGGCAAGATCACCGACGCCATCCTCGGCGTGTTTGAGAAGTGGGCTATCCGGAAATGGGCGTAACTGCCGTAGATTCCCTTGTTCTCGAGGACTTCACCACCGAGGAAGAGCGGCTCGCGTTCTGGGAGGAACAGGCGCGGCGGCTTGACTGGTCCTCCGAATGGCATACGCCGCACACGTTCGAACCGGCACGGCCGGGACCGAACGGCGAGCTGTCGGTGCCGCGCATCGAGTGGTTCGCCGGCGGCACGCTGAATGCCGCGTACAACTGCGTGGACCGTCATGTGGAGGCCGGACTCGGAGACAAGCCGGCCCTGTTCTTCGAGGGCGAGCCCGGCGACCGGCGCACGGTCACCTACGCCGAGCTCCAGGACGAGGTCTGCCGCGCGGCTAATGCCCTGACCGCTCTCGGAATCGGCAAGGGCGACCGCGTTGTCATCTACCTTCCCGTGCTGGTGGAGACCGTCGTCGTGACCCTGGCCTGCGCGCGGATCGGCGCGGTCCACTCGCTGGTCTTCGGCGGTTTCTCCGCCGAGGCGCTGCGGTTCCGGGTCGAGGACACCGGCGCCAAACTCCTCGTCACTACCGACGGGCAGTACCGGCGCGGCCAGGCCGTGCCGGTGAAGGAGAACGTTGACCTTGCGGTCGCCGGGGACAACGCCATCGAGCACGTGCTGGTGATCCGGCGGACCGGCAGCGAGACTGCGTGGACCGAGGGCCGCGACGTGTGGTGGCATGACGCCGTCGACGCCGCGTCCCCCCTGCACGAGGCGGAGGCGTTCGACGCCGAGACGCCGCTGTTCATCATGTACACCTCCGGCACCACGGGGAAGCCGAAAGGACTGGTCCACACCACCGGCGGCTACCTGACGCAGGCCTCCTGGAGTTACGAGTACCTGTTCAGCGTCCCCGACCCCGCGAAACGCGCCGACGACGTCCACTGGTGCACCGCCGATCTCGCCTGGGTCACCGCGCACACCTATGAGATCTACGGGCCGCTCTCCAACGGCGCCACCCAGGTGATCTTCGAGGGCACGCCGAACACCCCGCATCCGGGGCGGCACTTCGAGATCATCGAGCGCTATGGCGTGACCAGTTACTACACGGCGCCCACGCTGATCCGCTCGCTGATGGGCTGGTTCCCCGACGGTGTTCCCACCGAGTACGACCGCTCCTCCATCAAGGTCCTCGGCACGGTCGGTGAAGCCACCAATCCCGAGGCGTGGCGTTGGTTCCGAGAGAACGTGGGCTCCGGCACCGCACCCATGGTGGACACCTGGTGGCAGTCGGAGACGGGTGCGACCGTCCTCAGTCCCCGCCCCACCGATGCTTCCTTCAAGCCGGGCTGCGCCTCACGTGCCCTGCCCGGTGTGAGCACGCGGATAGTGAACGACGACGGCGAGCGCGTCAGTCCTGGCGAGCAGGGCCTGATCGTGGTTGACCGGCATGGCCCGGCGATGGCCCGTACGGTGTGGGGCAACCCGCAGCGCTACCTCGATTCCTACTGGCGGAAGTTCGCTGCACAGGGTTGGTTCCTGGCCGGCGACGGCGCCCGGTACGACGACGACGGCGACACCTGGATCCTCGGCCGCGTGGATGACGTCATCAACGTGTCCGGTCACCGGCTCTCGACCATTGAGATCGAGTCGGCGCTCGTGTCCCATCCCCGGGTGGTCGAGGCCGGGGTTTGCCCGGTGGCTGACCCGGTGACGGGGCATGCGATCGCGGCGTTCGTCGTCGTGCACGGTGAGTCCGGCACTCCGGCGTTGGAACAGGACCTGCGCAACCACGTCGCGAAGGCGATCGGGCCGATTGCCAAGCCGTCCGCCGTCGTCGTCGTGGAGGATGTGCCCAAGACGCGCTCGGGCAAGATCATGCGGCGGCTGCTGACCCAGCTGTATGAGGGAGCACCACTGGGTGACACCACCTCGCTGCAGAACGAGGGCTGTGTTCCGCGGATCGCGGAAGTCCTCGCTGGGCGAACCTAACGGAAGTTTTGTGCACGTATGGTGGATTCGACGGTCCACACGTCGCCACAGGCGCACAAAAGTTGGATCAATTTGGAGGAAACATGGGCACTGACCGCACCTTCGGCTTCCGCACCCGTGCTCTGCACGCCGGCGGAACCCCGGATGCCACGCACGGCGCACGAGCCGTGCCGATCTACCAGACCACGTCGTTTGTCTTCAAGGACACGGGCGACGCCGCCAACCTCTTCGCACTGCAGAAGTACGGCAACATCTACTCCCGTATCGGCAACCCCACTGTCGCGGCTTTCGAAGAGCGCGTCGCCTCGCTTGAGGGCGGCATCGGTGCGGTAGCAACGGCGTCGGGCATGAGCGCCGAGTTCATCACCTTCGCCGCGCTGTGCCAGGCCGGCGACCACATCGTTGCGGCAGCCCAGCTCTACGGCGGCACAGTGACCCAGCTCGATGTGACCCTGCGCCGGTTCGGCATCGAAACCACGTTCGTTCCGGGAACGGACCCGGCCGACTATGCCGCCGCCATCCAGGAGAACACCAAGGCCGTCTTCACCGAGATCATCGCGAACCCGAGCGGTGAAATCGCGGACATCGCGGGGCTGGCGGAAGTAGCGCACGACGCCGGTGTCCCCCTGATCGTCGACTCCACCCTGAGCACGCCCTACCTGATCCGCCCGCTGGAACACGGTGCGGACATCGTGATCCACTCGGCCACCAAGTTCATCGGCGGGCACGGCACCACGCTGGGCGGTGTGATCGTCGAAAGCGGGCGGTTCAACTGGGGCAACGGCAAGTTCCCCACCATGACCGAACCGGTCGCGTCCTACGGGAACATCCAGTGGTGGGCGAACTTCGGCGAGTACGGGTTTCTCACCAAACTGCGCACCGAACAGTTGAGGGATATCGGGCCGTCGCTGTCGCCGTCGTCGGCGTTCCAGCTGTTGCAGGGCGTCGAGACGCTGGCGCAGCGCGTGGACGAGCACGTGGCCAACGCACGAGCCGTTGCCGAGTGGCTCGAGAAGGATCCGCGCGTCGAGTACGTAAACTACGCCGGACTGCCCTCGCACGTGCACCATGAGCGGGCGAAGGAGTTGCTGCCACAGGGTCCCGGCTCGGTCTTCAGCTTCGGCGTCAAGGGCGGCCGCGAGGCGGGCCAGAAGTTTATCGAAGCCCTGCAGTTGGCATCCCATCTTGCCAACGTCGGCGACGCACGGACCCTGGTCATCCATCCTGGATCGACGACGCACCAGCAGCTCTCGGCCGAACAGCTCGAAGCCGCGGGGATCCCGGAGGATCTCATCCGGATCTCCGTCGGCCTTGAGGACCTCGAAGACATCCTCTGGGATCTCGACCAGGCGCTCGAGACCGCTGTTGCCGGAACATCAGAGCACCTCGAACACGCGTTGGACGTCAGTGCAGAGGAAGTCGCCGCAGAGGGAGTGAAGGCATGAGCACACCGGACCGCTCCTGGCAAGGCCCATCGGCCCCCGAACGCCTGAACATCCTCCGCAACGCGGAGTCGATTGCGATTGTGGGTGCCTCGGACAAGCCGTCTCGGGCGTCGTACTTCGTGGCGACGTACCTGCAGTCATCCTCGCCGTACCGGCTGTACTTCGTGAATCCGACAGCCACCGAGATTCTCGGGCAGCCGGTCTACAAGTCACTGGCGGATCTGCCGGAACGGCCCGACATTGTGGACGTGTTCCGCAGGCACGATGACCTCCCCTCGGTCCTCGATGAAGCAAAGGCCGTCGACGCCAAGGCCCTGTGGCTCCAGCTGGGCTCCTGGCACGAGGACGTTGCGCGGAACGCCGAAGCTGCCGGCCTGAACGTCGTGATGGACCGCTGCATCAAGATCGAGCACGCACGCTTTCACGGCGGTTTGAATCTCGCCGGCTTCAACACCGGTGTGATCTCCTCAAAGCGTCAGGTCATCGCCTGATACCAGGTAACTGAAGGAAATTTTCCGCCCGAATGGAAGGTGGCAGAAAGTTATCGATAGTGGTCGTTTCTGCCACTGTTGCCTCCTCCACGGTGAGAGCACCATCGAGGTATGGAAATCGTCGTCGTACTGGTTGTTGTAGCCGTTCTTATCTCGGCTGTTCTCCGCACTGTTCGCGCAGACGGAGCGGGGCATAATCCCCCCATACGGTCGCACTCGGGTTGGGGCGACTCCGCCCTGCCGAGCCGGTCCTATTCCGACCTCACCGCGGCGGGGGCATAGCCATGGCGCTGCTGATTGTTCTGACGGTGACGGTCGCACTCTTTGCTTACGTCGGCCGCAGTGCAGTACCGGCTGCGGAGCGACTGCCGCTTCGCTCCTGGGGACTGCGCGGCCTGGCGAGGAATGCCTGGCTGGGACTGGTCGTGTGCGCACTGGACACGCCGCTCGACCGCACCATGGAAGAGATGTTCCGCGCCTGCCGCTGAGCTTGCGAGTCGCAGTGTTACGACAGGATCCCCGGTTATGGCGGGGATCCTGTTCTGTGCCGCTAGATTGGTGCTGATCAATCCGGGCGATTCGCGTTCCCGCGCCCATGATGACTACGGAGTAACCGATGAGTCCCAGCACGGTTCCATCCCACCACGCCGCAGTAAGGCGTGTTTCGACGCCGCTTCCGGTCTCCTTTGTGAAACTGCACGCCGAGGGCGTTCGGGACGTCAGTCTGGACATCCGCGCCGGTGAGG
The DNA here is from genome assembly GCF_947495145.1 of uncultured Arthrobacter sp. Classification (GTDB taxonomy): domain Bacteria; phylum Actinomycetota; class Actinomycetes; order Actinomycetales; family Micrococcaceae; genus Arthrobacter_D. Next base: position 73,380 of record NZ_CANLXP010000006.1, read on the forward strand.
TGCTTGCCTTCGTAGGCGGCAACGGCACCCAGAACGACGGCGCCTCCCGCCTGTTGCGTGCAGCCGCCGGTCTCGATCATCCACAGTCGGGATCAGTGCTCGTGGGCGGAGAGCCGGTACGGCGCACCGACGACCGCTGCTCCTGGGCCCCCAGGGACGCTGATCTGCAGCCGACCCACTCCCTGCAGGCAAACCTTGCACTTGGTCTTCGCAAGAGTTCCAGCGCAAGCGAGGGCAAGGCGAAAATCGCTGAACTTCTCGATCTGACCGGCCTGCACCGGTTCGCGAAACTGCTGCCCACGGACGTCACCGCTGAGATAGTCCGGCGCGCAGCATTGGCCCGCGCGCTGGCAAGCACGCCGGGCGTCATGCTTCTCGATCACCCGTTCACCGCCGTCGAGGGCGCTGCCCGAACCGTGCTGCACAATGTACTGCAGACCCTTCACCGTGCGCTGCCCACCACCGTCCTACTGGCAACCAACAGCATGGAAGAGGCCCTCCGCCTCGGCGACCGGGTGGTTGTGCTCGGCCGTTCCGTCGCCGGGGACGTGAGCGAAGCCCTGTCGATCTGCGAAATCCGGGACGGCCAGCGGAAGCGGTAAGTTCAAGGGCTCACCGCCCTGTGGATAACCAAAGTCAGTACCGTCCGATGCTCGATACTCTCGTTCGATGGGAGATCAAACGGACGCCAACGGGCACGGCACTACTTCTGAAATCGACACCCGGCGACCAGGCAGATCCTGGTTCTGGAAGGTGCGTAAACTGTTTGGGTTCGCTGCGCCGATCATCGTCGTCGCACTGGTTTTCATGATCGTTCAAATGTTCGGCACCGTCCCGGAGGATGACCAAAACGCCACAATCGACGTGGTTATCGTGTACGCGTCGGCGCTCCTCAGCCCGATGGGTATAACCGCCCTTGCAGGATTCCTCTGCGCCTACTCCACCCACGGCAACCCGGGACTGGTGACCGGCACGGTGTCCCTCTACGTGAACCTGACCTTCACCGTGGTGCTGATCGTCCCCGCCCTCGTCATGCTGCCCTTCTTCCTGCGGGCCGCACCTACCATGATTCCGGAACTGGCTGCCTGGCTGGGCGCTGGTCTCAGCGGGTGAAAAATCCAACCAACCATGTAAACTCATAAGCACGCTTACGAGTCGGGGTTGTAGCTGTGGGGCTCCCGGCCGAACAGAGCGAGTTGTCCTGGCCAGATGGGCCGGCAGCGTTGGGAGAACACCGTGCAGATCACTAATAACTGGTTCAGATGTACCGCCGGCGTGGCACTGATTGTCGGAGCGACGCTCGCTTCCGCTCCGCCCGCGAGCGCGGACCATAAGGCGGGTCACGAGTCAGACCACGGGCTTTCTCCGTCGGGTCCGGCCACCGCTCCAGGACAAACGCCGCCGAAACCTGGACCGCCGTCCGATGAGGCGCCGGATCCCGGGACTCCCGGGCCCGGAACGCCCGGCCCACCCGAAACCGAGGTGCCGCCAGAGACGGAGGCACCCGTCCCGCCGATAGAGGCGCCCGCGCCTCAGCCCGACCCAAAACCGGACCCCGACCCCGCACCGGCTAAGCCGCCACCGCCACCGCCTGCCCCAAAACCGGAGCCCAAACCCGCGCCTACGACTACAACGCCTGACCCGGCTCCGGCCCCTTCGCCGGCACAGGTCCCGGTGCAAGCCCCTCAGCCGGCGCCACCTCCCCCGCCGCCGGCCCCGATGCTGATGGTTCCGGTCCAGGTTGTTCCGGCCGAGCAGCCTGCTCCGGAGAAAACGAAGGAAGCAGAACCCGAGCTCGCTCCGTTTGCCATGCCGCCCTATGCGTGGGCGCCGATGTACGAGCCTCCCGCAGAGTCACCTGCCCCGGCCACACCGGCCGCCGGAAGTGAGTCGCCGGACGTCGCTGCTGCCGGCTCGCCGGCCGTGGTCGGCGTCAGCGCAGTGCTTCTGGCCCTGCTGGCCGCGGGCATGGTGGTCCTGGGAATACGCTCCCGTGGCCCGAAGGGTGCTAGCGCCCCATAACGGCTGCGGTGAACGGGTTCGCAAAGACGCCTTCAGGATCCAGCCGCTTGGCCAGGACGCGGAAGTCTTCCATCCGCGGGTACAGCCGGTCGAAATCGTGCGCGCCAAGGGTGAAAAGCTTGCCCCAGTGCGGCCTTGCTGCGAACGGTTCCAGCGCCGCCTCGAGCTCGGGCAGGAGCGCTTCGACCGCCGGCTGGTCCTGAACCCACGTGAAGTGCAGGCCCACGGCGTCAGTCCCGTAGCTCGAGCTGAGCCACAGTTCATCCGCGGCAACCGTGCGTATCTCGTTCACCTGCAGAAGCGGCGCAATCTCGGCGCTGAGCCCCCGAACAGCCCGGACCGCGTCGACGGCATGCTCACGGGGAATAAGGTACTCGGACTGGAGCTCCACACCGTTGCTGGGCGTGAAGTCGAGCTTGAAGTGGGGCAGCCGGTTGTACCAGGGACCCGCCACACCCAACTGCGGAGTACAGCCGATCGCCGGCAGCCCGGGCAGCGGGTGGCGCTCGTCGTCGGCCGTCACCGCTCCGAACAGGGTTTCCTCCAACGGTGCGTCGCGGTCTGCACGCCGCTTCACCCACACAGAGTCGGCAACGTCCGGGTTCCGCCAGGTGCTGAACACGCTGACGCTGTACGCGGCGCCCGTCACGCCGTCGAAGTTCTGCAGCAGGTTCTCGAGCGGCAGCCGCTCAAAAACGGTCTGCTCCACCTCGAAGGCAGGCTCAACCCGCAGCTCAAGACTTGTCACGATGCCGAGCGCCCCCAGGTTGATGACCGCACCTTCGAAGTCCGGATCTCCGGCGGTGAACTTCACCAGCTCGCTGTTCCCGGTCACCAGCTCCAACCCGACGACGGCGGTCGCCAGACTGCCGTTCCGCCTGCCCGAGCCGTGGGTTCCCGTAGCCACAGCTCCGCCCACTGAAATGTGTGGCAACGACGCGAGGTTTGCGAGCGCGAGCCCTTCCCGTTCGAGCTCCCGGGCCAGTTCCCCATAACGGATCCCGGCTCCGACGGTGACAGTCGAGCGCTCCCGATCGATTGATACGGGACCGGTCAGGGCGGCGGTCGACAGCAGCTCGGCGGTCCCATCCGCGATGTCATTGAAGGAGTGGCGCGACCCAAGCGCACGGATAGAGGTCGCCGCGGCGACGATCCGGCGCACCTCCTCCACCGACGTCGGCTCATGCAGGATGGAAGCTCCATAGGCAAGATTTCCCGCCCAGTTAGTGCCGACGTCGTTCGCCATCAGTTACCTTTCCTTCACGTGAGTTGGCAGGACACGCCCCTTATGGAGGCCCAAAAGGGGCGTGTCCTGCCAAATGAACGGGTTAGAGCTTCTGCGCCAGCCGGTAATAGGCCGCGTTCCACCGTAGCTCGCGCTGGAACTCACGCAGCGTCGTCGTGCTGTCGATGCGCAGCAGTTCGGTGCCGGCGATGTCGGCGAAATCCTCAAACACATCAAGCCCGACGGCGGTACTCATCACCGTATGGTGCGCAGCACCCGCGCTCAACCAGGCCGCTGCCGACGTCGCCAGGTCCGGCTGCGGCTTCCAGACGGCACGCGCCACCGGAAGGTTGGGCAGCGGCGCGTCCGGAGGAACAACCTCGACGGCGTTGGCAGTCAGGCGGAAGCGGTCACGCATGTCGGACATGGCGACGACGACGGCGTCCCCTGAGTCCGTATCGAACACCAGCCGGACCGGGTCCTCCTTACCGCCAATACCCAACGGGTGCACCTCAAGGGTGGGCTTCGACGTAGTGAGCGTCGGGCAGATCTCCAGCATGTGTGCGCCGAGAATCTTCTCCTCCCCAGGCACCAGATGGTACGTGTAATCCTCCATCAGCGACGCGCCGCCGGGCAGACCGGCACCCATCACTTTCGCCGCGCGGACCAGCACGGCCGTCTTCCAATCACCCTCGGCGCCGAAACCGTAGCCGGCGGCCATGAGCCGCTGAACCGCGAGCCCCGGAAGCTGACGCAGCCCGCCAAGGTCCTCGAACGTCGTCGTGAAGGCACCGAAGGAGCCCTCCTCAAGGAAGGACTTCAGCGCGAGCTCCTGCCGCGCGCCGTACCGGAGCGATTCATGGCGGCCACCTCCGCGCCGCAGCTCAGGAACGACGTCGTACGTTTCCTCATACTCGGCGACCAGCGCGTCGATGTCCGCATCGGACTGCGCGTCCACAACCTCGACGAGCTCGTTGACGCCCCAGGTGTTGATGGAGACCCCGAAGCGCAGCTCCGCCTCGGTCTTGTCACCCTCGGTGACGGCCACGTTGCGCATGTTGTCGCCGAAGCGGGCTACCTTGAGCTCGTGCACTGCGGCCCAGCCGGCGGCTGCACGGGACCAGGTGGCGATCTGCGCAGTAACCGCGGGATTGGACACGTGCCCGACGACGGTCTTCCGCGCCACGGAAAGCCGGGTCTGGATGTAACCGAACTCGCGGTCGCCGTGCGCTGCCTGGTTCAGGTTCATGAAGTCGAAGTCGATGTCCGCCCAGGGCAGCTCGACGTTGATCTGCGTGTGCAGGTGCAGTAGCGGCTTGCGCAGGGTGTCGAGGCCCGCGATCCACATCTTGGCGGGACTGAACGTGTGCATCCACGCGATAACGCCGATGGTCTTGTCGCTTGCGTTCGCCTCAAGTGCCATCCGGCGGATCGAGGACGAGTCCTTCAGCGTCGGTTTCCAGACAACCTTGACCGGCACGTCGGAGGCTTCGATCATCTTCACGATCTGCTGGGACTGCTCGGCCACCTGGCGAAGCGTGTCATCCCCGTAGAGGTCCTGGCTTCCGGTGAGGAACCAGATCTCGTATTCATCCAGTGAGGTTTTGAGGGTTGTCACAGTGCGGCTCCGGTTCCTGCGGGCGTGGATTGCCCGTACACGTTTTGGTAGCGGTCAAAGAGGGATTCAATGTGGCGCTGCTCAATGGGGAGCGGGTCGCCGAGCTGGCGCGAAATGTGGATAGTACGGGCAACGTCCTCGAGCATGACGGCGGCCTTCACGGCGTCGCGGGCATCCTTGCCGATGGTGAACGGCCCATGGTTCTGCATCAGGACGGCGCGGGAGCGGTGGCCCGTGAGGGTTTCCACGATTCCCCGGCCAATTGAGTCATCGCCAATGACCGCGAACGGGCCTACGGGGATTTCTCCGCCGAACTCGTCCGCCATGGCCGTTATGACACACGGGATGGACTCACCGCGCGCGGCCCACGCAGTCGCATAGGTCGAATGTGTGTGGACCACTCCCCCAACGCGCGGCATGTTCCGGTAGACGTAGGCATGCGCAGCCGTGTCGCTGGACGGCGAGCGCTCGGAGCCCGGCGTTCCCGCAATCACGTTCCCGTCGAGATCGCACAGAATCTGGTTCTCGGGCGTGAGCTGGTCATAGTCCACACCGCTCGGCTTGATGACGAAGAGATCCATGCCGGGCACGCGGCCGGAGACGTTGCCGCCTGTCCATACCACCAGGTTGTAACGGACCAGTTCCGCGTGCAGCTTGGCAACATCGCGGCGGACGGCGTTGATGGTGTCCAGTTCACGGTCGGTGAAGGACTCAGGAGTGCTGGTCATGCGTTAACCATCGCTTTCAGTAGGCGGTCCGGCGGAGTTCCTAGCACTGGGAACTACCTGATGTGACCGTTCACACTATATGCTGGACGCGACGTTTGATGTCAAGAATCACACGCTCACGGCAATTCACACTGACGGGATTGGTTCTGGCAACCGTGACCCCTTACCGAAGGAGACTCTGTTCATGACCGACCCCAAGGACGTAATCGCCGGCGGACGCGCCTGCCTCGGAATCGAGCTCGGATCCACACGCATCAAAGCCTGTCTGATCGGTGAGGATCCTTCCGTGGTCCTGGCTGTAGGCGCTCATGACTGGGAGAACCAACTCGTCGACCGCCTGTGGACCTACTCGCTGGAAGACGTCTGGACGGGTCTTCAGGCTGCCTACGCGGACCTGTGCACCGACGTTGAACGCCGTTACGATACCCGGCTGGAGAGCCTGAACGCGATCGGCGTCTCAGCGATGATGCATGGCTATCTTGCTTTCGACGACGACGACGAACTCCTCGTTCCCTTCCGCACCTGGCGCAACACCAACACCGGGCCGGCGGCGGCAGAGCTCACCGAACTCTTCGGAGTCAATATCCCGTTGCGGTGGTCTATTGCGCACCTGCATCAGGCCGTACTGGACGGTGAACCGCACGTATCGCAGGTTCGCTCCATTACAACCCTCGCTGGGTATGTGCATCGTGAGCTCACCGGGCGCAAAATACTTGGCGTGGGCGACGCTTCCGGAATGTTCCCCATCGACTCCCTTACCAGGAATTACGACGCCGAGCTGCTGTCCCGCTATGACACTCTGGCGGCCAAAGCTGCACCCGGACTAAACCTCTCCGAACTCCTGCCCGAAGTACTTCCGGCGGGACAGCCGGCCGGCGAGCTGACAGCCAAGGGAGCGGCCCTCCTTGATCCCACCGGCGGTCTCCGGCCTGGTGCGCTGCTGTGCCCGCCGGAGGGCGACGCCGGCACCGGCATGGTGGCGACCTGCTCGGTTGCCCCCCGCACCGGCAACGTCAGCGCCGGCACGAGCATCTTCGCGATGGTGGTACTCGAACATCCCCTCGAACACGTGCACCATGAACTGGATCTGGTGACAACACCTGCCGGGGACCCGGTAGCCATGGTGCACTGCAACAACGGCGCCAGTGAGCTCGCGGCGTGGGTAGGGCTTTTCTCCCGCTTCGCGGCCGCCTCAGGAGCTGTGTCGGCGTCCGGTGCTCCGCTTGAGTCGGATGATGTTTTCAACACGCTCTTCCGTGAGGCGCTCGAGGGTGCACCGAACGCCGGCGGACTCCTCGCCTACAACCACCTTTCCGGGGAACCCATCGCCGACATTCCTGAGGGCCGCCCCTTGTTCCTGCGGACGCCGGACAGCGAATTCACGCTTGCCAATTTCATGCGGGCACAGCTCTACGGAGTCTTCGGCACCCTCGCCCTGGGCATGCGCGTCCTCGCCAGTGAGGGCGTTGAGCTGGACCAGATGTTTGCGCACGGCGGCATGTTCCGCACGGCGGGCGTGGCGCAGCGCTTCCTCGCCGGTGCTCTTGCCGCACCGGTCTCCGTTGCGGCTACGGCCTCCGAGGGCGGCCCTTGGGGCATTGCGGTGCTTGCCTCCTACGCCTCAGCCAACGCCGCCGGCAAGGAACTCGGGCTGGACGCTTACCTGCGCAAACACGCATTCGGCAGCGCGGAATTCGAAACAGTCGAACCTGACGCGGCCGACGTCGCCGGCTTCGCAGCCTACCTTGACCGCTACTCCAGGGGCCTCGAGGTCGAACGCACGGCCATCAACGCCCTGTCGGTGGAATGATCGCGAGCAATCGTCACGGTGTGCTGTTGGAAGGCACTGCCGCTGAGCGGCGGACGATGAGTTCCGGCACTACCGTCCGTGAGGGGTTTTGGACTGGAACTCCCAGCTGGGTGAGCAGGTGCGCCACGCAGCGCCGTCCTAACTCGGTGAAGTCCTGGCGAACGGTCGTCAGCGGCGGTGCGAAGTGCGCGGCGTCGGGCACGTCATCGAAACCGATGACGCTTACGTCGTCGGGGACCCGGAGACCGCGGTCACGGCAGGCGTGGATGAGTCCAAGCGCCATCTGGTCGTTTGAGGAGAAGACCGCCGTCGGCTGATTCTCACCGAGGATCTCCTGCCCTATCCGGAAACCGCTGTCGGAGGTCCAGTCGCCGGTCACCACCCGCGAGCCGTCGAGCCCCCAATGTGCCATTTCCGTGCGGAAGCCGCGAATCCTCTCCCTCGACTCCACCCAGCCGTCCGGCCCGGCGATGTGCACTATGTTGCGGTGCCCAAGTTCCAGGAGGTGGCGCGTTGCAAGCCTGGCCCCGGCGACCTGGTCTACCGAAAGCCCATGATCGTCTGCCGCTGACGTGGAGTGCACTGTCACCATCGGCAGCCTGACCGACAGGTGACCGAGTTGCCGAAGCGTAGCTTCCTGCGGCGCGAGGATGATGAGGCCCTCCACCGCGTGGTCGACGAGCCGCCCGAGCGCTTCCTTGAAGGCGGCCTCATCGAGTGAGGTCAACGTGGCGGTGTCAACGAGGTAGCCGGCACCGGCAGCTGCTGCTTCGATCGCGGCCCTGGTCGACGACGGACCAAAGTAGGTGCCGTTGGTCACCAGCACGCCGATCATGCCGGAGCGGCTGGTCACCAGTGAGCGAGCGGCACGGTTGGGCCGGAACTGCAGTGCCTCCATGGCGTCCAGCACGCGCTGCCGGGTGCTCTCCCGCAGGCTCGGGTGCCCATTGATCACGCGCGACACGGTCTGGTGAGACACGCCCGCGGCCTTCGCCACATCGCGAATGTTTGCGGAGCGGCTGCGCGGGGCGGGGTGTTGGGCAGACGACGACGCCGGCTCACTGTTTACGGTCACACAGGAAACGGTACTGGATCGGCGGAAACAGACCCACTAATGACGTTTGTGGGCACAAGAATTTGAGACGAATTTTTCGCACCTCCGGCAGAAGTTTTCTCGACACAAGTTTTGGAACACATTCCCTAGGGCTGCTCCCGACTATAAATAGCGCAAAGTTTGAGGAAACGTATCGAACGGAATTCCCAGCAGGTCGAAATAAGATCACTGGACAGCGAAATCAGAGGCATCCCGCTCCCGCGTTATCACCGCCGGCCCGTGGGAGGAACGTTGACCGGCGGCACTGTGCAGGGCGGGACACCACTGAAGACTTCAACTAACGCTGGTTCTTGCGGGGTTTTGCGAACAGCGACTCGCTGGACTCAGCCTTTGCCTTCTTCTGAGCGCGCTTTTCAAGGATGGACTTTCCTTGTTTTTTCGCTCCTACGCTCCTGGGAGACTTTCCTGACACGGGGATCACCGCCTTCCTCATTCAATACCCAGAACCATACCCACTTATATTTTTAAAGCCAGTCCTGACGCTGCGCGAGAAATGCTGCGCCCGCCGCCCTGCGGGAATTGCTAAAAAAAGCAATTGGGCTATGCTCAGACTTTCATCACCGTCCCGCAGCCGCTGTTGCTCCGGTTTTCCGGTGGTGCCCGCACGTATCTGAGGAGTGAAATGCTGCATTCAGTCGCCCCCGCTACCTGGCTCACACAAGAGGCTTACACTCGTTTGAAGAGCGAACTGGACGGGCTGTTCGCTGCACGGGCAAGGCAGGAAGAATCGGGCGAACGGATGGCCACCGAGTCGCGGATCAGGCAATTGACTGTTCTGCTCAAGAACGTGAACATCCACTCGCCGGCAGATGACGGAATTGTGGAGCCGGGCATGCTGATCGAGGCGTGCATTGACGGGCAACCCGAAGTGTTCCTGATGGGTAACCGGATAATCCTGGGAACGGAGCAGCTGAACGTCTTCAGCGAACAGAGTCCCCTCGGCATGGCCATCCGCGGTTTGCGGCCCGGAGACGTCACCTCCTACACCGCGCCCAACAAGCGGCAGGTCTCCATCTCGGTCATCTCGGCCACGCCGTATACCGGCGATAAAATCTCAGCTGGTGAGCTTTAGGCCGAATCAGTCGGGGCAGCACGGTCATCTACTGCGGCCGTCATCCTGTCGATTCGCTCGATCGCGGCATCGAGCTTCTCAACGGCCGCCCACAACCCGGGTTGTCGTTCGCGGACCTGCTCGAGTGTGAGTCCGGAAGATCTCAGGGTGGCCAAATCGAAGCTCACGTTGGTCCGCGCTCCCGTTACGGCCGCCCGCAGCGCACCGAAGGCCACAACGACGTCGGCGATCAGTGCCTTGTTCCCGTTATCCGCCAACCAGGAGAGGTCGCTGATCGCATCGATCGCGTGATCGCCCAGCGCCGCAGACGCCCGGGCGGCGACAAGTGACGCCTCGCGTATCGCCTGGTCGCGTTCGTCGCCCTTCTCCAACCGGAAAGCTGCGCCGAAGGCCCGCGAAGCCGAGGCGTCACCATCTGCCAACTCCAGGGCAGTCCGACGAAGGTTCTGCGCCCGGGAGAGCAGATCCGCCAGCTGGTTTTCCTGTTCACCCTCGGCGTCGGTATAGCCGGCCACCATGGACGTCAGTGAAGCTGCAATGGCGAGCATCACCCCTGCCCCGGCACCGCCGCCGGGCGAACCGACCGACTCGCCCAGGGCTCGCGTCCACTCCTGAACAGTCGAATGCTGCGTTGTGACCTCCTCGGTATCGGCCATGATCCAAGTCTGTCCTATTCCGGACCCTAATCGTCCGCAAGTGGACGTACGGTGTGTGACATGGCTATCGCGCGATTCCCCACCACTGTCATCGACTGTCCCGATCCTCTTGCCCTCGCACGGTTCTACGGGACCATGCTCGACTGGAAGGTGAAGGAGGAACCCGACTGGGTCGAAGTCCAGGCGGACTACGGTCAGTCCATCTGCTTTCAAAAGGTCGAGAACTACTCAGCGCCGGAATGGCCGGGGCAGCACTCCCCGCAGCAGATGCACCTTGACGTGATCGTCGATGATCTCGATGCCGCCGAGATCGCGGTGCTGGAATTGGGAGCGACCAAACACGAGCACCAGCCCGGAGAGTCATTCCGCGTATTCCTGGATCCAGCGGGCCACCCGTTCTGCCTCTGTTCGGGATAACCGCGCGCAGCATCGACGGGGCGGCCGGAGCCTACTCACCCCAGCAACAGCGCCACCAGCAGCGACGCCGGCAGCGCCAGGAGTGAACTCACCAGGATGATGTCGCGGACCAGTGTCACCCTCAGCCCAAACTGGGCGGAGAACAGGAACACATTCTGCGCCGTCGGCAGCGCCGCCATGGCCACCACGCCGAGCAGGGCTGTGCCCTCAACCCGGAAGAGATAGTACGCAACTGCCCAGGCAATGAGCGGCATCAGTGCCAGCTTCACTACGCTCCCCAGTACGACGTCGGCGCGCACGTTCCGCTGTGCCAGCGGCTTCTGGCCGCGGAGGCTCATGCCGAAAACCACCAGCAGCAGCGGAATCGAAGCCTGGCCCAGCATTTCCAGCGGCGTCCAGATAATCGGCGGCAGAGTCAGTGAAGTTGCGGCGAACAGGGCTCCGGCAGCCGTGCCGGTGGTTACGGGATTTGCGACTGAACGCAGGACTGTCCGCACCAGCGTCGGGGAGGTGCCGGCAGAACCGGCCGAACCAGCTGTACCAGCTGAAGCGGCCGAACCGTGGGAGCCCGTCTTCCTGCCGCACCAGGCGAAGATGGTGAGGAAGACGGGTGCGATGACGAGCAGCTGAGCCAGCAGCACCGACACCACGGGAGCTGAACTGCCCACGGCGTAGAGCGCAATAGGAATACCGATGTTGCCGGCGTTGACGTAGCAGGAGGCCATGGCGCCGACGGCGATCTGCGCCGCTTGGCATTTCAGGATGAAGCGGCTGAGCAGGGCGTAGACCGCGGCTGTCGCGGCAGCAACGATCAGCGCGATCGGTGTGTAGACGCTGAGCACTTCGGCGAGTTCCGTCTCGGCGAGCAGGATGAACATGAGGGCCGGGTTGGTGATGTAGTAAATCACCGGCGTGAGGCCCTCCTGCATGGCCCCGGTGCGGGTGGGGAGGAGGATCGAGGCGAGAACGCCCACGCCAACCAGCGCCAGCACAATGCCGAACCCGAGGAGAACCCCCTCCACTCACCCTCCTATTGCATAAAGCCCACCGAAATCCGCCCTATCGCACCAGGCAAGGCCTCTTGGGATCGAAGGTCCACTCCGGAAGCAGGTACTGCATTGACGTAGCGTCGTCGCGTGCACCCAGGCCGTACTCGAGGTAGAGGGCGTGGGCTTCGTCGAGTCGCGTCCGATCCAGCTCAATGCCAAGGCCGGGAGCATCCGGCACCCGGATTTCGCCGTTCCGGATCTGCAGCGGATCCTTCGTCAGCCCCTGGCCGTCCTGCCAGATCCAGTGGGTATCGAGCGCGGTGATCTCACCGGGCGCGGCCGCACCGACGTGGGTGAACATTGCCAACGAGATATCGAAGTGGTTGTTCGAGTGCGATCCCCAGGTGAGGCCGAACTCGTGGCACAGCTGGGCAACCCGCACCGAGCCTGCCATGGTCCAGAAATGGGGATCAGCCAGCGGAATGTCGACCGCATTGGTGCGCACGGCATGAGCCATCTCACGCCAATCGGTTGCAATCATGTTGGTCGCTGTCTGCAGCCCGGTAGCTCTGCGGAACTCGGCCATGACCTCACGGCCGGAGAACTTGCCCTCGGCGCCGCAGGGATCCTCGGCGTAGGCCACCACGCCCTGCATCCGCTTCCCCAGCCGGATGGCGTCCTCCAGCAGCCAGCCGCCGTTCGGATCGAGCGTGATCCGCGCGTCGGGGAAGCGTTCCTTGAGGGCCGTGGCGGCGTCGACCTCCAGGTCACCGGCCTGGACTCCGCCCTTGAGCTTGAAGTCCGAGAACCCGTACCGGGCCTGCGCTGCTTCTGCGAGGCGCACCACGGCCTCGGGGGTCATTGCTTCCTCGCGGCGCACCCGCTCCCAGTCGTCCTTTCCTTCAGGCTCGCGAAGGTACGGAAGATCCGTGCGGTCGGGGTTGCCGATGTAGAAGAGGTAGCCGAGCATCGGCACAGCGGCGCGCTGCTGTCCGTTCCCGAGCAGTTCAGCAACAGGAACGTCCAGGAACTGGCCGTGCAGGTCCAGCAGTGCCGATTCGATCGCAGTCACGGCGTGCACTGTGGTCCGCAGGTCGAAGGTCTGCAGACCGCGTCCACCGGCGTCGCGGTCGGCGAACCTGACCGCCACTTCGCGCAGGAGACTGCGGAACTGCGCCACCGGCTTACCGGACAGGAACTCACCGGCTTCCCTGATGGTGGAACCGATGGCCTCCCCGCCCGGAACCTCGCCCAAACCTGTCCGGCCATCAGAATCGGTAATGATCACGACGTTGCGGGTGAAGAAGGGTGCGTGCGCCCCGGAGAGATTGAGCAGCATCGAATCGTGCCCGGCAACCGGGACAACTTCGACGGCGGCGATAGCCGGCTGGGAGGTCACGCGTCCTCCCCTGTGGCCTCGACAGCCGACCCCGTGCCGTCACCCTCCGTTGCCCGCACCACGGTGCCGTCTATCCGGCGGTTGAGGCGCCACGGGTTGGCGTCCTGGATTGCGGCGGGACGCAGCACCTCGGGAATGTTCTGGTACGCAACCGGCCGCAGGAACCGCTCGATGGCGAGCGTACCTACCGAGGTTATCCGCGTATCGGAGGTCGCGGGGAACGGTCCGCCGTGAACCATCGCGTGGCCGACCTCGACGCCGGTGGGCCAGCCGTTGGCGAGGATGCGGCCGACCTTGCGCTCCAGCACGGGCAGGACGCTCGCCGCGGTCTCATAGTCCGACTCGGTGAGGTGGAGGGTAGCGGTCAGCTGGCCCTCCAGGCGCTTCGCTGCCGCCACCAGCTCCTCGGTGGAGGAGTAGCGCACCACGAGCGACGCGGCACCGAAGATCTCCTCGTGCAGAACAGGGTTGTTCAGGAACGTCTCTGCCTGGGTGCCGTAGACAACCGGTGCGGGCGCGTTCTCGGTAGCCCCGTTTGCGCCCTGGGCAACCAGTTCGACGCCATTCTGGGAGCCGAGCGCTTCCACACCTGCGTTCCAGGAGTCAGCAATTCCGCGGGTGAGCATGGTCTGTCCCGCAGACGGCGCGAGCGCACGGGCGACCGCGGCGAGGAAGTTGTTCCCGGCGTCGCCGGTTGGCACGAAGACCAGGCCGGGCGAGGTGCACAGCTGGCCGCTGGAGCCGGTCACCGAGGTGACATAGGCGGCGGCGAGCCCATCGAGATCGCCCTGCAGCGCGCCGTCGAAGAAAATCACCGGGTTGATGGAGCTCATTTCGGCATACACCGGGATTGGCTGTGGGCGCGCGGCGGCGGTCGCCATCAGCGCCGTGCCGCCGGAACGGGAGCCGGTGAAGCCGACTGCCTGGATGACCGGATCCGAAACAAGGGCCTGGCCGATACTGGCACCGGGGCCGTAGATGAGGGAGAAGACGCCCGGGTGGAGGCCGGCGTCGTTCACTGCTTCTGTGATGGCGCGTCCCACCAGCTCGCTGGTTCCGGGATGGGCGTTGTGCGCCTTGAAGATTACAGGGCAGCCGGCGGCGAACGCCGACGCCGTGTCCCCGCCTGCCGTGGAGAATGCCAGCGGGAAGTTGCTCGCGCCGAAGACGGCGACCGGGCCGAGGGGAACCTTGCGCTGGCGGATGTCAGCGCGCGGCATGGGAGTACGCTCCGGCTGCGCGGGGTCGATGCGCACGCCGCGGTGATCGCCCTGGCGAACCACAGAGCCGAAGAGGCGCAGCTGGCCGGTGGTGCGGGCGAGCTCGCCGCGCATGCGCGCTTCCGGCAGACCCGTTTCAAGCATGGCCCGGGCGATGATCTCTTCGCCCGACGCTTCGATCCGGTCGGCAATGCTTTCCAGGAAGGACGCGTGCGCCTCCGGTTCGAGCGTGCTGAAGGAGTCGAAGGCTTCCTCGGCGGCGGAGGTCGCTTGTTTGAGCTGCGCCTCGTCGATCAGGGAGTAGGCGGGCTCGAGTGTCTCGTTGGTGGCCGGGTTGAAGCCGTTGACGGTCTTGCCGTTACCGGCAGTCGTCCCTCCGGCGATGATGGAGTGACCCTGAAGTGTAGCGTGCTGCGTAGGCATGAAGCTCCTTACGGATGGTGTCCGGTTGGTTGTTTTCTACGGGTGTGCGTTCAGGCGTTGGTGAGTGCTGCGGGTGCCGGGCGGATACCGGCCGCGTCAAGCAGTGCTCCGAGGTCAGCGAGGTCTGCTTCAGTGAGGTTCTGCAGCGGCGGGCGGACACCGCCGACGTCGCGACCCACAACCTTCAGGCCGCCCTTGACGATCGAGACGCCGTAACCGCGCACGCGATCGCGGATGTCGAGGTAGGGCAGCACAAAGCGCTGAAGCTTCTCGGTGACAGCCGCGTGGTCCTGCCGACGGACGTCACCGTAGAACTCAAGCGCGAACTCGGGCACGAAGTTGTACAGCGCGGAAGAGTAGGTGCTCATGCCCAGCTGCAGCAGTGGAAGGGCGAAGGTTTCCGCGGTGGGCAGGCCGCCCAGGTAGAAGAGCCGGTCACCGTTCTTGGCGTACACCTTGGTGAGGTGCTCGATGTCGCCGATGGCGTCCTTGAAGCCGATGAAGTTCGGGTGGCGTTCTGCAAGGCGGGCAACGGTGTCTGCCGAGTAGATGGCGTTCGCGCGGTTGTAGACGATGACGCCGATGTTCGTGGCGGAGCAGACCGCGCTGACGTGCGCGAGGAGCCCGTCCTGGTCGCATTCGGTGAGGTACGGCGGGAGCAGCAGGAGGCCCTCGGCGCCGGCAGCTTCAGCGTCCTGCGCGTTCTGGATCGCCTGGGCGGTGGAACCGCCGGCGGAAGCGAGGACTGGCACTTTGCTGCCGACCTCGTCGACGGCGGCCCGGATAACCTGCGCTGCCTCGGCCGGCGTCAGGCTGAAACCCTCACCGGTACCGCCGGCTGCGAAGAGACCTGCGACGTTGAAACTCGCCTGCCAGGACAGGTGCTGCCGGTAGGCGTCCTCATCCACGGCCAGCTCGGACGTGAAGGCGGTGACCGGGAAGGACAGCAGTCCGTCCTTGAGTTTCTGAGCGAGTTCCTGAGGCGCGTACTGGGCCACGATGCATCTTCCTTAGGGCAGTTCGCCGCGAACGGCGAGGGGTGGTGCTTACTGGTGGGTTGCTTCAACAGTAGGAAGTCAGATGATGCCTGTCTAAGCCCACTTTTGAATGGATTGATGCCCTCCGGGTATCAGAGCTCCTTGGTGCGGATCACCTCAAGGAGCCTTCCCAGCGCCGGATTGCGCATTTCCCTGCTCCAGATCGCATAGAGCTCGACGGCGTCCGGCTCGATATCCGCCAACCGCAGGTAAGAGACTCCCTCCACTCCGAGCACGCTCGCTGATTCCGGCACGAACGCCACTCCCCGCCCGGCTGCCACCAACGCCACCATGGTCAGAATCTGGCTTACGGTATGCACCACATTCCCGTGCTCCACCGGGATATTGCGCACCACCAGATCATAGAAATACCGCGCCTTGGTAGGCGAGTGCATGATCAGCGGCACGCCCTTGAGGTCAGCGACCGTCAGCGACCGGTTCAATCGGTCGAGATCGTGCCCGGTCGGGACAGCCAGCAGAAAATCCTCAGTGAAGAGCAGGTGCGATTCGAAGAGGTCCGCATCGAAGGCCGGCCGCGCGAGGCCAAGGTCCAGGTCGCCGTCGGCAATCGCTGCCACCTGCTCGCCGGTGACGAGCTCCTGCAGGTCCACATCGACGTCGGGAAGCTCGGTGGCAATCTCGGTCAGCAGCGGACCGAGGAGACTGAAACCGGAAGCGGCCGTAAAGCCCACCCGTAGCTGGCCCGACCTGCCGGCCGCGATACGCCGTGCCGTCTGGGGCGCCCGTTCTGCGGCAACAACGAGCTTCCGGGCTTCCGCGAGGAAGGCGCTGCCGGCCGCCGTCAGCGACACCTTGCGGTTGTCACGCTCCAGCAGCTCGACGCCGACACTGCGCTCAAGTTTTTGAATCTGGCGGCTCAGCGGCGGTTGCGTCATGTTGAGCCGTTCGGCAGCCCGTCCGAAGTGCAGCTCCTCGGCAATGACAACGAAGCTGCGTGCCTGATCGAGAGTAAACATGATGCCTTCCGGGTATCACTTCATGCATATGTTGGCTTGGACATGCATCATAGCCGCTCCGTACAGTCTTCTCAGGGCCAAGCCGTGAGTGCCATCACATCTTCGCTCCTGGCCTGTAGCCGAACAATGCCGTTCCCGAATGAGGAGTACCCACCCGTGAAAGCATCACTTACCCGCCGCACCCTGGTCGCGACCACCGCAGCCGCCGGCGTTCTCGCCCTGTCAGCCTGCGGCGGAAACGTAGCCGGCGGCAGCGCCGAATCCGGCGAAGCATTCCCCAGCGGCCCCATTACCCTCACTGTCGGCCAGGACGCCGGCGGCTCGACTGACCGCATTGCACGCGCGATTGCCGAGGGCATGGCGGAAGATCTCGGTGTTGCAGTGCCTGTGGTCAACAAAGCCGGAGCCAACGGCGCACTGGCCACCAAGGAAGTTGCCGCCATGGAGCCCGACGGCCAGAACCTCGTCCTCCTCAACGCATCGCTGATCACCATCACCCCGCTTGCCGTCGGCGAGGACGAGGCAGTGAACCTGGACAACCTGGACGTCATCGCCGGTCTCTCCCAGGACGATTACGTGCTGGTGGCCAGCCCGGAATCCGGTTTCGAGACCCTCGCGGATATCCAGGAAAGCACCGGCGAACTGAACTTCGGCACCACCGGCGTCGGCACCGGTTCGCAGCTGGCCCAGGCAGTCCTGTTCGCACAGGCCGAGATCGACGGAACCGCTGTACCGTTCGACTCAGGTTCGCCGGCGCTCACCGCCGTCATGGGTGACCAGGTCGATGTCGCCACCATCCAGCTCGGTGAAGCCCTCCCCCAGATCGAGGCCGGCACCGTCACCCCTATCGTCACCTTCGCCAAGGAACGCAGCGAATTCCTCGCCGATGTCCCGACCGCCATTGAAGAGGGCTACGAGGTTCCGGTTTCGCAGTACCGTGCACTGGCTGCACCGAAGGGCCTCTCCGAGGACGCCAAGGCGCGCCTGGTCGAGTCGGTCGAGACAGTCCAGGGAACCGAGACCTACCAGGAGTTCAACCAGCAGAACATCCTGACGCCGTGGGAAGTCTCCGGCGAAGAGGTTGTCGAGGAATGGAACGCACTCGCCGAGCAGTACAAGGCACTGGTTGAGGAATACGACATCTCGCTTTCCGGCGAGTAATAACCTCACCTGCCCCGGCCGAGACCATCAGCTGAAATGAGCATTGCCATGAACCGGAAGCGTGACTACGAAGCCGAGAGTGACTCCACGGACGTCCTCGGCGCACCGGACCTGACGCCGGAAGAACTGGCGGCCGAATGGGCAGCGGAGTCCCCGCCGCCTTCGGGCCCGGTAGCCAACCTCGCCGCCTCACTGGTGGCGGCCGGCGTCGGCATTGCGGGCATGATCATTGCCCTTGGTCTCGGCCTGGGCACACCGGGCGAGCCACGTCCCGGCACGTGGCCGTTCATCATCAGCCTCATCATCACCGTCCTTGCCCTCGCCCAGCTGGTTGTCGGCCGGCGCGGGGGTATGGACGGTGAGAGGTTTTCTCCGCTGTCCCGGATGGCGGCTTTCGGGTTCGTCACGCTGCTTGCCATGGTCTGGCTGATGCCGGTCATCGGCTTCGAGATCCCGGCGCTGCTGCTGTGCTTTGTCTGGATGAAGTTCCTCGGCGGCGAGACCTGGCGTTCCGCCACCCTGTATTCGGTGCTCGTTGTGGCCGCCTTCTACGCCATCTTCATCCTGGGTCTGGGGACGTCCATCCCCTACCTGTTCTAAGACCTGACGGACCAAAGGACCCACCATGGATTTCTTCGACCCGGTTCTGAACGGCTTCGGCGTAGTGCTGGACCCCCAGAACCTCCTCTACTGCCTGATGGGCGTGGTGATCGGCATGCTTATCGGCGTGCTGCCGGGCCTCGGCCCCGCAGCCACGATCGCCATCCTGCTGCCCCTGACCTACGGCATTGACCCCGTTACCGCGATCATCATGCTCGCCGGCATCTTCTACGGTGCCCAGTACGGCGGAACCATCACCTCGGTTCTCCTGCGGCTCCCGGGCGAGGCGAGCTCCGTGGTGACCGTGTTCGACGGCTATGTCCTCGCCAAGCAGGGTAAGGCCGGAACCGCCCTGGGCATCGCCGCCATCGGTTCGTTCATCGGTGGAACGGTCGCCATCATCGGCCTCACCTTCCTGGCTCCGCTGGTAGCCAGCTTCGCACTCGACTTCGGCCCGCCGGAGTACACGGCGCTGGCCCTCGTCGGCATCCTGCTGGTCGCAACCATCAGCGGTGGAACCAAGATCAAGGCCCTCATCGCCGCCGCCGTCGGCCTGTTGCTGGCGACCGTGGGGCGCGACGTCTTCACCGGCGCCGAGCGCTTCACGTTCGGAAACCTGAGCCTGGCCGACGGCATCGACTTCGTACCCATCGCCATGGGCCTGTTCGGTATCGGTGAGATCCTCTACAACCTCGAGGAACGCCACCGGGCGGTCAGCGCACCGGCCAAGGTGGCTAACGTTTGGCCCTCACGCGCGGACCTCCGCAAGTCCTCCGGCGCGATCGGGCGCGGCTCCGTCCTGGGCTTCTTCCTCGGCATCCTGCCCGGCGGCGGCGCAACAATCTCCTCCATGGTTTCCTACGCGGTGGAGAAGAAGCGGGCCAAGGACCCTTCCCGCTTCGGCAAGGGCGCCGTCGAGGGCGTGGCCGGCCCGGAGACCGCCAACAACGCGGCTGCGACGAGCTCCTTCATTCCGCTGCTCACGCTCGGCATCCCGGCCAACGCCACGATGGCCATCATTTTCGGCGCACTGCTGATCCACGGCATCACGCCCGGGCCGCAGCTCATCTCAGAAGACCCGGAGCTGTTCTGGGGCGTAGTGAACTCGATGTACATCGGGAACATCCTGCTGCTGATCCTGTCCATCCCGCTGGTGGGTTTGTTCGTCAAGATCCTGCGGGTTCGAGCCGCCATCCTCGCGCCCATCACGGCGCTGATCACCATCCTCGGCGCATACACCATCCGCAATTCAATGTTCGATGTGCTGCTCGTGGTGCTCTTCGGGGCGCTCGGCTACCTGATGAAGAAGTTCGGCTTCGAACCCGGCCCGCTGGTTCTGGCGTTCGTACTCGGTGAGCTCCTTGAGTCGAACCTGCGCCGCTCGCTGCTGGTGCTCGAAGGCGACGTCTCCGGCTTCCTCACCCGCCCCATATCGGCCACCCTGCTGGTGATCTTCGTCCTGGTAGCAGTAGGCCCCATGATCAAGTCCGCTCTGGCTCGCCGCCAGCAGCGCGACACCACCCGCGTCAGCGCAGATTCCTGATCACAGATTCCTAGGAGAACTTATGAGCATCATGGTCGGCTACGTGCCCACCCCCGTCGGCGAAGCCGCAGTTGCCGCAGCAATCACCGAGGCGAAGCTCCGCGGCGAGGAGCTGCTGATCGTCAACTCCGTGCGCGAGGGCTCCCGCGTGGACAAGTCGGTTGCCAGTGACGAGGATCTTTCGCGCCTGAAAGCGACCGCCGACGACGCCGGCATCACCGCACGCGTTTTGCGCCCCTCCCACAGGGATGACCTTGCGGACGAAATCCTCGAGCTCGCCGTCGAGCACGACGTCTCCCTGATCGTGATCGGCCTTCGCCAGCGCACGCAGGTGGGCAAGTTCATCATGGGCTCCCACGCCCAGCGGATCCTCCTGCAGGCGGACCGTCCGGTGCTAGCAGTGAAGCCGGACGGGCGCGATTAGCTAGCCGAGCAGGTTCAACTCGCGGAGCTTCGCTTCAACGTCAGGGTTGGTCGGCTCGACCTGGTGCGCACCGTCGGGGTACACCACCACGGGGATGTTGGTCCGGCCCGAGATGCTCTTGGCTTCGTCGGCAGCATCCGGCGTTTCAACGAGGTTGATGTACTCGTAGCTGATGCCGAGTTCGTCCAGCTGCCGCTTGGTGCGGATGCAGTCACGGCACCAGTCGGCGCCGTACATCCTGATGGTGTCGGGGTTTGTAGTCATTGAACAATTCTATGTCCGAGGCAATCCTGCGCCTCCGCATTGCGGTCGGTCACTGCCCGCCACCGATCCGTTCCTCGCAGGTTTGACGAGCGGGAACCCGCGAAGCCCGGCGTGTCTGGAAGGACACGCCGTCGACAAGCCGCAAACCTGCGAGAAACGGCACGCAGAATCACTACGAGCCGTCCAGGCGGGAGCGCGAGTTCGCCAGATGCAGGCGCATGGCAGCGGCGGCGGTCAGCGGATCCCCCGCAGCTATCGCGTTGCGTACCGCTCGATGCTCCGCGGCAACGCGCTGCAACCGACCTGGCTGACCGCCGTCGTCGGCTGGTTCAAGCCGTTCCGGAGGCATTGCGATCATGGCTGGCCCCAGCGACAGCAGGGCGTCGACGAAGTAGAAGTTGCCGCTGGCATCGGCAACCGACCGGTGGAACGCGAAGTCGCAGGAGACGGCCGTAGCGGCGTGGTTGCCGGCTGCGTCGAACGCCGCGAGGGCGTTATCCAGTGCGGCAATCATGGAAGGCGTGGCGTTACCTGCGGCGAGCGCGGCGGCCTCACTCTCGACGCCGGCGCGGAAGGCCAGGAGCGCCCGCCGCTCCTCGGGGGTGCGGGGCCGACGCATGCCGCCCGCGGATTCCTCTTCAGCCGACGGCGGGGTGAGGGCGAAACTGCCGCTCCCCCGCCGGGTGTACACAAGGCCCTCAGCCTGCAGGCGCGATACGGCTTCCCGGACCACCGTGCGGCTGACACCGAACTCGCCGATGAGGGCGCTTTCGCTGGGCAGCTTTTCGCCCGAGGGGATGGTGCCGTCCACGATCCGACGGCGGAGGCTGTCGACGAGCGAGACTGCCAGCGTTTGCTTCATGCGGTTAATGCTGACACGCCGTTGCGGCCGGCACGGCCAGAGCAGAGCGGCCGGCTGACGTCAGCGCGTCCCGAACTCGGCGCTGTCCGTGGTCCAGGCCCGCGCCTGGTCACTGAACGTCACGCCAAGGCCGGGACGATCGGGGACGATCATGCGGCCCTCGCGGGTTTCGAGGCGCTCGTTGAACAACGGGTCCAGCCAGTCGAAGTGCTCCACCCACGGCTCGCGCGGGTAGGCAGCGGCGAGGTGCAGATGGATCTCCATGGCGAAGTGCGGTGCAAGGTCCAGCCCGGCCTGGTCCGCGAGCGTGGCGAGCCGTAGGAACTGGGTGATGCCGCCGACGCGCGGCGCGTCGGGCTGGATGATGTCGCAGGCACGGGTGGCAATGAGCCGCTCATGCTCCGCGACGGACGCGAGCATCTCGCCCGTGGCGATGGGAGTATCAAGGGCCAGGGCCAGCGCTGCGTGCCCCTCGGCGTCGTACGCGTCCAGGGGTTCCTCGATCCAGACCAGATCGAACTGCTCCAGCTTGCGTCCCATTCGCAGAGCGGTGGCGCGGTCCCACTGCTGGTTCGCGTCCACCATCAGCGGAACGTCCGGGCCGATGTGCTCGCGGACGGCTGCGACACGGCGCAGGTCCTCCGCCGAATCAGGCAGGCCCACCTTGATCTTGATCCCTCCGATGCCCTCGGCGAGCGACTGGGTTGCGCGCTCCTTCACCTCGTCGATCGAGGCGTTGAGGAACCCGCCGGAAGTGTTGTAGGTCCGCACCGAGTCCCGGTGGGCACCGAGCAGCTTTGCGAGCGGAAGCCCTGCGCGCTTCGCCTTCAGGTCATACAGCGCGATGTCCAGCGCGGCGAGCGCCTGGGTGGCGACGCCGGACCGGCCCACCGATGCCCCTGCCCAGAGCAATTTGTTATACAGCTTGGCGATGTCATTGGGGTCCTCGCCGATCATGGTCTCCGCGACTTCCCGGGCGTGGGCATACTGCGCCGGGCCGCCGGCTCGCTTCGAGTAGGAGAACCCGAGGCCGGACACGCCCTGCTCCGTGAGGATCTCAGCGAAGAGGAAGACCACTTCGGTCATCGGCTTCTGCCTGCCGGTGAAGACCTTGGCGTCGGAGATCGGCGTGGCCAGCGGCAGCGTGGCGGTGGAGAGTTTGACGTGGCGGATCGCATCGGGCGTGTAAGTCATCACGGGACCTTCGGAAGAGCGGATCGGATAACTTATAGTACAACTAACCTACTTGTAGGACAACTATTGAATCCCTAGTCAGGCCGACTCGCTGCGCGGTGCTCCATCAAGCGCTCGATGCCGTCGAGCGCCCGCGGCAGTGCGAAGTGGATTTCGTAGCCGGGATCGGAAGAAGCTCCCATTTCCGGATCCCCGAAGACGCTGAGGATCTCGGGAAAGACAGCCGGATCCAGGACGCTGAAGAGTGCTCGCACATAGGCATCGCCGCCCTCGTCGGTCAGGTTCACCGGATTCATCGCCAGATCCCGCTCCAGCCGGGAGGTGGTGGCCACCACGTTGCTGATCATCAATGCCGCGCCGAGTTTGTCCGGTGAGCTCAAGCCCGTCTCCCGCAGTGCGCCGAGGAGCTGCTCCAACCACTTCAACTGGCCAGGCGTGGACGGCATATGACTGATCGGAATGTCCAGCACCCAGGCATGCCGCCGGTATCGTGCGGAGACATTTTCGGCCCACTCCATGGCGCGGTCCCGCCAGCCGGTTGCTGATACCGGCGGCGGAGACCCGTACGCGGCGTCCTGCATCAGGACAAGCAGCTCGTCCTTCGACTCCACATGACGGTACAGCGACATTGTGGTGTATCCCAGCACCCGAGCAACGCGGGCCATGGTCAGCGATCCGAGCCCTTCGGCGTCGGCAGTTTCAATTCCAGCCCGCACAATGCGGCCGACAGTCAGGTCGGCCTTCGGGCCGCGGAGTGCCGGCGCCTGCAGCCCCCAGGCCTTGAGGAACCCGGGCGGAAGAACTCCTTCGGGAAAGGATGGCGCGGCCTGCTCTTTCTCCTGCACCGTCGCCGCTCCTTCAATAGCCCGCAGTTGATCCTAGCAAACAGTGTGCAGCGCAAACAGTTTTGTGTACCATATAAACTGTTTATATAGCACGCTGTTCAGGCCAGTAGGAGTGCAGATGCAACTATCCACCTCACATAGCCAGCGCCACGCCGGCCAGCCCATCGTGCGGGCGGAACGGATCCATAAGCGCTTCGGCGCCCATAAGGTACTCACCGGCGTCGACATCGAGCTCTGGGAAGGGGAGGTGGTTGCGCTCCTCGGGATCAATGGCGCCGGGAAGACCACCCTGATCAACATTCTCAGCACACTTCTCAAACCCGATCAGGGAACCGCGGCCATCGCGGGAATCGATCTACTGGCGTCTCCAGCAAGCGCCCGGCGGCACTTCAGCCTCACCGGACAGTATGCAGCCCTGGACGACTTCCAGTCCGGCCATGAGAACCTCGTCATGATGGCCCGGCTCGGCGGCCTCCCACGCCGCGACGCCCACGCGCGCGCCCGGCAGCTCCTTGAGTCGTTCGAGCTCACCACCGCCGCTGCGAAACCCGTTTCCTCCTACTCAGGTGGAATGCGACGTCGGCTGGATCTGGCAGCAGGCATCGCTTCCCGACCTGCTGCACTCTTCCTGGATGAGCCGACCACCGGCCTGGATCCGCAAAGCCGGCACAGGCTTTGGCAGGAGATTCGACAGTTGGCGCGGGACGGGACGGCGATCCTACTGACAACCCAGTACCTCGAGGAAGCGGATCGGCTGGCAGACCGTATTCTCATCCTGCACCACGGGACCCTCGTTGCAGAGGGCACCGGTTCAGAGTTGAAAGGGCTGCTCGGAGGCACCCACCAGGTCCGGTTTTCGTTCGCATCGCTGGAAGACCTCGACCAGGCATCGGCACTCACCCAGGCAACCGCCGTCGACCCCGACGCCTGGTCGCTCACCGTCGCGACCTCCAACACAGCCTCCACCATCCGCCAGGTCCTGGCCGACCTTGGGGGGACCAACGTGGCCAACATCGCCATCCTGCAACCCACGCTCGACGACGTCTTCCTCAGCCTGACCGAGCCGAACGAGCCAACCCAGCCCGCAAAGGAACCTGCCCCATGACCACCTCAACCCTGAACTTCCGCTCTGGTACTTCAGTCATGGTGGTGCGCGAGCTCCGCCGCACCGCCCGCAGTATCGACGGCCTCATCCTTTCCATCGTGCTACCGGCCATGATCCTGCTCTCTTTCGTGGTCATCTTCGGCGGTGCCATGAACACGGGGACCAAGTACGTGGATTACGTGGTGCCTGCCGTAATCGTGCTGTGTGCCGGGTACGGTGCGGCGAATACCGCGGTGGGAGTGGCGACCGACATGACCACCGGCACCATCGATCGCTTCCGCACGCTGCCCACCTACGGATCCGCCGTTCTTGCCGGGCACGTCATCACAAGCGTTCTGCGCAACTTCGTTTCCTCGGCGGTTGTAGTGGGCCTGTCCTTTGCGCTCGGCTTCCGGCCTGCAGGCGACGCAGCGGACTGGCTGACGGCAATCGCCGTCCTGCTGGTGTTCGTCGTTGCGATGACCTGGATCGCCTGCCTGCTCGGCCTTCTACTCAGCCCCGAGGCGGCCAGCGGGTCCACGTTCCTGATGATCTTCCTGCCCTACATCAGCAGCGGATTCGTCCCCGTCAGCACCTTGCCGGAATGGATCCGGGGCTTCGCTGAACACCAGCCGCTCACCCCGGTCATCGAAGCCGTGCGGTCCAATCTCATGGGCAGTGCCGCGTCCGACGACGTCTGGCTGACGCTCGCCTGGTGGGTACCTCTCGGGGTGGCAGCCCACCTCGGCGCTGCAGTGCTGTTTCGACGAACGCGGAAGCGCTAGGTGAA
The DNA here is from genome assembly GCF_947495145.1 of uncultured Arthrobacter sp. GTDB lineage: Bacteria > Actinomycetota > Actinomycetes > Actinomycetales > Micrococcaceae > Arthrobacter_D. The sequence goes on from NZ_CANLXP010000006.1 coordinate 98,854, forward strand.
GCTAGTGCCCCTCGACAATCTCCTCGTTGCGCGCAAACCTGCGGTTCCGCAGCACAGGCAGGAATTCGCGCACTTCCTCGATACGCTTCCGGCTCACCTCCGCCGTGACCACGCCCTGCTCCTCATCATTCAGGAAGCCCTGCGGAACACCCATCGGGTCAAGGATGGCCGAGTGTCCGATGGTGTGCGTCGACGACGTTCCCGCCGCCGCGATCCACACCGTATTCTCGATGGCCCGCGCACGGAGCAGCGTCTCCCAGTGCTCAATCTTGTGGTCCCCCTTGAACCACGCCGCAGGCACCAGCACGACGTCGGCACCACGGTCCGCGAGCGCCCTCGCCTGCTCCGGAAAACGGAGGTCGTAGCAGGTCATCAACCCCACGTTCAGTGCACCGACCGGCACCACGGTGATCCCGCCGTCGCCCGGTTTGATGCGCTGCGATTCCGAGTAGCTGAACGCGTCGTAGAGGTGCAGTTTGCGGTAGGTGTCCACAATCCGACCGGTGGCGTCGATGAGCACCAGCGTGTTGTAGGGGCGTTCCTCGCCGCTGGACTCATACCCGCCGGCCACGACGGCGATCTTCAGCTCGGCGGCCAGGAAAGAGAGCTGCTGCACGAAAACGGACCAGCCCGCGTCCACAGCAGCGGCGAGCGTACCCTCGACCTTCCCGATCGAGAACATCGATTCCTCGGGAAAGACAATCAGCTCCGACCCGTCCTCCACAGCCTGGCCCGCGAGCTCCCGCATGGTCGCAACATTGGCGGAGACGTCCGCGCCCGGCCTGAATTGTCCAACACTGATCTTCATCGCGGCCCTTTCGGGTAGAAATTGGGGCTGATTCAAGGGTACCGAAGAGTAGCGTGGCCCCATGGGTATCACGAGAGATCAGCCGGGGCCAGGCCAGGAGTCGGTGTGGGACTACCCGCGCCCGCCCCGCGTCGAGAACTATCCGGGCGTCGTCGTTCTCGAATTCGGAGGTCAGCAGATCGCGCGGACCGACCGCGCCCTGCGCGTGCTGGAGACGAGTCACCCGCCCGTTTTCTATGTGCCGGAGGCAGATTTTGCACCCGGCACCCTGCATAGGGTGGAGGGAACCACCTGGTGTGAGTTCAAGGGAGCTGCCACCTATTACGACGTCGTTGCCGGCTCAGCGCGCGCGGATCGGTCCGCCTGGACGTACCTTCAACCCACGGCCGGCTTTGAGCAGCTGGCCGGCACTATTGCCGTCTATCCGGGCCGGATGGACCGTTGCCTCGTCGACAATGAGGAGGTCCAGGCCCAGCCGGGCGACTTTTACGGCGGCTGGATCACCTCGAAAGTGGTCGGTCCCTTCAAGGGCGCACCGGGAACCTGGGGCTGGTAGCACTCAAAACTGCGGATGCCATAGCTCGGTAGCATTGCCGTGCACTGCGAGCGCCGTCCGCCACCGGTCAAACACCGAGCACGGGTGGGAAATGCCCAGGTCAACCGTGTCGCCCACCTGAAGGGATCCGGAGTTCTCCACCACCGCGTGGTGATCGAAAAGCCGCACGACGACGCCGGTCGGCTCAGCCAGCGTACTGCCGTCCCGGTGATGCGCCACCAGGGTGGGCAGACCGGCGTCGTACGCTAACTCCCGCTTCCCGGCGCCCAGGATCGCCTGCCCCTCTTCCGGCACGGAAAGTACGACGGCGCGCACCACCGCGGCGGCCCGCAGACCCGGCAGCGGGGAGACGTCCGCGTAGGTGCCGTGGTCGTGAATGACATAGCAACCGGAGCGCAGAACGTTGAGGGACCCTTCCGGGAGAAACCCGGCAGCCCGGTCCTGGAAGGCTGAGCCTCCCACCGAGAAGAGCGGCTGCTCAACCTCGAACCGGTCTCGCAGCGTAGCGAAGACCTCCATCGCCGTCCGGCAGTGTGCGTCGATCACCGCCAGGTTCTCGGGTGTTCGAACGTTGGGCGCGATTCCCTCGTAGGCGCTGATACCCGCGAGGCGGAGGCCACGGGAATCCCGCACTGCGGCAGCTAGAGCGGGAGCATCCTGGGCATACCGGATACCGGTGCGCCCGCTCGGGATTCCGACGTCGAGCAGCACGAACAGCTGTCGGTCCGTGTCTTCGAATCCGTGCGCGAGAGCTGAGACGGCAGCCGAGGAGTCAGCCAGGCAGTACACCTCGAGTGAGGGATTGAACTCCACCAGCCGGCGGAGTTCCGAGACCAGCGGCGGGAAAACCACCTCGTTGGCGATGAGGATCCGCCGGGCGCCCCACCCAACGGCGTGAGCTGCCTGCGCCGGCGTCGCGACCGTTACTCCCCAGGAACCGGGGAGCTGCCGGTGGATTATTTCGCGGGTCATCGTTGTTTTGATGTGTGGAGCCAAAACCATTGAGTGTTTCGCCGCCCACTGTTCCTTGAGCGCGATGTTGGCCTCGATCGCATTCACATCAAGCAGCAGTTGCGGAAGACTGGTCAGGTGCAGGTCGGCGCTGAAGGTCGGCATCTTGCGCATCCTACCGTCCAGCATCCACTCAGCCGATGCCGAGCCGACACACATCGACGGTTGCTAGAGTTTCACGTCGGTAATCAACATGAGGAGAGTCCGTGAAGAAGAAGTTGCTTTTGAGCGTTGTCCTGGCGGGCTCGCTCGCCTTCGCGACTGGCTGCGCCGGTAACACCGAGGCAGAGCCTGCACCGAGCGAAAGTGCAGCGAGCGCCCCGGCCGAAGCCCCCACCCCTGACCTTGAAGGGGTTCCCGAGGTCGTCGCCACCGTCAACGGTACCGAGATCACCAAGGAAGAATTCACTACCTCCTATGAGGGTGCCTTTCAGCAGATGTCCATGCAGTCCCAGGTAACCGGGCAGGAAGTCGACCAGGAACAGCTGAAGACGCAGACGCTCGACAATCTCATCGGCAATAAGCTCCTCATTCAGGAAGCTGACAATCGTGGGATCGAGGCCAGCGAGGAAGCGGTCACCGCAACAACGGATGAGCTGGTTGCATCAAACCAGTTTGCCTCTGCCGACGAGCTCTTCGCGGCGCTTGAAGAGGAGCAGGGCATCACGAAGGAGGACGCCACCTCGCAGATCGAGCAGCAGGTCCGTCTTGACGCACTGCTCGCGGAGGAAAGCGGAGACACCGCGCCTACCGAGGAGGAACTGAAGGCCGCTTACGAGGAGGCCAAGGCGTCCGGCGCAGCCGCGCAGGGTGGGGAGATTCCGCCGTACGAGGAAGTGAAGCCCCAGCTGGAGCAGCAGGTCAAGGACCAGAAGAAGTCCGAAGCGGCACTCGCTCTGGTGGAGAAGCTGCGTGGAGAGGCCGACGTCGTCAGCAATCTCTAACACTCCCATCGACCGGGTGGAAATAACGTCTGCGAGCGCAGAACTACGGTATTTCCACCCGGTCGATACCGAGCGGAGTAACAAAAATGGCCAGGTCCCCGCAGTGGGAACCTGGCCAAACTTATAAGTGGAGCTAACCGCCGATCAGGTCGTTGATCACGATCGTCTGGTCGCGGTCCGGACCGACGCCAATGGCCGAGAACCGGGCGCCGGATATCTTCTCGAGCGCCCGCACATACGCCTGGGCGTTCTCCGGCAGGTCCTCGATGGTCCGCGCACCCGTGATGTCCTCGGTCCAGCCGGCGAAGTACTCGAAGATCGGCTTGGCGTGGTGGAACTCGGTCTGCGTCATGGGCATTTCATCGTGACGGACGCCGTCGACGTCGTAGGCCACGCACACCGGAATCTGCTCAATCCCGGTCAGAACATCGAGCTTGGTCACGAAGTAATCCGTGAACCCGTTAACGCGCGCCGCATGGCGGGCCAGCACGGCGTCATACCAGCCGCAGCGGCGCGGCCGGCCGGTGTTCACGCCGAACTCGCCGCCGGTCTTTTGCAGGTAGATGCCCATGTCATCGAACAACTCGGTGGGGAACGGCCCCGCGCCCACCCGAGTGGTGTACGCCTTAATGATGCCGACGGCGCGGCTGATGCGGGTGGGCCCGATGCCCGAACCCACGGAGGCTCCGCCCGCGGTCGGGTTCGATGACGTAACGAACGGGTAGGTGCCGTGGTCCACGTCGAGGAAGGTGGCCTGGCCGCCCTCCATGAGGACCACCTTGCCGGCGTCGAGCGCTTCGTTGAGCACGTACGTGGAGTCAATGACCAGCGGGCGCAGCCGGTCGGCGAAGGATACGAAGTACTGGACGATCTCCTCGACCTCGACATCGCGCCGGTTGTACACCTTCAGCAGGAGTTCGTTCTTTTGCTTCAGCGAACCCTCCACCTTCTGGCGAAGGATCGACTCGTCAAAGACGTCCTGTACCCGGATGCCGAGGCGCGCGACCTTGTCCATGTACGCCGGACCGATGCCGCGGCCGGTAGTTCCGATGGCGCGCTTGCCGAGGAAGCGTTCGGTGACCTTGTCGAGGACCTGGTGGTACGGCGCAACGAGGTGTGCGTTGGCGGAAACGCGCAGCTTCGAGGTGTCAGCGCCGCGTGCCTCCAGTCCGTCGATCTCCTGGAACAGCGCCTCGAGATTGATGACGCAGCCGTTGCCGATGATCGGCACCGCATTGGGGCTGAGAATGCCGGCGGGAAGGAGCTTGAGCTCGTACTTCTCTCCGCCGACGACGACGGTGTGCCCGGCGTTGTTGCCACCGTTCGGCTTCACGACGTAGTCAACGCGCCCGCCGAGCAGGTCTGTGGCCTTGCCTTTGCCTTCATCGCCCCACTGGGCTCCGACAATCACGATTGCTGGCATGGGATCCTCCCCCATTGTTTGGCGGCAACAGGTGCGCGCCGCGTGCCGCGCGAAAAGGTGCCGCCGTGCATGAGAACGCCCCAAGGCTTCAATCTGATTCACAGGAGGAAGTCCGGGGCTCTTACCACCCAAGTTTAGCGGACAACGGAAACCGGGATGCTAGAAGAGATCGGAGCTGTTGATGAACCCGACTACCATCGCCGTCCACCAGCACGTCTGGGATAGTGCGAGGCAGATCAGCAGGTGAACCCGCATCCCTCCCGGCACGTCGCCGAACCGGGTTCCCGCCGGCATCGAGTTGAGCCGGCGCATGCAGGGGATGAGGAGGATCCCGTTGAGCATCAGCACCAGAACCGCTGAGACTTTGATAACGGTCAGTGGATTGTCCATGGCCGGATTGATCAGGGCACCGGTGACGAGCAGCCCGGCCAGTCCACCCCAGATGATGGGCATGGCGGCAGACTCTATCCGGCTGGTCTCGACCAGCTTCCGCCGGGAGATCAGCCACAGGTAACCACCCAGTCCACCAGCAGCACAGCACCGAACGCCGCGACCAGCGAGATGGTGTGAACAATCAGCGCGATCTTCGCGACTCCGGCGTCGACTTCGAGCGCTGCGCCGATTGAGACAGACAGTATCCAGGCTGCCGTGGCACCGACGGCATAAAGCGCGATGCGCGGCGGGGAATAGGACGTACGCAGCTCAACACGGGGTAGGGCGGAACTCATGGTCTTCAGCTTCTCTTGGAGGCGACCGGGTCGCGGCGGAGGTAGAGGTAAGGGTGTCTCCGACTCCTTTCACGTCGGCCCCCAACAGTGAACTGAGGACTGCATTTCACGCCCGCCGCGGCTCCCCCAACAAGGACAATTGCCTCTGCCAACCGTCGAGGCTGCTGGTGCCGCAAGCGCCGTGCGCGGTAGCGTTCGGCCATGTTGGATTCCCAGCCTCGCGCCCGCATCGGCATCTCCGGTTGGCGGTATGCCCCCTGGCGGAAGTCCTTCTACCCGACCGGCCTTCCGCAGCGCCTCGAGCTTGAATACGCCGCGTCGCAGCTCGACACCATCGAAATCAATGGAACCTTCTACTCCCTCCAGCACCGGGACAGCTTTGTCCGCTGGCGCGACACCGTGCCGGACGGCTTCCGGTTCTCCGTCAAGGGCCCCCGGTACATCACCCACATGCTCGGACTGCGCAACGCGGAAACCGCGCTCGCGAACTTCTTCGCCTCCGGCGTCCTCGCCCTCGGTGAGAAGCTGGGCCCGGTTCTCTGGCAGCTGCCTGCCACCCGCCGCTTCGATCCGGAGCTCCTGGACACCTTCTTTTCCCAGCTACCCAGAACGACGACGGCGGCCGCCTCGCTCGCCCGCGGCCACGACGAGCGCCTCAAGGACCGCGATTGGATCACCACCGACGCCGATCGGCCGATTCAGCACGTGCTCGAGCCGCGGCACGAGAGTTTCGGGAGCGAGGAAAGCCTCGAAGTATTGCGGCGTCACGGCGTCGGGCTGGTGGTGGCCGACTCGGCCGAGAAGTGGCCGCAGTTCCGGGAGGTGACCGGCGGCGTCGTCTATGTGCGGTTGCACGGCAGCACCGAGCTCTACACCAGCGGCTACACGGATCCGGAGCTGGACGAGTGGGCGGCCCTATGCGAGGGCTGGCTGTCCGGGCGCACGTGCCCGGACGGGCGCGGCCGCGAGGTCTACGTGTACTTCGACAACGATGTGAAGGTCCACGCCCCATTCAACGCCATCGGCTTGGCGGAGCGGCTGGGGAGGAAAAGCGTCTAGGCTGGGATGATCAGCACGCTTGTCATCCCAGACCTCATGCTTCCTACTGATCGGTGCTGCTGGGTCGTTAATTGAATTTGCTCTGGAGGTACGTTGAACGGGCAAGTGCAGATCGAGATGACGTCTACGGCCTTGTCTGAGGCGAAGCTGAGCCTTGAGGATCTATGGATCCGTTACTACGGGCTTGGTGGAGGCATCTCGACGTTCGAGGTTCAAAGCTATTTGAAGGGCCTACTGTCATTGCCGCCTCTTGAGCGGAACCTGCTTGCCCAAGCCGCAAACGAGCTACTTGAGCTGACGACGGTGCAGACCCGTGTGCCGATTGATGCAGAGAACGACGCCCCAAAGGGGGACCCACTGCGCCCGCTCGGCGCGGCAGGAGCCTTCCTGTTCAGCGCCGACGAGCAGGAAGGCGAACGCTTGGCGGCGTTGGACCGTACCCGCTTACTGGACTCCATCCCGGAGACCCGGTTTGATCGGTATACGCAGCAGGCCAAGGCCCACTTCAAGGTCAGCTCGTCAATCATCGCTTTGCTCGATGACCGGCGCTTATTCCTCAAATCGGTGCTCGGCGCAATTGAGCAGAATCTGCCGCATGAGATCACTTTCTGCAACACGACGGTCCGCAACGCAGGCCCGCTCATCATCAAGGATGCACTCAAGGACGAGAGATTCCGCGAGAACCCACTCGTGCTTGGAGAGCCGTTCATCCGCTTCTACGCCGGATGTCCCTTGAGGGGACCCGGAGGATGGACGGTGGGCACATTGTGCGTCATCGACCAGAACCCACGCGACTTTTCCGTCGAGGACGGGCGGTTTCTGATGAGTCTTGCCCGCCTCGTCGAAGCGGAGATTATCGACCCCTGACCCCAGCGCCTATCCCATGGCGATACCGGTTCGGGTCGGGCTAGGTGAAATGGGTCTGGATGGGGGCGGACTGACTTATCGATGACAGGATCTGCGTTGCGAGGTCTCTGAGCTTGATGTTCCGCGCAGACGATGCCCGGCGCAGGATGGCAATTGCCTCCTCCTGGCCGCACCGGTTCTGCGCCATGACCGCCCCCACCGCCATATCGATGGCGGTTCGTGATTCCATCGCTATCTGGCGGTGATGCGCCTCATCGGTTAGGTGAGCAATGCGTACCGCCAGCTGCAGTGACCGGGACGCCTCCCGTGCAAATCCCTCAGCGACCGCGATGCCCTTGTCGTCGAAGATGTTGGGCTTGGTGGAGTAGAAGTCGAGCCCTGCGCTGGCGCCTTTATCGAGCTTGATGGGTATCCCAAGGGCGGAGCGAATTCCGTGTGCTGCGATCGCTTCCCTGTATTCGGGGAAGCGAGATTCAGTCAGGAAGTCAGGGATATTCACGGTATAGCCCTCCCGTGCGGCACGCAGGCACGGGCCGTCGTCGAAGCCGTACTGGACCTCATCCATGAGCTGCGCTTCTTCACTGCTACTGGCCACTGTCACCATCGATTGTGGCCGCAGAAGGGTCACCCCGCAGAACACCTCGCCGTGTGAGCCGGTGAAGGATTTCGCCGCCACGTCGGCCATGCCCGCAAGGAACATCTGGACGTCGTCGCTTTCCAGAACCTTGTCCTGGAGCATGGCGACCACGCTGTCCTGCTCAACTTCGTGAGCTAATTCCTGTTCATCCGGCATAAAGGCGCGCGACCGTTCTACTGTCTTGCAGCGAAAGTCGCCGCATCGTAAGTGAGTGCTCCGCACTCGTAATCAAAGTGAAACACATTGATAAAACTTGTTCATATCAATCCACCACGTGACCAAGAGAACCGCTGCCTCGCTGGTTTCATGCACCAACCTTCGAAGTTTCCTAGGCGCCCGTCTCATGCAGCAACCGGGGCCGGCCTAATGCTATTGAACGGCCGTCTCCGTATCGGAGTGTCAGATTCATGAGGCTGCCTAGTAATAAGCATGCTTCCCATTGAGGGATGTTTGTGCTTACCGTTAGATCACACAGGGTCGGTGTGGGGGCCGTCGAAGCCTGAAAATGTTCACTCAATCTGGAGGCATTCATGGAAGAAACACTCAGAAGTGGCTTAGCCACCGTCGTAGAATTCGTTCCGAAGCTGTTGTTGTTCCTAGTCATCCTGATCGTAGGACTCCTGATCGCCAAAGCAATATCCAAGGCACTGGATAAGCTGCTGGAACGGGTTGGGTTCGATAAGGCCGTCGAGCGCGGCGGGGTGAAGAAGGCGTTAGCAAAGTCGTCACTGGATGCCAGCGACATCATTGCGAAAATCCTCTACTACACCCTCGTGCTGTTCGTATTGCAATTCGCCTTTGGGGTCTTCGGGCCTAACCCGGTCAGCGATCTGTTGCGTGGCATCATCGCGTTCCTGCCGAAAATCATCGTCGCGATCATCATCGTGATCATCGCCGCTGCTATCGCGGCAGCGGTCAAGAGCCTGATCCAGAGCACCCTCGGTGGGCTCTCCTACGGTAAGGTCCTGGCGAACATCGCCAGCATCTTCATCCTCGGCATCGGCATCATTGCTGCCTTGAATCAGGTCGAGATCGCTACCACCGTCACCACACCGATCCTGATTGCCGTACTGTCTGCCATCGTCGGCGTCATCATTGTCGGCGTCGGTGGTGGCCTGATCAAGCCAATGTCCCAGCGCTGGGAGACCTACCTCAATAAGGCTGAGGAAGAGGCTCCGCGAGTGAAAGCCGAAGCGCAGAGCTCACCCTCGGCGAAAGAGCAGCTCAAGAGCAAAGCCCAGCAGGAAAAGGCCAGAAACCAGACCAACGATGGATCCGGTGCACACCGCATCTAACGACCGTGAGTACCCCTCTCACCTCAGTATTAGCGAACTATCACTGACAAAGGAGAACATCATGATTTCCCAGAACAACATCTCTCAGATCCTTGAAGCCGGCGGCAAGGTCCTCGACAATGACGGCGACAAAATCGGGAAGGTCGGTCAGATCTATGTCGATGACCAGACGAACAACCCCAGTTGGGTCACCATCAACACCGGTCTGTTCGGCTCCAGCGAGTCCTTTGCACCTTTGGAAGGAGCAACGCAAGAGGGCAACGACGTCCGCGTCGCCTATGACAAGTCCAAGGTCAAGGATGCCCCCCGGGTGGCACCGGACGGGCACCTGAGCGAACAGGAAGAGGACGAGCTCTACCGCTACTACGGCCTCTCCAGTGCAGGAAGTGGAACCGATACAGGAACCTATGGTGGCGGTGACGCGGGCCAGCCCGGATATCAGGCCGGAGATGAACGCTCCGACCATGCCGGAGAGCCAGGCGTCGTGGGCCGGGACACCTCCGGGCCCACCACCGATAACGCTATGACCCGTTCCGAGGAGCAGCTCCGCGTCGGCACCGAAAGCCGCGAAGCCGGCAGGGCACGGCTGCGGAAGTTCGTTGTCACAGAGAACGTCACCGAGACCGTTCCCGTGCAGCGTGAAGAGGTTCGTATTGAGCGCGAGCCGATCACCGACGCTAACCGCGGTGACGCGATGGACGGGCCCGCGATCAGCGAGGAAGAGCACGAGGTCACCCTCCACGAGGAACGCCCCGTCGTGGAAAAGGAAGCCGTACCGGTTGAGCGTGTCCGCCTGGATAAGGAAACCGTGACAGAACAGCAGACCGTCAACGAGGAAGTCCGGAAGGAACAAATCGACACCGACGACGTCGATACCACCCGCGGCGAACGCCGCTAAGGATACCGGGCCGGACGCCATAAGGCGTCCGGCTTGACCATTAAGGAGAGTCATCATGAGCACCAGCGCAGGTTCGGCCCGCAGCGGGCCGGACGACAACGACGGGGATTACAACGATCGCCGAGACGCGGACCGAGACCACAACAAGCACCGGGACGTAGACCGGGACCAGCGAGATCATCTACTGGAACGGGAAAAAGAGGAGTTCGGCGGCGTCAAGATCGGCTCAGCTTTCTTCGGCTGGCTCACGGCCACCGGCACCGCCGTCCTCCTTACCGCTCTGGCCGCAGCGCTGGGCGCTGTGGTGGGCAACGTGACCAACACGGACGTCGCTAACCAGGCCACTCAAGACCCACAACAAGCAGGCATTATCGGGGCCATCATTCTGGCTGTAATCCTGTTCGTCGCATACTACTGCGGCGGATACGTCGCAGGGCGGATGGCGCGGTTCAACGGCATGAAGCAGGGTGTAGCCGTGTGGGTGTGGGCAATCGTCATCGCGATCATCGTGGGCATCCTCGGCGCGATCGCCGGGTCCCAGTTCAACATCCTTGCCCAGCTGAACAGCTTCCCGCAGATTCCCAACGCGGAGAACATGACCACTGCGGGAATCATCTCAGCGGTCATCGCCGCCGTCGTTGCCCTCATCGGTGCAATCCTCGGCGGACTCGCCGGCATGCGCTTCCACCGCAAGGTAGACAAAGCCAATCTGGTGGATAACCGCTAAGCCAAACGAACCACAGCATTGAACAAATAAGAAGGAGGCAGCACACCATGAATATTGACAAGCAACAAATTATTGACCTGCTGAAGAACCGTGGAGACCACGACAAAGCCGACCAGGCACAGCAGGAACTCCCCGATCAGGTCGACACCGACCAGGACAAGGGGATGCTTGACAAGTTCGGCATCAACCCGCAGGACCTACTCGGCAAGCTCGGCGGGTTCGGCGGCTGACACGCCCCAGATAGTCAATAATGCCGGTTGTTCCGCCGGGAACAGTGAAACCATACCGCCGCCACTAGCGTTGACCCGGGCGGTGCCGAGTAATTACTTGGACTTATCCGCGGTGGACGTCATCCTTTCATCGACCTCGGTCTCTTCGTCCCTGCCGTGTGGTTCGGCGGCGATCACCGGTGTGCCGTGGACGCGTGCGCGGTCGTCCTTCTTCTCATCGCGGCGGGTTTTGCGCAGGCTAGCGGCGGTTGCAACGACGATGGTGGCGGCAATGAAGAGCAGCGAGAACCAGATGGGGATCTCGGGCACCCAAAGCAGCGGTTCCCCTCCGTTGATGAATGGGAGCTCGTTGACGTGCAGGGCGTGAAAAACGAGTTTCACGCCGATGAAGCCAAGGATGACGCCCAGTCCCTGGGCGAGGTAGACCAGACGCTCGAGCAGACCTCCGATGAGGAAGAACAACTGACGCAGACCCATGAGCGCGAACGCGTTGGCGGTGAAGACGATGTAGGCCTCGTTGGTCAGTCCGTAGATCGCAGGGATCGAGTCGACGGCAAAGATCAGGTCCACGAAGCCGATCGCGATGATTGTGAGCAGCATCGGCGTGACGAAGCGCTTTCCGCCCTGCATCACGGTGAGCCTGTCCTGGTGATACTCGTCAGTGACGGGCAGAACCCGGCGTACGAGTGTCATGAACTTACCGTTAGCCGGATTGGACTCGTGGCTGCCGAAAGCTTGCCGGTAGGCCAGGACGAGAAGCAAGGCACCGAAGATATAGAAGACCCAGGAAAAGTTCTCGATCAGGGCCGCTCCGATGGCGATGAACCCGCCGCGCAGGATCAGGGCGATGATGATCCCGATCATCAGCACCTTCTGCTGGTATTTCTTCGGGACGGCAAATCCGGCCATCACGATGAGGAAGACGAACAGGTTGTCGACCGACAGTGCCTTCTCGGTGAGGTAGCCGGCGAAGTACTCGCCACCGAACGTCCATCCCGACACCATGCCTATTCCCACGCCGAACAACAGAGCCAGACCGATGTAGAACGCCGACCAACGCGCCGATTCTGCGATGGACGGCTCGTGGGGTTTACGCACGTGGGCGAAGAACTCGTAAACGAAAAACAGGATCGTCACTGCGATCGTGACGAGCCAGATGAAAGGTGTGACCTGCATAGGAGGTGCTCCCAAGGGTAGGCGTTGAACAGATACGCCAAGGTCTCCTCCGCCCGGACGACGCCGGGACTGACAACCCGAGATGCATCAGTGCATCCGTAATGACGGGCCAATCACAGACGGGAGTACTCCCCTTGATAGGAAAATCATAACCCACTAGACACTTCGACGGGCGGAACACACCGGCCCTTCGCGTTGTTATACACAGTGATGACAACGGCATACCAGGATCTGGATCTGACCGCTATTTCTCCTACGCGCCTGTGGATTCCGAAGCACGTGCTGGTCACGCGGGCCGCAGCCGATCTCCCCCACACGGCAGACATTCTTCAACGCTGCGAGCGCGCCGGAGTCGAAGATATCCGCTTCCTGCCCGGCAACGCTCTGACAGGTCTGCGCGGTGCTACCGAGCGCGAAACCTACGCATCCGCGAAGAACACCCTTGCGGTCGTCGTCGCCCCTCCGAGCGCCCTCAAGCCGCAGCCGATCCCGCCTAGCGCGGACTGGCGGATCGACCTTGCCAAGGGTTGCCCCGCGCACTGCCAGTACTGTTACCTCGCCGGCTCCCTGCAGGGCCCGCCGGTCACCCGCGTGTACGCCAACATCGACGACGTACTGGACGGCGTACGCACCCACGCCGGCAGAGGTTCAGTTACCAGCGGCACCCTCGAGCGTGGTGGCGAAGGTACGACGTTCGAACTGTCCTGCTACACCGACCCACTCGGAATCGAGAGCGTGACCGGTTCACTCGCGGCCGCGATCTCCCGCGTCGGCGCCGGTGAGTTCGGAAGCGACGTATCGCTACGGTTCACCACAAAGTTCGACGACGTCGGTGAGTTGGCGACGCTCGATCATGCGCGCAAGACGCGAATCCGTTTCTCGGTCAATGCTGCGGAAGTGGCAAATCGTTTCGAAGGCGGGACCGCACGTATGCCGGCGCGGCTCTCGGCGCTGCGTACGGTGGCGACGGCAGGCTACCGAGTGGGCCTGACGATTGCCCCCATCATGCCGATACCCGGTTGGCGGGAACAGTATGGCGCGCTATTGGACGACGTTTCCGAGTCGGTTGCCGGGATCGGCGACCTCGACCTGACCGCCGAGATCATCACGCACCGCTTCACCCCGGCGAGCAAGGAGGTGCTGCTGGGCTGGTATCCCAGGACCAAGCTCGAAATGGATGAAGGTGCACGCAGCCAAAAGCGCTCAAAGTTCGGCGGAATCAAGTACGTGTACCCGAAGCAGACCATGTCGGAGATGCGCGAGTGGTTCACGGAGGAGCTGGAGCGGCGCCTGCCGGCTGCCCGGCTTCTCTATTGGACCTGAACCGAACCACCCGTGCCTCCTCACCGCCCTCCCGGATCGGGGTGCGAAGCGCTTCTCACGCTGGCGATCCCCGGCGAGATAGTCAAGGATGAAGTCATGGACATTACTGACAACGGACCGAACCCAAACGCGTTCGACATCGAGAGCGCCACAACCGAAAACGCCGCCTACCGCCGCGTCGCCTGGACGGGCAAGCACCTCCAGGTAACGCTCATGTCAATCGAGTCGGGCGGCGCAATCGGCCTCGAGGTGCATCACGGCACCGACCAGTTCCTGCGCATTGATGCAGGGAAGGGCCGCGTGAAGATGGGCCCCTCGAAGGACGACCTCTCCTACCAGAAGGACGTCGAGGACGGCTGGAGCATCCAGGTGCCGGCCGGAACCTGGCATGACGTCGAGAACACCGGTGACGAGCCGCTCCGCCTTTACACCATCTACGCGCCCACCCATCACGCGCAGGGCATCGTCCAGAACACCCCGGAGGACGCCGAGAAGGACGAGGACCAGGGCAAGGACGAGCCGCCGAGCTGGGTCGAGGAAGTCGACACCAAGGGTGAAGAGAGCGCCTGAGTCAGCACCCTTCCAAGAAGAACGATGACGGCGCCGCACCCCTGGTGGGGTACGGCGCCGTTTCGCTTTGCTCAGAAATCAGACCAGCGCGCCCTGACGTTCCTCCACAAGCTTCAGCACATCCGGGAACAACGGATGATCCGATGAGAGCCCGGTGATCTGTTTCGTAGCTTCGGCTGCCTCTGTGGACCGAAGGAGTTGCTGCAGCTCAACCGCTTCGGTGTCAGCGGCATCATCGAAACGCACCGCGGATGCGATCGCCTTCAGCAGCGCCTCGGGGCGGGTGCCCCGCTCGGCAAGTTCAGCTGCGGGACCGATAAAGCGCTCATGTCGGCTGAGCTTCCGCAGCGGCGCCCTGCCCACCCGGTTCACCGTGTCCGGCAGGTACGGGTTGGTGAAGCGGCCCAGGATCTTCTGCACGTAGGCTTCCTGCTCGCCGGAGTCGAACCCATGCTTGTCTACCAGCAGCTGTTTGGTCTCCTCCAACACCGCACGGACATCGGCAGCAACCTGGGGATCAGCCATGGCGTCGGAAATCTTCTTCAGCCCTGCCTGGTAACCGAAGTAGGCCGTGGTTGCATGCCCGGTGTTGACGGTGAACAACTTGCGCTCAATGTACGGCCCGAGCCGGTCCACAAAGAGTGCTCCGGGAATCACCGGCGCGTTGTCCCCGAAGGGCGTGCGGTCGATCACCCACTCGTAGAACGTCTCCACCGTGACGTCGAGCCCCTGCCCGGGTTCCTGGTTCGGAACAATCCGGTCCACGGCCGTGTTGGCGAACACTGCACGCTCTGCGAGCGGACCGACCACTGAGTCCCAGGAACCCTCGATCGCTTCCCGCAGGATGTCCGTCGCGTTGATCGCGTTCTCGCACGCCATGACCTGCAGAGGCGCCGAATCATCTGCGCGGGCCGCGATCCCCTTGGCGATGACCGGAGCGACGAACTTCAGGATGTGCGGCCCCACCGCGGTTGTCACGATGTCAGCGGTGGCGATCTCCTCAACCAGTCGGTTCTCCTCGGTATTCGAGTTCACCGCCCTGAAGTTGTCGACAACGTGCACCGCCGGCTGCTCACCGACCTCGTGGACACGGTAGCTGTCCGCGCGCGCCAGCTCGCTGATGAGAGCGTCCGCGACATCCGCGAACACCACCTCATAGCCGGCCTGATGGAGGAGCAACCCAACAAAGCCGCGCCCGATGTTCCCTGCTCCGAAATGAACTGCCTTCACTATGCGTTGACCTTCCGGAAGATTTCGAGGATCTCGTCAGCCGAGGTTGCGGCCTCGAGTTGAGCCACCTGCGCCTTGTCTGTGAAGACCTTCGCGATGGAGGACAGGATGTGCAGGTGCTCGTTGTTCACACCGGCCACGCCGACTACGAACTTGACCTCCTTGCCGTTCCAGTCAATTCCCTCGGGGTACCGGACGAACGACACCGCCGATTTGCGGATGTGATCCTTGGCAGCGTTGGTGCCGTGCGGGATGGCAAGGAAGCTGCCCATGTAGGTGGACACGGATTCCTCACGCTCGTGCATCGCCCGGAGGTAGCCCTCATCCACCGCATCGCGGGCCAGCAGCAGCTGCCCTGCCTCGTCGATCGCCGCGTCTCGGGAGGTGGAAGACCCGTTGAGCACAACGCTTTCGGCAACCAGAATGTCCGACGGCGCTGCGTCACTCTGGGCCGCGGTCCCGGCTCTATGCGCGCCGGAAGCAGTTCCCGCGGCATCGGCGTCCAATGCGGTTCCGCCGGCATGCGGCTCCGAGGCGTGCGCTCCGCCGAAGGAGCCGGCGTCGGCGTCAGGACCTGCAGAAACACCGGCACCGGCATCCGTTCCCGCCTGTTCGCTGCGGCTTTCCTTGACCAACTCCACGATCTCCTCATACCGCGGACTGTTCATGAAGTTGTCCACAGAGACGTGCACGGCGCTTGAGGTGGCGGGCCTGGCCCGCTCCGTCAGGTCCTGGTGGGTCACCACGACGTCATAATCATTCCGCAGGTTCGCGATCGACGCATTGGTCACCTTGACGTCCGGGTAGCCGGCCGCCTTGATCTTGTTCCGCAGCACCGACGCTCCCATTGCGCTTGAGCCCATCCCGGCGTCGCAGGCAAAGACGATGTTCTGGATCGGGCCGGACATCACTGCTACGTTTCCGCCGCCGGTCAGGGACGAAGCAACCGAGCTCTTCTTGCCCTTCATGGATTCCATCCGGGAGGTGGCGGCCGCGAGACCGTCCTCATCGCCGTCGTCGTCCTTGCGCTTTGCGGTCTTCAGGATCACTGAAGCAACCAGGAAGGACACCGCCGTCGCGAGAAGAACTGACAGGACCACACCGAAGTAGCTGTCGCGGGCTGTCTGCGCGAGCACGGCGATGATCGAGCCCGGGGCTGCCGGAGCAACCAGACCTGCGTTGGTGACTGCGAGGGTGGCGATTCCGGTCATGCCGCCGGCAATCGCGGCGAGGATCAGGAGCGGACGCATCAGCACGTAGGGGAAGTAGATTTCGTGGATGCCGCCGAGGAAGTGGATGATCGCAGCTCCCGGCGCCGATGCCTTGGCGGCACCGCGTCCGAAGAACATGTACGCCAGCAGGATGCCGAGGCCCGGGCCGGGATTGGCTTCGAGGAGGAAGAGGATCGACTTGCCCTCTTCGAGCGACTGCTGGACACCCAGCGGGGTGAGTACGCCGTGATTGATGGCATTGTTCAGGAAGAGCACCTTGGCGGGCTCAATGAAGATGCTGGTCAGCGGAAGGAGCCCGTTGTTCACCAGGAACTGCACAACGTTCCCGGCAGCCGTGCTGAACGCTTCGACCAGCGGCGAGATCCCGTAGAATCCGACCAGCGCCAGCGCTGCGCCCCAGATGCCGGCGGAGAAGTTGTTCACGAGCATTTCGAAGCCCGGCTTGATCTTGCCGTCCCAGATCTTGTCGATCTTCTTCATGGTCCAGCCGCCGAGCGGGCCCATGATCATGGCGCCGATGAACATGGGGATGCCTGCGCCAACGATCACGCCCATGGTGCCGATGGCGCCCACGACGCCGCCGCGGACGTCATAGACCATCCGGCCGCCGGTGTAGGCGATCAGGAGCGGCAACAGGTAGGTGATCATGGGGCCGACCAGGCCGGTATTCGGGTTCCCTTCCGCGTCGGTGCCGAAACCGCCGAGTTCCGGAACCGGCAGCCAGCCCGCTTCAATGAAGAGAGCGGTGATGAGGCCCCAGGCAATGAACGCCCCGATGTTGGGCATGATCATGCCGGAGAGGAACGTGCCGAATTTCTGGACGCCGACCCTCATACCGCTTCGCGGCTTCGCAGCTGTCTCTGTTGCCATGTGATTTCCTAACCGTGAGTCCCGCGCCTGCGCGGGATGGTCCGATAGATGTGGAGCGCTAAGTGCTGGGGCTGGTGGAGATCCGGTGGAGCCACTCAAGGAAGAGCTTGAGTTCGGAGCTGGAAAGCTGGTCGGAGTGGGACGCCTGCAGTGCAGCGTTCAACGCAATTGCAGCCACCACGACCGACGATTTCCCAGACGCCTCGCCAGCGCCCTGTTCCGCCTGGTCCGAGGCCACCGCAAAAATCATGGCGTCCCGGGTCATGGTGGACAGATCGAGGTTCCGGTCAGCGACAGCTTCTGCGATCAGCATGAGCGTCACTCCCACGTTGGCCGCCAGGATGCTCCTGGCCGCCTCCCGCGGCTGAACGCTCAACTGGCCGGCAGCAGCTGCCTTGTTCAACATCTCCTCCATCAGCGCCTCGGCATCCGCGACGATGGCGGGGCGGCTTTCCGGACGGATATTGCCGAACATCACCAAATAGAGCTCCGGCTGGTTGAGCCCGAATTGCACGTGGTTGTCCCACATCCGCTTGATGTCTTCCAGCGGCTGCCCGGACGGGGCGAAATCCCTTTCGCCCGCCACATACTCCTCGAAACCAGCTGAAACCACCGCATCGAACAAGCCCTCCTTGTCACCGAAGTGGTGGTACAGGGTGGGCGCGCTCACCCCCGCCAGTTGGGTGATCTGGCGGGTGGAGACGGGAGCTCCAGCAGAGTTGGCCAGCAGTTCTGCGGCTGCACGCAGCAGTCTCATCTTCGCCGGTGGCTGGCCTTCGAAACTCATGGCCGCTAGCCTAGCACCTATAGCAACGCTATATGAACTGCGTCACAAGGAAAACGAGGACCTCCAGTGCAGAACTTCCAAGGAGTAGGCGTCAGCCCCGGTCGAGTGATCGGACCGGTCCGCCAGATGCCCAAACCCGTCAGTGAACCGCCCGCAGGAGAGCAGTTGCCGGAGGGCGTAAGCGCAGAGGACGCGACGGCGCAGCTGAAGCAAGCGGCCACTGCGGTCCATGACGAGCTCAAGGCACGCGCCGAGCGCGCAACCGGAGACGGTAAGGCAGTCCTGGAGGCAACGGCACTGATGGCCAAGGACACCATGCTCCTGAAAGGCGCCGGCAAGCTGATCGCGAAGGGCACCTCGAACCAGCGGGCGGTCTGGGAATCCGCCGCCTCCGTTTCGGAGATGCTCCACAACCTCGGCGGCTACATGGCGGAGCGCGCAACCGACGTCCTCGACGTCCGTTCCCGCGTCGTCGCCGAGCTGCGCGGACAGTCGGCACCCGGCATCCCCGCCTCCGCCACGCCGTTTGTCCTCGTAGCCGAGGACCTCGCTCCGGCCGATACCGCCACCCTCGATCCCGCTATCGTGATTGCCCTGGTCACCTCCGGTGGCGGCCCGCAATCACACACCGCGATCATCGCCCGCTCCCTCGGGCTGCCTGCCGTAGTGGCGGCAACCGGCGTCGACGAGCTGCCCGACAGCGCGGAGGTATACGTTGACGGCGCGGCTGGCGCTATCGTCGTTGAACCCGGTGATACTGAGCGCACGGCCGCTGCTGGGTGGGCGGAAACGGCCTCGCTGCTGGCTGACTTCGACGGCCAGGGCACGACGGCGGACGGCCACCTGGTCCCCCTCCTCGCTAATGTGGGCGGAGCGAAAGACGCGGTGGCGGCGGCCGCGCTGGGCGCAGAAGGGGTCGGCCTGTTCCGAACCGAGTTCTGCTTCCTTGAGCGGGACAGTGAGCCAACCGTCGATGAGCAGGCAGCTGCCTACCAGGGCGTCTTTGATGCGTTCCCCGGCAAGAAGGTGGTTCTTCGAACGCTCGACGCCGGTGCTGACAAGCCGCTCCCCTTCCTCACGGACGCGACCGAGCCCAACCCCGCACTCGGCGTCCGTGGCTATCGCACCGACCTCACCTCCCCCGGCGTGCTGAAGCGCCAGCTCGAAGCAATCGCGCGCGCTGCTGACCAGTCGGAAGCAGATGTGTGGGTCATGGCGCCGATGATTTCGACGGCGGACGAGGCCGCACACTTCGCCTCGATGTGCACCGAGGCTGGCCTGAAGACACCCGGCGTGATGGTCGAAGTGCCATCTGCCGCCCTGACGGCGGATGCCATTCTGCGCGAAGTGTCCTTCGCGAGCCTCGGCACCAACGACCTAACCCAGTACGCCATGGCGGCGGACCGCCAGCTGGGCCCTCTTGCCGCCCTCAACACACCCTGGCAGCCGGCCGTGTTGCGGCTGGTTCACCTGTCAGCGGAAGGCGCGGCGACGGAAGGCGCAGCCGCAGAACGTAATGCCAAACCGGTGGGAGTGTGCGGTGAGGCAGCAGCGGATCCTGCGCTCGCCGTCGTGCTGGTGGGTCTTGGCGTCACCACGCTGTCCATGACCGCCCGCTCACTGGCTGCGGTGGCGGCCGTGTTGAAGACCGTGACACTGGAGCAGGCGCAGGAACTGGCGAATCTGGCCCTGTCCGCGCGCACTGCCGAGGAGGCTCGGAATTCGGTGCGCGGGAAGCTCTCCGTGCTGGACGAACTTGGTCTCTGACCTGCCGCGTGCCCCGGTGGCGGCCTTGACGCCGACCGTCGCCGGGGCATAGGACTCAGGTACCAGCTATTGGAACAAGCGCGAGGAGAGACCATGAGCGAGAGCACGTCGGACGAGCCGCAGGAAATCAACGAGGACCTGCCGGGCAAGCCGCAGGTCGATCCGGACGTCCAGTCCGATCCCGCAGCCGACGCCAGTAACCAGGGCGACTGGACCGGCGAGGGCGGGGCAACGCCGTCGGGCGCGGCAACGGAGACCGCAGATGATGACCGGCCCGTCAACGAGGAAGACGAGCAGCGCGGAGAGTGAACGCAGCGCCGTCAGCCCGACGGAACCCGCCCTGTGGCGCGGGCGGGCACACCGTACATAATGGGAACTATGAGCGCCGAGACCGAACAATTCGTTGGACATATCGCTGGCCTGGGCACCACGTCGGGGGTGCGCATCGTCATCGGCATGTGGACCTCCTCGCCCCTGGGCTCGTTCACCGACGTGATGGTGCAGAGCGCCGAAGGGACCCGCACGCTGCTCGCGCCGACGTCCGCCATCGCCGACTACGTGGCCGGAGCCTATTCCTTCGACATCGTGCGCACCGTTCCGCTCACCGTGAGCATGGGCGAAGACTCGCTTGCCCTCGATGCCGGCCCCCTCAGCGTCCGGGCAGAACTGGGGGACGTAACCGCCGTCGGTCGCTTACTCGGCCTCATTCCCCGCGCAATCGGCACCGACCCGCGCTGGCTCAAAGCCATCAACCCAATCGCGAAAATCCTCATGCCCGGCGTGCGCACCGCGGGCAGCACGAAGGACGGCCGCCAGCAGTTCTACGGCGTCACCGGCGCCCGGCTGATCACCTCCGCAGCTGCGTCCTGGGCGGGCGACCCGCTCGGTGTGCTGACCAATGTCCGGCCGCGCGTCGGTTTCGGCTTCAGCTCCGTGCCGAAGAAGCCGCAGGTGGTTGATGTGACGACGACGGTGCTCCCGCTCACCGAATCGCCGGCGGAGGAGACCGCGGACGACCGCGTTTAGGCGCTGGCCTTCTTCCACCGCGGCCGCTTGCGGCCCGGAACTTCGCGCCCACGCAGCGAAACCCCGGCTGTTTCAGGGACGCCGAACATTGCCACCATTCCGATCAGGCAGGCAGCCATCATGTACATCGCGGGAACCAGCGAGATGCCGGTCGCCTCGATAATCGCCTCGTTGACGGCGGGAGCAGTGCCGCCGAACAGCGCCGTCGAGGTGTTGTAGGTGATCGCAAACCCCGCATACCGCACGTGCGTGGGGAAAAGCGACGGGAAGGTCGCCGAGATGGTTGCCAGCTGCGGAATGTACAACAGACCCAGAATGGCGAAGGCGAGCATGGCCAGCCAGAAGTTGACGGCCATCATCATGTACAGCGGCAGCGCCAGGACAAACAGGCCGATCAGCGAGGTCCACCAGAGCGGCTTCCTGCCGACCCTGTCCGAGAGCTTGCCGAAGAACGGG
Organism: uncultured Arthrobacter sp.; assembly: GCF_947495145.1. Classification (GTDB taxonomy): domain Bacteria; phylum Actinomycetota; class Actinomycetes; order Actinomycetales; family Micrococcaceae; genus Arthrobacter_D. The sequence goes on from NZ_CANLXP010000006.1 coordinate 120,474, forward strand.
ATCAACACCATCATCACGAGCTGGCCGATCAGGACCACCGTCAGTGTGGCGTCGGCGTCCATGTTGATCGTGTCCTGCAGGTACGTAGGCATATACGCGAGCAGCGTGTAGTTGACGACGTTGAGCGCTACGACGAGGCCGCCCATCGCAAGCATGGGGCGCCAGAACTTGGTCAGCAGGTCCTTCAGCGCCATGCCGGCGCTGGACTCAGTCTCACCCTTCTGCTCCGCTTCGCGGAAGACGGGAGTGTCCTCGAGCTTCGTCCGCAGGTACCAGCCGATCAGACCGAGCGGCCCGGCAATAAGGAACGGAATGCGCCAGCCCCAATCGGCCATTGTCTCGGCGCCAAGTGTGATTTCGCAGATCAGGGCAATCAGCGTGCCGAGAGCAAAGCCGGCCAGTGTGCCGAACTCGAGGAAGCTGCCGTAGAAGCCACGCTTCCGGTCCGGTGCATACTCGGCCATGAAGGTGGCGGCGCCGCCATACTCACCGCCGGTGGAGAATCCCTGGATGAGGCGGAGGAAGATCAGCAGGGCCGGCGAAAGCCAACCGACGGAGTCATAAGAGGGCAGCAGCCCGATCACGAAAGTGGCCGCCGCCATCAGGAGAATCGTGATGGCCAGGACTGCCTTACGCCCGATCCTGTCACCCAGCGGGCCCCAGAACAGCCCGCCGAGCGGCCTGACGAGGAATGAGACGGCGAACGTTCCCAGCGCCCAGACGGTGGCCTGGTCACCCGGGAAGAACACCGAACTGATGTACACCACCATGACGCCGTAAACGCCGTAGTCAAACCATTCGACGGCGTTGCCCATCGCGGACGCGCCGATGGCCTTCCGCAGCGTCCGCTTTCCTTCGGGCGTCTCCGAGTTGGGAGTGGCAAATTCCGCCGCCTCAGCGGTTGGAGGCCCGGTTGTTCTCTCGTGCTCAGTCATGCATCTCCTTCGCGTGGAGGCGCCCTTGGGCACCCAAGAACCTCACACGAAACTATGAGGATGCCCGAGGGAGTGTCAAAAATGGAACGGGCAGCATGACAAAGGGCCGCCCTCCCGCGTGGGAGAACGGCCCTTCCCTTCGAACGCGGGCTAGGAACCGGAGAGCAGCTCGCTTGCCTCTGGGTCTGACTCCCGGAGGAACTTCGCAATGCGCTCCGCCTCGTCGAGCTCACCAATGGAGGCAGCAGCACGACCCAGCGCGTTCAGCGCGCGAAGGAACCCACGGTTCGGCTCATGTGAGTAAGGCACGGGCCCAGCGCCCCGCCAGCCGTTGCGGCGAAGCGCGTCCAGCCCGCGGTGGTAGCCGGTGCGCGCGTAGGCATAGGACTCGATGGTCCGGCCTTCCCGGTACGCCTCATCGGCGAGGATGGCCCACACCAACGACGACGTCGGATGCCTGGCTGCCAGATCGACAGCTTCCTCCCCTGCCGCCAGCCGCGACACGACGTCGGGTTCCTCGGGAAGGAGGGTTGGCTCCGGGCCCAAAAGGTTCTTGCGGAACTCGTCCGACATCAGAGCTTCCTGCCGGCTGAGCCGAGGGACTTGGCAGCCTCGACCACGCGGGCGGCCAGACCGGCTTCTGCGGACGCTCCCCAGACGCGGGGATCATAGGTCTTCTTGTTGCCGACCTCGCCGTCGACCTTGAGGACGCCGTCGTAGTTCTTGAACATGTGGTCAGCGACCGGGCGGGTGAATGCGTACTGGGTGTCGGTGTCGATGTTCATTTTGATGACACCGTAGGAAACGGCGTCAGCGATCTCCTGGTCGGAAGAACCGGAGCCGCCGTGGAACACGAGGTCGAACGGCTTGTCCTTGCCGATCTTCGAGCCCACCTGATCCTGGATGTCCTTCAGAATTTCGGGGCGCAGCTTCACGCCGCCCGGCTTGTAGACGCCGTGCACGTTGCCGAAGGTCAGCGCGGTGATGTAGCGGCCGTGCTCGCCGGCACCGAGTGCATCAATTGTGGCCATCGCGTCCTCGACCGTGGTGTAGAGCTTGTCGTTGATGGCGTTCTCGACGCCGTCTTCCTCGCCGCCGACGGTGCCGATCTCAACTTCCAGGATGATCTTCGCCGCAGCGGCGCGGGGAAGGATGTCCTTGGCGATGCGCAGATTATCCTCGAGCGTTTCGGCGGAACCGTCCCACATGTGCGACTGGAACAACGGGTCCTCGCCGCGCTTGACGGCTTCCTCGGATGCGGCCAGCAGCGGCAGCACGAAGTCGTCGAGTTTGTCCTTGGGGCAGTGATCGGTGTGCAGTGCGATGTTCACGTCATAGCTCTTGGCTACCTCGCGGGCAAAAGCTGCGAAGCCGAGTGAGCCGGCAACCATGTTCTTCACGGATGCGCCGGACCAGTAGGCCGCGCCGCCGGTGGACACCTGGATGATGCCGTCCGAGCCGGCTTCGGCGAAGCCGCGCATCGCGGCGTTCAGCGTCTGGGAGGACGTGACGTTCACCGCGGGATAGGCGAAGCCGCCTGCCTTCGCGCGGTCGATCATCTCGGCGTAACTGTCCGGTGTGGCGATGGGCATGGCAACTCCTCGTATGGGTTCGGGGCGACTTAAGGCTGTGGATCATTGCCTTACTTCCGTCCCATCCTAACGACGGCGGTAATTGCGCGGAAACCTTACGACACGAGGGAAGGTCCCGGTTCAAGCGCGGTCCTCAACCGGGCGAGCCCGTCCCGGATGCGGCCCTTGACAGTACCCAGCGGAGCTTCCAGCACCTCGGCCACCTGCGCATAGGTAAGCCCGCTGTAATAGGCCATCTCGATAGCCTGGCGCTGCTTCTCGCTCAGTTCGGCAAACGCCGTGCGGACCGCCAGGAACTCGTCCCGGGCGATTACTGCCTCGGTGACGTCGTCGAAGGGGGTCTGCAGTTCGGAGACGGACCAGTGGGCGAGCCTGTTGCGTGAGGCCTGTTCCGACCGGATTCGATCGACCGCACGTCGATGCGCAAAGGTCATCATCCAGGCGAGGGGCGAGCCGAGCGCCGGCGAGAAGTCCGATGCCTTGTTCCAGATCTGAAGGAAAACTTCCTGGGTCACCTCTTCGGCGATGGCAGGATCCACGACGAGCCTGCGGACGAGGCCGAAAATTCTCCCGCTGGTGTGTCGGTACAGGGAGGCAAAAGACTTCTCGTCGCCGAGTCCCACCTGTCGCAGCAGAGCGGCGAGGTGCGGTTCATCTGATCGGATGACCGGCGGGGCTTCGGCGGTGAAGCTCATCGAATGCCCAGCAATTGCACCTCGTCAGCGCCCAGGTCCATGGCGGCGGGACCATCCTGCTGGAAACCGCAGAAGCAGCGCCAGGTAGCGTAGCCGTCCGCCGGCTGGAAGTAGCCCCGGCTGCCGGCGACGACCGACATCGCTTCACCGCAATGCGAAAGCTTCCCGTACTGGTCGTCAACATAGGAACTCGTGGTCATGAGGGACATCGCCGGTACTTCCATTCCCTGATACTTAGTCAAGCTAGTAATTCGTCTTCTATTTCACTAGGTAACCTATCTATAAGGATGACATTCTGCAAGGTCAGCTAGTAAGAATGCTAAGATGATCGGCATGAGCACCAGCCCGCAGGCCCTACCCCGAACGCCGGGCTACTGGTATGGGTTGTCTTCAGAGGGGAAGGACGTGCTCGATGCCCTGCGGGAGTACCGGGCAGCGGAATCGGCGATGCGCCGCCGAACACGTTCGTCCATGGGAATGAACGAGACTGACATCCTCGCCCTGCGCCACCTCTTTGAGGCGCAGCAGGACGGCCGGGAAGTCAGTCCCAAGGAACTTGCCGCCAGGCTCGGTATCTCCTCAGCGTCCACCACCACCCTTATCGACCGGCTGGCCCGCACTGGTCACGTTCGCCGCAAGCCGCACCCGAAAGACCGCAGGGCGCTGGTACTCGAAGCCACCTCGGAGGCAGACTGCGAGTTACGGCAGGCCATGGGCAACATGCACACAAAAATGATGGAAGTCGCCGGAACCCTCAGTACTGAGGACGCTGCCGTCGTCGTTGACTTCCTCACCCGTATGCGTGATGCCGTCGACTCGATCGACGCCGGACGGATCGACGTTGGGCGGAGAGCCTAGCTGCCGGGGACCGCAAGCTGACCAAACACATGTCGGCGCACCCACCCGTGCATCGCGATGGCTGCTGCCGCCGACGCGTTGATTGACCGCGTGGATCCGAACTGGGCGATGGATAACGTGGCGTCGGCCGCGGCGTGGACCTCGGGTGTGAGACCAGGGCCCTCCTGCCCGAACACGAGGACGCAATCGCGCGGCAACTCGTAGGTCTCCAGCGGCACCGAGTCCGGAAAGTTGTCGATACCGATCACCCTCAGACCGGCCGACTGCGCCCACTCGACGAATTCCTCAACGGTGGGATGGTGGCGCACGTGCTGGTAGCGGTCGGTGACCATCGCGCCCCGGCGGTTCCACCGGCGTCGTCCGATGATGTGAACTTCACGGGCAAGGAAAGCGTTGGCCGTGCGGACCACCGAGCCGATATTCAGATCGTGCTGCCAGTTTTCGATGGCCACATGGAAGTTGTGACGCTTCGAGTCCAGGTCGGCGACGATCGCGTCGTGATTCCAGTAACGGTATTCATCAACCACGTTCCGGGTGTCCCCGTGCGCAAGCAGCTCCGGATCCCACTGGGGTCCGGAGGGCCAGACGCCTTCCCAGGGCCCCACGCCCACTGTTGCCGGAGCGTTTTCCACAGTTTCTTCCACCCCCCAAGACTAAGGTGAAAGACTGAGCTCGGATTTTGTCCTTTTCCACCGTCGTCAGAGAAGAAGCGAATGCGCGAAAACGAACACATTGAGTGCTGGCTGACCGATATGGACGGCGTCCTGGTACATGAGAACCAGGCGATCCCCGGAGCGGCAGAACTGATCGACCGCTGGGTCGCAACTTCCCGCCGCTTTCTCGTCCTCACGAACAACTCCATCTACACCCCCCGTGATCTCGCGGCGCGGCTGAAGGCGTCAGGACTTGAGGTTCCGGAGGAAAACCTGTGGACGTCGGCGCTCGCCACCGCGCAGTTCCTGCGTGACCAGTTACCGGGAGGCCGCGCCTATGTGATCGGTGAGGCCGGACTGACGACGGCGCTGCATGAGGCCGGCTTTGTCCTCACCGACCAGAACCCGGACTACGTGGTGCTCGGCGAAACCCGCACCTACTCGTTCGAAGCGATCACCAAGGCCATCCGCCTGATCCTCGAGGGCGCCCGGTTCATCGCCACCAACCCGGACACCACCGGCCCGTCGAAGGAGGGTCCGCTGCCCGCCACGGGGGCGATAGCTGCGCTCATCACGGCAGCAACCAACCGCGAGCCCTACATTGTGGGCAAGCCGAACCCCATGATGTTCCGCTCGGCCATGAACCAGATCGACGCGCACTCGGAGACCACAGCCATGGTGGGCGACCGCATGGATACCGACATCATCGCGGGCATGGAGGCTGGCCTGCATACCGTCCTCGTACTCACAGGCATCACGCAGCGGGCAGATATTGAGGCGTACCCCTTCCGGCCGGCGCAGATTGTCGACTCCGTTCAGGACCTGATCGAGCAGGTCTGATGGCCGGCATTCTCAACCTGCGGGACATCGGCGAGCTCACGGCGGGCAGCTCCAACGCACCTGCCCGCGGCCGGGTTTACCGGTCCAGCCAGCCCTTCGGGTGGGACGCCGAAGCCACCATGGAGTTTCTCTCCCGGCAGGGCATCGAGACGATCGTGGACCTGCGCAGTGAGCGCGAGGCCGGCAAGGTGCCCTGGCAGTTGGCGCACGACGCCGGAATCGACGTCATTGCCGCACCCCTGGATCCAGCCGACGCCGACCCTGCAGCCACGCTGCTCCTGCAGACCGCAGAGGACCTGGGCAACTACTACCTCAACTGGTTGACCGCCCGCCCGGATGCTGTCCTGAATGCACTGCGCCCTATCGGTGCGGGCCGCACCACCCTCGTGCACTGCGCGGCAGGTAAGGACCGCACCGGGGTGATCACCGCCGTCGTACTCCTGGTTGCCGGGGTGGAGGAGGAGCTGATCATCGAGGACTACGCCCACACCACCGGCGCGCTGCCGCAGATCCTGCCGGCGCTCGCGGAGCTCTGGGCAAGTCAGCTGCCGGCGCACGACATGCCGACGGACCTTCCGGTCATCCTGACGGCTCCGGCGGAAGCAATGGCCACATTCCTCACCGGTCTGAATCGGGACCACGGTTCAGTTGATGACTACCTGCTGGGCGCTGGGATGAGCGAGGCTGAACTCCGCTCGCTGCGCGGTTCGCTGCGCCGTTAGCGATTAGGTGCCGACAGTAGGCAGTGGGCGGTCAGTTGTAGCTCTTCGTTTTTCCGCCCGTGGGTATCGGAAGGAATTCCTGCTGCAGTTCCCGCGCCACCGCCTGGTAGATCAACGGGTTCCACTGTGGGCTGGCGTGCGCGGGGAGGGCGCCTTCAGTGATGAGGTCGGCTGAGACCATATTGTCGGGGAAGGCCGCCGCCCAGCCGGGCCTGGCCGTTGCGTAATCCACCGTGCCGTCATTCGGGTTGCCGATGAAAGCCAGTTCGGTGCTGCTGCCGAGGCTGAACCTGGTGACGTTGTAGTGGAAGATGTAGGACGCCTGGGACTGGATGAGCACGCTCGACGGAGCCAGCGGCGACAGCTGCTCAAGAGTCTGGTCAACAATCTGCGACCAGGTGCGCTCGTTCTTGTGAACAATGCGCTCCGCCAGCTCATATCCACCGCGAAGAATCGTAGGCACCCGGTAGCCGGCCTCGTAAAGGTAGACCACGCCGTCGAACATGGCCTGGTCAATGACATCGAAGCGGTCATGCGGGCTGGAGTCCAGCAGGACGAAACGGACATCAATACCGACCTCCCGCAACCGTGAGGCAACCTCGACGGCCACCATCCCGCCGAAGCTGTGTCCGTAGAAGTACAGGGTGTCAATCTGCTGCGTACGGATGTAGCGGCGAAGCGATCCCACGATGGTGGAGACGTCGAGTCCACGGTTGGAGTAACCCATGACCGCCAGCCGTGCACGTCGGCTCAACACCGGGCGTAGCGAGTTCATGATCCAGACGCCCTCCTCCCAGCTGGTCTTGTATCCGGGGAACAGGATCCAGCGGGCGTTGGGGAAGGCGGCGTCGGCGTACTCGTCGTCGACCGGAATGATGGTGAGTTCCTCGCGCGCCTCCTGGATCTGCCGCGTGACGAACAGGTCTGTGGCCAGCGCCAGACCGAGTGCGGAACCCGTGAGGAAACGCCGGCGCGACATGCCCTTCAGGCCATGCGCGTACTCAAGGAGCCGCTTAGGTTCGTCGGTCATGGCCTGGCCATTACTCCAGACCGAGCTCATCCTTGCTGAAAGCGAAGAGGTACGGAACGCCCGCCTCCGACTCGATCCGTTCCTTTGAGCCGGTGTCGCGATCCACGATGACGGCAACTGCTTTCACATTGCCGCCCGCGTTGCGTACGCCCTCGACCGCGGTCAGCGCTGAACCGCCGGTAGTGGAGGTGTCTTCAAGCACGACGACGTCGCGGCCGGCGACCTCCGGCCCCTCAACCTGGCGGCCCATCCCGTAGGTCTTCTGGGCTTTACGGACGACGAAAGCGTCGATGGCGCGCCCATCGCGTGAGGCGGCATGCATCAGCGCGGTTCCCACCGGATCTGCCCCCATCGTCAGGCCGCCTGCGCTCTGAAAGGTGATGCCGGCGTCGTCGAGCAGGTCCAGCATGACCTCGCCCACCAGTGCGGACGCTTCGTGATGCAGGGTGACCCGGCGAAGATCGATGTAGTAGTCCGCCTCCTTGCCGCTGGAGAGCGTTACCTTCCCCCTCACCACAGCCAGTTCCAGGATGAGATCGCGGAGTCGGTCACGGGCGGCGGGGATATCGGTCATGGGAACCAGTTTAGTAGGGGCGGCCCTGATGGCCCGTTTCGTGCGACGCCGAGACGATTCCGTGCATGTTTGCCGCTGCGATGCCCGCGCTACCCGGCGTGTCGAACTGCGACACACGGTTTCCGGGCGCAAACCTGCACGGAACCGCACGCGCCGGAGGCCCGACTTCTGCTCCACATCACCGAGGTTGTCCACATACGGCCGTTCCAGGCACCAACGGACGCGACGGCTCTGTGCAATAGCGGAATGGATGTTCTCAATGCCTTACGCCGATCAGGTTCCGTCGCCAGAACCGGCGACCTCCTCAGCTGGGGTGTCTCACGCCGACAATTGCGCACCGCGGTGGACGACGGGACGTTGGTCCACGTGCGGAAGGGCATTTACGCCCTCCCCGATGCACCTGGCGATTACGTTGCCGCGCTTCGGATGAATGCGCGCCTCACCTGCGCTTCGGCAGCAGCTCACCATGGACTGTGGCTGCTCACCCCTCCCACCCGACTGCACGTCAGCTCCGTCGGGAGAAGCGGCGGCAAATATGTGAACCATCAGTTCCGCACGGTCGATCCGCATCCGCACCTCCCTGTCACCGGCGTTGTCGACACCCTGATTCATGCGCTTCAATGTCTTCCGCCGGTTGATGCGGCCGTCGTCGTCGAGAGCTCCCTGCGGCGGGGAGATAATGTGAAGTCCTTCCTCGAGGAGCGGCTGCAGGGTAACCGGAACGGAAAGGCCCGTGCCGCTCTGGAGCTTGTGACCGGATGTGGGGAATCAGCAATCGAGGTAGTAGCTCGGATCCTGTTTCGGCGTGCCGGCTTTCATTGCGAAACGCAGGTGCCCATCGAAGGAGTGGGACGGGTTGATTTCGTCCTGGAGGGTTTTCTTGTGGTCGAGGTTGACGGGGACAAGTACCACTCTGACCGCGCGGCTCGGAACCGTGACAGGCGCAGGAACAACGAGTTGATCGCTCGGGGCTACCTGTATCTTCGCTTCAGCTACGAGGACGTCATGTTCAATCAGGACTACGTCCTGAGCCGGGTGCGCGCAGTGCTCTCCGGGCGGGTGATCCGGTGAGCGCCGGCGGCCCGGACGATTTCGTGCAGGTTTGCCGCTGCGATGCCCGCGCTACCCGGCTTGTCCAGCTGCGACACACGGTTTTCGGGCGCAAACCTGCACGGAACGGCACGCGCTGAAGGTAGATGGACCCGGATGAAGGGCCCGACGACGAAAGCCGGCCCGGTGCCCTAAGTGAAGGCACCGGGCCGGCTTCTACGGCCTGGCAGGTTTACCGGAAGCTGGTCCCGCTAGAAGCGGAGCGCCCGCAGGTAGTCGTAGCCCACCTCGGCCGTCTGCAGCGGAGTTACGTCCGGCTGATCGTTCTCGACGATGTATTCCTTGGGCTTGTGGGCTTGGAAGATGCGCGCGAAGTCGATGGTTCCGGTTCCGAGATCGGCGAAATCGCCCGAAGAATCGCGATCCTTCACGTGGTACTGCAGAACCTTCTGCGGAGCCTGGTGGATCGTGTCGATGGCGAACTGGATGGGATCGGCTGCGCCAACGCCTACACCGCCGGTGACAGCCCAGTACAGGTCAACCTCAAGGTGAACCAGTTTGGGATCGAGACGGCTGGTGAAGATGTCCCACGGGGTCACTCCGCCGCCCAGATCCGTAGTGAACTCGTGAGCGTGATTGTGGTAGCCGTACTTCAGCCCGGCCTCGCGCGCCGCGGCGGCCTCGACGTTCATCTGGTCGGCCCAGCGGCGCCAGTCATCTGCAGCGCTGGAAGCCAGGTACGGCACGTTGATGTGGGTCTGGCCGAGTGTGACGGCGTTCGCGATCTTCGTTTCAAGTGCGGCCGGCGAGGAACTGATGCCGTCGTGGCTCGAAGAAGGGGTGATGCCGAGTGAATCGAGGGTTGAGCGCATTGAGTCGGCGGTGCGTCCGTACAGACCGGCCAGCTCAACCTTGGTGTAACCGAAATCGGCAAGGCTCGCCAGCGTTGCATCCACGCCTTCGCCACGCATGATCGAACGCAGCGTGTACAGCTGGATGCTGATGAGTCCGGGAGGAACCGGCCGGCCCTTCCTGCCGCCGGGAGCCGCGATGGCAGCAGTCCCGCCGACGCCGGCGAGGCCTACACCCACGCCCACCGCCGCTGCTCCCCTGAGGAAACTGCGCCGATCGACCCCCTTCTCTTCCAATGAACGACGAAGGGCGCCTGGGGCATTGAATCCGAAGCACATATGTTTGCCTTTCCTGGCACTGGATGCGTTCCTCCACCGGCTTTGGTGCAGGAAGCATGCGAAGCTGCAGCGCAGCAGTTGATTACGGGGCTCGCGGCAGACACTGAACTCGGCCGGACAGCAGAGCCGCCCACGGTTGGTTGCTTCACCCGCAGCGTCCTCGCCGCAGCCTCCGCGATCCACCGTTGCCGTCGATCAGTAACAGACGCGATGGTGGCAGGAACTCATGATGTCGATCTGGTGAACGCCTTCGCCGTCATGAATCCCCAGATTTCCCGCGTTTTTGCGCGGAGAATCCAGACAGAAAGTGTTGCCCTCTTGCCTGGCCGGACTGAGGAGACGCATACCGGGAGGTAGTGCCGCCGTCGTCCGGGCTTTGTGATTTGAGACTAATTCCGGGTTTTGTTGTCTGTCAAGCAAAAGTCGGCGAGCGTCGGGAGAATGTCGCCGAGCGGCCTAGCCCACCATGGAGCCGGAGAGGCCCAGAACCATTGCATCGATGCGCTGTGGAGACATGGCATGGTGGATGGCGAGCATGCTGGCGCCGAGAACGCCGGCGTCCAATCCGGAGCTCGACTGGACAATCTGGAGATGCTGGGTTGCCAGCGGAATTGTGCGCGAGTAGACCACCTCACGGATACCGGCGATGAAATGCTCGCCGGTAAGGGCCATCGAGCCGCCGATGACGATCACCGACGGATTGATGAGGCTCACGCAGGCGGAAAGAACCTCACCCACGTCCCTGCCAGCCTGACGCACCGCGTGCACGGCTTCAGTGGTGCCGGCGCTGACCAGTCGCACCACGTCCTCGCTGGTGTTCGCTTCCAGGCCCAGCGCGCGAAGTTTCGAGGCGACGGCCGGTCCTGAAGCGACCGCTTCGAGGCAGTCCTTGTTTCCGCAGTGACAGGGCACGCCACCGCCGTTGTGCACGCGGATATGGCCGATATCCCCGGCCACTCCGTCAGCGCCGCGCTGCAGCATGCCGCTGGACACAATCCCCGAGCCGATACCGGTGGCAACCTTCACGAAGATGAGGTTGTCCACCTTCGGCCAGGCGACATTGCGCTCGCCCAGCGCCATGATGTTCACGTCGTTGTCCACGAGGATCGGGACGTGGAAGTGGTCCTGCAGATGACCGGGAACGTCGAAGCCGTTCCAGCCGGGCATGATCGGAGGGTTGATGGGCCTGCCGGTCCTGTGTTCTACAGGACCCGGTACGCCGATTCCAATTGCCAGAAGGTCCGTCATGGCACGCCCGGTGCCTTCAAGCAGCTCGGTTCCCAACTCGACAACAGCCTGCAGTACGACGTCGGGGCCCTGCGTGACCTCGATGGTCCTACCGGCCTCACGCAGACGGTGGCCGGTCAGGTCAGTGACGGCCACGCGCAGGTGGGAGGCGCCAATGTCTACGCCCAGGACGACCTTGCTGCCGGCCTTCAACGCAATGCGGGAGGATGGCCGTCCACCGGTGGAAACGGCGTCGTCGACGAAACCCACGAGGCCCAATTCCATCAGCGCTTCAATGCGCAGCGTGACCGTCGATCGCGCCAGCCCCATCTGCTCGGCGAGCTCAGTGCGGGTGCGGGGGCGGCCATCGCGCAGGATCTGGAACAACTCGCTTGCTCCAGAGGAACCAAGGCCATTGAAGCTACTTATGTCACTCATCGACTAATTACAGCACACTTTCGACAGAACGTGGCGATAGATCACCCGAAGTAAAGCGAGGCAACCGGGCTGCATCGATGTCTCTCAGGCATGGAGGCGCAGGAAGCCGGCGGGATTCCGGATGAGGGGTTCGAACGCGAGCTCCGCGGCGCCGACCAGGATAGGATCTTCGCCCAGGGGAGCCAGTTCAATGGCCACGCGCTCCCTCGGGCCGCGCGTACCCGGAGTCCGCAGTGCCTCGCTCAGGGCGTCGGGGGCGGCGCGATCCAGGATCCGCAGGAACCCTCCCAGCACGATCATGGAGGGATTCAGCAGGTTGACGACGCTCTTGAGCCCTACGGCCAGGAGCTGGACCTGCCGCTCGATGATCTCCCTCAGCTCCTGGGACCCCTCTTGCTGCAGCTTCTCCATCACTGCTTCTTCAAGGTTCTCCGTCTCACCCGCAGGGAGACCGACGGCGGCAATCAGCTCTTCGCGCGTGACCTCGGCTTCCAGGCAGCCGGAAGACCCGCACGTGCACGCCGCGCCGCTGGAACGCACATGGGTGTGTCCCAGCTGACCTGCAAACCCGGTGGCGCCGCTGATGAGACGGCCGCCGCTGATGACACCTCCGCCGATACCGCTGGCTCCCCCATAGAGATAGACGAGGTCTGACACGTCGCGGCCCGCGCCGAAGGTCGCCTGGGCACGGGCACCCACAACGGCGTCGTTCGCGGCGATGACCGGAAGCTTCAGCGCATCGCTGAGGAGTGCGGCAAGCGGTTCATCACGCCAGCCGAGGTGCGGCGCTTCGATAACGGTTCCGTCTCCGGGATCCACCAGCCCTGGAATGGCCAGCCCCACCCCCATGATCCGGTGTCCGGTGGGCAGCGACGTGCGCATTCCCGAGTAGACCGCTTTCACGATGTTCACCACTTCGGCGACCGATGGCGCACGAACCGTATGGAACCGTACCGGATTCACGATGTGGCCGCCGAGCGAAACAAGCGCCACGCTGACGACGTCAATATCCGGGTTCACGGACAGCGCCAGCGCCCCGCGGCTCGGCTCGATCATGATGCTGGGGCGGCCGTGCTGCTGCGCCAGGTCGAGGTTGCTCTCCATTACGAGGCCCAGCTGGACCAGTTCGCCGACAAGTGCGGCGATGGTCGAACGGTTGAGCCCGGTGGCCCGGGTGAGCTGTGCGCGGGAGACGCCCGCCATGGAGTGCACGAGCCGCAGCACCGTTGAGAGATTGTGCTGCCGGGTTGAATCGCGGTTATTGCCGAGGTTGGTACCCGCAACCGTGCGGCGAATGCGTTCATCCTGCGCGGGCGAAGTCATTTCGGAGGAACGCGCCTTCCTGGCAGATCGCCTCGGTGCCGGATTTGTTCCTTCATGATAACGGGGAAACGCGGGTGTGTACGGCGGGGCGGTTGCGGCGCGGCTGCTGCTGTGGAGAGGCCGGAATGAGGTTAGTTGGACTCTACGTCTTCGATGACGGAGAAGAGCATGCGCTCGAGGCTGCTGCGCAGGTGGTTTTTCCGGTGCGGCTTTCCTTACCGAACACCCCCAGCACGTCATCGGCTACCTGGTAAGCGATACCCGCGTAACGCCCAAAGGAGGTCAGCGCGGCGACAGCCGGTTCGGGCGCACACGCCAACACGGCGCCGGCCTGCAGCGGTGCCTCAAATGAGTAGACCGAGGTTTTCTGGTGCGCCGTTTTGGTGATGTCCTCGAGGGAAGGCATGTCCGCCGTGCGGCTGAACTCGATGTCGAGAACCTCGCCGCCCACGGAGCAGAAAATGGCGTCGTCGAGAATCTCGTCAAGCCGCCGGCGCACGGCGACAGAGGCATCGATGCTTCTCAACAGCCGGAAGGCACCCGAGAGGGCGAGGTCGCCGGCAAGCACGCCCGCCGATACTCCCGCATGTTCTGCGGGCGCTGAAGGTACACCGGCACGCAATGCCCTGTTCCGGTAGTGGCCGGACACGTTGGGATTGCCGCGACGCACGAAGTCGCGGTCAATGACGTCATCGTGAATGATCAGCGCACTGTGCAGGAGCTCGTAGGAAGCCGCCAACTGCGCCGCGCTCGGGAAGTCGGCGCCCCCGAGCTGCCGGTAGGCGAGCATCACCAACCGCGGGCGGGAGCGTTTGCCGCCCGCGGTTGCCCGTTCGAGAGCTTCCCAAAGCCCCAGGTAGGTCGCGTTGACCGATACAGCGCGGAGTTTCGCGTCGATGAAGAATCGCTGGATCGCATCTTCGACCAGCTCGAGGTCCGTATTGCCCTTCAGCGCATGGTCCACGTTCAGGTTCACCGACTCATCCTCCGGTTCCGCCGGCTCCCGGTGCCCGGGAGCCGGCTGGTGGGCTGCAACCAGCTTCCGGCTAGACCTTCACCGGCTTGGCTTTTGCCCGTCGTGTTTTGCCGCGGTTTGCGAAGCGCTGCTGCAGCAGGACCGCTACGACGAGAATCAGGCCGCGGACCAGCGCCTGGATGGAGGTGTCCAGGTTGTTTTGGGTGAAAACGTTCACCAGGGTGCTGAAGATCAGCACGCCGAGGACGGTTCCCATGATGGTTCCGCGCCCACCGATCAGAAGGGTTCCACCGACGACGACTGCGGCGATTACCTCGAGTTCGAGGAGCAGACCGTGGGTGGACGTGCCCGCTGTGGTGCGGCCGAGCATCATGACCCCGCCAATGCCGGCGGTGAGACCCGCGAGGACGTACAGGTAGACCTGGTGGCGCTTCACCTTGATACCCGCGAGCCGGGCCGCCTCAAGATTTCCGCCGATGGCGATGGTCCGGCGGCCAAAGGTGGTGCGATTCAGGAGGAACCAGCCCGCCACGGCCACGATGACAAAAATCCAGACCAGGATCGGAATGCCCAGCACATCACTGCGCATAATTTGCGAGAAGTCGCGGTTGGTCACAATCTGAGTGCTGCGGCCGGAGATGAGTTCGGCAAGCCCGCGAGCGCCGACCAACATGGCAAGAGTGGCAATGAACGAGACGACGTTGCCATAAGCGACCACCAGTCCATTGACCAGACCGGCGAAGGCGCCGACCGCCAGTGCCACAATCACCATGAGGATCCAGGATGACTGGGTCGCTGCCAACTGCACGCTGGTGAGGCTCGCAACCACCGAGGTCAGGCCGAGCACCGAGCCCACCGAGAGGTCGATGCCGCCCGCGGTGATGACAAAGGTGACACCGACACTCACTACGCCGATGATCGATGCGTACCGCAGGATGGTGAGCATGTTTTCCGGGTTGAGGAACCGGTCCCCGCTGGTGGCCGCTCCCACGACGAAGAGCAGCGCGAGTGCGATGACCAGTCCCACGTTCCGCCCCGCCGGACCTCTCAGGAAGTTCTGCACGGGGTTGGCCCTGGGTGCGCTATGGTCGGCCGTCGCGTCGGGACGCGGTTCAGCCACCTTGGTATTCTGCTCGCTCACGCGGCACTTCCCTTCATGACGAGGTCGAGCACTCCGTGCTCGTCTAGATCGCTTGCTTTGGTGTGAGTGAGTACTCTGCCGTCATCGATAACGAGAACGTTGTCCGCGAGGCCGAGCACCTCCTCGATTTCGCTGGAGACGACGATGATTGCCGTTCCGGCTGTCGCGAGTCTGCGGATGAGAGCGTAGATTTCAGCACGCGCGCCGACGTCAACGCCGCGGGTCGGTTCATCCAGCAGGAGGACCGAAGTTCCGTGCACCAGCCAGCGGGCGAGCAGGATCTTTTGCTGATTTCCGCCGGAAAGAGTGCGGGCAGGGCGATCCGGATCGGCTGGACGCAGCTCCAGGGCGGCAATCTGCTCGCGTGCTGCATCCCGCTCTGCACGCTCATTGAGGCTGCCGGCCCGAGCAAACCGTTCGAAGCTTGAGAGCGTCACGTTCTTGAAGATCGGCTCGTCGAGGATCAGGCCCTGACTTTTGCGTTCCTCCGGCGAAAGTCCGATTCCTGCGTTGACCGCGGCGGGAATGGATCCGGGCTTGAGCAGCTTGCCGTTCACGGACACCTTCCCTGAGGAAGACTTGCGCGCACCGTAAATTGTCTCGAGAATCTCGGACCGCTTGGATCCGACAAGCCCGGCGAAGCCGACGATTTCCCCTGCGCGCACCGTGAAGCTGACATTTTCGAAGTGGCCGTCGAGTTCCAGGTTGTCCACCTCCAGGACCACGGGTGCGTCGGACGCCACCGGCTGTCCCTCCGGAAAGACGTTCTCGACGTCGCGGCCGGTCATGCGCCGAATGAGTTCCGCCTTCGGGGTGTCAGTGACACTGAGCCCGCTCGCGGTGCTGCGGCCATCCTTGATGACGGAGATGCGGTCACCAATCTGCCGGATCTCTTCGAGCCGGTGGGAGATATAGACGACGGCGATGCCCTGCGCGGTGAGTTCCCGAACAACGCGGAACAGGTTGGCGACCTCGCCGGAGTCCAAGATGGCACTGGGCTCATCCATGATGATCAGCTTGATGTCCCGAGACAGGGCGCGCGCCATGCTCACGATCTGCTTGTTGGCAGCCGAAAGCGTACCAACCTCGGTGGACGGCGACAGGCTGCCGTGCCCAAGCCGCTTCAACAGATTGCGGGCAATTGCGTTGGTCTTCTTTACGTGGAGCACGCCGCCGCTGGCCCGCTCATGGCCGAGGAAGATGTTCTCGGCGACGGAGAGTCCGTCCACGACGTCAAGTTCCTGGTACATGGTGGCGATGCCGAGATCCAGTGCTGCGGTGGGGCTCGGAATTGAAATCGGCTCGCCCTCCCAGCGGATCTCGCCGCCGTCGGGCTGGTGCACGCCCGAGAGCGTTTTGATGAGAGTGGATTTGCCGGCTCCGTTTTGGCCCATGACGCAGTGGACTTCGCCCGGAAGCACCTGCAGGTCGACGCCCTTGAGCGCCTGGACACCCGCAAATTGCTTGGTGATTCCTCGAACTTCGAGCAATGGCTTTGGCTGATCTTCTTCGAACATGAGACGAAGCTAACACATTATGTCGGCAATCGGTATAAAGTCGTCGATTTCGCTCAATCTTCTGTTATTGTGATTGCAGTCACGCGAAGATGCGGGCCTGCAGAGGCAAGCTGTTCCGCTCGCGAAGACGCACCCAACTCATTGAGGAGATACACATGCTTGCAGTTCGTACGGGCCGGAAGATGCTCGTCACCACCGGTGCTTTCCTGGCTGTCGGTGCCCTTGTTACCGGGTGTACTGCCGAAGCGGGCAACACCAACACGCAGCCCACCAATGCATCCGTTGAGGGCAACCAGGCCGAGGGCGACACCGTAGTCATCGGGTTCTCCGGGCCTGCTGCCGACCACGGCTGGCTCGGTGCCATCAACTCCGCTGCAATCGCGACGGCGGAGAACTACCCGGACATCGATCTGCGCGTAGCCGAGGGAACCAATGACGCGAACCTGCAGATCAGCCAGGTTGAGCAGTTCATCAACGACGGCGTCGATGCCATCGTGCTGCTGCCGACCGACGGCGCCGCTCTGACCCCGGTCGCCACCCAGGCCATGGAAGCCGGCATCCCCGTCATCAACGTGGACCGCGAATTCTCCAGCCCCTTCGCGGCACGCACCACCATCCTGGGCGACAACTACGGAATGGGAGTCAGCGCAGGCACTTACATCTGCGAGCAGCTCGAGGGCAATGACGATGCAGTGGTTGCCGAGATCGCAGGCATCGACTCGCTGCCGCTGACGCAGGACCGCAGCCAGGGCTTCGCGGACGCACTGGAATCCTGTGGCCTCGACGTGGACAACCGCGTCGCAGCCGACTTCACCGTCCAGGGCGGCGAGGCAGCAACATCGCAGCTGCTCTCCGCTGCTCCCGAGATCGACGCAATCTGGAACCACGACGACGATCAGGGCATCGGCGTCCTGGCCGCCATCGACAACGCAGGCCGCGATGAGTTCTTCATGGTGGGCGGCGCAGGATCCGCGAACGCAATGCGTGAGATCCAGTCGGGCGAGAGTGTTCTCCAGGCTACTGTCATCTACCCGGCCACCCAGGCTGCGGACGGCATCCTGCTCGCCCGCCTGATCGCTCAGGGCAAGGCCATGAGCGACCTGGTGGAAGTGGAAGTTCCGAAGCGCATCGTTCTGAACGCACCGGTTGTCACCAGCGAGAACGTCGATCAGTACCTGCCGACGGCTTTCGAATCGTAGAACCTTATCGAGGTGGGGCGCCCTTGCCAGCGACAGGGCGCCCCACCTCGATCCAACTGCTTTTATTACCGCCGCCGGATAAAGAGGAAACATGCTCAACGACGTACCACCCCTGAAGGTTGCCCTGATCGGACACGGATTCATGGGAGCTGCCCATTCACAGGGATGGCGGGTTGCACCGCGATTCTTTGACCTGCCGGCCCAGCCGGAGATGGCCCTGCTTGTGGGGCGCAATGCCCGTGGCGTGGAGGCGTCGGCGCGCAAATGGGGTTGGGAACAGACTGATACGGACTGGCGGGCTGCCATTGCCCGCGATGACATCGACGTCATCGACATCGTTACTCCCGGTGGATCCCACGCGGAGATCGCCATTGCTGCGCTCGAGGCCGGCAAGCACGTCCTCTGCGAGAAGCCGCTCGCCAACACCCTCGAAGAAGCTGAAGCGATGGCCGCTGCCGCTGACCGCGCCGGCAACAACGTTTTCGCCATGGTCGGCTTCACCTATCGCCGCGTTCCGGCGGCAGCCTTCGCGAGGGACCTGGTTCAGTCCGGCGCGATCGGCGAGGTTCGCCAGGTGCGTGCCGCCTACCTGCAGGATTGGTTGGTTGACCCTGAAGCTCCGCTGACCTGGCGCCTGCAGAAAGACTCGGCCGGCTCCGGAGCCCTCGGGGACCTCGGCGCACACGCGGTTGACCTCTCCCAGTTCATCACCGGCCAGAAAGTCACCGGCGTCAGCGGCATCCTCAATACCTTCGTTCATGAACGCCCGCTGCTGGCCGAAGCCTCAGGTCTCGCAGGCACGTCCTCAGCCGAGCGCGGCAACGTTACCGTGGATGACCTCGCGCTCTTCACCGGCCGGTTCGACGGCGGTGCAGTCGGTTCATTCGAAGCCACCCGGATGTCCACCGGCCGCAAGAATGCGCTGCGCATTGAAGTGGCCGGGTCCACCGGCGCCATCTCCTTCGACCTGGAAAACATGAACTCGCTCGGCTTCTACGACGCAACTGCACCTGATACCCGCCAGGGCTTCACCAACATCATGGTCACCGAACCGGCTCACCCCTACATGTCAGCCTGGTGGCCCACCGGACACGCTTTGGGCTACGAGCACGGTTTCGCACATCAGGCCAAGGATTTCGTCGAAGCCATCACCGAGAACCGCCAGCCGGAGCCGTCCTTTGCAGACGGCCTCCAGGTACAGAAAGTCCTGAACGGGGTGGAACGCAGCGCAGAAGCCGATAGCGTCTGGACCAAGACCATCTAGTACCAGCGTTTTCCGGCTTGCGTCAGTGAGAGGACCCACAGTGCCAACTCCACCCCTGTCAGTACAGCTCTATACAGTCCGTGAAGCACTCGAAGCCGACCTGGACGGCACCATTGACCGCCTTGCAGCGATGGGCTTCACTCGGGCCGAGCCCTACAATTTCGCCGCTAACACGGAGGCGCTCAGCGTTGCCCTGCAACGCAACGGAATGACCGCGCCAACCGGTCACGCGCCACTGCTCGACGGCGACCGCGACCTGATTTTCGAGGCTGCCCGGACGCTGGGCATCGGCACTGTCATTGATCCCATGGTTGATCCTGTCCGCTGGAGCACCGAAGAGGCGATTGTTCAGACCGCCCAGGCGCTCAATGAGGTGGCGCTCCTCGGGGCGGAGTACGGTGTCACGGTTGGCTACCACAACCACTGGTGGGAGCTGGAAACCGACTTCGACGGCCGTACCGGTCTTGAATTGCTCGCTGAAGCCCTGGATCCCGCCGTCGTGCTGGAAGTGGACACTTACTGGGTGGCAGTGGGCGGGCAGAATCCGGCGGAGCTGCTGAAGAAGCTGGGCGACCGTGTCCGGTATATCCATATCAAGGACGGTGCTGTCGACAAGGACAACAAGTCGCAGGTTGCCGTAGGCGCAGGCGCAGGCCGGATGGACATTCCTGCGGTGCTGGCAGCAGCCGCCTCCGTGGAAGTAGGCGTCGTCGAGCTTGATGACAGCGCCGGCGACCTGTTCCAGGCGCTTGAGGACAGCCTGCGTTACCTGCAGCCGGACTCCAGGCAGGCACAAGCATGAGCGGGCCCGTGGGCGTCGGCATTATTGGCGCCGGCGTCATCAGCAAGGAGTACCTGACCAATCTCACCGCGTTCCCCGACGTTCAGGTCCATATCGTCGCGGACCTCTTCCCGGACGCCGCCCGGGCGCGTGCCGAGGAGTTCGGGATCGCTGCCTCCGGGACTGTCGAGGACGCGCTCGCACACCCGGACGTCGACATCATCGTCAACCTGACCACTCCCGCCGCACATGTGCCGGTCGCCCTCGACGCTGTGGCTGCGGGGAAGCATGTCTGGAGTGAAAAACCGTTCTCGCTCGACCGCGAATCCGGCCGGTCCCTTCTGAAGGCCGCGTCCGACGCCGGCCTCCGCCTGGGCTGCGCCCCTGACACGTTCCTCGGCGCCGGCCTGCAAACGGGCCTCCGGATGATCCAGCGTGGGGACATCGGAGTGCCGCTTACAGCGTTGACCCTCATGCAGTCCCCCGGGCCTGAAGCCTGGCACCCCAACCCCGCCTTCCTGTTCCAGGAGGGCGCCGGCCCGCTTTTCGACATGGGCCCCTACTACCTGACAACCCTCGTTCAGACTTTCGGTGCGATCGAGACCGTTGCTGCGCTCGGTTCACGGTCGCGGGAAACGCGCATTATCGGCTCCGGCCCGCGCGCCGGTGAGGAGTTCGCCGTCACCGTTCCGACCCATGTGAGCACCCTGGTGCAGTTCGAGCGCGGCGCTTCCGCCACGAGCAACTTCAGCTTCGATTCACCGCTTCCCCGGCACGGTTTCGTCGAGATCACCGGGTCGGAAGCCACAATCGCCTTCCCGGATCCCAACATGTTCGACGGCGACATCCGCCTCCACCGCCACGGCGCCGAAGACTGGGAGACCTTCCCGTCCGTCGGTTCCACCTACGGTCGCGGCACAGGCGTCCTCGACATGGCCCGCTCGATCCGCGCCGGCGTTCCACACCGCGCGCAGGGCGAAACCGCCTTCCACGTCCCGGACACCATGGCGTCGATCGCCGAATCGGTGGAGGGGCACGCGTTCGTTGACGTCGCCAGCTCAGCCGTTGCGGCCGAGCCCCTGCCCGAGGACTGGGACCCCACTACCCGCACTCTTTCCTGACCTACTACACAAGGAGAAAATCATGGCACGCAATTTCACCCTGTTCACCGGGCAGTGGGCAGACCTGCCGTTCAAAAAGGTGGCCGAACTCGCCGGGCAGTGGGGGTATGACGGCCTTGAGATCGCAGTCTCCGGTGACCACCTCGACGCGTGGCGCTGGGACGACGACGATTACATTCAGGATCGTCTCGACATCCTGGAGCGCAACAACCTGAAGGTGTGGACCATCTCGAACCACCTCAAAGGCCAGGCTGTTTGTGACAGCCCGATTGACTTCCGCCACGAAGCCATCGTGGGGCCGAAGGTCTGGGGAGACGGCGATCCCGAGGGCGTCCGGCAGCGCGCTGCGGAGGAAATGAAGCTCACCGCCAAGCTCGCGCAGAAACTCGGTGTGAAGACGGTCGTCGGCTTCACCGGTTCCTCCATCTGGCAGTATGTCGCGATGTTCCCGCCGGTCAGCCAGGACGTGATCGACGCCGGTTACCAGGACTTCGCCGACCGCTGGAACCCCATTCTCGACGTCTTCGATGACTGCGGCGTGCGGTTCGCGCACGAGGTGCACCCGTCAGAGATCGCGTATGACTACTGGTCCACCCGCCGGGCGCTCGACGCCGTCGGCAACCGTTCCGCTTTCGGGCTCAACTGGGACCCGAGCCACTTCATGTGGCAGCAGATCGACCCGGTAGCCTTCATTTCCGACTTCGCGGACCGGATCTACCACGTGGACTGCAAGGACACCAAGATGCGGATGGGGGGCGGCCGCAACGGCATTCTCTCCTCACACCTGCCCTGGGGGGACCCCCGCCGGGGCTGGGACTTCGTCTCCACCGGACGCGGCGACGTGCCCTGGGAAGACAGCTTCAGGGCACTCACCGCCATCGGCTACGACGGGCCGATCTCGGTTGAATGGGAAGACGCCGGCATGGACCGCCTGGACGGAGCCCCCGAGGCGCTGGCCTTCCTCAAGAAGTTCGACTTCGCGCCGTCGTCGTTGTCCTTCGACGCCGCGTTCAAGCAGTAGGCGCCTGGAGTTTAGTAGCCTGTCCCCTATGCGTGAACTCCAGACGAAGATCATCGAGGAAATGGGCGTCCGGCCCGCCATTGACGCTGCGGAAGAGATCCGGCGCCGGATCGACTTCCTGAAGGACTATGTGCGCGCTACGGGCACCAAGGGCTTCGTGCTCGGAATCAGCGGCGGCCTGGACTCCACTCTCGCGGGCAAGCTGGCGCAGCTGGCGGCCGAGGAGCTGCGGGCTGACGGTACGGATGCCACCTTCGTCGCTGCGCGCCTGCCGTACAACGTCCAGCATGATGAGGACGATGCCCAGGCGGCTCTGGCGTTCATCGATCCGGACCGGTCTGTCGTTTACAACGTCGCTCCCGCCGTCGACGGTTTCCAGCGTGAGTTCACCAGCGCTGCCGGTAATGAAATGTCCGATTTCAACAAGGGCAACGTCAAGGCGCGCGTACGGATGGTGGCGCAGTACGCCCTTGCCGGCGATGACAACCTGCTGGTCATCGGCACCGACCACGGCGCGGAGTCAGTCACGGGATTCTTCACCAAGTACGGCGACGGCGGGGCGGACATCCTTCCGCTGTTCGGACTGAACAAGAGGCAGAACCGCCAAGTGCTGAAGGAACTCGGCGCGGAAGAGCGCCTGTACAACAAGATTCCCACCGCAGACCTGCTCGATGAGAACCCGGGCCAGACCGACGAGCATGAGCTTGGCCTCACCTACGAGCAGATCGACGACTACCTCGAGGGCCGGGACGTCCCCGAGGAAGCTGCGCACTCGATCGAGCGCCGCTACCTCATGACCCGGCACAAGCGGACGGTTCCGGTTTCCATCCACGATTCCTGGTGGCGCTGATTAGGTAACGTAGCTTCTGTGAAGATCGCTACCTGGAACGTCAATTCCCTCCGAGCCCGTGCCGACCGCGTGGAAGCCTGGCTTGACCGCTCCGATGTGGACGTCCTTGCCATCCAGGAAACCAAATGCAAAGACGACAACTTCCCCTGGGACATGTTCGAGAAGAGCGGCTACGAGGTGGCCCACTTCGGAATGAGCCAGTGGAACGGCGTCGCCATCGCGTCCCGGGTTGGGCTGACCGACGTCGAGCGCACGTTCCCGGACCAGCCGGTGTTCGGCAAGGACACGGACCCGGTGCAGGAGGCCCGCGCGATCGGCGCCACGTGTGGCGGCGTTCGAGTCTGGAGCCTGTACGTTCCGAACGGGCGGGCGCTCGGAGACCCGCATATGGCCTATAAGGTGGAGTGGCTGGAGCTGCTCCGCAAGCACGCCGTCGGGCTGCTGGAATCCGACCCCTCAGCCCAGGTGGCGCTAACCGGCGACTGGAACATTGCGCCCCAGGATGAGGATGTCTGGGACATTGACCTCTTCCTCAACAACGGCTACACCCATGTCAGCCCGCCGGAGCGCGCCGCGTTCCATGCCTTCGAGAATTCCGGCTTCACCGACGTCGTCCGCCCGCATACCCCCGGCCCCGGCGTCTACACCTACTGGGACTACAAGCAGCTGAGTTTCCCCAAGCGCATGGGCATGCGAATCGACTTCATCCTGACCTCGCCCGCCCTCGCCGAGCGCGTCCGCGGCGCATCAATCGACCGTGAGGAACGCAAGGGCAAGGGCGCATCAGACCACGCACCGGTCATTGTGGAGCTGACCTGACCCATGGCTGACGTACCGGGCACGGGCCGCAGCTTTCCCTACGTCTCTTTCCTGCGAATTTACGAACCGCTCGATGCCTTCAGTGACGCGCAACAGCTCGCCATCCTCGAACAGCGCACCCGTAGGCGCAGGGTCACCGAACACCTGGACCGCTTGGACGCCCTTCGCCGCATCACGCGTGCGGTCTCCGACCCCTTCCCCCACCATGCCCAGGACCTCGTGCGTGTGCTGCATTTCCCCCGCAGCAACGGCACCACTGCGCCCTACTACTGCCCCAACCAGCTCGCGGTACGCACCTTCCTGGCCGCCGAATCCCTGGAGCAGACCATTCGCGGTCCGCTGATGGACGTGCTCCTTCCCGAGGTTTCCCGTGAAGCCCATCAGGCGCGGCTGGACCCGGAAACCCTGGCCGATTCCACCGCAAAGCTGCATACCCGGTCGGCCACCTGGGGGGTCCCCTTCGCCTGGTTTGTGCTCATCCACGAGGACGACCTCACGGAGGTGGTTGACGACGACGGCGAGGTCCACACCGTCCGCGTCGCGGTGACCATCGGCGAGGGGATTGACCGTGCCAGGCGGGCGTCCGCCAGCCTCGCCATTGCCGCCCCGGAACTGGACCTGCTTGAAGAGCTGAGCGAAATTACGGAGTGGCTTGAGTCCTTCCGTCGTGATGCCATCGTCGAGCTGGATTACGGGCCGGTGGCGGATCTGGTGTTCCCTGACGAGTCCCCCATGGACGTCCGGATGGGCATCGAGTGCCTCGCGGAAGCGGACATGACCGGCGCGGCCGCCGCGTACCGCCGCCTCGCGTCACGGTGGGTTCCCATCCGCCAGCTCGCCCGCGCCTCCTGACTGAGCGGGTGCAGCAGCACATGCAGCTCCGCCGGAACCGCGCTTTTGTCCGGTTCTGGCTCGCCTCGACGGTGTCGGACTTCGGCACCTACCTCACCACCGTGGCGCTCTCCGTGCTCATCCTGGTCACGCTGGACGGGACGGCCCTGGATCAGGGCGCCGTCAATGCCGCCCGCTGGCTTCCCTACCTGCTCTTCGGTTTGCTGGCCGGCGTGCTGGTGGACCGCTTCCGCCGGCGCACCGTGCTGGTGGCGGCGGATCTGGGACGCGCAGCGGTCCTCGCCGCACTGTGTCTGTTCGCACTTCTGGGCTCTGCGTCCATTCCATTGCTGGTGGTGTTGATGTTTCTGTTCGGCACCCTCGCCCTGGCCGGTGACGCGGCCTATCAGTCCTTCCTTCCCCAGTTGGTGGCCCGGCCCCGGTTGGTCCACGCGAACGCCCGGCTGCAGCAGAGTGAAACGGTGGCTCAGGCCTCGGGCGGGGCGGTCGCCGGCGCGGTCGTCGCTCTCGTCAGTGCGCCCTTCGCGCTCCTTATCGACGCGCTCAGCTACCTGCTCTCCGGCCTTGTGCTGCTCACCGTTCCTTCCCGTGAACCGCCGATCACCAGTACGACGACGGTGCGCAGCCGGATCGCCGAGGGCCTGCGGTGGATTTACGGACACCGGATGCTCCGGCCCCTGGCGCTAAGCACTCACGTCTGGTTCGTCGGCTCAGCGATGCTCGGCACGGTCCTCCCTGCGCTGATCCTGAAGGAACTCCAGCTCGGCGCCCTCGGTTTGGGCCTGGTCCTTGGCGGAGCAGGCATCGGCGCAGTGCTCGGCACCACGCTGTCGCCGGGCTGGGGCGAACGCTGGCGTCTTGGGCGGGTCATGGTGGCGGCGCGGCTGATTCAGCCGGCCGCCGTCGTCGTCGTGGTTATTGCACCGCTGATAGCGGCTGGGCAGACGGGCGGCGGGAGCATCGAAAGCTGGCCGCCCGCGGTGTGGGCGGCGTTCGCGTGCGCGTTCCTCGGTCAGTTCCTCTTCGGGCTGGCGATGGGAGCTGAAGGGCCGCTGGAAATGGGGTATTGGCAGGGAGTCACCCCGGACGCGCTGACCGCCCGAATGAGCGCAACGAGACGGTCCGTGAACCGCGGCATGATCGTGGTGGGCGCTCCGCTGGGAGGCTTGCTGGCAACGGCGTTCGGTCCCGTCGTCGCGCTCGGTTTCGCCGCCGGTATTCTGCTGCTGGCCGCGCTGATCCTGGCGCTGTCACCGTTCCAAACGGCATCAGTCGAAGACGCAACCGAAGCGGTCAGCTAACGCCCTCCACCGCATACGACACCTTGGTGACGCCCTTCTTCGACTTGATCTTGGGAATGCTCAGCCTGCCGACGTCGGTCACATCGCGGACGTGGGTCCCGCCGCATGGCACGCCGAAGGTCTCGTTGTAGAGAACAATCCGCGCCGGCTTGTTGGTCGGGATGTTGTCTGGAACGTGCCGGCAGTATTCACCCATCTCGGCCACCGGCATGAACCTGATCTCGTTGCGGCTGCCTTCCCCGATTACCTTTGCTACCTCGTTCTCGATGCGCTGCCGAATCTCCTCCACGTCGCCGGGCACCTCACCGCTGTACTCGACGAAGGACATATGCGGGTAGTGCGCGCCCTTCCCGGGTACCCAGGGCAGCGCCAGCCGTTCGACAGCGAGGTCAACGATGTGGCCTGCGGAATGGAGCCGGGTGTTGACCGCCCTCCGGTCGGCGTCCACTTCCAGTACGACGCCGGCGCCTACGGATATTCCTGCGTCCAGCGCTGCTTCGCCCACTCCTCCGCCCGGACCCAGGTGGTGAACCACACCGTGCTCGTCCAGACGGACCTCGTCAACAGTGAACGCGGCGTCTCCTGCTCGGATTGTCCCGATGTCCCAATCCTGTCCGCCGCCGCGGGGGTAGAAGCAGGTGCGGTCCAGCATGAGGTCAACGCGACCGTCGTCGGCCGTGGTGACGGCGGTAACGGTTGCGGAATTGGTCAGCACATCGAAGTCGTCAAGGTAGAGGAGTTCCGTAGCCATGCGTACCAGCCTAGCGACCGTTCCCAGCCGGTGTGGGCAACGGTCAGCGGGGCGCCGGTCCGGTCGACGTGCGCTGGATGAGCTCGTGGGGCTGCGTGGGCGGCTTCAGCACGGGCACCGCACCCTCAAGCTCACTCAGCAGGAGTTCAGCGGCGAAAGCGCCCTGCTCCTCCGGTTTCTGCCGCACCGTGGTTACGCCCATGGGCTCCGCGAACTCGTGGTCATCGATGCCGACGATCGACAGTTCAGCGGGCACACTGATTCCCAGCTCTGCGGCAGCGACCAGCGCGCCGAAAGCCATTTCATCCGACGAGCAGAAGAGCGCAGTGGGCCGCTCCCGTACGGTCGCGAGCATTCGCTTGACGGCCACTTTCGCCTCGCTGAAGCGGAAGTCGCCAAACACGGACCACTCATCCCGGATGGGCAGGTTGTGTGCCGCCATGGCCGCCAGATAGGCCTCCTCGCGGATCCTCGGTACCTCGAAGGAGAGCCCGTCGTCGCCCCCGCCGCGCACGTGGCCGATCTTCGTGTGCCCAAGGGAAATGAGGTGCTCGACGGCGTCGCTCACCGCACCGGCGTCGTCGATACCCACGTGCCGCACGCCCTGAACAGAGCCGCCCACCACTATCGTGGGCGACTCCAGTTCGCGTAGCGACCGGTGCTCGGCCTCAGTGAGCTCCATGCACATCACCAGAAGCGCGTCGATCCTTTTCCTCAGGATCGACCGGTGAAAAACCCGCTCGCGGTTCATCCCGGTTCCGCCCAGACTGAACACAATGAGGTCGTATCCCGCAGCCCTCAGCTGGCGGTCCACTCCCTCAAGGACAGCGGAAAAGTACCAGCGTTCGATCTGTGGCAGGAGCACGCCCATCGCCATGGTGCGCCCGGATGCCAGTCCGGACGCCGCCGACGACGGCACGTACCCGAGTTCCTGGGCGGCGGTCAGGACCCGGGCGCGGGTGCCGGCCGACACGCCGGCCAGCCCCCGCAGGGCACGCGACACCGTCGCGGTTGAGACCCCCGTGGCTACCGCAACATCCTCGATGCCGGTCACGGTTGCATCAGCCCTTGAGACCACCAGCCAGCAGCCCGCGGACGAAGTACCTTTGCAGTCCGAAGAAGACCAGCAGCGGGACGATCATCGAAACGAACGCGCCTGCTGTCAGCCGGTGCCATTCGCCGCCGCGCGTTCCGGTGAGCTCAGCGAGCCGTTGGGTAATCGGCGCAACATCGCCGGTTCCTCCGGAGAACACCAACGCCACCAACAGGTCATTCCAGACCCACAGGAACTGGAAAATCGCGTAGGACGCCAGAGCCGGCACCGACAGCGGGATGATGATCCGCCAGAAAATGGTGGCGTGTCCGGCACCGTCCACCCTCGCCGCCTCGATAACTTCACCGGGAATCTCCGCGATGAAATTGTGCAGCAGGAAGATGGCCAGCGGCAGCGCGAAGATCGTGTGCGCAATCCAGAGCTGGGCGTAGGATCCGGACGGAAGAAGCTCGAATTCGCCGATCTTCAGGTTGACGAACAGGGTCAGCAGGGGAATCAGCGCCATCTGCAGCGGAATGATCTGCAGGGCAAAGATGAACACAAACAGTGTGTC
Organism: uncultured Arthrobacter sp.; assembly: GCF_947495145.1. Taxonomy (GTDB): domain Bacteria; phylum Actinomycetota; class Actinomycetes; order Actinomycetales; family Micrococcaceae; genus Arthrobacter_D. The sequence goes on from NZ_CANLXP010000006.1 coordinate 148,801, forward strand.
CTTGCCCCGGAACCGGCTCCAGGCGAAGATGTACGCCGCCATTGAAGCGATGACGAGCGGGATCAACGTTGCCGGGATGACGATAGCCAGGGAGTTGATGAAGTACTGGCCGAGGTTTGGAGACTGGCTGCCGCCTGAGACAAGAACGTCGGAGTAGTTGTCGAGTGTGAATTCGAAGTTCGCCAGTACGTTCCACCAACCGTTCTGGTTGATGTTCTCCTCCGGCCTGAACGAGGAGATGAACAGTCCGGCAGTCGGAACGGTCCACACGACGGCGATAATGACAGCGGCGATGGTGGCGCCGCGCGAGGTGAGCTTTTGTTTGACCCGCTTGGCGATCGGCGGCTGTATCGCAGTGTCTTCCCCGGTGTCTTTGGTGCCCATCGCTGGGACAGCTGGTGTCGAGGTCATCGAATTTCCTTCTGCTTCTTGAGCACGCGGGCGTTGTAAATGACCACGGGCAGCACCATCAGGAACAGAATCAGCGCCAACGCTGCGCCGCGGCCGGGCTCATTGGCCCGGAATGCCTGGGTGTACATCTCGTTCGCAATCACCGAGGTGTCGTAGTTTCCAGCCGTCATTGTCCGCACAATGTCGAAGACCTTCAGGGTGATGATGGTGATCGTTGTAACCACCACAACCAGTGCTCCCCGGATGGACGGGATGGTGATGCTCCAGAACTGCTGCCAGGCAGTAGCGCCGTCCAGGCGTGATGCCTCCACAATGTCGGCGGGGATGCCCTTGATCGCCGCTGAGAGGATCACCATCGCGAAACCGACCTGGATCCACACCATCACGGCGATGAGGAAGAAGGTGTTTCCCGGCGCCTCGAGCAGGAACTGGCGGGGCTCGCTGCCGAACCAGACGAGGATCTGGTTGACCAGCCCGATCTGCTCCTGTTCCGCGCCACGGTAGGCGTACATGAAGTTCCAGATAATGCCTGCGCCCACCATCGAGATGGCCATCGGCATGAAGACGAGGGCCTTCAGCACCCTCTCGCCGTGGGCCTTGTCGATGAAGACGGCATACACGAGCCCGATGATCGTCGAGATGGTCGGTACCAGAATCACCCACAGCACCGTGTTCCGGAGAGTGACCAGGGCCGTCGGCTCCGTGAACATCCAGATGAAGTTGTCGATGCCGTTGATGTTGCCGTCGCGATCGGTGAACGCGAGGAAAGTGGTCTGCAGCGCCGGCCAGACCATGCCAATGATGAGCAGGATTGCAGCGGGCGCCAGGAACCCGATGATCGTTGCCTTGTCACGGAATGACTTGGGTGCGCGGTCCACCAGCAGCATGATGATCCCGATAACGGCGGCGAAGATCGCCATGGCGATTACCACCTGAAGGAATTTCTCGCCGAGATCCTCCATAGCGCAGCCTCCTTGCTGGGTGCGGTTGAATATCAGGACAGACCCGGCGTCCCACTACTGTGGAACGCCGGGTCTGAAGAGGGAACTACTGGGGCCAGCTGCTTTCGATGGTGTCAACCACTTCCTGCGTCGGCGTGCCGTTGATCCATTCGACGATGCCGCTCCAGAAGGAGTTGGCGCCCACGGCGCCCGGCATCAGGTCAGAGCCGTCAAAGCGGAAGACTGTGTCTTCGCTCTGCAGCAGCTCGATGGACTGACGGTCCAGCGCGCTCTGCGCCAGCGAGGGGTCGAGAGCCTGGTTCGCGCTGATGGCGCCACCCAGTTCGACACGGTTGTTGGCGAATTCACCGCTTGCCATGAACGTCTGGAAAGCAACAACGGCGGGCTCATCCGAGTAGGCAGCGACAAACTCGCCGCCACCGGTGATGGCGCTGCTGCCTTCCTCAACACCCGGAGTCATGAAGGCCCAAACATCTCCGTCTTCGGCAACCTCGGTTCCTTCGGGCCAGTTGGCCGCCTGGAAGGATGCCTGGTGGTGCATGGCGCACTCGCCGTCGAGGACCGGCTGGCCGGCGTCAGCGAACGGAGTGGTCAGGATGGAGCGAACGTCACCGAAACCGCCGTTGACGAATTCATCGCTCTTCAGGATTTCACCGACGGAATCGAAGGCTTCCACGATTTGGGGGTCATTGAACGGAATCTCATGGTTCACCCACTGGTCATAGACCTCCGGGCCGGCCTGGCGGAGGACGTAATCCTCAACCCAGTCGGTTCCCGGCCATCCCGTGGCTTCCCCGGACTCGAAGCCTGCACACCATGGCTTCATGGTGCCCTCGGCAGCGATGTCCTCAGTGAGGGTCATCATCTCGTCGAGGGTGGTGGGAACTTCCCAACCCTTCTCCTCGAAGGTTGCAGGGTCATACCAGACGTAGCCCTTGACGTTGGCGAGCATCGGCGCGGCATAGAACTCGCCGTCCACCGTGCCGTAACCCTTCCAGTCCTCGGACCAGTTCTCGTCCACGAGTGCTTCGACTTCAGCAGGGGCGGGCAGGACGTTGCCGCCGGCGACCTCTGCTGCCAGAAGACCCGGCTGCGGGAAGATCGCGATGTCCGGCGGGTTGCCGGCCTGTGAACGAACGCCGATCTGGGTCTCGAATTCCTTCGAGCCTTCGTAGACAACCTCGACGCCGGTGCATTCGGCGAAGTCTGCCCAGGAACTCTCGAGATTCTCGGCCTCGATGTCCACGATTGTTGAGTAGACGTTTACCTCTTCACCGTCGAAGGTTCCGTATTCCTCGTAGGCGGCGCAGTCAGCTGACGGTTCTTCGCCGCCTCCTTCGCCCTCGCTTCCTGATCCACAGGCAGAGAGTGTAAGCGTGAGTATGCTGAGCGCGGCCAGTGGCAGCACAGCTTTGTTACCGCGAATAATCGCCATGAAAATGACTCCTTTGTCCGGCAGCCGGGCACTCAGTGGTCACCGCCGCCTTGCCTCTTGATACCATCAAAGTAAGCGCTTACGTAGTGATCTGCAACACTCAGCGCACCCCACCGTCTCGTCGATATGCAATCGTGACCCGTATCCCTACAGAGGAGCCCTATGACCACCTCCGATCTCTCTCCAGCACGCACGGTTCAGGCAGCTGGCGGCGCCTGGTGGGAAGACGCCGTCATCTACCAGATCTATCCGCGCTCTTTTGCAGACGGCAACGGTGACGGCATGGGAGATCTGCACGGCATCACCGGCAAGCTGCCCTATCTGCAGAACCTCGGTGTGAACGCCGTGTGGCTTTCCCCCTTCTATGTCTCCCCGCAGGCGGATGCCGGGTACGACGTCGCCGATTACCGGGACGTGGACCCCCGCTTCGGCACGCTGGCCGATTTCGACGCCATGCTCACTGAAGCCCACGAGCGCGGACTCAAGGTGATCGTCGACCTGGTGCCGAACCACACTTCCGACGAGCATGAGTGGTTCCAGGCTGCCCTGCGCTCACCGAAGGGCTCCGCCGAACGCAACCGCTACATGTTCCGTGACGGCGGCGGCGAGAACGGCGAGCTGCCCCCGAACAACTGGCAGTCGATCTTCGGCGGCAATGCCTGGACGCGGGTCGAGGACGGCCAGTGGTACCTGCACCTGTTCGACACCAAGCAGCCGGACCTGAACTGGGAGAACCCCGAGGTCCACGAGGAAATGATCTCCGTCCTGCGCTTCTGGCTGGACCGCGGCGTGGACGGCTTCCGCATCGATGTGGCGCACGGCCTGGTCAAGGCGGAGGGTTTGCCGGATTGGGCCGGCCGGGAAAGCATGGTCGGCGACGTGCATAACCCGGATGCGGCAGAGGAAGCAGCGGCGACCGAACCCACGCCGCCGTACTTCGACCAGCCCGGGGTGCACGCCATCTACCGCGACTGGAACCGCGTCCTGGCCGAGTACCCGGGTGACCGCATGCTCGTGGCGGAAGCCTGGGTGGAGCCGGCCGAACGGCTCTTCCATTACGTTCGCCCAGACGAGATGCAGCAGGCCTTCAACTTCGACTTCCTGCGCGCCGGCTGGGATGCGAAGCGCCTGAGCGCGAGCATCACCGAATCCCTTGCACAGGCAGGCAACGTCGGCGCACCCAGTACCTGGGTTCTCTCCAACCATGACACCGTCCGGCATACCACCCGCTTTGGCCTGCAGGACCCCACGCAACTGCCCAAGGGCGTCGGTGCGCAGGATGAGCAGCCGGATGAGGTCCTCGGCCTGCGCCGCGGACGTGCAGCGCTGCTCACTATGCTGGCGCTGCCCGGCTCGGCCTACCTCTACCAGGGAGACGAGCTTGGCCTGCCCGAGCACACCCTGCTGGACGACACTGTCCGCCAGGACCCGGCGTTCTTCCGGACCGAAGGCGTTGAGCGAGGCCGCGACGGCTGCCGGGTGCCGCTTCCGTGGAAAGCTGGCGCGCCGGGGTTCGGTTTCAGCACAACGGACGACGACGGCACCTCGCCCTGGTTGCCCCAGCCCGCCGGATTCTCCGGGTACGCAGCGGACGTGCAGGTGGATCGCCCCGGCTCAGTGCACGAGCTTGTGAAGGCCGCACTGGCCGAGCGCTCGTCCCGCAGGCTGGGCCGCGGCTCACTTGAATGGGCACCGGAACACCGTGCCGAAGACGGCGTACTCGCGTTCACCAATGGTTCAGCGCTGGTGGTTGCGAACATGGGCGCGGAGCCCGTCGAACTGCCTGCCGGCGTCGTCGTCATTGCCAGTGCGGAGGATGCGGTGACGAACGGTGCGAACGGTGCGAACGGTGCGGAGACAGGCACATTGCTGCAGCCGGACAGCTCAGTGTGGATCGAGCGGTCCTGACACGGCCGGAGCCGCAATAAGGGCCTAGCGCACTCTCTCGGCGCGGGTAAACCGCGAGCGGGCACCGGAGCTGATGCTGATCAGCACCGGTGTCTGCACCCCGAGGACGGCGTCGAGCGCCAGGACAAGCGCTGACACCTCCTCTGCCACAACCTGGGGAGCCACCCCCTGCCGTGGGGAGACCCGCACCTTGAGCGCGGGCCGGCCACGGAATTCATAGGTGGAAACGGCCGAATTCACCAGGTCCACCCGCTCGCTCAGGGCGGCCTTGAGCGCCTGTTCTGCTACCGCTGCGTTGATGGTTACGCTGCCGGGGACCGGCTGGTCGTCGTCGTCATAGGCAAGGGTGCCTGACCGCCCCTTTCCCTGGTTGGCTACCCACGCAAACATGAGGATGACCAGCAGGATCATCAGCAGCGCTACGACAATCCAGAGCCAGCTGTCGCGCTGCCCGGAGAGGGTGGTGGCCGCAAGGACGCCGGCGATCGCCTCGCCCGCCTGCCCGGCCACTGACTGCCACCAGCGGGCCACGGCGGGCACACCCAGCGCCATGGCCAGGGCACCGGCCAGCATCAGTGCCAGTCCGAACACGGCCAGCAGGACCCGGTTGAGCGTCCGCGGGGTCTGGTTCATTGCCCGATCACCCCGGACTGGGCAACTGTCACCCGGACCAGCGGCACCGGATCAATTGCTGTCCGGTGAAGTTCATCCTCGACCGCGGCCTGAACCGATTGTTCGCTTACCGGTATGCCGGATGTCGGCCGCACCTGCACCTCTGCCAGACGCCGGTCGATGGTCACCAGCACCTGCTCCGGGGTCACGCCGGCGGCCACCCGCGCACGGCGTGCCAGGGAGGAGGCCAGCACTTCCGCATCGACAACGACGGCGGCACGCTCGTTCGGGATGCTCAGCCGCGCCTTCCTGCCGGGCAGCACAGCGGCGAGGAAGAAAATAAGCCCCGCCAGAAAGGTCAGCCCTCCGGCTGCGGCGAGGACGGTAGAGGAAATTCCGCCGGGAAGCGAGCTGATCCAGCCCGCTGCGGCCTCCGGACCGAGCAGCCACGGATCCTGGCCAAGCGCCTTCAGGGCTGCTTCGAGCATCACATAGAGGGCGGAGATGATAACCAGCCCGGCCATGATCGTGGAAGGAACAGCGCGCGATGAGTGGGTTTCCCGCCGGATGACGTCCGAGGTCAGGCGGGTCGTTTCGTCGGTCATCTTGCCCTCCCCGTGCCGGTTACGCGGGCACCGGTGACCCGGATGTCCACCCGGCTGAGACGCGATCCGCTGAGCTGCACCACCCGCTCTAGAATCTCCCCCTTGGCGCGGTGCACGCGGTCCTCGACGGAGCCGCCGAGGACGGCCACCGCTGCGGGGTCTGCTGCCACCCGGTGCAGCGGGGGGACTGGGATGGGAAGGGCAAGGTTGAGCGCAAGCAGCCCGGCGTCGTCGAACCAGGTGGCCCGGATGTCCCGCACCGGCACGTGCAGGACGTCGGCAGCGACGCCGCAGGCCGTGCTGGTGAGAGCCTGCGTGCTGATGCGGTTGTGGCCGGCGAGCCGCTCCCGTGCGGCAGGTGCGGTCACGATGAAGAGCGGCGGCCGGCCAGGGCGTCGCGAACACTGCGCAGGTCCAGCTTGCCCTCCGCAACCCGGCCCACAAAGGCACCGATGGCCATGAACAGTGCCACCAGAAGGAAACCCCAGAAGTGGAAGATGAGCGCGGCGAAAGCCAGAATGGTGCCCACGAGGATCCCGACGACGGTGAGGTTCATGGTGTCTCCTTAGCTCGCCGCCGGGCGCGGCTTGTCGGTGCTCTTCGGGTCATTCAGGCCGGGCACATGCACGTCATTGATTTCGACGTTGACTTCGATGACCTGCAGTCCCACCAATTCACCCACAGCGGCGAAGACGGCCGCGCGCACCTGATCGGCAACGGCGGTCAGCGGATAGCCGTATTCAGCGACGAGGTTGACGTCAACAGCCGCCTGGACTTCCCCGACCTCCACGTGCACGCCCTGGGCGAGGTCGCCGGCACCGACGACGTCGCGGAGCGCTCCGAGGGCGCGGCCGGTACCGCTGCCCAGGGAATAGACCCCCGCTATCCTGCGTGCCGCGATGGCGGCGACCTTGGCTACGGCCGTCTCGGAGATGGTTGTCCTGCCGGTTGGCGCCGCGGTGGCAGGCGGAATGCCCGCCGGCCGGATTTCCTGCTCGTTCTCCATGCTGACCCCCTTTCTCTTTTGCCCAGCCTAACCCTTCCGCTGAAGGTTTGACACGCGGGCGAAAGGCTCAGCGGACGGGTTCGCTGCAGTGGAGTTCGAGCCATTCCTGCACCGGCTTCAACGCCTCTCTGAACGCCGATTCGTCGAACTGCCCGGCACCCTCGGGGCCGCTCTCAGCGGCGTCCGCCACCCGGGCAAAATGCGGCTTGAGTTCCTCCGGAACCTTGCCGTGAAGGTAGTGCAGTTGGTCCTCAAGTCTGGTCATCGTCTCAGGATCCTCGTCCCCCATGAAGCTGAGCGGCGCGAGCAGCACCGAGGAGACGCCGGCGGCCACAACCAGGCAGTCCTTCATTTCCGCCCGCTCACTCTCCGCTCCTTGAGCAAGCCTGCGCTCCGGCGCCTGAGATTCGGAGGGATCGGGCTGCGGTGACCCCGGCAGCTCGGCGGGCATGCTAAGGCTGCTTGTCGCCTCAGGTGCGGAATCGGCGCACCCTGACAGAGCCAGGGTCAGTACACCGGAAACGGCCACGGCGAACAAGGGTCTCACGCCTGACAGGTCCTTCCGTTCAGCTGAATTGGCGGATGTAGCGTCCGCTGCCCGCGGCAACGCTCCACGGGATTAACGGTCGAGCGGCCCAGTCTTCTCCCGGCGCCTCCTTTGCGTCCGTCTATGGCGCCGAACTCTCGAAACCGGTGCGGGTCATGGTTCCCCACACCTGCTTCTTGCCGCGCAGCGCCGCCCACCAACCCTGCATCCGCCACACCGCGGTGAGCTGGCGGTAGCCAACGTTTTCGATCACAGAAACGGACAGGGCAACCCAGAGGTCCCTCCACCGGTTGTAGCGGTGGAAGGAGGCTTCCTCCACCAGTAGCGCCATCAGGGACACGAAGATGGCGTAGAGGTACGCCACAGCAATGAACGCAAGCGCGTAGGGGACGTTCACCACACCGAGCAGCAGCCCCAACGGGACAATGAAGATCCCGAACAGTTCAATCGCAGGGGCAATGAGCTCGAAGATCCAGTAGTAGGGCAACGCGATCATGCCCACGGATCCATAGCGCGGATTGAAAGTCATGCCGCGGTACTTGGTGAGGACTTCCCACAGACCGCGGTGCCACCGCCGTCGTTGTCGTGCCAGGACAGCAGCGCTGGAAGGGACTTCCGTCCAGCACACCGGCTCGGCAATGAAGATGACGCGGTACTTCCGCTTCTCCTCGCGCATCAGCTTGTGCAGCCGCATGACCAGTTCGAAGTCTTCGCCGATGCTGTCCGCATCCAGCCCGCCCGCCCGAATGATCAGGTCGCGGCGGAACATTCCGAAAGCACCCGAAATGAGGATGAGCGAGTTCAGCTGCGACCACCCGGCACGGCCGAGCAGGAAGGAGCGCAGATATTCGACGATCTGGATGCGGGCGAAGTAATTCTTCGGCATATTGACGCTGACCACGCGGCCCGCGACCACCTCGCACCCGTTGGCCACCCGCACCACGCCCCCGGTCGCGATCACGTGCTCCGGATCATCCGTGAAGGGCTTGGAAACAACAAGGAGGGAATCAGGATCCAGCAGGCTGTCGGCGTCGACCATCACCACCAGGTCCTTTGACGCGACGTTCAGGCCCATGTTCAGCGAGTCCGACCGCCCCGAGTTCTCCTTGTCGACAACGATGATAGGCAGTGCCGTATCCCGTGCGCGGTAAGTGCGGCGGACAGCCCCGCGAACGGGAACCTTGATGGACACCTCCCTTTGGTCCTCGACGAGGTCGTAGACATCGATCAGCGTCTGCAGGGTCTCGTCAGAACTGCCGTCATTGATGACAACAACTTCGTGATCGGGATAACGCAGGTCGAGCACCGCGCGAACCGACGCGGCAATGACGGCGCCCTCGTTATAGGCGGGCATGAGGACCGAGATCCCCGGGCTGAGCGGCGAAGCGGCAGTGACGCGGGATCCGGTGAAGGACTGCCTGCGAAGATGCGACGTGAAGTTCACGCTCGCGAAGATAATCAGCAACAGCAGCGAAGTGTTGATCACGATGAAATAGGCGAGCACGGGGTAGGCCGTGATTTCGAAAAGCCACTGTATTCCTGCCCTCAGCGGCTCCAGTATGTTGTCCACCCGGGTTCCCTACGCGTCCACGAGGATACGGCGAACGTCGGCGTCGGCCCGCTCCATAACGTGCCGGCGTACCTCGCGGGCCTCGGCGCCGGGCATCGCCCGGAGCGCTTCCCCGGCTGCCTGACGGACCGACGACGACGCACTGCTCGAACAGGAGATTTCCGCGAGCTCGCTGGTGGCCGGCTTGTAACTCAACCTGCCCAGCGATCTGGCGCACGCAGCAACAACGACGTCGGACGCGTTCTCCCGGCCTCCCTCCGCCAGCAGACATTCGAACAGGGCCTCTGCAGCCTCCGACATCAGCAGCATTCCCACAACCGCTGCCGAGCCATAACGGATTCCGGCGTCGCGGTCCCGCAGACCCTCGATATACACCGTGGGATCCTGATCGGGAAGGTTGAGCAGAGCTGTGGCGGCGACTGAGTGGGGAATGCCGCTGGTCAGCGAGAGTGCGTCGACCAGATGCCCTCCGGCTTCCGGCCGGGCGGCAACGCCGAGAGCACGTGCGGCCACGAGGCGGACTTCGAGGTTTTTGTCCCGTAACGCTGCGGTAAGGGGCCTGATGACCTCGCTTCCGCCGAGAACGCCGAGGAGTTCCGCAGCTCCGGCCCGCTGGATAGCGCTGCGGGAGCTGATCCGCTGGAGGGAGCGACGGAGGAGCCCGCGGGCTGCGAGGACGCTGATCATCGCCTCGCGTACATCGCCGCGGACCTCCGGGATCATACGCAGCAGGGTCTGCTCCACGTGGTCGCCGAGAGGGCCGGGAGTCGAAGCGAGTTCCTGTACGAGGGCATCGAGGGCCTCATCCTCCGCAACGGCAAGCGCCATGATGCGGCTGCGGACGGCGTTCTCGTGGACGGTCCGCCGGCGCTCACGCGCATGGCGGGAGCCCTTGATGACGACGACGGCGGCGAGCGCAACAATGCACCCCACCACCAGTACGACGACGGCGATCGCCAGTACGTCCCATGAGACCAGCACGGGCGCTAACGGGCGAGGATGCCGGCAACCCTGGCGGCGAGTTCGCGCGGGCTGAACGGCTTGACCACATAATCGGTGATCCCCGCTGCGAAACCGCTCTCGATGTCGCGTTCCTGGTTCTTGGCGGTCAGCAGGATGACGGGGACGGAGACCGGCGGTTCCGCTGCACGCATCATCCGGACCATGTCCACCCCGGACATGCCCGGCATCATGACATCGGAGATCACAAGGCTGTAGCCATTGTTGGTCGCCAGTTCGAGGCCGGCAACGCCGTCTCCGGCGGTTTCGACCTCGTACCCGCTGGACTCGAGTTTGGTGGAGACGAGGTCACGGATGTCCGCGTCGTCGTCGACAACCAGAATCTTGTGTGGCATTTCAGACCCTTCCCGCATTGCAGACTGCCCGCTTTCCCATAGCGTAATCGACTGCCGCCCGCGCGATGGGCGGTTTATGTGCAGGAACGCGGAAGGATTGCCGCAAGGACAGCCTTGCAGGAGGTCCGGATGCAGAGAGTGTCGGCGCAGCAAAAAGCCCCCGGTTTCCCAGGGGCTTCCAGTGGTGGCTCCGACCGGCGTCGATCCGGTGACCTTTCGATTTTCAGTCGAACGCTCTACCAACTGAGCTACAGAGCCTTGCAACCATCATGCGATGATCACCGTCGACGATCGGATTTCTCCGGCCGTCTCAGCGACCCTGACGGGACTTGAACCCGCGACCTCCGCCGTGACAGGGCGGCGCGCTAACCAACTGCGCTACAGGGCCTTGCGATTTTGCAAGAGTTTCATCCTACCAGCACGGTAACCGTGCCTCAGACCAGACTCCTGCGTACCCCCAACGGGATTCGAACCCGTGCCGCCGCCGTGAAAGGGCGGTGTCCTAGGCCGCTAGACGATGGGGGCCTGGACCACACAAGTGCTTTACTCCTCGTTGTGGACCTCTAAAACTATAGGGCCTCGATCTCGATTACACAAAACCCGGCGATCACCGGCGGAACGTACCCAAAAGAGCCGGCAGTAGAGTTTTCTCCGTGCCCATAGAGATGAGTCTCGACGACTTCGAGTCGGCTGTTGACGACGCGATCGACCAGATCCCCGACAAGCTCGCGCGGGCAATGAACAATGTGGCGATCTTTGTTCGAGAGGAGTTCGAGCCGGGTCCTGGCGAGGAACCGGACCCTGACCTGCTCGGCCTCTATGAGGGAACCCCGCTGACCGAACGGGACTCGTGGTGGGACGCCGGATCGCTGCCCGACCGGATCAGCATCTTCCGGCAACCCCTTCTACGGATGTGTGAAAGCCGCGAGGAGCTCGTCAACGAAATCCTTATCACCGTGATCCACGAAGTAGCCCACCACTTCGGCATTGACGACGAGCGCCTGCACGAACTGGGCTGGGGATAACCGCGCGCGCCACAGGCCGGGCTTCATACTGGTTACATGGGTGCCTCACACGGACATCCCGTCACTGCAACGGGAAAACACCGCAAAAAGCTGGTGCTGGTTGTGGCGATCACGCTCGCCGTCGTCGTCGTTCAGGTCATCGGTGCGGCGCTGTCCGGATCACTGGCCCTGCTCGCTGACGCGGGCCACATGCTTTCCGACGCCGCAGGCGTTTTCATCGCGCTGCTTGCCTCCTGGATCGCTACCCGGCCCGCCACTGTCCGTAGCACCTACGGCCACCAGCGGGCGGAAGTCCTCGCCGCTCTCGCCAACGCCATCATCCTCGTGGTGATCGCCGTCGTCATCAGTATCGAAGCCTTCCGCAGGCTGGGTGAGCCGACCGACGTGCGCACTGACATCATGCTGGTCGCCGCGCTCCTGGGCGGGACGGCCAATCTCGCCTGCCTGCTGATCCTGCACGGCGGCCACAAGGAAAGCCTCAATCTGCGCGGTGCCTACCTGGAGGTGCTGGGAGACCTGCTGGGGTCGGTCGCCGTGGTGGTTGCCGCCGTCGTCATTGCGCTCACCGGGTTCCGGCAGGCTGATGCCATTGCCTCGATCCTTATCGCGGTGATGATCCTGCCTCGCGCATGGAGCCTGTTGAGCGACGTCATCAACGTGCTGCTGGAGTCGGCACCCAAGGGCGTGGACCCGGCGATGATCCGGGAGCACATCCTGAAGGTCCAGGGGGTGGTCGACGCGCATGACATCCACGCCTGGACCATCACGTCCGGCGTGCCGGTTTTCTCGGCCCACGTTGTGGTGGACGCCGAAAGCCTCAACGCGGAGGGCGTGGATTCCATGCTCGACCGGCTTGCCCACTGCCTCAGCAACCACTTCGACACAGAACACTGCACCTTCCAGCTTGAACCGCTGGAGCATGCGGTGCACGAGAACCGGCAGCACGCCTGACGCGGCCACGACACGCCGGAAAGGCCGTTCAGCACAAATGACACCGTTGTTGTTTACGATACTGCTGTGACAAATGTTGCTAAAGTGACATTTGTAGCCCTATCCTCGGACAGTCTGGTTGCCGTCCGAGGATCGAGCTATGCCGCAAACCTTCCCCAAGCGCGGGTTCTCCGTGCTCTCCGCCATGCTTGCCGGTTCGCTGCTCACTGTCGGGCTGACGCCGTCGGCCGCATTCGGCGCACCGGACCTGCCGAGTGCCAGCGAGATTTCAGCCGCAAAGGACAACACCGCGCGGACTGGTGAACTTGTCACGGAGATCGAAGGCATTCTCGAGAACGCTGCCGCAGAACTGCAATCCGTGCAGGTGGAGTCCCTGAAGACGCAGGGCGCTTACATCGACACCCTGGCTGAACTGGAGGAGCGGCGATGGACGGCCCAGCGGCTCTCGGCGCTGGCATTGCAGGCGGAGGAGACCTACCGCACCGCTTCAACGGAGCTCGGACACCTTGCGGGGGACATCTACCGCGCCGGCGGCATCATGCCCGACGGCAGCCTCCTTGCCTTCGCCCAGGACCCGGGAAGCATCATGTACCAGGCTTCCACCGTCGAGGGTTTGGCTGCTTCCCGGTCACGGACGGTCAGTCAGGCTGAGACAGCGGCGAGCTCGCTGGAGTCGCTGCAGACAGATGCCCGGGACGCGGAGCAGGCTGCCGCCGAAGCGGCGGACGCGGCGAAAAAGGCGGGCGCCGCAACCGAAGCCGCCATGGCCTCGGCCGAACAGCTGGTTGAGGAAAAGCAGGCGGAACGCGAAACGCTCGTTACGCAACTGGCTCAGCTGCGGAACACCACCGCCGCTCTGGAGGAACAGCGGATCGCCGGGCTTGAGCAGGAACGCCGTGAAGCAGAGCTCGCACGCATCCTCGCAGCATCCGCCGAGGCTGCGACTGCGGCGCCTGCTGGGACCCAAGCAGCAGCTCCGCAATCCGCAGCTCCCGCGCCGGCGCCCCCGGCACGGAACACTCCCCCGGCTCCAGCACCCGTATCTCCGGTACAGCCGCCGGCAGTCGAGCGGCCCGCCGTTCCACTACCCCGTCCGACGACGCCGGCCCCTGCGCCGAGGCCCACACCAGTACCGGCCCCTGCCCCTGCACCGGCTCCCCGACCGGCACCTGTTACGCCTGCACCGGCTCCCCGACCGGCACCTGTTACGCCGGCACCAGCACCAGCACCTGCACCAGCTCCGGCACCAGCTCCGGCACCTGCACCTGCACCTGCACCTGCACCTGCACCGGCTCCGCCGGCAACCAACACCGGCCGCGTGGCCGCGGCCGTCAATTACGCCCGTGCCCGCGTTGGAGCACCATACTCCTACCAGTGGGGCGGCAACGGACCCCGGGGCTATGACTGCTCCGGGTTGGTCCAGCAGGCCTTCGCCTCGGGCGGCATCTCGTTGCCCCGGACGGCGTCCGCGCAGTTCTACGCCGCACGCACGCATGTCCCGCTTTCACAGGCGCAGTTCGGCGATCTGGTCTTTTGGGGCGAGGGCGCCGGCATCTGGCACGTCGCCATTTATGTCGGCAACAACACTGTGGTCAACGCGCTCAACCCGACCCAGGGCATCCTCGAAGTAAGTCTCGCAAACATGAGCGGGATGGGCGCACTCAACCCGCTTGCTGCCCGTCTCTAGGCCGCCATCGGTCCAAACTTCGAGCGGTCAGTCAGGCGCGGATCCTCACGATCGGGAACCACGAGCACCGGGCCCTTCGCGTGATGCAGCATGCCCTGGCTCGTGGAACCGAGCAGCATGCCGGCGAAGCCCCCGCGACCGCGTGTGCCAAGCACAACCAGCTCCGCCGTGCGTGACGCTTCGATCAGCACCTCAACCGGCGGACCGTCGAGCAGCTCGACTGAGATGCTCAACTGTGGGAAGTGGCTCTGCAGCCATGCCTTCCCCGCGTTGAGCTGAACCATGATCTCGGCGTGGAGGGCGTCCCGATCAACCGGGGTGGGCATCCACGCCAGCGAACCGGTGAACGGCGGAAGCGAACACACCACCCGCAAAGGCATGCCGCGTGATTCCGCCTGCTCGGCTGCGATCAGCGAAGCCATGCGGGCCTGCTCCGAGCCGTCGACGCCGACAACGACAACCTTCTCGACTTCCTCCGCCCGTGGACACGGCTCGCCCTTCGGCTTTGGTGCCGAGACACCTGCTTCATCGAGGCGGGGAGCACAGTAGAGCGGTACGACGGCGGTGGGGCACTTTGAGTGCGCCGGCAGGGCAGAGCTGACCGACCCGAGCAGCCGCCCCACAAAGCCTCCCCTGCCGCGTGAGCCGACGACCATGAGTTCCGCTTCCTCCGAAAGTTCGAGCAGAACTCCTGCGGCGTCCCCGCTTTCGACCCGCGGCACAATCTCCACGTTGTGATGCCGGGCAATCTTTTCGATGGACTGGTCAAGGACTGCCTGCGCGCCCTCCCGGATCACCGAGTCATCCACGGTTGCGTAACCTGCATCCATGCTCGACGCCGCGAAGACCGGCACTGTATATGCGGTCACCACATGTAGCGGAGTGTGGCGACGCTCAGCCTCCTGTGCAGCCCATACCAGGGCACACATGCCCTGGTCCGAGCCGTCAACTCCGACAACGATTCCGCGCCCGTGGGGATGCCCCTGCGTGCCCGGAATTTGAGCCTCCTTCATGTCCGCCTCCTCGCGGTTGAACTACTATTGACACCTTCGCTCAGCCGTCCAGTTATTTCTAGCCTACTCGCCAGTAGGGGGACTATTCAGCGCCCAAAAAGTTATATAGGCTTCGAGAATCGTTATCGGGCGGATGGTCTCCCAGTGGGTTCCCGCCCGCTTTCAGTGCGCTTGGTTGACCCGTTCGCAGCCAAGTGTCCGCACAGCCCGGAAGAGGCGCCGGGCTGTGCGGAATTTTCCTTCCTCCGGAGGTTTCTTCGATGGCGCCAGAGCCGAGTACGCGTGTGGTTCCTGAATCTTTCATGCCCGGCGGGGCAGAGGTGACAACCACGGTGGTGGTCGGTTCCGGGCTGTCCGGCCTGGCCGTCGCCAGCGAGCTGAGCCGCCGAGGCGTTCAAGCCATAGTGGTGGAGAGCATCGAATGTCTGAACTCCGGCCCGAACCGGACCATCATGACGGACTCGGTGTCCCTGTCCGAACGCACTGAACTCCTGCGGCTGCTCCGCTGCTATGCATCCAGCCACTCCCTGGACATTCGGCAGGAAACCGTAGCGGAGGGGTTGTGCATGGTGGGTTATTCGCAGATTCTGCCTGCACCCGTGCTCGGCTCCAAGAAGTGGGCGGTGCAGACCCGGAACGGCGTCCTGCTCGCGGACCATGTGGTTCTGACGAAGTATCCCCAGAACCAGCTGCGGCGCTTCGTACAGTCCCTCGGCCTGGCCCTGGGAAGCGACATCAAGGCGGCTCTGCGCGCTATCGGTCTTTACCTCATCGGAGTCGGCGAGGTGCTGACGCCGACAACCCGTGAGATAGTCCGTCAGGCCAAAGTGATCAGCGACGCAATCGTTTCGCAGGGTGCGCTCACAGCTCAGCGCGTCCAGCCGGTGAAAGCATCCGTCCTGGCCGCGGCAGTTTCCGGCTCCACCCGCCGCACCCCGGCAATCAGTGCCTGAGGCACAACCTACGCGGCGTCGTTACTGCCCTGCTTGAGCCGGCGCCGGGCACCGAGAGCCAGCACTATGGCCAGGGCGATCAATACGGCAATCATCAGGATGACCCCCCAGGACAGGCCGGAGTCTGCTGCTGGCTCCTGGTCAAGCGCGCCGGGGTCAGCTGTTTCAATGGGGCCGGCAGTACCTACCGAAGCCTCGGGAGTTCCCGAAGCTGCAGGAGCATCGGAAGTGGTGCCGCCGTCGGAAGCGGTGAATTCGAACGTTCCCTCGATGGGGTGGGAGTCAGAGGATACCACGCGCCAGTTCACGGTGTAGGTTCCGGCCGGGGCTCCAGCGCGGATGGCCTGCGTGGCCACGGTATCCGTGATGGACACATCTCCCTCCGCCCAGTCCTCGCCTTCAGCGTCGAGCACCTGAACTTCTGACCCGATTGTGGCAGGAACGTTGGTGAACGTGAGTTCAACCGCCCCAGGAACCGTCTCGAGGGTTGCGCCCGGCTCCGGGCTCGATGAGCTCAGTTCCTCATGCGCTGAAGCCGTGTTCGCCGGTCCAACGACCAGGGCAAACGCAATCATCAATACGCCGGCCAGGACCGCGGCGATGCGCTGAAAGGATCGGGCACCGGAAAGCGCGGCCGGGCGTGCTGCAACTACTGCGGAATACTGGGTCATACCTCAAGCCTACGGGAGCGAACTGACAGGATCCTGAGCCGCTCATTGGGTAGACTGCTGACGCGAACTCCCCCACCAACAGAGGAATATCTGTGCCTGCACTGCGCGCCACAATGGACCGCTACTTCCAGCTCACGGCCCGCGGGTCAACCTATTCGCGTGAGATCAGGGGCGGCGTCGCCACCTTCTTCGCAATGAGCTACATCGTGGTGCTGAATCCTCTGATCCTTGCCGGAGCGGACGCCAGCGGCGGCAGCCTCGGCTTCGAGCGGGTGGCCGCGGTAACCGCCCTCGTTGCTGGGCTGCTGACCATCCTCATGGGTGCGTGGGCCAAGTATCCCTTTGCGCTGGCAACCGGGTTGGGCGTCAATGCCTTCGTCGCGATCACCGTTGCCACCAATCCGGAACTTACGTGGCCGGACATGATGGGGCTCGTGGTTCTGGCCGGCCTCACCATGCTGGTGCTGGTTCTCACCGGCTTCCGCACTGCCGTATTCAACGCAGTGCCGGAGAGCCTCAAGACGGCCATCGTCGTCGGAATCGGGCTTTTCATCGCCCTGATCGGTCTCGTGAATGCGGGCTTCGTCCGACGGATCCCTGATGTTGCAGAGACCACCGTGCCGGTCGGATTGGGATTCGGTGGCGTACTCCTCGGCTGGCCCACCCTCGTTTTCGTCTTTGGCCTGATCCTCACGATTGCGCTGGTGGTCCGGAAGGTCCGCGGCGGTATCCTGATCGGCGTTGTCGCCGCCACGATCCTCGCCGTCATCATTGAGGCGGTGGCGAATGTCGGGCCCAGCGTGGGCCCGGAGGGCTCCAATCCGCAGGGCTGGTCGCTCGTTGTTCCGGAGCTTCCGGCCGGGGCCTGGATCGGTCTCCCCGACCTGAGCCTGATCGGCAGTGTCAGCGTTTTCGGAGCATTCGGCAGCCTCGGGGCAACGGCCGCCCTGCTGCTGACCTTCACCATTCTGCTGAGCATCTTTTTCGACGCGATGGGCACCATGGTGGGTCTCGCGAATGAGGCAAAGCTGGTGGACAAGCAGGGCAACATTCCCGGCGTCGACCGCGTCCTCATTGTCGACGCCCTGGGAGCGGTGGCCGGCGGAGCGGGCTCCGTCTCCTCCAACCAGATCTACGTTGAATCGGGCGCCGGCATCGGCGAAGGCGCGCGCACCGGCATCGCCAACATCGTGACCGGACTGCTGTTCCTCGTGGCCATGTTCTTTACGCCGCTGATCTCGCTGGTGCCGTTCGAGGCGGTGGCGCCGGCCCTCGTCGTCGTTGGTTTCATGATGGTGTCCCAGGTGGGCCGCATTGACTGGCAGGACTGGGGAATTGCCATTCCGGCCTTCCTGACGTTCACGCTGATGCCGTTCACCTATTCGATCGCCAACGGACTGGGCGCAGGGTTCGTCGCGTACGTCCTGGTGCGGACGTTCCAGGGCAGGGCCAGGGAGATTCACCCGCTGATGTGGGCAGTGGCTGGCGCCTTCGTGGTGTTCTTCGGGATCGGCCCGATCGAGCAGCTGCTCGGCGTCGGCTGACCCCCTCCACGTTGATTCGGCAGGACACGCCCCTTTTGCACGTGCATTGAGGGCGTGTCCTGCCAACTCACGGAGCGGGGTAGGTCAGCGCGCGGACCAGCCGCCGTCCATCGTGTAAGACGCGCCGGTCACCATCCCGGCCTGCTCGGACGCCAGCCATCCCACGAGCGAGGCAACCTCCGCCGGCTCCACGAGCCGCTTGATGGCGCTCTCGGTCAGCATGATCCGTTCGAGCACCTCGTCCTCGCTGATGTCGTGCAGCCGCGCCTGGTCCGCGATCTGGTTCTCCACGAGCGGTGTCCGCACATAGCCGGGGTTCACGCAGTTGCTGGTGACTCCGTGCGGTCCTCCTTCCAGCGCCGCAACCTTGGACAGCCCCTCCAGCCCGTGCTTGGCGGACACGTAGGCGGATTTGAACGGCGATGCCCGCAACCCATGCACCGAAGACACGTTGATGATCCGACCGAACTTGTTGGCGTACATGGACGGCAGGGTGGCACGCATCAGCAGGAACGGCACCTCGAGCATCAGTGTGTGGATGCGCCGGAAGTCAGCCGGCTCAAACTCCTCGATAGGCTGCACGACCTGGATCCCGGCGTTGTTCACGAGGATGTCCGCGTCGAGGGTCATCTCCTCCAACGCTGCCGTGTCCAGCAGGTCAACGGCCCACGCCTCGCCCTTGATTTCCTTGGCGACGACGCCGGCGCCCTCCGCGTCGCGGTCCGCCACCACCACATACGCTCCCTGGGCAGCCAACTCCCGTGCGCACGCAGCACCGATGCCGCTCGCCCCGCCGGTGACGATCGCACGCCGCCCGGCCAGCAATCCGACTGAAGCGGGTGAGGAGAACGACGGCGACTGTGCGGTGGGGCGCAAGCCGCCGTCGTCGTTCTGGTGTGCCGCAGGCATCCCTAGCTGTCCCTGCCGACCGAGATGCCGTGGCGCTCAGCGTCAGCAGCGTCGATGTCCCGCAGCGACGCTCCGCGCGTTTCGCGCAGCGTGAGGACGGCAATCGCAGTCACTACGCACGCTCCAAGGACATAGAGCGCCACACCGAGCCAGGAACCGGTCTCCTGCAGAATCGCGGTGGCAATGATCGGCGCAAGCGAACCCGCAAGGATCGACGTCACCTGGTAGCCAAGCGAAACGCCGGAGTAGCGCATGCGGGTCGGGAACATCTCGGCCATGATCGCGGGCTGGCCGGCGTACATCAGCGCGTGGAAGCACAGTCCGATGGTCACGGCCAGGATGATGATCACGGGGTTCTGGGTGTCGAACATCGGGAAGGCGAAGAACGCCCAGCTCGCGCCGAGTACAGCGCCCGCCAGGTAGACAGGCTTGCGTCCGAACCGGTCCGACAGCCGGCCGACCTGCGGGATCACGAAGAAGTGCACAACGTGTGCGATCAGCAGCGCCAGCAGCAGTGAACTGGTGTTGTACTCGTGGACCTGGGAGAGGTAGACGATAGAGAAGCTGACGATGATGTAGTACAGGATGTTCTCCGCGAACCGCAGGCCCATGGCGCCGAGAATGCCCTTCGGGTACTTCTTCACTACCTCGAAGACGCCGTAGCTGATCGCCTTTTCGCGCTCGACCTGTTCGCGTGCCTCAAGGAAGATGGGGGATTCGCTGACGTGGGTGCGGATGTAGTACCCGATGACCACGATGACGGCGGAGAGCCAGAAAGCCACGCGCCAGCCCCAGCTGATGAATTCATCCTCCGGCAGGATCGAGGACATCGTCAGCAGCACTACGGTTGCCAGCAGGTTGCCGACGGGCACGGCCGCCTGCGGCCAGCTCGACCAGAATCCGCGGGATTTGTTGGGGCTGTGTTCGGCGACCAGCAGGACTGCACCGCCCCACTCGCCTCCCACTGCGAAGCCCTGGACGAAGCGGAGGATCACGAGCAGTGCCGGCGCCCAGTAGCCGATTGAGTTGAACCCGGGCAGGCAGCCCATCAGGAACGTGGCAACGCCGACCAGGATGATGGTGACCTGAAGCGTGTGCTTGCGGCCCAGCTTGTCGCCGATCTGCCCGAAGAAGATGCCGCCGAGGGGGCGGGCGACGAAGCCGACGGCGTAGGTCAGGAAGGCCGCGATGATCGCATCCAGCGGGGTGTCCGCGTTGGGGAAGAACACGATGCCGAAGACCAGCGAAGCCGCCGTCGCGTAGAGGAAGAACTCATACCATTCGACAACGGTGCCCACCATGGAGGCTGCGACGATCTTCTTGAGGCCTGTTGGTGCCTCGTCGGTGTTTTCAGCCGGATTCCTGCCGGGTTGGGCTGGACGGGAACTGACGCTCATGTGCTGCTCCTTCTGTGTCGGCGCTGACACTTTCCATCTGTTGAGACGCTTGTGACGACTGTCACGGGGTTTGGGCCTCATTGAGTATGCCTGCACAGCGGAACGCACTTCAATGACCAGTTGCGCAGAGCAAATCTGCGAAAATGCAGATATGCCCCTCCAGCCAGATGACCTGCTCATCCTCCTTGCCGTTTCCCATACCGGTCGTTTCACCTCGGCGGCCGAGAGCCTGGGGCTGAATCACACCACGGTGTCACGGCGGATCTCGGTCCTTGAGCGCTCCCTGGGCGGGCATGTCCTTGTGCGGGCGAGCGGCGGTTGGGAGCTGACGGACCTCGGTCTGCGGGCGGTTGCCGCAGCGGAGGAGGTCAAGCGCGCGCTTTCGGCGCTGGAAGCGAACGACGACGGCGCGAGCCGGCTTTCCGGCGTCGTGCGCATCAGTGCCACTGACGGTTTCAGCGCCTATGTCGCGGCGCCGGCTTTTGCGCGGCTGCGGCGCGACCATCCGCAGCTCAGCGTCGA
The DNA here is from genome assembly GCF_947495145.1 of uncultured Arthrobacter sp. GTDB lineage: Bacteria > Actinomycetota > Actinomycetes > Actinomycetales > Micrococcaceae > Arthrobacter_D. Next base: position 169,884 of record NZ_CANLXP010000006.1, read on the forward strand.
GATCGTCGCGGCGACCCGGCGGGCATCGCAGACCCGCAGCGGCCTAGATCTCGAGGTGGTTGTCGGTCGCCCGCAGGTCCACCGTGCCGAGGCGATCCGGCTGGGTGAGTATGTTCTGGGTCTCTACGCCTCGCGGGAGTACCTGGCCGAGTACGGGAGGCCGTCGACTATTGAGGAGGTTCTCGAGCATCCGCTCGTCTACTTCATCGACTCGATGCTGCAGGTCGACAGCCTCGACACGCCGCGGCGCCTGCTGCCGAGCATGAAGGATTCGCTGAGTTCGACCAATGTGTTTGTCCATGTTGAAGCCACGCGTGCCGGTGCCGGCATCGGCCTGCTGCCCTGCTTCATGGCCAACCTGCACGGTGATCTGGTGCGGCTGCTGCCTGACGAGGTCGCCGAGCGGTTGGGTTACTGGCTCGTGGCGCGTCCGGATTCGCTGCGGCAACCGGCGGTTGCCGCCGTCGTCGGCGCACTCCGGGAGGCAACCGACGCATTTGAGGGGAGGCTGCTGGGTACGGACTAGCCCGTCGAGTTGGCAGGACACACCCCTTTTGACGCTGTATTGGGGGCGTGTCCTGCCAACTCACGTTAGTCGGTGAGGACCGCAGCTCCGCTGATGAAGCGGGCTACCTGGTTCTCCCGCCACAGGTGCGCCGGCACTCCGCCGCCAAGCAACTCACGGGCCAGCCCGGGATCCTCGCCGAGTGGAGCATCGCTACCGGCAAGAATGACGTTTCCGTAGCGCCGGCCCTTGAGCATCGCCGGGTCCGCGATGATCACCGTGTGGGTGAAAGCCGCGGAGATGGTCGCTGCCTCGCGCCGGGCCATCGACAGGTCCGGCGAATCCCCGCAGTTGACGACATAGACGCCGGCCGCGTCCAGGACCCGTTTGGCGTGCTGAACAAACTCGACGGTGGCCAGCGGGGCTGGAGTGCGGCTACCCGCGAAGACATCCCGAATGATGAGGTCACGGCTGCTGTCCGACAGTGACTCCGTGACCTCGCGCGCTTCACCGACGCGGATTCGCAGCAGCGGTGCCCTGGGCAGGTCGAACCACTCGCGCACCAGGCCTGCGAGCGCGCCGTCGAGCTCGACGACCACCTGCCGCGCATCGGGAAAGGTTACGGCGAAACTGCGCGCCAGTGAGCAGGCGCCCCCGCCGAGATGAAGGGCCCGCAACCGGAACGTGGACGGCCACTGTGAGGTTGTCAGCGAACTGATCCAGCGCATGTACTCGAAATCGAGCCGCGCAGGGTCAGCGAGGTCGATGTGCGAGCTCGGCACACCGTTGATGTGCAGCACCCAGCCGTTGGGATTGAACCGGTCCGGAACCAGCTCACACGTGCCCGTGTCGATGGCGTGGATGCCTGGAAGCGGGCCGCCGTCGGGGCCGGCCGTTCCTTTGCGCTCCCTTTGGCGTCCCACTGGTCCTTAAGCTTTCATTCGTTTGTCCGGCGTGGAACGCACCATCCGGATCTCGTTGAGCCCGTTCCACCGCTCGGACAGCTGCTCGCGCGTACCGTCCGGCGCAAACCCGAGCTTGCGGTAGAAAGCAATGGCCCGTTCGTTGCCGTCCAGCACCCAGACGCACGCGGCGGCGTCGCCGATCGCCGCATCGGCCAGCTCCCGCCCGAGCCCAGTGCCGTAATACTCCTCCAGCACGTACAGCATGGACAGTTCGACAGGGGCGGGAGGGTTATCGCCCCGCGCCTCGCCGCCCGCGGCAATACCGACGATTTCGCCGTCGTCATTCACCGCAACGAGCGGCGCGCTTCCGCTCTCCTCGAATCCCATCCGCCAGGCTTCCGCGATGGCATCGATGCCGTCATCGAGGCCATCGAGAATCTCGTCGCTGAGCTTCCCGCGGTAGGCCTGCCGCCACCCCTGGTTCTTCATGCGCAGTGCGGCTTCAGTCTCGTCGATGCGAAGGGGGCGGATGGTGACCATGGCGTTCATGCTATCCGCCCCTGGGAACCATCCCTGCTACAAGGAAGCCCATCCCCGCTGCGAGGCGGAGCGTGACACTCGCAATCAGCCGCGGTGCATCCGGAACATCGGCTTGTAGTGCCATACCGGGCCGCAGAGCGCTGTGGTTCCGTCGGGAACAAACCCGTTGCGCGCATAGAACCGTTCCGCACGCGGGTTGTCATTCAGGATCCAGAGATACGCCGGCGAAGCGCCGATCGCCGCCTCAAGCAACCGCTGGCCCAGCCCCGAACCATGCGTGGAAGTGAGGGTGTAGATGTGGTGGAGCTCAAAGTCGGGGCGGTCCTCATCCCTGCCGGGGCCCGAGGCGGCAATTCCAACCGGCCGCCCTCCGGCGTCGAACGCCACCCAACTGGTGACGCCCTCTTCGGCGGACAACGCAGCCCGCCGGCGCTCGACAAGCTTCGGCAGCTCGGCGTCGTAGTGGTCATGGAACTGTCGCGGCATGATGTGCGCGTAGGTTTCGTGCAGGGCGGCGACGTGCGTGCGCGAGTAGGCTTCGGCGTCGTCGGCTGTTGCTTTACGGATGAGGAATTGTGTTTTAGTTGACGACTGCGACCGCAAACCCATCCCAGTCCTTGGATCCAACGGTCTGCAGGGCGGTTGCTTCAAGGCGCGGGTGGGTGCCGAGGATCTCGAGCGCCCGGCGGATGCCGCGCACGTCATCATCCCCGCCCTCGCCGAGCACCGCTCCCCCGCGCACCACGTTGTCCAGCACGATCACCGAGCCCGGGCCGGACAGCTTCACCGCCCATTCCAGATACTCCGGATTGTTCGCCTTATCCGCGTCGATGAAAAAGAGGTCATAGGGTCCGGTCAGCGTTGGAAGCGTGTCAAGTGCCGCCCCCACGTGCACCGTGACCTTGTGCCCGACGCCGGCCCCCTCCAGATTGCGCCGCGCCACTTCCGCATGCGCCGGCTCAAATTCGCAGGATTCGACAGTGCCGTCGTCGGGAATTCCCCGCGCCAGCCAGATAGTGCTGAACCCGCCCAGCGTGCCGATCTCCAGGACGCGCCGTGCGCCGTGGATCCGGGCGAGCAGCATCAGGAACTTGCCCTGCCCCGCAGTGACTTCAATGGCAGGCATCCCGGCGTTGCGGGTGTTCTCGACGGCAGCGTCCAGCGCGTCATCGGGCTGAACCACCGTGCGGTTGAGATAGCGGTCCATCTCCGCCCAGTTGCTCATGCGTGCCCCTGATACTCGTCCATTTCATCGATGGCCCGCTCCAGGCGCTCCACCTTTCCGGTCAGCTCTCCCGTGCGGCCGGGACGGATGTCGGCCTTGAGTACCAGGGAGACGCGGCTGCCGTACTTGGCCACGGCTTCTGTGGCGCGTTTGACCACGTCCATGACTTCATCCCATTCACCCTCGATCTCGGTGAACATGGAACTGGTGGAGTTGGGCAGGCCTGAATCGCGCACGATCTTCACCGCTTCAGCCACGGCGGCGTGAACCGAACCGTCTGCGTTGTCGGCAGGGTCTTCGTGGGCGCCGCCGGGCCTGCCGGAGGGGGCAACTGAGAAGGCTACGAGCATGGGAAACAGTCTGTCAGGTTTGACGCCGCCGGTCACCCGTTTTTCCGCGCTTCGGTCAGAGTCCAGCGCCATCCAATCGTGAAAGAGCCAACAGTGACTATGCACCTGCAATCGTGCAGGATGAAGTAATGACCACCCGCGGAATTTATGTCAGCGCCATGGCCCCCGGCTCCGGCAAATCGCTCATTTCCCTGGGATTGGCAAGCATGCTGCAGGGGCACGCGGACCGGATCGGCTTCCTGCGGCCCATCTCGGAGGCAGAAGACGGCGCCGACGACCCGATGGTCCTGCTGATGAGGCGGGCATTCGGCCTCGATGCGAAAACGGCGCGCAGCGGCATGACCCGTGCAGAGGCGCGCGCCCTCCTCGTCTCCGGCGAGCGCGAAGAAATCGACGCCCGCTGCGTCGCCGTCTACAGCGAAATGGCGCAGTCGTGCGATGTCATCATCGTTGAGGGAACCGACCTGAGCGGGCAGGATGCCGCCGTCGAGTTCGATCTCAACGCACGGCTGGCAAACAATCTGGGCGCGATGGTTCTCGCAGTGGTGAGCGCAAAGGACATGACCTCCGCTGAAGCCGCCGACGCCGTCGACGTCGCCCGCCGGGAACTCGACGCAGCGCAGGTCTCGCTGCTGGCAATGATGGTGAACCGGGCGGCCGAAGACGCCGTTGGTGCCATCCGCGAGCAGGTACGGCCGGGCAAGTCCGGACGGCCGGTTTACGTCATCCCTGAGCTCAGCGAAATCTCCCAACCAACCATGTCAGAGGTCGCGGACGCACTCGGTGCCCGTCATATCGCCGGCGGGGCAACCCTCGAACGCGATGTTTCCTCGATCCGCGTCGCCGCAATGAACGTTGGCCACTTTCTGGAACTGCTCACGGACGGCGCGCTGGTAATTGTGCCCGGTGACCGCGCCGACGTACTGGTGGCTACCGTGGCGTCGTCGTTCTCGCCTGAGTTTCCTGTGCCCTCCGGCATGATCCTCACCGGCGGCCTTACCCCCGATCCCAATGTCCTTGCGCTGCTGGCCCATGCCACCTTCCCGGTCTTCGCCGTCGACGACGACACCTACACCGCTGCGAAGCGCGTCAGTGAAGTGCGCGGTGAGATTGCGACCGGCCTTCGCCGGAAGGCTGCTGCGGCCCTCGGCGTGTGGGCACGGCAGGTGGATGCCACTGAGCTGCTCGAGCGGCTTGAGTTGCCGCGGCCCGTGAAGATGACGCCGCTGCGCTTCCTGCACGAGCTCATTGAAAAGGCCCGCGCGGACCGGAAGCACATTGTCCTTCCCGAGGGAACAGACGAGCGGATCCTGCGCGCAGCCGAGATTCTCAGCCGCCGGGACGTCTGCGACCTGACCATCCTCGGATCCGAGTCGCAGATCCGCGAGGGCGCCGCCAGCCAGGGTATCGATCTCTCCGGACTCACGCTGGTGGACCCCGCAACCTCGGAGCTGCGGGAGGAATTCGCAGCTGAGTACGCGCGCCTCCGCGCGCACAAGAACGTGTCGCTCGACGACGCCAGGGACCGCATGCTCGACGGCTCCTACTTCGGCACCATGATGGTCCAGCTCGGCCATGTTGACGGCATGGTGTCCGGTGCCGCGCACACCACGGCCAACACCATCCGGCCGGCGCTTGAGTTCGTGAAGACGAAGGAGGGCGTGAAGATCGTTTCCTCCGTGTTCCTGATGCTTCTGAGGGACCGCGTGCTGGTCTACGGTGACTGCGCGGTCAACCCCGACCCCACCGAGGAACAACTCGCCGACATCGCTGTGGCCTCCGCTGAAACGGCAGCGCAATTCGGAGTGGATCCCCGCGTGGCCATGCTGTCCTACTCCACCGGTGAATCCGGTGCGGGCGGCGCAGTGGACGAGGTTCGGCGGGCCACGGAGCTGGTGCGATCGCTTCGCCCCGAGCTTCCGGTGGAAGGACCCATCCAGTACGACGCCGCGGTTGACGCCTCGATAGCCTCGTCGAAGCTCCCGGAGTCCTCGGTTGCCGGGCAGGCAACCGTGTTTATATTCCCCGATTTGAATACCGGCAACAACACCTATAAGGCGGTCCAACAGTCCGCCGGTGCTGTCGCCGTCGGGCCCGTCCTGCAGGGGCTGCGCAAGCCGGTCAATGACCTCTCCCGCGGCTGCACCGTTGAAGACATCGTGAATACCGTTGCCATTACCGCCGTCCAGGCACAGGGCACACCAGCGCAGGAGGCGTCATGATCATCCTCGTCATCAACTCAGGTTCGTCGTCCCTCAAGTACCAGGTCCGGGATTCGCTGAGCGGAGAGCGCCTCGCCAACGGGTTGATCGAACGGATCGGCGACACGGCGAACGGCGGCCCGAAAGACCACACCGAAGCGCTCGACCGGGTGACCGAGGAGCTGGACGCTGCCCTGCACGGCAAGTCCATTGACGCCGTCGGCCACCGGGTGGTGCACGGCGGTGAGCGGTTCAGCGAGCCGGTGCTCATCACCAACGAGATCATCCGTGCCATCGACCGCCTCAATCCTCTGGCGCCGCTGCACAACCCGGCAAACGTGCAGGGCCTCCGAGCCATCGCCGAGCGGTGGCCGGACATGCCGCAGGTAGCGGTATTCGATACGGCCTTCCACCGCACCCTGCCCGAGCACGCCTGGCGATACGCCGTTCCCGACGCGCTGTACAAGCAGTACGGTATCCGCCGCTACGGCTTCCATGGCACGTCCTTTGAGTACGTTGCGCGGCACTCCGCCGATCTGCTCGGCATGCCGGCGGAGGAGTTCACGGGCATCATCGCGCATCTGGGCAACGGCGCCTCCATCACCGCCGTCCAAAACGGGCGCAGCGTGGACACCTCGATGGGTTTCACGCCGCTGGAGGGCCTTGTCATGGGAACCCGGTCCGGCGACATTGATCCGTCGATCCTGCTCTTCCTCAGCCGGGAGGGCTACACGGAGAAAGACCTCGACCAGCTCCTGAACCGCGAATCGGGGTTGAAGGGCCTCACCGGGCACAATGACATGCGCTCGATCGAGGAGTCGGGCGATCCTGCCGGCACCATGGCACTGGAGATCACGTCCTACCGGCTCGCCAAGTACATCGGCGGCTATCACGTCGCGGTGGGCGGGGCGCAGGCGCTTGTGTTCACAGCGGGCATCGGGGAGAACTCGTGGCGTTTCCGGGAGCGGGTAGTGAACCGCCTGGGCGCCCTCGGAGTCTTCATCGACGACGCCGAGAACCAGAAGCCGGGCGGCTCACCACGAGAGATCAGCACGGAGGAGTCAGCGTTTCCGGTCCTCGTGGTGCCCACCGACGAAGAAGCGGCCATCGCGGAGGCGACTGCCGCCGTCGTCGGCTCCGCCTAGCCCCCCGTTCATTTGTCAGGACACGCCCCGAAAGCGCGGGCGAAGTCAAGTAGTGGGGGCAACGCTGGGGTTCATGCCGCTGTGAGCAGCTGGTTCAGCCGGGTGGCTGG
>NZ_CANLXP010000007.1 GCF_947495145.1 uncultured Arthrobacter sp.
GCGAACCGGTACATGAACGCCGCCATCGCATCACGGTTCACCGGCTGGAGCGGCCGGAACGTCTTGTCGTCGTAGCCCGTCGAAATCCCTTCCGAGGCAAGCCAGGTGATCTCCTTGTAGAACTTGGTCGTCGGGGTGACGTCCCTGAAGGGCGAGACCGCCGGCGGCGCAAATTCAGGTTCACCGGCGAACCGGTACATGAACGCCGCCATCGCATCACGGTTCACCGGCTGGAGCGGCCGGAACGTCTTGTCGTCGTAGCCGGTGGAAATCCCTTCGGCCGCAAGCCACGTGATCTCTGTGAAGAACTGGTTGTTCTGAGGAACGTCAGTGAAAGGAGACGGCGTTGGCGCCAGTGGAGTTGACGCTAACGAATATGCCCCGATGCCTACCGTATTCACCGCGGCTACCTGGAAGCGCAACAGGATATTCGCCGGCAGGCCCTTCAGCGTCAGGGTGAGCTCGGTGCCAGGAACCTCCCGGATTGTCCCGACCTGCGCTCCGGTCATGTCGATAACCTTGACCTTATACGCGGTGATCGGCGAGCCGCCGGTCGACGCCGGGGCCCAGCTCACGGTCGCTGAGCCGGCCCCACCGGTGGGATCACCCACCGTCGGCTGCCCCGGTACGACCGCTTTCGGGGTCACTGCTGCGGAAGCGTCCGAGAACGCACTCTCTCCCGCCCGGTTGAACGCCTGCACCTGGAACCGGTAGCTGCTGCCGTTGGTCAGGCCTTCGATGGTGAGCGACGTGGTCCGCGCGTCGGTCGTGCGCAGGACGCCGACCTGTGCGTTGGCTGAGTCGAGTACCTTCACCCGGTATCCGCTCACTGCCGAATTGGCCGGTGCGGTCCAGGTGATCGTCGCTGTGCCGTTGCTTGCGGTAGCGGCCGGCGCGGTGGGCTTGGCAGGGGGCTGCGAGTCCGCGAAGAGCAACTGCTCGACGTTGCGCAGGGTGTCCACGCCGTCGCCCTGGGCTGCTCCGTCTTCCTCACCGGCGGCAGGATCGTCGTCCGGTTCGGGCCGTCCCAGGTGTTCAACCGTTGTGATGCTGCCCGGTGAGCCGATCGTGGCGCCGGCGGGGACCGTCGTGACCTTGTAGTTGATTTCGAAGTCCGTGAAGACAGCCACGTCGACGTCGCTGCCGGAGCCGCCGTCAACGATCTCGCGTTCGATGACAATGTTCGACGGATTCACGTCCCCCGCGAAGACCGCTGCCTGCAGAGTCCTTGCGCTTCCGTCGAGGTACGGCTTCTCCATACTGGCGGCGCTGCCGATCTCGGTGGCGGGGTCTGAGGGATCCGTGCGAACGCTCAGGCGAACTTCGAGCTGCTTGTCGCCGTCGAGGATATCGTCACCGCCCCGGCCCTCCAGGGTGTCGCTGCCGCCGCCGCCGAGGAGGATGTTCCCTTCTCCCCAGACCTTGCCGTTATCCGTCGCTCCAGCAGGCAGCAGCTCCTTAAGCCCTGCGATTCGGGCGGCACCCTCCGCGTCCAGCCAGTTCTTGCCGGAAAACCCTTCGCCCTCAACGAGCCGCGGAATGACGTCGTCGCCGCGCAGGACATCGTCCTGGTTCGCGCCCGACAGCGCCTCAACTTCCGAGTAGCGGTCTCGAAGGACCGCGGCGGGCAGCGGCACGCCCAACAGGTTCAGTGTTAGATCCGCGTCCGCTGCGAGCGGGTCGAGCTGATGACTGGACCAGTCGAAGCCGGCTGCTCCGGCATTGCGCTCGATTCCGGCGTCAGCGAGCATGATGTCGTCGCCGCCTTCTGCATCATAGTCATCGTCGCCGTTGCCGCCGAGCAGGACATCGTGTCCGGGCGTGTTGGGATCATCGAAGAACGGCGCCCCGCTGTCTCCCATCAGGAGGTCGGCTCCATCGCCGCCCTGCAGCCAATCGTCCCCGCCGTCGCCCCGGGCCATGTCGTTGCCGTCGCCGGCGATAATGAAGTCGTCGCCCTCACCACCGAATACTTCGTTGGTGTTGGCGCCGCCGTTGACGAAGTCCTTGCCGTCTCCCCCCAGAATCAGGTCCAAACCGTGGCCACCGTCGATCGCATCGTTCCCCGGGCCGCCCTTGAGCACATCATCACCGGCAGAGTCAGTAATGATGTCATCACCTTCGCCGCCGAGGACGGTATCGGCGCCGTCGTTGCCTTCGATGACGTCGTCGCCCTCGTTGCCGAGGAATGTGTCATTGTCCACTCCGCCCCAGACGCGGTCCCCTTCGGCGGTGCCGTTGTAGACGCTCTGGCCGTTGATGCCGGCGGGGTCCACGGAGTTTGTGGTGCGGTAGCGGATGGTGCCGTCCGGCATGCGGATCAACAGTGCCTCCTCGTCGCATTCAGACAGCGGGTCATCGAGGACTGTGGTACCGCTGAACTGCAGCCTGCCGAGTTCGAACTTGCAATCCGAGGTCGCGAACACATCGGCCTTCAGTGCCCTGGCCGTGGTGTTACGCATGATCATCTCGGCGAAGGAGTTTCCTTCGAGCTGCGACAGCAGATTCATACCGGGAGTCCGCGCCAGGTAATAGAACCGGTCACCGTTCTGCAGGTCTGTCATCTGCTGCTCGAAAACAAAGTTGAAGGTGGAGCCGAGGAGCCCGCCGAAGAGGTTGGTGCGTTCCGCCAGGCCACCGACCCACAGGTCCACGGTATCCACGCCGGTAGTGGAAGCACCTTCTTCATTGGCCCATGCGCCCGTCGATCCCATGAACGCCTGTGCATCCGCCGGAATAGCACCTTCGGGAGCGTCAATGGGCGGATCCACCAGCAGCTTCGCCGCCGCGCGCTTCTCAGCCACCGTTGTGGCCTTCGTGACGGCGGGGTGTTGGCCATATGCCGCCACAAAGTTCACCAAGGATTCCTGGTGCTTGAGATTCAGCCCGAAATCGATCCAGTTGGTGTACGGCTTCAACTGCCCGTCGTTCGTTTCCGCATACAGGTGCTTGCGCAGATTGTTCAGCGACGGGATGCCTGTTTCCCTTGCCCGCGCCATGTTGATTGCCGCAAGGTCCAGCGGTAGCCCCAACAGATTGTTCCGAAGGGTGTCAGTGGTGAACTCGTCGAGCTCGTTACCGACCTGCTCGGACATCCCCATGGCGATTGCGCCGGCCGCTTCGCGGGAATTGAGCGTGCCTGCGGAGCCACCGTTAAAGTATTCGGGTGGATTCAGGAACGCCTCGAACAGGGGCACGTCATTGGTGGACCCATCGACGTTGGTCCTGGACACCGTGTCAGTCAGCATCGAGTGGCCGAACCGATAAACCGCATGTGCAAACTCGGCGGTGATAGCCGGGTTTACGTCGTCGTTATAGGTGGAGAAGGGCTCGATGAGCGGCTGCACCTTCCGGGCGAACTCTTCGAAGGCCAGGTGCTGGTACTCCATCTCGGCGACGAAACGGGCAGCCTGGAAAATCCGTTCACCGTTCCAGCCGCCGGCACCCGATGCGCTCTTCCACTCGGCAAGAGCGGCGACTCCGCGTGCGGAGGTGTCGGCTGTCAGGGTCTGCTTGATGTCGTCCACGAGCCGGTTGTGCTCGGAATGGAAGACCTGATGAATCATGGTCAGGCCGACGTTTTCATTCACCCGCCCGTCGCCGGCGACGAAGTGTGCGTTCAGCATCTCGTCGTCGTAGGTGGTTCCGGGCGCACCGGGAGGAGTGATAATTGTGTCCGCGTCGGCGGTGAATCCCGGCTTCGGGACGGCGTTATGGGCAATGTCGTCGAGGAAGGATTCGTTGACCCGTAAAGCATCAGCCGGCACGGCCACCGGATCGGCGACATTTCCTTCGACGAGGCCGTCAGGTGTGACGTACTGCGGAAGGCCGCGGGCGGGGCCCGGAACAAACTTGCCATATGGGTCGACGGCAAGCATCGGTACACTTAGAACGTCTGAATCGACGAGCTTCAGGCCCAGCCTGGCTGCCGCCTGCTGTTTCAGCGTTGCCCAGGTTGCCATGCCGCCGTCGGCTGACTCCAGCAGCATTCCCGTGGACACGGGCCGGCCTGCGGTGTTGGTCGAGTACTCGCGGAGGAAAACGTGATGGGACGGGTCGGAGCCATAGGTCTGTGACTGGTCAACATACGGGTTCGTCCGGTTGGTGGCCTCGCGTACATCGTCGGCGGTGCCCAGCTTGCCGTCCGCGCCGGGCTGGTTGGTTGCCCGGGTCAGAACCATGAACCGCATGCGCGGCGGCAGGTCGTCAGCGGTGCCTGGCTCGCCATCCGCGCCCGCAATCAGCGGGTCGTCCGGCTGCAGCGGGATGAAGACCGAGCTGCCCGACTTGTTGATCAGGTCGAGCCCGTGATCGAAGAACTGCCCGAAAAGCGTGAAGAGAGAGTTGTACGGCGGTGACAGCCCGACGTCGGTGGTTACGTTGGGGATGAAGAGTGTCTCCCCTGCCGGTACGCACCCTTTCGGGAGGCCTGCTTCATCGCAGGGCGTTACTCCCTCATTCCCCTGGGTGCGAACCGGATACTTGGCCGCGGCCACCGCGGCAGGGTTGGTTGAGGTCTGGTCAACGATGAGATTGCTGATCATTCGGGGCTGGGAGTCGACGACGTTTCCGGTGCTGTCGTACGTGGTCTGCCCGGGCTCCCGGATTATTGCACCGTCCTCCGCCGCATGGAATTCCGGCGGAGCCAGTCGGGGGAAGGTCTGGTTGGACGCACCGAAACCCTCCCGCTCCGGCTGCAGGTTGTTGCAGGAACCGTCGACAGTCCGCAACCCGTAGGACACCAGCGGACCCGGAACCTGATTCGGTCCGGGTCCAAGCAGCGCGCCGCACGGGCCGGTTTCGGAAGTGGTGTTGGCTACATGCGCCTCGGCTATTTTTATCTGCTTGAGGATGAATGACAGGTCCGACGCCGTGACCCGGAAGCCTTGCCCCACCGGCACCGCCTGAGCCGGCGAAGCCGCCAGCGGAAGGGTAAGCCCGGCGAGCATCACAAGGGACGTCAGACTGGCTGTGGTTCGGCGTATCCGCCGGTTCCGGTTCTCAGGTGGTGTGCTTCTCCTGGTTCGTAGCCGCAGTTTCCCGCGCATTGCCCCTCCTAGAAAAATGAAGCCAGCGTGCCCCCGCTGGTCATTGTCAAGGATGTTTCAGGAGCGTTGTGATTACCTTGTGGGCCGGTTCAGGGTTTCCCCAAGCACAACAGCGCATGCTCGAAAAAACGAGCCCAGGAGATGGTCGATGAGCGCGCCGCAGCACCGGATTGTGGCTGAACAGCGACAGGCCGTCCCGGTCCGCAGGTCGACCATCGCGCTGATCCTGTGTGCCGCTCTGGCAGTTCTTGCCGTCCGAATCTGGCTGGTGGAGCCCCTCACTGTTGCCTCCGACAGCATGGAGCCGACCATTGCCGAAGGCAGCACAGTGGTGCTCCTGAAACACAGCAGTGCTGAGCCGGGAGCGCTCGTCTCTTTTCGGAACCCCGTTGACGGGGCTGCGACCCTGAAACGGATCGTCGCCGGGGGTGGGCAAACGGTTGCATTCAAGGACGCGCTGCTCTATGTGGACGGACGCGAGATCCCGGAGCCGTTCGTTGACCATAGCCGCATCGACGGAACCTACTTCGGGCCGGTCACAGTGCCGGAGGGCCATGTTTTTGTGCTCGGCGATAATCGCGGACGGTCAATCGACTCGAGGGATTTCGGTGCCATCCCCATCGACAGCATCGAGGCGACAGTGATCTGGCCGTCGAATTAGCAGCAACCCGCAAAGATGGCGGCAACCACGCGAGGAAGGCGTGGCTGCCGCCTTGTTGGGAACTAGTCCTGCAGGTCCACCTCACGCGCTACGGTGGCGCCGATTGCTTCCTTCAGGCTTTCCAGGACGTCCTGCGGAACAGAGCTGTCAACCGTGAGCAGGGATAGGGCCTGGCCGCCCTCCTTGCTGCGGGCTACCTGCATGCCTGCGATGTTGATACCGCGCTCCCCCAACACCTGGCCGAGGGTTCCGATGACACCCGGCCGGTCCTGGTACAGGATGACCAGCAGGTGTTCACTGATAGGGATTTCGAGATCGTAACCGTTGACACCGACCAGCTTCTGAATCTGCTTGGGTCCGGTCAGCGTGCCGGCCACTGAGATCTGGGAGCCATCAGAAAGCGCACCGCGGATGGTCAGAACGTTGCGGTACTCCTCCGAGGAATCAGTTGTCACCAGACGGGTGTTGATGCCACGCTGCTCAGCGAGAACCGGTGCGTTGACGTAGGAGACCTGCTCGGAGACGACGTCGGTGAACACGCCCTTCAGCGCTGCCAGTTCCAGCGCCTTCACGTCGAGAGACGCAATCTCTCCAGCTACCTCCACCTCGATCTGGGTGAGCGAATCGTGGGTGAGGGCTGTGAAGATACGGCCAAGCTTCTCAATCAGCGGGATGCCGGGACGCACCTCCGGCGCGATGACACCGCCTGCAACGTTGACGGCGTCGGGCACGAGCTCACCGGCAAGGGCAAGGCGCACTGACTTGGCAACCGAGATGCCGGCCTTCTCCTGCGCCTCGGCGGTGGAGGCGCCAAGGTGCGGGGTAACCACAACGTTGTCCAGTTCGAAGAACGGAAGGTCGGTGCTCGGTTCCTTGACGAACACGTCGACACCGGCACCGGCGATCTGGCCTTCCTTGAGCGCGGTGTAGAGCGCCTCTTCGTCGACGAGGCCACCCCGGGCCACGTTGACCACATAGGCGCTGTTCTTCATCTTCTGGAAAGCGGCTGCTCCGAGCATGCCGACCGTCTCCGGGGTCTTGGGCATGTGAATGGTGACGAAGTCAGCCTCGGCGAGCAACTCATCGAGCGGCACAAGCTGGACTCCGAGCTGGGCGGCCCGCGCTGAGGTGACGTAGGGATCATAGGCAAGGATCTCGGTGCCGAAACCCTGCAGCCGGGCTGCGACGAGAGCGCCGATGCGGCCGAGGCCGATGATGCCGATCTTCTTTTCATACAGTTCGATGCCCGAGTACTTTGACCGCTTCCACTCGCCGCCCTTCAGGGCGCCGCTGGCCTGCGGGATGTGCCTGGCGAGGCTGAGGATATGGCCGACGGTCAGTTCAGCCGCCGAAATGATGTTGGAGGTCGGTGCGTTGACCACCATGACACCGGCCTGCGTGGCCGCTTTGATGTCAACGTTGTCGAGGCCGACGCCGGCGCGGGCGATGACTTTCAGCCTGGGTGCGGCGGCGATCGCCTCTGCGTCCACCTGGGTTGCCGAACGCACCAGGATCGCGTCCACCTCCGCGATAGCCGAGAGCAGCTTGGACCGGTCGGCCCCGTCGGTCTGGCGGATCTCGAAATCCGGGCCGAGCGCGTCCACGGTAGCCGGCGAGAGTTCTTCAGCAAGGAGAACTACTGGTTTTTCCACGGGGAGATCCTTCGCAGTGCGTTGGGCAGAAGTGTTCTAAGAGCATCTTCGGAGGTTTCGTTAAGTGTAGTTTGCTGTACCGGCCGCCCAACTTTGTTACCCGTCATGGAGGGCAGATGAGAGAAGAGCCACATACAGCGACGGCCGGACCGGCGAAGAACTCCGCCGGCCCGGCCGTTGCGTGAACGATACTTCAGCGCCGCTGGTCAGCGGGCAACTGAACCTTCGGTGTAGTCATCGCTGGTTTTGATCCACGAGAACAGCTTGCGCAGTTCACGACCCGTTGCCTCGATCGGGTGATCCTCGCCCTGCTTGCGCAGCTTCTCGAACTCGGGAGCACCGGCGTCCTGGTCGTCGATGAAGCGCTTGGCGAAGGCGCCGTTCTGGATGTCCGCGAGGACCTCCTTCATGTTCTCCTTCACCGAAGGGTCGATGACGCGTGGACCGGACACGTAGTCGCCATACTCCGCGGTGTCCGAGACGCTCCAGCGCTGCTTCGCGATGCCGCCCTCGACCATCAGGTCAACGATGAGCTTCAGTTCGTGCAGCACCTCAAAGTACGCGACCTCGGGCTTGTAGCCCGCCTCGGTGAGCGTCTCGAAACCGTACTGGATAAGCTGCGAGGCGCCGCCGCACAACACAGCCTGCTCGCCGAACAGGTCCGTTTCCGTCTCTTCGGTGAAGGTGGTCTCGATGACACCGGCGCGGGTGCCGCCGATGGCCTTCGCGTAGGACAGCGCCAGTTCGCGCGCCTTGCCGGATGGGTTCTGCTCTACGGCAATCAGGTCGGGAACACCACGGCCGGCTTCGAACTCCCGGCGGACGATGTGACCGGGCCCCTTGGGCGCAACGAGGGCAACGTCGACGTCGGCCGGCGGCTGGATGTAACCGTAGCGGATGTTGAATCCGTGGCCGAAGAACAGGGCATCGCCTGACTGCAGGTTGGGAGCGATGTCCTCGGCGTAGACGTGGCGCTGGACCTGATCAGGCGTCAGGACCATGATGAGGTCCGCTTCGGCGACGGCATCGGCGACGTTGAGAATGCGCAGGCCCTCACCCTCGGCCTTGGCGCGGGACTTCGAGCCCTCCTTCAGGCCGACGCGAACGTCGACGCCGGAGTCCCGCAGGCTCAGCGCGTGAGCGTGGCCCTGGCTGCCGTACCCGATAACAGCCACGGTGCGGCCCTGGATGATCGAAAGGTCTGCATCGTCGTCGTAAAACAACTCAGTCACTTGTGTTTCTCCTGTGATGTGGATTCTGCTGTCCACCTGCCGTGGACAAGCGTGGTTCTGGGTACTGAATTTCGGATCAGGCTTGAGAGCTGCCGGGTTACGCGCTTCTCAGCGCGCGGTCACTCATTGACTTGGCGCCGCGGCTGATCGCCAGCGTCCCGGACTGCACTATTTCGCGGATGCCGAACGGCTCCAGCACAGACAAGAGCGCTGTGAGCTTTTCGGCGGTGCCGGTGGCTTCGATGATCAGCGAGTCGGTGGACACGTCAACTACTGAAGCGCGGAACAGATCTGCTGCCTGGGTTACCTGCAGCCGTGTTGCGGCATCCGCACGGACCTTGACCAGGATGTGGTCGCGTTGCACGGAAGATTCGGGAACAAGCTCGACGATCTTGATGACGTTGATGAGCTTGTTCAGTTGTTTGGTGACCTGCTCCAGCAGGTCACCCTCGGCCTCGACCACGACGGTGATCCGGGACATTCCGGCTACCTCGGTGGGGCCGACCGCCAGTGAGTT
This sequence comes from uncultured Arthrobacter sp., assembly GCF_947495145.1. Taxonomy (GTDB): domain Bacteria; phylum Actinomycetota; class Actinomycetes; order Actinomycetales; family Micrococcaceae; genus Arthrobacter_D. Next base: position 9,111 of record NZ_CANLXP010000007.1, read on the forward strand.
GATATTGAAGGCACGGCGCGCAAACAGACTTGCGACGCGTGTCAGGACGCCGGGAACGTCCTCAACCAGAACGGAAAGGGTATGACGGGCCATTGTTAGTCCTCCTGCTCCCAGTCCGGGGTCATGTTGCGGGCAATCTGGATGAGGTCGTTGCTGACGCCCGTGGGGACCATCGGCCAGACCATTGAATCCCGGCTGACAACGAAGTCGACGACGACGGGGCGGTCGTTGATCTCCAGCGCCTGGGCGATGGTGGCATCGATGTCTTCGTCCCGCTCGCAGCGCAGTCCGGCGCAGCCGTAGGCGTCGGCCAGCTTCACGAAGTCCGGAACCCGGACGGTGTTGTGCCCTGTGTTGAGGTCGGTGTTCGAATAGCGGCCCTCGTAGAAGAGGGTCTGCCACTGCCGCACCATGCCGAGCGACGAATTGTTGATGACGGCAACCTTGATGGGGATGTTATTGATGACGCAGGTAGCAAGCTCCTGGTTGGTCATCTGGAAACAGCCGTCCCCGTCGATTGCCCAGACAACGCGGTCAGGATTACCGACCTTCGCGCCCATCGCGGCCGGGACCGCGTAGCCCATGGTTCCCAGGCCGCCGGAGTTCAGCCAGGCGTGCGGGCGCTCGTACTTGATGAACTGGGCTGCCCACATCTGGTGCTGCCCGACGCCGGCAGCGTAAACGCCTTCGGGTCCGGTGAGTTCTCCAATGCGCTGGATGACGTGCTGCGGAGCGGACAGGCCGTCCTCCGGCTGGGTGAACCCGATGGGGTAACTTTCGCGAAGGCGGTTCAGGACCGTCCACCAGGCGCTGTAGTCAGGGGTGCCGGAAGCAGCGAACTGCTCGCGCAGCGCCGTCGTGAATTCCGGAATGATCTCCTTCACCGAACCGACGATCGGCACGTCAGCCGTCCGGTTCTTGGAGATCTCCGCCGGGTCGATGTCCGCGTGGATGACCTTGGCACCTGGCGCAAAGCTTGAAAGTACGCCTGTCACCCTGTCATCGAAGCGGGCACCCAGTGTGATCAGCAGGTCCGACTGCTGCAGTGCGGTAACGGCCGAAACCGAACCGTGCATGCCCGGCATGCCCACGTGCTGCGGGTGGGAGTCGGGGAACACCCCGCGGGCCATGAGCGTGGTGACGACCGGCGCGCCGAGAAGTTCAGCCAGTTCAAGCAGCTCGGCGGCAGCATGCGCTTTGATCACACCGCCGCCGACGTAGAACACGGGACGCTCGGATGCCATGATGAGCCGGGCTGCCTCGCGGACCTGCTTGGAATGGCCGCGCACGACCGTCCGATACCCGGGTAGGTCGATTTTCGGCGGCCAGGAGAAGGTCATCGAGCCGACCTGGGCGTCCTTCGCGATATCCACAAGCACCGGTCCGGGCCGGCCCGTCGAGGCAATATGGAACGCCTCAGCAAGGATTCTGGGGATGTCCTGCGACTTGGTTACCAGGTAGGAATGCTTGGTGATCGGCATGGTGATGCCGACGATGTCCGCTTCCTGGAACGCGTCGGATCCGATCACGGCGCTGGAAACCTGGCCGGTGATGGCCACCATCGGCACCGAGTCCATGTGCGCATCAGCAATTGCAGTGACCAGGTTGGTGGCACCTGGCCCGGAGGTTGCAATACAGACTCCCGGCCGTCCCGTCACCATGGCGTAGCCCTGAGCCGCATGCCCGGCGCCCTGCTCGTGGCGGACGAGGATGTGCCGGAGCTTGCTGGACGCCATCAACGGGTCATAGGTCGGAAGAATCGCTCCACCCGGCAGGCCAAAAATGTCATCGACGCCGAGTTCCTCGAGGGAACGGACAATCGCCTCGGAACCACTCATCTGGGTTGGCGGCACTGCGCGGTTTGGCCCGAGGACCGGGCCGGGCTGCGCGGCAGTAGCCGCACTGTCCCTGCCCGCATGCTGGACCGGTGCCGCCGAAGCGGGTTGTTTGGCTGCCATCAGCGCTGGGCTGATGGGCGATCCCTTGGACATCCTTGAACTTCCTTTGTATCCAGCACAGCTGATCGCTGCGCAAATGTGCTGCGCCTTTGTGTTCGGTGGGAACAAAAAAACCCCTCAGCCTGGTGGGCTCTGCGAGGGGTTTGCGCGTGACGTAGGAGTACCAGTCGGGCTTTAGGCCACGCGCTTGGTAACTAGGACTACGGATACGTGCTGCATACCTGTAGTTTTCACTCCCCCGCAAGGAGTGTCAACAAAGCCCTCGACCGTCTCACTATGTGGACAGGTGTTCCAGTTACTGGACACTAACTGAAGACGACGACGGAGGCGGATGCTCGCCGTCGTCGTCTTCAGTTCTGGCTTACGAACGTGTGTGGACTATCCGGTGTATGCACCCTCGGACGCTGAGTGCACGAGCTTTGCATACTTCGCCAGCACTCCCCTCGTGTACCTCGCGGGAAGCGGCTCCCAACCTATCTTCCGGCGCTCCAGCTCCTCAGGATCGACCAGCAGGTCAAAGCTCTTGTTCGGGATGTCGGCGCGAATGCGGTCGCCGTCCTTAACGAACGCGATCGGGCCGGCGTCTACCGCCTCCGGCGCTACGTGGCCGATACACAGACCCGTGGTTCCTCCCGAGAACCGGCCGTCCGTCAGCAGCAGTACGTCCTTGCCGAGGCCAGCGCCCTTGATGGCGCCGGTGATAGCCAGCATCTCGCGCATACCCGGACCGCCCTTGGGACCCTCATAGCGGATGACGACGACGTCACCGGCCTTCACCTCGCCCGCCGCGAGAGCCTGCAAGGCCCCCTGTTCGCGTTCAAAGACGCGGGCCGTCCCTTCAAACACCTCGGCGTCGAAGCCGGCGCTCTTCACCACCGCACCTTCCGGAGCCATCGAGCCATGCAGGATGGTGATGCCGCCGGTCTTGTGGATCGGGTTGTCCAGGGCACGCAGGATCTTGCCGTCCACATCCGGCGGATTGATCGCCTCGAGGTTCTCAGCGAGGGTCTTGCCGGTCACGGTGAGCACATCGCCGTGAAGCAGGCCGGCGTCCAAAAGGGCACGCATGATCACAGGTACGCCGCCGATCTTGTCCACGTCGGTCATGACGTAGCGGCCGAACGGCTTCAGGTCTCCGAGGTGCGGAACCCGGTCGCCGATGCGGTTGAAGTCATCAAGGGTCAGATCCACCTCCGCTTCGCGTGCGATGGCAAGCAGGTGCAGGACCGCGTTGGTGGAACCGCCGAATGCCATGGTGACCGCTATAGCGTTCTCGAACGCTTTCTTGGTCATGATGTCCCGGGCCGTAATCCCGAGCCTCAGCAGATTGACGACGGCTTCGCCGGACTTGCGGGCAAACTCGTCACGACGCCGGTCAGCCGACGGCGGCGCAGCCGAACCGGGCAAGCTCATCCCGAGCGCCTCACCGATGCAGGCCATGGTGTTTGCGGTGTACATACCGCCGCAGGCACCTTCGCCGGGGCAGATTGCACGTTCAATCCGGTCGACGTCGCCCCTCGACATCTTCCCTGCTGCGCACGCGCCAACTGCTTCGAAGGCATCAATAAGAGTGACTTCCTTCTCGGTTCCATCCTCCAGCTTCACCCAGCCGGGCATGATGGATCCGGCGTAAAGGAATACGCTCGACAGATTGAGGCGGGCAGCAGCCATGAGCATGCCCGGCAGGGATTTGTCGCAGCCCGCCAGCAGAACTGAGCCGTCGATCCGCTCTGCTTCCATCACCGTCTCAACGGAGTCGGCGATGACCTCGCGGGACACGAGTGAGAAGTGCATTCCTTCATGGCCCATGGAAATTCCGTCGGAAACCGAAATCGTTCCGAACTGCATCGGGAAGCCGCCGGCGGCGTGAACGCCTTCCTTGCTGCCCTGCGCCAACCGGTTCAGGGAAAGGTTGCAGGGCGTGATCTCGTTCCAGGAGCTTGCGACGCCGATCTGCGGCTTGACGAAGTCGTCATCGCCCATGCCGACCGCTCGCAGCATCCCGCGGGCAGGCGCCCGCTCCATACCGTCAGTGACTGCACGGCTTCTCGGCTTGATATCTGGTGCTGCTTTGGCTTCGCTATCCACGCTCATGGGTGAAAGTCTAGGCCTGCTTCGGCACTGCTCCGGGCGTGTGACCCGCCTGTTACAGCACTTGCGGCGGTGTCCCGCGTCACAACGAGAGATTACGCGGCGGCGAAATCCCAAGGAACGCGGCGCATGTTTCAGGTAGGGTGGTCGGCGCGGACCTCGTGCGGCCGGTCAACGGCAGCCGCACCCTGACCAGCCGTCCCGCGGGCATTCCCCTACCCAGGCCAAACATGACCCCCCAGTTGCCGCACGCTCCGCATGACGGGCCCGGAAGCGCCGCCCTGAAGAACATTCTGCGGGGGATTTTCGACTCCCAAATTCTGAACTACGGCGACTATAACCTCATCTTCGCTGTCAACGAGCGCCGCGAAGGCAGGGACGCCGACGGAGTGCGGGTCAGCAAACCCAGATACTACGTCATCGGATACCGCTGGCAGCCCGCCGAAATCATGGTGGCTCCCGTCAACGGACAGACCCTTACAGGCGGCGGTGTTCCGGTTGAGCTGAACATGACAAATCTCGCCCACGCCGTTCAGTTGGCTGACGGGGACTATGAGGTGGGTACGAATACGGGCAGGACGTTCCGCTTCGGAGTTCAGCCCGAAATCGCTTTCACACCGGCCCCGGAAACAGAATTCCGGCTCGAGCAGGCGGACGATTACGCTGACTTCGGCCTGTTCATGCAGGCGTTCATCGCAATGGCATAGCTCAGCCGGCGGTGCGGTCAGATTCCCACGGACCCGGTACCACCAGGTTGACCGGCTCCCGCCCGGCGGCGAGCGCATCGAGCTGCCGCCGCAGCAGCCGCACGATGCGGGGCCAGAACGCACCGGTGTTTCCGCCGTTGTGAGGAGTGATGATCGCGTTCTCCGCCGCCCAGAGCGGGTGATCTGCGGGGATCGGTTCAGGATCGAAGACGTCCACGGCGGCATACAGGCGCCCGCTCACAACCTCCGCTGTGAGAGCGTCCGAGTCAACCACCGGCCCACGCGCCACATTGATCACGAGGGCGCCGTCGGGCAGCGCCGCCAACACCTTCCTGCCGACAAGTCCCCGCGTGGAATCGGACAGCGGGGTGATGATGATGAGGACGTCGTGGCGTGCCGCGAGTTCAACCAGTTCTTCACTGCCGTGCACCCGCCCGCGATCGTCGGTACGCGCGGTGCTGCCAACCCTTGTCAGTTCGACTTCGAATGCGTCCAGGCGCCTGGCGATTTCCTCTCCAATGCCGCCGACACCGAGCAGCAGCACCTTTCGATCTGCGAGGCCGGGGAAACGCGCCGGCTTCCACACGCCGTCGCGCTGGTTGAGCATGGCGACACCGATACCCCGCAGCGATGCGATGGCCAGTCCGACTGCCATCTCAGCCGTGGCCGCGGCATGCACTCCGGCAGCGCTGCACACGGCGACGCCGTCTCCTGCCATCTCCGGTACGCCTTCGTATCCGGTTGACTGCGTCTGCACCAGCTTGAGCGATGGAGCTGACTGGAGTTGGTCGCTGAGATCTCCCCTGGACATGTAGGGCAGCACTGCGGCATCCACGTCCTCCAGGTTCGCGCCGACCGGCGCGCTCTTGAAGTCCCACACCGCGACGTTGATTCCTTCGGGAAGGGGCGCAAGCGCCTCCAGCAGGTCGCGGTCGGGCACTGTCACGGTACGGATGATGGGAGCTGTCATGCGATCAGCGTAGCCGGACCGTAGCGCTGGCTTCCGCGTCGGGAGTTGGAGACTGCATCAAGCGGCCCGCGACGGCGGGTCAACCGGAAGGCGCGGCTTCGTATGGACAGCCGAATTCCGTCGTCGTAACGTTCTTGTCATGCGGGCCGCGCGGCAGGGAAAGCAGAACAGCGGGATGGCACCTGCAGCAGCGGTGCGCTTTTCCAACCCGGTGGCAAGACGCTGCGCTGGAATCACCGCTGGCTTCTGCCTGATCGCCGGAATGACAGCGTGCGACGGCGGAGCGGAGCCCACCCCGATCATCAACTCGCCTACCGCTGTCCAGTCTGAGTCCGGATCGCCGGACGCGTCGCCGTCACCGGCACCGTCGACAGCACGACCGGCAGCTTTGGGTGACCCGATCGTCACAGCCGAACTCGCCAGCGGCCTCGGCGTGCCGTGGGCAATGGCGCTGCTGCCCGATGGAAGCCTGATCCTCACCGAGCGCGAAACTGCTGAGGTGAAGCGGATCGTAGACGGCGAGATTGAGGTCCTTGGCGTCGTCGAGGACGCCATAGCCGCCGGCGGCGAGGGTGGGCTGCTGGGGGTTGCCGTCCCTCCCGATTTTCCGGATGAGCCGCGCCTTTACCTCTATTACACGAGCCCTACCGATAACCGTGTTGTCAGCATGGCCTACAGCGAAGACGGCCTCGACAGGCCGCAGGACGTACTCACCGGAATTCCGAAGGCGAGCATCCACAACGGGGGACGCATCAAGTTCGGCCCGGACGGGTATCTGTATATCGGCACCGGAGATGCCTCCGACGCGGAAAGCGCGCAGGACCGCGCGAGCCTCGGCGGGAAGATCCTCCGGATTCGGGCTGACGGCGAGCCTGCACCGGATAACCCCTTCGGTTCATCCGTATATTCGCTGGGCCACCGCAACGTTCAGGGCCTGGCCTGGGACTCGGCGGGCAGGCTCTGGGCCAGCGAGTTCGGCCCCGACCGCGATGACGAGTTGAACCTGGTCGTTCCCGGCGGCAACTACGGATGGCCGGCCGTCACCGGAGCCCCGGGCGACAGCGACTTCCTTGACGCATCGGTGGTATGGCCGTCCACTGCAACGTCCTCGCCCAGCGGCATGGCCATCCTGGATGACGTGGCCTACATCGGCGGCTTGCGGGGCGAACGGCTTTGGCGGGTGCCAGTGACCGACGGTTCTCCGCAAGAACCGTCCAGCTTCCTCGACGGCACTCACGGCCGGCTTCGTGACACCATCGCTGGAACGGACGGCGGGCTCCTGATCGCGACCAACGAAGACGGCGGCTCCCGAATCCTCCAGGTGCGAATGCAATAGCTCACACCGCAGGTCTCGATTTCAACATTCCCTCCGGGTGCTGGTAGAGTTTAGTGCTGTTGCGGAACGCGGTAGGACCGGATTTCGCAGGCACCTCTAGCTCAACTGGCAGAGCAATTGACTCTTAATCAATGGGTTCCGGGTTCGAGTCCCGGGGGGTGCACTTCCAAAAATTCTCCCGTCCGGCAAACGCCGGACGGGAGAATTTTTTGACTGCAGGTTCAGCATTGCGCCCAGGTTCAGCCCGGCCGGCTAGTCCTCGCTGAGCGCCGGCTCCAGAACGCCGTCCTGGCGCCCGGTGGACGGCAACCGTACGGCTTCCGCGCTCCAGCGCGGTGCACCGAGATCCCGGATGACGGACTGAAGGTGCGCTCTCAACTCGCTGGATACAAGCTCATCGCCGGCGATGAGCGTCCGTTCAACGTCCTGGGCCTCGCTGAGGGCACGGCTTCCGGCCGCAGTGATCGACACGGCGTGGCTGCGCCGGTCGACGTCGCTGCGGGTGCGGGCTATGTGTCCGCGCGCTTCGAGGCGGGACAGGGTCTTACCCATGGTCTGCGCCTGTACACGCACCATCTGCGCCAGGTTGGCCTGCGTCATGGCGCCCTGGGATTCCAATACTCCGAGAGCGATTACGCCGGCATGGGTGACGCCAATGGAAACGAGGCGCTCATTCCATGCATGCTCCACCAACCGAGCGGCCGTCGTCAGTAGTCGACCTGTTGGCCATTGCTCGAGATTCGGCATCAGCTAATAACTTCCTTCCGCCCCATGCCGCCTCGTGCAGCTTCGCTTGGGGACCTTCAAATCCACCCACATATGATAGCTACGGCTCGGGCCGTAACCCGGCAGAGTTATACCGCCGATGCACAATTGAGACCGAATAGAGAGGCTCACATGTCAGAACGACTCCAAGCTGGGGACCGCGCACCCGACTTTACGCTTAACGCCGCGGACGGTTCTACCGTCTCGCTCGGCGATTTCGCGGGTGAGAACGTCGTGGTCTATTTCTACCCTGCGGCAGCGACCCCCGGCTGCACTACAGAAGCGTGCGATTTCCGGGACAATCTCGCCTCGCTTGCCTCATACGGCTACAAGGTCATTGGCGTCTCCCCCGACTCCGAAGCCCAGCTTCGCTCCTTCAGCGAGAAGGAAGCCCTCACCTTTCCGCTGCTCTCCGATCCTGATCATGCGGTGGCCGAAGTTTGGGGCGCCTGGGGCGAGAAGAAGAATTACGGCAAGACCTACGAGGGCCTTATCCGGTCCACTGTGGTTGTCGATGGATCAGGCAAAGTCGCCCTGGCCCAGTACAACGTGAGAGCTACCGGTCACGTCGCAAAACTGCGCCGGGATCTGGGAATCAGCTGAGCTCAGGAGTGAACCGGCTGTAACCGGCCATCAGGGCCGGCCGAAGCAGGTGCACCGCACGAACCAAGTACAATGGACCGTGCGTCGGGCGACTTAGCCCGATCAGCACGCCCGGGCGCGAGTGGCGAAATTGGCAGACGCGCTGGATTTAGGTTCCAGTGTCTTCGGACGTGGGGGTTCGAGTCCCCCCTTGCGCACCACCGGCTACGGCGTTTTGAACGCCGCGCCTGTAGACCCTTCAGCCAGTGGCTGGGGGGTCTACTCCGTTAACCGATGCCGCTTCCTGCCCAGGCATGGCCTGCCGTCGACAAGTTTTTTCCGCACTCACCCATCCACCTTCATCGCTCACCCGAACTAAACGTGAGACATCGACACGATGTGTTCGTCCGGTAATTGACCATCGCGTTTGCCGTGGGGTCGGAATGAATGAAGGAGAAATGAAATGGAACTTCTCAAGCGCAGGAATCTCTCCGTACTCGGTGTCGCAGCTGTAGCCATGTTCGGCCTGTCAGCCTGTGGCGGAGGCGAGGAAGCAGCTACGAGCGGCTCGGAGACTACCGAATCAACCACGACTGAGTCTTCCGCACCCGAGATGACCGAAGGAATGACGGACGAGGCCATGGATCCCGCCGCCAACCTGGTTGGCCCGGGCTGCGAAGGCTACGCCGAGCAGGTGCCCGAGGGCGACGGCTCAGTCGCGGGCATGGCCGAGGCCCCTGTGGCAGAAGCTGCCTCGAACAACCCGCTGCTCACTCAGCTGACCGCCGCTGTTTCCGGCGGCGTCAACCCTGAGGTTGACCTGGTTGACACCCTGAACGGCGGCGAGTTCACCGTTTTCGCACCGGTTGACGAGGCCTTCGAGGCAATTGACGCCGAGACGATGGAGATGCTGCAGACGGATGCGGACCTCCTTAGCGGCATCCTCACCTACCACGTAGTTGAGGGCCAGCTGGCTCCCGACGAGGTTGCAGGCACCCACACGACCGTCAACGGTGCTGAACTTATGGTTGAGGGAGAAGGTGACTCCATCACTGTCGGTGAAGAGGGAGCAGCCGTGATCTGCGGCGGCGTCCAGACCGCCAATGCAACGGTGTACATGATCGACTCCGTCCTGATGCCCCCGGCCGAGTAAGAGACTCCCTGATTCGACTCCTCTAATCAGAATCAAGGGAACAGGGCGGGTATCTGCATTTCGGTGCGGATACCCGCCTTTCCCATGAGCGGGCGTGCTTCTTTCTGCTGTTGCAATCAGCTTCCCTCCAGCCTCGTGACCTACACTGAAAGTTCCGTTCGCAGTCCGTGCCTACTGCACGCGCGCCCCGAGGAGACCATGCCAGCGAGCCCCACGCACCGCCGTCGTACGCTGTCGGCGCCGTTTCTGCGTGCGCTGGCGGCAGTATTCGTCCTTGGACTCACCGCTTGCACCGCGGCCACTCCAATACCCACGACGACGACGGCAGCTCCCTCTGCGGAGCCGTCGGCACCGGTTGGAGATACCACCACCGGTACTTTCACTTTTGGTACGGCTGCTGACCCCTCCGGCCTTGATCCGGCACTCGTCGCGGACACGGAGTCATACCGGATCACCCGGCAGCTACTTGAGGGCCTTGTCGGGATTGATCCCCTCACCTCGGAGCCCGCACCGCTCCTCGCCACGTCCTGGGAAGAACGGGATGAAGGCCGCGCCTACGCGTTCGAACTCCGCGAGGATGTTGTTTTCCATGACGGCGAGCCCTTCAACGCGGCAGCCGTCTGTGCAAATTTCGAGCGCTGGTACACGATGCCTCCCGAAACCCGCGAGCTTGACGCAACCATCGCATTCAAATCAGTCTTCAAGGCTTTTTCGGACTCTCCTGAAGAGTCGGTCTACGACTCCTGCCAGCCGCTCGGCGAGCATGAGGTGCTCATCCGGCTCACCGGTCGCCTGGCCTCCTTCATCCCTGCCCTCGCCTTGCCTGCCTTTGGCATGGCTTCTCCGAAAGCGCTTCAGGAGCTCAACGCCAATGAGCTGACCGTGGAACGCGACGGCAGGAAGCTTTCCGAATTCGCACTGAGCCCGGTGGGAACGGGTCCGTTCACCTTCACGAAATGGTCAGAGGGCGAAGTCACCGTGAGCGCTTTCGACGAGTATTGGGGCGCACCCGGTGAGATTCAGACTGTTACCTTCCGAACCATCCCGCACACGGCTGCGCGGCTACGCGCACTGCTGAGCGAGGAAATAGACGGCTACGATTTCGTCACCGTGGACAACGCGGCGGAGCTGGCCCGCGAGGGGCAGCAAATCCTCCAGCGCGATCCCTACTCGGTCCTGTACCTGGGAATGAATCAGGACTTCCCCGGCGTCGACGATGTCTTGTTCCGGCAGGCAGTGGCGCACGCCATCGACAAGGAATCGCTCATCGAAGGGCGCTTCCTGGCCGGCACCAGCCCCGCGAACCAGTTCATACCGCCCAAGCTCGGGGTGACCAACGAAGAGATCACCGAGTATGAGTACAACCCCGAGCTCTCAGCGGAACTGCTTGACGAGGCCGGGTACGACGGCGAGCCCCTGCCCTTCCACTATCCCCGGAACGTCTCACGCCCTTACCTTTCCTCGCCGGAGAAGGTGTACGCCGAACTGAGCCGACAGCTCACCGCCGCCGGCTTCAACATCCAGCCTGTTCCCACTGAATGGTCCGAGGGCTACCTCGAGACGGTTCAGAACGAGGACAACCGCGCCTTCCACCTGCTCGGCTGGAGCGGGAGCTACCAGGACCCTGACAATTTCGTTGGAGCGCTGTTCGGCAGCTACAGCAAAGAGTTCGCATACCGGGACAACCAGCTCTTCAGCAAAATCGCCCGGGCTGTCACCCTGCCGGGCGGCGAGGAACGCGTGGCTGCTTATCAGGACATCAGCGAGAGCATCGCCGTCGACATCCCTGCCGTTCCACTCGCCTTTCCGATCTCCGCTGCGGTGGTATCGCCGCGTGTACTCAGCTACCCCGTGAGCCCGGTGATGCATGAGGTGTTCAACAGCATCGACCTCGCTGATGTTGAGCAGCCGGCACCGTCAACCGCGAGCTGAAGACGCAGCCGGTTGGGACAGAAATCACGCCGTCGGCCGTGCCCTCCAATTTAGGGAACGCCCTTCCCAGAGGCTACGCTTCTAGGGCTAGCGCCCTTGCTATTGGAGACCCATCGTGACTGCTGAGAGCCAGGCGGGAAACCCCGCGAACCACACTGACGTCGTTCTTATTGGCGGCGGAATCATGAGCGCCACCCTGGGTGCGTTCCTCAAGCAACTGCAGCCGGACTGGGGCCTTACTCTTTTCGAGCGTCTCGACCGTGCAGGGCTGGAAAGTTCCGATCCCTGGAACAACGCGGGGACCGGCCACGCCGCGCTCTGCGAGCTGAACTACTCGCCTGCTGGCAAAGACGGCTCAGTTGACCCGGCCAAGGCGATTGCCATCAACGAGCAGTTCCAGATTTCCCGGCAGTTCTGGGCGCATATGGTCTCGAACGGCCACCTCGGCAACCCGGGCACGTTCATCAACGCCGTGCCGCATATGAGTTTCGTCTGGGGCGAGAGCAATGTGGAGTATCTCCGCCGCCGGTATGAAGCCCTTCGCGCGCAGCCGCTCTTCAAGTCGATCGAGTTCGCAACGGACCACTCCGCCATTGCGGAATGGGCTCCGCTCATCATGAAGGACCGAGGTCCCGGCCAGCAGGTCGCCGCGTCGCGGGTTGCCGGCGGAACAGACGTAGATTTCGGTGCGCTGACCCGCGGCCTTACAAGCTATCTCGGCGAGAACGACGTCGACCTGCGCTACGGACACGACGTCACCAACCTCTCCAAGACCTCCCAGAACCGCTGGGACGTCACCGTCCGGAACCGTGCAACCGGCCAGGAGCACACCGTGAACACCCGCTTCGTGTTCATCGGAGCCGGTGGCGGAGCCCTGCATCTCCTGCAGAAGAGCGGCATCGCCGAGGGTCGCGGCTTCGCCGGATTCCCGGTCTCCGGGCAGTTCCTGCGCTGCACCAACCCGAACACCGTAGGCCAGCACAACGCCAAGGTGTACGGACAGGCGTCGGTAGGCGCGCCGCCGATGTCCGTGCCGCACCTTGACACGCGCTTCGTGAACGGCGAGCGGTCACTGCTGTTCGGTCCCTACGCCGGCTTCTCCACCAAGTTCCTCAAGCGCGGGTCGCTGCTTGACCTGCCGACGTCGATCCGTCCGTCGAACCTCCTGCCCATGCTCGCTGTGGGCAAGGACAACATTCCGCTCACGAAGTACCTCATCAGCGAGGTGCTCAAGAAGCGTGAGGCAAAGAACGAGTACCTCAATGAGTTCGTACCGTCAGCTGACGGTAACCGGTGGGAACTGATCTCTGCCGGACAGCGTGTACAGGTCATCAAGAAGGCTCCCGGGAAGGGCGGCGTACTCCAGTTCGGCACGGAGGTCATAACCTCGGCTGACGGCACTGTAGGCGCCCTGCTGGGAGCATCCCCCGGAGCATCGACAGCAGCCCCGATCATGATCGAGCTGATGCGTCGGTGCTTCCCCGGTCAGCTTGCTGCCTGGGAACCAAAACTGAAGGAAATGATTCCCGGGTACGGCGCAAAGCTCAACGAAAATGAGTCGCTGGCCGATGACATCCAGTCAATGACTGACAGGGTGCTGGGACTCAAGTAGACCGCGGAGCCGCCAGGACTGGTTGGCCGCAGAAGGCAGAACCGATGTTCCGTTTGGCCCAGCTGTCCCTGGGAAACCGCGCTCTGATTGCTCTCATCACCGTCTTCGCGGCGGTATTCGGCGTGGTCGCGATGGGTTCCCTGAAGCAGGAGCTCATTCCTTCGCTGGAGTTCCCGCAGATTACCGTGGTTTCCTCGCTGCCCGGCGCAGGACCTGAGTACCTGGACAAGCAGGTCAGCGAGCCGCTGGAAAGCGCGCTCAGCGGTGTGGAAGGCCTGGAATCGTCGTCCGCCACCTCCCGGAACGGTGTCTCCACGGTCAGCCTGATGTTCGCCTACGGCACGGACCTCGACCGCGCCCGGGGCCAGGTTGACCGTGCCATCTCGACGGTGCGTCCGGCGCTTCCAGAAGACGTCGAACCGCAGTCGCTGGCAGGGAGCATCAATGACCTCCCAGTCGTCTTCATGGCGGTTTCCTCTGACCTGTCGCTCAGCGAACTGGGTGAGGAACTGACGCGGCTCACGGTGCCGCAGCTTCAGAAGGTGGAGGGTGTACGCAGCGCGGAGATCACAGGCGGCGCACAACAGCACATCTCCATCCTGCCCCGCCAGGAAGATCTCGCTGCGCAGGGACTATCCATCGGCGACATCATCGATGCATTGGAAAACAACGGCGAGCTGTTTCCCATCGGCACCCTTGAAGAAGGCGAGCGCTCCCTCACGATCCAGGCGGGCAGCCCAGTCCAGTCCCTGGACGACATCCGCAACCTGCCCATCCTGCCGTCGGAACCGGCCTCCGGTCCCGAGGCGCCGGATTCTGAAGCTGCAGGTCCGGTCACCATCGGCGAGGTTGCGGAAGTAGCCATAGCGGACGACGACGCTACCTCCGTCACCCGGACCAACGGCGTCGAAACCCTGGCGCTCACGGTCACCAAGGTACCGTCAGCCGATACTGTCACCCTCTCGAACGCGGTCACCGCTCTGATTCCGGAGCTTGAGGCCGAGTTGGGTGACGGTGCCGACATCACGGTGATCTTCGATCAGGCGCCGTTCATCGAGCGCTCAATCGCCGACCTCACCACGGAGGGGCTGCTGGGACTGGGGTTCGCCGTCCTCGTCATTCTGGTCTTCCTGCTCTCGGTCCGTTCCACGCTGGTCACCGCGGTTTCCATCCCGCTGTCGCTGCTGATCACGTTCATCGGCCTGTGGGCGACCGGTTACTCCCTCAATATCCTGACGCTCGGTGCGCTGACCATCGCCATCGGCCGGGTCGTCGACGATTCGATCGTGGTGATCGAGAACATCAAGCGTCACCTCAGCTACGGGGAGGATAAACGCACCGCCATTCTCACGGCGATCCGCGAAGTTGCCGGGGCTATCACCGCTTCCACCCTGACCACAGTGGCCGTCTTTGCTCCCATCGCCTTTGTCGGCGATCTGGCGGGTGAACTCTTCCGGCCGTTTGCCCTGACCGTCACGATTGCGCTGTTGGCTTCGCTGGCTGTGTCGCTGACAATCGTCCCGGTGCTGGCCTACTGGTTCCTTCGGGGCGCCCGCCGCAGCGGGGATGGGCAACCGGTGAGTGGAACTGATCCCGCGGTTGCCTCCGCACCTGACGCCGCCGGGCAACGGCACCGGGGGCTTGCCGAAGAAAAGGAGCAGCGTTCCTGGCTGCAGCGCGGGTACCTTCCCATCCTTCGCGTAACCCAGCACCACCCGGTGTGGACGGTGGCTGCCGGGGTGCTGGTACTCGCCGGCACGGTAGCGCTGGTGCCGTTCATGCAGACGAACCTGCTCGGCAACACCGGCCAGAACAGCTTCAGCATCACCCAGCGGCAGCAGCCCGGCTCAAGCCTGGAGAACACCGTTGCCGAAGCGGCGCGGGTGGAGGAAGCTCTTGCGGGTTTCGAAGACATCCGTGATGTGCAGGTGACGGTCGGCAACGCGTCGGGAGCCGTCGGGGCGCGGTTCTCAGCCGGTGCTGCCACGGCGCAGTTCACGGTGACCACCGCAGAAGAAGCCGACCAGCAGCAATTACAGAATGAAGTCCGTGCTGCGCTGGACGACCTCGAGGAAGCCGGCGAGATTACGCTGTCCAGCCAGCAGGGCGGATTCGGCACGTCGAGCACCGTCGATATCAACATCACCGCACCGGAACCCGACATTCTTGCTGAGGCGACTGACGCCGTCGTCACCGCAATGCAGGGTGTGCCTGGCGCACGGGACGTGGCGTCCAATCTGGCCGCGGCGCAACCGCAGATCCAGGTGAGTGTGGACCGGACGGCAGCCGTGCGTGCCGGCCTCACCGAGGGTCAGATCGGCGCTCTGCTGGGCGGCAATCTCAGCGCCATCCCCGGGGGTTCTGTCCGGCTTGAAGCCACCGACTATCCCATCCTGATTGGTGAAGGAACCGAAATCACCAGCCTGGACGAGCTTCGTGATCTTTCCCTGCCGACTCCTGCCGGGCCCATCCCCCTCACGGACGTGGCAACCGTCGAAGAAGTGCAGGTCCCGCTGACGATCACCAGTTCCAACGGTGAACGGACAGCCCAGGTGTCCATCACGCCGTCGGAAGACAATCTCGGCGCCCTGACTGCTGCGGTCACCGAGCGTCTGGAGGGA
Organism: uncultured Arthrobacter sp.; assembly: GCF_947495145.1. Classification (GTDB taxonomy): domain Bacteria; phylum Actinomycetota; class Actinomycetes; order Actinomycetales; family Micrococcaceae; genus Arthrobacter_D. The sequence continues at coordinate 24,838 of NZ_CANLXP010000007.1, forward strand.
ACGACACTGCCTGCGGGTGCCGCCGCTACCCTCGGCGGCGCGTCCGAGCAGCAGGCGGAGTCGTTCGGCCAACTCTTCCTCGCCCTCTGGGCGGCGGTAGCCATCGTTTACGTGATCATGGTGGCCACCTTCAAGAGCCTCATCCAGCCGCTCATCCTGCTCGTCTCGGTGCCGTTTGCCGCCACCGGAGCCATCGCGCTGCTGGTTCTTACGGGAATTCCCCTCGGACTGCCATCGCTGATCGGCATGCTGATGCTCGTGGGAATCGTGGTGACGAACGCTATCGTCCTGATCGACCTGATCAACCAGTACCGGCGGCCGCACGACGGTTCGCCCGGGCTCAGCGTTGCGGATGCCATCACCCGTGGCGCGAGGCAACGGCTGCGGCCCATCCTCATGACGGCGTTGGCGACCATCTTCGCCCTGACCCCGATGGCTCTGGGGCTGACCGGCGAAGGCGGGTTCATCTCACAGCCGCTTGCCGTCGTCGTCGTTGGTGGTCTTGTCTCCTCAACGCTACTGACACTGGTGCTGGTTCCGGTGCTCTACCGGCTGGTTGAGGGCCGACGGGAAGCGCGGAGCGAGAGGGCCGAAACCCGCGAGTCGGAGCCGTCCCTGCAGCGCTAGAGTCAAAGCATGAATCCCCCGTCCGGTGCCGGCCTTGTGCTGCGGTTCGCCGTGCTCGCCCTTGCGTGGGGCTGCAGTTTCCTCTTCATCAAGGTGGCGCTCGAAGGGCTCTCGCCCAGCCAGGTGGTGCTCGGTCGGGTACTGATCGGCGCGGTGACGCTCGCGCTGGTGGTGTCGGCAGGCCGGGTTCCGCTGCCGCGGGGTGGAAGGGTCTGGGGTCACCTGCTCGTGATTGGCCTGTTCCTGTGCGTCATTCCGTTCATGCTGTTCGCGGTGGCGGAAACATCTATCGCATCCGGCCTCGCCAGCATCTACAATGCAACGACGCCGCTGCTCACTGCGCTGGTAGCAATCCTCGCGCTGCCGGGTGAACGGCTTTCACGCAGGGCCGGAGCCGGGCTGGCGGTTGGCTTCCTCGGTGTGCTTGTAGTCGTTGGCATACCGGTGGGAGCGCAGGCAGGGGACGACGCTTCCCTTGCCGGGCAGCTTATGTGCCTCGGCGCCACTGCCTGTTATGGCATCGGATTCGTGTGGATTCGCCGGTTCATCAGCCCGCTCGGCCTGCCGGCTGCGTCCGTGGCGTTCGCGCAGGTGGGGTTGGCCGCCGTCGTCGCGCTTGTGGTTGCTCCCTTCACTGCACTGCAGCCCATGAGTCTCAATCTCCCGGTGGTGCTGTCGGTGATAGCGCTGGGAGCACTGAGCACAGGCCTCGCCTATATCTGGAACACGGAAATCGTTGCGGGATGGGGTGCGACCAGCGCCGCATCAGTCACCTATCTCACGCCTGTGGTGGGCGTGGTTGCGGGCGTGCTCGTGCTGGGTGAGACCTTCAGCTGGAATCAGCCGGCCGGCGGAGTTCTCGTTGTACTTGGAGTGGTGCTGACAAAGATGCCGCTGCGGCGGATCAGTCGGAGAAGGCGGGCGCAGGGACCAGACGCGGGCAGGGAACAAATGCGCGGCAGGAGTGGTTACGGAGTACAGTAGATGCAAATGCATGTACTTCTAGGAGGAGGAATCCCATGCAGATCGGTATCTTCAGCGTCGGCGACGTAACGGTTGATCCCACCACCGGCAAAGCACCGAGTGAACATGAGCGCATCAAGGCAATGGTGACCATCGCCAAACATGCCGAAGACGTGGGTATGGACGTCTTCGCCACCGGCGAGCACCACAACCGCCCGTTCGTTCCCAGCTCCCCCACCACCATGCTCGGCTACATAGCCGCCCAGACCTCGCGCATCATCCTTTCAACCTCGACGACGTTGATCACCACCAATGACCCGGTCAAGATCGCCGAAGACTACGCGATGCTGCAACACCTCGCCGACGGCCGGGTGGACCTCATTCTCGGCCGGGGAAACACCGCCCCTGTCTACCCCTGGTTCGGCAAGAACCCGCAGGACAGCGTCGATCTCACCGTTGAGAACTACCACCTGCTGCGCCGGCTCTGGGATGAGGACGTCGTCACCTGGGAAGGCAAGCACCGCACTCCCCTGCACAACTTCACTTCCACACCGCGGCCGCTGATGAACGTCGCACCCTTCGTCTGGCACGGTTCCATCCGCACGCCGCAGGTTGCGGAAATCGCTGCCTACTACGGCGACGGCTACTTCGCCAACAACATTTTCTGGCCGAAGGAGCACTACCAGCAGCTCATCTCGCTTTACCGCGAACGGTACGCGCACTATGGGCACGGCACGCCGGAGCAGGCGATCGTGGGCCTGGGCGGACAGTTCTTCATCCGGCCGAAGTCCCAGGACGCCGTCAACGATTTCCGTCCGTACTTCGACAACGCACCGGTGTACGGCCACGGTCCGTCCCTGGAGGACTTCACCTCCCAGACGCCGCTGACCGTCGGCAGCCCGCAGGAGCTGATCGACAAGACGCTGTCCTTCCGGGAGTTCTTCGGCGATTACCAGCGCCAACTGTTCCTGGTAGACCATGCGGGACTACCCCTGAAGACGGTTCTGGAGCAGCTGGATCTGTTCGGCTCCGATGTGCTGCCCACCCTGCGGAAGGAATTCGCCGAGCGCACTCCCGCTTCGGTCCCCGCTCCCCCAACCTTCGAGAACCGCCAGGCTGCGGTGTCAGCCGATGCCTGAGCCCGCGCTCACGCCGCTGCGCCTCACCGCCGACGCCTGGGAGTCCCTCTTCCGTGCACAGGTCGCGGTGATGCGCAGGCTGCGGCGCGATCCGTCCTTCGCGAGCCTCGCCATCGGTGAATACGACGTCCTCTTCAACCTCAGCCGCTGCTCCACGGGTTGGACCAGGCTCAACGAGCTCAACACCCACCTCTTGATCAGCCAGCCAAGCCTGAGCCGGATGGCTGAGCGGCTCGAACACAAGGGACTGATCCAGCGCAGGCAGGCACCCGACGACCAGCGCGGCGTCCTGCTGGCCCTGACCGATGAAGGCCGGCGCATACAGCGTGAGATCGGCGCTGCCCACGTACGCAGCATTCACGCGCTGTTAGGCCCGCTTCTGGACGAGACGGAAATGGAACAGCTGCTGGGCCTGACCACGAAGATCAGGGCCGGCCTGGAGCACGACGGCGACACTCACCGGCCTGCCTGAGGCGCCTTCTGCATGCCGAAGGGTCGAATAGGTTGCCGACCGATCGAAAAGTTTGCCCTGCTCGGATGTGCGTCAGGCGAGTTGCACCGGCGAGGTGCCGTCGTCGTCGTGCAGGGTATCTGCAACAGCGGTGACTTTCAGGGTATCGAGCGTGAGGCTTCCGCCGACCGTGGAGAGGAAGGCTGTGTCCGAAGCATCGCGCCCCGTAGCGATGCGCAGAAGATTGGTCCTCGGTGCAAGGCCAGTCGCGTCAACGACGTGCCAGGCGCCGTCGACCCACGCCTCCACCACAGCGTGAAAGTCCATCGGGCTCAAACCGGGCGCGTAGACCGACACCAACCGCGCAGGCACGTCCTTGGCGCGCAGCAGCGAAATCACGAGGTGGGCGTAGTCACGGCAGACTCCCCGGCGCGCCAGCAGCGTATCCGTTGCGCCGTCAGTATGGCGGGAAGATCCGGAGACATAGCTGATGTTTCCACTCACCCATTCCCGGACAGCCGAGAGCAGTTCGCGGCCCTGCATGCTGCCGAACAGAGCGTACGACGTCGGCAGCAAACGATCTGATTCGCAGTACCGGCTGGGGCGAACATAGCGGAGGAGATCGGCGTCGTCCTCCTGAGGAGCCGTGGCAGATCCGGCGACCTCCGCACGGTAGGTCAGTTGCAGCGTTGCCGGGTCCTGGAGCGTAAGGGTATGGAGAAGGCCGCCATGGAAATCCTCCACGGCTGCAGGCGTTACCGGTTGCCCGTCAGCCGTGATCTCGAGAACTTCATCGATCGACGAGTACCCGGCATTGCGTGCCACCGCCACTGAAAAGGCCATCGACGTGTTGGCCCGTGTGCGGGCGGTCAGGTGGGCCGTGACTGATCGATGCATTCGGCGGAGCTCCTGGCGGATGTCGATGAGCAATGGTTGGTGCCGGTCTGGAACACTGGCCCTAACACGGTACGACGAGAAAGGCGCCCCTTGTGAATCGCTCTACCCCTGACAGCTCCCCAGATCAACGCCTGGACGGTCTTACCGCCGTTGTGACCGGCGCTAACAGCGGCCTCGGACTGCAGACCGTCATTGGCCTGGCTCGACGCGGGGCGTCAGTGGTGCTCGCGTGCCGCAGCGAGGAGCGGGGCACTGCCGCGCTGCAAAGGGCACGCGAAGAATCAGGGAGCACAGCGCTGACGCTGCGCCTGCTCGACCTGGCAAACCTTGAGTCTGTACGGTCGTTCTGCCGCGACTGGTCCGGGCCGCTGGACCTGCTGGTCAACAATGCCGGTGTGATGGCAACCCCGTTGCGGCGCACCGCAGATGGCTTTGAGCAACAGTTCGGCATCAACCATTTGGGGCATTTCGCGCTGACCGGGCTGCTGCTGGACTCGCTGCGCCAGTCGCCGTCGGCCAGGGTGGTGACGGTGTCCTCTCTGGCGCACAAGCGGGGGCGTATCGACTTTGCCGACTTGAATGCGCGTTCCCGGTATCGGCCGTGGCGGGCCTACAACCAAAGCAAGCTCGCCAACCTCCTGTTCACCATGGAGCTTGACCGCCGTGTCCGGGCTGCGTCCTGGCCGCTGATCGCGGCCGCGGCGCATCCGGGATTGTCGACCACAAACCTGACAGCCGGGATGCGGGGGGCGGCCGTTCTCGACTTGATGGGCGGATTCTTCCGCGTCATGGGGCAATCGGATGTAGACGGCGCAAAGCCGATTCTGCTGGCTGCCTCCGGTCCGCAGGTACACGGCGGCGACTACTACGGGCCCGGTGGGACGGGTGAAACACGTGGCAACCCGGTTCTTGTGGCTCCCGCTCCGTCCGTCCTTGACGAGGGCGTCGCTGCGAAACTCTGGGGTGCAAGCGAAGAACTCACAGGTGTGAGGTTTTCGGGGCTGTCCGCCGCCAGCTGAGCCGCTAGCTCGCGGTTCGGGGTGCTAGCTCGCGTTCGGCCGCTAGCTCGCCACCTGGAGGGACATGATCATTCGGCGAATCTGATCGAAATCTCCTTCATCGAACCGCTTCTGGGCCTCAGCGATAGTCGCAAAGGATTCGGTTCGCGAGCCGACCTGGGTCGGGTCCAGCGCCCGAAGCTGTACAGCATCGCCGAACGAGTACAGGCCGATATGGTCTGGCCCCTGAACGGTGTTGTACAGCACGCACGCGGCTGAATCCGCTCCGCCCACCAGATCGGTAATTCCGTACGAACTGAAGAAACGGAATCCCTGAATGAGTCGCACAACAAAGCGTGGCTCAATGGACCCCTCCGCCGCTGCTGTCGACGGGAGCTCAACCGGCTCGCTGCTGAGCACGATGTAGGGGCTGGTTGCGTCCGCCGCGCATTCCTCGGGCTGCGAAGCAATTCTCGTGTGCAGCTCGGCCATGCTGACACCGTCCGGGTTGGAGACGTCGTAGTGCAGACCGCCCTCGTCGAAACCCTCCCCCGGATCCTCGATCCTTTCCACCGTCCAGTTCTCTGGAACCTCGAAACTGACGAGGCGCTGTTCATCGGTGAAAACGGTCCATCCGTCGCCCGGAGCGGGACGTTCCGGAAGCATGGGAAGGGCAACAGGGGTGGGGCTGGCGGTCGCTGAAGCCGACGCTCCCGGTTCTGCACTCGCAGAAGGACTGGCAGGGGGACGATCACCAATAACGAAGTCGTCACATCCAGTGATCGTGGCTGTAACGGCGAGCAGCAGAACAGCGCCGAGTAGACCGGATTTCACTGGTCTCGTCATGTTCAATCCCTTCAGTCGACCCCTGTTTACCACTTTATGCAGTGAAGGGAGCCACCGGGAGGAGGCGAAACGGGCGGGGCGCGGAATCACCGCGTCCCGATGCCCTGGACGGCCTTGACTGACGAGACAACAGCCCGCGCAGCGAGGGCGATTTCAGCGTCGGTCGTCGCGGCCGTCCATGACAGGCGCAGAGCGGTCTGGGCGACTTCGGGGTCCAGACCCAGCGCAAGCAGCACCTCCGACGGTTCACTGGCACCGGCGGCGCAGGCTGACCCGCTCGACGACACGACGCCTGCACGTTCCAGTTCAAGCAGGATTGCCTCACCGCTGGCGCCAGGAAAGCAGAAGGAGGCAACGTTCGGCAGTCGCTGCGCAGGATGACCGGTCAGGATGGCACCGTCCACGCCGTTAAGCACCGCGTTGATCAGGTAATCGCGACGGGTGACCGAACCGGCGGAATTCGCGGCGCGTTCCTCCTGAACCAGCCGCAACGCCGTCGCGAGGGCCACCGCACCCGCAACGTTCTCAGTTCCTGAACGTTTCCCGCGCTCCTGCCCGCCACCATGGATCAGTGGTTCCAGCGGAAGGCGGGAACGAACGAAAAGAACGCCGCAGCCCTTGGGCGCACCGAGTTTGTGCCCCGAGATGCTCATTGCGTCGACGCCAAGCTTGGCAGTGTCAAGCGGCAGCCACCCCGCGGCCTGCACTGCATCGGTGTGAAAGGGAATCCTCCGCTCCCGGCACACTGCGGCCAGTGCGGGAATGGGCTGCACGGTGCCCACTTCGTTGTTGGCATACATGATGGTGCACAGCGTGGTGTCTTCAGTAAGAGCGCCACGAAGCGCCTCCTCGTCCACGAGCCCTGCTTCCGTCACGGGCAGAAGAGTAATCCGGAAGCCGTGGACCCGCTTCAGATAGTCGAGCGTGTCGAGGACGGCCGGATGCTCGATCGCCGAGGCGACAATGTGCTTTCCCCGGGGCGTCGCCAGCGCGATCCCCTTGAGCGCGAGGTTGTCCGCTTCCGTCCCGCCCGAGGTGAAGACGACGTCGTTCGGCTTGCAGTTCAGCTCACCTGCTACCAGCCGGCGGGCGTAACCGAGAGCCCGGGCGGCGGACTCACCGACCGTATGGTGGCTCGAGGGGTTACCGTAATCTGCTGTCAGCAGCGGCCACATGGCTTCGAGCACCTCCCGGCGTACCTCCGTGGTGGCAGCAGCGTCGAGGTAGATCACCGCGCGCCGCCCGATACGGCGTCGATAAACGGCATTGCTGCCTCGGGCGCAGGCGCATCGATAGTCATGTCCAGCCCGAGATCGAGCGCTCGAACACTGTGCGTCAGTGCACCTGATGAAATGATGTCGACGCCGGTACGTGCGATAGTGCCGACGGTTTCCAGCCGGACGTTGCCGCTTGCTTCCACCAGTGCGCGCCCCGCAACCAGTTTCACTCCGGCGGCCAGGTCCTCGAGACTGAAGTTGTCGAGCATGATCGTGTCGACGCCGGCGGCGAGCACCGGCTCTATCTGGTCCATCCGGTCAACTTCGACTTCGAAATGGACTGTGTGCGGCAGGCCCGCCCGCGCGGCCTGCAGCGCCTCGGTCAAGTCGACTGTCCCGCCCTGCGTAAGAACCGCAAGGTGGTTGTCCTTCGCCATGACCGCATCGGACAGGCTGAAGCGGTGATTGAATCCTCCGCCGCAGCGCACGGCATGCCGCTCAAGAACACGAAGTCCGGGTGTCGTTTTCCTGGTATCCACTACACGTGCGCCGGTTCCGGCGACCTCCGCAACAAAGTGTCCGGTGAGGGTTGCAATACCACTCAACCGCTGCGCCAGATTCAAGGCGACCCGCTCCGCGGTCAGAACCGAACGGGCCGGGCCCCGCACGGCAGCGAGCGCAGCATCGGCGTCGAACGCTTCACCGTCGCGCACCTTGAAAGTGACTTGGATGGCGGGGTCGGTGAGCCGCATCGCAGCCTCAATAACCTGCTCGCCGCAGAAGATGCCCGGTTCGCGAGCGATGACCGCAGCTTCCGCCGTCGCCCCCGCGGGTATGAGCGCCTGCGAGGTCACATCTCCCCACGGCGCATCTTCGGCGAGCGCTGCGGCAACGATGCGGTCGACCTCGGTAGCGGACGGTTTGGCCAGTGCGAGATTCACGAAGCGCTCCTCAGTATGGTGGGGCTGCCGGGCCCCTCGGTCATGGCGGGGAAATCGACCCGGTAATGCGCTCCGCGCGACTCCCTGCGCCTGAACGCCGCCGCCGCCATAAGCCTGGAGCAGAGCAGAAGGTTCGCGTCTTCTCTTTCTGCCCGGGAACCTTCGGCAGACCGCCACTCGGCAAGCTGCTTGGCGGCGATCCGAAGGCCCGAATCTTCCCGCACGAGGGAAACGTGTTCAGACATCACTCGCTGGACATCGCCTCGAACGGCCTGCATCGGCCCGTCCGCAAGTTCAACCGCGTCAGCCTCGACGGTGGGCCACTCAGCCGGTCCCGCGGCGAGCGCTGCAGCAGCCCTCGCGCCGAATACCAGACCTTCCAGCAGGGAGTTGGATGCCAGCCGGTTGGCGCCGTGTACACCCGTCCGGGCAACCTCTCCAACCGCATACAGCCCGGGCAGGGATGTCCGGCCGTGGGTGTCCGTCCACACTCCACCCATCCAGTAATGTGCGGCCGGAACAACTGGCAGCAGGTCGCGCGTCCAATCGAAACCTGCCTGCCCGGTCACAGCCGTCAACGTGGGAAAGCGCCGGGCAAGGTAGTCCGAACCAAGCGAGGTCGCATCGAGGAATACCTCTTGCCCGCCGGTCCGTGCCAGATGCAGGGCGATACTGCGGGAAACAACATCCCGCGGCGCAAGTTCGCCGCCAGGATGATAGTCCGTCATGAACCGGCGCCCGGCCGCGTCCAGAAGCACCGCGCCTTCTCCCCGCACAGCCTCCGATATCAGGGGGTGGCCGGGAACGTTCAGCGCTGTCGGGTGGAACTGGAAAAACTCGAGGTCGGCCACAGCTGCGCCGGCCCGCCAGGCAGCAGCAACACCGTCGCCTGTGGCAACCGACGGGTTGGTGCTGTGCTGGAAGATTCCCCCCGCTCCGCCTGAGGCGAGGACAACGGCGTCGGCCGGCACCATCTGCTGCTCGCCATGGCGAAGCACGACGACGCCGGTCACCTCCCCGTTCCTTGTCGCCAGATCGGCGGCGAACGAGTGCTCCTGGACGCTGATCCCGGGATCTTTCCGAGCAGCACGGATGAGTGGAGCCGCAATGCCCTCCCCGGTGGCGTCACCACCGATGTGAAGAATCCGCGAGGCCGCGTGCGCTGCTTCCCGACCGACCGCCAGGCTCCCATCCGCGGTGCGGTCGAAGAGCGTTCCCAGGGCGCCGAGACGTTCAATATGAGCCGCCGCCTCTGAACAGAGGATCCGTACCGCAGGTTCGTCGCAGTGCCCGGCACCTGCTGCAATTGTGTCGGCTACATGCGACTCGACGCTGTCCTGGCCGTGGCCGGTGGGAGATCCAACGCCGGCGTGTGGCCCGGGCAGGACTGCAGCAATACCGCCCTGCGCGTGCCAGGTGCTGCTTTCGGCAAGCGTGCCCTTCGCGAGAACGGTGACGTGGGTATCCGAGCGACGCAGCTCCAGCGCCGTATACAACCCCGCGATGCCGCCGCCGATGACCAGGACGGAGTTCACGGCCTTGCCGCCAGCATCCGCTCGAGAGCGACACGGGCATGGGCGGCTACTTCAGGCTCCACCGTTATCCGGTTGCGAACGTCTCCCGCGACCAGGCCCTCCAGCACCCAGGCCAGATACCCTGGGTGGATCCGGTACATGGTCGAACAGGGGCAAATGACCGGATCCAGGCAGAAGATCGTGTGCTCGGGGTACTCCGCCGCAAGCCGGTTCACCATGTTGATTTCTGTTCCGACCGCGAAGGTGGTGCCCGGCTCCGCCGCCGCGATCGCCTTCCGGATGTAATCCGTTGAGCCTGCTTCATCAGCCGCATCGACAACAGGCATGGGACATTCCGGGTGCACAATGACCCGGACACCGGGAAACTCGGCCCGCGCCTTCTCTATCTGGTTGACAGTGAACCGCTTGTGCACTGAACAGAACCCGTGCCAGAGGATGACCCGTGAATCCAGCAGCTCCTGCTCCGTGTTGCCGCCTAGCACCTTGCGGAGATTCCACATCGGCATTTCATCGAGCGACACCCCCATCGCCTTCGCCGTATTGCGGCCCAGATGCTGGTCGGGGAAGAAGAGGACCCGCTGCCCGCGCTCGAACGCCCACTCAAGCACCGTGGCCGCGTTTGACGAGGTGCACACGATGCCGCCGTTGCGGCCGCAGAACGCCTTGAGCGCTGCTGAGGAGTTCATGTAGGTAACCGGGATGACCGGCTGCCTACCGCCGTCGTCGGGCTCGGTTCCGAAAAGCTCTTCGAGCTGTTCCCAGCAGTCGGCAACGGAGTCAGCGTCAGCCATGTCGGCCATTGAACAGCCGGCCGCAAGGTTGGGCAGGATCACGCTCTGGTCGGGCCGGGACAGAATGTCGGCAGTTTCGGCCATGAAGTGGACGCCGCAAAACACGATCGCTTCCGCGTCCGGGCGGGTGAGCGCCGCGTTCGCCAGCTGGAACGAATCCCCCACGAAGTCGGCATGCTTCACAACCTCGTCGCGCTGGTAGAAGTGCCCGAGGATCACGAGACGGTCGCCCAGCGCCTCCTTGGCCGCAAGAATGCGGGCTTCAAGTTCCGCATCGCCGGCCAGCTGATATTCCTCCGGCAGCACGCCCTGGCGCGGTGTAGAGACCGGTGCCAGGTCTTGCAGTGAAGCGCCGGGGCCGTAGTCCGGAGCCCGCTCGGGGACGGTGGGAATGTCGAATTCCCAGGGCCCTTTGGCAAGATCGGGGCTGCAGGTACCTTCCCCCGCACGGGACTGCTCAGCGTCCTCGCGGGTCATGAGCTGAATGGCGGTATTGATGCTCGTCATGGGATTCTCCGTGGTGGAAACGGGCTCACGTGAGCCGGTGGATACTCGATCGGAATGGGGCTGCTTCAAGGGGATCGGGCGGGTTGGGGTTGGCGCGCGCCGGCGTCGGGCACCGGTCCTGCATAGCGGTAGAGCCGCGGCGGCCGGTGGCGGGTCCCGGTGAGGTAGTCATCGGTGGGCTCAATGTGCGGTGTGGCGCGGAGCTGCCGCCGGAAGTTCGCGGGGTCGAGTTGTTTGTCGAGCACTGCCTCATAAACCTCCCGGACCTGGGCGAGGGTGAAACGTTCCCCCAGGAGGTGGTAGGCAATAGAGCCGTACTCCATCTTGTTGCGCAGCCGCCAGAGTGCGTATTCCACGATCTCGTTGTGGTCGAAGGCAAGGACCTCCAGCCGGTCAGCCCGAAACCATCGCACATTCTCGGAATCGCGCGTCAGCGCCGCCTCGTCCGGCTGGACCAGCGCCCAGTACACGATGGAAACCAGCCGCTGGCCGACCGAGCGGTGCAACCCCCCGAAGGCGTACAGCTGTTCAAGATACTTCGGCGCCAACCCGGTGGTTTCCAAGAGGTTGTGTGATGCCGCGTCCTGCAGGGATTCAGAGTGCGCAAGCGGCCCACCCGGGAGCGCCCACTGGCCCAGGTACGGCTGGCGGATACGCCGCACAAGGGGCAGCCACAGGGTAGGCCGACCCGTTGCCTCACTTGGTCGAAGGGCGAAAATCACCGTAGAGATAGCCAACGACGGCGGCTGTTGGCTTCGTTCGGAGACGTTCGCCGAAGTTGCATTCATCGAAACGCTCCTTCCATGCGCCGCTGGCGGTCGACTTATGGTCACTCTGACTATAAGTCATTCTAGACTGCTGGTCGGATACCGACCAATCAAGGCGATTGACAGCACATACAGGTTGATGCTGAAAGTTACGTGTGAGCCGGCACCTCGATTTGCATCCGGCTGGAAGCGGTGACTAAAGTCACACGGGTTGGCCACTGCTGGCCGGGCGGTGGAGAACTGTTCAATGAAGCACAGTTCTCTGCCGCATTTTCTTTTCCCAACGGCTTCCGCATGGGCGCTAGAGTTCAGGAGAGGCAGCGGCAACGAGCACCCGGGAGGAACCATGGGACGTCACAGCGATCATCTGGTTGAGGGAACCAATCCAGGGCTGAATGTAACCGTCCATGAACCTTCCACCGCATCGGCACTGCGCCCGGTCCTGCTCCTGCACGGATTCGCCTCATCGGCCAGGCTCAATTGGGAAGATTCGGGGTGGGTGCGCGCCCTCTCCGATGCCGGCCGGCGAGTTGTCACCGTGGACCTTCCCGGGCACGGTGCAAGCGCCGCTCCCGAAGAAATGGACGCGTACTCCCCCAGTCGGATCCGTGCGGACCTTCTGCAGGTTCTGCTGGACGCACACGTCCACCCGCTCGCCGACGATCGGCGGGGAAGCGGCGTCGACATCATTGGATACTCGCTGGGGTCGCGGCTCGCCTGGGAATTCGGTGCAACACAACCCGAACTGGTGCACCGGATGGTGCTGGGCGGACCGGGAAGCGGCGATCCGCTGGCTGCTTTCGATCTGACAGCTGCGCAGCGCTTCCTGACTGATGGAACACCCATCGAGGACGAATCAACCAGTAACCTCCTTCGGATGGCACGCCTCGTTCCGACCAATGATGTCTTCGCCCTGCTCACGATGGTTGAGGCGATCAAGCGCGAGCCCTTCGTTCCGGCTGATGCCGTCCCGCACATGCCCTTGCTCCTGGTCGCCGGAGATCAAGACGAGCGCGCGCTCACCCTGCCTGAACTGGCGGAACTGAGCGGCAACGCCGAGGTCCTCTGGCTACCCGGACGCACCCATACCAACGCAGTCACGTCCCGGACATTCAAGAGCGCGGCCATCGAGTTCCTCGCGGCGTAACAATTCGCTGAACTTTCTACCGCTGACGTAGTGGGCGGTCTTTCGCACCTCCCGGGACAGGGTAGAATAGTTGAGGTGATCAGCATGCTTATCACCCGCTTTTCACCCTTATAACTTTCTTTCTTCCCCGGAGGTCTCACGTGGATGAACTCCTGGCCGAGCGGTATCAACCAGTCGAGTTGATTGGTACCGGCGGCGCAGCATCGGTGTTTCGGGCACTGGACCGAAACCTCGGCCGGGACGTGGCAATCAAGGTCTTCAATCCCACAACCTCCGATGATGACGATTACCGTCGCCAGCACACGGAAACAATGCTGCTGTCGACGTTGAACCACCCCGGGCTGGTCACACTTCATGATGCCGGTCTCCAGGAGGACGGCAGCGGCAAGACCACCAGCTTCCTGGTGATGGAGCTGGTAGATGGCCTCGACCTGCGCAAACTGCTGAAGTCCGGTCCGCTGCCCTCGGAGCATGTCGCACAACTCGGAGCGGACCTCGCAGATGCGCTGGCGTACATCCATTCGCAGGGCGTCATCCACCGCGATGTGAAGCCCGCGAACATCCTGATGTACCACTCCGGTGAACACGAAACGCGGCTCTACCCCAAGCTCACCGACTTCGGTATCGCCCGGATGGTGGAGGCGACTCACTCCACGGCACACGGTGCGACTATCGGCACGGCCAACTACCTCAGCCCGGAACAGGCGGAGGGAACCGCTGTTGAGCCCCGCAGTGATATCTACTCGCTCGGCCTTGTGCTTCTTGAGTGCCTGACGGGTGAAAAGGCTTTTCCCGGTCCGGTTGTCGAAGCCGCCGTCGCACGGCTGCTGCGTGATCCGGAGATTCCAGAATCGCTTGGCGCCGACTGGGTCAGCCTCCTGACCCGCATGACGGCCAGAGACCCTCGGGCCCGTCCGGATTCCCACGAGGTAGCTGTAGCACTGCGTGCCCTTGGCTCGGACAAGGACGACGACGGCGCCGCCATGACTTTGAACCTGCCCGCCCCGAGCGAGGTGGCTACGGATACACCCGACGTCATCACCGGCGGTGTTACCACCGGCAACGTTCACATACCTGAGCCGCCGTCGCGGGCTCCGTCACTGGGTTAGTACGGTCACCGGGTCAGTACCCGCGCGTTTCAACGCCAATGCACTGTGGACCTGCAGCCCGGTTGGGCTGCAGGTCCACAGTTGTCAGGACTAGTGGCTGCCGACGGCGCCATCAACCGCCCGTCGTCGGCGACCTAACGTGCCCTTACTGGGCGTCCGCATCCGGGTCTTCCTCGGGCTCGAAGCTGCTCGGCTCTTCGGTGCTGGTTGCTCCAACGCCGTCCTCGGTATTTGGGATGGTTCCCTCCGGCTCCGTGCTGGTTGAGTCCTTGCCCTGGCCGTCCTGCTCTTGGTCGCGCGAATCACTTGTCATGATGACCTCCGTAGTTGGAACCGGATTGCTACGCTTCCGATCCTATGGTCATAAGTGACACCGGCGAAAGGTGCGGCCGTAGACGGCGCGGCGCTTCCGAGGCTGGCGTGGTACGGCCCCGCTTACTGTCGCTTATTATCACTTCAGGAATTTCGACGTCCGCCGATCGGCGAGCGGCTTGCCGCCTGTCTGGCACGTGGGGCAGTACTGGAGCGCGGAATCGGCGAAGGACACCTCCCGGACAGTGTCGCCACAGACCGGGCAGGGCTCCCCTGTCCTGCCGTGGACTTTCATCTCCCGCCGCTTGGCATCCTTCAATTCCTTCGCCGGCTTGCCGGCGGCCGCGGTGATCGCCGCCCCAAGGACCGAGTGCATTGCGTGGTGGAGCGCCACCAACTGGTCATTATTCAGCTTGGCCGCAATAGCAAACGGAGAAAGCCGCGCGGCGTGCAGAATCTCATCGCTGTAGGCGTTGCCGATACCGGCTATAAAAGATTGGTCCCGCAAGGCTCCCTTCACCTGGCTGCGGTGGGCATGCAGCATGGACGTGAACTGGTCCTCGCCGACATCGAGCGCCTCGGGGCCGAGCCTGCTCACCCCCGGAACCTCCAGGACATCCCGCACGAGGTACACCGCTGCTGACTTCCTGGTGCCGGCCTCGGTGACATCGAATCCGTATCCGGGAGGCTCAGCGCATCTCAGGCGCAGAGCGATCGGCCCTTTCCCCGGGCGCAGGATTGTGTCCGGAATGGTATCGGACCAGCGGAGCCAACCCGCACGCGCCAGATGCATCACGAGGTGCACGCCCTCCAGGCTCAGGATAAGAAATTTCCCACGCCTGTCCACGCCCCTGAATACCATCGAGGAGACGGCGGAAAGCGGAATCTCTGCAGTCTTGAGCACGGCAAAAGAGCCAAGCTGGACATCCCGGACGCGGGCGGGCGCGCCGCTGTCGGGTACCAGCTTGCTCGCAAGGAACTGGGCAAGACCCTGGACCTCGGGCATCTCCGGCATGGCACTACGGTAGCAGCGGGCAGGCAGCAGTGAACCGGGTCGCCACACGGGCCATCCGTTCTACTGCGGCAAACAGCGCGATCAGTCTTCCACTACCGTGTAGGTGGGGCAGGTGAACGAGCCGGCTCCCGGCTGGGAAGGAATCAGGAAACAACTATGGTCAGCGCAACCGGCTCAGCCCGTCGATCCGCCGGGCGGCCGCTGAACCGGGTTCTTTCCCAGGAAACAATCACGCGAGCTGCGCTCACCCTCATCGAATCCCGCGGGTACGAGGGGCTGACCATGTCCTCCCTCGCGCGCGCACTCAAGGTGGCGCCGTCGTCGTTATATAACCATGTCGAGTCCAAGGGCGACGTGCTGATCCTGGTGCAGGACCACGTCATGACCCAGGTCGACGTGTCCGGATTCGAATCCGAGCCCTGGGAACACGCCGTCCGCCTGTTCGCCTGGTCCTATCGCGACGTATTCACCCGGCACACTCCGCTTATCCCGGTGATCGCCGTGCTGCCCGTAAGCGGCGCGCCACAGACTCTTGCCGTCTACGAGGCTGTGACCCGCGGGTTCCAGAAGGCCGGCTGGCCGGAACCGCTGATCGTTCCGGCGATCATTGCCCTGGAGTCATTCATCTTCGGCTCCGCCTTCGATGCCACTGCGCCGGAGTCGATTTTCGAGTCAGGACAGCTTGCAGGTCAGTATCCACAATTCACCGCTGCAGTAGCCGCGCGGAAGGACCATGCGGACCAACGGCAGGCAGACGTCGCGTTCGGTCTCGGACTGGATGCGCTCATCCTCGGGCTTCGCGCCAGGGTGGCGGGCGACCTGCGGTGACATGCGAAAGGCCGGCTCGGTGGGCTGGGGGAACCCGTAGCGAGCCGGCCTATCTCTTGCCCGGACCCGTCAGTCCGGCGGCGGGCCCCTCGTACAAGGCCCGTCTTGGGATCAGTTTAGGCAGGACGCGGGCGGGAGGCCATGGGTAGAACTACCCATGGCCTCACGGGCACCTGATTTACTTCGCTTGCTTGTGGCTGACAGGTACGTGCAGCGGTACGCCGCGCGTCTCCTTCACCATGGTTACGCCCACGAAGGAGATTACGCACAGCACCATGATGTAGACACCGATCGAGATCGAAGATCCAGTACCCGTGAGCAGCGCTTCCGCAATCAGCGGGGCGAAGGCGCCGCCGAGGATGGCACCGAGCGCATAGCCGATTCCAATGCCAGAGTACCGCACGTTGGCCGGGAACATCTCTGCGTACATCGCCGACATCGGTCCGTAGGACAGTCCAAGGCCGATGGTGAGGATGAACAGCGCTACCCCGTAGGCGAGGATATTCCGTGTGTCGATCATCAGGAACAGCGGAATCATCCAGACGAAGACCAGCGCGTAACCGATCTGGAACGTACGCACCCGGCCGATTCGATCGGAGAGGATACCTCCATACATCGTGAAGATCAGCCATCCGAAGGAGGCAAGCAGGGTGGCGAACAGCACGGGACCTCCGGGCATGCCCAGCGTCCGCTGCGCGTAGGCCGAGAAGAATGCGATCAGCAGGTAGCCGGCAGCGTTGTTGGCGATGAAGATAGCCGCGGTCAGCAGAACCTGCTTGGTGTTGTGACGGAACAGCTCCTTGAGCGGAACCGAAGACTCCTGCTTCCGCTCAGCCATTTCCTTGAACACCGGGCTCTCGGCAACTGCCTTGCGGATGAAGTAGCCGACCACGATCAGCACCACGGACAGCAGGAACGGTACCCGCCAGCCCCAGGCCAGGAAGTCTTCCTGCGACATGGAGGAACGAAGCAGGAACAGCACCAGCGTAGCGATGATCATTCCAACCGGAACACCGATCTGCGGGTAAGCGCCCCAGAAGCCCCGTTTGTTCACCGGTGCGTGCTCTACCGCCATGAGAGCAGCACCGCCCCATTCCCCGCCCGCCGAGAATCCCTGGAGGATGCGCAGAAGCATCAACAGAATAGGCGCCGCGACGCCGATCTGGGCGTAGGTCGGGAGAAGACCAATCAGCGCCGTCGCCGATCCCATCATCACGAGGGTGAAGACAAGCATGGCCTTGCGCCCGATGCGGTCGCCAAGATGACCGGCGACTACCGCTCCGAGCGGACGGAAAAAGAAGCTGATGCCGATGGTGGCCCAGGAAACGAGCTGGGCCAATCCTGGGCTGTCCTCATTCAGCGGCGCGAAATAGAGCTGCGCGAAAACGAGACCGGCGGCCTGCGCGAAGATGAAGAAGTCGTACCATTCGATGGTGGTACCAACCATGGTGCCGGCGACGACCTTGCGGTCCTCCCGAGACATGCGCTGCCGGGGGGCAGCCGTTGAAGACGTCATTGTTACTCCAAGTGGACGGACTGAATTACCGACAGAACGTTCGGTAATTGTGGTTCAGATCATACTATCCATCTGCGTCCGACGGCAGCATTGGGATCTGGAACATCGGACGATTGCGTGCGGACTACCGAAGGGCAAAGCAACTGTTCGATAGTTGAACATATTGTTCTGATATAGAATAGTATCCAACTGTGACCCCCGACACAACGACACAGCATTCCCAGACACTCTCGCGCGGTCTGCGCTCTTTGGAGATTCTTGCCGATGCTCCGCGAGCCTTATCGATCGCGGAATTGTCTGTAGAACTTGGAGTACACCGCTCCATTGCGTACCGGATCGTCCGCACACTGGAGGATCACTCGCTCATCATCAGGGACGAGGCCGGCAAGATCTCCTCAGGTCCCGGTCTCGCCGCCCTCGCCCGTGGAGTCTCACGTGATCTCCAGACGGCCGCACTGCCGGAACTGACCGTCCTTGCGAATGACCTCGGGATGACGGCCTTCGTTGCCGTCTGGGACCGCCATGACTGCGTGACGCTGGTGACGGTCGAGCCTCGCCATTCGAGTGCCGCCGTCGCCCAGCGTCCAGGAACACGGCACGCTTTCAGCGCTGGAGCGCCGGGCATTGCGATCCAGTCGGCCGTCACCGAGGAGGAGTGGGAACGGCTCGCGCCCGGCCAGCCGTACCGCGCGGAGTCCGCCGCCGCACGAGGCCAGGGTTTCGCTACCAGCCACGATGAAGTGATCCCCGGCCTGTCATCCGTCGCCGCTCCCATCCGGGTGGCCGGACGCCTGCCCGCGGCGGTCGCCGTCGTCTACATCCGGTCAGCGCACCCGGAGACCGAGCTAGGCGCCCGCATCACAGCAAGCGCCCGTGCCATCGAGGACCAGCTCAGCTAGGCTGCGGTGTCCTCGACCGACGGCATGTCTGGCCGGCGGCGCAGTACTCCAACCGACACCAGTCCGAGAAGCAGGAGCACGACGGCGGCCGCCACCGGGACGGTGAAGGCACTCAGTGCGCTGCTTTCCGCCAACGCGCCCGCGATCGAAGCACCGAGCGCTGTGCCGGCTACGATGCCGCTGGCCAGCAGGGTCATGACCGTGCCCACGAGGTGTTTCGGTGCCACAAGGGAGCCGACGCTGAAGATTGTGACCATCGTCGGTCCAACGGGAAAGCCGAGGACAAGCAAGGCCGCGAGCATGAACGGAATGTCCGGCGCGAGGAGGGGCAGGAGGGCGGCGGCGCTCATCACCGCGGCGGCTGCGACCCACCTCAGCGGAGGAGGGAACCGTTGCGGCCAGTACGCCACGGAGAGCGCCGTGATCGCGGAACTGATTCCCATCACCGCATAGAGCAAACCAGCAGCCGTCTCTGCGCCAAAGCCCCCTGCGAAGGCGATCAGGGCGGTTTGTGTTGAGCCGAAAAACGTTCCCATCATCACCATGCCGAGGACCGGCAATGCCACAAGCAAGCCCGTGTGCGTTGTTTTCGGCGTGCTCACCTCCACGGAGATACGGGTTCGTGGACGGCGCCGCAGCGGAATCACCGCCCGCTCGGTCGGGTGGACAGCAAAGGCAGAAACGAACGCAAGCGTCAGCACCGCTGCAAGGGCGAGCGGCAGCCACGGGGCAATGAGGCTGGCCAGCAGCCCAACGAGCGCAGGGCCCAGCACGAAAGTCAGCTCGTCAGCCGTGCTCTCGTAGGAGAGAGCGGTATCAAGATCGGTTGAACGCTTGCCCTGGGTCAACGCCATCCAGCGGACCCTTGCCAGTGGGCCGATCTGTGGGCATGTCGCGCCCATGACGAACGCGGCGGCCAAGGTCGGCAGAATGCCCGTACCGGTACCTGACAGGCCGCTGACAGCAAGCAGGGCAACGATGGCGAGGGTATTGAGGGCGGCTGACAGCAGGAGGACCGGGCGCTGGCCGTAGCGGTCTGCGAGAAAACCGAGGACTGGGGCACCAAGCGCGGAGCCGATTCCGACAGCTCCGGCCGCAAAACCGCCGAAAGCATAGGAGTTCGTGGCCGCCGTGACCAGAGTCAGCGCTCCGACGGTGAGCATCGCCAGCGGCAGGCGTGCGATCAGGCCGAGTGGGAGAAAGCCTGCGCCGGCGATCTCCGGCAGCCGGCTGAACCGCCCGCGACCGCTCGATGGCGGCTCGGCATCGCCGTGAACGGAGGAAGAGCCCGATGCTGCTATAGATGCGCGGTCGGGTGGGAAGGTCTCGTTTTCAGAGGTTGGTGTAGCCATGTGTTTTCCGGGTTCGTCGAACTACGCATCGTCCCTCCTCCCGATGCGCCCGACCCGGTAACACCACAATTTTACACTCGCTGCAGTTGATTGACGAAGCGCAGGTTTGACCCAGTCCGATTCTTTGACACGTGCAGCTGCGCGGGGATCCGTTGCTTCAGTTCGGCAACGTGGCTGACCAGTCCGACCACTCGTCCGCCGTCCCGCAGGTTTTCGAGTGCGTCCATCACTTGCTCAAGCGATTGCTCATCAAGACTGCCGAACCCCTCGTCGACGAAAAGGGTTTCAATGTCCAGACCTCCCGATTCCTGCTGAACGACGTCGGCCAGCCCCAGAGCAAGCGCCAAGGACGCCATGAAGGACTCCCCGCCCGACAGCGTTGCGGTGTCGCGCCGCATCCCCGTCCAGCTGTCAATGACGTTCAGACCGAGTCCGGACTTTCGGTTTCCGGACTTGAGGTCGCTGTGGATCAGTGAGTACCGGCCGTCGGACATCTGTTGCAGACGCTCGGTTGCAGCATCTGCAACCTGTTCGAGGCGGGCGGCAAGCACATAGGTGGCGAGACTCATCCTGTAGAGGTTCTCACCGTTGCCCCGCGCAGTGTCTGCGATCGACTTGGCAAGCTGGTGCGCCTGCCGCAGCGGTACCAGACGTTTCTCCAGCACAGCGGCCCGATCGGTGTAGGAATCCAGCTGCACCACTGATTGTTCGAGCAGTCCTACCTCGAGCACTGCTTCATGGAGCCGCTTCGACGCTTCGGTTTCGTCTGTCGACGCCGATGCTATGTCTGCCTCTTCAGGCAGCGGCCCCCCGTCCTTTTCCAGCGCGGCCGCAGAGAGATTCTCCGGGCGCAGCAAGTCCTGTTCGATCCGGTGAGCCGAATTCTCGGCATCTCGGATCGCCCGTTCTGCACTATCCGCCTGCGCGTTGCTCAGGAGCGCATCCCGGACAGCCTCTGCAGACGCGAAATCACTTTCGGCCAGGTGAGTGCGGAGCGTACCTTCTGCTTTCTCCAGATTCATCTCTGCCTGTTCGCAACGGCTCAGGACCGCGCATACCGCACCGAGAAGCCGCTCAGTCACCTCCAGCACGGCTGCCTTTTCCGTCACCGATTCGTAGGCACCGCTTACCGATGCGAGCTTCGCCGCCAGCGCTGTCTGTTGTTCAAGGAGCGTGGCAAGCCGGGATGATTCTTCAGCTTGAATACGTGCAAGGTCTGCCAGTTGTTCCTGCAAACCTTCGAGCTGGACGTCAACCGCGGCTTTTCGCGAGTTGAGGTCGGTCACCAGACGGACCGCCCGCTCTGCTTCGGCGCGTTCCTGCCCAAGCGCAGCTAGCTCGGCGCGAACTTCGTCAGCCGAAGCGTCTCCGCTTCTGGCGCGTAGTCCGGCCGCTTGTAGCGCCGCCGCGTCGCGAGCCGCTGAGGTCTCCTGCAACCGGCGCTCAGCGCGGTTCTGTTGCTCACGGGCAAGCTCTTCCTCCTCGCGACTCACCAGCGACTGCGACTCTGCCGCTGCCGGTGCCGGGTGATCCTCGCTCCCGCAAACGGGGCAAGGCTCACCCGTAGCCAACCGCTCCGCGAGTTCCGCAGCCGTCTGTTCAAGACGCAGTTGAAGTTTCCTCAACCAGTCCTCTTTCGCTGCGAAGAAGAGAACCTTAAGTTCTTGCTGCTGTTCGTCCAGCTGCTGGAGCGAGCGTTCTGCGAGGTCAGCCTGCGCCACCAGCTCCAAACGGGCGGTTGCTTCGGCACACGCGGTTGCCAGCTGTGACACACGTGCAGCCGTTGGCTCTGCTGCGTCCAGCTTTGCCGTCAGCTCCGTGAGCTCCCGGCGTAACTTCTCCCGCGCTCCATTGCACTGTGTTGCCTCTGCTTCCTGATCTTCGAATCTGCGCTCACCGGTCTTGATCCTGGCAGAAAGCTGGTTGAGCTCCTGTTCCAAAGGAAGGGCCGCACGCGCCGCCGCCAGAGTTTCACGGACCTCTTCGTGTGCTCGTTTCGAAGCAGCCGGCGACAGTTCCGCTTCATCCTCAAGAATTTCAGGGACTTCGGCTTGCGCCCCGGCGTCAGTCTGCAACTCATTGAGCGCGGACTGCAGGTGCTTCTGATGGAGGCACACCTGATTCATTGCCTCGTCCCTGGATTGGAGGGGGCCCTGGAGGATCTGGGCGCGTCGGTGCTTCTCCAGCTGGTTTCGCAGGTCTGCAGCCGCGATCAGGGCAGTCCGATTTTCAGCTGCCTCCGCCAACAGCTTGCGGAAGGCGATGCGGTCCCGGCGCTCAACCTCGAGTGCGGCGCGGTGCTGCGCGGCAGCGTCCCGACGCGCGGTGAGCTCCCGGGCGCGATCGCGTCCGTCGGCCACGGCTACCGTCAGCAGGTCCTGCAGAGCGCCAAGATCCCGCTCGGCGTCCGCAGGAGCAACACTCTGCTCGTGACCGGAATCGTCCGGGTCATTCGGGAAAAAAGCCGCAGGCATAGCGGCAGACGTAGCTCTTGGCTCGAGGAACAACCGGTGGCGATGCACCTCTTCCACGGCCCGGCTCAGAAGGTCTTCGAGCTCGCCCTCGGTCTCCTGAAGCTGCACGGAGGCCCGCGCCGCGTGTTCGGCCAGCATCTGTTCCACTGTGGCAAACCGGTCGGTTGCGAACAATCGCTGCAGGAGCTCGCCGCGAGCGGCCGCATCCGACCGGAGGAAAGCCGCAAACTCCCCCTGGGGCAACATAACTACGCGCGTGAACTGTTCACGGCTCATTCCCAGAAGATTCTGGAGCTCCGCTCCCGCTTCATCATTCCGGGTGGACCGGGTCACCCACTCGCCGGCAACTCTTTCACGCAGCAGGGTCCTGGCCTGCTCGGTGGTTGTTCCGCTCCCGCGTTTGGACGGCCGGTTCCAGGAAGGATTTCGGGTCACTTCCAGGCGCCGGGATCCCGCCGAGAACTCACACACCACCTCCGGCGCAAGGGTATCGGGGGCGTGGTCGCTGCGCAGCCGCTTCGCGTTCTGACGTGCTCCCGGAACGGAACCATACAGCGCGAAACAAATGGCATCGAGCACGCTGGACTTACCCGCCCCGGTGGGTCCGTTCAGCAGGAACAGGCCCTGTTCCGTGAGGGCGTCAAAATCGATGTGCTGGCGCGCGGCAAAAGGCCCGAAGGCCTGTATCTCAAGTCTGTGGATTCTCATGCGCCGCTTTCCGCCGCCCGCAGGGCATCGATCGTCTCAGCGAGCAGGGCTGCCTCTTCGGTGCTGGCACCGCGTTGGCGTACGTGCTCAAGGAACCCGCAGCAGATGGCAGCATCATCAACAGCCTGCGCGATTCGTTCACTGTAGGTACGTTCCTCCCCCGCGCTTCGCGACGGTTCAAACGCGAGCACCAGGGTTCCGGGAAACCGGGCCCGCAACCGTTCCATGGCCTGGTGCGGCCGCTCGGCATCGGTGAGCGTCACATGGCACCACGCGCTTTCTGCCGCGGCGTGCTCCGGGGCAGTGATGAGCTCAGCGATAGGACCGCGCAGGATTGCAAGATGGCGTTGCGGAGCCCACTTCACCGGCTGGATTTCACCTACCCCGCCTTTGTCGATATCTACCAGCCAGGCTCCCTTCGACTGCCGCGCCTCGGAGAACGAATATGCCAGCGGAGATCCGGAATAACGTACCCGCTCCTGCAACTGCTGCTGCCCATGGAGGTGGCCCAGCGCAACGTAGTCGAACCCTTCGAAAAGGTTCAGGGGCACTACGCCGAGACCGCCCATGCTCAGCTCCCGCTCGCTGTCCGAGCCGACGCCGCCACTGGCGAAGGTATGCGCCATGACGACCGAATGCACGGTTGACTGCGTGCGGCGCCGCCGCAGGTCTGACCGGATCTGATCCAGCGCAGCAGCAGTCACTGCCGTATGCGTGGAACTCTCGCAATTGAGCGGATCCGCAACCATCCGGGGTTCCAGATATGGCACACCGTAGACGGCAACCTCCACCCCCTCTTCGATTCTGAAAACGGCAGGGCGCCCGATGTCTTCCAACCGTGTACGGAGGTGGACCCCCCCACGCTCAATGAGCCTGCCGCCGAACCCCAACCGAACTGCCGAGTCATGGTTGCCGCTGGTAACCACGACCTGCGCACCAGCCACAGTGATCCGTTCCAGGGCCTCGTCGAAAAGCTCGACGACGTCAACGGCAGGCAGGGCGCGGTCGTAGACATCCCCTGAGATAAGGACCACATCGACGTTTTCCTCGCGGACCGTCTTCTCCAGCTGGTCGACGAAGAGGTGCTGCGCCTCGAGCATTCCCACCCCGTGGAAGGAGCGTCCCAGATGCCAGTCCGACGTGTGCAATAACCTCATGATTCCAAGCTACCGGCCGCCTCCGACAGTTCCGGACGGCAACGCCGAAGCAGCCGGCGAACAGGGTGCCTACACTGGCGTGGTGACATCTCCCGGAAATTCCCCTAGAACGCTCCGTAGCAGGATCGCCGGTTCCCTTCTGGGCTGTGCCCTCGGTGAAGCAGCCGCGGAATCGCCCGGCGGCTCCGCCTTCGCCGACGCTACGCAGCTCACGCTGTACACCGTCGATGGATTTACGGAGGCGCTCGAGTGGGCTAATGACGGCGTCGCCGCTGATGAGACCGCCTGCCTTTGGCTCGCCTACCTGCGCTGGCTCGGCACGCAGGATGAAACGCCGCCGTCGTCCGCTCCTGCGCCTCCCGCCCGTTGGATCGACCGTCAGGAGGTGCTCCGCTGCCGCCGGCACCCGGATGCTGCCAGTCTCCGTGCTCTCAGGAGCGGTGAGATGGGCAGCCGTCAGCGCCCGCTCGAACCGGACGACGACGGCCCCGGCGCGCTGCAGCGCTCTGCCCCTTTCGGATTGGTGGCCAACGTTCCGGCCGCGATGGTGGAGAAGCTCGCCATTGACGCCGCAGCGATCACGCACGGCAATCCGGCAGCCCAGTTACCCGCAGCCGTCGCCGCCGGACTCATCCATTCGATCGCCGTCGGCAGTCAAGCACTGCCGGACGCCGTAACTTCCGCTGCCCGGCATGCAGAAACTCTGAAACAGGCGGATCTCGCCGAACGGCTCCGATCGTTGCATGCTGACTCGGCACCTGTAGCAGCAGGGGACGCAGCGAGCGTCCTGCTTGAAGCGGTCCGGTTGGTCCTCGCCGCAGCCAACGACGACGGCGCCGCCTCCATCGACGCATTGCTCACCGCTGCAGCGAAGCACACGGGACCGGCCGCGCACGCTGCCGGAGCTGTTGCAGGCGCGATCGCTGGAGCGCTCTACGGGCACGAGTCCCTGCCTGTCGCTGCACTGGAAAGACTCGAGGGCGTAGCCGTCATCGAAGAAATGGCCGAACGGTTCGCTTCGGCGATGGGCGCCTGAGGCCCTCGTTACTGGCTGGCCACCGGCCAGCGGCCGCCGGTCATCTGCAGGAACTCGGTTTCGGAGAGTACCTCGATGTTCTGGCCCCTCCCATGCAGCTCCATTACCCGCCGAGCCTTGCCCGTCACACGGCCGTTGCGAAGGTCTGAGGCAACGAAGCCGCTGCCCACCACCAGCACCGTTGTCTTTCGCGTCACGGTGCTCGCAGGCCTCGCGCCCAGAACAGCTGCCCGCTGCTTGGCCTGGGGGCGCGGAATCCCCAGATCGCCGGTGAAGACCACGGTTTGACCGTACAGCGGGTGCGTCGGATCGGCAGTCGGATTTGGCTCCGGATTCAACCCTTCGTCCGGCCAGCCTGCCCAGGCCTGCACCGAGCCCCGCTCCAGGACCGTCCGTGTTGCCTTCGAAAGCTCGGAGACGCCCGGCTCGTAGGCCTCCAGCCGGGAAAGCTGCAACCGGTGGCCCGACACGAGGTCTCCAATGGTCGCCGCTTGTGCCCGTCGTGCAATGTCTATCATGATGCCCGCACAGGCACGGGCGTCCTCGACGGCATCATGATGGTTCACCAGTGGCACTCCGGCGGCCTCGGCTACATAGGGCAGCGAATACGAGACAAGGAAGTAGCTGCGGCGTGAAAGCAATACGGTGCACGCGTAGTCGTAGGCGGGACCAGCGAGGTTGGACACCTCAAGCGCCGAACGGATAACCCCCATGTCGAAGGCTGCGTTGTGGGCCACCACGACATCGTTCCCGATGAAAGCACCGATCTCCGGAAAAAGCTCACCGAAAGTCGGCTCATGCGCCACCATATCGGCGGTGATCCGGTGGATCGCGACGTTGCGGGAATCGAAGTGGTCGTGGCCTGCCGGCGGGCGCATCAGCCACTGCGCCTCCTCAACGATGCGGCCATTGCGGACCTTCGTGAGTCCGACGGCGCAGGGCGATCCGCGAAACCCATTGGCAGTCTCGAAGTCGATTGCCGTGAACTCAATTCCCACCCGTTCACGGTATCCGGTGGAGAAGCGTAGGCAGTGGAACCGGCTCCGCGTGGCGGGGCCGGTTCCACTTCAGTGCGGAACCGGCTAAGGCTCGGCCCGGCGCAGGGTGAGGAATGAACCACCGGCAAGGACAAGGGCCAGAATGGCGAGCCAGCCGGCAACCGTTAGCTGCGTCTGCGAGCCCAGGAAGGCTCCGACCTCGGGCCAGGCGTTGCGTGAGCCGATGAGGTACAGGGTTCCCACCAGCGCGAGAGCCACACTGATTCCGGCGATCAGCAGTCCCGTTGCCTGCCAGCGCTTGTAGATTGTGGCTGACCAGAACCCGATCAGGAAGAGAGCCATCATCACGGCGAAGTAAAAGGCTACCGGTTGATACCAGGGGCCGTCCGCGATCCAGTCGAGGGCGAAAAAGCTGCCGCCCACTCCCCAGCCCCCGGTTCCCTGCTCAACCAGTCCCAGCAACCAGTAGGTTACGGCGGTGACGAGCGCTATGAGCGAGAAGAGGGACAGTGTGCCGAGGAAAAAGGTGCGCCGAGTGATGCTCAGTCCCTGGGAGAACGGGAAGGTGAGCGTCAGGGACTGGATGCCCAGGGCGAAGAAGTACCACATGACCGCCTGGGACCCACCTGAGATGCGCACGCCGCCGTCGTTCGGAATGAACGACCAGATGATCAGGGTCAGCAGGAACGACGCGGCGAGGATGATCAGCGGTATCCCGATGAAGATCCAGCGGTTGGTCAGTTGCATCCGCATGACATTGACGACGCGGTTCATCGTGCTGCCTCCGAGAGGGTTCTGTCCGCAGCCTCGGGAGTTGCCGGTGATCCGGACATGGTTTTACGGACTATGAGTTGCTGTAGGGAAACGGGCGCGAGCTCGAGCCCGAGTTCAGCAGCTTCCCGGGTTTCGGACTCGTTCAGCGTGCCGAGTGCCGTTACCGACGCCAGTGAAGCGAAATTGTCTGTGTGGACCACCTCACGGCTGCCGAGGAAGGTGCGAACCTTCTCGGCCGATCCCACTACCGTGAACGCTGACCCGCGGATGGTTTCGGCGTCATCATCCATGATGATCCGCCCCTGGTCGATCACGATCACGTGCTCCAGCAGGTTCGCCACTTCGTCGATCAGGTGGGATGACAGGACCACAGTGCGCGGGTGCCGCGAGTAGTCCTCGACCAGGCGGTCGTAGAAGAGCTGGCGTGCAACGGCGTCGAGTCCCAGGTAGGGCTCGTCAAAGAACGTAAGCTCCGCGCGGGAGGCCAGCCCAATGATCACTCCTACTGCTGAAAGCTGGCCCCGCGACAGCTTCTTTATGTTGCGGCGCAGCGGAAGCTGGAAGTCTGTTACCAACCGATCAGCAAGTTCCTGGCTCCAGTTTGCGAAGAAGAGCGAGGCGGACTTAAAGGCATGCTCCGCCGTGAAGGAGTCCGGGTACTTCTGAGATTCGCGGATGAAGCAGATGCGGTTGAGGACGCGCTCGTTCTCGTAGGGATGCTCACCGAAAACCCGTACTTCCCCGGATGATGCGAAACCCTGGGCGGTAAGGATCGACATGAGGGTAGTCTTACCCGCACCATTACGGCCGAGGAGCCCGTAGATGCGGCCAGGCTCCAACGCGAGGTTGATCCCGCGCAGGGCCTCCGATTTCCGGTACTTCTTCGTGAGGTCGGTGACCTCAATGATGGTTTTCACTGTGCTCCCGCCTGGAGGGCGTGTTCGCCCTGCCTGATCATGTCTGCAAGTTCGTCCGGTTCGATGCCGAGCTTGCGGGCTTCCCGGGCAAGCGGCTGGACGTACTGGTCAAAGAACTGCTCCCGCCGGCGCTGGATCAGCACCGTCCGGGCTCCGGTTGAAACGAACATGCCGATTCCTCGTTGCTTGTAGAGAATCCCGTCGTCGACCAGGCGGTTGACGCCCTTTGCTGCCGTGGCCGGGTTGATGCGGTAGAAAGCCGCAAACTCATTGGTTGACGGAACCTGGGATTCCTCGGCCAGGGTGCCGTCGATGATGTCGCTCTCGATGCGTTCGGCGATCTGTTGGAAGATCGGCCGACCGTCCTCGATCAGCATGGCGAGCCCGCACGAGGTGCACCGGCACCGTCGTCGAGCTTCGCTGGTTCATTACTCATGTAACTAACCATATAACCAACGAGGTCAAAATCAAGGAGGAAATAGGAATCTGCTGGAATTGGGCGGTGCTATACCGGCCAAGCGGCAATGAATCGGAGTTTCAGGCGGTCAAAAGCGGCAGAACCGGCTCTAACCCCTCAATTCGGAGCGTCCACCCAGGTCGGTTGAACCCGTCCGCCTGCAGCCGGAGGTGCACTTGCCTGGTCACTTCAGCCGGGTCATGATGCCTCGCGCTTGCGCCGGACCTTCCGGACTTTGCTCACGATGAAGAACGCAAGCACCAGCACGACGGCGGCAATCACCAACTTCTGGAAGATGTCCGCATACTGCTCCACCAGATGCCAGTTCTCACCCAGGTAGTACCCGGCCAGCACGAAGATGGAGTTCCAGATCAGGCTGCCGGCGAGGGTAAGGCCAAGGAATTTCCATACCGGCATGCGTTCGATGCCGGCAGGAATGGAAACCAGACTCCGAAAGATCGGCACCATCCTGCCGAAAAACACCGCCTTGTAACCGTGACGGTTGAACCACGCCTCAACACTGTCCACGTCTTCGAGGTCCACCAGGGGTACCTTGGACACGAGGCGACGCATCCGGTTCCGGCCGAGCAGGACGCCGAGCAGGTAGAGCAAATAGGCGCCGATAACCGACCCGGCGGTGGTCCAGAACAGGGCTTCGAAAAGGGTGAAATCTCCCCTGCTGGCTGTGAAACCCGCGAGCGGCAGGATGACTTCGCTCGGAAGCGGCGGAAAGAGATTCTCAAGGGCAATGGCCAGACCCGCACCGGGCGCCCCAATCGTCTCCATCATGGTTACCGCCCAGTCAGCGACACCTCCGAGTGCGGATTCATTCCCGGTCTGCATGGGCAGGTAACTCACGAAAGTTCTCATAACCCGGTTAAGTCTGCCCTATCAACTCGTACACACCGAAAGCGGGCCGCGCTCGTGCTTGCGAGGTGCGGTCAGTTCAGGATCTCGACGATCGACGGCAACAGCGCGCTGAACGCCTTTGCGCGGTGGCTGATGGCGTTCTTCTCCTCGGGAGCAAGTTCGGCGCAGCTGCGCTCCATTCCGTCGGGCTGAAGTACCGGATCATAACCAAACCCACCCTCGCCCCGCGGCTTTTCAAGAAGTACTCCCTGCAATTCACCGCGCTTGACGACGTCGGTGCCTCCCGGAAGGGCGAGCGCCGCTGCACAGACAAACTGAGCCGCCCGTTTCTGGATCGGAATGTCGGCGAGCTGGCTGAGCAGCAGCTGCAGGTTCGCGGAGTCGTCCCCGTGCCGGCCTGCCCAACGCGCCGAAAAAATCCCGGGGGCGCCACCGAGCACATCGACGGCAAGCCCGGAGTCGTCGGCCACTGCGGGAAGACCGGTGGCCTCGGCGACTGCCCGTGCTTTGAGGAGTGCGTTCTCCTCGAAGGTTGTTCCGCTTTCCACGACGTCGGGCACACCTGCGGCACCGGCGTCGATCACCTGGGTGTCAACGTCAAGCCCCGGCACAGCGTCCCTCAGCAGCGCGCGCAATTCGCGTAGCTTGCCCGCATTGTGTGTTGCGAGGACCAGCCGTGCAGGCGAAGGCGTATCACGTTCAGGCACGGGCAGACTCCCCCAGTGTCTCGCGCTGTATCTGTGCAAGCTGGGCTGTGCCGAGCAATGCGAGGTCAAGCAGTGCGTCCAGTTCGGCACGGTCGAAGGGAGCACCCTCGGCCGTCCCCTGGACCTCGACGAAGGTACCGCTTCCGGTAACGACGACGTTCATGTCGGTCTCAGCCCGGACGTCTTCGACATAGGGCAGGTCAAGCATCGGCACGCCATCAATGATGCCCACGCTGACCGCCGCCACTGTGTCGGTCAACGGGCGGGAGGACTGCGGAATCATCTTGTGTTCCTTGGCGTACCGGATCGCTTCGGCGAGCGCCACATAGGCGCCGGTGATTGCAGCGGTGCGGGTTCCGCCGTCAGCCTGCAGCACGTCGCAGTCCAGCACGATTGTGTTCTCGCCGAGGGCGCGTGTGTCGATGATTGAACGCAGTGACCGTCCGATCAGGCGTGAAATCTCGTGGGTGCGCCCGCCGATCCGACCCTTGACCGATTCCCGGTCTGACCGGGTGTTTGTGGCCCTCGGAAGCATGGCATACTCGGCCGTCACCCAGCCCTTGCCCTCCCCCTTGAGCCACCTCGGTACTCCGGCGGTCAGCGAAGCAGTACACAGTACCCTCGTGTTCCCGAACTCGATCAGCGCGGAACCTTCGGCCTGGTTCGACCAACCGCGCGTGATGCTGATCGGCCTCAGCTGGTCGGGTGTCCGTCCGTCCGCACGGACAACGCTGCTTTCGGAAGTTGACGCAGATGCAGCGGCAGACTCGGAAGAAGAGGGGAAAGTCATTGCTCCAGTCTGCCAGAGCCGGTTCACTGCAGGCGATTTCCAGAAGGGTACCGAATGTCCGGAATCGCACAGGGGCCGTCGGCGTGCCGACAGGCTTCGCCTCGGTCAGACCAGGTAGGAAACCCCGGCAACGGCAACTGCGACGTCGCCCGAGTAGCTGCTGCGCGCCTCTTCCATGGTGAGCACTGCATCGTTCCAGACGGGCAGGTGTGTGAGCAGCAGCCTTCGTGAAGCTGCAGCTGTCGCGACGGCGCCTGCCCGCCTTCCGGTCAGGTGGACGCCGCGGATGGCGTCATCCCTGCCCTCGTGAAAGGCGGCTTCGCAGAGGAAAATCCCGGACCCGGCCGCCGCCTCGATGAGTCCGTCGCACGCGTCCGTATCACCCGAGTATGTCAGAACCCGTTTGCCGCCCGGGGCCTCGGGATCTGCTACCTCAACGCGAAGCGCGTACGCCTCCTCCACGGGGTGGAGGACTGGATAGGGGGTAATGGTGAACGGGCCAATCTGGACCGGTTTGCGCGGGGACCAGGCATGGAAGTCAAAGTCCTCATGCATGCCCGGGTCCAGTTCCAGACCATACGCGGTGGCCATCCGGTCCGCGGTGCCAACCGGACCCCAGACGGGGATCCGTGGCTGGTTCCAGCCGGCAGGGTCCCAGTGCACCGCCACATGAAGGCCGCATAGGTCCATGCAGTGGTCCGGGTGGAGGTGCGTCAGGAGGACTGCGTCGATATCCCGCAGGTCCATATAACGCTGCAGCGCACCCAGCGAACCATTACCGAGGTCAAGCAGGATCCGCCACGTCTTGCCGTCCTCGTGCACCGTCAGGAGGTAGCAGGAGGCAGGCGAGTGAGGTCCGGGGAACGATCCGCTGCACCCGACGATAGTCAGCTTCACAGGCGCCGCTCTGCGCCCGCGTCCGCCCGGACGCTCGCGATCATGTCCGGCGTGATTCTCGCCATGCTGCCGGTCGGATACTGGGCCGACACATGGTCCACGTGCTCCACGCTCAATACTTCCGGCCCAAGGAAACGCCGCGCCAGCTCCTCGAAGCGGGCGGCATCTCCCGTCGCGACGAAATGATGCCGGGGCTGCCCGGAACCGGTGCGCAGGAGGTCGTGGGATACGAGGGCGCGGTAAACGTCCTTGGCGGTCTCCTCCGCGCTGGAAACGAGAGTCACAGAATCGCCCATTACATAGGAAATCACGCCGGTCAGGAGCGGATAGTGAGTGCAGCCGAGAACCAGGGTGTCGACGTCGGCCTCCTGCAGCGGACGCAGGTAGCGGGCAGCGGTATCCAGGACATCCGAACCTGCGGTGACACCCGCTTCCACATAATCGACGAACGCAGGGCATGCTGCGGAGAAAATTTCAAGATGCGGCGCCGCGGCGAAGGTGTCTTCATAGGCTCGAGAGCCGACGGTTGCGCTGGTGCCGATGACACCTATCCGCCCGGTCCTGGTGGAAGCGACCGCACGGCGGACCGCAGGCTGAATCACCTCGATGACCGGGATCCCGTACCGGGCGGTATAACGTTCGCGGGCATCCCGCAGAACGGCGGCAGAAGCGGAATTGCAGGCGATGACAAGCAGCTTCACGCCGGAGTCCACCAGTTCGTCCATGACGCCCAGTGCGTAGGCCCTCACCTGCGCAATGGGGAGCGGACCGTACGGAGCGTGCGCGGTATCTCCGACGTAGAGCACCGATTCATGGGGCAGCTGGTCGATAACGGCCCTGGCGACGGTGAGGCCGCCGACGCCCGAGTCGAAGATGCCGATCGGTGCTTCGGTGGACCTCAGAGCGGCCATCTCGGCGGCCCCGGAGTCGGCAGGGTCTGAACTCATGATCCTTTGAGGATAGGACGCACCGGTTCGGTTGGCTAAGCGGGGAGGCGTGTCCTTAATCACAGGACCGTTTCGGAGCCGGCACCGGCCCTGCCCGCCGCATTACTCACTTCCGAGGCTCAGAGGACGTGAGGAGTGCCTGCATCAGCCCTTCCTGCACCCAGGTGACGAAGTTGTAGACGAGCGCCAGATAGGACTCGAGGTCCTCAGCGTCCTCAAGGTCCGCTATCTCGTGCAGCCGGGCAGCATCCTCGTCCGTTTTGATCTCCAGGCGGTCAGCCAGGACCAGCCGGACATCGTTGAGGGCACGAGCCAGCACCTGCGCCTGATCTGGGTTCAGCACCACCTGCGTGTTCTCGAGCAGCAGCGCCGCTCCCCGCAGGGCGCTGACCTTCTCCTCCCGCAGTGAGCGTTCGGTGAGGCGGCGGAATTCCAGCGCGCCGTCGTCGTCATTTCTCACTGCGTCCGGTAGCAGGCGGATCACCGCGCTGTCCTCGGGCTTCACTGCCTCGAGATCGAGACCGACCATCGCCGCCAACGGATCCTCGTCTTCCCGCTTCTCGGTCTCGAGCAGCTGAACGACGTCCGCGAACAACCGCCGCAGCAGCCGTACCTCGCCCGGCTCGAACTCGCCGGCGATACCACGCCGCGTCTTACGAAATGCCCTGGCCACTGCCGCTCCCTACGCGTCCGCTGTCTGGAAAGTAGCCCACAGGCCGTATGAATGCATGGCCACCGTGTCACGCTCTGCCTGTTCCCGCGAACCGGTCGAGACAACCGACCTGCCCTGCTCGTGCACTTCGAGCATGAGGATGCGCGCCTTCGCCTCGCTGTAACCAAAGTAGGTCTGAAAAACGTACGTCACGTAACTCATCAGGTTGACCGGGTCATTCCACACGATGACAACCCACGGAACATCGAGGCTGGTCGCCAGGCCTTCTTCCGTTTCCTCAACCTGACGGGTTTCAGGAACTACGCCAACACTCATGGTCCCCATTGTAGGTTGGCGCGCGGTCCTGACTGCGCCGGGATGTCGGGTGCCCAGATGCAGATCGGGGCTAGAGTTTTCCTGTGAGCCCACATACAACCTGGCGGCATCCCAATTCCGCGCTCTATACGGACCACTACGAGCTGACCATGCTGCAGGCCTCCCTCCACTCGGGAGCCGCGCACCGCGAGTCGGTCTTCGAGGTCTTCACGCGGCGCCTGCCCGAGGGGCGTCGCTACGGCATCGTGGCGGGAACCGGACGGCTCCTTGAGGGCCTGAAGCACTTCCGCTTCGAACAGGCGCAACTGGACGCGCTCTCCGCCGCCGGAGTCGTCGATGACACCACCCTGGCCTGGCTCGCGGATTTCCGCTTCACCGGGAACATCTGGGGGTACGCCGAGGGCGAGGCGTATTTCCCCTCCTCCCCCATCCTCATTGTCGAAGGTTCGTTCGCGGAGGCATGCATCCTCGAAACGTATCTGCTCTCTGTGCTCAACCATGACAGCGCTATTGCCGCCGCCGCATCCCGTATGACGGGGGCAGCCGGATCCCGCCCGTGCATCGAGATGGGCTCACGCCGCACGCAGGAAGAGTCAGCCGTCGCGGCCGCACGAGCAGCCATAATCGGCGGTTTCGCAACCACCTCGAACCTTGAAGCGGGACGCCGCTACGGGCTGCGCACCGTCGGTACGGCAGCACACTCCTTCACCCTGCTGCACGACTCCGAGCCCGAGGCCTTCGCCGCCCAGGTGGCCGCGCTGGGAAAGGGCACATCGCTCCTGGTCGACACCTACGACGTCGAGCAGGGCGTCCGCAACGCCGTCGCCGCCGGAGGACCGGACCTCGGAGCCGTACGCCTGGACTCCGGTGATCTCGTCGAGCAAGCCCGCTGGGTGCGGCAACTGCTCGATGATCTGGGCAACCACCAGACCCGCATCGTGGTCACTTCGGACCTCGATGAGTATGCGATCGGCCTGCTCGCCTCAGCGCCGGTGGACTCCTACGGAGTGGGCACCTCGCTCGTCACCGGGTCGGGTGCGCCCACCGCCGGGATGGTCTACAAGCTGGTAAGCCGGACCGACGACGACGGCACGTTCGTCTCCGTTGCCAAGGCCGCCAAGAACAAGGCCTCCGTTGGCGGGCGCAAGTACGCGCTGCGCCGCCTCAACGACTCCGGTACGGCAGTCGCCGAAGTGATCGGAATCGGCAACCACCCGCACGACGACGGCAATGACCGCACGCTGCTGCACCAGTTTGTGGCGGACGGCGAGGTGCTACCCGGATGGACGGGCCCGGAGGGTGTGCAGCGCGCCGTCGAGCGCCACCGTGAGTCCATGGCTGAGCTGCCCGGCTCTGTGATGCGGCTGCAGCGCGGAGAACCGGCAATCCCCACCGAATACGAGGAGTCCGCATGACCCGCGCCCTGATTATCGTCGACGTGCAGAACGACTTCTGCGAGGACGGCTCACTTGCCGTCGAAGGGGGTGCGGGCGTGGCCCAGGCGCTCAGCGATTACATCGACGCACAGGGTCACCACTACGACTACGTCGTCGCGACCCAGGACTGGCATATCGATCCGGGCTCGCACTTTTCCGACGAACCCGATTTTGTCGATTCGTGGCCGGTGCACTGCGTTGCGGACCAGCCCGGCGCCCAGTTCCACCCCAACCTGGACGTTGAAAGCCTCGACGCCGTCTTCCGGAAAGGGCAGTACGAGGCTGCCTACTCCGGCTTCGAGGGCGTACTCGCCCCTGAGGACCAGGTGCCCACCGGTGAACAGAAACTGATTGCAGCCGTTCCCGCCGCGGGAGATGACGCAGTTTCCCTGGACGACTGGCTGCGCGAAAACGAGGTGGACGAGGTGGCGGTCGCCGGCCTGGCCGCCGACTACTGTGTACGGGCCACAGCGCTCGATGCTGTCAGCGCCGGGTACACCACTCGTCTGCTGGTGGACTACACCCGCCCCGTACACCCCGAGCGGCTCAGCGAAGTTCTTGCGGAACTTGAGGATGCCGGAGTCGAGCTCCTCGACTGACCCAATCGGTCAGGCAGCACTGCCGCTCAGTGCGCAGGTCAGGTGCGGCCGATGAACCAGTCCTGGAGCTTTTTCAACCGTCGCTGAAGTTGTTCCTCGTTTGCCTGCGCCACGGCAGGGCCTCCGCACGCCTTGCGAAGTTCCGAGTGCACCACACCGTGCGGCATACCTGAGCGGGCAGACCACGCCGAGACATTCTTGGCGAGCTGTCCGCGCAGCTCTGTGAGCTGACGGTGATCCACCACCTCGGTGACTACAGGCTCGTGCGCGGCAACGGGGCGTCGTCGTCGTGATTGCTGCTCCTGCTGGCGCTGCCGCAGCAGGACACCCACCTGGTCTGCATCAAGCAAGCCCGGGATGCCGAGGAAGTCGAGTTCCTCCTCGCTGCCCATCTCACCGCCGGTGCCGAACTCACCGCCGTCGAAGAGTACGCGGTCAAACGACGCCTGGGACTCGAGCGCCTCGAACTTCTGCTTGGTCAGCTCGTCCGAGGCCTTTTCCTCGCGGTTCGCGGCCTCCATAAGGGCCTCTTCGGGCGCGAAACCGTCCTCGTTGTTCTCCGGACGGTCAAGTGCGTGATCCCGCTCCACTTCGAGCTGGTTTGCCAGCGCCATGAGGTTCGGCACTGACGGCAGGAAGACCGATGCGGTTTCCCCCCGGCGTCGTGCACGGACAAACCGTCCCACCGCCTGGGCGAAGAACAGCGGCGTTGCTGTGGAGGTGGCATACACACCGACCGCCAGGCGCGGCACGTCAACGCCTTCGGACACCATCCGGACGGCGACCATCCAGCGCGTCTCACCCGCGGAGAAGTCCTCGATCTTTCCGGACGCCTTCGCATCATCGGACAGGATGACGGTGGGTGACTCTCCGGTGA
The DNA here is from genome assembly GCF_947495145.1 of uncultured Arthrobacter sp. GTDB lineage: Bacteria > Actinomycetota > Actinomycetes > Actinomycetales > Micrococcaceae > Arthrobacter_D. The sequence continues at coordinate 61,327 of NZ_CANLXP010000007.1, forward strand.
TCTTCTTGAGCTGCCCCGCGTAGGCGCGTGCGTCGTCGTGATCCGTGGCGATCACCAAGCCGCCCGCGTCAGGGACGGCGCGGCGGACCTCCGTGAGGCGCCGGTCGGCCGCCGCCAGCACCGCAGGAATCCATTCACCGTTCGGATTCAGGGCCGTACGCCAGGCCTGGGCAGTGATGTCCTTGGTGACGGCTGCCTCGCCCAGGGAAGCGGCCATCTCCTCCCCCGCGCTCGTGCGCCAGCGCATCTGGCCGGAGTATGCCATGAACATGACCGGACGGACCACGTGGTCCCTCAGCGCGTCGCCGTACCCATAGGTGTAGTCGGACCGCGAGCGGCGGATGCCGTCGGCGTCTTCCGCATACTCAACAAACGGTATGGCTGCCGTATCCGAACGGAACGGTGTCCCGGTGAGGGCGAGGCGCCGTGTTGCCGGTTCGAACGCCTCGCGGATGCCGTCGCCCCACGACAGGGCGTCGCCGCCGTGGTGGATCTCATCGAGGATGACCAGCGTCTTCGCCGCCTCGGTTTTGGCCCGGTGCAGCATGGGCTTGCTGGCAACCTGCGCGTAGGTCACGGCGACACCGATGAAACCCTCGCCATGCCGCCCGTCGGCGTTACGGAAGTTCGGGTCAATGGACAGACCGACCTTGGCGGCGGCGTCCGACCATTGCCGCTTGAGGTGGTCGGTGGGAGCAACGACGACGATCCGGTTGACGATCCGCCGGTCCACGAGCTCCGTAGCTACGCGCAGCGCGAAGGTGGTTTTACCGGCACCTGGCGTGGCGACAGCTAGGAAATCCTGTGGAGAGCCGGCGAAGTACTTTGCAAGCGCCTCTTCCTGCCACTGCCGAAGTTTCGGTGCCGTGCCCCAGGCGGCCCGTTCCGGGTACGCGGGAGGAAGTGCCGGACCGGCGCCGAACAGTGCATTGTTGCTCACTCTTGGGACGGCACCTTTCGTGTGTCATGTGTTGATGCAAGGGGTTCACGATCGCCTCGGGCAGCCCTCAACCCGGCCACTATACCGACTACCGCGAACAGGCACAGAGCCAGCCAGATTGCAACAAACACGGGTGTTTGGCCCGGCACCTCCGGATCCCTCAAAAGCGCGAAGAGGCCGCCGGCGCCGGCCGTTCCGACGACTCCGCCCAGCTGGTCCGAGAGCTGCAGAGCCGCCGAATTGCGGCCCTGCTCGTGTGGTGCCGACAGCTTCAGAACGAGCACCGATGTGCTGGACAAGGTAAGTCCCATGGCAAAACCTGCAGCGCTCCACACGAGTACAAGAACCCAGAAGGGGACCTCCGCAGCTGCGGCCAGGGCGAGGCCGCCGATGCACACGGACAGCAGGGAGGCACCGATCACGAGCAGCCACTGACGGCGGAAGCTCACCCGAGCCTGGACGAAGGAACCTGCACTCCACCCGATGGCGGCAGCGCTCAGCGCAAGACCCGCTGTTGAGGCACTCAATCCGCGGGCCGAGACCAGCATGAGCGGAACAAACGCTTCTGCGCCGAAGAAGGCAACCGTCAGAAGCCCGCGGGTGGCGATAACGCTTGGAAGCCCGGGTGCCAGGCGGACAGTCCCGACAGGCAGAAGCCTCGGAAACGCAACCGCAGCGGCCACAAGTCCCGCCACGCCCAAGACCACCAGGAGCCAGGCCTGAACGGGGTCAGCGAAACCATCGGCGGCAATCTTCGTGAGGGCAAACTGTGCAGCGAAAACCCCTCCTGCGAGCAAAACACCGGTCGCGGCGTTCCTGCGCGCGGCAGAATCGAGCGGCTCGCGCGCTCGGGTGACTTTCAGACCCTCCGTACGCGGCCACACCAACAGGAACGCTGCAATGACCACCGGCGCCACGCCAAGGAAGACCCACCGCCAGCTGGCCTGCTCGGCCAGAACACCGGAAACGTACGGCCCGATCAGGGAGGGCACCACCCACGCTGCAGCAAGCCATCCGAACACCACCGGCTGCATCCGCTGGGGGTAGGCCCTCGCAATAATGACGTAGACGGCCACAATCATGAACCCGCCCCCGAGCCCCGATACTGCCCGCCCGAGCGTCATGATCCAGAAGGCCGGAGCACTGCCGGATATCGCAAGGCCGACGACCATGAGCGCCAGGCCCGCGGCAAGTGCCGGTCTCGGCCCCTGCCGGTCACACCAGATCCCGCCCAGAACGCTGCCGAGCAGCGAAGCGGTGAGATACATCGAGAATGCCAACCCGTAGCTGGATACGCCGTCCAGTTCTGCGGCTACTGACGGCATGGCCGTCACCACCGCCATGGCTTCGAACGCGGCGCAGGTGATGATCGCAATGACCCCGATGGTCAGGGGCCGTAGCGATGAGGACATTGCCCCGTCGCGGAGCTTTGCCTCGGGTTCTGACATGGCTTCCTCACGAGCATGGCAACGTCCGCCGGGCGGGGCCCGGCGGACGCGGAAAGGGTTTGGCTAGGACTTGTCCCCGGGCCGCATTGAATTGTAGATTTCCTTGCACTCCGGGCACACCGGGAACTTCTCAGGATCCCTTCCGGGTGTCCAGACCTTGCCGCAGAGAGCGATCACAGGTTCTCCGGACAGCGCCGACTCCATGATTTTTTCTTTGCGGACGTAGTGGGCGAACCGCTCCCGGTCTCCGGGCTCAACCTCTTCACGCAGTTCTTCGCGCTCGATCGTGGCCGTGGACGTGCCGGATTCCCCGGGTGCGCCGTGGGGGGTGTCATCAAAAGGATCTGCTGGCGTACTCATTGCTCCATCCTACTGCCCGTGATGTGGTCCCGATCGGTTGTAGGTCCGGCTCCCACGGTACTCATTTGTTGACGCTCACCGCCTGCAGAAGCTCCGGGCCGCGCCTGTCATACCAGGCGCCGCCCAATCGGATACCGCCGACGAGTACAGCGGAACCGAGGGCAAGACCGGCGAGAAGCGTCAGCCAGCCGAGCACTGCGCTCCCGGTCAGCAGGTAGGCGATTGCCAGTCCGATTTCCGGCGCGAGGAGCACCAGCAGGCCTACCCACCCGAGAACCTGGATGGCAAGCATGGAGAACCCCGTTCCCGGAGGCGTCTTGAACGGACTTTCACCGGGCAGCGGGACGTTGTAGGTATAGCGCGCGGAGAGAACGCTCGAAAAGCCGGTTCCGGTCAGCAACGCACCCAGGCTGAGCCCGAGCATCATGGGGAGGTCGGCGAGTGATCCGCTCAGCCAGAGCGGAACTACTGTGAAGGCGAGGACCACGGGCACTGCGAAGACCAGCAGGGCTATCGCCCTGCCCGCCCGGTCGTTCCGGCCGCTGACCCCGGCCGAGAGGTGCAGCCAGAACGAGGTGTTGTCATAGGAGATATCCGCCGAGATCGACCATGCGAGCAGGAACGCCGTGATAGGGCCGAGGTAGTTCAACAGGAAGAGGTCTCCGGAGTCGCCGCTGATGAACCAGAGCAGGATCGGCAGCAGCGGAACCACAACGATCGAGGCCGCGTACCGCGGGTCACGGATCCAGTAGGTGAGGGCGCGTGCGGCTACAGCGCCCGTCGGGGTGGCCGGGAAGCGTGAAAACAGGCCGAGGTTGCCTGCCCCCTTTCGCGTCACGGCGTTGTACGGCGGCGTGACGAGGGCATGGCTGAGGCTCCTGTGCCACAGGTAAGCGAGCACGGCGATGGTGCCCACACCGATGGCGAAACGGGCAAGCGCAGTCAACCATGCGCCGGCGGCCAGATCCGCCGGAACCGCCACGAAGACGCCCAAAGGCGTCCACCCCAGGATGTCTGCCAGGTCGCCGGCGAATTCCGGCGAGCTCTGGAAGCCGGCTGTGATACCCGCGAAAATCGGACCCAGCAGGACGAGCGGGATGATAGCGATTGTCGAGCTGAGGTCCTTGAACCGCCGGGAAGAGGCAAGGGCGGTTCCCGCCGTCGTAATCAGGCGGGAGCCCACAACGCACAACAGGACTGCGCAAACCGCGCAGATCAACGCTGCAACTGCTGCTAGCGGATAGCGGATCCAGGTCAGCGTGAGGGTAAGGAACGCGATCAGGGTGACGATTCCGGGGATGCCGATGACACCGCTCAGGGCAAGACCGGTCATGAGCTGGCGCATCGGCACCGCAAAGGTGACGAAGCGGGCCGGGTCCAGAGTCATATCCACCCCTGACGCCACGAGGGGGATGACCAGCCAACCGAGCACAGCGGCCGCTCCGCCGAGCACCACAATGGTCCGCACCAGCTCGAGGTCCACAGTGCCCAGGACAATCAGGCCCGCCACGATCAATCCGAGCAGGCCCAGGCCGTACAGGCCGCCGAGGATGACGCCCACAAGCTGCCAGGTGCTGCGGCGCAGGGAATTGCGCAGGAGCAGGAGCTTGAGTCTCAGGAGGTGCGCAACCACGACAACCCCTCCGCGGTGTTCCTGCCGCCGACGAGCTCCACGAACCGGTCTTCAAGGCTCGCATCACCGCGCACCGTGTCGACCGTTCCCGCTGCGAGCACCGTTCCTGCCGCGATGACCGCGACATGGTCACACATACGCTGAACCAGATCCATCACGTGGCTGGACACGATCACCGTTCCGCCGGAGCGTACGTAGGTGGCGAGAATGTCACGAATGTTGGCGGCTGAGACGGGATCGACGGATTCGAACGGCTCATCCAGCACAAGCAGCCTCGGCGCATGGACGAGGGCGGATGCAAGCGCGATCTTCTTCGTCATGCCGGCCGAGTAGTCCACCACGAGGGTTCCCGCGTCATTCCCCAGGTCAAGCGCCCGCAGGAGGTCAGTTACCCTTCCCGCAACCTCGTCCCGGTCCATTCCGCGCAGGAGACCCGCGTAGGTAACCAGTTGCTCACCGGTCAGCCGGTCGAAAAGCCGGACGCCGTCGGGCAGGATTCCCATCAGCCGCTTGGCCTCAAGCGGGTCCTGCCAGACATCGACACCGTGCACCCAGGCCTGGCCGTAGTCGGGGCGCAGCAGCCCAGTGGCCATGGAGAGCGTCGTGGTCTTGCCTGCACCGTTCGGACCCACCAGCCCGTAGAAGGACCCGGCCGGAACGTCGAGGTCTATGCCATTGACGGCAATTTTCTCACCGAAGCGCTTTGCCAGGCCGCGCAGCACCAAGGCCGGACGGTTGCCCGGAGGTTGGGGGTTCCGCGATTCCGGGGCAGGCGGAGGTGAAGAAGAGGGGCGGGAAGTCATGAGTCAACGCTAACAACGGCCCTGGCTCCCGTACCTCATCCGAAAGGACTAAAAGCGGCGGCGCGGCAGCTCCTAGAACGCGGTTCGGCAGCGCTTAAAACAGGGCCCTTGCCAGCGCGCTGCGTGCCTTGTTCACCCGTGGGTCGGTGGGACCGACAATATCGAACAGCTCCAGGAGTCGAACCCGTGCTGCTTCCCGGTTCTCACCGGAGCTACGGGCGATGAAGGTGGTCAGCCGTGCGAATGCATCTTCTACATGTCCGCCCGAAAGATCAAGGTCGGCCACCGCAAGCTGGGCATCAAGAGAATCGGGGGAATCGGCGGCCGCCGCACGCACGGCAGCCGCGTCGGTATCCTGAAGCCGCTGCATGAGCTGCACCTGGGCGAGGCCCGCTTTCGCATCCGCGTCGGCGGGCTGTTCGGCAAGCGCCCTACGGTACGCGGCGGCAGCTGTTGCATAGTCGCCTGCTTCGATAGCGTCGAAAGCCTCCTGGTGCAGCGGCGGCAAGGATTCCTCAACCGGTTCGCCGGCGACCGCCTCGTCATCCGCCGGGGCATCATTCAGCGAGCCGTTGACACCGTTGGCCTGCGCGACCTTGAGGAGTTCCTCCACATAGGTCCGGATTTGCGGTTCGCCCAGCAGACCCTCGAACAGGGGCACGGGCTGTCCCTTGAGCACACCGACGACGGTCGGGACGCCCTGTGCCTGGAAGGCCTGGGCAATCCCGGGCTGCGAGTCGAAGTCCACGCGGGCAAGCAGAACCCGACCGGCCTGCTCCACCGCGATCGTCTCGAGGACTGCGAGGACCTGTGACGATTGATCGCTCCAGGCGGCGCCGAGGGCGATGATCACCGGCACTTGCGCGGACAACTGCACCAACTGCGGGAAGACCTGCTCGGTGACGTCGACAATATAAGGGCTGCCGGCCCCAGCCGGACCGCCGGTGGGCACGCCGCCGGGCGCTGCACCGGTGTTACCCGCCGGCGCGTTCCGGGCCTGGGCCCTGGCCTTGAGCGCGGACAGATCGACGGCGCCGCGCAGGTTCATCGACGACGGCGCAGCGCCGCCCGGAGTATTCGGAGTGGTCATGTTTTCACCTTATTACTGGGGCAATATCCATTGGGCAACACAGTGACCCGGCGAGGGTCTTCCTTTGTCATCGTAGTTCGGCGGACAACAGCTGCTGGGCCGCACCGATCACGGTGATCAACTCGTCACTTTCCGCCGCTGGAACATACATCATCACAGCTTCGCCGTAGCGGACGTCGATGCCGTCCTCCGTGGATTCTTCGCCGGTGAGCGCCTCATAGACTGTTCCCTCGAGAGCGATCGAGTCCCCTGGTCCTTCCGGCACGCTGCTGTAGGTGTGGTCGAGGTACCCGAATACCATGGCGCCGCCGTCACCGGTGGAAACCGCCCTCGTGTACTCGGCAATCGATTCATGGGTGAACGTTATCTCGGCCGAGTCATTTCCAGCATCGGCGACCACGTCGGATTGGAACGAGGTGATCGCGTCCGCAAATGAGTTCGGTTCGAATGTTTCAGCATTACCGCCGTCAGGTGTGGTCAGGTAATCCGCGATGGCGGACATTGCGTCCTGTGGCGAGGCAGCAAGGTCCTCCCCGCCGTCGGCCGGTATCTCCTGCAGTCCCTCCGGCGTTCCGGCGGTGGGAAACGTTGTGCCCGGCAGCATCTGGATAGAGGACACGAGCCGGTAGTTTGACCGGGGATTTTCCTGCACGAGCACCAGCGCCTGCGGCACCGGATTGGACTCACCCTGTGTCAGCGCGACGACGGTGCGCGGCCACTCGTTTCCGGTCGGGATCATGCTCGTAAGCACCGGATCCGCGGCGACGGGAGTAGGCGCCGGTACGTCGTCTGCCTGCGAGCGGACGGAGTAGTTGGCGCTGCGCAGCGTGGCGGCCGCGCCCGCCACCCGCGGCTCGAGAAGTGTTGCGTCAGCAGCGGCGTCGGCCTCTGTCACCGTGGTGGCCACTGAGGCAAGAATCCTGTCCAGCTGGCTCTCCAGGATGACGGGATATTGCGCGGCATCGCCGCCGGCCGGCGATGGTGAGGCAGAGGGCGTCGCTGACTCGGCCGGCGATGCTGAATCTGCGGGCGTCGCTGACTCTGTCGGCGTCGTCGAGTCACTGGGCGTCGCTGAACCGGTTTCTGTTGCATTGCCCACCGCCGTCCCGGTCAGTCCGAGCGCGGTGGCCAATCCGAGTGCCGCCAGCGGGCGGACCCGATGCGCCGCGAAGGCGCTTCCGGAGTTCCGTCCGCGGTGCTGTTGCCGTGCGTAGGCACGGGAACCGACGGCTGCCGGCTCCCGCCGGGTCTTGCGCGGCTTGATGAAAGCAAGCGCAATTCCGAGGACAAGCACCAGGGCGCCAAGGATGATCAGCGGAACCGCCCACGGGGTGGCGGTGTCGTTGGGGCTGGTGATTGATACGGCGGTCGGCGCGGGAGTCTCGCCGTCGGCGGCGATAAGGATCGACCACTCCCCCTCGCCCGGGTCCATCCAGCGGTGGGTCAGCGTTCCTTCAGCAGTCTCCTCGCTCGTCCAGAGGTCTGCACCGCTCGGGTTGGGAACTGTCTGCTCGCCCTCGGTGAAGTCAGTGATCAACTCGTCTTCGCCCACACCGGTGACCGTCAGGTGAGCTGCGTCTGCCACCCAGGCATCGACGTCGGACGCCCGCCCGACGGCGAGGGTGAACGTGCCTTCGGACTGGACCGTGATGTCGACGTCCTCAGCGTCGGTCTCCCGAGCGCCTGCATCAATCACGGTGACAGGACCGTTGGGCGCATCCGCCGGAACGGCGACTGTCACGGTCTCGGGCGGAGCCCACCACGTAAGCTGGCCGATACCTAGCAATACCAGCAGCGCGCCGATCGCCATGACCGGAGCAGCAAGAGGAAAGCGCACTCGAGAACCTAACGTTGGGATGGTCAAGCCCGAACTGACCTGAGCGAATCGGACTAGCCCCATGGTAACGAAGAAGTTTCGGCAGATCCTGTCCGCCGCTGACGCCAGCACCGGGCCCCAGTACAACGTCCCCGGCAGCGCGAGTGGTTCCCGCGGAGACCCTGTGGCTCCTGTTACTGTTTCGCTAGTCATGCAACCGGTGCTGCCTGCGCTGATACGCAAACGAAAGCGGACTATACGTGAGTGAACGCGAAGACGTGCCAATCGGCGAGCCCCTGCCTCGCCCGGCGTCCTCGGTGCACGAGACGCCGGAGGCTTCCGGTGCGGCAGAGCCTCAGCCGCGCGTTCAGTCGCGCCGCCGTGGACTGGGACTCGCCATGGTTCGATTGCGCCACATGGTGCCGGTAGCGCAGCCCCGACCGCGCTTCGAATTCCCACCGGAGCGTAGCGAAGAAGTGCCGGTCGACGAGACGGTGAGCATCAGCGACGACCGGCTGAAGTTCGGGGGCCCACAGCCCCGGTCCATGCGCCAACATCCCATCCACTTCGGCTTCATGGCCAGTGTGGGTGCCGGGCTGGCTCTGCTGGCTTACTTCATGATCACCAACGTCGGCCAACTGCTTGTCTGGATCGGCGCGGCGCTCTTCATAGCGCTTGGGCTGGACCCGATTGTGCGTTGGCTTGAAAACCGGAATGTGCCCCGCCCGGCAGGGATAACACTCGCGCTGGTGATGCTGGTGGGCATCATTGTGGGCTTCTTCGCGGTTCTGATCCCGACCATAGTCTCCCAGACGACCCAGTTGGTTGAACGGGCACCGGGCTACGCGCGGGAGTTCCTGGCGTCCGACTTCTTCCAGACGGTTGACCAACAGTTCGAGGTGCGCGAACGCGTCACCGAGGAGGTCAACAGATTCTTTGCCAACTCCGAGGCAGTCGGCGGTATCTTCGGCGGCGTTCTCGGGGTGGGTACCGTCATCCTCAACAGCCTGTTCGGCGTTCTCGTGATCCTGGTGCTCACGCTGTATTTCCTTGCTTCCCTGCCGGCCATGAAGAAGTGGGCCTACCGTCTGGCACCCCGGTCCCGTCGCCCGCGTGTCGAGCGGCTTGCCGAGGAAATCACCCGCAGCGTCGGTAACTACGTCATCGGCCAGGCCTGTGTAGCTCTGCTGAACGCGACCTTCGCCTTCATCTTCATGACCATTGCCGACGTTCCGTTTTCGGTCCTGCTCGCGTTCATCGTGGCGATGCTGGCATTCATACCGCTGGTCGGCGCGGTGATTGCCGCCGTCGTCGTAAGTCTGGTGGCACTTACCGTCGGATGGCAGACAGCAGCGCTGTTCGCGGTGATGTACGTGGCGTACCTCCAGGTGGAGGCCTACTTCATCTCACCGCGAATCATGCAGAAGGCAGTGGCGGTGCCGGGTGCGATCGCCGTCATTGCGGTAATTGCCGGCGGCAGCCTGCTCGGCGTCCTTGGCGCGCTCATCGCCATCCCGCTGGCCGCGGGCGTGATGCTGCTACTGAAGGAAGTGTTCATCGCCCGCCAGGACAATCAGTAGCGGCCGTTCCGGCAGCCCAAAACGCTAGTCAGCGCGTGCCGCCGGTCCGTTCCATTCGGAGGCCAGCGCTACGGGCTTTCCCAGTACGACGCCGGCAACCTCCTCTAGGACGCGGCTCACGTACTTCTCCCCCACCCAGAGGTGCTTGGCGCCGTCGACCCCGACAACCTGCGCCTGCGGTACACGGGCGAAGCGGCTGGCCGCAACTGGCGGCTGAAGGTAGTCATCGTGCTCGGGCACGAGGACGTGCAGCGGCAGCTCCGCCTCCGCCCAGGAGTCGAGGTCAGCATCGGTAGCACGGTGCAGCGGCGGGGAGAGCAGGATGGCGCCCTCGATGTACTCGGCGACCGGCTCCCGCGCCCCGTACTTCAGGCAGAGCTCCGTGCCGAAACTCCAGCCGACCAGCCATACGTTGGTCAGCCCTTCGTTGACTACCCACTGCACGGCGGCCTCGAGGTCGTGGCGTTCCAACCCGCCGCCGTCGAACTCTCCTCCGCTGCATCCGCGCGGAGAGCAAGTTCCGCGGGTGTTGAACCGCAGGACGGCAATGTCAGCCAGCGCAGGCAGCCGGAAAGAGGCCTTGCGGTAGACGTGCGAGTCCATGAAACCCCCCGCAGTGGGCAGCGGGTGCAGGGTTACAAGCGTCGCTGCAGGGACCTTGCCCTCCGGGGCGGCGAACTCGCCGACCAGAGTCTTGCCGTCCGCCGTCGTGAGTTCGATATTTCGGCGGTCAGCAGGCAAGACCGTACCCGCCCGGATCTCGGTGGGGTCGGAGCTTTCGGAGAACTGGTACGCGGGCTCTGAGCTGGTCATCTGATTCAGTCTACTGAAGGAGCCGGATGCTTCGCGTCCGGCCGTAGACGCTGCAGGCTATGCGGAGCGGCGGGTCCGCCAGCACGACAGGTGCCAGTGCCGCCGGTCAGCAAGCGCCGTCTCTGCGCCGAGCAGTGAGTCCTCCTGCCACGCAACCAGGTGAGCAACGCCGGGGGGAATGTCACGGTGGCACCCTGGGCACAGGTAGTGCTTGGCAGCGTTCTGTTCAGTGATCCGCCGGACCGACCAGGTGCCGTCGCGGCCCGATTCCCGGGTCGGAATGCCGGCGCGGGCGCGCTCCAGATCCAGTTCCGGTGCCTCCGACCACTTCCGGCGCGGCTGGCCGCGCGCCTTGCGCGGCTGATTGGATCGGGGCATGAATCCAGTCTGCACTGAGCGGGCTGTGAACCGGAAACCGCTGCGGGGCAGGTATTGTGCGGAGGGTGCGTTTAGTCATTGCCCGCTGCTCCGTCGATTACATCGGTCGCCTTCGTGCCCATCTTCCGCTGGCCACCCGTCTGCTCATGGTCAAGGCGGACGGCTCCGTCCTGGTCCATTCGGACGGCGGATCCTACAAACCGCTGAACTGGATGAGCCCGCCGGCCAGCCTACGGGTTGTTGATCCGGCCCCTGAGGACGCCGAACTGGGCGTCGTTGAAACCTGGAACGTGCAGCACGCCAAAAGCGACGATCGGCTGGTCATCAGCATCCACGAACTGCTACACGAAAGTGCCCACGACCTGGGTTTCGACCCGGGGCTGGTCAAGGACGGCGTGGAAGCCGATCTGCAGCGCTTGCTCGCCGAGCAGATCACCCTTCTGGGCGACGGCTACTCACTCATCCGGCGGGAATATATGACCGCCATCGGTCCGGTGGACATCCTCGCGAGGGACGGCCAGGGCAGGACTATAGCCATTGAGCTCAAACGCCGCGGCGACATTGACGGCGTTGAACAACTGACCCGCTATCTCGAACTGCTCAACCGCGATCCACTCATGGCCCCGGTCAAGGGGGTCTTTGCAGCCCAGCAGATCAAGCCTCAGGCGCGCGTGCTGGCACAGGACCGGGGTATTGATTGCCTGACCCTCGATTACGACGCCATGCGGGGCGTTGACGACGTCGATTCACGCCTCTTCTGATAGTGCTTCCGGGCGATCAGAACTGACAACCGATCGGTTTGAACCGGTTACTGGAACCCCAAGCGTGCAGATCTTCGAATTCTCGCTTAACAATCGGTTTAATCGTCGGAATGTCCGTTGACCAGCCGATACTGCTATGTGATGCTTATTTCAGTCTTTGTGTACGTGGTTTTCATGCTCGCAAGACAGGTTGCGAGCGTGAAGCTTGTCGTTAGGTTCCAGGGCATTCCTGGCCTCGATGGAATTCACGCGAAGTAACTCGCGGTCGGCACACAGTGTGCTGATTTGAAGGATGTTCCATTATGAGGAGAAATATAGATGGCACAGGGAACCGTCAAGTGGTTCAACGCTGAAAAGGGCTTCGGCTTCATCACGCCGGACGACTCCGAGGGCGACGTTTTTGTTCACTACTCTGAGATCCAGACCGGCGGGTTCCGCACTCTCGATGAGAACCAGCGCGTCCAGTTCGAAATTGGCCAGGGCGCCAAGGGCCCGCAGGCGACCGGCGTCACCGCGCTGTAATCAGCGACTCACCAAATAGTTTGGGCCCCTACTTCTGCGGGGGCCCAAACTATTTAAAGTGCCTTGTGACCGTTTATCGCTGCCGCTAGCGCCAGGTTCCGATCCCTATGACAGGACCGGCTTCGAGCCAGGAAGACAGCCCGGCGTAGACGTCAAACTTCATTGCCAGGAGAACCTCGGTTCCCTCATAGCTCAGCGTGACGATGATTGCGCCCGGCTGGATGCGGGCCTTTTCGGTCTCCGTGGGCTGACGCCAGCCCTTAAGCTCAAGCGAACTGCGCAGGTATCTGTGCCTGGGCCTCGGACTGAGGGAAACCAGCCGCAACCACTCCAGATGCTTGTCCGTATAACGACAAACCCCCATTCGCCAACCCCTTGTGGGAAGGCGAATGGAGGCGTCGAACGTACCAAGCGCTGTGCGCAGCTGGAAACGGCGAAGACAGAAAGCGCCGATCATGAACACCAGCAGGGCGAAGAGCACCGCGAGCGTGATGAACGTGATACCGATGCCGTCCATCAGGCTTTACGCTACTTCGCGTCTGCGGTCACTGAACCGCCGATCCTGGCATTGTCGGCAACAATCACCACGCGGTTGCTGTCCACGGAGAAGAAGCCGCCATCAACGCCCACGATGAGTCGTTCGCCGGAGACCGGCTGAATAGCGAGTTCTCCTTCTGCGAGGATCGCAAGCACCGGGGAGTGTCCGGGAAGGATCCCGATCTCGCCGTCAGCAGTGCGCCCCTTGACCATGGTCGCCGCGCCGGACCACACGAAGTGGTCCGCCGCGACGATCTCGACTTCAAGTTCAGCCATGGAGCTTACTTTCCGCTCTGCTCTTGAATCCGTGCCCACTGACGCTCAACGTCGTCAAGACCGCCGATGTTGAAGAACGCCTGCTCGGCAATGTGATCGAGATCGCCGTTGGCGATGGCGTTGAAGCCCTCGATGGTGTCCTTGATGCTCACGGTCGAGCCCTCGACACCGGTGAACTGCTTTGCCGTGTAGGTGTTCTGCGACAGGAACTGCTGGATGCGGCGTGCGCGCGAAACAACGATCTTGTCTTCTTCGGACAGTTCGTCAACGCCGAGGATGGCGATGATGTCCTGGAGTTCCTTGTTCTTCTGGAGGATCTGCTTCACACGGACAGCGGTGTTGTAGTGATCATGACCGATGTACTGCGGATCGAGGATACGCGACGTGGAAGTCAACGGATCGATCGCCGGGTACAGACCACGCGAGGCGATCTCACGCGACAGCTCCGTGGTTGCATCGAGGTGCGCGAAGGTGGTGGCCGGAGCAGGGTCGGTGTAGTCGTCCGCCGGCACGTAGATGGCCTGCATCGAGGTGATGGAGTGGCCCTTGGTGGACGTAATGCGCTCCTGGAGTAGGCCCATCTCATCAGCCAGGTTGGGCTGGTAGCCCACAGCAGAGGGCATGCGGCCCAGCAGGGTGGATACCTCGGAGCCCGCCTGGGTGAAACGGAAGATGTTGTCGATGAAGAGCAGCACGTCCTGCTTCTGGACATCGCGGAAGTATTCCGCCATGGTCAGTGCCGACAGCGCGACGCGCAAGCGCGTGCCCGGCGGCTCATCCATCTGGCCGAAGACTAGCGCGGTGTCCTTGAGAACGCCGGCCTCTTCCATTTCGACCCAAAGGTCGTTTCCTTCACGGGTACGTTCGCCAACGCCGGCGAATACCGAGGTACCACCGAAGTTGCGGGCAACGCGGGTGATCATTTCCTGGATAAGAACCGTCTTACCCACACCGGCGCCGCCGAAGAGCCCAATCTTTCCACCCTTGATGTAAGGGGTCAGAAGGTCGATGCTCTTGATGCCGGTCTCGAGCATCTCGGTTGAGCCTTCGAGAGAAGCAAAGGAAGGAGCTTTGCGGTGGATCGGCCAGCGCTCGGTGATTTCGAGCTGCGACTCCTCAACGTCGAGGGGCTTTCCCAGGACGTTGAAGATGTGGCCCTTGACGCCGTCACCCACGGGGACAGAGATTGCAGAACCGGTATCCTGCACAATGGTGCCGCGGACAAGGCCGTCGGTTGCCTGCAGGGAGATCGCACGCACCAGGTTGTCGCCAAGGTGCTGCGAGGTCTCGAACGTGATGGTGTGCGTCTGGCCGTTGAGGGTTACCTCAGTGGTCAGCGCATTGTAAATGGCGGGAATGGCGTCAGCCGGGAACTCAACGTCGACAACCGGGCCGATGACACGGGCAATGCGGCCGGTCGCGCCGGGGGCAACTGAGTCCGTACTGTTCTCAACAGTCTGGGCAGTCATCTCTCTCACTTCATTCGGTAGATGGCGTGGTGCTAATAGTAGTGCGGTTGGGACCCGGTGAAGGATCCGCGGAGGCCTGCGGTCAGGACGCGTTCAGTGCGTCCGCACCCGCCACGATCTCCGAAAGCTCCTGCGTGATTTCCGCCTGGCGGGCGGTGTTGCGGAGGCGCGTGTACTTTTTGATCAGTTCGGTAGCGTTGTCGCCCGCCGACTTCATGGCGCGCTGGCGTGCTGCAAGCTCGCTCGCGGCTGCCTGAAGCAATGCTGCGAAGATCCGAGACTCGATGTACCGCGGAAGCAGTGCATCAAGAACCCTCTCAGGTTCAGGCTCGTACTCGTACAGCGGAAGCAGGTCCGACTCGCTGGCTGCTTCTTCTTCAACAACCTCAAGTGGCAGGAGTCGGATGACTGTCGGTTCCTGGATGACCATCGAACGGAAACGGGTGTAGACGACGTGGATCTCGTCGACGCCACCGTCCTCGAAGTCGATTCCGAACTGCTCCAGGAGCACACGGCCGACTTCGCGGGCTGTATCGAATTCAGGCGCGTCCGTTCCACCTGTCCACACCTGCTCATATGGGCGCCCACGGAAATCGAAGTACGCCTGTGCTTTCCGTCCGACCAGGTAGGTCTTGACTTCCTTGCCCTCCTCACGGAGGAGCTCAAGAAGAGATTCCGCCTGCTTCAGCACGGTGGCCGAGTAGGAGCCCGCCAGGCCTCTGTCCGAAGTCATGATAAGCACTGCCGCACGCCGGATCTGCTCCGGCTCGGTGGTCAGTGGATGATCAATCTCGGACTGCGACGCCACAGCGGAAACCGCACGGGTGATTGCGTTGGCATAGGGCAGTGACGACGACACGCGGGCGCGCGCCTTGCCAATGCGAGAGGTGGCGATCAGTTCCATCGCCTTGAAGATCTTCCGCATCGACGTCGTCGACACGATCTTCTGGCGGTAGACCCGGATCTGGGCTCCCATACTTGTCCTTTCCTTCGTAGTCCCCTGGAGGTACTACGGTTCAGGCATCGGACGTCCGCGCGCGGTGCGCGCGGACGTCCCCACCGTTAGCGCTTCTGCTTGACGATCTTTTCCTGGTCCACAGAACCCTCATCAAGGGGGCTGTGTTCCTCGTGGCCTGCGACGAGACCGTCATGACCTTCACCGAAGAACCCCTGCTTGAAGTCCGTGATGTGGGACTTGAGCTCGTCCACGGTGGAGTCTTCGAGCTGGTTGGTCTGAGCCAGCGTTGTCAGCACCGAAGACTTGTGGCGCAGGTGCTCCAGGAACTGGGACTCGAACTTGCGGATGTCCTCGACAGGGACGTCGTCAAGGTAACCGTTGGTACCTGCCCAGATCGATATGACCTGCTCCTCTACCGGGAAGGGCGCGTACTGGCCCTGCTTGAGCAGTTCCATGAGGCGTGCACCGCGCGTGAGCTGCTGGCGCGATGCAGCGTCCAGGTCTGAAGCGAACATGGCAAATGCCTGCATGTCACGGTACTGTGCGAGATCGAGTTTCAAGGTACCCGAGACCTTCTTCATCGCCTTCACCTGTGCGGCACCGCCCACGCGGGACACTGACACACCGACGTCAACGGCAGGCCGCTGGTTCGCGTTGAACAGGTCCGACTGGAGGAAGATCTGTCCGTCAGTGATGGAGATGACGTTGGTCGGAATGTAGGCAGACACATCGTTCGCCTTGGTCTCGATCAGCGGCAGACCTGTCATCGAGCCTGCACCCAGGTCATCGGAAAGCTTGGCACAACGCTCAAGGAGACGGGAGTGCAGGTAGAACACGTCGCCCGGGTAGGCTTCGCGTCCCGGCGGACGGCGGAGCAGCAACGATACCGCGCGGTAGGCTTCAGCCTGCTTGGAGAGGTCATCAAAGATGATCAGAACGTGCTTGCCGCCGTACATCCAGTGCTGGCCGATGGCCGAACCGGCGTAGGGAGCGAGGTATTTGAAGCCGGCGGGATCCGACGCAGGCGAGGCCACAATGGTGGTGTACTCCAGCGCACCCTTATCTTCCAGGGTCTGCCGGACGGCGGCGATAGTGGACGCCTTCTGACCGATGGCAACGTAGATGCAGCGAACCTGCTTCTGCACGTCGCCGGACTCCCAGTTGGCCTTCTGGTTGATGATGGTGTCCACAGCGATGGCGGTTTTGCCGGTCTGGCGGTCACCAATGATGAGCTGACGCTGTCCGCGGCCGATCGGGATCATCGCGTCGATGGCCTTGAGCCCGGTCTGCATCGGCTCATGCACCGACTTGCGCTGCGTTACGCCCGGAGCCTGAAGCTCAAGTGCGCGACGAGCCTCGGCCTTGATCTCGCCCAGGTCATCGATGGGCTGGCCCAGCGGGTCGACGACGCGTCCGAGGAATGCGTCACCGACCGGTACCGAAAGGATCTCGCCGGTACGGTGTACTTCCTGGCCCTCCTCGATCCCGGCGTAGTCACCGAGGACTACGACGCCGATTTCACGAGTGTCGAGGTTCTGGGCAAGGCCCAGCGTGCCGTCTTCGAAGCGCAGCAGCTCATTTGCCATGACGGAGGGGAGTCCCTCTACCCTGGCAATGCCGTCGCTTGCGGATGTTACGCGGCCAACTTCGACCCGCTCCGCGTTTCCGGGTTCGTAGGACGCCGCGAACTCGTTCAACGCATTACGGACGTCGTCGGCGTTGATGGTCAATTCGGCCATCTGCAGTCCCTGCTCTCCTGTGTTGTGACCACCGCAGGTGAGCGGTGACCGGTGTTGTTTACGTCTGTCGTCGAAGCCTAAGGAGCTTCAGCGTTGCCTTGTCCCTGGCTAAACGGCCATCTTTCGACGGAGTTCGGACAGGCGGGTCACTGCCGTGGCATCAACCACTTCGTCTCCCACCTTTACGCGTACGCCGCCCACGAGGGAGGGGTCCACGCTGACAATGACCTTGAGGTCTCGCCCGTAGAGCGCATTCAGCCCTGCCTGAAGCCGGGCCAGCTGCTCATCCGACAGCGGACGGGTGACGCTGACGGTAGCAATCCAACGCTCCTGGCGCAGTGCGACAAGCTCGATGAAGCGCTGCACCAAAGCCGAGGGCTTCAGTCCCCGCGGCGAAAGAACCGCCTGGCGAATCAGGAGCCTTGCTTCATCTCCAGCTGAGGGAACCAGCTTCAGCGCAAGAGCCACTTTGGCGGACCCTTCTGCCTGGGGTTCAGACAGTGCGCGCTGCAGGTCATGGTTCGATTCGACGACGCTCAGGAAAGCGAAGAGGTCATTCTCAAGACCCTCGAGTCCGCGAATTCCCTGCCCCCTGTTTTCAGCGACGGCTATAGCCACAGTTGCGGCCAGTGCCTCCAGCGCATCACCGACGTCGCGGGGCTTGGCCCAGCGACGGGCAACGAGGTCCCGAACAATCTCCGCGGCTTCCGGCGAAATGCGTCCGGCGAAAAGCCTCGTCGAGAGAGCAACCTTCTGCTCGCCCTCGCGATTGGGATCGGTGAGGGCACGGCGGAGACCGGCATTCGAATCGAGTGTGTCCAGCACACCGAAAAGCTCCTCAGCCAGCGTCAGCGATGCTGTGCCGAGGCGCGGTTCGAGTTCCTGCCGTGCCGCCGTAAGGGACTGGCTTGATACGCCTGCCATTATTTGGCTGCACCTGCGCTCTGGGTAGCTGACTGCGCCTCCAGGTCAGCGAGGAAACGGTCGACAACGCGTGCAGAACGCGCATCGTCGGCCAGGGACTCACCAACGATTCGGCTGGCCAGATCAGTGGCAAGGGTTCCCACCTCGGCGCGAAGCGACACTACAGCTGCCTGACGATCGGCCTCGATCTGCGCCTCGGCCTGTGCAGAGATGCGGTTCGCCTCGGCGACAGCCTTCTCCTTCAGTTCGGCCAGGATCTGGGCTCCCTCAGCACGTGCTTCCTCGCGGATGCGATTGGCCTCGGTGCGAGCGTCGACCAGCTGCTGCTTGTACTCCTCGCGTGCCGCGTTGGCCTCGGCCTGAGCGGCCTCCGCCTTGGCGATTCCGCCCTCGATGGCTTCAGTCCGCTCTGCAAACGTCTTCTCAAACGCCGGCATGACGAACTTGATAACGATGTACATCAGTACAGCGAACCCTGCGACCGTAACCAGTAATTCCCATAGGTTCGGTGCGAGGGGACTTTCAGCTGCAAGTATGACTGCGCTATCCATGTTGTTTCACCCGTCTTTCTACAACTAGTCCGTTTGGTCGACCAGCGACTCTTCTAGAGAACGAAGGCGAAGACCAGACCGAGGATGGCGAGGGCTTCGGTCAGTGCCAGACCAAGGAATGCGATTGGCTGCAGTACGCGCTGTGCTTCCGGCTGACGAGCGACACCGTTGATGTACGCGGCGAACACGAGGCCCACACCGATACCACCGCCGATTGCGGAGAGACCGTAACCTACGAGGTTCAGATTGCCTTCCATTTTTTTCCTTTCAAGATGCCGCGCTATGCCGGCAGGTTGGTTGGGATCATCCCCTGCGGGGAAGACTTTGTTACTTGTTAGTGGGCGTCCGCATGGAGGGCGCCCTCGATGTAGATCGCGGCCAGCAGGGTGAAAACGTAGGCCTGCAGGACCATGATCAAAGCTTCGAGCATGTACATGGCAACCGCGCCGCCGAGGACCAGAACTCCGGTTCCCTGAAGGAGGATGTTGCCCGACAGCGTCATGAATTCGATCGCGCTGCCGGCGAGCATCACGATGAGGTGACCTGCCAGCATGGTTGCGAACAAACGGAGGGAGTGCGTAACCGGACGAACCAGGAAGTTCGAGATGATCTCAATCGGAACGACCAGCGGCATGATGTACCACGGCACCCCGGACGGAACCACGGCGAGTTTGAAGTAGCGAAGGCCATGTTTCTTGACGCCAACGGCGATCCAGAGGATGTAGAAGATGGCCGCAATCGCATACGCACTGCCGGGGTGGGAGAAACTCGGGATCTGAAGCAGCGGGACAGCGCCGAAGATATTGTTCACCAGGATGAAGAAGAACGCGGTGAACAGCCAGGGGACGTACTTCATGTACTCGCGTCCGCCGATGATGTCCTTGCCGATGGAGTTGCGTACGAAACCGTATGCGGCCTCTCCAAGGAACTGCACCTTGCCGGGAACAAGCTGACCCTTGCGGGACGCTATATAGAAAAATGCGCCGATGAGGATAACCGACAGGATGACCAGTAGCATCTGCTTGCCGAACCCGGGTGCGAACCAAACGCCATACTCGGTATTCCAGGGAAGTATGTTCGGCGGGTGCGCTTCTTCGATCGTGGGTGGGACAAAGCCCTCTTCAGTGGTGGTTTGAGCGGGGAGCGCAAGCGCGATCAACGCGTTTCCTCTCTGCAGTGTCCATCGTTGGGCGTGGTTGGATCGGGCACAGCGTTACTGCTCCGACGCATGAAGTTATGGGACATTACTCAGGGGAACCTTCCTCCGGACCGCGCCTGCGTTCCGGCATTGAATCAGGACCGGAGGAGTTGGAACGGGTGAGGTTGTGCTTGTGGGAGAGGTAGAAACCGCCCACTGCGCCCAAAAGGCCTCCTGCGAGCACGATCCAACGCGTCCCCAGGAGATTGTCCAGCCCCCAGCCTATCAAACTCCAGACTATGATCCCGCCAATGATGTAGCTGAAAACAGCTATTCCATCGTTGTACCCGGCTTCGCCGTAACGACCGCGCGCGTCAGTCTCTGGGCGCTCATCGCCGGAGCCCGAGCCGGTGCTGGAGGCGCCTTTACGCATGTCCATCAGCTGCCTGCGCTCCGGACGACCCGGTCGAGTCATAGTCGTTGTACAGCTGGTGGCGCGCCCTGGCAAAGACAGTGACCTCCACTATCTGCCAGAGAACCACTGCTCCCACGGCTGCGCCGAAGAACCAATTGCGATCCAGCCAGGAGGGGACGCCGATGAAAAACAGGACGGCGGCAAAGCCTACGACCTTGATGGCATAGGTGACCATGAAGATACCGAGGGCACCGCTTGGATTCGACCGGCCGACGAAATGGCCGATGAGCAGGCTCAGCCCGAAGAAGATCGCCACCACCGCGTAGCCGAACAGTACGCTCGCGGCCCCGCTCCCCCCGTTCACCGCGAACGCGATGGCCGTGGTGATGGTCAGCACCGCCCCCGTGACCGCGAGGCAGCGTAGCAGGATCCGCAGCCACAGGGAATCAGTGGGACCAGAGACGGAGGCACGGGACACACGGGCGCGCGAGGCGTCGGGTGTGCTCATGGGGTTCCGTCCATCGATTGTCGGGCTCGGGTGGCGGGATCCGCCTGACCGTACCCGGTAATTCTACAGCAGATAGAAATCGACTCGAATTTCACTTGCTTCGCTCAACTATCCAGCCGGAGCCAGTCGCCGCCTGGCAAGTATCCTGGGCGAGTAGATGTACAGAACAACGACGGCGGCCGCAAACAACGAGCAGATGATTGCCAGCGGCGCAGGTGCGGTTGCGAGAACAAAGCCTGCCGCACCGACCAGCGCGGAACAGACGGTCACCACGAGCGCCGACTGGACATGCGTGAGCCCGGCGTCAGTCAGCCGCTGATAGACGTGCTCCCGGTGCGAGGCGTACCAGCGTTCACCCGCCCTCACCCGCCGGAGGAAGGTAATGAAAGTGTCTGCGAGGTAGATCAGCACCGGGGAGAAAAGGTACTCAAGGTAAACGCCCGCCAGAAGACCGGCGACCGCCATCGCAGCAATGGACGCCCCGAGCAGGTAGCTGCCGACGTCACCCAGGAAAACAAAACCCCTTCCAAGGTTCCACGGGAGGAAGCCGGCAAAGGCTGCTGCCACCACCAGACCGGCAACCGTCAGCCAGAATTGGCCGACCAATGAGCCGGCGATGGAGTAGAAGACACCAACGAGGACTCCATGGAAGCCGGAGATCCCGTTGATCCCGTCCATGAAATTGGCTGCATTCACGTAGGCCGCGACGGCGAGGGCCCCAACCGGAACCCACCAGTAGGGCTGCTCGGTAGTCCAGGCGAGCGCAGCAGTTCCAACGGCTCCGATTCCGAGTTGGGTCAGAGCCCGGATCCGGATGGAGAGTCCCCGATAGTCTTCAACCCACCCGAGGACAGCAGCGGCTGAGAGCATGGCCAGCACGATGAGCACGATTGAACGGTCCACGGGAACCAGTCCGGTCAGCACCGACAGCGCAAGCCCGACGACGATGCCCACCGCCACGGTGATCCCCACTCCCCGAATGACCACCGAGGTGTGGGAGGACCGTTCGTTGGGGATGTCGAGCACGCCGAGTTTCTGCAGGACCGGCTTGAGGACGAACGGCAGAACCAGGCTGAGCAGTAGAGCTGATCCGACAACAACCCACAGCAGCATCGTCAGGCCCCTTTTTCGGCCGGGGGCGCTATGCCCTCCGAGTACGCCTCGATACCGCCCTTGGCCTTCCAGTCGCGCAGATCGAGCATTGCCGGATCGAGAGCAGCGACCTGCGTGTGCGAAATCTTGGGATGGAGGGGCCGGGAGTCGTCCTCGTCGATTCCCACGAGGTCCTCGTGCAGTTTCTCGCCTTTGCGCAGGCCGGTGAAGACGATCTCGATGTCTTTTCCGGACATCGCGATCATGCGTTGGGCGACATCAAGAATTTTCACCGGTTCCCCCATGTCAAGGATGAGAACTTCGCCTCCCCTGCCGATCGCTCCCGCCTGGATGACCAATTGGCAGGCTTCCGGGATGGTCATGAAGAAGCGGGTCACTTCAGGGTCGGTCACGGTGATGGGTCCACCCACCCGGATCTGCTCGGTGAAGAGCGGCAACATCGAGCCGCGGCTGCCGATGACGTTTCCGAACCGGACGGACACGTACTTCTTGCCGGCCGCCCCGGCGGTCCAGGCGGTCAGCTTTTCAGCGACGCGCTTCGAATGTCCAAGCACACTGGTGGGATTGGCTGCCTTGTCAGTGGAGATATTCACGAAGTTGCTGACCCCGGCCGCTTCGGCCGCGCGCAGCACGTTGAGCGTGCCAAGAACGTTGGTCTTCCACGCTTCCTCGGGGTACTGCTCAAGCAATGAGACGTGCTTGAGCGCGGCGGCGTGGAACACCACTTCGGGCTTACGGTCCACGAAGATCGCGCGCAGGGTCTCCGCCTCCCGGATATCGGCCAGGACCGTGTCTCTGCCGGTCAGCAAACCCCGCCCGGTCAGGGAAATCTGGGTTGTCTGCAGGCCAGTCTCATCACGATCGAGCATGATGAGCTCCGCCGGACTGAACTCGGCGAGCTGACGGCATAGTTCGGAGCCGATGGACCCGCCCGCACCGGTCACGAGCACCCGCCGGCCGGCAATATAGCCCGCTACCTCATCGGCGTGGATATCAACGGGACGCCGGCCGATCAGGTCCTCGACCGCAACCTCCCGGAAATCGGTAAGTCCCTTCTCGCCGCCGCCGGCGAGCATCTCGCGCAGCGGGGGCAGAACCAGAACCCGCATATTCAGCCCGACAACCAGGTCGGAAACACGCCGCACCTGGGCCGCTTCGACGTCGGAAAACGCAATTACGAGGGCCGTTGCACGTGTGCGCCGCACAATCTCCGGCAGATCTTCGAGCCTGCCCAGCACCGGAACGGTGGCAAGCCGCAGATGTTTCTTGGCGGGATCATCATCGATCAGGCCCACCGGGAAGTAGGGAGACTCCCGGTCTTGCATCATCCGGGTCACTAGTGACTTGCCGAGGAAACCGGCACCGTAGATCAGGGTGCGCTGCGCGTCGTCGCCCGGTTTGGCTTTACTCTCCACATACATGCGCTTCAGGTATCGGGTTGACGCCATGAAGATGCAGGCAAACGGGAACGCAATGATCGCTACGCTGCGCGGAATCTGGATAACGCTGATGAAGGCGATGCTCACGAGCAGCAGAATGACTGAGACGATCACCGTCACGATGACGAGAAGTCTCGCTTCGTGGAAACTGCCGAACGCATAGCGGCCGCGATACAGCGCAAAGCTCATACCGATGACCAGTTGGGAAATTACGGCGACCGCGCAGAAAGCCACTGCGCCAGGAACGTTGATCTGGATGACGAGCAGTTCCAGACGAAGAATCAGAGCCAGAAAGACCGCAACAATCCAGGCGAACGAGTCGAAGGCGTACTGGGACCAGAGCCAAAGGGCCGGCTTGTCGGTCCTGCCGGCGGAGTCGTCCCGATTCACGCGAGCCGCGGAATTCTGGTTGTCCGTCTGTGTCATGATTCCTTTGGATGGGCAGTTGGCGTAACGTCCCGCCACCTTCGGTCCGGCGCGAAATGGCCGTCCCGGCCGTGTAATAGACTTTCCCTACCCGAGAATACTAGCCCGACTGATGCGCGCTCCCGGTGACCAATCACCGCGAGCGCAGCGTTGCGCGAGCTGGCCGAAAGGACTGTTTTGCAGGAAACCGTGGCTGTAGCGGCAGTGACTTTCGACAGGCCGGATGACGTACAGACACTCCTTGAAGCCCTTTCACGGCAGGATCATCCCATTGCCTCGGTGGCCCTGGTCGACTCAGGCACCCAGGACGTTGCTGCCCTGGCTGAGCGCTCCAGCGCTCCCGTCAACTACATCCGGTCCGCCACCAACCTCGGCGGGGCCGGCGGTTTCTCCCTTGCCATCCTCTCCGCCATGGCAAGCGGAGCCGAGTGGATCTGGATCATGGACGACGATGCCCACCCAGAGGACACCGGCGTCCTGGACAGCCTGCTCGAGGCCGCCCGCTCGCGGAAGCTCGACGTCGTAGTACCCCTGATCGTCGCGCCGACCGACTCGACCCGCCTCTCCTTCCCCTTCCGGCTCCAGGGCCGCACCACCCATGACCGCGGTCAGGTGGAGAAGCTCGGCTTCATCCCGGACATCGCGCAATTCTTCAACGGCGCCCTGATCCGTGCCGACGTCTTTTTCCGGGTCGGACTGCCGGATCTGCGCCTGTTCATCCGCGGCGACGAGACTGATTTCATGCTTCGTCTCCGCCGTGCCGGGATTCCATTTGGCACGGTCACCACCGTCGCGTTCAGCCACCCGCCGGGATGGGCGGAAGTCCAGCAGGTGCTCGGCGACCGGCTCCACGTCCTGGTGCCGGAAACCCCGTTCAAACGCTTTTACTTCTTCCGCAACCGCGGCCACCTCACCCGCCGGTACCTTCGGGGTCGTTCGCTAGTCGCTGACGTCGTGGGGTATCCGCTGTACTACCTGCGCCGCGGCGACGTTCGCGGACTCGCTTCCTGGGTACGCGCCTATTCGGCGGGCGTACGCGGCCGCCGCTTCGGTCCTCCCTCCGACTTCGGATTCTGATTGATGACCGCCCAACCGGCCGTCACCGTGGTGGTGACCACCTTCAATCGCGCCGGGTATCTGAGCCGGCTGCTGGATTCGCTGGAGCGGCTCCAGCCAGCGCCCGCCGCCGTCGTCGTCGTCGATAACGCCAGCACCGACTCCACCAGTGAGGTACTCGAAGCGGCGGCCGCGTCGTTTCCGGTCCCGCTGACCGTCCACCGGTTGGCGACCAATGCCGGTGGTTCCGGCGGCTTCTCCGCCGGTGTTGAGCGCGCGCTGGCCGAAGGCGCTACCTGGCTGTGGCTGATGGACGACGACGTCGAGGTCCTCCCGGGCGCGCTGGCCGCCTTCGGTCCGTGGCTGCAGCAGTACCGGTGCCTGCATGGCCGGCGTCTGG
This sequence comes from uncultured Arthrobacter sp., assembly GCF_947495145.1. Classification (GTDB taxonomy): domain Bacteria; phylum Actinomycetota; class Actinomycetes; order Actinomycetales; family Micrococcaceae; genus Arthrobacter_D. The sequence continues at coordinate 86,420 of NZ_CANLXP010000007.1, forward strand.
ACTCCACCGGAGAACCTTTCTTCTGGCAGCACCGCTTCAACCCATTCCTTGGCGTGCACTTCCCGGTTCCTGGCAACGTCTTCGCCTCTTCTCCGGTTTTCCGGACCAATGTGGCGTGCTTCGAGGGTGTTCTCCTGCATGCCGATGCCGTCCGGGCCGTCGGCCTGCCTGATCCGCGGTTTTTCATCAACGGCGATGACACCACGTACGGCTGGCTCGTCTCGCAGCGGGAGCCCGTGGTCTACATCAACGAGTTCGTGCTGCGAAAGGCCCGCCCGCAGAAGCAGATCGACCTCGGGGTGCGCCACCTCAATGATTCGAGCAACCTGGGACGCTACTGCGGCATGCGAAACCGCGGTCATCTTGCGAGGTACCTGATGGAACACGGACAGTTCAGCCGGGTCGGGTTCGCTCTGGGGACCGCCCTGACCGCCGCCAAGGAACTGGTGCGGCTGGTGGCAGTCGAGCGCACCCTGTCCGGTCTCGGTCCGCTCTGGCACGGGTGGCGCGAGTCCCGCTTTGTCCTGGGTGATCCCGACTGGCAGCCGATGCCGGCGCTGGATTCCCGGACGACGGACGCAACCTCATGACCTGGGCCGTTCTCGGAGGCAGCGGCTTCGTGGGCAGCGCCGTCCTGAAGGCGCTCTCCGACGCCGGTGAAGATGCCCTATCCGTTCGGGCGCCCCGCGTAACCGCCTCTGCACGCACCCCCGCCGAGGTGGCCGCCGAGGCTGACCGCCAGCAGGCCGTCGTCGACCGCCTGGCGACTGAACTCACCGGTTGCACTGTGGTGGTCAACGCGGCGGGCGCTGCCGCCCCTCGCAGTCCCGACTCACCGGAGCTGACCGGCGCCAATGCCCTGCTTCCTGTACTGATTGCCCGGGCATGCGCTTCGGCGGGCGTGCAGCGGCTGGTGCACCTGAGCAGCGCGGCCGTGCAGGGGCACCGTCCGGTCCTCGACGAGTCGCCGGACACCGCACCCTTCTCCCCCTACTCACGCAGCAAAGCGCTCGGCGAGCACGCACTGGGACTTGTTGCTTCGGGCACCCCCGAGGTCGTTTCAGTGCGAGCCACCTCCGTTCAGGGCCTTGAACGGCCGACGACGGCGGCGCTGGCCCGGCTCGCAGCCTCACCGCTGGCGTCGGTCGCCTCGCCCGGCACCGCGCAGAGTCCGGTTTCGTCGATCGATGCGCTGGCGGAACTGGTTCTGACGCTAGGGCTGCATGATGGTCCGGTGCCGCCTATTGTGCTGCAGCCCTGGGAGGGGATGACCGTGCGCACGGTGCTCGAAGCCTCCGGCGGCACTCCCCTTGTTCTTCCTGCAACTCTCTGCAGGCTGGTGCTGCGCAGCGGGTACGCCGTGTCAGCGCTGCTGAAAGAGCGCCTGCACGGGTCAATCCGGCGGGTCGAACTCATGTGGTTCGGTCAGGACCAGGTTGCGGGCTGGACCACCGAACAGAGTGTTTCCCTGCCGTTCAGGGTCAGTCCGATCCTTGAGGAGGCCGGGGCTCGCCGGCGCCGTCCGCGCTAGTCTCCGGGTTCGCATCACGAGCTGCGGCAGCCGGCCCGCCCGATTCTCCTTCGACGCTCTCACCGGTTGCACCGGCGTCGTCGTTGCTGCTGTCGTCATTGTCGTCATCATTGCTGCTTCCGAGGACGACGGAAGGCACCACCGCGCGCAGTTCCTCAAGGGAGATGACGCCTTCGCGGACCACCACAGGCAAGTCTCCCGTGGTATCCACGATGGTTGACGCACCGGCGTCAGCGGAGCGAGGACCATCCTCAAGGTAAACCTCGACGGCGTCTCCGAGCTGTGCGTACGCCTCGGCTCCGGTCGCGGCAGCCGGCTGTCCGGTCCGGTTTGCCGAAGAAACGGCGAGCGGACCGGTCAGGACGAGGAGGTCCAGCGCAACGCGGTCGTTCGGCATGCGCAGCGCCACCGTGCCGAGAGTGTCTCCGAGGTCCCACGTGAGCGAGGGCTGGGCATGGCAGATGAGCGTCAGGCCGCCGGGCCAGAACTCCTCGGCGAGCCTGCGGGCTTCAATGCTGATGTCCGTTGCCAGCCCGTCCATGGTCTGCCGGCGGGGAATGAGGACGGGCGGCGGCATGCTGCGTCCCCTGCCCTTGGAAGCAAGCAGTGTGGCAACGGCCTGCGGTGCGAAGGCGTCGGCTGCGATCCCGTACACCGTGTCGGTGGGAATCACCACGCACTGCTTTGCCGCCAGCGCACGCTGGGCGCGGGCGATGCCCTCACTGCGCTCGGTGGGGTCGGAACAATTGAAGGTGGCACTCACGCCTGCCATCCTTTCATTTACTGGTCCCCCATGGCACATCCGTCCGGACGGCCGATGTTGATCGGTCCCGGCCGGAGAGGTCCTGATGGGTTCGCACGGTTGTCCAGCACGGATGTGTCCCCAGAATCCTGGCCAGTGTCCCTGCCTGCACCTCCGCGTGTTCCATCACGAAGTAGCCGCCCGGCTTCAGGAGCCGGGCCGCGGCAGCTGCGGCGGCGAGCGGTAGGCGAAGCCCGTCGGCGCTTCCTCCGTAGAGTGCAAGTTCCGGATCGTGCTCAGCGACTTCGGGCTCGCGTGGAACGGCGCTCGTGGGGATATAGGGCGGATTGGAGGCGACGACGTCGAACGTTCCGTTGCGCTCTGCCAGCGCTTCCGCATAGTCCCCCTGAACGAGGGTGACACCGAGCGGCGCGAGATTGCGTTCCGCCCAGGCGTGAGCCAGGTCGCTCAGTTCCACTGCGTAGACGCACGCCTCGGGCACTTCCTGCGCAACCGACCCCGCGATGGCGCCGGACCCTGTGCCCAGGTCCGCCACGAGCGCGCGCTGCGTCAGCCGTGCTGCGTCGATGGCCAGTTGGGCCACGGTTTCGGTTTCGGGGCGGGGAATGAAAACCCCGGGCCCCACCGCAAGCTCCAGTCTTCGGAAATACGCGACTCCCGTGATGTGCTGAAGCGGTACCCGCTGAGACCGTTCCGCAATCAGCTCGTTGTACCCCTCCGGCGCGGCGGCGCCGATCAGCGCAAGCGCCCGCACCCGGCCGACGCTTTCCCGCAGCAGGTGCGCAGCAAGAAGCTCCGCATCCGTCCTGGGGCTCGGTACCCCTGCCTCCGCCAGCACCGCCGCGGCCTTACGCAGAGCATCGGCCAGCGATTCCATAGTATTTCGCGTACCTATGCGTCGTCGCCGATGGCGTCGAGGCGGGTCTGTTCGTCCAACTCGATCGCGGACTGGACGACCGGCTCCAGCTCGCCGTTCATCACGGCGTCGAGGTTGTAGGCTTTGTACCCGGTCCGGTGATCGGCGATCCGGTTCTCCGGGAAGTTGTACGTGCGGATGCGCTCTGAACGGTCCATGGTGCGCACCTGGGACTTGCGGATGTCCGAGTTGGCGGCGTCGATCTCTTCCTGCTTCGCAGCGAGGATGCGCGAGCGCAGCACGCGCATGGCTGCCTCGCGGTTCTGCAGCTGCGACTTCTCGTTCTGCATGGCGACCACGATGCCGGTCGGAAGGTGGGTGATGCGGACGGCCGAGTCGGTGGTGTTCACTGACTGCCCGCCCGGCCCGGACGACCGGTAGACATCGATCTTGAGATCATTCTGGTTGATATCGACTTCTTCGGGTTCATCCACCTCGGGGAGCACCAGTACGCCCGCGGCGGACGTATGGATACGCCCCTGCGACTCGGTAACCGGAACGCGCTGGACGCGGTGGACGCCGCCCTCGAACTTGAGCCGCGCGTAGACACCCTCGGCCGGGTCATTCGAGGACCCCTTGATTGCCATCTGCACGTCCTTGTATCCGCCGAGATCTGACTCGTTGGCGGAAATGAGCTCTGTCTTCCAGCCGCGTGATTCTGCATACCGGGTGTACATCCGCAGGAGGTCACCGGCGAAGAGAGCAGCTTCGTCACCGCCTTCACCGCCCTTGACCTCGATGATGACGTTGCGGGCATCATTGGGATCACGCGGGATGAGCAGCCGGCGCAACCGTTCCTGTGCTACGGCCAGCTGCTCTTCAAGGTCAGGAATCTCCGCGGCGAATTCCGGGTCCTCGGCCATCTCACGGGCGGCTTCCAGGTCATCCTCAAGGGCCCGCCACCGTGTGTGCGCTTCAACGATGCCGCTGAGTTCCGCATACCGCCGGCCAAGCTTGCGTGCCAGTGACTGGTCAGCATGCACGGCCGGATCAGACAGCCGGACCTGCAGATCAGCGTGCTCGTCGAGCAGGCCCTGAATGGACTCAAACATGGCAGACACAACAACCTCTTTCGGCTCTTTCGAGCCAGTTTAGATTAGGACATTACTTTCGGCGCACCCCGCATGCGGGTAGGCGACTTAACTGAGGAGCCGCTTATATTGCCGGCCAGGGAGCGTTCGACGACTCCCGACCTTCGCAAGCTCAGGTCGGGGCCCTCGTCGTCTCTCTTAGCGCCCACTGGAGCTGAACGGTTTACGACGTGAGTCGTAAACCGTTCAGCGGAGGGGCGGGGCCGGCAATATAAGCGGCGGAGGACCTTAGCTAATCGTTGTCGCTCTTCGATCCCAGTGTGGTCTTCTGGACCTGCATGAGGAACTCGACGTTCGACTGCGTCTCCCGGATCTTGTTGGTAAGCAGCTCGAGTGCCTGCTGCTGCTCCAGTCCGGACAGCACGCGGCGAAGCTTCCACATGATCTTGACCTCATCCGGGGAGAGAAGGTTCTCCTCCCGGCGGGTGCCCGATGCGTTGACGTCGACAGCCGGGAAGATGCGCTTGTCCGCGAGGTTGCGGGACAGGCGCAGTTCCATGTTGCCGGTGCCCTTGAACTCTTCGAAGATCACTTCATCCATCTTCGAACCGGTCTCAACCAGCGCGGTGGCGAGAATGGTCAGCGAGCCGCCGTTCTCGATGTTGCGGGCTGCTCCGAAGAAGCGCTTCGGCGGGTACAGCGCCGCCGAGTCGACGCCACCGGAGAGGATGCGGCCAGAAGCCGGCGCTGCCAGGTTGTAGGCGCGTCCGAGACGGGTCATCGAGTCCAGGAGTACCACGACGTCCATTCCCATCTCGACGAGGCGCTTGGCGCGCTCGATCGAGAGTTCAGCAACGGTGGTGTGGTCATCGGCAGGCCGGTCGAACGTAGAGGCGATAACCTCGCCCTTGACGGTGCGCTGCATGTCGGTGACTTCCTCGGGACGTTCGTCCACGAGAACCATCATGAGGTGCACTTCCGGGTTGTTCACCGTGATCGCATTGGCAATAGCCTGCAGGATCAGGGTCTTGCCCGCCTTCGGGGGCGAAACGATGAGTCCGCGCTGGCCCTTGCCGATCGGTGCCACGAGGTCGATGACACGAGGGCCGATCTTCTTGGGCTCGGTCTCCAGGCGCAGGCGCTCCGAAGGGTAGAGCGGAACAAGCTTCGCGAAGTCGACGCGGTCCTTCAGTTCCTCGGGGTTCTTCCCATTGACGGAGGTCAGACGTACCAGCGCATTGAACTTCTGGCGGGTGCTGCTCTGGTTCTCACCCTCGCGCGGTGCACGGATGGCGCCGACGACGGCATCTCCCTTGCGCAGCCCGTACTTCTTGACCTGTGCCAGCGACACATAAACGTCGTTGGCTCCGGGCAGGTAGCCGGAGGTACGCACGAACGCGTAGTTTTCGAGGACATCAAGGATGCCTGCAACCGGCAGCAGGACGTCGTCTTCGGTAACCTCGACGTCGTCGACATCGGGATTCTGGCCGCGGCCCCGGCGGCGCTCGTTGCGGTCACGGAACCGGTTGTTGCGGTCGTCCTCGCGGTTGTTGCGGTTACGGTTGCGCCGGTTGCGGCTACCGCCTTCGTCGCGGTCATTCCGGTTATCGCGGTCATTCCGGTCGTTCCGGCTGTCGCGGTCATTCCGGTTATCCCGATTGTCGCGTTCATTGCGGTTGTCGCGGTCATTCCGGTCATTCTGGTTTTCGCGAGTGTCGTCGCTGGAACGTCGCTCGTCGTTGGAGCGACGCTCATTGCGGTCGCGGTTGCGGTCACGACGATCGCCCCGGCGCTCACCCTGCGTCTCAGCGGTTTCGGTGTTCTCGCCGCCCTGCTGGGCGCCCTGCTCGGTAGCCTCGGTCTCAGGAGCGGCCTGCGCTGCGCCTTGAGCGTCGGAGTCTGAGCGTCGTCCACCACGACGGCTGCGGCGGCTGCGGTCAGCAGTGTCTGCTTCGGCGCCGGAGCTTTCCTGGGCCGCGCTGCCAACCGACTCAACAGCGGAACCCGCAGCTGATTCGCTCGGAGCGCTCTCGACAACCTGCTCCGTCTTTACGACGCCGTCGCTTCCGGCGCGCCGATTGCGGTTGCGGGTGCGCGAGGGCCTCTCGGCAGGCTCCGATGCCTGCTCCTGCTCTGCAGCGCCGGCACCGTTCTGTGCGGCAGCGTCGCTTGTCGAAGCCTTCGCAGGAGCTGCGTCTTCCCGTGCCGGGGCCTGGGCGGACGCAGCCTTCGGGCGATCTGCCACTGCAGAGCCCCGCTGATGGTCCGAAATTGCGGCCACAAGGTCTCCCTTGCGCATGCGGGAGCCCACGGAAATGCCGAGCTGCCCGGCAAGAGCCTGCAACTGGGCGAGCTTCAGTCCGGCAAGTCCGGAACTCTTGGAAGCTGGTGCGCCGTTCGTTTCGGCGGCTTGGGTATCCACGCCTGTCGGCAGGTCAGTGGTTTGAGTCACGAAGGATTCCTTCCCCCTCGTCGGGCGATCCATCTCTGATGTGGATCGCGGTTTGGTTTGCCCGCCGCCAAGTCAGAAGAGTTGGAAGCTAAGGTTCGGTGCTGACCGGATGCTCTCCGGCGTGGCCGAGCGTGCTGGAAACCTCAAACCCCGGTGCGTAGCAGTCACGATGTGACGAGCTGCCGCATCAGGTTCCGGGAGGTTACACCTGAGATTGAGCCACTGCTGACACACAGGCAGTTTCACGACGGTCACAGAAGATGACGGCCAGATCAACAGAAGCACATCTGAATACGGAATTGCCCTCGTAAGACCGGTGCGTTATTAACGTCAACGATTCAAGCTGGCGATTACCGTTGGTGCACCTTCACTTTAGCACCTTCTGTGTCAACGTTCAGCCGTAGAACACGCCAATCAATACCTTCATCGATGCCGACGACGATGCGCTGCACCGCCGAGATGACAGAGGCAGCCTGGTCCTGTCCGACGGCGAGTGTCATCACCGTGGGCCCGGCGCCCGAGATCACCGAGGCGAAGCCCTCCGATCGCAGTGCGCGCATCAGCGTGGCGCTGTGCAGCATGGCCTGGGCGCGGTAGTCCTGGTGCAGCAGGTCCCGGGTTCCGTCGAAAAGAAACTCCGGCGAGCTCGTCATGGCATGCACCAGAAGGGCAGCGCGGCCTGCGTTTGCTGAAGCGCTGTTGTGCGGAACAGAGGCGGGCAGGAGCGCACGCGCCGCCTCTGTCGAAAGCTCGCTCGCGGGGATTGCGACTACGGGAACCACATCCGGGTGCACCGGAAGATTGGTGCTCTGGAAAGCACGTCCCGTTTCCCAGGACACAGCCAGTGAACCCAGCAGCGCCGGAGCCACATTGTCCGGGTGCCCTTCGAGCGTCGAGCACAGCTGCAGGACGGCACGCGGGTCCATGCGGGCGGAGCCGGGAAGGAGCGCGTTGGCTGCCAGCACGGAAGAGACGATTGCCGCCGCCGAGGACCCGAGGCCCCGGCCGTGCGGAATGATGTTCCGCGTCTCGATCTCCAGCCCCGGGCTGCTGTAGCCTGCACGCTCGAGCGTGCCGAGAATTGTTGCTGCGACGAGGTGCGCCCCATCCCGCGGCAGGGTTTCTGCACCCTCACCGATGACCGTAACCGTCGTCGTACCGGAATCGGTGGTCCGGACAAGGACTGAGTCATATAGCGTCAGTGCCAGGCCGAGACTGTCGAAACCGGGGCCGAGGTTGGCGCTGGTTGCCGGAACTTCAACCAACACCTCCTGTCCCGAGGCGACCACAGCCGCCGCTGGCATGGCCGGCGCTCCGCTAAGCATCTGACGGCTGGCCTCCGTGCGCATCCGCCAGCCCCAGCGCACCCGCAACGCTGACGACGTCGAACTCCACCTTGGTTGGCTCGACATCCGATCCGTCGGCCGCCTTGAGCGCCCACTGCGGATCCTTCAGTCCGTGTCCCGTCACGGTGATGACGATGGTCTTGCCTTCGGGAACGTCTCCGGCTGCGTGCTTTTTCAGCAGCCCGGCAACACCCGCGGCCGACGCCGGCTCCACGAAGACGCCCTCGCGGGACGAAAGCCAGCGGTGTGCCTCAAGGATTTCCTCGTCGGTCACAGCCTCTATCAGTCCGCCTGATTCGTCCCGCGCAGCAATGGCCTGATCCCAGGACGCCGGATTGCCGATCCGGATAGCGGTTGCGATGGTGTCGGGCTCAGTGACCGGGTACCCCTTCACGAGGGGCGATGCGCCCTCGGCCTGGAAGCCCCACATGGTCGGCGTCCTGGTCGAAACCGCGGGCAGCTCGCCGGCCGTGGCTGAGGTGTAAGGCTGCGAGTACTCCTTATAGCCCTTCCAGTAAGCCGTGATGTTGCCCGCGTTCCCAACCGGAAGGAGGTGGTAGTCAGGGGCGTCACCGAGAAAGTCGACGACCTCGAAAGCGGCTGTCTTCTGCCCCTCGATGCGGGCCGGATTGACTGAGTTGACGAGGAACACCGGGTAGGACTCCGCCAGTTTCCGCGCGACATCGAGACAGTTGTCGAAGTTGCCGTGAACCTGGAGCAGTTCGGCGCCGTGCGCGATGGCCTGGCTGAGCTTGCCCATGGCGATCTTGCCGTCCGGAACCAGCACAGCGCAGGTGAGGCCGGCCTGGGTGGCATACGCTGCGGCGGATGCTGACGTGTTGCCCGTGGAGGCACACACTACGGCCTTGGCGCCGGCTTCGACTGCCGCTGTGATCGCCATGGTCATGCCTCGGTCCTTGAAGGAGCCGGTGGGGTTCATCCCCTCGACCTTCAGGTAGACGCTGCAGCCGGTGAGGTCCGACAGGGCCGGGGCGTGCACCAGCGGCGTCCCGCCCTCGCCGAGCGTAATCACGCGCGTGGATTCGGTGATCGGCAACCGGTCGGCGTATTCGCGGATAACGCCGCGCCATTGGTGGGCCATCAGAGTCCCTCTACTCGGAGGACAGAGGTCACCGCGTTGATGACGTCCAGGTCCTGGATATGTTTCACAGTTGCGGCCAGTGCCGATTCAGTGGCCCGGTGCGTGACGATGCGAAGCTCAGCGCTGGCCTCTCCGCCGTCTTTCGCCGGGTGGATGGTTTGCCGCATTGTTTCGATCGATACGCCGTGCTCAGCGAAGAGGTGTGCAATCCTGGCAAGCACGCCGGGCTGGTCCGCCACATCGAGGCCGATGTAGTAGCTCGTGTTCACCATGTCGATGCTCAGCGCGGGGACGTGACCGGTGGTGGTTTCGGTGCGTCCGGGGCCGCCGAGCACCATCCGCCGGGCGGCGCTGACCACGTCACCCAGCACCGCGGAGGCAGTCGGCGTTCCACCGGCTCCCTGTCCGTAGAACATGAGCTCGCCCGCGTTTTCCGCTTCGATGAAGACCGCGTTGAACGCGCCGCGCACAGCGGCGAGGGGATGCTCCCGCGGCAGGAGGGTGGGGTGCACGCGGACGCTGACGCCGTCGTCGCCCGCTGCATCCTCCAGCAGCTCAGCGATCGCGAGGAGTTTGATGACGTAACCGGCGTCACTGGCCGCGGCGATGTCTTCCGCCGAGACCGAGGTGATGCCCTGACAGTGAACGTTCTCCAGCGCGAAGCGGGTGTGGAAGGACAGGGAAGCGAGAATGGCTGCCTTCGCCGCGGCGTCGTGCCCTTCGATGTCCGCCGTTGGGTCTGCCTCTGCATAGCCAAGGCGCTGCGCGTCGGCCAGCGCGTCAGCGAACTGCGCGCCGGTGGAGTCCATCTGGTCGAGGATGTAGTTCGTTGTTCCGTTCACGATGCCGAGGACGCGTGTGATGCGATCACCGGAAAGACTGTCGCGGATCGGACGGAGGATCGGAATGGCCCCGGCAACAGCGGCTTCATAGGACAACTGGACGTGTGCCGCATCGGCCCGCTCATAAAGCGTCGGACCGTCCTGGGCAAGCAGAGCCTTGTTGCCGCTGACGACGGTTGCACCGTGGTCAATGGCACGCAGGATCAGACTGCGGGCCGGTTCGATGCCGCCCATGAGTTCAATGACGATGTCGGCGCCTTCAACCAGGGATTCCGCGTCGGTGGTGAACAGCTCCCGCGGCAACTCGGCCTCGCGGGGCGCGTCGATCGATCGCACGGCGATACCGGTGAGCTCAAGCCGCGCACCGATACGTGCGGCGAGGTTGTCGGCGTCCGTCAGGAGGATCCGCGCAACCTGCGAACCAACGTTTCCGCAGCCCAGCAGTGCCACACGCAGCGTGGCACCGGAATCGGTGGTGTGGGGGGCATTCATCAAATCGATCAGGCTCCTGCTTCCAGAGTTGCTCGGTCGTTTCCAGCCTCGCGCAGCACATCGCGTGAGAGGAGGTCTTCTTCGGTTTCCCCGCGCACGATCAGGCGCGCTTCGCCGTCCTTCACCGCAACCACGGGCGGGCGGGTGAGGTAATTGTAGTTACTGGCCAGGGACCAGCAGTAGGCGCCCGTTCCCGGCACCGCGATGAGGTCGCCGTTTGTGGTGTCTCCGGGCAGGTACACGCTGCGCACCACGATGTCACCGCTTTCACAGTGCTTGCCGACCACCCGGGACAGGACCGGCTCGAGCGCTGAGGTCCGCGATGCAACCACAGCGGAGTAATCGGCGTCGTACAGCACCGGGCGCGCGTTGTCGCTCATGCCGCCGTCGACCGAAATGTAGCGGCGGGGGTGCGCTGTGCCGTCGGCATCCACCTGAACCGTCTTGGTGGTTCCGGCCGTATACAGCGTGAAGGTACTCGGTCCGACGATCGCGCGGCCGGGCTCGATCGAGATCCGCGGCGCCCGCAGGCCGTGCTCAGCGCACGCTTTACCGACGACGGCGGCCATCGCCCGCGCGATGGCAGCGGGCGAGCGCGGAGTGTCGGCCTCGGTGTAGGCGATGCCGTAGCCGCCGCCGAGATCGAGTTCCTTCAGTTCGACGTTATGGCGGTCTCGAACCTCCGCCAGGAATCCCAGCAGCCGACGCGCCGCCAGTTCGAATCCGGCGGACTCGAAGATCTGGGATCCGATGTGGCTGTGCACGCCCAGCAGCCGGATGCAGGGATGTGCCAGTGCAGCAGCTACCGCCTGAGCGGCCGGAGAGTCTTCGCCAGACGACGCCGGCGCCAGCGACAGACCGAACTTCTGGTCCTCATGCGCGGTGGCAATGAATTCATGGGTGTGCGCGTGCACGCCGGGCGTGAGCCGGAGCATCACGTTGGCCGTCGTCCCCCGTTCCTGGGCAAGCGCGCCGACGCGCTGCAGCTCATCGAGGCTGTCGACGACGATGCGGCCGACCTCCAGATCGAGCGCACGGTTCAGTTCGCCGTCGGACTTGTTGTTGCCGTGCAGGGCGAGCTGGCGTCCCTGCAGGCCCGCCCGGATCGCCACTGCAAGCTCCCCACCGGAGGCGGTGTCCAGTCGGAGGCCTTCCTCGGCAACCCAGTGGGCCACCTCCGAGCACAGGAACGACTTGCCCGCGTAGTACACGTCCACTCCCCCGCACAGATCCCGGAACGCTTCGTTGAACGCATCCCGGAAAGTGCGTGCGCGGGTACGGAAGTCGTTCTCGGACACCACATAGACCGGCGTGCCGTACTGCTCGGCGAGTTCGGTGACCGATACGCCGTCAACGGAGAGCGCACCGTTCTTTCCCCTGGCGACGGGGGCTGCCCACAGTGCTGGATTGAGCGTATTGGCGTCCTCAGGGTAGGACAGCCATTCGGGGGCAAGGGGTGAAGAAGGCACGTTACATCCGTTCCGGAGCGGAGACGCCCAGGAGATCCAGCCCGTTGGCGAGCACCTGGGTGACGGCGTCGTTCAACCACAATCTGGTGCGGTTGATACCGGTGACCGGTTCATCACCCAGCGGGGTGACACGGCAGGCGTCATACCAGCGGTGATAGGCACCGGCGATGACCTCCAGGTGGCGCGCGACCCGGTGGGGCTCACGGAACTTCGCCGCCTGCGCCACAACCGCCGGATAGGACCCCAGGTGGGCAAGCAGCTCTTCATCCGCGGGCTGGTCCAGTGCACCGGCGTCGAAAACCGAGCGGTCCACGCCCGCAGCGGCAGCGTTGCGTGACACTGCGCAGGTACGGGCGTGCGCGTACTGCACGTAGAACACCGGATTCTCGTTGGTGTTCTTCTTCAGCAGCTCGGGGTCCAGCGACATGGCGGAATCGGCGGGAGAACGGCCGAGTGAGTACCGCAGCGCATCCGCTCCCAGCCAGTCCAGCAGGTCGCGGAGCTCGATGATGTTTCCGGCGCGCTTGGACAGCCGGGCGCCGTTGACGGAAACCATCTGGCCGATGAGCACCTCGATGTTGGCGTCCATGTCGTCACCTGCGCAGGCTGCAATCGCCTTCAGGCGGCCGATGTAACCGTGGTGGTCGGCGCCGAGGAGGTAGATCTTCTCCCGGAACCCGCGGTCCTTCTTGGACAGGTAGTAGGCCGCGTCGGAAGCGAAGTAGGTCGGTTCACCGTTGGCGCGGATCAGGACCCTGTCCTTGTCATCACCGAAGTCGGTGGTGCGCAGCCAAACTGCGCCGCCGTCGTCGTACACGTGTCCCTGCCCGCGCAACCGGTCCACGGCCTGCTCCACAGCGCCGGTGCCGTGCAGGCCCGCTTCGGAGAAGTAGACATCGAAATGGACGCCGAAGGCTGCCAGGGTTTCCTTGATGTCAGCCATCTGCGCGCGGTAGGCGATTTCACGCACCACCGGCAGTGCTTCGTCGTCGGGCAGGTCCGCTACCTCGGGACGGTCTGCGAGCACCGTCCGTCCGAGGTCGGCAATGTACTCGCCCGGGTAGCCGCCCTCCGGCGTCGGCCTGCCCTTGACGGAGGCCAGCACCGATGCGGCGAAGTTGTTCATCTGGGTACCGGCATCGTTGATGTAGTACTCCTTGGTGACATCCGCACCGCTTGCGGACAGCACGCGTGCCAGGGAGTCGCCGAGGGCCGCCCAGCGGGTATGCGCCAGATGAAGGGGACCGGTGGGATTGGCGGAGACGAACTCCATGTTGATCACGTGGCCGGCGAGCGCAGCGTTGGTGCCGTAGGCACTACCTGCCTCGACGATGTTGCGTGCGAGTTCGCCGGCAGCGGCAGCATCGAGCCGGATGTTGAGGAAGCCCGGACCGGCGATCTCGACCGATGCAACGCCGTCGATCGCCTCAAGCCGCGACTTCAGGATGCCTGCGAACTGGCGCGGGTTCATGCCCGCTTTCTTCGACAGCTGAAGGGCGATGTTGGTGGCCCAATCCCCGTGCTCGCGGCTCTTCGGCCGCTCCACCCGGACCTCTGAGGGCAGCTCCACGTCGATTTCACCGGCAGCGACGGCGTCTTTCAGGCATGAGGAGATTGCGGAGGAGAGTTCTTTGGGAGTCACCTATCCAGCATAACGGCGCGGGTCTAATCCCCCCGGTTCTGTGACGGACCCCTTATTTGGTTCATCCGTAGCGCCACCCGTCCTCCAACGGTTTTGAACCGAACCGGATTAGCTAGCGTTGTATCAGCACAGGACGTGACCCAGCCCCGCCGCACCCAGGAGATTTCGTGACCCACACCGTGAAGATGCCTTACCAGCGTTGGGCCCTGACAGGGATCGCTGCCCTTTCCCTCCTCGGCTCGGCCGGTTGCGCCGCCAGCCCGACGCCGGCACCCGGCAACGGAGGGGCCGCCGGCGGGGATGCCGCAGACACTGCCGTGCCCGGTGGCGGAAGCGGCGACTATGCGAACGGCACCTACTCGGCAACCGGCTCCTACCAAACGCCGGGCGGCGAGGAATCGATCGGGGTGACGGTCACTCTCGAGTCCGGCGCCGTTGCCGATGTGCAGACTGAGCCGATGCCGAGCAACGGCACCACGGAGCTGTACCAGGGCAAGTTCAGCAGCGGAATCAAGGAGCAGATCGTCGGCACTCCCCTCGACGAGCTGAGCGTCGACAAGGTGTCCGGCTCCTCCCTCACCAGCGGAGGGTTCAGCAACGCAATCGAGCAGATCAAGTCAGAAGCCGCGCAGTGAACCCGGCGGGTGGCGCCGGAAGGTTCAGCTTCGAAGCCATCGGCACGGGCTGGCACATCGATACTCCTGCAGAGCTGCCCACGGAGGTTCGCGCCGTCGTCCTGAATCTGATCGACGAGTACGACGCCGTCTACTCCCGTTTTCGCCCCGACTCGCGCATTGCGGTGCTCGCCGGCGGCGGCAGCGTCGATCTCCCGGCGTCCGGAGAGGCCCTCGGGGGCCTTTACCGGACTCTCCACCGTCTTACCGGCGGTGCGATGTCTCCCCTGGTGGGACGATCCCTGGAACAGCTGGGGTACGACGCCGGCTACTCCTTCGTGCCGCTCGGCACCGCTGTGCCGGCGGCAGGCTGGGACGACACTTTCGAGTGGATCCGGACCACTATCCGCTCGGAGCAGCCGGTAACGCTGGATGTCGGTGCGGCAGGCAAGGGCCAGCTCGTTGACCTCGTCTCCGCGGCGCTGCTCGAGGCCGGTTATCCCGAACACACCGTCGATGCCGGCGGGGACATGGCGCATCGGGGTTCTTCCCCCCTTCGAATTGCCCTTGAGCACCCGTACACCCCGGAGTCTGCCATCGGCGTTGTGACACTCGATAACCGCGCGCTATGCGCGTCGGGGTCCAACCGGCGCCGCTGGGCTGATGGCCTCCACCACGTCCTGGATGCAACAACCGGACAATGCGTCGATACAGTGGTGGCTACCTGGGTGCTGGCTGCCGACGCGATGGTCGCGGATGCGCTGGCCACTGCACTCTTCCTTGTCCCACCCGAAGTGCTGCTGGCTGAGTTCGACTTCGACTACGTCCGAGTACAGTCCGACGGGCGCGCGCAATTCTCTACATCCCTGGCAGGAGCGTTGTTCTAGATGGTCGCACTGCGGAGCTGGCTTTCCAGGCTCGACACTGTCCTGGGCCGCGCCACCATGTACCGGCTGGTTCTTGTTCTTCTGCTGGTGCTGGCCGCGTACGCGTTTGTCCTGTCCGCCGCCGGCCTCCTGGCTTTCACGCCGGCAGAGCTTGGTGCCACGCTGGCCACCGCAGTCGTCACCGCCTGGAGCGGCACACGGGTGATGGCGATGCTGTTCCGCACGCGTCCGCACACCGAGTCATCGCTCATCACGGGGCTGCTGCTCTTCTTCGTGATGTTTCCCTCTGCCGAAGCGCCCGGCGTAGGCGGAGTTGCGCTGGCGGGCCTTCTGGCGGCCGCTTCCAAGTACCTGCTTGTGTTCCGGGGCCGGCACATCTTCAATCCGGCTGCCTTCGGCGCCGCTGCGGTGACGCTGCTGGGACTTGGCGCCGCAGCCTGGTGGGCTGCCAATCCGGCCATGCTGCCGGTCGTGCTGCTCTGCACCATCCTGATTCTGTACCGGACCCGGAAGTTGCTCATGGGAGCGGTGTTCGTGCTTCTGGCGGTGGGCATCCTGGTGGTGCGTCTTGCAGCGGGCGGCACCGATCCGGCGGCTGCGCTGCAGCTTGTCTTCGTGTCCTACCCCGTACTCTTCCTGCTCGGCTTCATGCTGACTGAACCGCTGACCCTTCCGCCCCGGCGCTGGCAGCAGCTGCTGGTAGCCGCCGTCGTCGCCGTCGTTCTTGCGTTGCAGATCAGCATCCCGCCGGTGTTCCTCGGCCCGGAGTTCGCGCTGCTGATCGGGAACGCCGTGGCTTTCGGAATGGGCCAGCGGCGACGCATCCGCCTGCGCTATACGGGGTCGCGGCAGCTGACCCCAACCAGCGCAGAGGTTTCCTTCACCCCCGAATCGCCGGTGCGCTTCAAGCCCGGCCAGTACATGGAACTGACCCTTCCGCATGCAAGGCCGGACCGGCGGGGGCTCCGCCGCATCTTCAGCATCAGTTCAGCGCCCGACGACGGCACGGTCCGCTTTGGTCTGCGCCTCTCAAATCCGTCCAGCACGTTCAAAGCGGCCCTGCTGAACCTACGCCCCGGTGCCTCAGTGGATGCGACGACAGTTGCCGGCGACTTCGTGTTGCCTTCCGATCCTTCCGTTCCGCTGCTGTTGTTCGCCGGCGGAATCGGCGTGACGCCGTTCCTCAGCCAGCTGCGGTCTCCGGCCGGAACGGAACGCGACGTCGTCCTTATCTATCTTGTGAGCGCGCCGGCCGAACTCGGCTATGTTGAGGAACTCGCCCAATCGCGGGTGATTCTGTTCTGTCCCGGTGACCCCGGGCCGCTTCCCGGGACGTGGACGCGCGGCGGAACCGGATTCCCCCGCGTGGAGGAACTGCGCTCCCTTATTCCGGATCTGGACAAGCGGCGCGTGTACCTGTCAGGTTCTCCTGCAACCCTCGCGCGAGCGAAGCCGATTATCCGCGGCGCCGGCGTAAGGTCCTTGCGGACCGACGCCTTCCTTGGCTATTAGCGCATCTCTCGGGCACCGACTGCAGTGTTTCGTTGTGCCATCTTTTCCCTGCTAAGCTTCATAAGTCCCTTTCGGCCACTGGTTTTACTGCAGTGGACCGTGCCCTCGTAGCTCAGGGGATAGAGCGTCTGCCTCCGGAGCAGAAGGTCGTAGGTTCGAATCCTATCGAGGGCACTTTTCTTTCCGTGAACGTCATCTGCGGGCTCTCCGATCATGACGGCATTCCGCCGGAAACATAGCGGTGCGCCCACAGATCCCGCAGCAGCGCCACTTCGGCAAGATGATGAATCATCTCGCGGTTGATGTGCTGAATCAGCGCAGCCATCGGAGCGTCCGCGAACGGGCCCTCCGCCGGTCCAACGGGCCGGTCCAGCTCCTCCATCGACAGTGCGGACACCGACCTGGACCAGTGTGCATGCATGTGGTCCAGCTCTTCGAGCGCACCCCGTGCATTTCCCGGATATTCGTAGGTCTCATAACTGACCGGCGCGCCCCCGAAATGTGATGCCAACCGCTCGCCCAGGACGCCGACCAGGATGTGGCCGAGCCGCCAGGCGATGGTGGTCATCGGAGCAGGCTCCGGTTCGGGAATGGCGAAATCGATGGTGAAGTCCCCGCTCCCGACCTGCAGCGGTGCTGTACCCGTGCCGCGTGGACGAATATTCCAGCAACCGGGGACGGGCTCCCAGAAGTATTCGTCATCGCTGAGACCATCAAGCCGCGGCCGGGCCTGGTTACCCCAGTGCCATTGCAACTGGTCCGTCAGTTCCTTGCCAATGTCCATTCTTGCTTCCTTCCCTCCTGAGGATGAGGAAAGTGTAGGAGCCATTGCGGACAGCATCTGTCCGCGTTGATGGGTACCGTTGTTCCATGTTGGAAACCTCGGCACGGCTGCTGCAGCTTCTCTCGCTGCTTCAGCTTCGGCGCGAATGGACCGGATCGGCGCTCGCCGAACGGATGTCCGTTACCGAGCGCACAGTGCGCAGGGACATCGGCAAGCTGCGTACGCTCGGATATCCAATTTCCGCCTCCCCCGGCATCGCCGGCGGTTACCAGCTGGGCGCAGGTGCCCAACTGCCTCCGCTGCTCCTCGATGACGATGAAGCCCTCGCCGTCGCGATCGGCTTGAGCGCCGTCACCGCGAGCCCGGTTTCAGGCCTCGGTGAAGCGTCGGTGCGTGCGCTCACAAAGCTTGAACAGGTCCTTCCGGGCAGGCTGCGACCAAAATTTGCCGGGCTGCGGACCGCCGTCACCCGCATGGCCGTCGCAAGCACACCGGTAAACCCCGAAGTACTCACAGCGCTTTCGTCCGCCATCACGGAGCGGCGGGTGGTGGTCTTCAGGTATGCGCGGCAGGATGGCGAATCCTCCCGCAGGGTAGTCGAACCCGTGCGGCTGGTTGACACCGGGCGCCGATGGTATCTCGTTGCGTGGGACACCGCCCGGCAAGACTGGCGGACGTTCCGCGTGGATCGCTGCCAGAGCGTTCCCTCACCGCGGGACAGATTCGCCGCACGTCCGCTTCCCGCCAAAGACCTCGCCGCCTACGTGCAGAAGTCAATCACGCGCTCGCCGTACCGCCACGACATCGTTGTGCGCATCGACGCCCCCGTTGCCGAGGTCAGCCCGATGGTCCCACCGAATATCGCCGAGCTGGAAGACGACTCTGGGTCCACCCTCATGCGATTCGGTGCCGACTCGTTCGATTGGCCGCTGATGCACGTCGTGGCGCTCGGGTTCGAATTCGACATCATCGAGCCCCGGGAACTCCGGGAACATGCGGTCAGGGCTGCGGAGCGGTTATTCCGCGCAGCAGCAGGGCATTAGCCTCGGCGGCCGGCGGAGCGTGCAGCGGCTCGCCCCACCGCGTTGACCATCAGCGCTGCGTGTGAGCGGGGCAACGCCGAGTAAACTTTGAAGTAATCATGTCGCTGACAATCACTTACCCTGCCCAACTCCCTGTCTCGGAACGGCGGGCGGACATCATGGCCGCCATCGCGGCTAACCAGGTCACCATCATCGCCGGCGAAACGGGCTCGGGAAAAACCACGCAGATTCCCAAGATGTGCCTGGAGCTCGGCCTCGGCCGGTCCGGGATGATCGGCCATACCCAGCCGCGCCGCCTCGCAGCCCGCACCGTCGCCGAACGCATCGCCGAGGAGCTGCAGGTGACACTTGGCGAGGAGGTGGGCTATCAGGTCCGGTTCACCGGCGAGGTAGGCCGGAGCACGCGCATCAAGCTGATGACGGACGGCATCCTGCTCGCCGAGATCCAGCATGACAAGCTTCTGAAGAAGTACAGCACGATCATCATCGACGAGGCACACGAGCGCAGCCTCAACATCGATTTCATCCTGGGCTACCTCAAGCGCATCCTGCCCAAACGCCCTGACCTCAAACTCATCATCACCTCGGCCACCATTGATCCGGAACGCTTCGCGAACCACTTCGCTGCGGATGAGGCTGCTGCCCAGAAGCAGCCGGCGCCCATCATCGAGGTTTCCGGGCGCACCTTCCCTGTCGAGATCCGGTACCGGCCGCTCAGTCAGCCTGCCGATGACACAGCGACGGATTCAGACGACGAACTCGAGGAGGACCGCGATCCAGTCGACGCCGTGTGCGACGCCGTCGATGAGCTTTCTCGGGAAGCTCCCGGTGACATTCTGGTCTTTTTCTCCGGCGAGCGCGAGATCCGCGATGCAGCGGATGCACTTCGTGCCCGGGTGCAGGGAAATCCGCGCTTGCGCGGAACGGAGATCCTGCCGCTCTTTGCGCGCTTGTCCCTGCAGGAGCAGCACCGGGTCTTCAGACCGGGTGGATCGGGGCAGCGCATAGTCCTTGCGACCAACGTAGCCGAAACGTCGTTGACCGTCCCCGGGATCAAGTACGTCATCGACACCGGAACGGCACGCATCTCCCGCTACTCACACCGCACCAAGGTGCAGCGTCTTCCGATCGAACGGGTATCGCAGGCATCCGCGAACCAGCGATCGGGCCGGTGCGGCCGTGTGTCTGACGGCATCGCCATCCGCCTCTACTCGGAGGAGGACTTCGAATCCCGACCACCCTTCACTGATCCGGAGATCCTGCGGACCAACCTGGCGGCAGTCATTCTCCAGATGACAGCGATGGGGGTGACCCGCGGCCCAAAGGACGTCGCGGCTTTCCCATTCGTGGAGCCGCCGGATTCAAAAGCCATCAACGACGGCGTCACGCTGCTTCGCGAGCTCGGCGCTCTTACCGCGGACGGCGGAATTTCCCCGGTAGGCCGCCAGCTGGCCCAACTGCCCGTCGATCCGCGCCTCGGACGCATGATCGTTGAAGCCGGGCGCCGCGGCTGCGCCAAGGAGGTCATGGTCCTTGCTGCGGCCCTCACCATTCAGGATCCGAGGGAACGGCCGCAGCCTGACCAGGCGGCGAAGCTCCAGACCGCCACTGAGAAGCACCGCAGGTTTGCGGACGAGAAATCGGATTTCACCGGTTACCTGAATCTGTGGCGGTACCTCCAGGAACAGCAGAAGGAGCTGTCCTCCACCCAGTTCCGCAAACTGTGCCGGAACGAATTCATCAATTACCTGCGCGTGCGCGAATGGCAGGATCTCTTCGCCCAGCTGCGGCAGCTCGCCAAGCCGCTGGGAATCACTCTTTCTCCCAGCGAAGTGGATCCGGTGGCCCAGCACGATGCGGTGCACATCAGCATGCTGTCCGGCCTGCTCAGCCACATTGGCCTGTATGACCAGCGCAAGCGTGAATATTCCGGTGCGCGCGGCACCCGGTTCGCCATCTTCCCGGGCAGCGCCCTGTTCAAAAGGAACCCTGACTGGGTGATGGCGGCGGAGCTCGTGGAAACCTCCCGGCTGTGGGCCCGCGTGGTCGCCGCATTTGATCCGCTCTGGGCCGAGGAAGTAGCTCCGGATCTGGTGAAGCGCAGCTACAGCGAGCCGCACTGGTCCCGCAAGATGGGTTCAGTGATGGCGTACGAGAAAGTCACCCTCTACGGTGTACCGATTGTTCCCCAGCGCCGCATCAACTATGGCCGCATCGACAGGGAACTGGCTCGGGAAATCTTCATCCGGCATGCGTTGGTGGAGGGCGACTGGCGCACCCATCACAAGTTCTTCCATCGCAACAAGGCGCGGATCGCGGAAATCGAAGAGATGGAAAACCGGCTGCGCCGCCGGGATCTCATGGTCGACGACGAGACGCTGTTCTCCTTTTATGACGCCCGGGTGGGCCAGGACGTAGTGTCTGAACGCCATTTCGACAGGTGGTGGAAGCTGACCCGGCAGGACTCCCCCGAACTGCTTGACTTCAAGCCGGAGGAACTGCTCAGCCGGGACGCCGAGCTGGACGAAAACGCGTTTCCCAGAATCTGGCGCCAGCAGGGATTCGAACTGCCCCTGAGCTATGAGTTCTCACCCAACGTCCCCGGCGCCTCGGACGGCGTGACTGTACAGGTCCCGATACTGTTCCTGAATCAGCTGGAAGCGGCGCCCTTCCAATGGCAGATTCCGGGGCTGCGCGTGGAGTTGGTCACGGCGCTGATCAAGTCCCTGCCCAAGCAGATCCGCAAAAACTTCATTCCCGCACCGGACGTCGCCCGGAGCGCCGTTCATGCCCTGAACGCGGATTTTGACCCTGCCCATGACGAACTTGAGCCTTCCCTGGAACTGGCCTTGCGAAGACTGAAGGGACATATCATTCCGCCCGGTTCCTGGAACCGGGATAACCTTCCGCCGCACCTGCAGATGACCTATCAGGTGGTGGACGCGAACGGTCGGATCCTGGATGAGGACAAGGACCTTCCCGCTCTGCAGGATCGGCTCGCCCCGCTGACCAGGCGCGCGATTGCCGAATCCCTGGGCGCCACGCCGGGCTCCGTACAGCAGATCAGCAAGGCGGCCGGTCGGAAGCAACCGGCTCCGCCGCCGTTGTCGTCGGAGTCCGCTCCCGGCATCAAGGAAGTCAGCGGCGCAACCGCGTGGACCTTCGGCGCTATCCCGCATGAAGTTTCCCGGATCGTGGGGGGTCACCGGGTAACCGGCTATCCCGCGCTCGTGGACGAACAGAACGCCGTGGGGCTCCGGGTCTTTCCCAACCCGGCCGAACAGGTCGCCGCCATGCGTACAGGCGTCATCCGGCTGCTTGCGTTGCGGGTACCCAGCCCGGCGCGGTATGTCCTTGAGCATCTGAGCAATTCGGAGAAACTGACCTTCAGCCAGAACCCCCACGGCAGCGTCGCTGCGTTGATCGAGGACTGCTCCATCGCGGCGATCGACAAGCTCACGCCCGAGCAGCTTCCATGGACGGCGGAAGAGTTCGACGGGCTGTACGAGACCGTCCGCGCCGAACTCATCGATACGGTGTTCACCGTCACGGCAACGGTTGAGAAAATCCTGGCCAGCGCCCGCAGGATTGAAAAACGGCTGAAAGGCGCTACGAGCCTGGCGCTCATCACCGCGCTCAACGACATAAAGAGCCAGCTTGAGCAGCTCGTCTTCCCAGGTTTTGTTGCAACGACCGGATACGCGCAACTGGCCCATCTCCCCCGGTACCTTGCCGGCATGGAAAGGCGGCTCGAGAAACTGGAGACCAACGTCCAGCGCGACGGCGTGAACACTGCAGTGGTGCAGCGCCTTGAAGACGAGTACGACGACGCCGTAGCCGCCGTCGCCCCGCAGGGACGGCCGGTGCCGCCAGCGTTACGGCGTGTCCGCTGGATGCTTGAAGAACTACGGATCAGCCTGTTTGCACAGGAGCTCGGAACCGCCTACTCGGTTTCCGAGAAACGGATCAGGACAGCTCTGGGAGAAGCACTGGCCGCCTGAGTCAGTCAGGAACGTTCTCGCCGAACCCTGCACTGCGCAGGGCAGCCCGAAGCCGTTCTGCGTTCTCGTCGAGCTTCTCCGGATCCGGGTTCGAATCGATGTTGTGGACATCGAAGTCAGCAGGGCTTTGCGTCGGCCAGATGTGGACGTGTACGTGGGGAACTTCGTAGCCCTCCATCAGAACTCCGATGCGCCTCGCATCGAACTCCTTCTCCTGAACCCTGGCAATTTGTTGTGCCACCCGCATGACCTTGCCGAGGAGGTCCGGCTCGAGATCAATCCAGTGGGCTACCTCACGGCGGGGAACGACCATCAGGTGCCCGTCGGTAATCGGTTCGATGGTCAAGAAGGCCACCACGTCCTCGTCCTTCCAGACGAAGCGGCCGGGTATCTCGCCGGCGATGATCCTGGTGAAGATCGTGCTCATAGGTACTCCTTAAGTGAGCTGACGTCGAGAACGAACCGGTACTTCACATCGCCTGCAACCATGCGGTCGTAGGCCGAGTTGAGCTGGTCGGCGGTGACCAACTCGATATCCGACACCACTGAATGCTCTGCACAGAAATCGAGCATCTCCTGCGTTTCCGCGATGCCACCGATGAGCGAGCCGGCGTACGTGCGCCGTTTGCGGATCAGCAGGCCGGGGTCAACGGCCGGCATCGGGTCTGCAGGCAAGCCGAGCTGAAACAACGCTCCGTCGAGCCGGAGGGTGCGAATCAGCTGATTGAGGTCATGCGGCGCTGCCACCGTGTCGATGACGATGTCCAGCGTGTTCGCGGCGGCTTCCATGGCGTCAGCATCCCTGGAAATCACCACGTGGTCTGCGCCCAGCTGGCGCGCGGCGTCCACCTTGCCGGCGGAAGTGGTGAACACCGTCACCTCGGCTCCCATAGCTTTGGCGATCTTCACAGCCATATGGCCCAGGCCGCCCAGTCCGACGACCCCGACCGCGTCCCCTTTCTCCACTCCGAAGTGATTGAGCGGGGAGAACGTTGTGATGCCGGCGCACAGCAGCGGCGCGGCCGCCGCCGGATCCAGACTCTCCGGTATCCGGAGAATGTATCCTTCATTCACAACAATCGAGGTTGAGTAGCCGCCCTGGGTGACTTCGCCGTCGTGCCTGCGGTCGGGTGTGCCGTAGGTGCCGGTCATCCCGTTCTCGCAGTACTG
The DNA here is from genome assembly GCF_947495145.1 of uncultured Arthrobacter sp. Taxonomy (GTDB): domain Bacteria; phylum Actinomycetota; class Actinomycetes; order Actinomycetales; family Micrococcaceae; genus Arthrobacter_D. Next base: position 110,017 of record NZ_CANLXP010000007.1, read on the forward strand.
TTCCAGGCCGTTCGCGCAGCTTTCGCACGCCCGGCAGGAGTCCACCATGCAGCCGACTCCCACCCTGTCTCCGACAGCGAAGGAGTTCACGGACTCCCCCACCCGGGTAACCCGGCCGACAATCTCATGGCCGGGCACCAGCGGATAGCGGGTAGTACCCCATTCGCTCCGGGTCGCATGGACGTCCGAGTGGCACAGTCCGCAGTATTCGATGGCGATCTCGACGTCGTCGTGCTCCGGTTCCCTACGTTCAACGGTTGCGCGCCCCAACCCGCTGGACGCCGAGGTGGCGGCATAGGCAAATGCAGTGGTCATAACCGTTACTCTCTCATGACGGAACTGAGCCAACCCACACCGCCCGGCGTAGGTCAGGGACCCGTCGCCACCGGCAGATCCGCACGCTGGGACCACTGTGACCACGATCCCGGATACAGGGCCGCCGAAAAGCCGGCAACCTCAAGAGCAGCAATCTCGTGAGCAGCCGTGATACCGGATCCGCAGTACACGGCGACGTCTGCAGTATCTGTAATACCGAGTGCAGCGAAGCGCCGGCGCAGTTCCGCCGGCGGCAGGAACGTCTCCTCCGGTGTGAGGTTGTCCGAGGTGGGTGCGCTCGCCGCGCCTGGTATGTGTCCGGCCTTCGGGTCGATCGGCTCGGTGTCACCGCGGTAGCGCTCCGCCGCCCGGGCATCGAGCAGGACGCCGTTTCGCGCCAGGGTGAGAACGCCGTCGACCGTCGTCAGGACAGGCATGTGTCCGGAGCTGAGGTTTACTTCGCCCAGGCAGTGCTGCTCCTCGCCGCGCTCCGTCTCGTAGCCGGCTGCCTGCCACGCACTCAGTCCGCCGTCGAGCAGGTGGACGCTGGTGAGTCCTGCGTCGCGAAGCAGCCACCAGAGGCGTGCTGCCGACAGATTGCCCGTGTCGTCATAGGCAACGACTACATCGCCGTCGTTGATGCCCCATTGTCGGGCCGCCTCCTCGAGCGCCGCCGGTTCCGGCAGCGGGTGCCGTCCCTCCACTGCGGATGGATGCGAGCACAACTGCGTTTCAAGGTCAACGTAGACGGCACCTGGAATATGAGCTGATCGGTACTGCTCGTGGCCGTGGGGGTTGCCCAGCGCCCAGCGAACATCCAGCAGGACGGTCTGCTGACCGGAGGTCATCCGGTTCCGCAGCGCCTGCACGTCCATCAGAGTCTCCATGAGGATCTCCTTAGAAAGTGTGACCGGTGGCACACCGGTCACGGGTGTGAGCCAAGTTCACCACAGCTCCGCTCTCCCATCCAAGCCGGCGATCGGCAGCCCTGCGGCGGCAGACTTCCATCCCTCTGGCCCTCCACTGCACGAGGGGGTAAAACAGGACAATGACAGCTTCACTGGTGCTCGGTCCGATGCTCCGGTATGTCGATGAAACTTCGGCGTCGCTGTGGGTTGAAACCAGCGCAGCCTGCACGGTCGAACTGCGCGTGGGGGTGCACTCGTGGACTGCCGCTACGTTCGCCGTCCATGATCATCACTACGCGTTGGTGGAAGCGGAGGGTCTACCCGCCGGCGCCACCCTCAGGTACACCCTCGGCATAGACGGCGAGCGCGTCTGGCCGGAGCGAGATTCGCCGTTCCCCGATCCGTCGATCCGAACACTGCACCCGGACCGGCGGCTTCGACTTGCCTTCGGATCGTGCCGGACCAGCGTCCCGCACGATGCCATGGGTAATGCGACCCATGGGGTGGATGCTCTCCGCGCCTACGCGCTCGATCAGGCAGGGAACGACGACGACGACGCCGTCAGGCCCGATCTGCTTGCCCTCCTCGGTGACCAGGTTTATGCGGACTCGACGAGCAGTGAAATGCAGGATTTCATCGCATCCCGCCGATCGCTTGATGAACCGCCCGGGGAGGAATTGAAGGACTACGAGGAGTACGCCCACCTGTACAAGCTCGCCTGGTCTGACGAAGCGAACCGCTGGCTGCTTTCCACCGTTCCCAGCGCGATGATCTTCGATGACCATGACATCCGCGATGACTGGAACGCGTCCCTCACCTGGCGGGAAAAAATGAACGCGACCACGTGGTGGCACGGCCGCATTGTCGCCGGACTGGCGTCCTACTGGGTTTACCAGCACCTCGGGAACCTCTCCCCGGCAGCCCGCGCCGAAGACACCTTGTGGCGACAGGTTTCCGCTCACACTGGTGCCGGGGAACTGGACCTCACTGCCGATCTTGAGGCGTTCGCTGAACGCGCCGATTCCCACCCGCTCAGCTACCGCTGGAGCTACTGCCGGGATATCGGCGGCGTACGGATTATCACGGTCGACTCACGAGCCGCACGCGTACTCGACCCGGGGCGACGGTCCCTTCTCGATGACGCAGAACTTACGTGGCTGGACGAGCACTTCCAAGGCGGAGTACGGCACCTGCTCGTCGCGACCTCACTCCCTTTCCTCCTCCCGCGCGGGCTCCATCACATTGAGTCCTGGGACGAAGCCCTCTCGGAGGGAGCCTGGGGGAAGCTGGGAGCACGGATCGGCGAAACACTGCGGCAGGCCCTCGATCTCGAGCACTGGGCTGCTTTTCAGCGCAGCTTCCGCGCAATTGCCGACCGTGCACTTGAGGTGGCGGACGGGAAGCGGGGACCTGCGCCACAGACGGTGACGTTCCTCTCCGGTGACGTGCACTTTTCCTACATCGCAGAGGTTGAGCGTTCCTCCGGCAGCCGCATCCTTCAGGCAGTCTGCTCCCCGGTTCGCAATCCGCTGCCCCGCGCGCTGCGGTTTGCCACTGTGGTGATGTCCTATGGCGTCGCCAGCCCGATCGGCGCACTGGTAGCCCGCTCGGTGAAAGTGCCCAAGCCGCCCTTCTCCTGGACGACCGTCAAGGGGCCCTGGTTCGACAACAACCTGGCTGTCCTCGAAGACACCGAGGACGGGATGAAGCTGCAATGGGCAACCGGTGTGACAGCCGGCGACGCACGTTCCCCGCGGTTGAAAGAAGTCGCTACGTACACCGTTCCTCCCCGCACGCGCGAATGAACCAGGACCAGCGAACCAAGGCGAGCGAAGCGCTAGATCTCCACGCTTTGTCCGGGATCCAGGTGCCTGAATTCCGTTCCGTAGTGCTTCCCCAGCCGGGTGACGTGACCCTCAACCATGGCGAGTCCGGTCTCGTTCAGTAGGGCGTCATGGATCTGGTGGGCCCGCGGCGCCCTGACGGAGGTCACGAAATCGATCACCTCGGCCGTCTTCGACCACGGCGCGTGGACCGGCACAAGCAGCGTCTGTACGTGTACTCCATGCGGGACAATGAACGAATCGCCCGGGTGGTAGAGGGCTCCCTCGATCAGAAATCCAATGTTCTTCACGACGGGAATATGCGGATGAATCAGGGCGTGCTGCCCTCCGAAGGTCCGCACGTCAAATCCGGCAATGGTGTAGCTCTGCTCAGGTTCGACGGCATGCACACGGTCCGCGCCGCCGTCATGCTCCCCCACTTCCGAGCTCAACTGTGCAGCGACGCCCTCCGGGGCAAATACCTCGAGCGCCGGATCTGCGCGGACAGCGGCCGTGATTCGTTCCTTGTCGAAGTGGTCGGCATGTTCATGGGTGATCAGGATGGCGGCCGCACCTGAGACTGCCTCCTCAACCTCGGAGAAACTTCCGGGATCCAGGACGATCACAGTCCCGTCCTTCTCGAGGCGGACGCACGCGTGGGTGAACTTCGTCAGCAACATGCGCCCACACTATCGCCGTCGCTCCGCTCGTGTCTTCGGTCTGTTCACTTTCTCTTCGGTACCCGCACAGCGGAGCTCCGCAGGCGCCGGTGCTACCCTTGACGCGAGTTCAATCCGGAGAAGCCTTCCGGGAATGCAGCTTATTTCGAGAGGGAGGTGACCGCTACGCATGTCTGCTGAAGCAGGACAGCCGGTCCGCAAAGGATCGGAGCAGCGTGTTACGCGGCAGCGCCGGGCGGTCAGCGCCACCCTCGATGAGCTGGACGACTTCGTCAGCACGCAGGAGCTCTACCGCAAACTGCACGAACGAGGCGAATCGGTCTCCCTGGCGACCGCCTACCGCATCCTTCAATCAATGGCCGATGACGGCCTGGTGGATGTGCTGCGGAACGGCGAGGGAGAGGCTGTCTACCGCCGGTGCGCCGTCGAACACCACCACCACCACCTGCTGTGCCGCCGGTGCGGACGGGCAGTGGAAATCGAAGCGCCGGCAGTTGAGCAGTGGGCTGCCCGGATGGCGGAGGAGCACGGGTATACCGAGGTTGCGCACACCGTGGAGATTTACGGGCTGTGCCCGGAGTGCAGCGCCGCGAAAGGCTAGGCCGGCTGCACCGCGCGGGACTCCGACGCCGTCGCCCTCTTCGAGCGGCGCCAGCTGATGATCCTGCACACCAGATAGATCACGAATGAGATGGTGGTCACGTACGGGCTGATGGGAATCCGCCCGCCCAGCGCCAGGAGGATCCCGCCGACCACCGAGGTGCAGGCAAACGCAACACTGAGCAGCACCACGAGCCGGGGTGACGAGGTGACCTTGAGCGCTGCCGCAGCGGGCGTAATGAGTAGCGCGAGCACCAGCAGTGCGCCGACCACCTGAATGGACAGCGCCACGGAGACGCCCAGCAGGAACATGAATGCCAGCGACAGCCCGCGTACGGGGACGCCGCGCGCCTCGGCGAGGTCAGGATCCACGCTGGCAAAGGTCAGCGGGCGCCAGATGGCCCCCAGCGCAACCATGACGACGACGGCGCAGCCGGCCAGGAGCGCAAGCTGCACCTGGTCAACTGAGACAATCTGCCCGGTGAGCAGGCCGAACTTGTTGGCCGCCCTGCCCTCGTAAAGAGCCAGGAACAGGATTCCCAGGCCCAGCCCGAAAGGCATGATGACGCCGATGATCGAGTTGCGGTCGCGTGCCCGGATACCCATCATGCCGAGCAGGAGGGCGGCTATGACTGAGCCGATCAGCGAGCCGAACACCACATTGGCGCCGATCAGCAGGGCAAATGCGGCACCGGCGAAGGAGAGTTCGGCGATCCCGTGCACAGCGAAGGCGAGATCACGCATCATCACGAAGGTGCCGATCAGGCCGCCCAGTAACCCCAGCACCGCTCCCGCCCAGATCGAGTTCTGAACAAGCGGAAGCAGCTCGCTGTAATTGTCGAACGTGAAAATAGCCTGGAGCATCTCGTCGAACGTCACGGCTGTGCCACCTCTGCGTGGTGATGCGTGGTGGCATCCGGAAGGCCCACAACGACGATGCGGCCGTTGTTATGGATGACATCGACCCTGCTGTCGTAGAGATCGGACAACACTTCGCTCGTCATGACATCCTGCGGCCGGCCTACCCGGAACCGTCCGCCGGCCAGATACAGAACGCGGTCAACATAGTCGATGATCGGATTGATCTCGTGCGTGACGAAGACCACTGCCGTGTCGTGCTCGCGGCACTGGTCGTTGATGAGCTTACTCACCGCCTGCTGGTGGTGAAGATCCAGCGAGAGCAGCGGCTCATCACACAGCAGCACCTGCGGATCTGCGGCCAGTGCCTGGGCGGCGCGCAGCCGCTGCTGCTCCCCTCCGGACAACCGGCCGACGGGAGCATCCGCGTACGACGACGCACCCACCTTTTCAAGGAGCGCGTCCACGGTGCGCCGGTAGTTCGCGCCGCCGCGACGGAAACCCCAACGGTGCCCGTCCACACCGAGTCCCACCAGGTCCCGAGCCCGCAGCGGGGTCTCGGCGGCGAAAGACTTCTGCTGCGGGATGTAACCGAAGGCGCGGCTTCCGCGATGCAGTGCGTGGCCGTTGACCGTCGCGGTACCCGAGTCCAGCTCCTGCAGGCCGAGAAGCACTCTCAACAGGCTGGTCTTGCCCGACCCGTTCGGACCGAGAACCGCAAGGAACTCGCCCGGCCGGATGTCGAGATCCAGCTCCCGCCAGAGCGTCCGCTGACCGAAAGAGAGGGAGGCGGAGCGCAGGCTCACTGCGGGGTGGGCGGCAGCACCGCCGTCGTCCTCAGTGACCATGGAGTTTCCTTGAAGCAGGGATGGGAGTGTCTCGGCCAATTCTGTCAGGACTTCAGTGCTTCAGCGATGTTCTCGACATTGGTGGCCATCCAGGAGAGGTAATCCGTACGCTCCGGAAGGGTCTCGGTGAAGTTGACCACCGGTACCGAGGCGGCCTCGGCCGTGCCGCGTACTGCCTGCGTCTGTGGCCCCTCCGTCTGCTCGTTGTAGGCCAGGAAGGCAACTGAGCGACTCTTCACGAGTTCCTGCATCTCGTTCAGCGCAGCGACGGGCACATCTGCGCCCTCCTCAATGGCCTCGGTGTAGTCGGCGGGCGTGGCATCCTCCAGCCCGGCCGCCTCCAGCAGGTACGCGGGCACCGGTTCAGTGGCGGCTACTTCCTTTCCTGCGGCGTCAGGAGCAAGTGCCTCCGCCTGGTCCTGCAGATCAGCAAGTTCGTCCGCGAGGGAGGCGGCGTTGCTCTCATAGGTGTCGGCATTCCCGGGGTCGAGCGCCGCCAGTTTCTCCCCTACTGCATCTGCGAGGTCAGCCATCGCGTCGAGCTTGTACCAGACGTGTTCGTTGAAGGAGCCATGATCATGTCCGTCTTCCGAATGGTCCTCTGCTTCGGCGTGCGCGTTCCCCTGAGGTGCTACTTCAGCGATGTCGACGGCGCTGAGTACGTACTCGTGATCCATCTCCACTGAATCGGCAAGCGTGTGCAGGAAGGGATCATAGCCGCCGCCGTTTTCAACCAGAAGGTCCGCTTTTGATACCGCGAGCTTGTCCTGCACCGTTGCCTCATAGGAGTGCGGGTCCTGACTGAGACTGTTGACGATGGCGGTCACCTCGACATGGTCTCCACCGACGGATTCGACGATGTTCCCATAGACATTCGTAGAGGTTACGACCTGCAATGCAGCACTTTCTGCTGCCTGGCCGGAACCCCCGGCGTCCTGGCCGCAACCGGCCAGTGCCAGCGGAAGAAGCGCCAGGGAGGTGAGCACCGCCGTCGTTCGCGCGGGAAAGCTGCGCATGAATGTCCTCGATCTGTGTCGGAAAGGGCTGTGGACGCCTTGGGAGGCTCGCTCAACTCTAACCTAAACGCGAATCATTCGCATTCTGACCGCGCACGAGTTGAATGCGAAAATGGTCGTGTGTCGAGCCACCTTGAACCGAAGCCCGCCTTCCCGTGACGGGGATTGAACTCCTGTTCGTGCTGGCGAGCGGAACCTACATCCTCAACGCGTTCTTCGGTGTCTCTGTACGAGCCGGGATCGTCGATTCGAGCGGGTTCCGGTGGCTACATCACGGCCTGTATCTAGCAACCTTCGTGCTGGCTCTCCTTGCCGCAAGCTCGATGTGGTGGAGTCCAAACCAGGCGGGCTGGTACCTGATACCCGCGGTGCTTGCCCTGGCAGCGCTGCCCTACGTCGGTTCTGCGCGCCGCCACCCGCGCCGGCACGTTTACGCCGCGCTGGTTCCGCTGCCGTTCTATATCCTGAGCCTCATAGTGGCACTCACTTCCTGAACCGTTGACCCTAGGACACCCGTGGAATTCCTCGACGTCGTTTTCAACCGCAAGACCACCAACGGGCCCTTCCTGCCCGACCCTGTCAGCCAGGACCATCAGCAGCTCCTGATGCAGGTCGCGGGCGCCGCGCCGTCACAGTTGAATAGCCAGCCCTGGCGCTTCGTTGTTGTTGAGGACCGGAAGACCATCGGTCAGATTGCGGCAATCAGCGGCGAGAGCATGACCCAGGTGATGGCCGAGGGAACGTTCTTCGAGCGCTACAAGCGCTACTTCCGGTTCAGCGAGGCCGAAATGGAGCAACGGCGGGACGGCATGCTCTTCGACCAGCTTCCCGCGCTGCTTCGCCCTTTCACAAAAAGGGTATTCACCCCATCCGGACAAACTCTGATGAACAAGCTTCGCGTTCCGCAGACACTAGGCGAGGAGAACCGGAAGCTCGTCGCCGGCTCGCCCCTGCTGCTGGGCGTGATGCTGGACAGGACCGAGTACCGGCCCGGTGAACTGTCCGGCTTCTATTCGGTGTTCAGCATGGGGGCCGCGATGGAAAACCTCTGGCTGACAACCGTTGAGTTGGGCATGGGAATCCAGTTCGTTTCCTTCCCGATGGAAGTGCCCGCGAACTGGAAGCGTGTGGAGTCGATTCTCCGGGTTCCGGACGAGCTGGAGCTGATGGCGGTTTACCGGCTCGGCTACCTGCCGGAGAAGCAACGCCGCCCAGCCATCGACTGGTCAAGCAGGCAGCGGAAGCGGCCTTCCCAGTACGTGTTCCGGAACAGCTGTGCCACGCCACAGGAGGGCTGGGACTGATTCGACCTCTCACCACGGCGAGGCCCTCCGGGTGGAGCGGCCCGCCGTGGTGGTCAATCAGGAGGTTCGGCTCGTCCGTACGTCTGAGACGCCCATCTGTTGACCTTCCTGCAGTGATTCCCCGGTTCTCCGAAGCCCCTGGTTCTGCGTGGCATCACGGATTTCGCCGATCAGCTGCTCGATGACGTCCTCGAGGAAGAGCACGCCCCTGGCCTGTCCATCCCGCGTCATCACGCGGGCCAGATGGGATCCGGTGCGCTGCATGGTGGCAAGCGCTTCCTCGATCTCGTCGTCCGCGCTCAGGTTGGCCAGGGCGCGGACCTTGTTTTCTGTGATGGGCCGCGCGTACGCCTGTTCCGGCATGGACATAACGTCCTTCAGGTGCAGATAGCCGGTGAGGTTGCCCAGCTCATCGACCAGCACGAAACGGGAAAACCCGGTGCGGCCGACCGCTCTCTCGAACTCCTCGGGTGTTGAGTCGGTGCCGAGGGTGACGAGTTCATCCAGCGGGACCATGACGGTCCCCGCGGTCTGGCCCGAAAACTCCAGCGCACTGCTGATCAGCCCGGCGTCGTCGTCCACCAGTCCGTGGCGCGTCGACTCCTGCACAATGGACTGCACCTCTTCCAGCGTGAAGGACGAGGTCACCTCATCCTTCGGCTCGATGCGCATGGCGCGCAGGATGTGGTTCGCGGTCCAGTTCAGGGTGGAAATCACTGGGTGCACGATCTTCGCGACCATCACAAGCGGCGGCGCGAGGAGCAGTGCGGCTTTGTCGGCCACCGATACAGAGATATTCTTCGGGACCATCTCACCGAACGTCACGTGCAGGAAGGTCACGAGCGCAAGCGCGATACCGAAGGCAATGCCGTCCGCCAGCCCTTCCGGCAGACCGATCGCCTCAAGCGGGACCACCATCAGGTGATGGATAGCGGGCTCAGCCACCTGAAGGATCAGCAGCGAGCATACCGTGATGCCCAGCTGCGCACAGGCGAGCATGAGAGAGACGTGTTCCATCGCCCAGAGGGTAGTGCGCGCTCGCTTGGAGCCTTCCTCCGCGAGCGGTTCGATCTGGCTTCGCCGTGCGCTCATGATCGCGAACTCCGCACCGACGAAGAACGCATTGCCGATCAGCAGAACGACCAGCCAGAGAATTCCTGCCCAGTCGTTCATCGGGAACCTCCTACGGCCGAGGTTCCCGGGCCCGGCTGCCCGGTCTCTTCGGACTCCATCGGGATGAAACTGATGCGATCGATCCGGCGTCCATCCATGCGTTCCACCTCAAGGGTTCCGTCGGGCACTTGCACGCGATCGCCGACCTCGGCAATCCGGCCCAGGACGGACATCATGAACCCGCCGACTGTCTCATAACCCGCTTCATCGGGCACTGACAGGTGCGGGATCTGGTCGCTGACCTCGTCCGGACGCATGATGCCCGGGAAGAACCAGTTTCCGGCTGCACTTTGCAGAACACCGGGTTTGAGCTTGTCGTGTTCGTCAGCCACCTCACCCACAATTTCCTCGACCAGGTCTTCAAGCGTGACAACTCCGGCGGTTCCGCCGTATTCGTCGAGAACCACAGCGAGCTGCAGGTTGGCCTCCCGGAGCTCGCTGAGCAGGGAGTCAAGGTGCACCGTCTCGGGAATCCGGAGCACGTCAGTCATAATGGTGCCGGCCGGAAGCTCGGCACGCCTGGAACGCGGCACGGCGACTGCCTTCTTGACGTGGACCACGCCGCGGATGTCGTCGGGTGAGTCCCCGATGAGCGGAAACCTCGAGTAACCCGTCCTCCGTGCCAGGTCCACGACGTCAGCCACAGTCTCGTCGGATTCGATGGTTGCCATCCGGATACGCGGAGTCATGACGTCGGCTGCCGTGCGCTCCGAAAAGCTGAAGGTGCGGGCGAGGAAGTTCGCGGTTCCCTGGTTCAAAGTTCCCAGTTCAGCGGACCGGCGTACCAGTGAGGACAACTCAGACGGCGTCCGCGCTCCCGAAATTTCCTCTTTTGCCTCCAGGCCGAAAAGGTGCAGGATTCGGTTGGAGAAACCGTTGAGGACAACGATCGCCGGTTTGAAGATTGCCGTAAAAATGAGTTGCGGGCGTGCGAGGGTCTTGCCGACTTTGAAGGGCAGGGCTATGGCCATGTTCTTGGGCACCAACTCGCCGATCAGCATCGAGAGCAGCGTCGCCAGGACCATGGCGAGAATGAGCGAGATTGATGCCCGGGCGGTATCCGGGATACCGAGGGCGCCCAGCGGTGTCTCGAGCAGACGGCCCACCGACGGTTCCATGACGTAACCGGTTAACAGCGTGGTCAGCGTGATGCCGAGCTGACAGCTGGAGAGCTGGGTAGAAAGCGACTTGAGGCAGCGGAGCAGCGGCTCGGCTCGTTTGTCACCGTCATCCACCGCCCGCTGGACGTAGGTCTGGTCAAGAGCAACCAGGGCAAACTCAACGGCGACGAAGAAGCCGGTGCCAAGGATCAGCAGCAGGCCGGCGAGCAGGTAGAACCACTCCATTACCTGATCACCGCCGGTACTGACGGCCGTGCGCCGGTTTCACCCGGCGCACCGGGTTTCTCAGGCTCCGTCGGTTGAGAGGGCTCGTCCGGCTGGGAGTGCTCCCCGGAGGCAGCGCTGCCGGAAACGACGTCCCCGGACCCGGCGGCATCCGCGCAGAGAATTCCCAACGCGGATGGTCCGGCTGAAGCGGGCCGCGCCGAAGAGAGTGAATGATGGGCATGTGAACGGGGGTTGCCGGCTCTGGATGGCTGCGCTGCACATCGGATCGATGCTGCCTGTCGCTGCGTGCGCGCCATGGGCCGGCCCCTAGAGGAACTGTCCATAAGGTTTTTAGTTTACAGCAACAGCACAGTGACTGGCACTGGCTCCGGCTCTGGCTCTCGCACGAACCTTCAGCACCGGCGTCGTGCCCCTACCAGCTCTGCTGAAGCGGACGGCCTTCCTCATAGCCTGCCGCCGACTGCACGCCCACGATGGCGCGTTCACGAAACTCCGCGAGCGAGCGCGCCCCAGCGTAGGTCATCGAACTCCGCACACCCGCAGTGATCATGTCGAGCAGGTCCTCGACGCCCGGGCGGGCCGGATCGAGGTACATCGTCGAGGTGGAAATGCCTTCCTCGAACAATCCCTTGCGCGCCCGGGCAAATACGTCCTCTCGCTGGGTCCGGTTCTGGACAGCGCGGGCCGATGCCATCCCGAAGCTCTCCTTGTACTGGCGGCCCTGGCTGTCGGTCTGCAGGTCCCCGGGGCTTTCGTAGGTGCCGGCGAACCAGGACCCGATCATGACCTGGCTGGCACCTGCCGCGAGCGCAAGGGCGACGTCGCGCGGATACCGGACACCGCCGTCGGCCCACACATGGGCGCCAAGCTCTGCCGCAGCCTGCGCACATTCGTGAACGGCGGAGAACTGCGGACGGCCGACCGCCGTCATCATGCGGGTGGTGCACATGGCTCCCGGGCCCACACCCACCTTGATGATTGAAGCGCCTGCCTCCACCAGGTCGCGCACGCCGTCGGCGCTGACGACGTTTCCGGCAACGATGGGTACCGAGGGATCGAGGGAAGTGACGGCTTTCAGAGCGTCGAGCATCTTGCGCTGGTGGCCGTGGGCGGTGTCGACCACGAGGACGTCTACGCCGGCTTCGAGCAGTTCAGCCGCCTTGGATGCGACGTCCCCATTGATTCCGACGGCGGCTGCCACCCGCAGCCGGCCCTTGCCGTCCGTTGCGGGCTGATAGATGGTCGAGCGCAGTGCGCCCTTCCTCGTGATGACACCCGCGAGCTGCCCGTCCTGCGCGATCGCAGCGAGGGATGCACCGGCCGCATCGAGTTCCTCGAAGGCCTGCTGGAGGGCTTCGTCCCGGTCCTGGGAGAAGCGCGCGGCATCAAGCGTGAGTGCGGCCCGCATCACCGACTCGAGAGAGGCGAAACGGTCCACACCCTCGCAGTCTGCTGCGCGGACCACGCCGACACAGCGGTTGTCGTCGTCGACAATCATCACGGCGCCATGGGCGCGCTTGTTGATCAGATGCAGTGCATCGATCACGGTGTTGCCGGGCTGCAGCTTCAGGGGTGTTTCAAAGATGAGGTCGCGCTGCTTGACCCAACCGGTGACCTCGCTGATCACCTTCGTGGGGACGTCCTGCGGCAATACTGCCAGTCCGCCCCGGCGAGCTACGGTTTCCACCATCCGGCGCCCGGTGACTGCCGTCATATTGGCGACGACGAGCGGGATCGTCGTACCGGTTCCGTCGTCACTCGCGAGGTCGACGTCAAACCGTGAGATCACTTCGGAAGACGACGGTACGAGGAAAACGTCCGAGTAGGTGAGGTCAGTTGAGGGCGTGTTGATGAAACGCACGGGGTGCTCCTGCGGTCGGTTACACAAGCGAGTGTATGTCCAATTCGGGGCCCGTTCGGGTATGCATGGCGCAATCGGAATACCTCCGCGCGGGCGAGCCGCCGAGATTGGCTTGTTACCTGAAACTGTCATTAGACTGAAGGGCAGGTCAACAGGGTCAGGCGAGCGCCGATTCACCCTTTGCGGATCTTTTTGGGCCAAGGGCAACTCATGGAAGAGGGCGTATAACAAGTGCCACAACAACCCAACCATCGTCTACCGGAAGAGTTCGGCGGAAACGAATGGCTTGTGGATGAGCTCTATGAGCGATTCCAACAAGACCGGAATTCGGTAGACAAGAAGTGGTGGAGCCTTTTCGAATCCTTCGAGGCCGAGAACAGCGGTTCGGACAACGGGCGCCATGCGGCTGAGCGGTCAGCCGGCTCAGACCCCAACCCTCCCACCCGCGAACTGCCCGTCGTCCGGACGGAGCAGAACGCCCCGAAGGCATCGGGCGAGTCACCCGCTGCCAGCCAGGAGTCCGGAACACCACCGGTCCGCAAGGAAGAACCGAAGAAACCAAGTGCAGACAAGCCGGCTGCAGCGTCGAAGCCGGCTCCGGATGCAAAGCCTGCAGCCAAGGCCGAGCCGAAAGCAGAGGCAAAGGCAGAAAAGGCTCCCATCCCCGCGCAGCTCCCGAAGTCGGACCTGAACCCCGACATGGACGAGGACTCCGTTACCGTGCTTCGTGGGCCGGCAAAGGCCATCGCGACCAACATGGACGCCAGCCTGACGGTTCCCACCGCCACCAGTGTCCGCGCCATTCCGGCCAAACTGCTCATCGACAACCGCGTCGTCATCAACAACCACCTGGAGCGTGCACGGGGCGGCAAGGTCTCGTTCACGCACATCATCGGTTACGCCATCATCCGGGCGCTCTCCCAGTTCCCGTCGCAGAACGTGTACTACGACATCGTCGACGGCAAGCCCGCGGCGGTGCAGCCTGCGCATGTGAATTTCGGCCTCGCCATCGACATGCCCCGGCCGGACGGCTCCCGCCTGCTGGTCGTACCGAACATCAAGAAGGCGGAGACCCTCAACTTCTCCGAGTTCTGGCATTCCTACGAAGACCTCGTCAAGCGCGCACGCGCCGGCAAGCTCGGAGCCGATGACTACGCCGGCACCACCGTCTCCCTCACCAACCCGGGCGGCATCGGCACCGTCCACTCTGTTCCGAGGCTCTCCAAGGGTCAGGCCTGCATCATCGGAGCCGGCGCGCTGGAGTACCCGGCGGCCTTTCAGGGCGCCAGCGAGAAGACCCTAGCGCAACACGCCATCAGCAAGACCATCACCCTGACCTCCACCTACGATCACCGGGTCATTCAGGGCGCAGGCAGCGGTGAGTTCCTCCGGATCGTGCACCAGCTCCTTTTGGGCGAGCAGAACTTCTACGACGAAATCTTCGAAGCGCTGCGGATCCCGTACGAGCCCGTGCGCTGGAGCGCGGACATCCAGGTTGATCCAATGGATGAGATCAACAAAGTCGCACGGATCCAGCAGCTGATCCATGCCTACCGCGTGCGCGGCCATCTCATGGCGGACACCAACCCGCTGGAGTACGTGCAGCGCAAGCACGCAGACCTCGACGTACGCACACATGGGCTGACGCTGTGGGATCTTGACCGTGAATGGCCTACCGGGGGTTTCGGCGGGAAGCCCGCCCTGAAATTCCGCACCATCCTCGGTGTGCTTCGGGACGCCTACTGCAGGACCACCGGCATCGAGTACATGCACATCCAGGATCCCGAGGAACGCCAATGGTTCCAGGACGAGCTTGAGCACCCGTATTCGAAGCCGAGCCGCGAGGAGCAGCTGCGGATCCTGCACCGCCTCAATGCTGCCGAGGCCTTCGAGACTTTCCTGCAGACCAAGTTCGTGGGCCAGAAGCGGTTCTCACTCGAAGGCGGCGAATCGCTCATTCCGCTGCTTGACGCCATCCTTTCGGACGCAGCCGACGACGGCCTAGATGAGGTTGCCATCGGCATGGCACACCGGGGTCGCCTGAATGTGCTCACCAATATCGCAGGCAAGACCTATGCCCAGGTTTTCCGCGAGTTCGAGGGCACCCAGGACCCACGCTCCGTCCAGGGTTCCGGAGACGTGAAGTACCACCTGGGCACGGAGGGCACCTACACCTCGGACAGCGGCAATGAAACCAAGGTGTATCTGGCTGCCAACCCATCGCACCTCGAAGCCGTCGACTCCGTGCTCGAGGGAATTGTCCGTGCCAAGCAGGACCGCCTGGACCAGGGAGACACCTTCCCTGTCCTGCCGATCCTGGTTCACGGTGACGCTGCGTTCGCCGGCCAGGGTGTGGTGGCGGAGACGCTGAACCTTTCCCAGCTGCGCGGGTACCGCACAGGTGGAACCATCCACATCATCGTGAACAACCAGGTCGGCTTCACTACTTCGCCGACTGCATCCCGGTCCTCGGTGTACTCCACCGACGTGGCAAAGATGGTCCAGGCTCCGATCTTCCATGTGAACGGTGATGATCCTGAGGCCGTGGTCCGCGTAGCCGAGCTCGCATACCAGTTCCGCCAGCGGTTCAACAAGGACGTCGTCATCGACATGGTGTGCTACCGCAGGCGCGGCCACAACGAGGGCGACGACCCCTCGATGACCCAGCCGATGATGTACAACCTGATTGAGGCGAAGCGCTCAGTGCGCAAGCTGTACACCGAAGCTCTGATCGGTCGAGGCGACATCAGCCAGGAGGAAGCCGAGCAGGCCCTGCGTGACTACCAGGAGCGGCTTGAGCGTGTCTTTGCGGAGACCCATGCAGCTCAGACCTCCCCCATCCCGGTGGTCACCAAGGACGCCGCAGCCGTCTCCGACATTGAACGCCCCCTCGCCCAGCGTGGTGACAACGGCGTGGGAGTCCCGGCAAGCACGGCCATCACCGCGGAAACCCTCGCGCACATCGGCAAGGCGCACCTTGCCTTCCCGGACGGCTTTACTGTCCACCCGAAGCTCAAGGCCCTGCTCGAAAAGCGGGAGCAGATGTCGCGCGAAGGCGGCATCGACTGGGGCTTCGGCGAGATCGCTGCCTTCGGCTCACTGCTGATGGAGGGTGTGCCTGTGCGTTTGGCGGGACAGGACTCCCGCCGCGGCACCTTCGTGCAGCGGCACGCCGTCTTCCATGACCGCGCCAACGGCAACGAGTGGCTTCCGCTCGGTGAGCTCAGTGAGGGGCAGGCCAAGTTCTGGATCTATGACTCCCTGCTCTCGGAGTATGCGGCCATGGGTTTCGAGTACGGCTACTCGGTGGAACGTCCGGACGCACTGGTGCTCTGGGAAGCGCAGTTCGGCGACTTCGTGAACGGTGCCCAGACCATCATCGACGAATTCATCTCCTCCGCCGAACAGAAGTGGGGCCAGCGTTCTTCGCTGGTGCTCATGCTTCCGCACGGTTACGAAGGACAGGGTCCTGACCACTCGTCGGCGCGTATCGAACGTTTCCTGCAGATGTGCGCTGAAGACAACATGGTCGTCGCCAACCCGACTACTGCCGCATCGCACTTCCACCTGCTGCGGCGTCAGGCCTACAGCCGCCCCCGCAAGCCGCTCGTGATCTTCACCCCGAAGCAGTTGCTGCGCCTGAAGGCAGCAGCCAGCAGCGTCGAGGACTTCACCCAGGGCAGCTTCGAGCCGGTCATCGAAGACAGCGCCGGGCTCAACCCGGCCGACGTGACGCGGGTCCTGCTGGTTTCGGGGCGGCTCTACTATGATCTGGCAGCTGCCCGTCAGAAGACTGACGACACCTCAACCGCCATCCTTCGGGTTGAGCAGCTTGCGCCCCTTCCGGTCGAGGAGATCAAGTCCGCGATTGCCGCATACCCGAATGCGGACCTGGTGTGGGCTCAGGATGAGCCTGCCAACCAGGGGCCATGGCCCTTCATCGGGTTGAACCTGCCGCAGCATCTGGACCGCGAGCTTCGCCTAGCTTCGCGTCCTGCCTCAGCCTCGACGGCAACCGGATCGGCCAAGCACCATGCGGTGGAGCAGGAAATCCTTGTCAAGAAGGCTTTCGACCGTAACTAGCGAGCTGTTGCCCGAACATACAATGGGCAGGGTCTGTTGGGGCCCTGCCCATTGGCGTTTCCCGCCAGGATCCGGCGTCATTGTGCCGGTACCCCAGCATCAGACCCGACAACCAACCAGAGGGGAAAAGTGGAACAGCGCAGAATAAGGCTTGCCGCAGTGGGAGACGAACTGCTCGCAGGGCTGGGCGATCCCCGGGCGCTCGGTTGGCTGGGCAGGGTCCTGGCACGGACCACACCGGATAATGCAACTCTCGAAGCATTCAGTTTGGCTGTTCCCGGAGAGGGCACGGAAGCACTGGCAGCACGCTGGCTGGAGGAGGCCGGCCGCAGATTTGCGGACACCACCGAGAACAGACTGCTCATCGCGCTCTCAGATCGGGACCTCGACCTCGATCTCTCCACGGCGCGCAGCCGTCTCAATCTTGCGAACATCCTCGACGGGGCGGCACAGATGAGCATCAAGGTGCTCGTGGTTGGGCCTCCGCCCGGGTTGGATGCGGAGCGCAACCGCAGGCTGGCGGACCTCTCCGCAGCCTTCGCCGATGTGACAACGCGACGGAAGCATGTCTACGTGGACACTTTCACTCCCCTGCACGCTCACGAGCAGTGGCGCTCCGACCTCGCAGCCAACGGTGGCCGTCCGGGCCAGGCCGGATACGGTCTGATGGCCTGGCTGGTGCTTCACCGAGGGTGGTTCCAGTGGTTGGAGATCCCCGCTCCCGTCTGATCGTGACGGAGGGCTGATTGCCTCTTGTCGTTCCCAAAAACACGATATATCGTGTCCATACACGCGATATATCGTGTATTCGCGGAGCCACCGAAAGGCAGCATCACGATGCAGAATGAATGGCAGGTCGAATCACCGCAAACGCTCGAATTCGATGAGGTCCAGTCCATCAGGGCCAGCATCATCGGCGGGCGGGTGGATGTACTGGTTCATGAGGAACCGATCACCCGACTTGAAGTATCCGAGCTTGAGGGAAGACCGATGAACATCCGTCTGAACGATGGACAGTTGGAGATCACCCACGCGAGTGGTATCAGCCACGGTTGGGCGGGATTCGCCGGGCAGCTGATCGGCGCCAAACCGAGAGAAAGTGCCGTAATCACCGTCTCGGTTCCCGAAGAAACCTCCGCGTCTCTCCGAACGGTGAACGGAGACGCGCTCGCGTGCGGTACGCATGACACCTCGCTGGAAACCGTGTCCGGATCCATCCTGGCGGACGACACGTCGGGAACCCTGAAAGTCAACACGGTCAGTGGAGAGGCTATCGTGCGCCACCATTTCGGCCGACTGGTGGTCAAGACCGTCTCGGGAGAGATCACAGCGTCGGGCTTCTGTGACGATATCCGCACCAATAGCGTCAGCGGGGAAATCACGCTCGATCTTCTGGGTGAACCGCGCGAGCTGGAAGCCAGGACGGTGTCCGGAGACCTCACCGTGAGACTGCCCGCCATGGTCGGCATCGATGTGTCTGCATCGTCCGTTTCGGGATCCCTGACCGTCAACGATCGCAAGTTCACCGGGCATGGGAAGAATGAATATTTCGAACGCGGCTCCACCGCCTCCACACTGACGGTGCGCGCAAGTTCAGTGTCCGGTGACGTCGCACTGTTTCACCGTCACCCTGAGACATCTGCTGAGCCCGCATCCGCTGGAGCGAAGGACGGAGGGCACTAGTGCCGGCTGTTTTCGCGCACGGAGCGCTGCGTCTCTACCTGCTGGCGCTACTTGAGGACGGACCCAAACACGGATACGAGATAATCCGGGCCCTGGAGGACCGCTTCGGGGGAACATACTCCCCCAGCGCCGGAACCATTTACCCCCGTTTGGCGAAACTGGAGGCGGAAGGGCTTGTATCTACGGAAACCCATGGCAGGCGCACCACCTACTCCATCACCGCAAACGGATCGGCCGAGGTTGGGGAGCGGGGTGGTGAACTATCGGACATCGAAGTGGACATCTCGGCTTCGGTGCGCAAACTAGCCGACGGGGTCCGGGAGGAGCTGCGTGCGAACATGCGCGGGCTCCGGGCGGATCTCGCCGCGTCCGCCGAGGCAGCCCGCGGCTCGGCCCGGCAATCACACCCGGGTACCAGTCCAGCTGACAGCCGCCGTTCAGTGAAGGAGCTTGAAGTCGTCATCAACAGATTCCGCGACGAGGTGCGTATGGATCTCCGGCGTCACGCCGCCGGAATGCAGGGAGGAATCAGCGACACCGCAGCGGAGACGGTGCTCACCGTTCTTCGCCAGGCGCAGGCGTCTATCCGGGCATCCCTGTCTGGCTACTAAAGCCATTCGGAGCCATACAGATGCGCCCCCGAAGTTGTCCGCACGGCTGAACGTTGCATAAGCGAACGATGTGGCATACTGATCTGCGTGTGATCGGGATCACCTTCTGGACCGATCACCTTATGGGGAGATGGTCTTCGATCCCCATAGGTCTCCGAATCAGCAGTAAGGAAAATCTATGCGTAACAAGCGCACCGCCGCGCTCGCGGCACTTTCCGTCGGAACGCTCATGCTCAGTGCCTGCGGCTCCGCCGGCGGAACGGCGGATAACGAGTCGGAAGCAACCGGCGAAATCGCGCCAAGCATCACGCTCGCAATCAGTCAGACCCCCGATTCCTACAACGGCAATACTGCCAACGCCAACAGTGTCTACAACACGTACGTCGACAACCTGATCCATAGCGGCTTCGGCGCCTTCAGCCCGGAAGGCTGGGAACGCAATGAAGAGTTCGGCAGCTACGAGAAGACGAGCGATGATCCTCTGACCGTCAAGTACACCATCAACGAAGATGCAGTATGGTCCGACGGAACCGCAATCGACTTCGATGATGTGCTGCTGACGTGGGCCGCATTCTCCGGGCAGGTCACGGCAGGCGAGGATGAAAACATCTTCCAGCCTTCGTCAACGAACGGCTGGAGCCAGATCGAGATGCCCGTCGGCGATCCGGGTGCCAAAGAGTTCGAACTGGTTTACACCGAACCGTACGCGGACTGGGAGGCGCTGGTGGGCGGGTTCATGCCGGCTCACGTGGCAGCCGAGCAGGGTGGCCTCTCCCCCGACGGCGAAGGTGCTGAACTGGTTGAAGCCATCCAGTCAGAAGACGTCGATGCACTGACGCCTGTGGCTGAATTCTGGAACACCGGGTGGAACTACGAGACTGATCTTCCCAGCCTCCCCGACACAGCAATCATCCCGTCGTCGGGTCCCTACAAGCTGGATAACGCTTCCAACGGCACGCTGACACTCACCAAAAATGAACAGTACTGGGGTGAGGAACGCGCAGGAAAGACCGAGACGATCGTCTACAAGACGGTCGAGGATACCGAAGTGGTGCAGGCCCTCCAGAACGGGGACGTCGATGTCGTTGATCCGTCGAGCCCGACGGTTGACACGAAGGCATCCCTGGAACAGATCGGTGACGATGTCACGATCGAAACCGGAACCACGATGACCTTCTCCCACGTAGATCTTGACCAGCGCGAAGGCGCTGTCTTCGAGGACATCAAGGTGCGGCAGGCCTTTGCGAAGTGCATGCCCCGCGCCGAAATGGTCGACAAGTTCGTGACACCGATCGAACCTGACGGCCAGGTGCTGAACCTGCGCGAATACCAGCCGTCCCAGGAGGAATACCAAACGGTTCTCGATGGCGCTCCGTCCGCCAGCATGAACGATGAAGTCGACATCGAGGGCGCCAAGGCACTGCTCGAGGAAGCCGGCAAGACCGAGCCGGTAGCCGTTCGCCTCATGCACGCTTCCACCAGCCAGCTGAGGGCCGACCAGGTAGCGCTGATCAAGAACTCCTGTGATCAAGCAGGCTTCGAAATTACTGCACTGTCTGATCCTGAGTGGAGCGCCAAGCTGTCCGAGCCCGGCGCCTGGGATGCCGTCATCTTCGGTTGGGCTGGATCCGGACTGGTAGCTTCCGGCGAATCAATCTACGTTACCGGCGGAGAGCAGAACTTCGGCGGTTACTCCGACGAGGAAGTCGATTCCCTGTGGAAGCAGATCGTCACCAACACCGACCCGGAAAAGGTTGTCGAGCTCAAGACGCAGCTTGAGGAGCGTCTCGCAGCAACTGTCTACAACCAGGTGCTCTACGCCAACCCGGGGCTGATTGCACACAGCTCGAAGGTGGAAGGGGTAGTAATCAACCCGACGCAGACGGGCATCTCCTGGAACGCCTACGAGTGGACCAAGCAACTCTGACAGGTCCATAAGTACTGATCGCGATACTCGGCGGAGGGACGTGCGGAACCGTGTGGCGCCGCCCGTCCCTCCGCTGAACTGTGGCGTTCGTACAGTCTCGCTTTCTAGGAGCCCAGGTGTTCTACTTCATTGCCAAAAGAACGGTGATCTCGTTCTTCATCATGTTTGCAGCGACCACGCTGATGTACTTCCTCACTATTTCCTCCGGGGATCCCTTTGAAGACCTTGGAGAGACCAGCGGACCGGAGAAGGCCGCTATTGTTGCCGCCCGCACGGCCGCACTGAACCTCGACCAGCCGCCGTTGATGCGCTACCTGCTCTGGCTGCAGGAGGTTGGTTACTGCATTGTGCCGGGAGGAGTGCAGTGCACCCTCGGCACGGACCGCGTCGGCAATGCCGTTCTTCCGCAACTGGAGAATGCGATCGGTTCAACGTTCCGTCTGGTGATCGTTGCCACCGTGGTGGCGCTGTTCCTCGGAGTGCTTGTCGGCATCGTCACAGCGTTGCGCCAGTACAGCACGTTCGACTACTCCGTCACCTTCATCGCCTTTGTGCTGTTCTCACTGCCACTGTTCTGGCTTTCCACGCTGCTGAAACAATACGTCGCGATTGACCTGAACACCTGGTTGGCGAATCCGCAGTTGTCCTATCTGGCCATCGCCGGCTTTGGGCTGGTAGCGGGGTTGATCTGGTCGGTGGTCATCGGCGGCGACCGCCGTCGCCGGCTGACGGTCTTCGGCACTGCCGCGATCGCTACGTCGGTGACCCTGTTCGTGCTGCTCGTCACCGACTGGTTCATCAATCCCGCCCTTGGACCCATCGGTATCCTGGTCGCCTCAGCGGCGGTAGCGCTGGGCTGGGTGGCTCTTCTTGCCGGTTTCCGACGACGGCGGATCACCTATGCCGCGCTTGCGACGGCGGCAGCCGGGTACGTCGGCTACCTTGCCACTGCACCGCTGATGACAGACCCGAACTGGCTAATCGTTTTAGCCTTGCTGGTCACCACCATCCTGGTGTCGCTTGCTGTGGGCACGATAGTAGGCGGCCCGTATGCCGGGCAGGCGCGCCGAATCTCCGTCGTCGTGGGCGTGAGCATCGGATTGCTGGTTGTCGCAGACCGGATGCTGCAGGCTTATCCAACCCTGTCCGCCAAGGCAGGGGGCAGACCGATTCCCACCACCGGATCCGAGTCGGTCAATCTGGCGGGCAATTTCTGGGTCATCAACCTGGACTACGCACTGCACCTGCTGCTGCCCACCATGGCACTGACGCTGATCTCCTTCGCGACCTACACCCGGTACACACGGGCAAGCCAGTTGGATGTGATGAATCAGGACTACATCCGCACGGCCCGGGCGAAGGGCTTGAGCGAGCGCACCGTGCTGGTCAAGCACGCATTCCGAAACGCCATGATCCCCATCACCACTCTGATGGCCTTTGACTTCGCGGGTGTGCTGGGCGGCGCGGTCATTACGGAAACGGTGTTCGGGTGGAACGGGATGGGGAAGATGTTCGTCGATGCGATCGGCAACGTGGACCCTGCACCCGTCATGGCCTTCTTCATTGTTGTGGGATCCGCCGCGGTGCTGTTCAACATGCTGGCAGATATCGCGTATGCCTTCCTCGACCCACGCATCACGCTGAGCTAGGACACTTCATGGACAAGCACACAAACTCTGACTCGCGGGCCAGGCTCGAACTGGCGGAACGCAACCTGCAGACCCAGGACACGGAGATCTCCACCTCCGGTCCCACCCTGGACCAAGTCGATCAAGCCAGAAATTCGGGTGCCGGCAGTGCCCCCAGAAACACCGAGGCCAAAAGCCAGGGACGGCTGATCCGTGAGCGCTTCTTCCATCATCGCGGCGCTCTCGCCGGGATGGCGTTGCTTGCGCTGATCATCATCCTCGCGTTCTCATCGATTGGGTTCGCCGGCATACCTGGCTGGTGGGACAAGGAGTACGACGTCCTCGCCGACCGGTTCAACGAGGGCAAACCCACCCTGTCCCTCTGGCCGTTCAGCCTGGGCGAGCACCCCTTCGGGCAGGACGTCCTCGGGCGGGATTACTTCGCGCTGACCATGCGCGGCATCCAAACCTCGCTGATCATCGCTTTCATCGTGGGAATGGTCGGCACCGCCATCGGTACCCTGATCGGCGCAGTGGCCGGATACTTCCGGGGCTGGACCGAAGCTGTCCTGATGCGTTTCACCGACGTCGTCATTACCATCCCCACTCTCGTGATCGCAGCGGTCATGGCAGGGATCGTCGCAAGAAGCGGGATCATCCCTTTCGCCGTGTTCCTCGGACTAATCAGTTGGACCGGACTTGCGCGCATCGTACGCGGTGAGTTCCTCTCCCTCCGGGAGAAGGAATTCGTGGAATCGGCCAAATCCGTGGGAGCGAAATCCGCGAGGATCATTGTGCGGCACATTCTGCCGAACACTGTCGGAGTCATCATCGTTTCCGCGACCCTGGCCATCTCCGGTGCCATTCTCCTCGAGACGGCCCTGAGCTTCCTTGGTCTGGGAGTGAAGGCTCCGGACACCTCCCTGGGCAAGGCCATCAATGACAACCGGTCTGCGTTGACCACCAGGCCCTGGCTTTTCCTGTGGCCGGGAGTCTTCATCGTGGCCATCGCCCTCGCCGTGAACTTCATCGGCGACGGGCTGCGCGATGCCTTCGATCCCAAACAGACAAGGGTGAAGCAATGACTATGAACAAGTACCCCCAGACGTTCACCGACGAAACCCGCCTGGCTGACGAACCGATCCTCACGGTGAAGGACCTCGGCGTTGATTTCAATGTCGAGAACACATGGATGATGGCTGCCGAGGGCGTTTCCTATGACATCCACCCCGGAGAAATTCTCGCGATTGTGGGCGAGTCGGGCTCGGGTAAGTCCATGTCTTCCATGGCCCTGCTCGGCCTGCTCCCCCGGAACGGACGTTCCACGGGTAGCGCCAGGCTTCTCGGACAGGAACTGATCGGTGCCTCCCAGTCGAAGCTTCGGAAAATCCGGGGCAACGACATCGCGATGATTTTCCAGGAGCCGATGACGGCGTTGAATCCGGTGCTGACGGTCGGTGAACAGATCAAGGAAGTGATCGAGCAGCACACAGAGGCATCCCCCGCGCGGGCAAAAGAACGTGCCGTCGAACTGCTGCGCATGGTGGAAATCCCGGATCCGGAACAACGTTACGAATCCTTCCCGCACCAGTTCTCGGGCGGACAACGCCAGCGCGCGATGATAGCCATCGCCCTCGCCAATGATCCGATCCTGTTGATCGCCGACGAGCCAACCACAGCCCTGGACGTGACCGTCCAGGCGGAGGTTCTCGAGCTGCTGCGCAAACTGAACAGGCGACTCAATAGCGCAGTCCTGCTGATCACCCACGACATGGGAGTGGTGGCGGACCTTGCGGACAGGGTTGTGGTGATGGAGCAGGGGAAGATCGTCGAAACAGCGCCCGCCAAGGCGCTGTTCGCCTCACCTCGCGAGCCGTACACGCGGAGATTGTTGGACGCGGTGCCGCACCTTGGCTCCAGGGTAGGCGGGGTCCTGGTCGACGTGGAAGTTGTGGACGGTGCACTGCAGATCCACGAACGCTACGCCGAGACAGACCGCCTGCGCAGGCAGGAGCACCATGATGCCGGCACCGTTCCTGCCCTGGAGCTTGCCAACGTGGACATCGCTTACCCCGGCCGTTTCCGGCATCCGCCGACGAAGGTGGTGCACGACGTCTCCTTCACCATCAACCCGGGCGAGGTGATGGGACTGGTCGGTGAATCCGGTTCCGGCAAATCGACCATTGCGCGCGCGGTGACCGGCCTGCTGAAGACAAGCGCCGGCCGGGTCAGTATTGCGGGCACTGACATCACGCGCCTCACAACGCGGCAGCTGCTCCCCCTCCGCAAGAAATTCGCTATCGTCTTCCAGGATCCAGCGGCCTCGTTGAACCCGCGGCTATCCATCGGAGACAGCATCGGCGAGCCCCTCTACCTGCACGAAAAACTTTCACGGACTGCTCTGAACAAGCGGGTTGAAGCGCTACTCGAGGACGTTCACCTTCCGGTGCATTTCCGCAACCGGTATCCCCATGAGTTGAGCGGAGGCCAAAGGCAAAGAGTCGGCATCGCAAGAGCGCTTTCCCTGCGGCCATCACTGCTGGTGGCGGATGAGCCGACGTCGGCTCTGGACGTATCGGTTCAGTCAAAGGTTCTTGCCCTGCTGCAGGAGCTGCAGCGGGAGCAGGGCTTCGCCTGCCTGTTCGTCAGCCATGACCTTGCCGTTGTGGAACTGTTGGCAAGCCATATCGCCGTCCTCCGCGAGGGCCATATGGTTGAACAGGGATCGACCGAGCAGGTTCTCCTGCACCCCCAGGCGGCCTACACGCGCAAGCTGCTCGCTGCTGCACCGGTGCCGGATCCGGACGAACAAGCAATCCGGCGGAACCAGCGCCTTGCGCTTCTCGGAGCCGGCGCCGCCGGCTAGCGGTATCCCGAACCCAGCCGAACCGGTTGGACGCGCCGCCCGCACCTGATACAGGCGGCGCGTCCGGTCATGTACCTCCTGATCGAATCAGTGGCCGTGATCGAAGACCACCTTGCCGAACACCGCCCCATCGGCCATTCGTTCGAACCCGGTCCTCGCATTCTCGAGCCGATGCACCGAGTCGATCTTCGGGCGCACGCCGGTGACGGACAGGAACTGCGCCAGACGCTGCAACTCGTCCCGGGTCCCCATGGTGGAACCGAGCACCTTCAACTGCAGGAAAAAGACACGGTTCAAGTCGGCTGACGGAGCGGGGCCGCTGGTCGCGCCGCAGGTCACAACAGCTCCCCCCGGCTTGAGCGCCTTCAGCGAGTGCGCCCAGGTCGCTTCGCCAACTGAATCGAAAACGACGTCCACCCGCTCCGTAAGCCGGGCACCGGCGTCGAACGCTTCCTGCGCTCCTAATTCTCTAGCCTGCTGGCGCTTTTCCTCGCTGCGGCTCGTCACCCATACCCGGTATCCGGCCGCGCTGGCAAGCCGGATGAGTGCGGTGGAGACGCCTCCCCCGGCTCCCTGGACAAGGACGGTGGAGCCCGGAGCCGCAGGCGAGGTGGTGAAAAGCATCCGGTAAGCAGTCAGCCAGGAGGTCGGCAGGCAGGCTGCTTCCTCGAAACTGAGGCCTGCCGGCTTGGGCACGAGATTCCGCTCCGGCACCCATACGTAGTCAGCCATCGTGCCCGGATAGTGTTCCGAAAGCAGTGAGCGGCGGGGATCCAGGGTTTCATCCCCCTCCCAGCGCGGCGAGGAAACCACACTGTGCACGAGGACCTCGTTGCCGTCGTCGTCCACACCGGCGCCGTCACAACCGAGGATCATGGGCAGTTTGTCTCGGCTCAGGCCAACCCCGCGCAGCGACCACAGATCGTGGTGGTTCAGGGCTGAAGCGCGTACCCGGACCCGGCGAAAACCCGCCGGAGCATCGGGCTCGGGAAGGTCGCCCACCCGCAAACCGTCCAGCGCTGATTGAGGGGACATCGACTCCGCGTACACTGCGCGCATACCGCGCTCCTTCGCTCGATGGTAAGTGTGGGTGCTTTCGCTCCATCCTAGGCACGGGTTCGTCAAGGGCATGGCGTACCCGGCCTGCCGCCCGTTAGGCTGGCGCCCCTTGCGTATGGGAGACTGGAGGGCAGTCCGGACCCATGTGGTCAATCGGCAAGAGCCACAACAGGCAACGTAAGGAGGCAGCCATGAGCAAGCGTGCACGCAAGCGCCGTGATCGCAAGCGCGGCGGCGCTAACCACGGTAAGCGCCCCAACACCTGACATCTCGGTCAAAGCAAACAGGAGAACCCCCGTACATGTACGGGGGTTCTCCTGTTTTCATCACTGGATCCGGTGAACGAGCCTAATGATCCACTGTCTTTATCTGGCTGATGCGATCGAGGATGTTCGCCTTCAGCTTCGCCGGTGCGACCTCTGTGCATGAGCGCTTCACCACCGAACGGATCAGGCACTCCAGGTCATGCTCCTGGGCGCATTCCGGGCAATCCTCAAGGTGATCCTTGATCTCGACCAGATCGGCATGCGAAAGGGCGCCGTCGAGGTACTCATACAGCCGCTCGATGCGCGTGTCGTCGCAGTTGCCAAGGCTATGGCAGTCGCTCATTTTCCGTTCTCCTGTGTAGTTCCACCGTCAACGGCGGAGGCGCGTGCCGAACTACCCATGCCGCGCTCATGCGCGTACTCGGACAGCAGCTCGCGCAGCAGCTTGCGTCCGCGGTGCAGCCGCGACATCACGGTGCCGATGGGGGTGTTCATGATTTCCGAGATTTCCTTGTATGCGAAGCCCTCGACGTCCGAGAAGTAGACCGCCAGCCGGAACTCCTCCGGAATGGCTTGCAACGCCTGCTTCACATCGGAGTCGGGCAGGTGATCGAGCGCTTCAACCTCAGCTGACCGCAAACCCAGGGAGGTATGTTCCGCTGCCTTGGCGAGCTGCCAGTCCTCGATGGTGTCCGAGTGTGACTGCAGGGGCTCCCGCTGCCGCTTTCGGTACAGGTTGATGTAGGTGTTGGTGAGGATCCGGTACAGCCAGGCCTTCAGATTGGTTCCCGGCTTGTACTGGTGGAAGGCGGAGAATGCTTTGGTGTAAGCCTCCTGCACGAGGTCTTCCGCGTCGGCAGGATTACGCGCCATTCGCATCGCGGCCGAATACAGCTGGTCCACATACTGCATGGCGTCCCGTTCGAACCGCGCCGTCCGCTCTGCAACGGACTCGGTGGACAGGTCCAGTTCCTCATCTTCGGCCGGGGTGGACCCCGCCGCGGCTGTGGTATTCATTGCTGCAAAGTCTACGCGTCCGCGGGTCTGGCGGCGCTGCTTGGGACCGACCGGTGGGTCGAGGCGAATGCTCGGCGTGCGGCTTCGTACCGATGTTGCTGTACCCATCTGCTCCTCGTATCCGTTTAGTGCATGTCAACTATCCACAACCATCGGGAAGAAGCGGATATTCCGGCGCCAGGGCCGAGGCCGGATCGCCTAGGTGCGTCAAAGGTGCAAAACTAGACACATCCATCCACGGTTGTAACTGACTTTGTTCGCATAAGTAGATCCGGTGCCCCAACGGTGCTGGAAGCCAGGAGGCATTGTGACCCTTGTTCGCGTACTCGCCCGCCCATTGCTTGCCAGCAGCTTCGTCCTTACGGGCGTTGACCGGCTTCGGAACACCGACGCCGCTGCTACCGCCCTTCGTCCTACCCTTGACCGCATCAGCAAGGCAGTGCCGGCAGCAGCATCGGCGACCAGCAACGAACAGCGTGTTGCGAGGGTTCTTGGCGCCGCGCATCTCTGTGCTGCCGTCCTGCTGGGAATCGGCCGCTTCTCGCGGCTTTCCGCGGCCGTTCTGGTCGGCACATCGACCTTGAACGCCGTCGTCGAGTTCAACAACGCGGACTCGTCCACGTCCAAGGCACGAAAGGACCGGCGTAATCAGCTTTTGAAGAACCTCTCCCTGATCGGCGCCGTACTGCTTGCGGCCGTGGACACCAACGGACGCCCGAGCTGGGCCTGGCGGGCAGAGCACTTCGCCGAGGACGCGCGCCGTAATGCACTGGCCCTGAGCCATGACACCCGCAAGAGCATCAAGAAGGCGGAAAAGGCTGTCCGCAAGACGGCGTCGGAAGTCACGGGTAGCTAAGGAGCATGAGCGCGCTGTCCCCCGCACCCTCCTCAACGTCCTTCTGGCGCGCACCACATCCACAGGGACCCGTGGATGCAACGGTCGAAGTGCCTGCGTCGAAGTCGCTGACCAACCGGTACCTCATCCTGGCTGCCCTCGCCGACGGGCCGAGCAGGCTTCGCGGTCCGTTGCATTCAAGGGACGCGCAGCTCATGGTGGACGCGCTGGAATCTCTCGGCGCGCGGGTGGAGGAGGTCGACGGCGACGGCACGTTCGGGCCCGATCTCCTCGTTACTCCCATTCCGGCGGGCGCGTCGGGTGATGCGAGCGTGGACTGCGGACTGGCGGGCACGGTCATGCGCTTCGTTCCGCCTCTGGCCGCGCTCCGGTCAGGGCGAACCTCCTTCGATGGCGATCCGCACGCCCGCCGGCGTCCGATGGGTGCTGTCATCCGTGCACTGCGGGGCCTCGGCGTGAAAGTCCAGGATGACAGTGACGACAGCGGCCAAGGTGCCCTGCCTTTCACAGTCGCCGGTGGCAGCGTAGTCAGGGGCGGCCGGCTTGTCATTGACGCAAGCGCTTCGTCCCAGTTCGTGTCCGCGCTGCTGCTCGTGGGTGCGCGGTTCACCGACGGGCTGCACCTGGAACATGTCGGCAAGCCGGTTCCGAGCCTGGACCACATCGCCATGACGGTTCGCGTACTACGGGACGTGGGCGTCGAGGTTGACGATTCGGTGCCGAACCACTGGCGGGTGGCACCCGGAAGAATCAGCGCTTTCGACGTGCGCATCGAGCCGGATTTGTCCAACGCCGGGCCTTTCCTGGCAGCGGCACTGGCGACCGGCGGTACGGTCCGCATACCGCACTGGCCCGCGGAAACCACCCAGGTGGGTCAGAAGTGGCGCACCATCCTGCCCCAGTTGGGCGCCGACGTTGCACTCACAGAGGATTCCACGCTGGTTGTGCGCGGAACCGGAACAATCACGGGCGCAGAACTGGCGGACACCAGCGAGCTCGCCCCGACCGTTGCTGCGCTGTGCGCTCTGGCACGGACGGCGTCCGTGCTGACAGGAATCGGACATCTGCGCGGACACGAAACGGACCGGCTCGCTGCACTCGTCGCAGAGATCACGCGCCTGGGCGGGGATGCCGAAGAGACCGACGACGGAATAATCATCCGCCCTGCCGCGTTGCACGGCGGCCCGTTCCATACGTACGAGGACCACCGCATGGCCACAGCGGGGGCGATTCTCGGCCTGGCAGTTGACGGCGTGGACGTTGAGAACATCGCGACAACCGGCAAGACCATGCCCCAGTTTCCCCAGTTGTGGGAGGCGATGGCAGCCACCGCTAAGCCAAGCGGTTCGCGGTGACGCCGGCCGGATCACGGCGTGGAACCTCCTCCTGGGACGAGTCGGACGTCCGGATCCGACCGAACAAGAAGGGTTCCCGTCCCCGTACGAAGGACCGCCCGGCCCACGAAGACGCCGTGACCGGCCGTATCATCACGGTCGACCGCGGACGGTATACCGCCGTGGTGGATGAGGACACCGACGCCGAACGCGTTGTCATTGCCGCCCGCGCACGTGAGCTGCGTCGCTCCCCCGTCGTGGCCGGAGACCTCGTGGCCCTGGTGGGCGACGTGAGCGGGGAACCGGATACGCTAGCGCGGCTGGTCCGCATCCAGGAACGGCATACCCTCCTGCGCCGGAGCGCTGATGACACTGATCCGGTGGAGCGTGCGGTGGTCGCCAACGCGGACCAGCTGGTAATCGTCGTGGCGGCGGCGAACCCGGAGCCCCGTACCGGATTCATTGACCGCGCACTGGTGGCCGCGTACGACGCCGGCATCCAGCCGCTGCTCTGCGTCACCAAGGCTGACCTGAAAAGCCCGTCAGAGCTGTTGGCCAACTATGAGCACCTCGACCTGCACATCATCACGAGCCAGACCGCATCCACGCCGGACGCGGTGGAAACGACCTCCGACAGCGGAGCATCCGCCCTCCTTGCCCCCGGTGCGGTCGCTCAGCTGAAAGCTCTTTTGGATGGTCAGGTAAGCGTTCTGCTCGGTCACTCCGGAGTGGGCAAGTCGACGCTGGTGAACGCACTCACTGGTGCCAATCGCGCCACGGGCGGCGTGAACGCCGTGACTGGACGCGGACGGCATACGTCGTCGTCCGCCTATGCGCTGAAAGCTGCAGACTCAGCACCGGGTACCTGGATTATCGACACGCCCGGCATCCGTTCCTTTGGCCTTGCCCATGTCGACGCCGACCGCATCCTCGCTGCCTTCCCGGACCTCGCACCCGGAACCGACGAATGCGCACGCGGGTGCCGGCACGACGGCGCGGCCGTCAACTGCGGGCTGGACGGCTGGGTTGCGGCCGGAGCCGCCGGCGAGTCAGGGCCCGTGCGTCTTGCGTCCCTTCGCCGGCTTCTGGATGCGGGAATCGAGCCGGCGCAGAGCGGGAAGGAACTGGGTCTGCAATAGCGGATGCGACTTACCGCCGATTGCCTGCTAGAGTGGACGTAGTTGTTGTGTTGCGCACGAATGTTAAGCCTTGATTTCTCTCCGGAGTTCGAAAGCTTTTTTTGCAGGCGAAATGAACACCGCGACGGGAACCCCGAAGTACGGGGGGATCCTCACACTCAAGGAATAAAAAAATGGCAACAGGTACAGTCAAGTGGTTCAACGCTGAAAAGGGCTTTGGATTCATCGCTCCTGACGACGGTGGCGCTGACGTCTTCGCTCACTTCTCCGCAATCAACTCCGGCGGCTTCCGCTCGCTCGAGGAGAACCAGAAGGTCAGCTTCGAGACCACCCAGGGCCCCAAGGGCCCCCAGGCTGAGAACATCTCCGTTCTCTAAGTCTCAAGTCTTTAAGCCTTAGCGCTTACAGAGAAGGGACATCGGCTCAACGCCGATGTCCCTTCTTGTGTTTAAGGATCCAGCTTGCGCCGATCGGTCTCATTTGACGCCGAGCGCGTCCCCTCCCAGGCCTCCCGCATCTGCCCGTCCTGACGAGATAGGTTGAAGGGTATGAACCTCCAGAGCTACAACGATGACCTCCGCCTTGCCCATGTAATGGCCGACTCCGTGGACGACCAGACCATGTCCAGGTTCAAGGCGCTGGATCTGGCGGTTGAAACCAAGCCTGACTTCACACCCGTGACCGATGCCGACAAGTCAGCTGAAGAGGCAATCCGCGGGCAGCTCTCGCGCGCTCGTCCGCGCGATGCCGTGCTCGGTGAAGAATTCGGAAGCAGCGGCGCCGGCTCCCGGCGGTGGATCATCGACCCGATCGACGGCACGAAGAACTTCGTGCGCGGCGTACCCGTGTGGGCCACGCTCATTGCGCTCGTGGATGAGGGGCGCCCCGTCGTCGGGGTCGTCAGCGCACCCGCCCTGGGGAAACGCTGGTGGGCCGCTACCGGAACGGGTGCGTTCACCGGCAAATCACTGGCCGCCGCAACCCGGCTGCGCGTTTCGAGCGTGTCCCGCCTCGAAGATGCATCCCTCTCCTACTCCAGCCTGTCCGGGTGGAAGGAACGCGGCAACCTCGATGAGTTCGTGTCCCTCACCGACTCCGTTTGGCGCACACGAGCCTACGGCGATTTCTGGTCCTACTGCCTTGTTGCTGAGGGTGCCGTGGACATCGCTTGCGAACCGGAGCTCAATCTGTACGACATGGCAGCGCTGGTACCGATAGTCACGGAGGCCGGAGGCCGGTTCACCTCTCTCGAAGGGGCAGATGGGCCGTTCGGCGGCAACGCCCTGGCAACCAACAGCACACTGCACAACGACGTTCTGAAGATGCTCAACCCGTCACTTGACGACTTGCTGCAGGAAGGAACGGGAACCTGAGGACTGTTGCGTAACAAAGCAGGCGGATAAGTCCGGGCTGTCCTATTCTGGACTCCTAGGTCACGAGTGCCAGCGCTAAACCCCGGTTTGCTGGCCGGCAACCCTCCTTCCGCGGTGGGGTGCCCCGGGTGACGACCAGGCCGGACCGGATGTGGTTCGGCAAGCGCGGGACCTCCCTCGGCGGGTCCCAAAAGACCACTGTGGGGTTTCCCTTGAGCAATGCGATTCTTGATCACCTGGAACTGTCCGCTGCGCCGCTGGCTGCCGTACTTGGCGCTGAACTGCAGGCACCGCTGATTGATGGCACCACGGCCCGTTACGTGAACCTGGACTACGCGGCATCAACGCCGGCGCTGCAGCAGGTCAATGACTACGTGCAAGGCGTGTTGCCCTACTACGCCAGCGTGCATCGGGGCGCAGGGTACGCGTCACAGATTTCGACGTCCCTCTACGAGAATGCGCGCACAACGGTGCGGACGTTCGTCGGGGGGCGGGAAGATGATGCAGTTATTTTCACCCGCAACACCACCGATGCGCTGAACCTGCTGGCCGGCTGCCTACCGGAGGACGGCGAGGTCCTGTACCTCGATCTTGAACACCACGCCAACCTCCTGCCCTGGCTGCGGCGCCCGCATCGCGGAATCGTCGCCTGTGACACGATTGAGGCAACGCTCGCTGCTGTGGAGGAGGAACTGTCCTCCGGCACGATCAGCCTTCTCGCTGTCACCGGTGCCTCGAACGTGACCGGAGAGGTGCTGCCGGTTGCCCGGTTAGCGGCTGCCGCGCACGCCCACGGCGCGCGAATTGCCGTTGATGCAGCGCAGCTCGCACCCCACCGACGGATCAACCTGGTGCGTGACGGCATTGACTACGTAGCGTTCTCCGGCCACAAGCTGTATGCGCCATTCGGAGCAGGTGCCCTTGTGGGCAGGACCGACTGGCTCGACGCGGGAGTTCCGCACCTTGCCGGCGGCGGCGCGGTGAAAGCGGTGAAGGTGGATTCGGTCGTGTGGACAACCGGACCTGCCCGTCACGAGGGCGGTTCCCCGAATGTCCTTGGTGCAGCGGCGTTGGCGCACGCAACGGAGGTCATCGCAGGCCTGGACGGGGAGGACTGGCTGAGGCACGAGTCCGATCTGCGGCAGGCGCTTGTGGCGGGACTTTCGCATCTTCCCGGCATCACCGTTCACCGCATCTTCTCGGACAGCGCCGACGCAATCGGCGTAGTGAATTTCTCAGTTCACGGTTACGACGCCGGTCTTGTCGCCGCCTACCTGTCCGCCGAGCACGGCGTGGGCTTACGTGATGGGAAGTTCTGCGCCCATCCGCTGCTGAAGCGCCTTGGCTTGCCTTCGGGATCGCTGAGGGCAAGTTTCGGGCTCGGTTCGAGGCAGGATGACGTCGACCGGCTGCTGACCGGCCTCACCTCGCTCCTTCGCGATGGCCTGGGCGCCGACTATGTGGTTGATACCGGGCGCTGGGTACCCGCCGTCGAAACCCGTGCCTTCCCTGACTGGGCTCCGCACACTCCTGGAACGGCCGGCGCAGCTCCCTGCACAACCGACTGACAATGCATGCTCCCTGAGCATGCCGAGAGCGGCTCCTGACCGGGATGCCACCAGCCGGGATGATCTAATTGATGGGTCCCCTACCCAACTCATCAGGAGCTGCCGCCATGGGCACTGGAGGTCCACGCCTCGCGGAGCATCGCCGTCGTGAATTGGCGCGAGGCTACCTGCAGGACGGCGAGCGCTATGAGCGCGTCCGTCCGGGGTACCCGCTCGAGTGCGTGGAGTGGCTGATCCCGCCCCGGGCACGGCGGGCAGCCGACGTCGGCGCCGGCACCGGGAAGTTCACCCGTGAGCTCGTCCAGCGCTGCCCGCAGGTCACGGCGGTGGACCCGTCCCAGGACATGCTCTCGGTGCTCACGGAGCACCTTCCGGGAGTTGACTGTGTCCTTGGTACAGCGGAAGCCTCCGGACTCCCAACTGCCAGCTTTGACCTCGTCACTCTTGCCCAGGCATGGCACTGGTGTGATCCTGCCGAGACGAGCGCGGAAGCAGCGCGCATCCTCGTTTCCGGAGGGGTTTTAGGCCTTGTCTGGAACCAGCTGGACGTAAGTTCGCCGTGGGTACACCGGCTCTCACGCATCATGCATGCGGGTGACGTTTTCCGGCCGGACTATCGGCCCTCGCTCGGATCGTGGTTCTCGAAGCCGGAGCCGAAGGTAGTCGCCTGGACGCAGTCCCTTCCGGTTGCGGACATCGTGGAACTCGCCCGGTCCCGCAGCTACTATCAGAACGCATCCGCAAGCGTCCGCGCCAAAGTCGAGGCGAACCTGCTCTGGTACCTCCACGACTACCTCGGGCACGAATCAGGCGCCGTGATCCAATTGCCGTACCTGACCTACTGCTGGCGGGCCACCCGCCTTTAGTTCTGCCCGCTCTTAGTCCTGCCCGGAGTTCCCGGACGTGTCAGGCCCGGAATCGGCGCCCTCCGCCGGGTCCTGGGAGTGGATTCCGGTGTCCGCAGGGTTCCTGGACCGGTCCCCTTCCGCCGGTTGCTCGGTATGCTCCCGCGGCTCTTCCTCGTACTGTGATTCTTCGGTCATCTCCGGCACCTTTCCGATTGCTGATCCTGCATGCCTCTTGCGGCTTAATGCCCGCTCCAGCCATCGCCTTCCGTGTATTCCGCGATGAGTTTGCCGGCACCGACCCGATTGGAGTTGTCGCCATCTTCATACAGCTTCGCCCGGGAGGCTTTGCTGTGCCCGATGATTTCCTCGGCCGCTCTTCGGGCCTCATCAAAGGAGGAGCCGAAAACGCCGCTTCGGATCGGAAGGTCCTTCGCATGCACCACGGGTGCATCAGTTTCACTGAGCGGAACCGTATAGCCGGATTCCTGGTCGCTGACCGGAATCTCGATCCGTTCATCATCAGTAGCCGGCACGGTGTATTCAACGTAGTAAGCCATGTTGCCACCATGCACCGTGGGGCGCGTCGCTGTCGAGGGTGACGGGCAGGCTCCGAGCGCATTGCTGGCGGTCCCATCGCTGCTGCGGTAAATTTAGGTATGCCGAAATTCTGGATTGCGGCGTGCCTCATTCTTTGCCTGACAGTGATCTCCGGATGCGGCATACCATCGACTGCACGCACCGCAGCTCACGCGGATCCCCGCCCCGTCGTGCTGACAACATTCTCGGTCCTCGCGGACCTCACCAGGACAGTCGCCGGTGACCATATCCGGGTCGAATCTATCACCAAGGTGGGAACCGAAATTCACGGCTATGAGCCGACGCCCTCCGATCTTGTCAGGGCGCAGGATGCTGACCTGATCCTCGACAACGGTCTCGGCCTGGAGCGCTGGTTTGAGCGTTTCGTGCTGTCCGTCGACGCGCCGCACGTGGTTCTTTCCGAGGGCGTTGAGCCGGTTGACATCCGCTCCGGCGATTACCAGGGCCTGCCCAACCCCCATGCATGGATGTCCCCCAAGGCCGCGCAAATCTATGTCGACAACATCAGCGCAGCGCTCTCGGATTTGGATCCGGCCAACTCCCGTGAGTACGCAGCGAACGGCGCCGCGTTGAAGCAGGAACTCCAGATTCTCCTGACCGAGCTGCAGGCTGCGTTCGGAGCGAGCTCGGCAACGCCCGCTCTTGTCACCTGTGAAGGAGCGTTCTCCTATCTCGCGCGGGACGCTGGTCTGGAAGAGGCGTTCATCTGGCCGGTCAACTCAGACAGCGAAGGCACCCCGCGGCAGATCAAGGACGTCATCGCGTTCGTCGAGAAACACGATGTGCCGACTGTCTTCTGCGAATCCACAGTGAATCCCTCTGCCCAGCAGCAGGTTGCACGCAGCACAGGCGCCGAGTTGGCCGGCCCACTCTACGTGGACTCGCTATCGGAAACGGCCGGACCGGTTCCCACGTTCCTCGACCTGCTGCGGCATGACATCAACATCATCGTCGAAGGACTGGCCTCATGACCCTGACCACCACTACTGAACCGGCAATCGCCGTCGAGGGTTTAAGCGTTTCCTACGGGGAGGTTACCGCCGTCGACGATGTGAGCTTCAGGCTGCACCGTGCGCAGGTGTGCGGTCTGATCGGCGTGAACGGCTCAGGTAAATCAACACTGTTCAAGTGCCTGATGGGGCTCGTCACCGCCCAGCAGGGATCCCTCTCGCTCTTCGGCCTGACGTCCACGGCGGCCCGGAAGGGCAAGCTCGTGGCGTATGTGCCGCAGTCCGAAGACGTGGACTGGAACTTCCCGGTGTCTGTTGGAGATGTCGTCATGATGGGTCGGTACGCGCATATGGGTCCACTGCGGCACCCAACGCGTGCGGATCGTGCCGCGGTGGATGAGGCGCTGGAACGGGTGGGCCTCACGCAACTGCGGAACAGGCAGGTAGGGGAACTTTCCGGCGGCCAGAGAAAACGTGCTTTCGTTGCGCGGGGAATTGCCCAGAACGCCCAGCTCCTTCTACTTGATGAGCCGTTCGCTGGAGTGGACAAGACCAGCGAGGCCACAATCGTCGAACTCCTTCACGATCTGAAAGATGAAGGGCGAACCATTCTGGTGTCCACCCACGATCTCGCGGGCCTCCCCCAGCTGTGTGACCGGGCGATCCTGCTGCACCAGCGCATCCTTGCCGAAGGAACGCCCGATGATGTGCTGACCCATGCCAACCTGGCGCGGGCGTTTGGGCCGGCAGGGACCGCTGCCGCCACTTCGACAGAACCGGGCGCATAGTGGACCCCGTCACATTTCTCCTCGAGCCGCTGCAGTACGGTTTCCTGACCCGAGCGCTGCTGGTTACCCTGGCGGCCGCCGTCGTGGCTTCGGTATTGTCCTGCTGGCTCATTCTGATGGGCTGGTCGCTGATGGGTGACGCCGTCTCACACGCAGTACTGCCCGGGGTGGCGATCGCCTACATCGTCGGTGTCCCGTTCTCGATCGGCGCTTTCATCTTCGGAGCGGGAGCCGTGGCACTGATCGGTGCCGTGAAGTCGACAACCAAGCTGAAGTCCGACACGGTGATCGGCGTGGTGTTCACAGCACTCTTCGCGGTGGGCCTGGCAATCATCTCAAGAACGCCATCACAGGTTGACCTGATGCACATCCTCTTCGGTACGTCCTCGGGGTGACGGACGGTGAACTCTGGCAGGTCTTGATCCTTGGGACGCTGACACTCGTGATCCTGCTGATCAAGAGGCGGGACCTTACGTTGCTCGCCTTCGACCGCACGCATGCGCATGTCATCGGGTTGAACACCAGGGCGCTGGGTGCGCTTCTGTTGGGATTGCTCGCCCTCAGCGTGGTGGTGGGGCTGCAGGCGGTCGGCATCATCCTCGTGGTGGCAATGCTCATCACACCAGGCGCAACCGCTTTCCTGCTGACCCGCAGTTTCGACCGCATGCTGGTGCTCGCTGTCCTGATCACATCGACCGCTGCTGTCTCCGGCATCTACGCGAGTTACTACCTCGACATCTCTACCGGAGCATCAGTGGTGCTTGCCCAGGCGCTCGCCTTCGCCGTTGCGTACGTCGCGGCTCCGCGAACCGGCCTCGTAGCTCAGCTGCGAAAACGACGACGACGGGGCGCTTCCCCTGTTGGGCAGGCTGCCTGACATGGCTGCAAGAACACACCCTCCTGGCAGCGATTCCTCCAGCGTCCAGGACTACGTGAAAACAATTTATTCGCTTTCGGAATGGCGCACCGAGCCCGTGACATCGTCGCGGTTGGCAGCGCGGCTGTCGGTTGCCAACTCCTCGGTCTCCGAAATGATCCGGAAGCTGGCCGAGCTCGGGCTGGTCGCCCATAAACCCTATCGGCCGGTTGAGCTCACCGCTGAAGGCCGACGTCTTGCCCTGGCCATGGTGAGGCGGCACCGGTTGCTCGAGACGTTCCTGGTCCAGGACCTGGGTTACCGCTGGGATGAGGTTCACGACGAGGCCGAGGTCCTCGAGCACACTGTCTCCGACACCTTCATTGACCGACTGGATGCCCGGCTGGGTTTCCCCTCGGCCGACCCGCACGGAGATCCGATCCCTACCCCGGAGGGTGCGATCACCCTCCCGGATGCGCGCCCTTTGGACAGCTTCGACGACGGGCATGCAGGACGGGTTACCCGGATCAGCGACGAAGATCCGCAGCTGCTGAGGTTCCTGGCGGCCGAAGACATCGGTCTTGGTTCGGTGGTGACTGTGCTGGCACGCATTCCATTCGGAGGTCCCCTGCAGACGCGCATCGACACCGGGGCCGGCCCCCGGGACTTCAGCTTCGGCGACGAACTCGCGCGGTCCATCTGGGTGGAATCGGTGGGAGAACATGCCGGCTGTAGCTTGGTGCCATGACTGCTCAGCCGCACAGCCTGTCCGCACGTAGCGACTGGAGGATCTGGGCCGCCGTCGCTATTGGAGGTTTTGGAGGAACGGAGGCGCGTTACCTGCTCGGTGTGCTGTTTCCGGAATCCGCTGGGATCTTCCCCTTCACTACGCTGGCAATCAATATCGGCGGAAGTTTCCTGCTCGGCTGGCTGGCAGCACGTTGGTCAGCGAACTCGCACATGCCCCGGTGGGTGCAGGCCGGACTGGGACCGGGCCTCCTAGGCTCATTCACCACCTTTTCGGCCGTCTCGCTTGTTTCGGTGACCGAACCTGCCCTCCTGGCTCAGTACCTCGCACTGTCCCTCGTGCTTGGCCTGGCGTCCGCCGCCGCCGGAACCGCGCTGGGGCAGAGGCGGACGGCATGATCACTGCAGCCCTGGTAGGTATCGGTGGCATGGTCGGCGCACTGTTGCGCTTCGCCGTCGACAGCGCGTTTGAGACGCTGCGCGCACGACGACGGCATCCAGTGCCGCCCAAGGCCCCCTTTCCCAGCGGAACGCTAATGGTCAACACCGTGGGATCAGGCACAATCGGTGTTCTTTGGGGCTTGCTCCTGAACTCAGCACTGGAAGCCCACTGGTATGAGGTGTTGGCCGCCGGGCTGGCAGGTGGGCTGACCACTTTCAGCACGTTCACCGTCGCCGCTGTCTCACTGTGGGCAGGCAGGAGGAAGATTGCCGCCGTCGTGCACGTCGTCGCGAATGTGAGCTGCGGTCTGGCAGCAGCCTGGCTGGGTCTTCTTGCCACCGGCGCTGTGTGACGCCGCGGTGCCGGGGCACCAAAGTCTCTGCCTACACTGGGGGCAATCCATCGACGCATCGAAAGAGGCTCTATGACCACGCTGGGAATTGAAGAAGAGTACCTTCTGCTCCATCCCGAATCGGGGTTGCCCGTCTTCAACGCCGCCGATGTCCAGGCACTGCTGGAAACCGGTGGCACAGTCAAGAACGAAGACATCCAGCGCGAACTGTTGAGCTGCCAGATCGAGACGGCGACGCCGGTCTGCCAGACGCTCACGGAGGCCGAGGAATCGCTCCTGAACTTTCGCCGTCAGTTATCAGCGGCTGCGCGGAAGTCGGGCGTCCGGGCAAGCGGATCAGCAACGGCTCCGCGCATCGAAGAAGGCTATCCGGAGCTCACCGACAAGCAGCGGTACCACGAACTGAAGTCGAGCGCCCCCGGTATTGTGGCGGACCAGTTCGTCAACGGGCTTCATGTGCACGTCTCGATCCCGGACAAGGAAACCGGCGTGCAGGCGCTCAACCGGATCCGTCCCTGGCTTCCGGTCATCACTGCACTGAGCGCCAACTCTCCGTTCTGGCTTGACCGCGACAGCGGATTCGCAAGCTGGCGTACCGTGCATTACCGCCGCTGGCCGGTCCAGGGCATTCCGCCCATTTTCGCGGACGCTGCGGAATACGAACGCCGTATCGAGCGCTTGGTGGACACCGGAGTCATCATCGACCGGGGGGTTCTGACCTGGGTTGCGCGGCTCTCAGACCGCTACCCCACCCTTGAAGTGCGCACCGCGGATGCGCAACTGGAAGCGCAGGACTCCGTGCTGATCGCCGGCCTGGTACGTGGCCTTGTCACCACTGCGGTCAACGAAGCGCAGAATGGCCTGCCGTACGCCGACCCGGATGCGGAGCTGCTGGATGCGGCGCAGTGGCAGGCAGCGCGCCAGGGCCTGGGAGACGTCGTCGTCAATCCGTTGTCCGGAAAGCTGGTGCCCGCCCGGGAACAGATGGACCGACTGCTG
This sequence comes from uncultured Arthrobacter sp., assembly GCF_947495145.1. Classification (GTDB taxonomy): domain Bacteria; phylum Actinomycetota; class Actinomycetes; order Actinomycetales; family Micrococcaceae; genus Arthrobacter_D. The sequence continues at coordinate 150,741 of NZ_CANLXP010000007.1, forward strand.
GAGTACGTCGGCACTGCACTTGATGACGCGGGCGATACCCACTGGATCAATATCGGCCTGAAGACCGTCTGGGAACGGGGCACGGGCGCCGACCGTCAACGCCGCGCTATGGACAGCAGCGGTGTAACCGGGCTGATCGACCTCTACACGGAAACCCTGATCGCCGAACGCTGACCCTCCGCCTTTCGCGCGTTGAGTTGGCAGGACACACCCCTTATGTCATCGCATTCGGGGCGTGTCCTGCCAAATGAAGTCAGGAAGTCCGAAGGATACGCACTTCCCAGGGTCGGAGATCCGCGGTCAACGGGCCGTCATAGTTTCCCAGGACCAGCGCGTCGGTGCGTGCGGACGCCGTCAGGTGCGGGTCATCCGGCAGGGTCAGCGTGTCGCCGGAGACGTTGCCGACAACCAGGAGTGACGCGCCGTTATAGGCCCGGGTGAATGCGTACAGCGTGGGGTGGTCCTCCGCAAGCATCGTGAAGTCGCCCAGACGGACCGTTTCATCCTTGTGCCGAAGCTCAATGAGCTGCCGGTAAAAGCCAAACACAGATTTTCCTGCCGCACGGTCCGTGTCCGCGTTGACCGTTGGATAGTTCGGATTAACGCCGATCCACGGTGTTCCGCTCGTAAAACCTGCCTGCTCTCCGGCCGTCCACTGCACCGGTGTGCGGGCGTTGTCCCGGCTCATGATGCGCAGGTTCTTCAGCACCTCGTCTGACTCATGGCCCAGCGGCCCTGTTGCCTCGTAGAAGTGATTGATCGACTCGATGTCCCGGAAATCTTCGACGCTTTCAAACGGGGCGTTGGTCATCCCGATCTCCTCACCCTGATAGACGTAGGGCGTTCCGCGGTGCAGATGAAGCAGGGCTGCCCAGCAGGTGGCGGACTCGTACCGGAAGGCGCCGTCATTGCCGAACCTGGAAACGAGGCGCGGCTGATCGTGGTTGTTCAGGTACAGGCTGTTCCACCCCGTCGAGGCCAAACCTTTCTGCCAGCGGTTCCACGAGGTCTTGAGGTCGCGCAGGTCGAGTCCCTTGTAGTCCCATTTGCCGCCCGGTCCGTGGTCGAGACCGACATGCTCGAATTGGAAGACCATGTCGACTTCCCTGCGGGTCGGATCGGTGAAAAGCTTCGCTTCATAGATGGTGACTCCGGGCATTTCGCCGACCGTGATGAGCTCGGCTTCCCGGCCTTCAAACACCTCGCGGTGCATTTCCTGCAGGTAGTCGTGGATCCGCGGTCCGGATACGTAGTATTGCGAGCCGTCTCCCCAGAGCTTCCCTGGCTGCACGGGACCGTCCGGCAGCGCCGGGTCCTTGGAGATGAAGTTGATGACGTCCATACGGAAGCCGTCAACTCCACGGTCGAGCCACCAGTTCATCATGTCGTAAACGGCCCGGCGCACCTGGGCGTTCTCCCAGTTCAGGTCCGGCTGCTCGGGCGCGAAGAGGTGCAGGTAGTACTGGTTGGTGCTGGGGTCCAGTGTCCAGCTGGGACCGCTGAAGGCCGAGCCCCAGTTGCTTGGCTCGGCGCCCTTCTCGCCGGGTTCGAAGCCCTCGCGTGCGTCCCGCCACCAGTACCAGTCCCGCTTGGGGTTATCGGCCGACGACGCGGATTCGACGAACCATGGATGTTCGCTGGAGGTGTGGTTGACCACGAGGTCCATCACCAGCTTCATGCCGCGGCGGTGTACCCCCTCAAGGAGCTCGTCGAACTGCTCAAGGGTGCCGAAGGTTGGGTCGATTTGGCGGTAATCCGAGATGTCATACCCGTTGTCGTGCTGCGGCGAGGAGTAGATCGGGGAAAGCCACACCACGTCCACGCCGAGGTCCTCGAGGTGGTCCAGTTTGCTGATGATGCCGCCGAGGTCCCCGATCCCGTCACCGTTGGAGTCCGCGAAGCTGCGGGGGTACACCTGATAGACGACGGCGCCGGTCCACCAGGCGGGTTCGGTTTCAGGACGGTTGGTGGTGCTCATTTGGTCGATCCTCTCATCACACCGGAGATGACCCATCGCTGAGCGAATAGGTACACCAGGAGCAGGGGCGCCATGGCCATCAGGTAGGACGCAAAGGCCACGGAATAGTTGGTGTTGAACTGGCCCTGGAAGATGAACTGTGCCAGCGGGAGGGTCTGCGCCGACGGGTCGGACAGGATGACCAGCGGCAGCATGAAATCGTTCCAGGCCCACAGGCACGTGAGGATTCCGACGGTGGCGTTCATTGGGCCAAGGAGCGGGAAGATGACCTTCCAGAACACTGTCCAGGTGCTGGCGCCGTCGGTAATGGCTGCCTCTTCCAGCTCCATCGGGATGGAACGGATGTACGCGACGTACACGAAGATGTTGAAGGAGAGCCCATACACGGTGTAGAGCAGGATCAGACCGAGCTGGTTGTCCAGGCCAAAGAGTGCGGTCTCTTTCACCACCGGAAGCATGATGATCGGGAATGGCACAAAAAGCGCTGCGATGAAGTAGAAGTACAGGCCCTTGAACAGCTTGCGGTGCATGTTGCGGGCGATCGCATAGGCCACCATGGAGTTGGTTAGCAGCGTCAGCAGCACAGCTCCCACGGTGATCAGCGCGCTGTTCATAAGCGCCCTCGGGAAGTCGGTCAGGTTCCAGGCTTCGGCGAAGTTGCCCCATGCCGGGTCGGTTGGGAGGCCGAAGCCGGATCCGCCCAGCTGATCCGGAGTCTTCAGCGCGGTCACCACGGTGAAGTAGAGCGGTATGAACACCGTCAGTGACAGCACGGCCACCAGGGCGGTTAGCCACCAGTTGATCTGGCGCCGGTCGGGGCGATGGGCGCTTCGGTCGCGTCCGTCGTTCTTGAGGGCGCTTCGCTCGGCGGAGTATGCAGTAGCAGTCATTAGAACGAGGCCTCCCTGCGCTGCAGGATGCGCAGCTGGATGAACGAGATTGCAATGATGACGAACAGGTAGATCACTGCGTTGGCGGTCTGGTAACCGTATTCGCCACCCTGGAAACCACCGCGGTAGATCAGTACCGAAATCGACTCGGTGGAGGTGCCGGGGCCGCCTCCGGTGAGGGAAATGATCTGGTCGAAGACCTGAAGGAAATTCTTCAGCGACAGGACCATGTTGATGGTGAAGAACGCTCCGATAAGCGGGAAGGTAATGGTGCTGAACTGTTTCCAGGCAGAGGCGCCGTCCAGCGACGCCGCCTCGTAGAGCTCACCCGGGATGGTCTGCAGACCGGCCAGGTAGATGATGATATTGAAGGCCGCCGCCTGCCAGACCGAGAGGATGACCACGCCGATCCACGCCGTGTCGCCGCTCGCGAGGATGCTGCTGGTCAGCGCATTGATACCGAGGGCCTCGGCAATGGCCGGCACAGAGTTGGAGAAAAGGTAGTTGAAGACATACCCGACAATCAGGATCGAGAGGATGTTCGGGATGAAGAAAATTCCGCGGAAGCCGGTCTTGAACTTGATCCGGCTGTTCAGGGCCATGGCTACCGACAACGCGATGATGTTGACCGCGATGGTGGAGACGATTGCGAACAGGAAGGTGAACCCATAGGCGTTCAGGATCCGTTCGTCACGGAACAGATTGATGTAGTTGCTGAGGCCGATGAATGACCACTCACCGTAACCGGCGTAGTTGGTGAAGCTGTAGTAGATGCCGGTCAGCACCGGAACGGTGTGAAAGACGAGGAACAGCACGAAGGCCGGCAGCACCATGATGTAGAACGCGCGGGGCAGCTTTTTGGCTGGTCGGGCCAGGGTGGGAACGCTCATGAGCGCGCCTCCTCACGGGTGATGGTGCGCTCGGCGATCTTGTCCCATTCGTTGTCCATCTTCGCGAGGAAGTTCTCGGTGTTCCCACTGAGGACGAATTCCTGGAGGTAGGCCGGCAGGGGAAGGCTGGGCGGGATCTGGTGGTCGATGAATCCGATGATGCGGCCCGACTCAAAGTAGGGAGCCAGTCCTTCCAGTGCCGGGTCGGTGTTGGAAGGACTTTCGGCGAGCGGTGAGAAGGTGCTCTGGGCTTCCGAATACCGTTCGACGATTTCGGGCGACATCATGAATTCAACGAAGCGGCGCGCTTCTTCCGCGTGCTCGGTGTCCCGTCCAATCGAGATTCCGACGTCGACTCCTGAGACCACGACGGTATCCTCTGGATCATTGGTAGCCGGATAGGGGAACGTGCCGATGTTGGCCTCCGGGTTCGCTGCACGAATGGGAGGTATGGCGTAGCTGCCCTGCAGGTACATGGCCGATTCACCGTTGGCGAATGCGGCGTTTCCCGCGTTGTAGTCGCGGCTCGCGGAATTTTCCTGCCCGTAGGAGAACAGTTCGGCAACCTTCTCCATAGCCTCGTCGTACTCCGCGGAGAAGGAGGTTTCCTCCTGCTGCAGAGCGTCATAGAAACCCTCCGGCTGGAGGGCTCCGCCGAGGTTGACGAAGGCGGGGCTGACGGTCCAGCCGTCCTTCAATGTCGTGTAGAACGGAGTAACGCCGTTCGCCTCGAACATGTCGGCGAGTGCAATCAGCTCATCCCAGGTGCCGGGCACCTCGGCGTCATACTCCTCGAAGATGTCCTTGTTGTAGATGATTCCGCTCGCGTTGTTGGCAAAGGGCAGCGCGTTGATTTCCGAGCCGTTGCAGCTTCCGAGTTCCTGCACGATGTCCTGTACCGCTGGAAGAACCGCCTGCGTTGAGGGCAGGTCCGTAAGGTCGGCAAACACACACGCTTCGGCGAGCAATCCGTAGTTGCCGTTCGCGTTGAGCGTGAGCACGTCGGGGGTCTTGTTCTTGACGAGCAGGGTGCGGATCGCCGTGTCGGCGTCCGGAACGTGGTTCTGAACCACGTCGATGCCGGGGTTGGCAGCTTCGAAATCAGCGATGATTTCCTCGAAGTTGCCCACCGCCTCAGGTTTGAACTGAAAGAAATCAAGGGTGACGACGTCGTCGTTCCCACTGGCGGCAGTGCAGCCGGACAGCGTCAGCGCCGCCAGCGCCGCGGCAGACGAGGCCGCCGCCAGTTTCCTTCGTGCAGCGAATTGCTTCACGAATTTTCTCCTTTGTGTGTGGTGTTGCCTTGCGTTGATTGCGCCCGGACCTCGATGAGAACGGACTGCTCGGGGAAAAGTACCGGCGCGTGGACGCCCAGTGCGCCCAGAAGCCGGCCGCTCATGGCCAGGGGTGTGCCGTTGCGTGCAGCTTCCGCCCAGGCCAGGCCGGATTGACCCTGGTCCGTGTAGTCGAAGGAGGCCGGAGTGATCGTGTAGGTGGTCGTAGGGTCCAGGCCCGGGAAGGTGATCCTGCCTGGTGGGTAGGAGGCGCTGGATCCGGTGAGTGAGTAGCCGTACAGAGCACTGCGCCGATCCTGTGCGACGACACCGCGCAGGTCCATCGATGGGTCTGGGAGATCGGCGTGCACGGTGGTGCCGGCATGAAGAACGTCCCGCCACTGTTTGTGCAGTTCAATCCAGTTCCCAAGCCGCGCGAGTTCCTCGTCGGACAGGCCGGAGATATCCCATTCGACGCCGAAATGGCCAAAGATCGCCGTAGCCGCACGGAACGACAGCGCGTGCGTGCGCCCGGTTGAGTGGGAGCGCGGACCGCCCACGTGCATGCCCATCAGCTCCGGCGGGACCAGCAGCCCGGTGTGCTTCTGGTTGACCAGCCGTTCGATGGGATCGATGCAGTCGCTGGTCCAGATGCGGTCCGTATGGCGCAGGATTCCCATGTCGACCCGCGCGCCTCCTGAGGCGCAGGACTCGATTTCCAGGCCGGGATGGCGCTCCTTCAGTTCAGCCATGAGACGGTAGACCGCTTCGACGTTGGAGTGCACGACGGCGGCACCGCTCGTTGCGTTGCTTGCCTCCAGGAGGTCGCGGTTGTGGTCCCACTTGATGTAGGCAATGTCATTCGCTGTGAGGATGTCGTCGATGCAGGTAAGGATGTAGTTGTATGCATCGGGGATGGCAAGGTTGAGCACCTGCTGCTGCCGGGCGGCGACGGGCACGCGGCCAGGCGTCTGGATGATCCACTCGGGATGGTTGCGGGCAAGCTTGGAGTCCGGGTTCACCATTTCCGGTTCGAACCAGAGGCCGAACTCCATCCCGAGGGAGCGCACGTGATCGATGAGCGGGGTGAGGCCGTTCGGCCAGACCGACTCGTCGACGAACCAGTCCCCCAGGCCGGCGGTGTCATCGCGGCGGCCGCTGAACCAGCCGTCATCGAGCACATAGCGCTCGATGCCGGCCCGGGCGGCCCTGTCCGCGAGCGACTTCAGGGTATCCAGGCTGTGGTCGAAGTAGACGGCTTCCCAGGTGTTCAGGGTAACCGGCCGCGGCCGCACCGGGTGTTCGGGCCGGCCGCGGAACTCGCTGTGGAAACGGGATGCCAGCTCGTTCAGGCCCTCGCCCCAGGATCCGAAGGCATCGGGCGCGGTATAGGTGGACCCGGGAGCGAGAGTCATTTCCTGGGGCAGCAGCAGTTCGCCAGCGGCGAGGAACTTCTCGCCGGACGGGGTCTGCTCCACAATGTACTGGTGGTTCCCGCTCCAGGCAGTGTGCACGGCATGCACCAGGCCGCGTTCAAAGCCGAACGCCGGCTCCCCGGCAGCCAGGAGCACAGTTGCATCAGCGCCGGGGCGGCCCCGCCGGCTTTCACGGTGGTAGGAGCCGGCAGTGAGGTTGTGGCGTTGCGGCGAGCGCTCCCGCAGGTGCCTGCCGGTGTGGTCGAGGATCTCCTGCGCGCCGGCTGGAAGGGGGAAAAAGGCCAGCAGAGAGCGCACCTCGTACTCATCGGCGCCGGTGTTCGTCACCGCAAGCCGCTGGCGAAGGAGTCCGGCCGCGGTGAGCGTGAGCTGCGCGGTCAGCGCCAGACCGGCGTCGTCGTCGTTGGCTGTAACGGTCAACTGCGCGTCATCGGTCTTCAGCTCCGTCACCTGGAAAGCGGGCGTCCGCGAGCCGCCGCCGCGATGCCCGGTGAACGCAGGAGTGCCCTGCCAACCGTGGGACTCCAGGGGAACCAGCGTCAGCCGAGCCGGAGTGTCGATACTGCCGGATACCCGCTGCGGAATAGAGGCTGCGGCGAGGGCGTCCAGATCGGCGGACGATGTGTCCCCGAGTGCCGGCCCCCAGTACAGAATGGTAGGGAGACCCGCGGTCGAGGTGTCAACGACGACGCTCGTACCGCCGCGCGTGATGTGGAGGGTGCCTGACATGTGCATGCAATAATTTTTACCGTAGAACTAAGTAGGTGTCAATTGTCACATCCGGCTTCCTTTTCGTAATGACTAACGGCTCTGATCCTGGTTAATATTTCTACTATGAAAACTATTCCGGGGTGGAAGGTACGCTAATGAACGTGGTCGCGTCCTTCCCTCCTGACAGCCCTTCCCGCCTTCTCGCCAGGGAAGTTCTCATCGGCGGCCCCTTGTCGCGGGGTGAGCTGTCACGGCGTCTCGGCCTGTCTGTCGCAAGCCTTACCCGCCTGAGCAAGCCGTTGATCGAAGCAGGAATCCTGCAGGAGGGCAACGAGATCCTCGAAGGCGGTGTCGGCCGGCCAACCAGACCCCTTGAGGTCCCGGGCGGGACCCACCGGTTCATCGGAATCAAGTTGACCGGCGATGCCGCGTCCGGTGTTACGACGGATCTGCGGTGCCAAACGATCGGCACCGCACAGGAGCCGCTGGTCAGTGAAGCAGCTGCAGACGTCGTATCGGCTATCGTCTCGGTGATCGACCGGCTCGACGACGGGAACGCGGTGGACGGCATCGGCATCAGCATCGGCGGCAAGGTCAGTGACGACGGAACGGTGCTGCGCGCGCCCTTCCTGCACTGGCGGGATGTTCCGCTCGGCCGCCTCCTGCATGAACGGACCGGTATCCCGGTCACGGTGGAAAACGACGTCGTTGCGCTCACCGTGGGTGAGCAATGGTTTGGGGCAGGCAGGGGAATCAGCAACTTCGCGGTACTCACGGTGGGGGCCGGCGTCGGCTACGGTCTGGTGATCAATGACCGCGTCATTGCTCCTGTTGATGCGGGGCTGGGCCTGGTTGGGCACTACCCTGTCGATTCGGCAGGGCCGCTGTGCCAGGAGGGACACCGGGGCTGCGCAGGCGCAGTACTCACCATGGCGGCCATTCGCGGCCAGTTTCGGGTGGCGACCGAAGAGGAATGCAGCTACGAGGAAGTCCTCGATCGGGCGCGCAACGGGGACAGGATCGCCTCACTGGTGGTGAAGAACGCTGGCGCTGCCCTCGGCACCCTCGTTGCCGCCGTCGCCAATCTCACCATGGTGAACCTGGTGGTTCTGTCCGGAGAAGGCGTGGCACTGGCGGACGTCGCTTCCGAAGAGATCACGGCCGCCATACTTGAACACCGGGATCCGGAAGCTGCGCCGGTGCGGCTCGCGCGTGAACCAACCGACTTCGGTCAGTGGGCGCGCGGCGCTGCTGCCGTGGCTATCCAACGCTCGATACTGGGGGTAGCCCGCTAAGCTAACGGCCCTCGTTCCGCCTGGTCAGCCCGACGATCAGGCAAACCAGCCCAATTGCCAGTGGAAGCAGCGTGTATAGCGTGTGTGTGCCGCCCACGTAACTCATGACAAAAATGTAAATGAAGGTCGCGACGACGAGCAGGAGACCGATCGCAATCAGGGCACGGCCACGATGCGGAGGCGGAAGCGGCGGCAACCACGACGGACGGTCATTGATCGAGTTCACACGGACAGTCTACGGTTCGCCGATCCCTGCAGTACGGCCGGCGAACGGGCAACAGGCGAGCCTGGGGTTGACACAGAAAAAGCCCCGGCGAACCGGGGCTTTGTCAGTGGAGATGGCGGGAATTGAACCCGCGTCCGATGCAGTGTAGTCAGGGCTTCTCCGGGCGCAGTTTGCGTCGGTTTTTCTCAGCTCCAGCCATCATGCAAACAAGTGGCTGCCAAGCTCAGTTGCATAAGAGTCCCCTTGGTTCCTGCAACGAGAACCAAGAGCAGTGGCCCTCTAAATGACGCCAGGAACCGGGTCGAGAGCATACCCGGGCTGACGGACTAGCTCTGCTGCTTAGGCAGCGAGAGCGAAGTCAGTGCGCTTTTGTTCGGCACTTATTGTTTTACAGAGAGCGTTTACGAGATAACTCTGTATCCTCGGCCCGCTTCACCTGTCGCGACTAACATCGTCGAAACCTGTCATCCCCATATGCAGTTATCAATCAGCGTTATCAATCAAGTGTTCTGATCGACCCTGCCATCCCGGATTGCTCCGGACTACCCATTCTAACGCACCTACTGCCGGAATCATTCCTTCCCCAGCTTCTGGGCTTGGCTAGAGCCTCATTCCCAGGATGACGATCTGGGCCTGCCATAGCATCAGCACAACGAAGGAGACGGCCACGAACGCCAGGCCCAGGGCCGCAAGCGCCGTCGTCGCAGCCTGCTTGCGGCGGAAGCTCCACCAGAACATGGCGACGTTGAGGAGAACCAGAACCGGAGAGATCCAGACGAGGATCTGCGCGAAGTACACATAGATCAGGAAAAAGAAGGGGATCAGCGACAGGAATCCGGCTGGAACTACTGCGAACAGCAATAGCAGGTTGACGATAGCGCCTACCGTCACCCACCAGGGGCGCTTGTACCTGAGCTCGGACTCTTCCTCGACGTCGTCCGGTTCCTGCGCATCCCAGAAGACGTCGCTCATGCGCCAAGATTCCGCTCTCGCATGGCACGGTGCGCTTCACGGCTGTCCTGCTGCTCACGCAGCGTCTGGCGCTTGTCATATTCACGCTTACCGCGCGCAATTCCGATCTCCACTTTCGCCCGGCCGTTGAGGAAATAAAGCTGCAGCGGAACGATAGTGAAACCGCTCTCGCGAATCTTGTGGGAGATCTTGGTGAGCTCTTCGCGGTGCAGAAGCAGCTTACGACGGCGGCGCGCGGCGTGGTTGGTCCAACTGCCCTGCGTGTACTCGGGAATATGAATTCCTTCGAGCCAGAGCTCGTCATTGTAGAAGATCGCGAATCCATCAACGAGGGACGCCCGACCGGCCCGGAGGGACTTCACCTCGGTTCCCTGAAGTGCGATCCCCGCCTCGTAGGTGTCCAGCACCTGGTAGTCATGCCGGGCCTTCCGATTGGTGGCCACTACCTGACGGCCACTTTCCTTGGGCACGGTCCAACTCCTTCACTAGTGCGGTGCGCTTCGAAACTGAATGCGGACAACGCATCCCAGTCTACGGCGTCGGGCCGTCCAGGGTTCTCTTATCCACAGCGGTCTGGACCGTTCAGATCCGTCGGGCTCTAGAGGAGCCCCATTGGATCGACCAAGCTGCCGTTCAGCACGGTTTCGAAGTGCAGGTGGCAGCCGGTGGAGTTGCCCGTGGTGCCGGTGTAACCAATCAGCTGGCCTGCACTTACGCGCTGACCGGGACCAACCAGAAAGCTTGAAAGGTGGTAGAAGTTGGTGGCCAGCGCGTTGCCGCCGACAACGCCGTGATTCAGCACAATCCGGTTGCCTGCACCGGGAAGCACATTCGAATCTGCGTACCAGACCTCACCGGCTGCCGGAGCATAGAGCGCTGTTCCGCAGGCCACCCCATAATCGATCCCGGTATGGGTGTAGCCGCCGGTGCCGTTGAAGTCGATGGTTCCCAACGGCGTCGGGCGCCAACCGTAACCGGAACTGATCGGTCCGCTCACGGGAGGGCGCAATCCGAAGGCTGACGGACTTGATGCCGGCGGCGGAACAATTACGGGAGCCACCGGTTCGGGGACGATCGGGGCCGGCACGACGACGGGCGGCGGCTTCGGACGGTTAGCTGCGGCAGCAGCTTCCGCGGCGCGCCTGTTGGCCTCGGCCGCTTCTGCGGCCGCGCGGCGATTAGCTTCTGCGGCGGCGGCTGCGCGGCGCTCATTTTCGATCCGGGCACGCTCCTCGGCCTCCGCCTTGAGCCTTGCCTCTTCCCGCTTGCGTGCCTCTTCGATCAGCTTTCGTTGACGTTCGGCGATGTCGACAACAACCTGCTCGTGTGCTTCTTCGACTTCTGCGAGTTTCGCCTCGATGACGGGCTTCTGCTTTTGCAGCTTCTCGGAGAGCGTCGAGGTATCCGAGATCAGCTTGTCGACCTTCGCTTTTTCGGCTGCCGCTTCATCGCGGGCGACCTGCTCGGCCGCGAGCGCTGCCTCTGCCTTGGCTTTCAGGTCAACGATTTCCTCTTCGACTGCGATCAGACGCGCCTGTGAGTTCACGTTGGTCGCATTCTGCTGCGCCATCCGCTCGAGGGCTGAATTTTGGTTGCGGAGGGCCTGCTCCACCAGTTCCATGGACGCAAAGCCATCCGAGCCGTCACTTCCGAGCATGAGGGAGAGCCCCGTGGGCACTCCCCCGCTTTTGTAGGCCTGCGTTGCAATCTGGCCGATCACCTTTCGGGTCTCAGCCATTTCGGCCTCGTCCTGCTTCAGCTGTTCGGTGATTTTGTTCTTGGTTTCCTGTGCCAGCTGAACGCGCTGGGCAAGGGCGTTGACCTCGGCAGTCGCCGCTTCCACCCGCCCCTGGGCATCGGCGAGTGACTGCTGGGCTCCCGGCAACTGCCCCTGGTAAACCTTCAGCTGGGCAATCGTCTCCGTGATGTCTTCGTCCAGATACTCAATCGACTGCTGAACCTCGGCGATTTGCTGCTCAAGCTCGGACTTGCGGTCCTCAAGCTGATCAGCATAAACGGGGCCACTCAACGTCAACGTAAGCGTTGCCACGGTCGCCAGCGACAGGGCGGTAAGCGTCTTCACAGCTCCTGGACGGCGTGCCAAACGGAGCTGGCAGGAGGTCAATCGGCGCATTCAGTCTCAATTCTCACAAGTATCTACCCTAAACCTTCAAGTAGCGTCTGAGGGTTAGCAGGGATGATGCGCCGGCGAGCAGCGCGCCCAGGAGGAAGAGCGCGGGAATCACCAGCAACAGTTCCTGGGTGGAGATGAAGCCCATTTGTGGGTATTCCCTGGACAACCATTCGCCGCCATAGCGCAGAACTGCCCACAGGGTGCAGGAAGCGATTGCCGCGCCGAGGATGGCGGCGATAACCCCTTCCAGGACAAAGGGCAGCTGGATTATTGCCTTGCTTGCACCGACCAGCCGCATGATACCGGTTTCCCTCCGACGGCTGAATGCGGAGAGACGGATGGTGGTTGCGACCAGCAGAATAGCCCCGACGCTCATGACGACGGCAATACCGAGTGCGACGAGCGAGGCGATATTGATATAGCCGAAGATCTCTTCGAGGTATTCGCGCTGGTCGCTGACAATATCCACTCCGGGTTCAGAGGAGAACGCCTCGCTGATGACCTCATACTTTTCGGGATCCACAAGTCCGATGCGGAAGGATTCGGGAAGCTGTTCGGCGGTGACAGCTTCGACGATGGGTGAGTTCGCGAGCTGCTCACGGAAATGCACCAAAGCCTGATCCTGGGACTCATACTCGACGGTGTCCACGTACGGGCTCAGCTCGGGCGAGTTCAACTTCGCCTCAATCGCACTGCGCTGCTCGTCGGTGACCGGTCCGGATGCGCAGCTCTCGGACGTGGAGTTCTCGACGCAAAGGAAAACGGCCACCTGTACCCGGTCGTACCAGTACCCCTTCATCTGGTTGATCTGCAGCTGCAGCAGACCTGCCGCGCCGACGAAGGTGAGCGAGATGAAAGTGACGAGCACCACCGAAACCACCATCACGAGGTTTCGACGCATGCCTGAAGCGATTTCCCCGAGGACGAAAGCGAATCTCATCCGGCAGCCGCCGCCGTCGTCGTCGTTTCTCCGATGTAGATGCCCTGCGCATCGTCGCGGACCACGCAGCCATCCCGAAGTTCCACTACGCGTTTGCGCATAGTGTTCACGATGTCGTCGTCGTGGGTTGCCATCACCACTGTGGTGCCGTTCTGGTTGATCTTGTCGAGCACTTTCATGATGCCCATGGACGTTGTCGGGTCCAGGTTTCCGGTGGGCTCATCAGCGAGCAGGATGCCGGGCTTGTTCACGATCGCGCGGGCAATCGCCACACGTTGCTGCTCGCCGCCGGACAGTTCATGCGGCATGCGGTTGTTCTTGCCTTCAAGGCCGACCGTCTTCAACACTTCGGGAACGGTCTCGCGGATAACCGCGCGGCTCTTGCCGATGACCTGCATCGCGAAAGCGACGTTGGCGAAGACTGACTTGTTCGGCAGCAGCCGGAAGTCCTGGAAGACGACGCCGATACCGCGCCTCAGCTTGGGAACGCGCCAGCTGGGAATGTTGGCTACGTTCTGTCCGGCCACGTACACCGCGCCGCGTGTTGCCCGGTCTTCCTTGAGCACCAGGCGGATGAAAGTCGACTTTCCGGAGCCGGACGCACCGACCAGAAAGACAAACTCGCCCCGATCGACGTCAAGGCTGACCCCGTCAAGGGCGGGCTTCGACTTCTGGTCGTAGACCTTGGTGACTTGCTCGAATCTGATCATGACTATTCTGCGCCCTCGTCGTGCTGCCGGTGCACGGGCATGGGTGGGGAAAGGGAGACCACCGGCTCCTTGACTATAGGCAGCAGTTCCGCGTCACGGCGGGCATGCGCGCGGTGTGTCGCACATCCGTAAGGTGCGCACGTGGTGTGTCACACACCGGTAAGGTACGCGGCCGTCAGGCGTCGCCGCCCGGGATCAAGCCTCGCTGCTATTGCGGTTGTTGGCGCGCCAGCGGATGCCAGCGTCAATGAAGTCGTCGATCTCGCCGTCGAACACTGCAGATGTGTTGCCCACCTCGTGCTCGGTGCGCAGGTCCTTCACCATCTGGTAAGGGTTGAGCACGTAGGACCGCATCTGGTCTCCCCAGGATGCCTTGACGTCGCCTGCGTGAGCCTTCTTCTCGGCGTCTTCCTGCTCCTTCTTGAGCAGGAGCAGCCGGGACTGGAGAACCCTGAGGGCAGCGGCCCGATTCTGGATCTGCGACTTCTCGTTCTGCATGGAGACGACGATGCCTGTGGGAATGTGGGTCAGCCGGACGGCGGAGTCGGTTGTGTTGACCGACTGGCCGCCCGGGCCGGAGGAGCGGAAGACATCGACTCGGATTTCGTTGTCCGGGATCTCGACGGAGTCTGTCTGCTCGATGAGGGGGATGACTTCGACTGCGGCGAAGGAGGTCTGGCGCCTGCCCTGGTTGTCGAACGGGCTGATCCGCACCAGGCGGTGGGTTCCCGCTTCCACGGAAAGCGTGCCGAACGCGTATGGGGCTTTGACCTCGAAAGTCGCCGATTTGAGGCCCGCTTCTTCGGCGTAGGAGGTGTCCAGCACCTGTGTTGGGTAACCCCGGCGTTCAGCCCAGCGCAGGTACAGCCGCAGGAGCATCTCTGCGAAATCGGCGGCGTCTACTCCGCCGGCTCCGGACCGGATGGTGACGACGGCCTCCCGCTCGTCCCATTCGCCGGCGAGCAGGGTGACAACTTCGAGGTCATCGAGCGCTTTGCTGAGGGAAGTGAGTTCCTTGACGGCTTCGACCCTGGAGTCTTCATCGTCCTCGTCCTGCGCGAGTTCGACGAGAACCTCCAGGTCGTCGATGCGCGCAGCGAGCTTCGAGAGCCGGTCGAGCTCGGTCTGTTTGTGGGACAGTCTGGACGTGATCTGCTGGGCCGCGACCGTGTCATCCCACAGGTTGGGTTCGCCTGCCTGCTCGCTGAGATCGGCGATTTCTGCGCGGATCGCTTCGACGTCCGTCACTGCCTCGATGGAGTCGTATTTTGCTCGGAGGGCGCGGATCTCTGCGGAAAAATCAATGTCTGCCATGGTGATTCAAGACTACGTCATGGTGTTGCGGACGCGTTCAACGCGTCAGATCCGCCCGTGCATCAGCAGTGGCGGTGATCGGAATTCCCGCTGGAACCAGGAAGTTCACAATGGGTGGGTGAACTTCAGCACTGAGGACCACCCGGGCAGTTCGTGGATCCGGGGCTCCGGTGGCAGGGTCAAGGTCAAGGCTGTTGAACCGCGGAAGAGCGCCTGATCGCTCAAGGTAGGCTGCGGCAGCCCTTGATACGGATTCGGAGTCGAGCGTAGGAGCGGGTGCGCCACCGCCGGTGTCGATGGACGCCACCGAGAACGTGTCGGCTGCGCTCAGCGCTGCTCCGTCCGCGACCGAGAGGAGCTTCTTGTGTTCAATGTAGACGGCTGACACAGCGGTCACGACGGCAACCACCAGAAGCGATAGCAGGATATACCCGATGATGAGCACGGAAATCTGACCGTCCTCGTTGTTCTCTCTATATCGATCAGCGTGTAACGGCATCATCCGAAGCGCTCGACGAGTTGGGTGGCGCTTGAATCGACGGTCGCTGCTGACGGATTCAAACCCGGCATGGTGGGAATGAGCGGCAGTGGAACCCTGAGGTTGACGGCGACGGTGACGCTTGACCCAGGTTCGAGGCAAGTGCCCGCGCAGGTAATGGTGACCCCAGCATCGTCGGGCGGGAACCCGAAATCGTTGACCGCGAGGTCCACTGCCTGCTGCGCCCGGGCGTGCGCCTCTTCGGAAGTCTCCGAGTCAACGAATACCTTCGCTGCCTGGTCTGCAGCACCGACGACGGCGAAGGATGCACCCTGCACTGCGCCCACTGTCAGGATGAGGTAAACCACGGGCACCAGGAGGAGCAGGCCAAGGAAGGTGAATTCGAGAACGGCGCTGCCGCCGTCGTCGTCCTGTTGCGCGGCCGTGCGAAAGCGCTCAGGAAGGCAGCGCAGCATGTCCGCTCACCTCCATGGTGCCGGACGGGCCGATGAGCCCTATCACGGGAATCGGAGCGCGGACAGTGATCTGCAGGACGTCAGAACCGCCCTGATTGACTCGGCTCACCGACACGTCCTGCGCGTAGGTGCTGTTGATTGCACCGGTGATCAGGGAACTGGTGCGGGCGGCGGCGTCGGCGGGTGTCCGGTCGGCAAGGGTCCCGTAGCGCGCACCGGAGGAGGCGGCGTCGATGAGGGTATTCCGTACGTGGAGCACCAGGGTGAGCTGCACGATGGCAATGAAGATGATCGTGAGCAAACCGCCGATGAGCGCGAAGTCCACGGTAGCGGCGCCTTGTTCAGCTGTATGCCTGTGCCGGGAGTCCAAGCGCCTGGGGAGGAAACGCACTTGACTACGGGCTGACGCGGTTGATCGCCTCGTTGAACAGTCCTTCCAGAGCTGGCGCGGCCACAGCGAGGAGCGCAGCCACGAGGACGGCGGACATGAGGGTGATCATTACCCAGCCGGGGACGTCGCCGCGTTCGGGGTGGTCCGTGGAGCCTGACTGCAGGCGGGTTCGCAGAATGGCGCTAGTGAACAGGAAGATTGCGATGAGGCGGTTACGCATGCTGCTTTCTCTCTTTCGGTGGTGTTCGTTCAGGTGGTTGGGTTGATGGATTCGGTGAAAGCGGATCGGGGTCAGAGTCCAAGGTTGATCAGGGCGATGCCCGGGTAGACGGCAAAGAGAACGGTCAGCGGCAGTACCCCGAATACCAGCGGAACCATCATGGCAATCTCCTTGCGTCCGGCGGATTCCATCAGTTCCCGCTTGGAAAGATCCCTGACGTCCTGTGCCTGCGCGCGGAGGACATCCGCCAGTGGGGTGCCGCGCTCGACCGCGACGCTGATGCCGTCGACAAATCGCACCAGCGGCGCCAGCTGAGTGCGGTTGGAGAAGTTTTGCAGGGATTGCATCAACGGTGTTCCGGCTCGGGTTTCGGCGAGAACGCGGGCGAATTCCTTTGTCAACTCGCCGTGTCCAGTCCTGCAGATCCGCTCGAGTGCGCCGGTGGCGCTCTCGCCTGCGCTGACGGCCAGTGCCATCAGTTCGGCAAGGCTGGGAAACTCTGCCAGGATGCGGCTCTCCCGTTTTCGTATCTCCGCTCCCAACAAGTAATCGCGCAGCAGGTAACAACCTACTGCGGTTCCGAACACGATAAGAGCGGCGAGCATCGGGTTGAAGCTACCGGAAGCAGCAAGGGTGAGAATAATCGTCGTGGACGCCGCAAGACCGACACTGCCCCAAATGAGTTGCTCGGCGCGGAAGTCGAGTACGGACTGTGTCCGCCCCGCCTGCTCAAGCCGTCGTGCGAGAACCGACGACGTTGGGCTGAACCTGTTGAGCCAGGTAACGGCGTCGCGGGCGACCGGGCGGATGATGCGTTCCAGCGGACCGAATGGAGTCGCAGTCGGGGCGTTCAGAAGCCTCGAACTTACGTCCACCGACTTGAGTTGTGGAGCGATTCGCTCGACGAACCGAGGCTGACGCATAACCGGAAGCCGGACGAAGACAAGCCACAGACCGGATCCCAGACACGCACCAACCAGGGCAGCGATTGCCAATCCCATTAGCCCAGCACCCGCTCGTCGTCGGGCAAGGCACCGATCCGGAGCATCACCCAGTAACAGAACGCCGAAACCAACAGTCCCCCTATGAGCACTGCCGCACCGCTTGCGGTGTTGTAGGCCGCCACGGCTTCCGGGCGGGTTGAGAGCAGTGCGAGCACAATCCAGGGTGCTGCCACCGCGAGCCGGGCGGCATTCACCGTCCATGATTGGCGAGCTTCAAGCTCGCTCCGGGTACGGGCACTGTCCCGCAGGAACTCCGCGAGTGTGCCCAGCAGCCTGCCGAGATCGGTGCCTCCGACTTCACGGGTGAGGCGCAAAGCTTCGACGATTCTGTCCGCGACAGGGTCTGCCAGTCGGTCCTTCAATCGATCGAGTGAATGATCGAACTGCCCGCCGGAGCGGTAGTCGCCTGCGAACTCGCGGAAAGCAGGCCTCAATTCTTCCGGTCCTTTCACCCCAAGCTGCATCAGCGCTTCGGGCAGTGACAATCCGGCGCGGATGGCGGAGCGGAGGTGGTCCACAACGTCCGGCCACAGCTCCCGGAGTGATGCTGTCCGCTTTCGCGCCCGCCAGCGCACGAGCATGAGTGGCGCGAGACCGCCGAACAGTGCGAAGCATGCCGCTATCGCCGGCGTTCCGGTGAAGATAAACGCCAGAAGAAAAACGAACAGGGCGGCCACCCCGCTGGCTACGAGCAAGCCGCTGGCGGATACCCTCTCAATTCCGGCCCTCAGGAGGAGTTCCTCCACTTTGCCCG
Organism: uncultured Arthrobacter sp.; assembly: GCF_947495145.1. Lineage (GTDB taxonomy): Bacteria > Actinomycetota > Actinomycetes > Actinomycetales > Micrococcaceae > Arthrobacter_D. The sequence goes on from NZ_CANLXP010000007.1 coordinate 168,834, forward strand.
CGCGGCGCTTTGGCTTGGCTGGACGTGGCGGCACTGCCCAGGTAGACCACCAGATCAGAAAAAGACCCGTTCCAAGGGCAACGCTGACTGCAACGGTCATGACGGGCTAAGAAGTGAAGCGACGGCATACCCGGCGGCGGCGAACTTTTCCTCAGCAGGCATGTTGGAAGCGCTGACGCGCAACTCTCCCTCAATCTGCTTGAACACAGTTGAGGTCTCAATCACGCCGTTTTCCACCCTGCGCCCGAGCGCAACGATCTCCGCCACGCGCCGCTGGCCGGACCGCTCTCGGACGCAGTGCACCACCAGGTCGATGCAGGAGGCGACAGTGGGCACCACGAAGGCGCTAGCACATAAGTTCATAGCACTACCAAGGAAACGGAAGGCGCTATGACATTCGGAATCATCACCACCGCCGAAGCAGATGCGATCTGCGAGCGCTGCCCGTTCTTCACGGAAGGCACCGAAGCCGACGTGAGGGATGCCGCCGAAGGGCACATGGCCGATAACGCCGGGCACTGGGCACGCCTCACCCTCAACTAGACCAACCGCAAGAATCACCACAACGGAAACAACAAGGAGAACCACCATGGAAACCACTCTCAAGACCCCTGCAACCGTGCGCGAACTCGGCGACCTGGCCCACTCGGAGGGCGTAACCCCCTCTGAGTACCTGAACATGCTCGACGCAGCGGAACGAGTCCGCAAGGTCGGCCAGTAACTCGCCATGGAGACCATTACTCGCCCCGACCATCACGATGCAGGCTGGCAACTTCAATCCCACTTCGAGTGCCGTCGATGGAATGAACCAAACTTCCGTTATTGCCCGTGGATGGACGCTATGCAACGCGGCGTCTCCATCCGGCTAGTGGACGACATGCCGGATGGAATCTGGGGGCGCACAGACGGCGTGAGTATCGTCTACTTGGCCCGCGACCTGCTCGACTTCGAGGCTAGGAGTGTCTTGGCCCATGAGCTAATCCACATCGAGCGGGGACATACACGGTCCCAGCCTCCTGAGGTTGAGCACGAGGTCACCAAGGAAGCGGCGCGGAGACTGATAACCCCTGCGGACCTAGAGCAAGCACTGAGCCTCTACAGTGACCGCAAGCAGATCGCCGCTCACCTACTCGTCATAGAGGACGTACTCAAGCACGTACTGCCCACTACGGCAGTAGCAGGATAAGCGAGCGGGCATCCGATAGCGTGAATCGCACCGGTATCCTCCGGTCCAACGCACGCTAGAGGGGAACGTTCATGGATGACAACGACTACGGCAGAGCCTGGGATTCACTCACCCGGACCATCGGAGCCGCCAAAGGTGAGAGCGCCGGGTACTTTGACGATCAGGACCACCTGACCACCGATCAGCGCCTCAAGGTCGCGGAAGTTGCAGCGCTGCTTTCCATCGCGCAAGAGCTTTCAGCCCTGAACCCTCAGAACATGAAATACAGGGACAAAGACGACAATTGGCGGAACGGGTGGGGCTTTCCTATCAATGACTGACATGATCTAGAGCTTCGAGCGCCCGGCCCGATAACGATTGAAGCCCCCGCCTGTGAAAGGTGAGGGGCTTCAATCGTGCGGGCTACCGCCATCCCGCTAGAGTGTGCCCGCGCAACTCCCGCAGTGATTCTGTCCACGTTTCCCGCAAGCGCAGGAGTTCCGGCACTTTCGCAGCGAACGGGCCAACGAGTTCACCAGCTCGCGCCATCTGTTCCAGCTTCTTCCGAGTTACCCACGACGCCTTGACAGTCTCGCTGCCGTCGATCCGGTAGGCGAACGGCTCTGCGACGTGGCAGAGAAACGTCGTATAGGACCATCCGCCGGCACGTTCATCGACGGTGGCACCGATCACGGATCCTCCGCCCAATGAATCGACGCCTAACTCTTCGCGGACTTCCCTAGTGACCGCCGAGAGTGTCGTCTCTCCTGGGTCCAATGCTCCGCCCGGTGTTCCCCATTTCCCCGGATGCGTAGGCAGGTAAGGCGAGCGCTTCGTCAGCAAGAACCGGGCATCCTCCGCGCTGCCCGTGGTGAACAAGACGCCGGCTGCACCCTGCAATCCCCACTCCCCGCACTTATGCCACCCGTTCACCGAACCAGTAGCCGGAGTGAAGCTGTTGATGAAAGAGAGTGCGTCCTCATCCGTTAGGGTCACCCGTAGCCCGTACCTGTTACGGATCAACTTAGCCAGCGGCTTCTGATCTACGCCGCCTACCCAACGAGGCATGTAAGCCCGCTTGCCGAGCTGCAACCTATTCGTTCGGATTGTCCCGGGCATCTCCTCGTCCTCTACACAGCGGTAAGCGATGGTCGCTCCCTCCGGCACGGAACACTCCACGACAACCAGGCCCGACGTGTCACCCGCCGCCGTCGAGAACGCATGATTCAGGAAGATGCTCATCGAGCCTTCCATCTGCGACTCGGCAACGTGAACGGCGAACTCAGCCAGGTTCCTCTTGCTGCGCACAATGCGGTAACCGCAACTGCACTTCGGGTTGTGAGTCAGAGCGTCCGCGTAAGAAGATCCGAACGGTGTCCGGAACGTTGCGAGCGTCGAATGGCAGACCGCCTGAGGAGTCAGACCGCTATCCCGAAATGAGCCGATCCGTCCATCAGGAAGCACTGAATCCATGCGGAAACCGGGCAGTGGTGTGAAAACGTCCATCAACTTTCCGGGCTTCGGAAGTTCATAACACTCATCGATCCACTGTTGCGATAAATTCACCGCAGCCCACCCTCCACTTCTTCCAGGTACGCGGCCTCCGGGTCATGGTGAGATGCAAAGCCCAATTCCCACAACATGAAGCCCCGCCGCCGTCCTGCCGCTGCGTGGATCCGGTCTAGCTCCCGGGTCTGCCATGCCGGGTGACCATCCGCAGCCGTTGGAATCGCAGCCGTTAGCTCCCGGATCCGTTCAAGTTCTGCCCGGGTGAAGTCGCGGGCGGCGGTGGGCTTGGCATTCTCCCGCCATTGAGTCTTACGCGCCATGGATAGCCCTCACTCCTGACTTGTCCCGGTCCCACCGTGAACGGGCTGCTCGCTGCTGCTGAGAGTTCCTTGATGAACCGAGCCCCTCGTCCGGTAGCTTCACGCTTTGCAGAATCTTGGCCAGTGCTAGCCGCTGCTGTCTCAGCTCGGCATAGATCGGATTCAGCCGCGTCTGTCCGGTGCTGCCGGTAACCGAGCCGCCCTCGGCCTCTAGCTGCCCTTCCAACGCCTCGATATCGTTCGCCTGCCTCCGTGCCAGGTCCAACACCGCGACTTCCCGCTCGTCGTACTCTTCACCCTCACCGAGAGCATCCGTGAACTGCTGGACTAGCTTGTCCCCAGCCGTAAACCCTTCACTCATTCCGTCCTGCCTTCCTAGTGTGCCTTCTGTAATAGCCCTATATGGGGCCTGTGTGCTTCCCGAAAACGTCGTAAGCGCAATGCGTGCTGTCAGATGCCCTATGCCGCTAGATAGCGCTTGAGGGGCGGTCCCCCGGGGGTTGTCCCCTAGGTCATTCCTGGGTGTGCGGCCGTATGGTTTTGTGAGACAGCTTGTTAGGAGCCCTCACTTAGATGCCCGAGCGTAAGAAGTACACGCAGA
>NZ_CANLXP010000008.1 GCF_947495145.1 uncultured Arthrobacter sp.
CGAGGGTCACCGTTTCGCGGGCATTCTCATTTGAGGCACCGAGGGTGTTTCGCGGGCACTTTAGATGAGTCTCGTCGGTCTCTTCCCAAAGAAAGCAAGCGTGCTTATGATCGTAGGCACAGGTCCATCCCGTCTTTGCCGGACCTCTGAATGAGGAGGAGCCAGACGTGTCGATCGAAGACAATGAGCCGTTGACGGCCAACGATGCCGACCGGATCGAGCAGCAGCAAACGGTCGGTGAGGATTCCACTGACGACGTGAGCGAGCAGCCGCTCGAGGCCGGAGCCCGCGAAGCGAACGAGGCCGACGTCGTCGAACAGGCGCAGTCCGTTTACGGCGAGGATGATTATCCGCGCGGACCCGTAGGAGAAGAACCCGTCTGACAGCATGCATGCGTTCGGGACTGTCGCTCCCGGGCAGGCACACAACCGACGATCCAGAAACCGGGTGGTGACAGAAGCTACTGGTGGGTAACACATGACGGTATGATGAAGTGCTCAACCGTTCCGGCCCCCGCCGGGCGCCTTCTCTCTGCACCGGCTGTCATCCTGTGATCGTCCCGGTCCATGTTCGCAAAGGATGATGGTTTTCTTGGAGGCTTTTCCCGGAGCGCACAAGCCCCTGTACGAGGTGAAGGCCAACCTCTTCAAAGGGATGGCGCATCCCGTGCGCGTGCGTGTTCTCGAGATTCTTTCCGCTTCGCCGGATGTTTCGGTGACTGATCTGATCGACGATATGGGCGTTGAGGCGTCCCGCCTTTCGCAGCATCTTTCCGTCCTGCGGACCCATCACCTCGTGGTGTCCGAGCGGCGCGGAAGCCAAGTCTTCTACAGCCTGGCGTACCCGCGCGTTGCAGACCTGCTGGCCACAGCGAAGATGCTGCTGGGCGAGGTTCTGGAGTCCACGCAGCAGCAACTGCGCACCTCTGAATGGGCTACGCCGTCAGAACCGGTCGATGAGAAAGAAGCGCAACCGGCTCCTAGGCGGTAGCGCGGCGCCGTACCTGCCGCACCCGCGGCACTCGTGCGGACGGGTCGGAGCGGTCATGAATATGCCCCATGGCTGCGTGCTCACGGACGGCGGTGATTGCTGTGACTGCCTCGCCCTTTTGCCCGTAGCCGGCAGAGGTGACGAGGACGCCGCCGCGATCATCCACGAGTCGAAAGCGGTACAGCTTGTCGGCGTCCCTGAAGATTTCGAAGTTCCCGGCCACGGTTTCCTCTCCTGGTGCTGAGGCGCAACACCGCGCCTGAGGACTTTAGGATTTCATCAATTCGTAATATAGGGAAGCCGTGTGACGCCGGGGGACGCGAGATCCCAACTTTTTTATAGGTTCAGCGCTCAGGAGTGGCCCAGCCGAGCCGGGACAGCCAGTTCGCGCAGAGGGAACTCCACTCCTCAGGTCCCGCTTCACCCCGCGCGAGTCCCAGCCCGTGTCGGCCGTGGGGGAAAACATGAACCTCCGCCGGCACGCCGTGCTTTACCAGGGCGCGGGCATAGGCAAAGGTGTTCTCAACCGGCACCGCACCGTCGTCGGCCGTGTGCCAAAGAAAAGCCGGCGGCGTAGCTTCGGTGACATTCAGTTCAGGTGACAGTGATCGAAGCATGTCCGACGACGGCGCCTGGCCCAGCAGGTTATCAATGCTTCCCTGATGAACGGCGTCCGTGAACGACACCACCGGGTAGCAGAGGATGGACAGATCCGGAACGGCGGCGCGGACGTCCAATGTCGGATCCTCGCACGACGCGGCGGTGGATAGCGTGGCGGCGAGATGCCCGCCGGCGGAAAACCCGAGCACTCCTACCCGTTCGCTGTCCACGGCAAGGCCGTGCCCGCCGTCCCGGATCCAGAGCATTGCCTCCTTGGCATCGGTCAGCGGTGCCGGGTGTTGGTGCGGCGCGACCCGATACCGCAGCACAAAGGCGTGAATGCCTAGCCCGGCCAGCCACTCACCGACCGGTTCCCCTTCATGATCCGACGTCTTGCCGTACCCGCCTCCGGGCAGAACCAGCACAGCCGGTCGCGGGGTGCTGCGGCCGGTGTCAACGGCAGGGATGACGGTCAGATTCGCGGGAGCAGGCATAGGTTCACCGTACCCATCCGGCGTTCCTGATCACCCACCCGGCGAAATATACGACGCGACGGCGCCCGCCAGCGACGCTCCGATCTCCTCGGGGCTGCGCTTGACGCCCTTGACCGCGAAAGAGTGGTCGGCGTCGGGCAGGTACTGCAGGGTTGCGCGCTTCCCGAGTTTCGCGACCACTGCGTCAAGGAGCTCCTTTTGCGCGAAAGGGTCATTGCTGCCCTGGAGGAACAGCATCGGAGCCTCGACGCGGGCGAGGTGTTCGTCGCGGATCTTCTCGGGTTTGCCCGGCGGGTGCAGCGGGTAACCAAGGAAGACGAGCCCCGCGGCGTCCATGCCTTCCGCAACGGCCATCGATGCCATCCGTCCGCCGAAGGACTTCCCGCACGCCCACACGGGTTCCCCATCGGAGCGCTCCTGTGCATGCCGGATAACTTCGCGCCAGGCTGCAATTGCTTTTGGAGGGCGGTCCGGGAAGCGCCGACCCTGCTCCATGTAGGGGAAATTGAACCGGAGCGCGGCAAATCCCATGTCATTCAGCGCATCACTGAAACCCGTGAGGAACGGGTGATTCATCCCTGCGCCCGCTCCATGGGCGATGGCGATGGTAGCGGCAGGGTTGTCCAGCCGCGTGTATGCGCAGGAGAAGCCGGCGTCGTCAACGTGCAGTGTGGAGTGCTCGGGGGAAGCCATCTGCCCATCATGCCCCAGCGGCGCCGCGCCCACTGGTCGACCATACTGGTAGCCATGGGAACGCCGATCACCCGCGACCACCTGTTGAAGCTGCGCCTGGCACACCACTTTCCCATGAACGACGACGGTGCAACCGCCAGTGTGGTTGGCACCGTCAGCAGAATGCTCGCGATGCAGGCGCAGGAATTCGGGCAGGCTCTGTGGGCCATTGGATCACGCGCTCGGAACGCATCCCGGACAGACGTTCTCGCCGTTCTGGACAGTGCCGAGGTGGTGCGCTCCTACCCCATCCGCGGCACATTGCATTTTGTCCGGCCGGCCGACCTTCGCTGGATGCTGAGCCTGACTGCCGAACGAATGATCAGGTCCGCCGCACGCCGCCTGGGCGAGCTTGAGTTGGACCAGTACACGCTGGATAGCGCGCGGGATCTGGCGCTGGAGGTCCTGGCCGGCGGCATGGCCCTGGAGCGCAACGATTTCCTCGAGACGCTCAACCGGGCAGGGATTTCGACCGCAAACCAGCGGGGCTATCACATCATCTGGTACCTCGCGCAGAAAAGCATCATCTGCTGGGGGCCGCCGCAGGGAACGCAGCAGGCACTGGTGCTCCTGGACGAGTGGGCGCCGGAAACCGGCCGGCCGGATCGGGAAGAAGCACTTCGGCGGTTTGTTCTGGGTTACTTCACCGGGCACGGCCCTGCAACGGTGCAGGATTTCGTCTGGTGGTCAAAGCTCACCGTTGCTGATGCCAAGCGGGGGTTGGCCCTTGCCCGCAGCGAACTCACGGAGTACGTCTACGACGGTGTGAGCTACTGGGCTTCACCTGCCGCGGCCGATGTGCAGCAGGTCCAGGACGGGCTGCTTCTGGCGGGGTATGACGAGTACGTGCTGGGCTACGCGGACCGGTCTCCGACCCTTCCAGCCGAATACGCCTCCCGCATCATGGTGAGCAACAATGGCGTGTTTCGGGCCGCTCTTGTGATGGACGGCCGCGTTGTGGGGACGTGGCGAAAGAACACCAGCGCGCGTACGGCCGTCATCGAGCCTTTCGCTGAGTCCGGAATCAGTGACGCCCATGCCTTCGGCAGCGCCATCCGCGCGCATGATCGATTCCTCGCTTCCTAGGTCCTTCTACTCGGAGCCGAGATTGGTAACCCGCACCAGCCGCCAGCCGTCCCAGCGGGGATCGCTACAGATATCGAAGACCAGGATGGGGGACACCGGGCCGGTCTGCGCCTGAAACCGCCAGTACTGCAGCGTCATCATGCTGCCCTGTCCAATGAACCCCGCGGGGCCGGGCTCCCACCAACTCCGCGAACTGCTCCAGTGCATGGGCTCACCCAGCACCTGCCAGATGCTTCCGTTCCAGCGGAGGGCGAGCGGCTGGCCACGGGACGTGAAGCGGACGTCCGCCTCCTCGTTGAGGGACCGAGACCCAGGCTGAACCTCGTCGATATGTTGCGCCGTCATTACCCTTCACCTTCCGCAGTGCCGGGTTTAAAGCTAGAACATATCTTCGATTAGGTCACTCCGTTAAACGAAATCCGGACCAGAGAGACGAAAGCCCTCTGGCCCGGACCGCTGTTCCTGCTGAGGCTCAGCTCTCCTGTTCGCGCCGGTTCAACTCCAGGTTGACCTCCTCGAGGCGAGCCTCGGTTTCGGGCTCCGGCAGGCCTTCCGCATACTCGGCCTCAAGCTCTCGGTGAATCCGACTGTTGAGCACTTCCACTTCGACGTCTTGCAGGGCGGTCAGGTCTTCCGGGAACGGATCTTCCGGCGAAATCTTGTGGTTGGATTCCATGGGTCACTTTCGGGCTCATTGCGGTTCTCTCCGAAGTGTAGCCGTGCAGTTGATTTTTGTGCGAGAACGTATGACGGAACCCGCAACACCCGGGTCCACCGGTAGACGCCGAGACCGGCGGGAGGGCGGCCAACCGGGTCAAAACGCGTCCTCTCGCTCTGATTCACGCTGACCGTCAACTTCCCACCGCCGTCAGCAGATCCTTCTCCTCCACGAGCGGCACGGAGAGCGACTTGTACCCGTGCTCCTCGAAGAGGACCGTGACGACGTCATTCTCGTATCCCATGACCACCCCATCGCCCCACTCATCGTGCCGGACGGTGCTTTGCAGCGGGAACGGCTGGTGTTCGGGGCTGTCGTCCTGCTCGGCAGACCTGCCGGAATCGCAGTTGTCGCAGGCATCGCACAGGCACTCCCGCTCCTCCCCGAAATAACCGAGCAGGAACTTCCGCCGGCAGCCCCGCTGCTCCGCGTACTGCCTCGCCATCTCTACACGTGACCGGTCCATTTCCTGCCGCCGCTTCTGATGGTCGACGACGTCGGCAATCACCTGGTCAGCATCGGCCGCCATGGCGCGGTACTTCCCGCCGCGCTCGCGGACGGCGCCCACCTCGAGCAACTGGTTCAGAAGCCCGGAAAGCTTCCGCTGCGTCAGCCCGGTGGCCTCCCGGACACCGGCGGCGTCCAGCGCACCGTCCGACGACCGGAAGGCAGCGAGCAACTCGCGCAAGCTGTCCTCCCGCACGCTTTTCGCGGCAAAGAACCGTCGGATACCAAGGTCCTCAGGCCGATAGTGAAGCACGACGGCGGCAGGCTCACCGTCCCGACCGGCACGCCCCACCTCCTGGTAGTAACTGTCCAGGGAGTCCGGAATGTCGGCGTGCACCACGAATCGCACGTCCGGCTTGTCGATCCCCATCCCGAACGCCGTGGTGGCGACCACTACGTCCAGTTCGCCGGCATGGAACGCTTCGTGCAGCGCCGTGCGCTCGGACTTCTTTCGCCCCGAGTGGTAGGCGTCCGCCCTCAACCCAGCCTCCCGCAACTGCTCGGCGTACAGGTCCGTCTGCTTGCGGGTTGCCGTGTATAGCAGCCCCTGGCCCTCCAGAGACATCACCTGCTCCACTACGGCGAGCTGCTTGTCCCGCTCGGATTCGTGCTGCTCGACGCTGAGGTGCAGGTTTGGCCGGTCGAAACCCTCAGCGATCACGAGGGCGTCTTTCAGCCTGAGCCGCTCCAGGATCTCCTGCCGCACCGGCGGAGAAGCAGTTGCGGTCAGCGCGATGACCGGCCGCTTCAGGCGCTCCACGAACGAGCCCAACTGAAGGTAATCGGGCCGGAAGTCGTGCCCCCACGCGGACACGCAGTGTGCCTCGTCGATCACGAGGAAGGACACGTCCAGCGCCTTGAGCCGTGCGGTCACCTCCTCCCGCGCCAGTTGCTCGGGGGCGAGGAACAGGAATTTGGCGCGGCGCTCCTCGTCGGCGTCCTCCGCGGCGGCCCAGGCCTCGTCGACCTCAGCGTCCGTAGCGGTTGAATTCAGGACGTAGGCACGGACCTCGCCGAGCGCCTCATTGATGGCCTCGACCTGGTCTCGCTGAAGGGAAATCAGCGGTGAAACGACGACGGCGACTCCCGGGGCGGCCATGGCCGCCACCTGATAGATGGCCGACTTTCCATAGCCGGTGGGAAGCACGCAGAGGAGGTTCCTGCCGTCGTCGGCCGCGTCCAGCGCCCTGCGTTGTCCGGGAAGGAGCGAGTCCCAGCCGAAAAGCTCCCGGGCGGTGGCGTCCAGCTTCGCGTTCATTCCGCGGCCGCCGTAATGAGTGCAAGCAGGGCCGAGTACAGAACCATGCCGGCCAGGAACCAGGGAAAGCTCGACCCCCGATTCGACGGCAGTTCCTCCTTGAAGACGTTCAGCAGCACTGAGCCTCCCAGTAGTGCGGTGAGAATAGCGACAACCACGGTGCTCGTCGGAGCGAACAGGGCAGACAGCAGCCAGCCGACCAAAAGCGCGCCGGCCAGGACAACGCGCCCGCTGGCGGCGAACCGGTGCGGGTAATGCTCCTCAAGATGGCGGTCAGTGAGCACGAAGTGCAGTCCCATGGCGATGGTGAACAGGACGGCGAAGAGCAGGCCGGTTTCAAGACGCAGGGCCATGGTGTAGGTGATGAGGGCGTTATAGAACGCGAACGCACCGAGGTGCACCCAGTAGACACCGCCGGAATCGGGTCGCCTGTTGGTTCGCCGGGAGGTTGCCAGGCGGTCCAGGCCGTAGAAGACGGTGAAGCCGGTGAGCGCGACGACGAAGATCCCGAGGTCGAAGAGCGGCGTGACCTCGATGGTGTCCTCGAGGAGTTCACCGATTGCCTCATTGCCCTCCGCAATTTCCGGTAGCAGGTGAAGGAAGACGTACGCGACCGCCAGTCCGCCGGCGAAGGATCCCGTTACGCTTTCCGGGACGAACGGCAGTTTCCGGATGCGCGGAGCGGCAAGATGCAGTCCCGCGAGTACAAGCGCGATCACGAGCGAACCGATCAGCGCCGTGGTCACTGCGCTACCTCGCTTCCGGCTCCGGCTTACGCTTGCCGCGGCCGGTCACCAGCGTGCTGATGAGATACAGGACGACGCCGACACCGATCAGGATCGCGGCCCGCAGCCAGATCTCGCCGGACTGCTGGGTGAGCAGCAGGATGCAGGAGGCCACGCCGAGGATGGGGATCACTATTGGAATGCGGAAGTGCTTGTGTTCCACCCGGTCCCGGCGGAGAACCAGTACGGCAACGTTGGTGCTGATGAAGACGAACAAGAGTAGCAGCACCACGGTCTCGGCCAGCGACGCCAGGGTTCCAGTGAGGGTCAGAACCATGGCGACCGCCGTCGTCACGACAATGGCCACCCACGGCGTGCGGCGGTTGGGCAGCACCTTGCCGAGCACCGGGGGAAGGAGGCCTTCCTCAGCCATGCCGAAGGTCAGCCGGCTCGCCATGATCATGGTTAGCAGCGCGCCGTTGGCGACGGCGATGAGGGCGATCAGGCTGAACAGCCACGGCGGGATGCCGAAGCCGGTGGCGGTCACCACGTCGAGCAGGGGAGCGGTGGAACCGGCGAGTTCATCCGCGGGCAGGGCGGCTGCGGATACCAGTCCGATCAGGAGGTAGACGGCGCCTGCGGTGGCAAGGGCACCGAAAAGGGCTTTCGGGTAGACGCGGGCCGGATTTTGCACTTCCTCGGCGACGTTCGCGGATACCTCGAAGCCCACGAACGAGTAATACGCAATGAGCGAGGCTCCGAGGACGGCAACGGCAGGATTCGCGTTGGGCGGGAACTGGGAGATCTGCCCGGGATTCCCGCCACCCTGGCCGAGGAACACGGCCACCAGCACGATGACGAGCACGAGTCCGGACACCTCGATGATGGTCATTACCACGTTGGAGCGAACCGACTCCTTGATACCGCGCGCGTTGAGCAGGGCAAGCAGGGCGAGGAACACCACGGCCGCCCAGGTGGGCGGTACGGCGATGAAAGCGGAGAGGTAGTCGCCGGTGAACGTGAGCGCCAGCCCGGCGGCGCTGGTGACGCCGGCCGCGAGCATGCAGAATCCCACGATGAACGAGATGAAGGGAGTCTTGTAAGCCCGCTGGGCGAAGACGGCGGCGCCGCCTGCCTTGGGATACTTGGTCACCAGTTCCGCATAGGAGCCGGCAGTCAGCAGCGCGAGCGCGAGGGCTACGATCAGCGGCACCCAGATGGCTCCGCCCACCTCGGCCGCAATCACACCTACGAGCGCGTAGATTCCCGCGCCGAGTACGTCACCGAGGATGAACAGGTAAAGCAGCTTGCCGGAGATGCCCTGCCGGAGCTTTGATTGTGGCGCAGTTTCGGTGGTCATTCTTTCCATCCTGGTGGTCGATGGCCTGCTGGGCCTGGGCGCGGAGCCGCGCTCAGGTGGGCTCGGAGCCCGCCGGTGGAAGGTCGGGGTTCAGTGGCTCAAGCCTCGGGTCCTCCGCCGTCCATACCTGCAGGACTGCCCAGGTAACGGCCGCGATCGGAACTGACAGCACTGCTCCGATGATGCCCGCGAGGATGGTTCCGGCCGTCAGTGCGAGCAGGATCACCAGTGCGTGGAGGCGCAGCGACTTGCCCATCACGATGGGCTGAAGAAGGTCGCCCTCCAGCTGATTGACTGCGACGACGACACCAACCACGATAAGCGCGACGATCGGCCCGTTGGCCACCAGTGCAACGAGGGCAGCCAGGACGCCGGCGAGGGTCGCTCCCACCAGCGGGATGAACGCGCCGATGAACACGATCATGGCGAGCGGCAGGGCAAGCGGTACGCCGAGGATGAGCAGTGCGATGCCGATGGCCACAGTGTCCACGAGGGCAACGATCGCCGTTCCGCGGACGTAGCTGCCGAGCACCTCGAGGGTCCGCGCACCTGAACGGCGAAGTTTCTGCTCGCGCTCGCCCTTGAACGGCCGGAGGAAGAATTCCCAGATCTTCTTGCCGTCCTTCAGGAAGAAGAAGAGGATCACGGCCATCAGGGTGGCGCCGGTGAGGAATTCGGCCACCACGGAGACGCCGGAAATGGCGCCCGAGCGGAACTGCGCGCTGGTTGCGTAATCGATGATGGCGGTTCGTGCCTGGTCCAGCTGCTCCGGTGCAATGGGGAAAGGTCCGCTGGTGAGGAACGCCTGCAGTTCATCGAGGCCCTCGGTGGCGGCGGTGACCAGTTCGTCAGCCTGGCTTCGGACGGAGAACACAATGATGGTGATGATGCCGCCGAGCGCAATCAACAGCGCAAGGAACGCGATGGCTGTGGCAAGCGCGCCAGGTACCCCCCGCCGTCGCAGCAGGTTCACGAACGGGCCGATGGCTGCCGCGAGGATCAGCGCGATGATGATCGGTATCACGAGCAGACGGATCTGGAGGAGCCCGTAGATCGCGACCACCGCAAGGGTGAGAATCAGGAGAATTTGTGCGGCCCGGGACGCTGTCCGGCCGAGGCCGTCCGTCCAGGGACCGGATCGGGTGCTGTGCAGGTGGGAGCCGGCCATGTGTTTCCCTTCGCCGTGGATGATCGATATGCCGTGGGCAACTAATTGCTAAGCATACTGTGCATTATTCGGCAGGTGCCCGCTGCGGTGCATCAGCTGTTCGTCCCCAGTGCTCCTGGAGAGTCGCGTGTCGACCGTTGACCTTGACGTTGCGTCAACCTATACCGTGAGGACAGCAGATCGGGAGGAGCGCATGGACAGGTCGATACAGGACGTAGCGAGGCTGGTGGGAACCACGAGCCGCACCCTGCGGCACTACGACCGGATGGGTCTGCTGCCGCCGTCCCGGTTGGGCAGCAACGGCTACCGCTATTACGACGACGGCGCCCTGGTCCGGCTGCAGCGCATCCTCCTGCTGCGTGACCTTGGGCTCGGACTGCCGGCGATTGCGGACGTGCTCAACAGGGAAATGGAGCCCGCCCGAGCGCTGCAGAAGCACCTCGAGCTGCTGAGGCAGGAGCAGGAGCGGCTGGCGCGGCAGATCGCGTCGGTTTCAATGACCATCGAACAACTGGAAGGAGGTGAACAACTCATGGCTGAAAACATGTTCGACGGCTTCGACCACACGCAATACAAGGATGAGGTGGAGCAACGGTGGGGTGCAGAGGCATACGCTTCCGGCGACCGCTGGTGGACCGGAATGACCGACACCGAACGCAGCGGGTGGAAGGCCCGCACGGCGCAGCTCGGCGCTGACTGGACCGCTGCTGCGGAGCAGGGCATCGCGGCGAACAGCGATGCCGCCCAGGAGCTGGCACGGCGTCACTACGAATGGCTGTCCGGCGTGCCCGGCCTGCCGTCGTCGGGCGGCCGGCCCTCGAAGGAGTACTTCCTGGGCCTCGGTGACATGTACGTCGCGGACGATCGTTTCGCGGCGAACTACGGCGGCCGGGAGGGCGCAGCATTTGTGCGGGACGCGATGAAGTTCTTCGCTGACCGTCACCTCTAGGAAGCGACGGTACGACGACGGCGCGCGCGTGGCGTCGTCGTCGTTCCTGGTTTTGCGGGGGAGCGGAGGCGTCAGGAGGATGTCGGCGTGTGCTGTTCGGCGACACTGAGGAAGGCGAGCGCTGCGGGCGTGAGGTCTTTCGAGCGGCTCAGCAATGCCACATCGAGTCGCCCGCACCCGCACGGTGAAAAAGGTTTCCAGCGTCACCAAGTCCAACGCCCAGCAGTACGGCATGGTCCTTTAGGACGAAACCTTCAAGCGGGTAGCGCTGGAATACCCGGACGTCGAAACCGAAAGCGTTCTGGTTGACGCAATGAGCGCCAAGTTCGCACTGCGGCCCGAGGAGCTCTCCGTTGTTGTGGCGTCGAACCTGAACGCAGACATCCTGTCCGACCTCGGGTCCGCATTGGCGGGCAGCCTTGGCCTGGCAGCGAGCGCAAACCTGAACCCCGAGCGCCGGTTTCCCTCAATGTTCGAGCCGGTACACGGCTCTGCGCCCGATATCGCCGGTGAGGGGATCAGCAACCCGATCGGTGCGATCGCCAGCGCAGCGCTGATGCTGGACCACTTCGGGCTGCACGAGGAAGCGCGCCGCGTTGAAGCTGCGATCGAGCAGACTACTGGTGCGGGGCACATCACCCGCGACATCGGTGGAAGCGCCTCCACCGACGAAGTGACCGAGGCAATAGTGAGAGCTCTTACCCGCACGCTCGCCTCCCTGTAGCTTCGGCCGATTGATGGGCGATGACTGTGGGGTGTCGTCGCCCATCCGCGTTTTTAGTGTCCGAAGAATTGCGAACGTGCAGGAGCCAAGATTGTCGACGAAAGCGCGGGTGCTCATCGCGCCTGACAAGTTCAAGGGAAGCCTCACCGCAACCGAGGTAGCAGCAGCCGTGGCAGCGGGTATCAAGGGCGGACCGGGCGGTGAATCCGTTGAGTGTACGCTTCTTCCCCTAGCGGACGGTGGAGACGGAAGCGTGGGTGCAGCTGTAGCCAGCGGATTCCGGCTGTATCGCTTCGCCGTCGCGGGACCAACTGGGGAGCCAGTCGTCGCTGACGTGGCGTTTGACGGAGAGACCGCTGTGGTCGAGGTCGCCAATTCATGCGGCATCGCGCTCCTTGACGAAGGGGAACTGGCGCCCCTGGACGCTTCAAGCCGAGGCTTCGGGGAAGCGATAGTTCAGGTATCGGCGCTCAAGCCTCGACGCATTGCGGAGGTACAGCAATTGGACGCAGGATTGACTCACTTCGTTCAAGTTTTGCGCGAGGCTGGCGTGAAGGGCGCGCATTCGCTGGCTGCTCGAGAGGGCGTAGGCAGCGCAGGAGGTATTGGATTCGCCTGCCTGCTTTTGGGAGCCGCGCAAACGTCCGGCGCGGATTTTTTCCTTGACCTGCTGAATTTCGATTCCCGGAGACCCCACAGTCTACATTTCGTCTACAATGTGGGTATGGCCACATCAGACACAACAACCGTCCGGGTTCGCAGGCCGGACTCTGAGCGCCTGCATTCCCTTGCCAAGGCCCGGCAGACTGCCGTCATCGACGTGTTGCACGCAGCAATTGATGCTCTTGAACGGCAGGAATTCCTGCGCGGGGTCAATGAGGACTATCAGCGTCTGCAAGAAGACCCTGAGCGCTGGGAAGAGTATCTGGCCGAGAGGCGCGAGTGGGACACTCTCGCTTGATCTGGCGAGGAGAGATTCACGACGTAGACCTTGGCCAACCAGTCGGCCACGAACCAGCTTTTCGCAGGCCTGCCGTCGTCGTGTCGGTTGACATCGTAAACAACGGTCCAGGCGAACTGGTCGTGGTTGTTCCGGTAACTTCGAGGGCTTTTGGCCTTCGCAGCCATGTCGAACTTGACCCTGGTCGCAGCGGACTTGAGCACACGTCCTACGCCCGATGCGACCAGTTGCGCGTTGTGTCAACCACCCGGTTATCTTCTCGCCGGGGGATGGTTGATCCCGATCGCCTGCGCTCCATCGATCAAGCCCTGCGGTTCGTTCTCGACCTGTGATCACCGCGGCACTCACCGAGCACCGTCGTCGTTCATTTGTCGTAGGCAATCCGTAAGGTGCAGGTATGACAATTTCCGCTGCCACTGACCGCAACTGGTCCGATGAGGCGATCCGCCGCGTCGAGGCTGAGGGCAACCGCTCAGCTGATACTCATCTGCTTGCGCTGCCGCTGCCAGGGGACTGGGGCATCGACGTGTACCTGAAGGACGAGTCGACGCACCGGACCGGAAGCCTGAAACACCGGCTGGCGCGCTCACTGTTTCTCTTCGGGCTGGTCAACGGCTGGATCCGCGAGGGCGCCACCATTGTGGAGGCCTCGAGCGGGTCCACTGCGGTCTCCGAGGCATACTTTGCGCAGCTGCTGGGACTGCCGTTCGTCGCGGTGATGACCAGCTCCACCAGTCCCGAGAAAATTGCCCTGATTGAGCAGTACGGCGGAACCTGCCACTTCGTTGAGGACGCCTCGGAAGTGTATGCAGCCGCTGAAAGCATCGCGGCTGAAACCGGCGGCCATTACATGGACCAGTTCACCTACGCCGAACGAGCTACGGACTGGCGCGGCAACAACAACATAGCCGAGTCAATTTTCCGGCAGATGGAGCACGAGCGGTCCCCGGTGCCGGACTGGGTGGTGGTTGGCGCAGGTACCGGCGGAACCAGCGCCACCATCGGCAGGTACCTCCGGTACAACCGGTATCCCACCCGGCTTGCCGTCGTCGATCCGGAAAACTCTGCGTTCTACCCCACGTGGGCCGGAGGTATCGCCGCCGTCGGCAAGCCGTCGCGGATCGAAGGGATAGGGCGGCCCCGCCCGGAACCCAGCTTCATTCCTTCAGTCATTGACGCCATGATCCAGGTGCCCGACGCCGCTTCGGTCGCCGCTTCCCGCCACCTCCTGTCGGTCACCGGAATCGCCGCCGGGCCCTCAACCGGAACCAATCTGTGGGGAGTGTGGCAGTTGGTCGCGCAGCTGAGGGCAGCGGGCCGGCAGGGCAGCATCGTCTCTCTCCTGTGTGACTCCGGCGAGCGGTACGCCTGTTCCTATAACGACGACGCCTGGCTGGCTGAGCGCGGACTGGATCCCGCGCCTGCGCTCGCCGTACTGGAGGAGTTCTTCGAGACGGGGGAGTGGCCGGCGGCTTGACCATTGCTGATGTGTCCGGTTGCCGGTAGTTTCTGGGTAGCTCTAGATGGGGGAGGGCGCAACGGTGAGGAGTATCAGGTGAATCAGTTACTGAGGGTCCAAAATTTCGGTGTTTCCAGCGACGGCTTCGGGTCCGGTGAGGGCCAGAGCCTGGAAAGACCGTTCGGGCACGCGGATCCGGGTGCGATGTTCGCATGGGCAGGAGCAACGGCAAGCTGGACGAACCGCACCGACCCAGGCGGAACACGCGGCCTCGATGACTACTTCACCCGTGATTTTACGAACAACATCGGGGCCGAGATCATGGGCCGCAACAAGTTCAGTCCGCACCGTGGCCCCTGGGAGAACGAGGACTGGCAGGGCTGGTGGGGTGACGAGCCACCTTTCCACACTCCTGTTTTTGTGATGACCCATCACGAGCGGCCGTCCTTCGCGCTCGCAGACACCACGTTTCACTTCATCAACGCGGACCCGGCAACCGTGCTGACCGAAGCACATAGCGGTGTCACCGATTGAACTTGGCGCGGGATCGCGTTTGTGGGGGTCACCTGAGGAGCTGCTTGACCGCTTCCACCTCGAGATTGTTCGCAGTGCCAGCGGAGTGACACATCACCTGTTCTGGCGGCGCAGAGCCGCCGGCACCCAACGCTAGTTCGTACCTCCGCCAAGCACGTCCACATGCACATGGTCGAGGTGGCGCAGAATCTCGTTACTGGGGTCCGGGGAATCGTAGTCGTGCCATTGCCCGCGGGAGGTGCGCGCTCCAGAACCGGTCGTCAAAGATGACGTATTGGATGTCGAGGTCCTCGGCCTGAGCTACGAGCCAGTGAGCCAGTATCCACCCCTCACGCCGGTTCTCCTCGATGACTGGGCGGAAGAAGACGTCAATGGCCCGGCCGTCATAGTGAGTCGAGTCCGCCCCGTGCCCCTGGCCCACTCCGCCCGGAGCGAATCCGCCCAGGCTCTGGTCACCGAACACCTCCGCCATCGCTGTACGCACCTGTTCGGCTCTCGGTGTGAGGCCGGTGGCCGTCAACTGCTGTTCCGCTAGGTCACTGGCAGCTGAGCCCCGGCAGCTCAGGCTCGGTCCAGCGTCCTCCGACGGTCCGTCAGCAAGCCGCTGCAACACCGCCTCGTCGATACCGGAGGTGTCCGGGGCCTCCAGCCCACGGGCCAGGAGCGCTACGGCCGTCGTGGCCAGCTGCGCTTCATTCCGGCTGAGCACGACTTCTCCCTCCGCGGTCTCGACCGTGCACTCCGAGAGTCCTGGCAAAGAACCGCCTCCCGCGCGCAGGGCGCCGAGCAGGCCCGGCCCGAGGAGCACCGCGGCCGACGCGAACAGCCCAAGCAACAGGAACCCCACGAGAAGTCTGCGGCGCGTGCGGCCATTCGTCTCATCCGTTGTCATCACAGAACTTAACCTGAGCTTTGGGTCGGGAGTTCCCACCCGCTGTTCGCCGGCGGCTCACAGGTTGCTCACCGTCCGCGTCTGCCGGTTCAGCCGTTCCGGTTCCGCACACCGGAACCGTTCTACGGTTGTACCCTGAAAATCTCAGGAAAACGCAGGAGCGGGAATGTCGACGGACGAAAACTCTCTGGCACGGGAGGCCGCGGATGCCGCGGAAGAGGTGTCAGACCATAAGGCGCTGGACGTCGCCGCCCGCTTCGGATTCGGCGTTCTCGCCGTGGTGCATATCCTGATCGGAATCATCGCGCTGCAGATCGCATTCGGGGGGAACGGCGAGGCCGAACCAACCGGCGCGCTGGAACGCCTTGCCGGCGGAACGGCCGGCCCATGGACCATGTGGGCGTGTGCCATCGGCTGCTTCGGACTCGCCGCCTGGCAGCTGAGCGAAGCCACGTTACGTGCACGGCACCTTCCGACCGGCGAGCAGCTATCGAAGACCATCTCCTCAGGATCGCTGAGCATCATCTACGGCAGCATGTCCTTCACGTTCGCCCGGTTCGCCTTCGGTGGGGAGGTGGATTCGAGCGAGTCCACTCGGGACTTCACTGCTTCGATGATGGGTTCCCCCTTCGGCATCTTCGTGATCCTCGCGGTGGGCGGGACTGTGTTCGGGATCGGTGTCTATTTTGTCTTCAAGGGGATGCTGCGGAAGTTCCGTCCCGAGCTACGGCACTTTGAAGACACTCACCGGGGGGCTCTCATCGAGGTTCTTGGTGTGATCGGGCATGTTGCCAAGGGGATTGCCCTCATCCTCGTGGGCGTTCTGTTCTTTGCCGCCGTGATTACGCATGACGCCACCCGCTCGACGGGACTCGACGGCAGCCTGAAGGCACTGACGGATTACCCCTTCGGTACTCCACTGCTCGTTACCGTTGCAGTGGGCCTGATCTGTTACGGAATCTTCGCGTTGGTGCGTTCCAAATTCGGGCGCATGTGAGCGGCTCTGGACAGTTGAGCGGCGCGCTATGAGGTTCGGGTGTAGGAAAGTATTCAGCAGTATAGTATTTCGCTATACATTCGAAGATTTTGTTAGATTCGAGGCTCATGGATCCGGTCTATAACCCCTATTCTCCGGGCGCCGGCCGAAAACCTGCAGCATTGGTGGGCCGGGACCAGCCCAGGTCTGATTGGAACGTCGCCTTGGACCGCGTCGAAATAGGTCGGTCAGCTCAACCTTTCGTCCTGTACGGCTTGCGTGGTGTAGGTAAGACTGTACTTCTGTCGGACTTTCGCCGGTCTGCCCAGAGGCGCGGGTGGCTGGTGGCGCAAGTGGAGGCCGGAGCGGACAAGTCGCTGCGTGAGGCTTTGGGCGAGGCGCTCCATGCGCCACTCGCTGATCTCGCTCGCCCCAATGCCGGGCGCCGTCTGCTGAAGGCGCTGAGGACGGCCTTGAGCTTCAAAGCATCGTATGACGCGACGGGGACTTGGAATTTTGGGCTCGATTTATCTGACACTGCCGGCGGAGGTGCTGATACAGGGGTTCTCGAGACGGACCTTCGGAAGCTCATACACGACCTGAGTGACGCGGCAGAAGAGGAGAACGTTGGCCTCGCGATATTGATCGATGAAGCGCAAGACCTCGAACAAGCAGAACGCGTGGCAATCTGCGCCATTGCCCACGCAGCAGCACAGGATGATTGGCCGGTTCTCTTTGCTCTAGCTGGTCTGCCAAGTCTCCCGCGTGTCTTGGCGGAAGCGAAGTCCTATGCCGAGCGCTTCAACTACGAAAAAATCGAAGAACTTCGTGGAGACGTTGCTGTGGAAGCTCTGACGAGACCTTCAGCGGACGATGGGATTGACTGGGAAAGGGCGGCCGTCGAGTTGATCGTCGACGAAAGTGCCGGGTATCCCTACTTTCTTCAGCAATTCGGTCAGGACACCTGGAACGCGGCAGAAGGCCCCAACATCACCTACGCTGATGCCCGTGTCGGTGCAGCCAGAGGTAGAGCGGCTCTTGACAGCGGATTCTTCCGCGCGCGGTGGGACCGCGCTACGAGAGCCGAACAAAGTTATCTGCGCGCAATGGCAGAGGACGGCGACGAAGGTAGCTCCTCAGGTGAGATTGCGTCGAGATTAGGGCGAAGTGCTGCAAGCTTCGGCCCCATTAGGGCTAGCCTGATCGCGAAAGGACTCGTATATGCTCCCGAGCACGGCGTCATAGCTTTCACGGTCCCCGGGATGGCTGCATTCATCACAAGGCAGGCGGCGCTGTAGCCTTCCTGATTACCTGTGTGCAAGCCAATCAGGTAGCGCTTTCACGCATGAGGCGGGGTCTGAAATTGGCTAATCGAGAACCGGAATGAGGTGAGCGGACGTAATGCGCCCCACAGGCAAGGACGTTGCCCGCCGAGCGGGAGTGTCGCCCAAGACAGTCTCCAACGTGCTCACCGGCGTCGTCTCCGTGACCCCGCGGACCCGTGCACGCGTGGAGCAGGCAATGCAGGAGCTTAACTACGTTCCCAACCACTCCGCGCGGAGCCTGCGGAACGG
The DNA here is from genome assembly GCF_947495145.1 of uncultured Arthrobacter sp. Lineage (GTDB taxonomy): Bacteria > Actinomycetota > Actinomycetes > Actinomycetales > Micrococcaceae > Arthrobacter_D. The sequence continues at coordinate 17,708 of NZ_CANLXP010000008.1, forward strand.
CCGGTCAGGGCTCATCGGCCTGGCGCTTCCGGACCTCAGCACACCCTACTCAGCGGATCTTGCGCACCACATCGTGGAAGCCGCCCATGAGCGGGGCTGGGGGGTGCAAATCGAGGAAACCGGCCACGATCCGCAGCGGGAGGTCGAGCTGATGTCGCAAGCAAGAACCAACATTATCGACGGGCTCATCCTCAACCCGGTGGTCCTCGACGAGAGCGCGGTGAAAGTGGGGGTTGCGTTGCCGCCCGTCGTGCTCCTTGGCGAGGTGAACCAGCACCTCACTGACCGCGTCTGGGTTGACGGCGTCACTGCCGCTAGTGACATGACGAAACTCCTCGCGGCCAAGGGTGCCCGCCGAATCGCAGTGCTCGGGGCTACGGGTGAGCGTAGATCCGCTACTGCCATCACGCGCACAGAGGGGTATCGCGCAGGGCTCGCCGAGCTTGGATTTCCGCGGGATACCGCCCTGGAAATCGTGTGTGATGACTGGACTCCGCGGGGAAGCGCCGAAGCGCTCGCCGCGTACCTGGACCAGCACGATCTGCCCGATGCAATCTTCTGCTTCACCGATTCGCTGGCCATCGGAGCCCTGAACGCGCTGTCCTCGAAGGGCATCCGAGTGCCGGACGACGTCATGGTGGCCGGTTTTGACGACATAGATGACGGAGAATTCGCCAACCCGCCGCTGACCACCGTCTCCTTCGACCGGAGGGAAGTGGCCGAGCGGGCCCTCGACATGCTTGCCCGCCGGATAGCCAATCGCGACCGCACGCCAGAGACTGTGACGGTGGACTACCGCATCATCGAGCGCGCCAGCACCCACGATCGCATCAGCAGGAAGAACTAGGATCCGGGCTTCTTCAGTCATGTGGTGCTGACTCCATCCGGTATCCGGCCAACCCTTGCCAACAACTTTCCATCGATGTAAATTTGTGCCTCAAGTCATCTGTATTCCATCGATGTAAACCCGAGCAGCACCCTGATCGAACCAATGGAGGATCGATTCATGCCCAATGAGATCGCCCGGATACTCCCGCCGTCGGGATGGCGCAGCCCGAACAGACGACAATTCCTGACCGGTGCCGCCCTGCTCGGTGGGGCCGCCGCCACCGGCACCCTCGCCGGTTGTGGCGGACCGGCAGCCGCCGGTGAGGAAACCCTGCGCTTCTGGCACCTGCTCTCCGGCGGGGACGGGGTCAAGATGCAGGCGATGATCGATCGCGTGAACGCAGAGAGCCCCGATTTCGACGTCGTTCCCACCGTTCTCGCCTGGGGCACGCCCTACTACACCAAGCTGGCCATGGCTTCGGCGGGCGGACGTCCCCCGGAACTGGCCATCATGCACGCCTCGCGCATCCCGGGCTACGCACCCGGCGGCCTGCTGGACGCGTGGGACCTCGATGAGCTTGCGAAGCGCGACGTCAGCAAGGAAACTTTCGCGGACCGCGTCTGGGCCAGCGGCGAGCTTGACGGCGACATCTTCTCGATCGCCCTCGACTCGCATCCGTTCATTGCCATGTACAACACGGACGTCGCCGGCGAGGCCGGGCTGCTGGGCAGCGACGGCCTTCTGACGGAGATTACCGACCCGGAGCGTTTCCTTGAAGCGATGCGCGAAATGCAGGCGGTCACCGGCGGCCACGGCCTGTCCTACGGCTACATCAACGACGGAGCGCAGATGTGGCGCCTCTTCTACACGCTCTACCGGCAGCACGGCGCCGAAATGGCGCTGAACTCCGGCCAGCCCGCGGACGTCGACCGCGACGTCGCAATCGATTGCCTGACGTACATCACCTCGCTGCTGGACGACACGATCTGCGCAAGCGGCGCCGACATCAATAACGCCATCGCTGAATTCGCGACGGGTGGCTCTGGCATGCTCTTCAGCGGTGTCTGGGAACTGCCCACCATGCAGGACGCCGGCATCGCCTTCGACGCCATGACCATTCCGACGCTCTTCGGAACGCCTGCTGCGTATGCGGACTCGCATGCCTTTGTGCTGCCGCACCAGAACGACGTCGACGAAGCGCGTCGCGCGGCCGCCTATGACTTCGTTGCCAACATCCTCAAAGGTTCACTGTCCTGGGCTGAGGCAGGTCACATCCCCGCCTACCAGCCGGTGGTGAACTCCGAGGAGTACCGCAGCCTTGAACCGCAGGTGCACTACGCCAATGCCGCAGAAATCATCAACTACGACCCGCGGGCCTGGTTCACCGGTTCCGGGTCGGACTTCCAGACCTTCTTCGCCGCGAATGTGCAGAACGTCTTCCTCGGCAGGGAAGCGCCCGACGTCGGCTGGGACGCCTTCGTTGACCGGCTGAACACCATCCTGTCCAAGCCCAATCCCGTCTGACCCGGACCGACGAAGGAGTCGAACAATGAGCACCACTGTGACCGGGCGCAGAAGCCCGAACTCCAGCAAGAACAACCTTCATGGTTGGGCGTTCTCCGCGCCTTTCCTGATCTTCTTCCTCATGTTCCTGGTGTGGCCCATCATCCATGGGCTCTACATGAGCTTCACCGGGCAGACCCTCACCGGCGCCAACAACGGCTTTGTAGGCTTCGCAAACTACGGTGAGGCTTTCGGCGATCCGGATATGTGGCGGTCGCTCGGAAACACGATCTACTTCACGGTGATCTCGACCATCCCGCTGGTGCTCATCGCGCTGGTCATGGCCGGCCTTGTCAACATGAACCTTCCCGCGCAGTGGCTGTGGCGGTTCTCGTTTTTCGTCCCGTTCCTGCTGGCCTCCACGGTGGTCTCGCAGTTCTTCCTGTGGATGTACAACCCGCAGCTCGGCCTGATCAACGACGCCCTCAGCACCTTCGGCATAGCACCGGTCCCTTGGCTGAATGATCCGAACGTTGCCATGTGGTCGATTGTCATCGCCACCGTGTGGTGGACCGTGGGGTTCAACTTCCTGCTGTACCTGGCCGCGATGCAAAACATCCCGCAGCAGCACTATGAAGCAGCGTCCCTGGACGGCGCGGGCGGATGGCGCCAGTTCTTCTCAATCACGCTGCCGCAGCTTGGCCCCACCACTGTGTTGATCGTGATCCTGCAGGTACTCGCCTCGCTGAAGGTATTCGACCAGATCTACCAGATCACCGCGGGCGGCCCGGGCGGCTCGACCCGGTCACTGGTCCAGTACGTCTTCGAGACCGGCTTCACCGGTTACCGGCTGGGTTACTCGGCAGCCATCTCCTTCATCTTCTTTGCCCTGATCCTGCTGGTCTCAGTGAGCCAGATCTTCTTCAACCGAAACAGGAGCGCGTAGTTATGGCCACTGCAGTACTCGACCACAGCTCCACCGGCGACCTCGGCAGCGAGCGGCCGCAGAACCGACGGAAGATCTCCACCGGCAAGGTGCTCGCCACTGTTGTCACCGCTGTCCTTGCCGTGATCTGGCTGATTCCCTTCGCCTGGGCCGCGGTCACAGCGCTCAAGAGCGAAACGGAAGCGGCGGCCGCGCCGATCACCTGGCTGCCGGCGTCGGGCTTCACCCTCGATGCCTTCACCGAAGTACTCAGCGCGGGAAATCTTCCCACCTGGACGTGGAACTCGCTGTTCACCTCAGCGTGCATCACTGTGATCACACTGGTGATCTCGGCGCTGTGCGCCTACGCCCTCTCACGCATCGATTTCAAGGGCCGCAAGCTGCTGATGGGCGTCATTGTCGGTTCGATCATCATCCCGCCGCCGGTCCTGATCATCCCGCTCTTCTACCAGATGCTTGCGCTGAACCTCATCGACACCTACTGGGCGATCATCCTCCCGCAGGTGCTCCACCCCGCGATGGTCTACGTCCTGAAGAAGTTTTTCGACCAGATTCCCCGCGAGCTCGAGGAAGCCGCCGTCATGGACGGCGCCGGACGGGTTCGGGTCTTCCTGCAGATTGTGCTGCCGCTTTCGAAGCCCATCATGTCCGCGGTGGCGATCTTCGTGTTCATCAACGCCTGGAACAACTTCCTCTGGCCGTTCATCGCCACCAATGAAACCTCGCTGCTCACGCTGCCCGTCGGGCTGCAGACCATCGAGAGCGCCTTCGGCATCCAGTACGCGCAGAACATGGCCTCCGCGCTGCTCGCGGCGCTTCCGCTGATCATCGTGTTCCTGTTCTTCCAGCGCCAGATCATCCGCGGCGTCGCAACCACCGGCCTGGCCGGAACCTAGACAATCCCAGCAGTCCACCCAAGAACCATCAGGAGAAAAATGTCACGCGCACGCATCGTCATCGACAGGGACTTCACCGTAGGGGAGGTGCCCCGCCGGCTGTTCGGCTCCTTCGTCGAGCACATGGGCCGGTGTGTCTACACCGGTATCTACGAGCCTGGCCACCCTGAGGCCGATGACTCCGGCTTCCGCCAGGACGTCATGAAACTCGTCAAGGAACTCGGTGCCACTGTGGTCCGTTACCCGGGCGGCAATTTCGTGTCCGGCTACAACTGGGAAGACGGCGTGGGACCGGTGGAGACCCGCCCGCGCCGGCTCGACGGCGCCTGGCACACCCTGGAGACCAACGCTTTCGGCCTGCACGAGTTTGTCGACTGGTCCCGTCAGGCCGGCGTCGAAATCATGGAGGCGATCAACCTGGGTACCCGCGGGGTGGACGCTGCCCGCGAGCTGGTGGAGTACGCCAACCACCCCGGCGGCACGTACCTGTCGGACCTGCGGGCCAAGAACGGTCACAAGGACCCCTTCGACATCAAGCTCTGGTGCCTGGGCAACGAGATGGACGGGCCGTGGCAGATCGGCCACAAGACGGCGGACGAGTACGGCCGCCTCGCGCAGGAGGCAGCAAAGGCCATGCGCTTCGTCGACCCGTCGCTTGAGCTCGTTGCCTGCGGCAGCTCCAACTCCGGCATGCCCACCTTCGGCGCGTGGGAGCAGACCGTCCTTACCCACACCTACGACGAGGTGGACTACATCTCGCTGCACGCCTACTACCAGGAGCAGGACGGCGACGCCGGCAGCTTCCTCGCCAGCGCACGGGACATGGACCACTTCATCGAGTCAGTCGTGGCCACCGCGGATGCCGTTCGCGCCAAGGGCAAGCACAGCAAGCACATCAATCTTTCCTTCGACGAGTGGAACGTCTGGTACACCCGGCCCGAGGACGTCGACAGTCCCAACCAGGTCGGCAAGCACGGCTGGCGCGAGCACCCCCGCGTGATCGAGGACGAGTACAACGTGACGGACGCCGTCGTCGTCGGTACGTTCCTCAACTCACTGCTGCGGCACGGTGACCGCGTGAAGATCGCCAACCAGGCGCAGCTGGTGAACGTGATTGCACCGATCATGAGCGAGGAGAACGGGCCGGCCTGGCGCCAGACCATCTTCTGGCCGTTCGCGCGGATGGCCGAGCTCGCGACGGGGCAGATCCTGCAGACGCGGGTCGAGTCGGACAAGTACGAGAACGCACGCTTCGGAGACACGGATCTCGTGGACGTTTCCGCGACGTGGAACGAGGAAACCGGACGTGCTGCGTTCTTCTTCGCCAACCGGTCGCTTGAGGAGGCAGCTGACGTCGAGGTGGCGCTTCGCGGGCTGGACGCGGTGCGTGTGACGCGTGCCGAGGTACTCGAGATCCCCGAGGGTTCCGACCGCTTCACCACCAACAACCTCGAGCGCGGCGAACACGTGGGGCTGAAGCCGCTCGACGACGTGAAGGCCTCCGGCGGTGAGCTGCGGCTGAACCTGCCCGCGCTGTCCTGGGCCGTCGTCGAGATCGAGACCCGCACGAGCTGACCAGGAGGCATCTTCCGTATGATCACCGCCAGTAGCCAGGACGGCACGTACCCGCGGCCGCAGCTTGTGCGCGAACACCATCATCCACTCGACGTCGCCTGCGGTTTCGCGTACGACGACGACAACCTTGGCCTGCGTGAAGGCTGGCACTCCCGGGCGGATGTCTTCGACCGGAAAATCCAGCTGCCGTTTGCGCCTGAGACGCCGGATTCAGGGATCGGAGATACCGGCTACCACCCGGTGGTCTGGTACCGCATTCCGGTGCCGTCGCTGGCGGAGGCCGGACTCCCGGTGCAGGGGGAGCGCGTGCTGCTCCACTTCGGCGCGGTGGACTATTCGGCGGATGTCTGGGTGAATGGCACCCACGTGACCCATCACGACGGCGGCCAGACGCCTTTCAGCGCGGACATTACTGAGGCGCTGGCGGGCGAGGGCGAGCAGGTGATCGTGCTGCGTGCGGAGGACGATCCGCTGGACGTGTCCATCCCGCGGGGCAAGCAGGACTGGGAACGTGAGCCCCACGACATCTGGTATCACCGGACCACGGGAATCTGGCGGACCGTCTGGTTGGAGGCGGTGCCGGAGCAACACGTGGTCTCGGTGGCCTGGATTCCGGACGTGCAGCGTGGTGCATTCGGCGTGGAGGTCGAGTTGAGCCGGCGGCCGGACGGTGCGGTTCCGCTCGAGGTGGTGCTCTCGCTGGAGGGCTCCGAACTGGCCCGGCAGACCGTGGCGGTGACGGACCGGCGCGCATCGTTCGAGGTTTCGCTGCCTGCCCAGCGCAACGGTCAGGCGCATGAGCGGCTGCTGTGGTCACCGTCGTCGCCGGTTCTCATCGACGCGACGCTGACGCTGGGAGGCGGGTCCGACGTCGTCGCCTCCTACTGCGGACTACGCTCCACCGGCGTGGGACGGGGGCAGTTCCTGTTGAATGACCGGCCCACCTACGTGCGGTCGGTGCTGGAACAGGGGTACTGGCCGACGTCGCACTTCACGGCGCCGTCGCCCGCCGCGCTGCGAGAGGAAGTGGAACTCATCCTCTCCCTCGGCTTCAACGCCGCCCGCATCCACCAGAAAGTGGAAGACCCGCGCTTCCTCTACTGGTGCGACCGGTTGGGCCTCCTGATCTGGGGCGAAACCGCCGGCGCGTATGAATTCAGTACGACGGCGGTGCAGCGCCTGGTCTCGGAGTGGACGGACATTGTGCTCCGCGACCGCTCGCACCCTTCCGTGGTGACGTGGGTGCCGCTGAACGAGTCGTGGGGCGTGCAGCACGGGGCTCATGATCCGGCGCAGCAGGCGTTCGGGTTGGCGTTGGTGAACCTGACGCGTTCCCTCGATCCGACCCGGCCGGTGATTTCCAATGACGGGTGGGAGCACACCGATTCCGATCTGTGGACGATTCACGATTACGAGGCGTCCGGTGAGGTGCTTCGTGCCCGGTATGGGTCCCGGGAAACGGTGGAGGAGTTGATCTGCGGCTTCGGGCCGGCAGGACGGCTGATCTCGGTGCTTCGGGAGGAGCCCGGGGACAAGCCCGTGATGCTGACGGAGTTCGGGGGAGTGTCCTACGCCCCGGGAACACCGTTCGAGGACAGTTGGGGGTATTCGGCGGCATCGAGCGCGGATGACTTCGCGGCGCGGGTCGGCGAGATTGTCTCCGCGGTGCGGGCGTCGCCGTCGTTGGTTGGGTTCTGTTACACCCAGTTGACCGACACGCGCCAAGAAACCAACGGGCTGTGCGATGAGGATCGTAAGCCGAAGCTGCCGGTCGAGGACCTGCGGCGGATCATTTCGGGGTCCTGACCCCCGCCAGGCGGAGGATCACGCGCAGGCCGTCGTCGTCGCCCTTCCAAAGGCGGGCAAGCAACTCCGGCCCGGTGCGCCGGATGACTGCGCGGAGAACAACGGCGACAACGATCACGTCGTCGACGTATCCCAGTACGGGGACGAAATCCGGCACGAGATCAATCGGCAGGATGAGGTACCCCAGCACCACGAGGACGAGCACTCGGGCGGAAGCGGGTACTTCGGCGCTCGTCAGCAGGGAACGGAAGAGGCGAAGCAGGTCGGGAAGCAGGCGCAGAGCGCTGCGCATGCTGACTGTTTCGGGATTCCTGCGCGCATAGAGATAGAGGAGGACAAGCGCCACCGCGTAGACGAGGAGGAGCCCTGCCAGGATCGCGACAACCGGTTCCCACCACACGCTGCCAACCCTATGCGCCACATGTCTGTTCGGCAGCATAACCACCGGTTAGGGTTAGCGAATGGGGAAATCCGGGGGACATACACCTATCCGTTTGGTTGCCGTGGCAGCGTGGGCCGTCGCGGGGCTATTGCTGAGCTCGTGCTCGGCCGTCTCCGCTGCGGTGGGCGAGGAGTCGAAGGACACCGGCGGAGGTCATCGCCAATACCCCGAAGCCCACTCCACCACCGCTTGATCTGGGGCTTGATCCTGCAGACATCATCCAGCAGGGAACCGGCGATTCAGGCAGCCTGAACACCTGGGGCTGGCCGGGCACCGTTGTGCCTCCCGGTGACTACCTTGTGCACGTTCAGTGTCGCGGGACTGAAAGCCTTACCTTCACTTTCGGCACGACCGCCGGGCACGACCTCATGACGCCCTTCGCCTGCAGCAAACCCATCCCGTTCTTGGTCTCAGCGCCGGGCGAGGGATACGGCTTCACGCTGAACACCAACCCGGCCGATGCCGCCGGCGTCGAGTACATCTTCGCGGTAACCGAACAGCAAAAGTAGCTAGCTGACACCCGGATAGAGTAGGTGGGGTGGATATAGACACTCTTCTGAATGCCCTTCTGGTGCTCGTCTTCGTGCTGATCGGCGGTGTATTCGCTGGAACCGAAATGGCAATCGTCAACCTGCGTGAAGGCCAGATCAAGCGCATCGAAGAGTCCGGAGCCAGTGGCGCCAAGACAGCAAAACTGGTCCGCAATCCGAACCTGTTCCTGTCGGCCGTCCAGATCGGCGTCACTCTGGCCGGGTTCTTTTCTTCGGCGTACGGGGCATCGACCCTCGCGCCCGACGTGGCACCGGTCCTGGAGGACATCGGAGTGCCTAGCGGGACCGCTGACACCCTCGCGCTCATCGGTATGACACTGGTCATCGCCTACCTGTCCCTGGTTCTCGGCGAGCTTGCCCCCAAACGCCTGGCGATGCAGCGCGCCGTCGGCTTCACCAAGGTGCTCGCTCCACCGCTCAACATGTTCGCCCGTCTGATGCGTCCAGTGATCTGGCTGCTGTCGGTTTCAACCAACTTCGTAGTGAAGCTGGTCGGCGGGGACCCGAATGCCACGACCGAGGAATACACCGCCGCCGAACTGCGGCAGCTCGTTCAGGACACCCCGGACCTGCACAAGGAACACCGACAGATCCTCTCGGATGCTTTCAGCGCAGGGGAGCGCCTGATTGAAGAGGTTAAGAGACCACGCACCGACGTCGAGTTCCTTCCTGAAACCATGGCATTGAGGGACGCCGCGGCGGCAGTTCGAAACCTGCCCTACACCCGCTATCCCGTGTATCGGGAGTCCATTGACGACGTCGTCGGTTTCATTCACATCCGTGACCTCCTTACCCACGAGGGGGCAGGAGGCGACTCGATTGCCGAGCTCGCGCGCCCAATCCTCGCCGTGCCCGGCTCCAACCGGATCCTGCCGACTCTCACGCGGATGCGCAGGGAAGGCCACCACATCGCGCTCGTCGTCGACGAGTACGGGGGCACCGACGGCATTGCCACGCTCGAGGACCTGCTTGAGGAACTGGTTGGTGAGATCTACGACGAGTACGACGACGACCGCACGGCAGCTTCCCCTGAGCAGACGCTTGACGGCGGTGGTGTCCTGGAGCTCGAGGGCGGCGTGATCATCGAAGAAGCTTCTGAGCGGCTCGGCGTGGAACTTCCCGACGACGGACAGTATGAGACCCTCGCCGGTCTGGTGCTTGACCGGCTTGGCCGGATGCCGATCAGGGGTGACAGCGTAGAGATCGAGGGTCTTCGCTTCGAAGTGGTAGCGATGGCGAGCCACCGGATTGAGGGTGTCCGGGTCACTCGCATCGACGGGCACAACGCCTCAGGCGACGAGGCGTAGCGGCTCGCTAAGGCACCCCCACCGCTGTGCGGACGTTGCGGCGTACCGGCACCGTGAGCACTGCGAGGCTCGCAATCACCAGCGCGACACCGATCCACCCCCACGCGGGCAACCTTTCGCCCACGATGACGACGGCAAGCATCGCCGCGACCACCGGCTCGGCCAGCGACAGTGTGGTTGCCGTGCTTGCCTTGACCCGGGCGAGGCCCAGACCGAAGAACACGTAGCCGAGGAACATCGGCACCAGCGCCATGTAAAGGCCGACGCTGAAGTTGTTCCACGACTCGAGCAGCGGCGTACCGGTCACGAAAAGTACCGGCATCAGCAGCACCCCGCCCACGCCGAAGATCGCGCCCATGGCGACCCGTGAAGGTACTCCGCGCTGCATAGGCGCTCCGCCTTGCATGGTGCGGTGCGCCGCCCACGAGTAGAGCGCATAGGTGACACCGGCGAGCAGCCCGAGCAAAACGCCGACGGCGGTATCGCCCGCCACCGCACCCCGCGCCGGCTCCACCAAGGAAAGCAGAACTACTCCCACAAGCCCGACGCCAGCGCCCACCACCCAGCGCCGGGTAAGGCGGTGTTTGTCGAGCACGCGCTCGATGACCGCCGACGCGATAGGCGCCGAGCCAATGGAAATGACGGTACCCACCGCGACCCCGGCCAGCCGCATGGAGCTGTAGAAGGCGAGCGGGTAGATCGCCACGGACAGGCCGCCGACTGCGATGGTGAGCCACCGGCGTCGTAATTCGTGGCGGGCGTGGACCAGCGCCGGTCCGGCCAGGGCTGCCTGAAGAAGGCCGCCGACTCCCATCGCGGCTGCGCCGATCGCGAGCGGCCCCACCGTCGGCGCGAAGCTGGCGACAGTTCCGGTGGTACCCCACAACACCGCGGCAATCAGCACGAAAACAGCGCCCATACCGGCGCCCGGATGGTGGGTCACAGCTGCTCGCACGGCGTCATGGAACAAGCGTATCCACGCGGACGCGGTGCCGTGCAGTGGAACCGCGCGCGCCGCTGCCGCGCACCGCGCGGTGCGGCATAAGGGAGTACCGGCTCAGCGAAAGGCAATAATGAGTCAATGACCAGTGGAACAAAACACGAACATTCGTTGTGGCGTCGTTTATGTGGAGTTCCACTCATCGTCACTGTTTCCTGCGCGCTTCTAATGGTGGTTACCGCTCTCGCAGCGGGTCTGCCTGTTCGGGATCCCGACGGTTTTCTGGGGCCCAGTTATGTGCGATTGCCCCTGATTGCCCTCGTCTTCGTAGTCATCGATGTGGTGCCGCGGGTCGCGCTCAAACGTCCGGCACCCCGGGACGTCTTTGGACTGGTGGCTAGTGTCCTCAGAGAGCGCTGGAGCGGACCCCGTGTGGCAGTCACGGCCGCGGGGCTGGCGGTGTTTTACCTGTCGTACGTCGCGTACCGGAATTTCAAGAGCTTCCTGCCGTTCCTGCAGGAGCGCAGGGAGGACGCACTGCTGCTGGGTACCGACCGCTGGCTGACCGGCGGACAGTACCCCGGGGACATCCTCCAGACGATCCTCGGAACCGGGGCCAGCGCCGCTGTCCTGTCCGCTGTGTACATGTTCTACATGCTCTTCGTTCCGCTGTCCCTCGCCGCTGCCCTGATCTGGTTCGACAACCTCTCCCTGGGCGCCTGGTACGTCACTGCCCTCAGTTTCAACTGGCTTCTCGGCGCTGTCAGCTACTACACGCTGCCCTCACTGGGACCGATCTACGTGCATCCCGAGACCTTCGCAGACCTACCCGATACTGCCGTCGAAGGTTTGCAGGAGGCATTGTGGCGCCACCGGGTTGAAGTACTGGCAGACCCGCATGCAACACACGAAGTGCACGGGATTGCCGCGTTTGCTTCGCTGCACGTCTCCGTAGTCTTCACCGCTGCATTGGTTGCGCACTTGGCGCGCCTGCCCAGGCTGGTGCGCTGGTATCTGTGGGCGTTCGTTGCACTGACGTCGATAGCTACGGTCTATTTCGGTTGGCACTACGTCATCGACGTTCCTGCGGGTCTTGCTATCGGCGCGCTCTCAGTGTGGCTGGCGGCGCTCGCCGTCGGCCGGACCAAGGCCGCACGGTTCCAACTGACCGGTTCCACGACGCTCCCGGCAGCGGCCGCGCGCCGCGGTTAGCGCCTGGCTCGTGACGAGACCTTGGCACGCAAAACGCGCCGGTAATTGACAGGATCGTTGGGACGTCCGCGTCCCCACGATCCTGCCGGTTACCGGCACTTCTGCGGATGTGACCGGTGGTTTAGCCGCGCCGGTCTGCGTCCCAGATCCCCAGCCGCCCGCACATTCCGAATGCTCGCGGCTCAGATCGCGGCACGGCGCGTACGACGGTGGCATCCCCCAGATGCGAAGCGTCACCTTCCGCGAGGGACGCCAGTTGCGAGCGGGTGATCTCGACATCCGCAAGCACTGTGTCCGTCCACAGTTTCGTCCACTCCTCGACCCGGGGCTGCACGAGCGCCGCAGCGGCAGCGTAGAAAGCCTCGAGCGGACCGCGGTCGCCGTTCTCCAGCGCAGCCAGCAGGTTCGAATAGCCCTCGATGGCCAAATCACGACGACGGCGGGCCGCCTCTCCGCGCTCCGCCTCGCTGCCCTCGGGCAACGTGACCGCGGTGCGGTACCTCTCCGGGTCCTCTACGATTTCGAGCGGAAACGTCAGCACAGCGTCGCCGGCTTCGGGTAGCCCGGAGTTCTGCATGACGGTGAGGATGTGCAGGTCGCCGGAGTTGACGAGCCGGTGCACCGTGCCCGGGCTGAACCACAGCACCGAGCCGGCACTCAACGAATCGCGCGCGTAGCCCTCCGACGAGAGCGTGTGCACCTCACCCGTTCCGCCGACCACCACATACCCCTCGTTCGACACTGTGTGCAGGTGCGGCGTTCCGCCGTGGTGCCCGTCAGCGGTCTCCCACTCGTACACCCGCAGGTCGCTCATGCCGACCGATCCCGGAAAGAGGGGGTCGCGCAACGGAACGCTCACAGGGAGGCGCCCTTCGCGATCCGCTCGACGTCGTCGCGATCGCAGATCCGGTCCACAAAGACGTACCGGTGCTGCAGCCGCAGCGACTCGCCGGGCGCGAGCGTGATCTCCTCGTCAAAGGCGGGAGAAGGGGCCAGCGCCGCGAACGGCTCGCTGCGTACGAACCACTTCAATGGAACCGACGACGACGACGACGACGTCCCGGCCAGCGCCACGATTGTGGCACCGCCGTCGAGCTCGTCATTCTGCCCGGCAAGGGCGATCCAGGGCGCAGAAGTGCCCATCATCGCTTCGCCCTCGGCGCCGTCGGGTCCGAGGATCGAGCAGCCCGTCCAGCTGCGCGGGCCGCGCCAGAAGAACCCGGTGTATCCGGCGTTGGGGCGGCCGTGGGTGGTGGGGCTGCCAAGCTCCAGCGACCGGTCGGAGATATTGGTCAGTTCGGTGGTGAAGTCCAGCTGCCAGGACTGCTCCTGCACATCAACGTTCGAAAAGACGGTCTCGCGCTGCTCCGAGAGCCAGCGTTCGCCGGCGGAGTTGCGCCAGGTCAGGGTTTCGCCCAGCGAGATCCGGTCCTGGGCTGCGGATAGTCCAGCGAAATCGTCGTGCTCGATGGTGCCGAGGTTGTCCCGCCACTGGTAGTCCGTCTCCGGGGAAAACGTTGGCCCGCCCCAGAAGTTCTGCCCCGAAACGTGCGACCACGTCATCTGCAGGCCCTTGTGCCAGCGGTGATCCCAGGGGCGGAACCCGGTGAGCGGCGCACCGCTCAGGGTTCGCAGGGGGTGCAGGTACGGCTTCGGCGCTTCCGAGCGGGTGGCCGGCGGGATGAATACATACGTCGCCAGATCAACGGCTCCGCAGGAAATCACCAGCTCGCTGTTGGAGGGACGTCTGAGCTGCAGTTCAGGCACCGACTGTCTCCTTCACGTTGGCCGATCCACCATGCTCTGAACCATCTGTCACGCCATTCATGGACCAGTAGAACGGATTGTCCCGGGTCAGCTCGCTGCGCTTCACCCGTCGGCCCGTGATCGCCGACTGGTACAGGCCCGCAACCAGTTCAAGTACGCGCCGTCCGTCATGACCGGAAGCCGCGGGGCGCTCGCCGCGCTCAAGGGAGGACACGAGTTCCTCCAGCTGCACCGCGTGGGAGCTGGCAAGGTTCTGGGTGGGCGCCCACGAGCTCACAGTGCCCGCGTCGACGTGCGGCGCGGGCGTCCACTTCCAGTGCGAATTGTCATACCCGTACAGGTGCTCGACCTCCACGGTTGCATCGGCGAAGTCGAAGCGCAGATAGCTGGTCTCGCGGGGCGAGAGAACGCTGTTCACTACGGAGACAATGGCGCCGCTTTCGAAGGTGACGTGAGCAAAGGAGACGTCCTCCGTTTCAACGTTGTGGTGCAGCGTCGACATCGTGGCGTTGATTTCGGTCCAGTTCCCCAGCAGGGATAGCAGCAGGTCCATCTGGTGGATGCCGTGACCCATGGCGGGCCCGCCGCCTTCCGTTTCCCACTTGCCCCGCCACGCGACGTCGTAATAGGCGGCGTCCCGGTACCAAAGGGTGTGGCAGATGCCCACCAACGGCGCACCCAGGTCGCCTGCCGCGATCTGCGTCCGAAGCGTGCGCGCCGCCGATCCGAAGCGGTGCTGGAAAACGTAGGACGCGAACGGGCCGTTGTCAGCCTCGTGCTCGAGGATGGCGTCGTACTCTGCCAGCGAGAGTGTCGGCGGCTTCTCGCACCAAACCGATGCTCCGGCGTCGAGCGAGCGGATCACCGCGTCAGTGTGCGATCCGGGCGGCGTGCACACCACCACGAGGTCGGGCTGCACCTCTTCGAGCATCCCGGCAATGGAGGAGCCGGAGTGCGGGGCGCCCCACTCAAGCGCTACCTCGCGCGCCCTGTCGGCGTCCATGTCAACGATCGCTGCGATGTCGACCCGGTCGCCGAGTCCGCGCAGGCCGGGCAGGTGCTGCCCCTGCGCAATGCCTCCGGCTCCAACGACGGCGGTGCGGAGAGGTTTGGTGCGAACTGTCACTGGAGATCCTTTGCTAGGTCAGTGCTGTTTCGGTTTGTCGTGCGGGTTCATAATTTTGGGTTTGTGCTGTGCTCCGAACGGCGGCGCGGAGGTCGGCGAGCGTTGCGCCGGTACCGGGTGCTCCGGCCCCGGGTGCACCGTCGGAACGCGCCTGCACCAGCACATTGCCGAGCGCCGTTGCCTCCACCGGCCCCGCCACCACGGGCAGCCCGGTTGCGTCCGCCGTGAGCTGGCACAGCAGCCGGTTCTGCGAACCGCCGCCCACAATGTGCACGACGTTGATGGGCCGGCCGCTCAGTTCGGCCGCCTGTGCGAGCGTGCGTGCGTACACCTCTGCGAGGCTGTCGAGGATGCAGCGGACAACGGCGGCCTCGGAGTCAAGCGCTTCGCCCGCCGCAGCCCGGACGCGGTCCGGCATGTTGTCGGGGGCGATGAAGTCGTCGGAATCGGCGTCGATTCGAGGACCGCCGGCAGGCAGTGCGGCAGCCTCCGCAAGAACCCGCTCGAGGGTCACGGATGGCCCCCAGACACGCAGGCACTCCTGCAGCAGCCAAAGTCCGCCGCAGTTGCGCAGGTAGCGGATGGTGCCGTCGACGCCGCGTTCGTTCGTGAAGTTTGCTGCCCTGCTCGCCGGAGTCAGGATCGGTTCGGGCAATTCCACCCCCACCAGAGACCACGTGCCGGAGGAAATGTAGGCGAAGTTGGCAACACCGGCGGGCACCGCCGCCACCGCGGACGCTGTGTCGTGGGAGCCTACGGCGACGACGCTTGTCTCCGGATCCAGCCCCGTCCGTTCAGCAATGGACGGCAGCAGCGCACCCAGCGTTTCACCCGGTTCGATCAGGGTGGGAAAGAGCTTGCGGTCAATGTCGAGGGCCTCGAAGAGCTCGCCCGAGAAGTTGCCGGTCGAAGCGTCCAAGACCCCGGTGGTCGAGGCGTTCGTGATCTCGGTCCGGCGTTCCCCGGTGAGCCAGAAGCCCAGCAGGTCCGGAATCAGCAGTGCCTGAACGTTCTCCAGGGACGGCTCGGCCGCCAGTTGGTAGACCGTGTTGAACGGGAGGAACTGCAGGCCGGTGGTTGCATACAGCCGCTCGAACGGAACGACTCCGTGCACCTGATCGACAACCCCAGCCGTGCGCGAGTCACGGTAACTGTGCGGCTGGGAGGCCAGCGCGCCGTCGTCGTGCACTAATCCGTAGTCCACAGCCCAGGTGTCCACGCCGATGCTGACCACACGCTCACCGTTCGCGTCGGCCTGTTTCCGGGCGAGGGTGAGACCATGCAGCACCTCCTCGAAGAGGGCGTCGATATCCCAGCGCAGGGCGCCGTCGATCTCCTGCACGCCGTTGGGGAAGCGGTGCACCACTTCGAGGGACGGGCCCTCGGCGCTCATCCGGCCGAGGATGACCCGGCCGGATGATGCGCCGATATCGATGGCTGCGTAGACCGCAGGCTTCGGACTCATCGGCTGGACTTAGCGGAGGAAGGCGGCGGCTACGCCGGCGTCGACGGGCACGTGCAGGCCGGTGGTGTGGGACAGTTCGGCGGAGGTGAGGACGACGGCGGCGTTGGCCACGTTCTCGGGGAGCACTTCGCGCTTGAGGAGGGTCCGCTGCGCGTAGTACTCGCCGAGCTTTTCCTCGTCGACACCGTAGACCGCGGCGCGCTTGGCTCCCCAGCCGCCGGCGAAGATGCCGGAGCCGCGGACCACGCCGTCGGGGTTGATGCCGTTGACGCGGACGCCGTGCTCGCCGAGTTCAGCGGCCAGCAGGCGCACCTGGTGGGCCTGATCGGCCTTGGTAGCGGAGTACGCGATGTTGTTCGGGCCGGCGAAGACGGAGTTCTTCGAGGAAATGTAGATGATGTCCCCGCCCATCTCCTGGTCGATGAGGACCTTCGCGGCGGCCTTGGAAACCAGGAACGAGCCCTTGGCCATGACGTTGTGCTGCAGGTCCCAATCCTTCTCAGTGGTTTCCAGCAGCGGCTTGGAGATGGACAGGCCGGCGTTGTTGACCACGAGGTCCAGCCCGCCGAAGGCCAGGACGGCGGCGTTGATTGCTTCCTGGACCTGCTCGGGGCTGGTGACGTCGGCCTGGATGCCGATGGCGATGTCGGGGCCGCCGAGTTCCTCGGCGACCTTCTCGGCGTTCTCGAGGTTCAGATCGGCGATGACCACGCACGCACCCTCCGCTGCGAGGCGGGTGGCGATGGCCTTGCCGATACCGGAGGCGGCACCGGTTACCAGCGCGATGCGGGTGGCGTGCGACTTCGGCTTGGGCATCCGCGCGAGCTTGGCCTCTTCCAGCGCCCAGTACTCGATGCGGAACTTCTCCGACTCATCGATCGGGGCGTAGGTGGAGATCGCCTCCGCACCGCGCATTACGTTGATCGCGTTGATGTAGAACTCACCGGCGACGCGGGCGGTCTGCTTGTTGGCACCGTAGGAGAACATTCCGACGCCGGGAACCAGCACGATGGCCGGGTCCGCTCCGCGCATCGCCGGGGAATCCGCGTCGGCGTGGCGCTCGTAGTAGCCGCGGTAGTCCTCGCGGTATTCCTTATGCAGTTCCTTCAGGCGGGCGATGGAGTCCTCGATGGAGGCGTCGGCGGGCAGGTCCAGCACCAGGGGCTTGACCTTGGTGCGCAGGAAATGATCCGGGCAGGAGGTTCCCAAAGCCGCCAGGCGCGGGTGTTCAGCTGCGCTCAAAAAGTCCAGGACGACGTCGTCGTCGGTGAAGTGACCGACCTGCGCGCGGTCGGTGGAGGCCAGGCCGCGGATCGCCGGGGCGAGAGCGGCGGCCTTGGCGCGGCGCTCCTCCGCCGAGAGTGCGGCGTAGCCGTCGAGGGGCTCACCGAAGGGGTTGGGGGCACCGTTCTCGGCAAGGTAACGCTCGGCGGTTTCGATGATCCACAGCGAGTTGTTCTCGGCCTCGTCGGAGGTTTCACCCCACGCGGTGATGCCGTGTCCGCCGAGGATGGTGCCCACGGCCTGCGGGTTTTCTGCCTTGATGGCGGCGATGTCCAGGCCGAGCTGGAAGCCGGGGCGGCGCCAGGGCACCCACACCACTTTGTCGCCGAAGATCTTCTCGGTGAGTGCTTCGCCGTCCACCGCTGTGGCGATCGCGATGCCGGAGTCGGGGTGGAGGTGGTCAACGTGTGCGGCGTCGACGAGGCCGTGCATGGCGGTGTCGATCGAGGGGGCAGCACCGCCCTTGCCGTGCAGCGTGTAATCGAACGCGGCGACCATCTCGTCCTCGCGGTCGAGGCCGGGGTAGACGTTGGTCAGTGCACGGAGCCGGTCCAGGCGCAGCACGGCCAGGCCCTGCTCCTTGAGGGTGCCGAGGTCACCGCCGGAGCCCTTCACCCAGAGCAGCTCGACATTCTCGCCGGTGACCGGGTCGGTGTCACTGCCCTTGGCGGACGTGTTGCCGCCGGCGTAGTTCGTGTTGCGCTTGTCCGCACCGAGCCGGTTCGACCGCTCAATGAGAGCCTGGACTGTGCTGTTTACGTTGCTCACTGCGTTCTCCATGATTATGCGCCCCATCCTGCCTGCTGCCCGCCCTCGCGGTCCGTATTGATCTTCTCCTGGTAGCCGCTGGCCGCGTAGGCAGCCATGGGGTCCGCGGGGAGTCCGCGGGATTCACGCCACTGTGCAAGTGCCGGACGGACGTCGGTGTAGAAGGCGTCCATGAAGAGCGCGTGCGCGCCGAGGACGTCGCCTGCTTCCTGGGCCTTGGTCAGAGCGTTCCGGTCAACGAGCAGCGCGCGGGCGGTCATCTCCTGCACGTTGAGGACCGAGCGGATCTGGCCGGGGATCTTCTCTTCGAGGTTGTGGCACTGGTCCAGCATGAGGGCAACGTTGCTGGCCGGGTCGAGTGCGCCGCCGCGGGCCACCTCGTACATGATGCGAAATAGCTGGAATGGATCTGCCGCCCCGACGATCAGGTCATCATCGGCGTAGAAGCGCGAGTTGAAGTCGAACGACCCGAGCTTGCCCAGGCGGATAAGCTGCGCCACG
Organism: uncultured Arthrobacter sp.; assembly: GCF_947495145.1. Lineage (GTDB taxonomy): Bacteria > Actinomycetota > Actinomycetes > Actinomycetales > Micrococcaceae > Arthrobacter_D. The sequence goes on from NZ_CANLXP010000008.1 coordinate 36,626, forward strand.
ATGAACTCGATGTTGGTGCCGGGGGCATGGTGGCCGGTGTCCAGGCAGACCAGCGCCTTCTCACCGAGTGCCAGTGTGTGGGCGTAGGAGGTACCCCAGTCAGGAACGTCCGTGTGGTAGAAAGCCGGCTCGAAGAACTTGTACTCCAGCACCATGCGCTGATCATCACCCAGGCGCTCGTAGACCTTCTGCAGTGAGTCATGCAGCCAGTCCTGGCGTGAGCGCATGTCGCCCTGGCCGGGGTAGTTGGTGCCGTCAGCCAACCAGATCTTCAGGTCCTGGGAGCCGGTGACGTTCATGACGTCAATACACTCGAACATGTGATCCAGCGCCTTGTTCCGCACAGCGGCATCGCTGTGGGTGAGGGACCCGAACTTGTAGATGTCGTCCTGGAAGGTGTTGCTGTTGATCGTTCCCAGCCTGACGCCGAGGCCCTGCGCGTACTCGGACAGCTCGCCGTAGTTCTCGACCTTGTCCCAGGGAATGTGCAATGCCACCGACGGCGCCAGGCCGGTCAGTTCATTGACCTTCGCGGCATCCGCGATCTTCTCCTGCACAGTGCGCGGAGTGCCCGGAGTCTGGAACACCTTGAAACGGGTTCCGGAATTGCCGTAGGCCCAGGACGGCACCTCAATAGCGAGGTTCTCCAGGGATGGCGTAATGCGGCTCAGGTCAACCATTACTTCTCTCCATCTACCGCAACTGGCCCCAAAGCCGGCGCGCGTCGTCGTTGTTTTGCACCGACTCTTGCCGCGGCCCCGAAGGGTGGTGGCGGAGAGCCAGACATGAATCGCAAAGTTGAATCGATTCATTAGCACGTTTCAAAGGTATCCTTGGCGGATAAGTGGTGTCAAGCACTTTCAGGAAGACCGCACATTTACGGACACCCCTTGCCCAGAGCCCACCACTTCCATGAAACGAGGGTCCTCCCGGATGGTCAGTATCAAGGACGTTGCCGACCAAGCGCAGGTTGCCGTCGGCACGGTGTCCAATGTGCTCAACAATCCCGATCGCGTGGCCGAAAAGACCCGCGAGCGGGTACTCAGCGTGATCTCGGAGCTCGGTTTCGTGCGCAACGACGCTGCCCGCCAGCTGCGCGCCGGGCTCAGCCGCACCATCGGCCTGATCGTCCTCGACGTGAGCAACCCTTTCTTCTCCTCGCTGGCGCGCGCCGCCGAAGACCGGGCAGCGGAGTCGGACAGCACGGTGCTGTTGGGGGATAGCGGACACGACGCCGACCGTGAAAGCCGCTACCTCGACGTGTTCGAGCAGCAGCGGGTTAAAGGCGTCCTGATCTCTCCTGTCGGCAACGTCGATGCCAAACTCGAGCAGCTGCGTGCGCATGGCGTGCCGGTTGTTCTTGTGGACCGCGTAGATCCGCAGCGCCGCGTGAGCTCCGTGTCCGTGGACGATGTTGCGGGCGGTTACATGGCTGTGAAGCACATGCTCTCGCGTGGACGGCGCCGGATCGCGTTCGTGGGCGCATCCACCGACATCCAGCAGGTCGCGGATCGTCTGGCCGGAGCCCGGCAGGCTGTGGCGGAGTACCCGGATGCGCAGCTTGAGGTAGTCGAGTCAGCCGCAATGACGGTCCTTGCGGGGCGGGCTGCCGGGGAACTGCTCGCCGAACGCGGCCGGCAAGGGCTGCCGGACGGTATCTTTTGCGCCAATGACCTGCTGGCCATCGGCGTTATGCAGGCAGTGCTGCTCATCCGCGGCTTGCGCATCCCGGAGGATCTCGCGCTGATCGGTTATGACGACATCGACTTCGCTCAGTCCGCCGTCGTCCCGCTGTCCACAGTGCGGCGGCCAACTGAGCTGATGGGGCGAACCGCCGTCGAACTCCTGCTTGAGGCAATTGACCGGACAGCCCCGGAGAGCCGCCAGGTCATCTTCCAGCCGGAGCTGGTCAGCCGGGGGAGCACGCTCTAGGTGCATTCCCGGCAGGGCTGCGTCAACGCCTGACTATAGAACCGGCTCTCCGACCTCGTGCATCATCTGGTCGAAGCCGTCCGGGAAGGCGGCAGCGATACTCGCTGCTGCCGCCGGAACCACCCTGCACATAGGGCCCGGTTCTAGGATGCCAACATCTGCGAGATGTTGTAGCCGCTTCACAAGGTGTGGCCGGGCCATCGCCATGAAGATGTCCTCAGTTCCAGGCCCATCTTCATCCTGGAAAAAGGCCAGCGGGACAGGGTCAGGTGTCACGCCCTTTAGCAGAACGGCAATTTGGGAAGCCGAGATGAGCGGCTGGACTGGCGACCACATTTCCTCGCCCAGGACGCATACGCGGACGTATGCGGTGAGAAAGTTGCGGCGCGCCGTCACCTTTTGCTCGTCGGTCCCGAGGAACCAATTCTGTACGGCGTGGCCGGGCCGCACTGTGGCTGATCCCAAAGTCAAATAGCCGATCCCTGTGAGGGTCGCCCAGATCGCATTGAGGATCGGCACCTCATGCATTGACCTGACGGTAATGCCACCACCGGTCTGGCGATGTTCCTCCAAGCCGGGGAGGGTATTCTCACGCTTCGTGTTCTGCAAACCCCGCGCCTTTACACCCACGCAGTGAGCAGCCGACTGGATGTCCTTGAGTCGGAGCGCGCCTGTGGACGTGGCTTCCTTTGATTCCCCGAGCCAGAGCAACAGTTGCTCCGTCCGCTGAATGATCGAGACCTGAGACAGCACGGCGAGCTCCTCGCCGGAAGAGAAGCGAGGAAGGTGCTTCTCCACTTCCTGCATTGATACTGCTGGAAGTTCGTCGTCAGATTCGACCCCGTCATCTGTGCTGGAGAGAAGCGCGTGAACCTCGTCGTAGTCCTCGGGTGTGCCGGTCCAGCGACCGGTCTCGCTGAGGAAGTCAGCGTAAAGGTGCATTCCCTCCAACAACACCTCTAGCAGCGGCTCCGGCATGCCGTATTCCTCTGCCAATTTGATTACCGCCCCGATTGACTCGGCTGAAAATGAGGTGGCGTAGCAAAATCCCGAAACCTCATGGATCATCGACAGTGCGTTGCGGACGATGCCGAGAACCGGCAGGGATTGCTCGGCTGGCGAACCGACAGTTTCCTCGAACCAGTGTGCAAAGGCGGGGGTAAGAGAATCGAGTTCTCTGTCAACCCTGACCAGATCAAGCGGCGTAGGCGGCTGGGTGGTTCTGTGCTTCTTCGATGCCTTTGAAGTCTTACGTGAACGGTTCGGTCCCTTGGGCTTCCTCGTCACGTGGGGCCTCCCTGGATAATCGCGAATTGGTGATGGCTCGTGTCCCTCTAACTACCCTAGTTCTCTCCGCAGGATAAGTGGTCCAGTGGTAGCATTCATGAAACGATTCAGACCCGCTCGACGAGGAGAACCATGGAACGCGTCTGCTTCCAGCTGCAGTTGAAGCCCGACCGCATCGACGAATACAAGGAGCGCCATGCGGCTGTCTGGCCGGACATGCTCCGAGCCCTCAAGGACACCGGTTGGAACAACTACTCGCTCTTCCTCCGACCGGATGGCCTCCTGATCGGGTACGTCGAGTCGGATGACCTTGCTGCAGCCCAACGCGCCATGGCCGAGACCGAGGTCAACGCCCGCTGGCAGGCCGAGATGGGAGAGTTCTTCGTGGAGCTCGACGGCCGGCCGGACGAGGGCTTCGTGCAGATCGAAGAGGTCTTTCACCTGGAGGATCAGCTCAAGGGCCACGCCGAATGACGCGACCCCTCCGCGCCGCCATCCTCGGAACCGGCGCCGTGGCGCACCTGCATGCGGAGGCGCTGTCGAGGATCGATGGCGTCACCGCGGTCGCATCCGCTGACCCCAGCGAGGAACGGGTCCGCGACTTCAACGCCCGGCACGGCATCGCAGCCGGGTACGGCACGCTGGGGGAGCTGCTCGCGAAGGAGGCTGTCGACGTCGTGCATATCTGCACGCCGCCGGCAGGACACGCGGACCAGACCAAAGCAGCGTTCGACGCCGGTGCTCATGTCATTGCCGAGAAGCCGCCCGCGCTGTCCCTTGCTGAGGTGGATGCCATGCAGTCGGCGGCCGTTGCGGCGGACCGTCAGCTCGCAGTCGTCTTCCAGCAGCGCACCGGCACGGCCGCGACCCACATCCGGTACTTGCTGCGTTCCGGCGAGCTGGGACGACCACTGACCGCCGTCTGCCATACGCACTGGTACCGGGGCCCAGAGTACTTTGACGTGCCCTGGCGCGGGACCTGGGAGACCGAGGGCGGCGGCACCACGCTGAGCCACGGGATCCACCAGATCGACCTGCTCTCCTACCTGCTCGGCGAGTGGAGCTCTGCCTCGGGCCAGCTGTTCCGGCTTGACCGGGACGTGGAGACGGAGGACACCTCGTGCGGCCTCGTCGTTTTCGAGGGAGGAACGGTTGCCTCGGTGTTCACCACGGTGCTGGCACCGCGGGAGTCGAGCCTGATCCGCATCGATACCGAACACGCCACCATCGAGCTCGAGCACCTTTACGGCCACAACCACGCGAGCTGGAAGCTGACGCCGGCGCGGCATGTCAGCGCTGAGCGCGCGGAATCGTGGGCACTGCCGTCCTCCGAAGTGCCGAGTGGGCATGACGCGCTGCTGTCCGAGGTCTACGGATTGTTGCTGGCGGGAGCCGACGTGCCGCCGGTCGCCGCCGACCCGGCACGGGCCATCGAAATTGTTGCAGCGCTCTACGCGTCCGCCGAACGTGGCAGGCCGGTGACCCGCGGCGAACTTGCTGCCCCTGATTTCCGCGGCAGCATGCGAGCCCCGGTAACGGACCTGCGTCCCGGGCGGTGAGCGCTCCGCTACTGTCGGACCCGCTCGGCGGACCGACTGATCCGATGGTCATCCGCAACGAGCAGACCGGACAGTGGTGGATGTTCTACACCCAGCGGCGCCCGGCAGATCCGGGCGCAGGCGTCGAGTGGGTTCACGGCAGCCGGATTGGCGTCGCAGTGTCCGACGACGGCGCCCGCTGGCTCTACCGCGGCGTGGTTGACGGTCTTGATCCGGAGGATGCTCCCGGTGGGAACACCCACTGGGCGCCCGAAGTGGTCTGGGACGGCAGTCGATACTCCATGTACCTCACGTGGATCCGGGGTGTGCCCTCGAGGTGGGCCGGGCATGAGCGGCGCATCGCGCATCTGGTCAGCGATGACCTCGAGCGCTGGGAGCACCGCGGATTCCTTGAACTGAGCTCGGACTACGTGATCGACGCCGCCGTGGCACGCACGCCCGATGGTCTCCTTCGCCTCTGGTACAAGGACGAGGCGGACGGCTCCACCACCTGGGCTGGGGCCAGTGCCGACGGGCACAGCTGGACCGTCGAAGGGCAGGTCATCGGCGGTGCGCCCCACGAGGGTCCGAACGTCTTCGAGCTGGGCGGATTCTTGTGGATGATCGTGGACGAGTGGCGGGGCCAGCGCGTCTATCGGTCCGATGACGGTGTTTCCTGGTCAGCGCAGGGGTTGATCCTTGACGCGCCCGGAGCGCATCCGGAGGATCGGCAGGTAGGCAGGCATGCCGACGTCGTCGTTCGCGGGATTGAAGCCGTCGCCTTTTACTTCACGCACCCCGGATGGGACGGAAGCAACGACGTCGAAGGGCAGGCCGGCGCGCTGCGTCGGTCGGAGGTGCATCGGGCGAGGCTGTGGGTTGAGGCCGGCGTGCTGCGCTGCGACCGGGACGTGCCGCTCGACGAGCCGCTTACGGCCGGGTCGTAGCGCGCTACCGCTGCGCGTTCCCTTCCACCCCCGTTGCATCGAGTGGGCGCTGACGACGGCGTCGCACGCCGTTTGTGGTCATGCGCGCCCACTCGATGAGTGCGCGTCCGCGCTCACCCGACCGCCTCGCTGATGCCTTCAAACCCGAATCACATCAACCTTGGAAAAACCTTGACCGGTCGCGAACCTTCGCCTAGCGTTGAGAAAGCGTTTTCCGTTGAAAGGATTCAAAGATGAACCCGCGCTTTCGCGTCATCCCAGTACCCGCAACGCTGGCACTCAGTGCAGCCCTGATCGCCGGAGGTGGCGGCCTTCCCGCCGCTGCTGCTCCGGCGCCCGATGCCCAGATTGGCATCCAGCTCGAATACCTGGACCGCGGCCTCGTCGCGGCAGCAACCTCGGAGGGAACCTTCCTCAGCTGGCGCCTCCTCGCCACCGAGGTCACCGGCTCAAACGAGACCGGCCAGACCGGCGCGGACTTCGCCGTCTACCGCAACGGCGAGAAGGTCGCCACGGTCACCGACAGCACCAACTACCTCGACCCCGTCGCTACGGAAGGCGCCACCTACTCCGTTGCCGCCGTCGTCGACGGTGTGGAACTGCAGCGCAGCGCGGAAGTCAGCCCGTGGGCGCAGGGCCACACTGACATTCCCCTGCAGAAGCCGGCCAACGGCGTCACCCCGGCAGGGGAGAGCTACACGTATTCGGCCAGCGACATGAGCCTCGGCGACGCCGATGGTGACGGCGACTATGAGTACGTCGTGAAGTGGGAGCCGTCCAATTCGAAGGACGTTTCGCAGGTCGGCTACACCGGCAACACCTACATCGACACGTACACGATGGACGGCACGCTCCTGCACCGCATCGACCTCGGCGTGAATATCCGCTCCGGTGCCCACTACACGCAGTTCATGGTCTACGACTTCGACGGCGACGGCCGCACCGAGATGATGATGAAGACCGCGCCGGGCACCACAGTCACTCAGTACACCGACGGTGTAGCCGGCGAGCCAGAGTACATCACCATGCCTGCCGACGACGTGGCCGCCGGATACAGCAACGAAGATGATTACCGGAAGAGCTCGGCCGATTACTACGAGCACGTGGTGGACATGTTCGCCACTTGGCACGAGCACCCCGAGGTGGTCGCGGGCAACTGGCCCGCCACGCTGGAGGAAGCGTTCGGTATCGAGCAGCGGTTCGAGTATCCGCTCTCGGACGCAGATGCGCGCTCCATGGCTGACTACTTCATCGACGAGTACGCGCCTTCGCGCAGCACCAGGAACAATCTCCGCGCGTTCGAGGGCTTTATCCTCAGCGGCCCCGAGTACCTGACCGTGTTCGACGGCGCCACGGGCAACGAGCTCCAGACTGTGGACTACGAGCCGGGACGGCACGACGACGGCCTCATGTGGGGCGATTACGCCATGTCCCGCATTGAGCCCGGCAACCGGGTGGACCGCTTCCTCGCCGGCGTCGCGTACCTGGACGGCCAGCGCCCGTCAGCCGTCTTTGCCCGCGGCTACTACACGCGCTCCACCATCGCCGCCTACAACTGGGACGGCGAAAACCTCTCGAAGGTGTGGAACGTGGACAGCGGCTGGACTCCTATGACCAACCCGTTCAACGACGGCCCGCATGGCCGCCTCGGCACCGACCCCGAGTTCGGCTCCATCACCACGCAGGGCTTCCACTCGCTCAGCGCGGCGGACGTCGATGGCGACGGCAAGCAGGAAATCGTCTACGGCTCGGCAACAATCGACGACGACGGTTCCCTCCTCTACAGCTCCTTCGACACGATGCCCGAGGGCAGCGCAACGCCGGGCGTCGAGGCAGGTCTCGGCCACGGGGACGCCATGCACGTCACGGACATTGATCCGAACCGTCCCGGCCAGGAAATCTGGACTGTCCACGAGGGCGGACAGTGGGCGCCCTACGGCTCAGCTATGCGCGATGCCGCGACCGGTGAAGTGCTGTTCGGGGCGTACTCCGGTAAGGACACGGGCCGCGGCATGATCGGCGATGTGCGCTCCGATGTCGAAGGCATCGAGGTCTGGGCGAGCATGCCGGGTGGATCCGACGGATCTGGCCTCCTGGACTCGACGGGTGGAACCGTCGACTCCAAAACTCCCGGCACCAACATGAGCATCAAATGGGCCGCGGATATGACCACGCAGCTCGTCAACCGTTCCGGCAACGGATCACCCACCATTGACGACTGGACCCGCGGCACCCTGCTGAGCGCTGAAGGCACCCAGACCAACAACGGCACCAAGGGCAACCCTGCCCTCGTAGCAGATGCGTTCGGTGACTGGCGGGAGGAACTGTTCGTCCGCACGGCCGATAGCTCCGCCATCCGCGTGTACCTGAGTACCGAGGTTACGAGCCACAAGCTCACCACCCTGATGCATGATCCCCAGTACCGCGCGGAGGTGGCCCGCCAGAACACCGCCTACAACCAGCCGTCCTACACGAGCTACTACTTCGCCTCGGACATGAACTTCGCCGAAGTACCGGTCCCTGATGCCTGGACTCCGGGTCTCATCGGATACCTGACGGTGACGCTTGAGTCGTTCGTCGCCAGTGGTGAGGTCGCCGGACCGGTTGCGAAGCAGCTTGAGGCAGCACTCGCCCAGGCCCAGCAGGGGGTTGAGCACGGCGGCGTCGCGAAGGTCGGCAAGGCAATGGACCGCTTCACGAAATTCCTGAACCAGGGCAAGAAGCCCGACGTCGTGACGGACTCGGCACGGGCCGTGCTCGAGAACGGCGTACAGACGGTCCTCGGCATGGTCCGGTAACCGCCGGCGCCTGCGAGCTGGAGCAATCCGGACACTAGGTCGAGCAGCCCGGACAGAATGGAGCGGAATACCGAATAGTGCCCCATTTTGTCCGGGCTGCTCTGCGTCGAAGTGCCGGAGTAGGGGCTGCACCCCTCAGACGTCGTTGCGGGTGAACGCGGCGGCCCGGACGACGTCGTCATTTTCCAATCCGGCGCCCAACGCACCACCCACGGTCGCCAGCGCTGCGGTGAGGAGGCTGAGCTGCGCGTACTCGGCAAGCCCCACGGAACTGCCGATGACGGCGGCGAACACCCCCGCGTCCACGAGCATCACCGCTGCCAGGAAAGAGAGGACAAAGAGCGCCGCGAAGAAGGTGACGACGCCGATTATCACGGTCGCCGTCGTCGCAATGTTGAAAAGGGTGACCTGCTCCCGCTCAACGCGGCGCCGCGGCCGCTCCCAGAGATCGGCCCCGATCATCAGGGTCAGCGTGACGGCTCCGACCGCGAGCAGGGTGAGCAGAGTGAGCCGAACCGGACCGTAGGCCGTCGCCAGCAGCCAGAGGTCGCTCGTCGCGAGGGTCACAACGCCGGCTGCGGCCGCCGCTGTCAACGCCCGGGAGAGCGTAACCGCCAGGCGCCACGGCCGGTTGGCGAGAATGAGTCCGAGCAGCACGCGGGCGTTCCCGGCAACCACGCGGCCGGTGAACTGGATGGGGTTTTCGTCAGCAAGGTCGGGCACGTCGTCTGCCATTTCGCGGGCGCGCCGGGCGCGGTCTTCAGGCTCGTCGTCCTCGTCCCAACCGGCCAGCGGACCGACCAGCCGGGCCACCGCCGTCGTAATACTCTCCCGGCGGCCGACCGCACGGAGCGCCGGCAGCGCCACGAGCCCCACCCTGTGGACCGGGCTGATCTGCGTGAGTACCGGCTTGCGCCCGCTTCGCAGAGCAAGATCACTGACGACGACGGCGAGATCCCAGTCTTCATCCAGCAGTCGGTCGCGGGCGGTTTCCATCAGTTCTGACGGTGCGCGTCCGTCGAGGGTTTCTGTTGTCACCGACACTCGCCACGCCACTCCCGGATACGACTCGCCGAGCAGACGCGGCAGGGCGTCGGCCAGTTCCTTGACCGATGCCGGGTCGAGTGACGGGGGAATGACGACGCCGAGCGTCAGCTCAGGAACATGGCCGGGCTGCGGCGGGGGAGTATCGGGCACTGCTCAATGATCCACGTTTCGCGCGTTTCGTGCAGGTTCAGTCAGTTAGCAGGCATCCGAACCCGCCGTAGCTACCCAAGCTTTCCGGATTAGGCCGAAGCGAACACCTCGCGCTGGAACCGGATGTGCTCAGCGGCCTGGACCGCGCCGCCGTTCTCGTGCCCGTTGTAGGGGAAGACGTTCATCGATTTCGGTCCGGCGTAGGAGTTGTACGCGGCGTATACGCAGGACGGCGGGCAAACGTCGTCGAGCAGGCCCACCGAGAAGAGCGCCGGCATGGTGGCGCGGGCGGCGAAGTTGACGCCGTCGAAATAGCTGATCGTGTTGAAGATCTCCTTCTCACGCCCGCGCTGGACCCCGAGGTAGCGCACCAGCTCGCTGTACGGTGCCGTGTTGACGATCTCGGTTGCATGCCGGACGTGGGAAAGGAACGGCACGTCCACGATTGCGGCCAGCGGCGCGTGCTCGAGGAAGGTGGGGGACAGGGCTGCGGAAGCCAACGCGATCGCCCCGCCCTGGCTGCCCCCTGAAATGAGCAACCGCGACGGGTCAACGAACGGGTGCGCCTGTGCCGCCTCGACGGCGCGCACTGCATCGGCGAACAGGCGCCGGTAGTAGTAGGTTTCGGGGGAGTCGATGCCGAGCGTCAGGTGACCGCCGAAGTGGGGTCCCCCCACACCCGGATCGGGCGTGTCGCCGCTCTTGTGCCCGGCACCCTGCCCGCGAAGATCCATGACGAAATGCGCGACGCCGGTGCTTGGGATGGCAGTCCAGTCGCCGAGCAGGCTCCTGCCTCCGCCATAGCCAATGTAGGTGACGACGGTGGGCAGCGGACCTGCGGCTGAGCGGGGCCGCAACATCCACCCTTTGATTGGATGGCCACCGTAGCCAGCGAAGGTGACGTCTTCGGTGACCAGTTCGGAATAACCGGCGTCGACCTCGTCGAAACGGGCATCGAGCGCGAAGGCCGCGGTCTCAGCGAGCGTTTTCTCCCAGAACGCATCGAAATCTGCGGGTTCGGCGCGATCGGGTGCGTACTGCTCGAGTTCGCGGAGGGGGAGGTCAAACTGCGGCATTTGAGGAATTCCTTCGCTCATCGTGTCTCGGAAGTATCACAGCTCACATTATTCTAGGAGTAGGCCTTGCGCATTGAGACGATTCAATTTACTCTCGATGGAGAGCGCTTTCCCGTGATGTACACCACTGTACCAGCGGCCCAAAGAGCTTCACCTCAAATCTGAGCCGTTCCCAGGAGGACAAAGATGTTCAATAAACTCTCACGACGCGCCGGGTCCGGCGTAGCGGTCACTGTTGCAGCAGCTCTCATGCTGACTGCCTGTGGCGGCAATGGCGGCGGCGAAGCCGGCGGCACCCCTGACCCGAACGAGGAAGTCACCCTCAACTTCACCTGGTGGGGTAACGAGGACCGCGCCGAGCGTTACAACGAGGCTATTGCGCTCTTCGAAGAAGAGAACCCCAATATCGACGTCAACGGCACCTTCATGGACTTCCCCGCCTACTGGGAGAAGCGCCAGACCGAAGCAGCCGGCGGCGGCCTGCCGGACGTCATGCAGTTCGACTACAGCTACCTGCGCCAGTACGGCCAGAACGGCCTGCTTTTGGATTTGACCGAGTACGAGGGCAATGGCCTGACCACCGACAGCATCGACGAAACGCTGCTGGCCACCGGCAAGCTTGAGGACCAGACCCTCGCGGTTCCCACCGGCTACAACGCCTGGTCGCTCTTTGAGAACCCGGCAGTCATCGAGCAGGCGGGCGCAGAAGGCTACGAGGGCGGCACGTCCTGGGAGGACTACGACGCCTACATGGCTAGCGTCACCGAAGCGTCGGGCGGCGAGGTTTACGGCGGCACTGACTACACCGGTCGCATCCAGAACTTTGAGCTGCAGCTGCGCCAGGAAGGCCGCGAGCTCTTCACCGAAGAGGGCGAGATCAACTTCACCCAGGAGGAGCTCGCTGAATTCTGGAGCAGCGCGCAGGACGTTCGTGACAACGCCACGATCCCTGCCCGCCAGCTCGAGGAAGTCGCTCCGAAGTCCGGCTTCGGTGCCAACCTCACCGCAAGCGAAATGACCTGGTCAAACTTCATGGGCGGCTACCTGGCAGACACCGGTGCTGAGGACCTCACCATCCTTGCTCCGCCCACCGATGATCCCTCAGTCAAGGATCTCTACCAGAAGCCGTCCATGCTGCACGCGGTTGGCGCTCAGACCGAGCACCCTGAAGCAGCAGTCGCCTTCGTTGAGTTCCTGATCAACAGCCCGGAGGTCGGGGAGATCTTCGGCGCAACTCTGGGCGTCCCCGCCTCAGAGACCGCACTCGAAGGTGCCGCGCTCGAAGGCCCGGAGCTCGAGGTCAAGGAATACCTGGACTCGGTTGCAGACCGCATTGGTGATCCCCCCGCCGCACCGGTTGTTGGCTACGGCGCGCTGGAGAACACCTTCCTGACGTTGGGCACCTCGATCGGCCTGGGCGCCATCACTCCTGAAGATGCCGCACAGCAGTTCTTCGACGAGGTCGCCGTTACGCTCGGCAGCTGAACCAACCGCACTTATTAGGAGCAGTTCATGACCACGGGATCGGCGCACGCGCCAACACAAACCCGCACTACCGCCGAACCCGGCACCCGTCCGGCGGGCAACCGCCGGACGGGTGGGCAGCCCAAGCGCAAACGCAGCAGGGACACGCTCGCCGGTTACGCTTTCCTCTCCCCATGGCTGCTTGGGCTCTTGGCACTCACCCTGGGGCCCATGCTGTATTCGCTCTACTTGGCCTTCACGGACTACAACCTCTTCACGGCCCCCGAGTGGTCGGGGTTAGCTAACTTCGAACGCATGGCAGGCGACACCGTCTTCTGGAGTTCCGTACAGATCACGCTGATTTACGTCCTCGTCGGAACCCCCATCAAACTGGCGGCCGCTCTCGGCGTGGCCATGCTGCTCAACTTCAAGTCGCGGGGCACCGGTTTCTTCCGCTCCGCCTTCTACGCACCAAGCCTCATCGGTGCCTCCGTTTCAATCGCTATCGTCTGGCGGGCAATGTTCTCCGCCGACGGTCCGGTCGACAGCGGACTGAGCCTGTTCGGCATCAACCTCGGCGGCTGGGTCGGTGTGCCGGCCCTCATCATGCCGATGATGATCCTGCTGGCCGTCTGGCAGTTTGGTGCACCTATGGTCATCTTCCTGGCAGGTTTGAAGCAGGTCCCCACCGAGCTTTATGAAGCGGCGTCCGTTGACGGTGCTAGAGCATGGCGCAAGTTCATCAGCGTTACGCTCCCCATGCTTTCGCCGGTGATCTTCTTCAATCTGCTGCTTGAAATGATCGGCGCGTTCCAGATCTTCGCCTCGGCCTACATCATCGGCTCAGGAACCGGCGGACCTGCCGGCGCCACCAACTTCTACACCGTCTACCTCTACACCCGCGCGTTCACGAACAACCAGATGGGTTACGCCTCGGCGATGGCTTGGGTTCTCTTGATCGCCGTCGGCATCCTCGCGTTCATCCTTTTCCGCACCTCCAAGAGCTGGGTGCACTACGGAGGTGACTCAAAGTGACCACGATCGAAACAAACCCCACCGCGGTACCGCCGGTCCAGCCGACTCGAAAGCGCCGCCAACCCCGGCGAAAGACGGCGGCTACGGTGGCCTGGATCATCGGCATCGTGCTGCTGACCGCAGTCGTGCTTTATCCGCTCCTGTGGATGATCTCGGCTTCGTTGAAACCGAGCGCGGAATTCGGATCGAACCAGAGTTTCCTGCCCGAGAACCCGACCTTCGATAACTTCGTGAAGGTCATGGAGGGCGTCGCAGGTATCCCGACCTGGAGGTTCTTCTGGAACTCCACGATTTTGGGTATCGGTGCGGTGATCGGTACGGTCATCTCGTCTTCGATGGCTGCGTATGCCTTTGCCCGCCTCGACTTCAAGGGCCGGCCGCTGTTCTTCACCATGATGATCGGGACGCTCCTGCTCCCGTTCCACGTGCTGATCATCCCGCAGTACATCGTTTTCCGGAACCTCGGCATGGTGGACACGTTTCTCCCTCTGCTCGTCGGCAAATTCCTGGCCACCGAGGCATTCTTCGTGTTCCTGATGGTGCAGTTCATCCGCAACCTGCCCAAGGAACTCGACGAAGCAGCACGCATTGACGGGTGTGGTCACTGGCGGATTTTCTGGTCCATCACCATTCCGCTGATCAAACCGGCGCTCATCACCTCCTCGATCTTCGCGTTCATCTGGAGCTGGAACGACTTCCTCGGCCCGCTGCTGTACTTGAACTCGCCGGAAAACTACCCGCTGCCGCTTGCACTGCGAGTGTTCAATGACCAAACCAGCGGTTCCGACTATGGTGCCACCGTGGCCATCTCCGTTCTCGCACTACTGCCGGTGATGCTGTTCTTCATCATCTTCCAGCGCTTCCTCGTGGCCGGTGTGGCCACCCAGGGCCTCAAGGGATGACAGCCCGCAGCGTCCGCAAACGGCGTGAGCAGCGTCAGCTGCAGAACGATACTGACGGCACCCAGCTCAAGTGGCCGGGTGCCGAGGGGAAGTTCGCGCTGTTCGCGGAAGTGCTGTGGATAGGGGTTCTCACTGTCGCCGGCGGACTGCTGCTGATCACGCTGCCGGCGGCGATTGCAGCCTCCAATCGGCACCTCCACCGCTACCTGCTGGCCGAGCGTTCCACGCTCGGCCGGTGGTGGTCGGACTTCCTGTCCGCCCTCCGCACTGGTTGGGTAGTCGGATTAACGACGACGGCGCTCGCCTTGGTCCTGCTCTTCAACCTCCTTCTTGCCGGCACCCAGGTGCTGCCCGGCTGGCAGGCGGTGTTCGTCGTCGGGCTGGTGGCTCTGGCCGCCTTCGCGCTGGCGCTGCTGCAGTCAGCGGTCCGCTGGACGCCCGAGAAGGGCTGGTGGCAGGCGGTGCGGGATGGGGTGCAGGCTTTCGCCTCGGACCCGGGCGCGATTGTCCCGCTGCTCGTCGCACTGGCGCTGACCGTCATTGTGACGTGGCAGCTGCCGCCGCTGATTGTGCCCGGAATGGGCTGCCTTGTTTTTGCTGTGCTCGTTGTGAAGGAACGCGAGCGCAAGCGCTAGATTCAAAACACTCCCGAAAGGAACACCGTGCACTACGGCGGCGATTACAACCCTGAGCAGTGGCCCGAATCCGTTTGGCCCGAGGACGTTGAACGGATGAAAGAAGCCGGGGTCACCATGGTCAGCCTCGGCATCTTCGCGTGGGCGCGCATCCAGCCCGCGGAGAACGTTCACGACTTCGAGTGGCTTGACCGCGTAATCAATCTGCTGCACGGTGCCGGTATCGCCGTCGACCTCGCAACCGCGACGGCATCGCCCCCGCCGTGGATGACGGTCGCCTACCCGGACATCCTCGCCGCAGACGAAAACGGCGCACCGTACTGGCACGGCAGCCGGCAGCATTACGCGCCCTCGTCGCCGTCGTACCGCCGCCTTGCCTCCGCACTGGTGCAGCGCCTCGCCGAGCGGTACGTGGACCATCCGGCGGTAGTCCTGTGGCACGTTAACAACGAATACGGCTGCCACCTCAACCTGGACTACTCCGACTCCGCCCGCGACGCGTTCCGCGTGTGGCTGGAACGGAAGTACGGCACGCTTGAAGCCTTGAACACCGCTTGGGGCACCTGGTTCTGGGCGCAGCACTACGAGTCCTTCGACCACATCTTCCCGCCGCGCAAGGCCCCCTATAGCCACAACCCCGGCCAGCTGCTCGACTTCCGCCGCTTCACCTCGGACATGCTGCTCGAGTGCTACCGGATGGAGCGGGACATCATCCGCGCCGCCGGAGCCACCCAGCCCGTCACCACGAATTTCATGGGTGCCTTCAAGCCCGCCAATTACTGGGAATGGGCCGCGGAGATGGACGTCATCTCGGACGACTGCTACCCGGACCCCAACGAGGCCGAGAGCTTCCGCGCCGGGGCCTTCCAGCGCGACCTGATCCGCTCGTTCAAACCGGATACTCCGTGGCTGCTCATGGAACAGTCCACGAACGCGCTTAACTGGCGGCCCACCAACGCGCCGAAGGCCCCCGGGCAGATGCAGGCGCTGTCCATGCAGAGCGTCGGCCGCGGTGCCGACGGTATCCTTTTCTTCCAGTGGCGGCAGTCCCGTGCGGGCGCCGAGAAGTTCCACTCAGCGATGCTGCCGCACGCCGGCACCTCCACACGGACGTGGCGCGAGGTCGTTCAGTTGGGCGAGGAGCTTGGGTCTCTTCCCACTCTGCCTGCGGGCTCGAAGGACGCCTGCGTGGCCATCGTCTTCGACTGGGAGAACTGGTGGGCCATCGAAAACCCGGACCACCCGGTTGTCCTTGACTACGTCGAGTGCGTGCAGCGCTGGTACAACGCCATCCACCGCCAGCATGTGCAGGTCGACTTCGTGCAATCGACCTCCGATCTGGCGCAGTACGCCGTAGTCGTCGCGCCGCAGCTGTACCTGCTTAAGGAAGACGGGGCTGCGAACCTTACGGGCTTCGTCGAGGACGGCGGGCACCTGCTGGTCACTGCGTTCAGCGACGTTGTCGACGAGCATGACCGCTTCCGCGAAGGCGGGTACCTCACCCAGTTGGGTCCGGTGCTTGGTGTCACGCTGGAGGAATTCGGGGCACTGGTACCCCCTCACGCCGCCGGTCCCGGTCAGCGCACCGCCCCTATCGCGTTCGATTCTGAAACCTTTGACGGCCTGTACCTGGCGGAGGAGATCGCCGCCGTCGACGCCGAGGTGCTCGCTTCCTTCAGCGGCGGGCGGACTGAGGGTCTCCCGGCTTTGACGTCCCGTGCCGCCGGCGCGGGCCGCGCCTACTACCTCGCTACCGTGCCCGACGACGACGGCGCACGCCTCGTGAGTGCGCACGTGTTTGCAAGCGCCGGCGTCGTGCCCGTGCTCGAAGGGCTGCCCGAGATGGTGGAGGTAGCGCAGCGAGGCGACGTGGTGACGCTGATTAACCACGGTGCTGACGCCGTCGCAATCGAGGTGTCGGGGACAGATCTGCTGAGCGGTGAGGCTGTGGACAAGGTGCATCTGGAGTCATTCGGGTACGCGCTGGTGCGTCAGGCGTAGGTTTCCTGTGGATCCGTAGGGTCACCGCGGGGCTACGCTGTATCCATGTCGCGAACACGGGTTCGAGCGGGCGCCGTTGCGGCTGTCCTGCTGACGGCGGGTTGCGGCTGGATACCGCAGCCCAAGCCGGGCACTGAGTCCGGTCCAGACGGCGAACTTCTGGTGGTGTCGCGGACCGGACCTGGTGATGCGGTTATGCAGGCCCTGTTTGAAGGGACTCTCTTCCTCAACGAGAATGGCTGCGTTGCCGGCCGTACCCTCGACGGCTACGAAGTTGGCATGCTTTTCCCGCAGGGAAGCCACTTCGAGTCGGGTGACGGACTATTGATCCAATCCGAAGACCACCAGTTGGCGCTGGACGTGCCGGTGGCTCTCGGTGGCGGGTTCACCTCTTTGGATGAGGGCCGGCTCTCGGATGTACCCGACGGGTGCAAGTACGAGGAGACGTTCATGGTCCAAACGTTCGGCACGGCTGGTTCGTACATCACGCCGTCGCACTCGCCGAACTGATCACCTCACCCACTCTGCGGATCCGTTGGATCGGCGCATGCGCGACTCCCTGGACAGCTAGCCGCGATGCGGGCCCGCTGCCTGGGAGCACCTAACCTAGTGAGGACGAACACGAAGGAGTGGACTTAACCATGACGAGCGCCAGCCCCCAGGACCAGCCAGGCAATGCCCGGATGCTTCCCGACGAGGGCCATGTGTCGGCGGCCGTGGCCGATGCGGTGGCGGAGCGGGCCGGCCACCTGTTCGGGCTGATGGGCAACGGCAATGCTCACTTCATCAGCAGACTCACCCGACGCGGTTTCGCGTTCACGTCCGCGCGGCACGAATCCGCAACCGTTGCCATGGCAGACGCCTATCACCGGGCAACCGGCGGAGTGGCCGCAGCAACCACCACGTACGGCGCAGGCTTCACGAATGCCTATACAACCCTGGCCGAGGCACGTATCGCACGCATCCCCCTGGTCCTCGTCGTCGGAGATGCACCGGCGGCCGGCCGGCGAAATTTCGATGTCGATCAGACGAAGGCAGCAGAAGCGGTCGGGGTAACCACCCTGGTCGCCCACCCCGGCAACGCCGCCGAGATCACCCACCGCGCCTTTGATCTCGCGGTCCAGACGGTGCAGCCCGTCATCGTCGCCATCCCGTATGACGTCGCCACGGCGCCGCTTACCGATCCTGAGCCCCTCGAGCCGCTGCCCGGCAAGGCGGTGTGGCCGCCGGAGGAGACGGACCTTGACCGGGTGGCCGATCTGCTCGCCTCGGCCAAGCGGCCGGTCGTAATTGCCGGACGGGGGGTGGTTCTCGCCGACGCCGCGGCGCCGCTCAAGGAAATCGGCGACCGGCTCGGCGCCCTCTTCATGACCTCCGTCATGGCGATCAACGCCTTCGACAGCGAGTGGGACCTGGGAGTCGCCGGAGGCTTCACTCGCCGTCACCGTCTCGAAGTGGCCCGGCAGGCCGACGTCGTTCTGGTGGTCGGCGCCAGCATGAACATCTTCCAGACGCGCTACGGAACCCTGTTCCCAGAGGGCACCCGCATCATCCGGGTGGACAACGAGCCCGATGAGAAGCATCCAATCGTCGTGGACTATATCCGCTCCGACATCCGTCCTTTCCTCGACGGGTTGCTCAAGCGCGTGGAACCGCCTGCAAGCACCTGGCGCCAGGAGATCCCCGAGGTCGCCGAGGCGGAGTTCCGTTCCTCCCATCCCATCGAAGACCCCGTCGAGTTCGGGCCCGACGGCCGTCTCAACCCCCGGGCCGTGGTCGCTGCGCTGGAGGACATCCTCCCGGCCGAGCGCTCGGTGGTCATGGACGGCGGGCATTTCATCGGGTGGGCGCCGATGTACCTATCCGTACCCGATCCGCATGCCATGATCCTCGTCGGCACAGCGTTCCAGTCCATCGGCATGGGTTTCGGGTCCGCTGCGGGAGTCTCGGTGGCACGACCGGACCGCACCACCGTTCTGGTCAGCGGCGACGGCGGCGGCCTCATGGGCCTGGCGGACTTCGAGACCTTCCTCCGCGCCACCCGCCGCGGCGTGCTGATCGTCCTGAACGACTCCGCCTACGGCGCCGAGCTGCACCAGTATGCCGCCAAAGGCTTGCACAACCAGGCGATGCTTATCGACGAAGTGGATTTTGCCGCCGTCGGGTGTGCCCTCGGTGCCAAGGGCGCCAAGGCGCACACGCTAGCCGACCTGAAAGAACTCACAGCCTGGTTGGCAACCGGCGACGACGGCGTGTTCGTCCTCGACGTCGCGATCTCCCAGCAGGTGGTCGCCGAGTTCATGGCGGAGTCCGTGGCGATCAAGAAGTAGCCGGGTGCGTGAGCGGGCGGCTCGACCAGGGACCGCCCGCCCACTTATCCAAGGAACTACTATCTAACCAACGACGACGGCGCTCACCTCACCCTGCGCGGCGGTCACCTCGTACGTTGTCGATGAACCGTCGGGGGAGGGCACGCGCACCTTGGCGCGATGCCCCTCCTCGACTGCGAAGGCGCTGAACTCGACGTTCGCTGCCCAGTCGTAATCCGGCCGGTTCGAAACGGTGCCCATCGGCAGGACAGTTCCGGGCCGGACAAAGACCGGCGCTTCCATCACGGAGAAGGACCGGGTGTGCCAGCGGGGGCCGTCAAGGGTGTCACCGGACTCGAGATGCGTCCACGTTCCCTCCGGAAGGTAGAAGGAATGCTCGCCGCCTGGCTCAAGGACCGGTGCAACCAGCAGGTTGCCGCCGAGCATGTACTGCCTGTCCAGATGCGCGCACCCGGGATCGCCGGGAAACTCCAGGAACATGGGACGCATCACCGGGGTCCCGGAGGCATACGCTTCCTCAGCCGCGCCGGCCAGGTACGGCATCAGGCTCATCTTCAACTCGGTGAAGTGGCGCAGCACATCGACGGACTCTTCGTCCACCAGCCACGGCACCCGGTAGGAGTTGGACCCGTGCAGACGCGAGTGCGATGACAGCAGGCCGAAAGCGATCCAGCGCTTGAACATCTCCGGCTCCGGCGTGCCCTCGAACCCGCCGATGTCATGGCTCCAGAAGGCGAAGCCCGAGGACGCCAGGGAAAGTCCTCCGCGAAGGGACTCGGACATTGCGGCAAAGGTCGATTCACAGTCCCCGCCCCAGTGGACGGGCAGCTTCTGGCCGCCGGTGGTTGCCGACCTCGCGAACAGGACCGCTTCACCCTCGCCCAACTCCTTCTCGAGGAGCTGGAACACCGCTTCGTTGTACAGCTGGGTGTAGTAGTTGTGCATCCGCTGCGGGTCGGAGCCGTCATGCCAGACGACGTCGGTGGGGATGCGCTCGCCGAAGTCGGTCTTGAATGAGTCGACGCCCTGCCCGAGCAGCGTGCGGAGCTTGTCCTGGTACCAGAGGACGGCGTCGGGATTGGTGAAGTCCACCAGCCCCATACCTGCCTGCCAAAGGTCCCACTGCCACACCGAACCGTCGGCCCGCTGCACCAGATAGCCAAGCTCCTGGCCCTCGCGGAACAGATGGGACCGCTGCGCAATGTACGGGTTGATCCACACGCACACCTTGAGCCCGCGCTCGTGCAGGCGCCGGAGCATGCCCTCCGGGTCGGGGAACGTCGCCGGGTCCCAAACGAAGTCGCTCCAGTGGAAGGCGCGCATCCAGTGGCAGTCGAAGTGGAACACGGAGAGCGGCAGATTTCGCTCCGCCATCCCGTCGATGAAGGACATGACGGTGTCCTCGTCGTAATCCGTGGTGAACGAGGTGGAAAGCCACAATCCGTAGGACCACGCGGGTATCCGCGCCGGCCTTCCGGTCAGTTCCGTGTACCGGCGCAGGATGTCCTTGGGGGAGGGCCCGTAGATGACGAAGTACTGGAGCTTTTGGCCCTCCACGCTGAACTGGGCACGGGAGACAACCTCCGATCCGATCTCGAACGAAACCCGCTCGGGATGATTCACGAACACCCCGTACCCGGAGTTGGTCAGGAAGAACGGCACGTTCTTGTAGGCGAGGTCGCTGGAGGTTCCGCCGTCCTCGTTCCACACGTCCACCGACTGGCCGTTCTTCACGAACGCTCCGAAGCGCTCGCCGAGCCCGTACACATTGGTGCCCACGCCCAGGGTGAGCTGTTCGTGCACAAAGGAGCGGCCGGCGTCGTCGGTAATGAAACCGACGCTCCGCGGCACTGAACTGGTCAGCAGCTTTCCGTCACCTGTGAAATCGACCGTCCAGTCGCCGCTCAGACTGACGGACGCGGTGAGCGCACCGGAGGTCAGGGTGGCGTGCGTTTCGCCGACGGACACGTCGACGGCGGGGTGCGCGTCCTGCAGTTCGAACCGCGGCTTGGGATTGAGCGCGCCCTGGAAGTGCTCGATGGTCACGCCGATGATGCCCTCCAGCGGCGATGTGAAGGTGACCGTCAGCTGCGGGCAGTTCAGCGCGTCTCCACGGGCGTTGATTCGCTGGGTCGGCGCGTAGATTTCGAGGCCGGAATCGGTGGCCACGGCGTCGGAAATGTCCCGCGGATGCAGGGCGGTGAGGCCCTTGCGGTACATCCAGTAACCGTCAGTGAATTTCATGCTGTTCCTTCGATGTGGTGCGTGAGAGGAGTGTGTGGGTGTCGAAGCGCTTCTCTGGCTGAGGGTTGAACTTCGGGATGGACAGTGATCGAACGCTGTCGAAGCTAGGATGTAGTCCGTGGCCACCATGAATGATGTTGCCCGGGAAGCCGGGGTATCGCTGAGCACCGTCTCGTACGTGCTGAGCGGAAAGCGAACCATTTCCGACGAGACGAGGCTGGCCGTCCAGGACGCCATCCGGAAGCTGAACTACAGTCCGCATTCCGGCGCGCGAGCGCTCGCGTCCAATCGATCCAACGTGCTGGGCCTGATGGCGCCGCTGCGTGCGGACGTGAATGTCAGCGTGGTCATGCAGTTCGTCGCAGCCGTGGTCACCACCGCTCGCACCTATAACCAGGACGTTCTCCTCCTGACCCAGGACGACGCCGGCGGGTTGGAGCGCGTCACATCGCAATCCATGGTGGATGGGCTTCTGATGATGGACATCGAAGCGCGTGATCCCCGTATTCCGCTGCTTGCCAAGCTGCGCAAGCCGGCCGTCCTGATCGGTCTGCCGGATGATCCGCAGGGGCTCAGCTGCGTCGACTTTGATTTTGCGGCCGCCTCCCGCACCGCGGTGCGGCATCTGGTGGACCTGAACCACCGCAGTATCGGCTTCATCGGATCCCCCCAGGCGTCCCTCGAACGTCACGCCACCTACGCCGATCGAGCCCGCAAGGGCTTCACCGAGGCCTGCGATGCCGCCGGTGTCAGCTCCACGCTGCGTGCCTGTGAGGCATCCATGCCGGCCCTCACCGAGGCGCTCAATGCAGTGCTCGACGACGACGGCGCCCCCGGCGTGACTGCCCTCGTGGTGCATAACGAGGGGCTGCTTCCGCTGCTCCACGAGGCACTGGGCACCCGCGGGCTGCGCATTCCCGAGGACATCTCTGTGGTGGTGATCGCGCCCGAGGACGTGGCGCTCGCCGCTGCCAGGCCGTGGACCGCTGTCTCCATTCCCGCACATGACATTGGCCGCGCCGCGGTGGAGATGGTCATGGACCGGCTCAACTCGGACAAACCGGTGGAGGTGCGGCTGATCGTTCCGAAGCTGGTGCAGCGGGAGACGTCGAGTACGCGCTGAGCTGGGGACTGCCGTCATCCCTTCACCGCGCCGATCATGACGCCCTTGGTGAAGTGCTTCTGCACGAACGGGTAGACCATCAGGATCGGCACCATGGCGATCACGATGACCGCCATCTGCAGAGCGAGCGAGGGCGCCACGCCCTGGCCGACGTCGATCTGGCCCGGCACTGAGACACCCTGCAGTACGTAGGAGCGCAGGACCACCTGCAGCGGGTTCTTGGAGCTGTCATTGATGTAGAGCACCGCGTTGAAGAAGGCGTTCCAGTAGCCGACGCCGTAGAACAGCGCGATCACGGCCGTCACCGCCTTGGACATCGGGAGCACGATCTGGCCGAGAATGCGCCACTCGCTGGCGCCGTCGATCCGTGCGCTGTCCAGGATTCCGCGGTCGATGCCCATGAAGAATCCGCGCAGGATGATGATGTTGAAGACCGAGACTGCACTCGGCAGAATCAGCGCCCAGTAGGAGTTGATGAGGCCGAGGCCGGAAACCAGCAGGTAGGACGGGATCATCCCGGCGCTGAAGAACATCGTGATCAGCAGGGTGAACAGTATCGGCGTATGGGCGAAGGAGCCCGGCCGTGAGAGTCCGTAGGCGCACAGGATCGACACCACCATACTGAGCAGCGTTCCGGTGACGGTGACGCCGACACTGACCAGCACGGCACGGGTCACCACTCCGCCGTTCAGGATCTGGCGGTACGCATCGAGCGAGAATTCACCCGGGATGAGGACGAGGCCGCCCGCCTGGGTGATGGTGCCCTGAGACGAGACGCTGGTGAGCAGGATGGTGTAGAGGGGGCCGAGGACTGCGAGCACCACGAGGCACAGCAGCACGGCTTTGCCTGCCTTCGCTGCAAGTCCCGGTTCTTCTTCCCAGGCCGGTCGTGAAGGGCCTGTGCGGCGGGGCCGGGCCGGCTTGATGATTGTTGTCATGACTTGGAGTACACCCCGTTTTCACCGAAGAGATGGGCCACCTTGTTGGCGGCGAGAATGAGCCCGAGCGAGATGACGCCCTTGATGAGCCCGGCGGCAGCTGCGTAGCTCCAGTCGCCGTTCTGGATGCCGGTGTAGTAGACGAAGGTGTCCAGCACCTCGGCAGCCTCGGCGCCCACGGCGTCGCGCTGCAGGATCATCTGCTCGAACCCGACGGTCAGCGCATCGCCGAGCCGGAGGATGAGCAGCAGGACGATGACCGACCGAAGCCCGGGGAGCGTCACGTGCCACATGCGGCGCCACCGGTTGGCACCGTCGACGGCGGCGGCCTCGTACTGTTCCGGATCGATGGCAGCCAGGGCAGCGAGGAAGACGATGATTCCCCACCCGGCGTCCTTCCAGACGGCCTGCGACGTGATGAGGAACAGGAACGTGTCCGGGTTGGTCATGATGTCCATGCCGCTCCACCCGTTGGCGCGGAGCATCTGGCTCAGGAGCCCGGCGCCGCCCAGCAGCTGCTGGAAGACCGACACCACGAGTACCCACGAAAAGAAGTGCGGGAGGTAGACGATCGCCTGGATCGTGGCGCGCATCGCCGGCCGAAGCAGGGAGTTGAGCAGGAGAGCCAGCGCGATCGGAACGGGGAAGAAGAACACGAGCTGGAATCCCGTAATCACCAGGGTGTTGCGCACGGCGTTCCAGAAGTTGGGATCACCGAAAACCCGCGCGAAGTTCTCCAGGCCTACCCAGGGGCTGGCCGGGATGCCGATGAACGGCGAGTAGCTCTGGAAGGCGACCACGTTGCCGAGCAACGGGATGTAGGCGAAAACAACCAGGAGCACGACGACGGGAAGCGCCATCAGGACCAGCGAACGGTCACGGCGGAACCGGGCTTTCAGACCCTGCTTGCGCCGGACCGGCGGCGGGGCAGGCGGGCTTGCGATGTCGTCGTGCTTGTGTGCAGCCAGCTGGGCGCGGCGGATGGACTCTGTGGTGGTCATGGCCGTGCTTACGCGGTCAGGAAGCCGGCGTAAAACTCGCGGAGCTTTTCGCCGCCGTTCTGCTTCCAGGTGGCGATCTCTGAATCGAGGTCCTTCAGGCTCTTGCGGCCGCGGGCGATGTCCTTGGCGAGGTCGTCGAACGGTGCGCCGAGGGAGCCGTACTGCGGCGGCTCCTGGATCTGCATGCCGAAGAAGACGTCTTCCTGGACGAAGGGGGCCTGGCGTGCCTCCCACTCCGTCTTGGCCTGGACGAAACCGGGGTACTGGACCTGCGAGTTGACTGTGGGCGGGCTCACCAGGAACTGGTACGTGCTCGTGACTTCCGCGCGCCCGAGGTCAGTCATCTGCGGGATGTTCTGGTCATCGCGCTCGAAGTGTTTGCCCTCGACCCCGCTGGTGATGAGGAGGTTCTCCTCAGTGCCGAACGGTGCGGCCATGAAGTTTGCCAGTGCCAGCAGTTCTTCAACCCTGGCCGGGTCGTCGGTCTTCTTGATGAAACTGAAGATTCCGGCGGGCTGGCCGCTGAAGAGGACCGGATCACCGCCGTCGGGCGCGAAGAAGTCCATGGGCTGCATGTTGAAGTCAGGGTTGGTGGGCAGCACGCGGCCGAGTGCCTCGTGCCAGCCGCCGACGCCGTCGACCGTCATCAGCGTGGCGCCGGATTCGAAGCGCGGCTTTGCCTGCTGGGCGTTGCCCGCAACGGCGTCGGGGTGGACGGCTCCGGACTTGAAGAGCTTGATGATCCACTCCAGGGCGGCGCGGTATTCCTCTGTCTCGAACTTGTTCACCAGCGTGCCGTCCACGAGCTTCCATTTGGGAACGACCCCGTGCATCAGCTGGGCACCGTTCCAGACGTCCTCGGAACCCCAGCGGTTCTTCGAAGGGTCGGTGATCTCCTTGGCGATGGCGATGTACTCATCTGCTGTCTTCGGCTGTTCGAGGCCCATTTCCTCGAACAGGTCCGTGCGGTAGAAGAACGCATCATTGACCAGTGGGGTGGGCATGGGCAGTCCGTAGAGGCCGCCCTCGAAGCAGCTGTACTTCCACGCCGCCGTCGGAATGTTGGCCAGGTTGGGGTACTTCTCGACCTTGTCACCCGCAAGATAGGGGGAAAGGTCCGTGAACAGGCCCTTGGCTGCCTGCCCGAAACGCGGCGGGATGTTCCAGGACGGGATGACCACCCAGTCGGGAACGTCGCGCGGTGAGGCGAGGACGGTCTGGATCTTGTCGCCGTAGGTATTGCCGTCATTGGCCTGGAATTCGACGGTGGCGCCGAGGCGCTCGTTCACCGCCTGGTAGTACGCGTTATCCGGCAGGCCGCGGGGAATGGCCCACCACGCGGGCGACATTGCCGTGTAGGCGCCGCCGCTTCCGGGAGGCTTCGGAACGGACTTGACCAGTTTGGTGGGGATGGTCGTGAAGCCCGGCGTGGACCCGTTGACGCCCGGAATGTCGGGCTGAACCAGGTTCATCGGGATGTACTTGGGCACAAGCTTGGCGACGGCGTCCGCCAGCCCGCCGGCCGTCGTCGCCTGTGGAACGGATGCGCTTGTGCTGCACGCGGTCAGCAGTGTGGGGGAGGCGGCGAGGAAGGCGGCTCCGCCCAGCAGGCCGAGGAAAGACCGGCGGCCCAGGGGCTTGCGGCTTTCAGTAACCGGGTTGAAGCCGTGGGAATGGTTTGGCATGGTGCACTCCTTCGTGTCCAGGCGCGCCAATGGGGCGCTGTGGTGGTTTGCAATGCGAATTGGTGGCGCGTCGGCTGGGCTGAATCAGTCGAAGCGCTTCGATTGATCCAACCGTAGGGCATCTTCCGTCTCGAGACAAGAGGAAATTGTGTTGCGTATCACAGCGGTTGCTGTCAGCATGGTGGTCGAGAAGCGCTGTGCAAGCGCTTAAACAATCCTCCCAGTGATCGGAACTCCTTCGTGACCGAAACCCGTCTGGCCATCCGCACCGCGCAGGGCATACTCGCCACACTGTCCCAGGCTCAGAAGATTTCGCTGCTTCACCAGCATTCGCCCGCCGTTCCCGACGCCGGTCTGGCCTACTTCCACACGGGCGCGGAGGCAGCGCACGGCGTCGCCTGGCTCGGTGATGCGACGGTTTTTCCGCAGACCGTCGGCCTCGCAGCCACCTGGGACGAGGACCTGCTGCGGCGGGTTGGGCGGGCGGTCGGCGTCGAGATGCGGGCAAAGAAGGCCGCCGATCCGACCGTGAGCCTGAACGTCTGGGCGCCCGTGGTCAATCCGCTCCGGCACCCGCTGTGGGGCCGGAATGAGGAGGGTTTTTCGGAGGATTCCGGGCTCACCGCTTCGCTGGCCACGGCCTACTGTGAAGGGCTGAAGGGTGATTCCGCCGAGCAGTGGCTGACCGTCCCCACGCTGAAGCACTTCCTCGGCTACAACAACGAGCGCGACCGGAACGTCACTTCCAGCCAGCTGCCGCCGCGCGTCCTGCATGAATACGAACTGCCCGCCTACCGACAGCCCATCGAATCGGGTGCCGCGGGCGCGGTCATGCTGTCCTACAACCTGGTCAACGGGCGGCCCGCACACGTCTCCGATCTGGTGGCCGAACACCTGCGCACGTGGCGCAATGGCGACTCACTCGCTGTCGTGACGGACGCCGGCGCACCGTCCTCCCTGTTCTCGGCGGAGAAGTATTTCGACGACGGCGCTTCTGCCTACGCAGCTGCCCTGCGTGCCGGCGTCGACAGTTTCACGGACGACGGCGACGACTCCGCGCCGTCCATTGCCTACCTTGAGGAGGCGCTGGACCGCGGGCTCATCTCTGTCGCGGATATCGATGCAGCGGTCCTTCGCCTGCTCACGCTGCGTGAACGTACGGGCGAGTTCGAGTACGACGGCGGCGTGTATGGGTCGATCCCTGCGGATGAGCTTCTGACTCCCGAGCACGCTGCCCTTGCCCGGGAGGCGGCTCGGAAGTCCGTAGTGGTTCTCCGCAATGCCCCGGTTGATGCGTCAGTTGATGTCTCGGTTGACGCCTCAGTTCATGCGGGGCCGGTCCTTCCCTTGGGCGACGCGCCTGGAACCATCGCCGTCATTGGATCCCTAGGGTCCCACGTGCTCAGCGACTGGTACAGCGGAACACTCGTGAATCCCGTGAGTATCGCGGCCGGCATCGAGGAGCGGTACGGAAGCGTCGTCGCAGAGGAAGGTGTGGACCTCGTTGCGCTTCGGAGTACCCGCACCAACCGGTATTTAGGCGTGCCGGATGGATCGGCGGCTTTGACGGCTTCGACGGGGTCTCCGGGACCGGCCGAATCTCTGGTGCTCAAGAATTGGGGGAACGGCGAGTACACGCTGCGCTCCTCTGTGAGTGGACGCTTCATATCGGGGGAGAGCGGGTACCTCCGTGCAACGTCGGAGCGGGTCGGCGGTTGGGTGGTTCAAGAGACGTTCGCGCTGCACCCCTCGGTTGACGGCTCGGTCGCCCTGCGGCACGTCGGGTCCGGGAAATGGGTTCGGGTAGAGGAAGGAACGGGTAGCGCCGTTCTCGTTACAGGATCCGAGCAGGACGCCGACCGCTTCACTCTGCGGACCCTCCGGTCCGGTACCGAAGCGGCACGCAAGGCTGCGGCGTCGGCGGATGTCGCCGTCGTCGTTGTCGGTAATGATCCGCATCTGGGCGGGCGGGAGACGATCGACCGAACCACGCTTGACCTGCCGCAGAGCGAACAGGAGCTGATCCGGGTGGTGCGGGAGGCGAATCCGCGAACCGTGCTGGTGATCGTCTCGTCCTACCCGTATGCACTTGGCGAGCTGGCGGAGGTGCCGGCAATCGTGTGGTCTTGTCACGGAGGGCAGGAGCTCGGGCGCGGTGTGGCGGACGTGCTGAGCGGTGACCATGAGCCTTCCGGGCGGCTGCCGCAGACCTGGTGGGCGCGCGATGCAGACCTCGCGGACATCCTCGACTACGACATCATCGGCTCCCGGTCCACCTATTCCTACAGCACTGCTGAACCTCTCTATCCGCTGGGGCATGGGCTGGGGTATGCGGCGGTGGAGTACGAGTCGGCTTCGTATGGTGACGGCGTGCTTGCGGTGTCCGTGCGGAATGCCGGTGGGCGGGCGGCGCATGAAGTGGTGCAGGTGTATGGCACATCGGACCTGCCCGGCTACCCGCGGCGGCGGCTGATTGCTCATGCACGAGTGTCGCTGAAGCCGGGGGAGCGGACCGTCGTTTCGATCCCGGTGGCCGAGGAGAAACTTGCAGTCTTCAGCCCGGCTGCGGGGCGAATGCTGGTGGAGCCGGGAAGCTATGCCCTGCTAATTGGCCGTTCCGCGGAAGATTTGCCGCTTGCGGTTGCCCTCGAGGTGGGTGGATCGGGTAGTCCTGCGCGGACGCGTGGCTCCTGGATCCGGGCGGAGCTGTTCGATGAGTCCGTCAATGCCCTGCTGGTGCCGGAGTCGCCGCTACAGGGGACTGCCGTGACCGTCGCCGATTCCGCGCTTTTGCGGGCAACTCTGACGTATCGCGGATGGGGTGGCTCAGCGCCGGCGTCGGTATCGGTGCGAGTTGTGCGGCGTGCAGGTGGTGCGCTGCGGATTCAGGTACCCGGAGCGGCTGGGACCTGGCATGACTGGGGTGCTGTATCTGTTGCGGCTGGCCACGCGGGGGACCTGGAGATTCCTCTTCCCGGGCGTTTCGATGAGATGCCCGCGGTGGTCCGGCTGGTGCTTGAAGGATCGGTTACGGTCAGCGAAATTTTGGTTTCTGAGCCCTGATCCGGCTCTGGCTACTGCCTGGCTACGCTCCGGTTTCTCCAGCATCGGCTGCTTCAGCTGCGGTTACTTCAGCTGCGGTTATTTCTCCGGGCTACTTCGTCCGGTTGCTTCAATCCCGGTTACTTTTCCGCGCGCTACTTCTCCTCCGGCGCGGCCGGTCCCTCGTGTTCCTCGTTGCGGCCTTCGTTGCGTTCGGCCGAACGGCGCTGCAGGAACCGCCGTGCCGGCCCTGCCCAGGACAGAAGGAGCAGGACTGTGAAGAGGTGATTGGCGAGCCCGCCGAGCACCTGAAACGGAATGATCTGCACGAGTGCCGTGACAACCAGCACGGCCAGCAGAACGTTCTTGATGATCTTGAGTGCCTGCGGTTTCAAGGGTCGCGGCCATTCGATCATTGCCGTTACGTCGTCATGCCTGTGCGCGCGTTGCATCGGTCCCCTCTCCTGTCCCTAAGGCTATCGCGCCGGCGCACGGTGTGCTGCCCGTGCGACGTGACGCGTGACGGTGCGGCGTGTAACCCGCAGAAACTGCCCGGAGGTGCAGGATCGCCGATTCGACCCTGCACCTCCGGGCAGTTTTTCCGACGACGCCGGTTGACTCACGTCACACCCAACCCCTACTATTTCATTAGACAGAAAGTTACTTCCACAATACGGAATAACGAATAAGGCGAAAGAACATAAAGGGATCGATGATGACCTACACCGTGAACTGCTCCATCCTCCTCACCGAGCTGCCGCTGCTGGAGCGGCCGTCCGCTGCGAAGAAGGCCGGCTTCGACGCCGTCGAGTTCTGGTGGCCGTTCGATACCTCCACCCCGTCGGAAGCGGATGTCACAGCCTTCGAAAACGCGATCACCGACGCCGGCGTTCAGCTCACCGGCCTCAACTTCAACGCCGGCAACATGCCGGGCGGCGACCGCGGACTCGTGTCCTGGCCGGAGCGGCAGGATGACTTCCGGGCCAACGTTCCCGTCGTCGTCGGGATCGGTGAGCGTCTGGGCTGCAAGGCTTTCAATGCGCTGTATGGCAACCGAATTGATGGTGTGAGCCCCGAGGAACAGGACGCCGTCGCCGTCGAGAATCTGGCGTTCGCGGCTGACGCGGTAGCTGCAATCGGCGGCATTGTCCTTCTGGAGCCGGTAAGCGGCGCCGAGAGATATCCGCTGCTCACGGCACAGGACGCTTTGAACGTGATCGCGAAGACCGGCAAGAGCAACATCAAGCTCCTCGCTGACTTCTACCACCTGGCCGTCAACGGCGACGACGTAGCGCAGGTCATTGAGAACCACGCCAGGGACTTCGGCCACATCCAAATCGCCGATGCCCCCGGCCGCGGAGCTCCCGGCAGCGGGGACCTCCCGCTCGGAGAGTGGATCACCCGCAGCCGTGAACTCGGGTATGAGGGCGACATCGGGCTCGAGTACAAGGAATCGGCGGGCACCGCCTTCAACTGGACCATCCGCCAACACGCCTCCCGCTAGTCCCCACCCGCTCCCTAACCTCGCAAGCTCGGCCAGGGAACCCGGCGGGCGTGGGCCCATCACCCGCTCCCTAACCTCGCAAGCTCGGCCAGGGAACCCGGCGGGCGTGGGCCCATCACCCGCTCCCTAACCTCGCAAGCTCGGCCAGGGAACCCGCCGGGCGTGGGCCCACCCACCACTGAACAGACTTCGAAGGACATACAGAATGAGCAACGTCACAGTCATCGGACTTGGCATTATGGGCCTGCCCATGGCCATCAACCTCGTCAAGGCCGGCCACACAGTTACCGGCTTCAACCGCAGCTCCGACAAGATGGACAAGTTGGTGGCGGAGGGCGGTTCAGCGGCAACCAGCATCGCTGACGCCGTCAAGGATGCCGACGTCGTCATCACCATGGTTCCGGACTCACCTGATGTCGAGGGCGTGGTGAGCGGGGACGACGGCGTCCTCGCCAACGCGAAAAAGGGCGCCCTCTGGATCGATGCCAGCAGCATCCGCCCGGACGTCGCGGTTGAGCTCTCCAGGCAGGCGCGCGACGCCGGTCTGAAGCCGCTGGACGCACCGGTTTCCGGCGGCGAGCAGGGCGCCATCGACGCCGTCCTCTCGATCATGGTTGGCGGAGAGAAGGAAGACTTCGACGCCGCACAGGACGTGCTGACCGCCGTCGGCAAGACCATCGTCCACGTCGGCCCGTCGGGCTCCGGCCACACCGTCAAGGCTGCCAACCAGCTCATTGTCGCCGTCAACATCGGCGTCCTGTCTGAAGCGATCGTTTTCCTTGAGGCCTACGGCGTTGACACCGACGCCGCCCTCAAGGTCCTTGGCGGCGGCCTCGCCGGCTCCAAGGTGCTCGACCAGAAGGGACAGAAGATGCTCGACCGCAACTTCGACCCCGGCTTCCGACTAGCCCTCCACCACAAGGATCTCGGCATTGTCACCTCAGCCGCCCGCGAAGCAGGCGTGGCCACCCCACTGGGTGCCGTCGTCGCGCAGTTGGTTGCCTCGCTCGTCAACACGGGCGACGGCGGCCTGGATCACTCCGGCCTCTTCAAGCTGATCAACCAGCTGTCCGGCAAATAACCCACACCCTTCCCGTTCATTTGGCAGGACACGCCCCGAAAGACACCTCATAAGGGGTGTGTCCTGACAACTCAACGGATCTGAAACTCACGTAGTAGGAGCACACCATGCCTAAAATGCGCGCTGTCGACGCAGCCGTTGCGATCCTGGAGAAGGAGGGCGCCACCACGGCGTTCGGCCTGCCCGGAGCAGCAATCAACCCCTTCTATTCCGCGATGCGCACCCACGGCGGCATCCACCACATCCTTGCCCGCCACGTTGAGGGCGCCTCGCACATGGCCGAAGGTTTCACGCGTGCCAAACCGGGCAACATCGGCGTCTGCATCGGCACCTCCGGCCCCGCCGGAACCGACATGATCACCGGGCTCTATTCGGCCATGGCGGACTCCATCCCCATCCTCTGCATCACCGGCCAGGCACCCGTGGCCAAGCTGTACAAGGAAGATTTCCAGGCCGTCGACATCGCCTCAATCGCCGGACCGGTGACCAAGATGGCCGTTACCGTCATGGAAGCGGGCCAGGTTCCCGGCACGTTCCAGAAGGCGTTCTACGAAATGCGGACCGGGCGCCCCGGGCCCGTGCTGATCGACCTGCCGATCGACGTCCAGCAAACCGAGATCGAGTTCGACCCCGACACCTACGAGCCCCTCCAGGTCCACAAGCCCGCCGCCACGCGCAAGCAGCTGGAGAAGGCCCTTGACATGCTGACGGCGGCCGAAAAGCCCCTCATCGTGGCCGGCGGCGGCATCATCAACGCCAACGCCTCCGAGCAGCTGGTGGAACTCGCAGAGTTGCTGAACATCCCCGTGATCCCCACGCTCATGGGTTGGGGAACCATTCCCGACGACCACGAGCTGATGGCGGGCATGGTCGGCCTGCAGACCTCGCACCGCTACGGCAACGCCACCATGCTGGAGTCGGACTTCGTGATCGGCATCGGCAACCGCTGGGCCAACCGCCACACCGGCGCCCTCGACGTCTACACCAAGGGACGCAAGTTCGTACACATCGACATCGAGCCCACGCAGATCGGCCGCGTGTTCTCGCCCGACTTCGGCATAGTGTCCGACGCCGGTGCCGCCCTGAGCGGCCTGGTCGCCATTGCGCGCGAACGCAAGGCGCAGCAGGGCCTTCCGGACTGGAACGCCTGGGTCAAGGACTGTGCCCAGCGGAAGTCCACCATGCAGCGCAAGACCAACTTCGACAACGTGCCGGTCAAGCCGCAGCGCGTGTACCAGGAGATGAACAGCGCTTTCGGCCGGGATACCCGCTACGTGTCGACCATCGGCCTTTCCCAAATCGCCGGCGCGCAGTTCCTGCACGTCTACGAGGCCCGCAACTGGATCAACTGCGGCCAGGCCGGCCCGCTGGGTTGGACTGCACCGGCAGCTATCGGTGTGGCCCAGGCGAGTCCGGGGGAGACCGTCGTCGCGCTTTCCGGCGACTACGATTTCCAGTTCATGATCGAAGAACTGGCAGTCGGCGCGCAGTTCCAGCTGCCGTACATCCACGTGGTGGTGAACAACTCCTACCTCGGCCTGATCCGCCAGGCCCAGCGCGGGTTCGAGATGGACTACCACGTATCCCTCGCCTTCGAGAACGTGAATGCACCCGAGCTCGACGGCTACGGCGTGGACCACATCAAGGTCGCTGAGGGCCTGGGCTGCAAGGCGATCCGCGTCCGTGAGGCCGATGATCTGCAGGCTGCTTTCGAGAAGGCCCGAGCGCTCATGCAGGAGTACCGCGTGCCCGTGGTCGTGGAGGTCATCCTCGAACGCGTCACCAACATCTCCATGGGAGCAGCCGGAATCGACGCGATCAACGAGTTCGAGGACCTCGCCGAATCGTCCGACGACGCCCCCACGGCCATCTCCCTGCTCGTCTAGAGGGCTGGTTCAATAGCGTCATGCGAATCGTCATTGCACCGGACAAGTTCAAGGGATCGCTCACGGCTCCCGAGGTCGCAGAACGGCTGCGTGCCGGGCTGCTGACCGCGGACCCGGGGCTGACCGTGGATACTGTCCCAGTGGCCGACGGCGGTGAGGGCACCCTCGATGCTGCCCTCGCCGCCGGATTCGACCGCCACATCGCCACGGTCTCCGGACCGACGGGTGAACCGCTCGAGGCTCCGGTCGCCATCCGCGATTCCACGGCGGTGATCGAGATGGCCCTCGCGTCCGGGCTCGCGGTTCTTCCCGGGGGAGTGCTGCAGGCCCGCGACGCGACGAGTTCCGGCACCGGCGAACTGATCCGCTATGCACTCGATTCCGGCTGCACCAAAATTGTGCTGGGCGTCGGCGGCAGCGCGAACACAGACGGCGGCGCCGGGATGCTTACCGGCCTCGGCGCCGCTTTGCTCGATACAACAGACAGCGCGCTTCCCTCTGGCGGCGCGGCATTGACTGACCTGGCCAGGATTGACCTATCCGACCTGGACCCGCGGCTTGCGACGACGACGTTCACGCTCGCGTCCGACGTCGACAATCCCCTTCTCGGCCCCAACGGCGCTGCCGCTGTTTTCGGCCCACAGAAGGGAGCAACGCCCGACGACGTCGCTCACCTGGACGGTGCGCTGGCCCGGTTCGTTGAGGTGCTTGAGAAGGAACTCGGGTCGCGCGCCCGTGTCCCGGCCGCTGCGCCGGGCGCAGGAGCCGCGGGCGGTGTCGGCTACGCAGCCCTTGCGGTACTGAACGCAGAGCGAAGGCCGGGCATCGACGTCGTACTGGAGCACACCGGACTGGCCCGCAAGCTGGACGGTGCTGATCTGGTGATCACCGGTGAAGGCAGTCTGGATGAGCAGAGTCTCGGCGGGAAGACGCCGCTGGGCGTGGTGAAAGCGGCCGGGGACATCCCGGTGATTGCCGTGTGTGGACGAACGACGCTCACCCATGAACAGGTCACAGCGGCAGGGTTTCAGAGCGTGTACGCGCTGACCGACCTGGAGCCCGACGTCGGCAAGTGCATCGCGAACGCCGGGGAACTGCTTGAGCAGGTAGGGCAGAGTATCGCCGCCTCCATTGGTGTGGGCGTCGGACAACAGGAAGCCAAGGGGTAGGGAAACGCATGAGTAACGAAACATATGACCTCGTCATCCGCGGCGAGCGCGTCCTGACGACGGCGGGAATCGCCGCCCGGGAAGTCGGCGTCCGGAACGGCGTCATTGTGGCGATGGAGCCGCTGGGCAATGGCCTCGACGGCGCCACGGTGGTCGAACTCGGTCCCGATGAGACGCTGATCCCGGGGCTGGTTGATTCTCATGTGCACGTCAACGAACCCGGCCGGACGGAGTGGGAGGGCTTTGCCTCAGCCACGAAGGCAGCTGCGGCGGGAGGAGTCACCACCATCATCGACATGCCGCTGAACAGCATCCCACCCACGGTCAACGTGGACGCGCTTGAGCAGAAACGGGCAGTAGCGGAAACTCAGTCCTTCGTTGACGTGGGCTTTTGGGGCGGCGCGATTCCCGGCAACACAGCGGATTTGCGTCCGCTCCATGACGAGGGCGTCTTCGGGTTCAAGTGCTTCCTGCTCCACTCCGGTGTGGACGAGTTCCCACACCTCGAGGCCGATGAGATGGAAACTGACATGGCGGAGTTGAAAACCTTCGATTCCCTCATGATCGTTCACGCCGAGGACTCGCGTTCCATTGACCGTGCACCGTCCGCCGAGGGGGATCAGTACTCGAAGTTCCTCGCATCCCGCCCGCGCGGGGCGGAGAACGTCGCCATCGCCGAGGTCATCGAACGGGCCCGCTGGACCGGTGCGCGTGCGCACATCCTGCACCTGTCGTCGTCGGACGCACTGCCCATGATTGCAACGGCCAAGCGCGACGGCGTGCACCTCACTGTTGAGACGTGCCCGCACTACCTCACGCTGCTGTCGGAGGAAATCCCGAACGGTGCCACGGCGTTCAAGTGCTGCCCGCCGATACGTGAGGCGTCCAACCGCGAGCTCCTGTGGCAGGGGCTTATTGACGGGACGATCGACTGCATTGTGTCCGACCATTCGCCGTCCACCCTGGACCTCAAGGATCTCGAAAACGGCGACTTCGGCGTGGCGTGGGGCGGCGTTTCCTCGCTGCAATTGGGTCTCTCGCTGATCTGGTCGGAGGCGCGGAAGCGAGGCATCCCGCTCGAGCAGGTTGTGGAGTGGATGTCAGCCCGTCCCGCCGGATTGGCCCGCCTGCAGCGCAAAGGAAAGCTCGCACTCGGGTACGACGCCGATTTCTCCATCTTCGCGGCGGATGACACCTTCGTGGTCGACGTGAACAAGCTCCACCACAAGAACCCCATCTCGCCGTACGCGGGAAAGGCGCTCTCCGGCGTCGTCCGTTCCACCTACCTGCGCGGTGAGGTGCTGGACCTTGAGAAGCCGACGGGGCGCCTGCTCCGCCGCGGAGCCGCCTGACCCACTTACAATTCGCATCGAGTGGGCGCCTATAACCACATGTGGTGCCGGGGGCCGTTCCAGGCGCCCACTCGATGCAAACAGACTCCGGAAGGGTGCTAGCACGTCCGTCCGGGAACGAGGAAGGCCCTCCCTTTTCGCCAAGGGAGGGCCTTCTGCATCGCCGGGATGACCAAGAGTCAGACGACGCTCAGCTGCTCACGCAGGCGCGCAACGTGGCCCTTCGCGTCGACGCCGTACTCGGCATGCTGAACCCTGCCGTCCGCGCCCACGACGACGGTAGACCGGATAATGCCGACGACGGTTTCACCGTTGCGTTCCTTCTCCCCGTACGCGCCCCAGGCCTTTGCGACTTCGTTGTCGACATCCGAAAGCAGCGGGAACGCCAGACCGTGGTTGCTGCTGAAGGACGCGAGCTCCTCCGGAGTGTCAGGTGAAACGCCTACAACGCTGAAGCCGGCGCCCTGGAGCGACGCGAGGTTGTCGCGGAAGTCGCACGCCTCGGTGGTGCAGCCGGGCGTCTCCGCCTTGGGGTAGAAGTACACAACTACGCTGCGGTCGCGGAACTCGGCGAGGCCCACGGGCTGTCCGTCGGCATCGGGGAGGGTGAACGAGGGAGCCGGGTCTCCGATTGCGAGTTCGTTCTTCATGCTTTCCTCTTTCGTCTGGGTTGACAGTTTCGTCTAGTGATAATTCGCTACTGTATTGTGGAAAGCTTAGTAACCGGGACGGCGCCGGTCAAAAGCCTATTTTGGTCGTAGTGTTTACTGATCCACATGGCCGGGCGGTGGATTACGACGACGCCGGTTGCGTAAGGTTCTAGGTATGGCCCCCCTTCGTAATAGCCGCGCTGCTGCGCTTCCCGCCAAGTTGTCCCGTTCCTGGCTGCTCGCCTCTGCGGCGTCGGAGGAAAACTTTGCGCCGGCGCTCGCCTCGGAGGCGGATTCGGTTGTCTTCGATATCGAGGATGCGGTGCCCGCCGAGTCCAAGCCTGAAGCGCGCGAACGGGTTGTCGAAGCACTCTCCACCGGCATGACGGCCTGGGTGCGGGTCAACGGTATCGAAACGGATTACTGGGCTGACGATCTTGCTGCCCTCTCCAAGGCGCCGGGCCTGCGCGGTGTCATGCTTGCCATGACCGAGAAGCCGGAGCAGGTCACCCACACCGCCATGCGCCTGCAGGCGGGTACGCCGGTGCTCGCGCTGGTCGAATCCGCGCTCGGCATCGAGAATGCAACGGCGATTGCCAGCGCTCCCGGTACGTTCCGGTTGGCCTTCGGTGTCGGCGACTTCCGCCGCGACACCGGCGCCTCTGACGATCCGATGGCGCTCGCCTACGCCCGCGCCAAGCTCGTGGTCGCTTCCCGCGTGGGGCAACTGCCCGGCCCGATCGACGGACCGACGGTGGGCGCCCTGGGCGACGATCTGTTGGAGGCGTGCAAGGTCACCGCCTCGATGGGTATGACCGGGAAGCTCTGCCTGCGGCCCGACGCCGCCGACACCATCAATCATGGCCTCTCGCCGAGCGAGTCCGAGATCCAGTGGGCTCACGAACTCCTCGACGCCCACGCGTCCGGCGCAGTCGTGGGCGACGGCTCCTACCTGCCGCGCCTTGCCCGTGCCCAGAAGATTTCCTCGTTGGCCGACTCCTACGGACTCTGGAACGCCTGACCCACCCCGCACCAAGTCCCTCCAGCACAAAGAGCGACGGCGACCGCTCGCCGAATGGTGAGGGTCGCCGTCGTCGTAATGGCAGTTTGAGATCAGCGCCGGCGGTACCGGTTGACCATGGGGCAATCGAAGGGATCGCGCGCGGCGAGCCCTACCCGGTTGAGGTAGGAGACAACCGCACCGTAGGACGCCGCGACACCAACCTCGGTGTAGGGGACCTTGAGGCGTTCGCAGTGTTCGCGCACGATTACCGCTGCCTTGCGCAGGTGTGGGCGCGGCATGTCCGGGAAGAGGTGGTGCTCAATCTGGTAGTTCAGGCCGCCGAAAGCGTTGTTGACGAAGTTGCCGCCGCGGATGTTGCGTGAGGTGAGAACCTGCTTCTGGAAAAAGTCCAGCTTGCTGTCGCGCGGGATGACCGGCATGCCCTTGTGGTTCGGCGCGAACGAGGCGCCCATGTAGATACCGAAGACCGCCATCTGCACGCCGATAAACGCAAACGCCATGCCGACGGGCAGGAACCAGAACAGCACGCCGAGGTAGAGGCCGAAACGCACCGCGAGGAGCGCAAGCTCAACCCAGCGGCCCTGGACGGCACCGGGGCGGAACAGTGTGGCGATGGAACGGGCGTGAAGGTTCAGGCCCTCGAACGTGAGGAGCGGGAAGAACAGGTAGCCCTGGCGGCGGGTGATCCATGCCTGGATGCCCTTGGCCTTGGCTGCATCTTCCTCGATGAAGGAGATCGTGTCGATTTCAATATCCGGGTCCTTGCCCACCACGTTCGGGTCATTGTGGTGGCGCGAGTGCTTGTTCATCCACCACTGGTAGCTGATTCCGACGACGCCGGCAGCCAGGATGCGCCCGGACCAGTCGTTGGCGCCGCGGGAGGCGAAGATCTGGCGGTGGGATGCCTCGTGTGCCAGGAACGCGATCTGCGTCAGGACAATGCCCAGGACGCCCGCGATCAGGAGCTGAAACCAGGTGTCACCGAGGAGGGCGAAGCCTGTCCAGGCGGCGCCCAGCGCGAGCCCGAGGAGCACCATGACTGAGATATAGAAGCCGCGCTTACGCGTCAGCAGGCCTTCTTTGCGCACCTGCTTGAGGAGCGTGGAGTAGGAGGCAACGACGTCGTTCGGTTTGGAAACACGGACGGAGCGTGCGGGTGAAGTGATGGTCATAAAAATCCCTGAGTCGAAATCGACTTCCCAGCCGCGAAAGGGTCCCCATTTCCCCGAAGATCCTCCAATGCTACAGGCGCTGCCTGATGGTGCGCTGAAAGTATGCAGTCTGCTGACTATTTCATCGGCGAGATAAAAAAGCCGGCTTGCTCCCTGACCTACCGAAACCGACGGTGGCCAGGCAGCAAGCCGGCGAATCTGTGGGAGGGCTACTCCACTACGGGGATGGACTGTGCCTTCAGGGCGTCAACCGTCTGGTCTTCACCGCGCTGGAGCGCCTCCATCAGGGTGGACTCTCCGCCGATCGCAGCACCGAAGCCGTCCGAGACGTCCGTGTAGGTCTGGGTCATGGTGGGTCCCCAGGTGAATTCGGGGTCAACGTTCTCGGAGGCTTCGGCGAAAACGTCATAGACAGCCTGTCCGCCGAAGAACTCGGACGCACCGGCGAAGGCCTCCAGGTCGGCACCCGCGCTCGCTGCCGGGTACAGTCCGCCGAGCTCGTTCGCCAGCGCCAGCGCCTCAGGATCGGTATTTAGCCACAGTGCGAACTGTGAGGCTTCGTATGGGTGGTCGGATCCCTTCAGGACCGCTGTGGAGGAGCCGCCCCAGTTGCCGGCAGCGCTCTGGCCTGCGTCCCACTGCGGCATGGGAGCAACAGCCCAGTTGCCGGCGGTATCCGGCGCGCCGCTCTGCAGCGTCGAGGTGCCCCAGACCGCGGAAACCCAGGTCCACTGGTCGCCCTCGTTGAAGGACGCGTTCCATTCGTCGGAGAACGAGGGGAGGGTGGACACGAGGTCATCCTCGAGCAGCCCCTGCCAGTACTCGGCCACCTGCGTCGACTCTTCGCCGGTGAGGTTGACCTCCCAGCCGTCGTCCTCGCTGCTGAACCACTCGCCACCAGCCTGCCAGACGAGGCCGGCGAACCAGTTCACGTCCGAGCGAGGGAAGTTGGTGATGTAGGCGCCTTCCTCCCGAATCTGCTCGGCGGCGGTTGCGTACTCTTCCCAGGTGGTCGGAACCTCTATCCCGGCCTGCTCGAAGAGGTCCGCCCGGTAGAAGAGCGCCATGGGTCCGCTGTCCTGCGGGATGGCGTAGACCGCGTCCTCCTCACCGAAGGTCACCTGGTTCCAGGTCCAGTCGATGAACTGGTCGCCGGCGTCGCCGATACCTTCACAGGCCGCGATGTTCTCGAGCCCGTCCTGGACACGGAAGTTGGGGAGGGCGTCGTACTCGATCTGGCCGAGGTCCGGCGCGTTGCCTGCCTGCAGCTGGTTGAAGAAGTTCTGGTACGTGCCGGAGTTGCCGTTGGGGCCGGTCTGGACGGTCACCTGGACGTCCGGATTCTCCTCGTTCCATAGCTCCACCACCTGGTCCATGCCCGGAACCCACGTGGTGAAGGTCAGCTCCACGGGCTCGGTGGAGGGCTCGCACGCTGCTGCCTCGGGAGCGCCGGAGCTGTCGCCTCCGCCGGCGCAGCCCGCGAGGGCCAGAGCGGAGACCATGACGACGGCGGCGGTGGTCTTTCCGTGATGCATACGCATTCTGTTTTTCCTTTGTGTATGGACGGTGCCGGTGACGGGCGTCTCCGGCAGTTTCTTGGGGTCTGGGTTACTTGACGCTTCCCGCACCGAGTCCGCTGCTCCAGAAGCGTTGCAGCCCGAGGAAAGCGATGATGAGGGGAAGGATGGAGACGAGTGCGCCGATGATCACGAACGTGCGCAGCTCCGGGATCTGGCTGATCTGGCTGTTCCACGCGTACAGACCGAGCGTCACCGGGAAGAGGGCCTGGTCACGCAGCATGATCAGCGGGAGGAAGAAGTTGTTCCAGATGGTGACGAACTGGAACAGGAAGATGGTCACCAGCGCCGGCGCCATCAGGCGGCTGGAAACGGTGAAGAAGGTCCGCACTTCACCGGAGCCGTCCAGCCGGGCTGCCTCGAGGAGTTCCCCGGGAACCGAGGCTGCGGCATAGATCCGCGCGAGGTAGACACCGAAGGGGCTGACGAGGCTGGGCAGGAAGACCGCCCAGTAGGTGTTGGTCAAGTTCACTTCGCTGAAGATCAGGAACAGCGGCAGGGCCAGCGCTGTGGCCGGTACCAGTACTCCGCTGAGGACCACGTTGAAGATGGCTTCCCGGCCCTTGAACTCGTACTTGGACAGCGCGTAGCCGCACATCGCCGCAATGATGGTGCCGAGGAACGCGCCGACCCCCGCGTAAAGGGCGCTGTTCAGGAGCCACTTGACGAAGAGCCCGTTCTCATACTGGAACAATCCGGTGATGTTGCTGAAGAACGTGGTGAAGGAGTCCGGAGTGAACCACAGTGCGGCTGATCCGGTGATGTCACCGCCGGACTTCGTGGAGGTGACCAGCAGCCACCAGATCGGGGTCAGGAAGTAGAGGGTGAAGACGCCCATGATGAGCATGGCGGCGCTGCGGGACATGATGCTTTGCCGCGGTCCCCGGGAACGGGACTTCTCCGGAGCGGACAGGGGAACGGCTGCCGTGGTCATTGGGATACCTTCCGCTGGGTTGCCTTCAGGAAGACGAAGGAGAGGATGAAGGTGGCGATTGCGAGGACAACCGAGAACGCAGCGGCCAGGTTGTAGTTGGGGATCGACGCCGTGGTGTAGACCGCGAGGTTCGGTGTGTAGGTGCTGCTGATTGCCGAGCTGAAGCTGCGCAGGGTCTGCGGTTCCGCGAGGAGCTGCAGCGTGCCGATGATGGAGAACACGCCCGTGAGGATGATCGCCGGAGTCACCAGCGGGATCTTGATCCGCCAGGCGATCTGGGCATTCGAGGCGCCGTCAAGCCGCGCGGCCTCATAGATTTCGGTGGGGATGGCGAGCAGCGATGCGTAGATGATGAGCATGTTGTAGCCCACGTACACCCAGGTCACGATGTTGGCGATGGACCACAGGACCAGGGAGCCGTCGAGGAAGTTGATTTCCGAGGTGACCGCACTGAACGGTGAGAGCGAAGGCGAGTACAGGAATCCCCACATGATCGCCGCGATGACGCCCGGCACCGCGTACGGGGCGAAGAACGCCAGCCGGAAGAACTTCTTGCCCTTGAGCAGCGGCGAATCGAGCAGGAGCGCAAACAGCAGCGCCATGCCCAGCATGATGGGTACCTGCACCACACCGAAGAGCAGTACCCGGCCCACGGAGGCCCAGAACGCCTGGTCCTGGAACACGATCGCGTACTGGCTGAGCCCGCCGAAAACCTGCTGGGGTGCGCCGAACGTGCCCTCGCGTTCGACGGTGAGGAGCGACTGGATGATCGCGAAGATGATCGGCGCCGCGTAGAAGAGGACAAAGAGCACGGCGAACGGCGCCACGAAGACGACTACCGCCTTGCGCGTGCTTCGCCGCTTGTTCGAAATGTGCCGCGAACTTCCGGCGGTGCCGGGCGGCGTCTGGGCCTGGTCCAGGGTAGCCATCAGGAGGCCTCCTTGCCTGTTGATACGGTGCTGCCTGTTGATACGGTGCTGCCTGTTGAATGGGTGCGTACAACGCGGACGGTGCCCGCCGGAACGACGACGACGTCGGCAACTTCCGTGCCGATAACCAGTTCAGTTCCGGTGATCCGGTGCTTGTAGTCCTGCGTGGTGTGGTTGAGAACGAAGAGATAGCGCTGGTCTTCGGAAACCCGCTCGACGATCTCCACGCCGCGCGTCCCGGAGGCCGGAATCCCGGCGGCGCGGGCGGCGTCGCTGATCACTTCCAGCAGGGTTTCCTTGCCGAGCGACGTACCCAGGTACCAGGCGGTGCCGTTCCCGAAGGAGTTGCGGGTGACGGCGGCGGTCCCGGCGAGGTGGCCGTCGGTGATGGTTAGAACGGCTTCAGCGCCCGTGGTGCGAAGGGCTTCGCTCCAAAGTGCCGCCGTCGTGCCGTTTGAAAGCTGCAGTTTCTCGCCGGCGGCCAGCGGGTGGAACTCCTCGACCGAGATACCGAGCAGGTCCCGGAAGGCGCCGGGGTAGCCTCCGGGCCGCACCCTCTCGTTCTCGTCGACGATGCCGCTGAAGAAGGAGACGACGGCGGTGCCGCCCCGGCGGACGTAATCGGTGAGCCGGCGGGCGTCGTCGTCGGTAACGAGGTAGAGCGCAGGGACGAGCACGAGGTCGTAACCGGTGAAGTCGCCGTCCGGCGGCAGGAAATCGGCGGTGATGCCGGCGTCCCACAGGGCGCCGTAGAGCGCATGCACCTGGTCCAGGTAGCGGAGGTCGGAGGAAGGGTGGGAGTCGGAATCGCAGGCCCACCAGGCCTCCCAGCTGAAGACCACGGCTGCTTTCGCTGTAACGGTGCTGCCGGCGACTTCACGCAACCGGCCCAGTGTCTGGCCCAGTTCGGTTACTTCGCGCCAGATTTTTGAGTCGGTTCCGGCGTGGGGAAGCATTGCCGAGTGGAACTTCTCGCTTCCCTGCAGGGACGCGCGCCACTGGAAGAAGCACAGGCCGTCGGCACCGCGGGCGAGGTGGGAAAGGGAGTTGCGCAGCAGCTCGCCGGGCACCTTGGCAATGTTCCTGGGCTGCCAGTTGACCGCGCTGGTGGCGTGTTCCATCAGGATCCAGGGCCGGTTCTGTGCCAGGCCGCGGGTGAGGTCGGCGGCGAGTGCGATCTCCTGCACC
Organism: uncultured Arthrobacter sp.; assembly: GCF_947495145.1. Classification (GTDB taxonomy): domain Bacteria; phylum Actinomycetota; class Actinomycetes; order Actinomycetales; family Micrococcaceae; genus Arthrobacter_D. Next base: position 80,267 of record NZ_CANLXP010000008.1, read on the forward strand.
GGGTCATCGAGCCGGTGATCCGGGTAGTGGTCGTTGGCGATGAGGTCCATTTCCGGTGCCCACTGCCAGTAGTTCTGGGTGCGGATGTGCGCTGTGACCATGAAGTTGGTCGTGACGGGGAGGGTGCTGTGTGCGCGGAGAGTGTCGGCCTCGGCCCGGTAGTACCCGAGGAGCTCGTCGGAGCTGAAGCGGTTAAAGTCCACGACCTGCGTGGGGTTGGGGGTGGCGTGCGGGGTGCGCGGTGGGAGCACCTGTTCCCATGCCGAGTACCGCTGGCTCCAGAATGCGGTGCCCCACGCGGCGTTGAGTGCATCCAGCGTGGGGTAGCGGGCCTGCAGCCAGCGCCGGAAAGACGTGGCCGAAGCGTCGCAGTAGCACAGCGCATTGTGGCAGCCGAGTTCGTTGGACACGTGCCAGAGGCGTACCGCGGGGTGCGCGCCGTACCTTCGGGCGACTTCCTCAACCAGCCTCAGTGCGTGAGACCGGAAGGCAGGGGAGCTGGGGCACCAGGCCTGGCGCCCGCCCGGCCAACGGGTGTCGCCATCCACGGTGACAGGCAGGATTTCGGGGTGGGCGCTGGTGAGCCACGGCGGTGGGGAAGCGGTGCCGGTTCCCAGGTTGACGCCGATGCCGTTCTTGTGGAGAAGGTCCAGAACGGCGTCGAGCCGGTCGAACTGGAAAGTCTCGGCGTCGGGCTGAAGCTCTGCCCAACCGAAGATGTTCACGGCCACCAGATTGACCCCGACCTCGCGCATCAGCAGCACGTCTTCGGCCCACGTGGCCTCATCCCACTGCTCCGGGTTGTAATCGCAGCCGAATACCAGGCCGCCCTCGGGGGCTAACTGGGCGATCGGCGAGGTGTTGGTCGGCACGTAAGGTCCTTGACTGTTTGTCGTTACTTCTGTGAACGTTCCCAGAAAGCGTGAAACGCGATATTCTGCGCAATCTGGGAACGTTCACAGAGTAGTCTGCGTCACACGGGCATGTCAACGTTTAGTTCGGATTCGCCGGTTCGTCAGCTCCGTTACAGTATCGGTATGGACTCCACTCGCGTGCGCCGTCGGCGGGCGACAATCAATGATGTTGCCTCCGCGGCGGGTCTGTCCCGGGGGACGGTTTCACGGGTTGTGAACGGAGAAAAGTACGTCTCGCCCGAGGCAAAAATGGCGGTGGAGTCGGCTATTGCTCAGGTGGGTTACGTGCGCAATTCGGCGGCGCGGAACCTCGTGCGGCAGGAGTCCCGGGCAATCGGCCTCATCATCCACGAGCCGCACTCCCTGTTGTTCGAAGACCCCAACATCGGGTCGATCCTCCTCGGTGCCAACTCCGTGCTTTCTGCCGCGGACTATCAACTGGTTTCCCTGATCATCGACACGGCACGTGACAGTCAGCGGGTGGCGGACTATCTACGCGGGGGACTGGTGGACGGGGCCGTCATCATCTCTGCACGGACCTCCGATCCCATTGCGACGGCGGTGCGCAACCTGAAGATTCCGGCCGCCTTCGTCGGCCATCCGCCGGGAACACCCGACATCCCGTACGTGGGAATCGACAACGTGGCAGCCGCCCGGGCAATTGTTCACCGGTTGCTGGACACCGGCCGGACCAGGGTGGGCATGATCGCGTGCGCGCTGGACCGCGACTCCGGCCAGGATCGGCTTGAGGGCTTCCGGACTGCGCTTGGGCCGGCATTCGACCCGGACCTCGTTCTCGAGTTCCCGCTTTACACCTATGCTGCCGGTGCTGACGGCATGGCCGAACTCCTGCGTAGACGGCCGGATCTCGACGGCGTTTTTGCCGCCTCTGACGCGGTGGCCGCCGGTGCCATGGCCACCCTGCAGGAGCAGGGCAGGCGGGTGCCGGACGACGTCGGGATAGTGGGCTTCGATGACAGCAGCTGGGCACTGCGCTGCAAGCCACAGCTGTCCACAGTCAAGCAACCGGCAGACCTGCTGGGACGCGCGGCGGCAGAGCTTGTCCTCGCCCAGATCGAGGGCAAGGAGGCCGAGGTGCGGATGTTGAGCACCTCGGTGGTGTGGCGCGAATCGGCATAAAAAAGGCAGCCTCCGCCAGCTGCGCCAGATAACCTTCCGACAACAGCGCCAGCTCCGCAGTTCCAACCGCTCTCCGGCTGTGTGATGCTATGTCTCAGCGGCTGGGCAAAGGTGCCCACCGTGTGGAAGGGGACCGGATCGTGTTGGTGGGCGTGAAGCGGGAAACCCGTGCGGGCGAGCGCCGCGTGGCGGCGACTCCCGCCTCAGTTCGCCAACTCGCCAAGCTCGGCCTGAATGTTGCCGTTGAGTCTGGTGCCGGTATTTCCGCAGGGCACGACGACGACGCCTACCGGGAAGCCGGCGCGGAAGTCCTTCCTCAGCTCATCGATGCCGATGTCCTGTGCCATGTCGCGCCACTGACCCCGGATGAAGCCCGCGCCCTCAAGCCGGGCACGATCACCGTCGGTTTCGCGTCCCCTGCCGCCGAATTGCCGACGGTGAAGGCGCTTGCGGAAGCAGGAGTCACCGCGTTCGCACTCGAGCTCATCCCGAGAATTTCCCGTGCGCAGTCGATGGATGCGCTATCTTCCCAGTCCCTCGTTGCCGGCTATCGTGCTGTCCTTGAGGCGGCGATCCGGTTCCCCCGCTTCTTCCCCCTCTACATGACTGCTGCGGGCACCGTACCGCCTGCCCGCGTGCTGGTCCTCGGTGCCGGAGTGGCCGGGCTGCAGGCAATCGGGACGGCAAAGCGGCTGGGCGCCCGGGTATCCGCGTACGACGTCCGCCCCGCCTCCGCGGATGAGGTGACCTCGCTCGGCGGGACCTTCGTTCACCTCGACCTTGACGCCATCGAAGGCTCCGGTGGATATGCCCGGGAGATGAGTGCTGACCGGGCTACACGCCAGCGTGAACTCCTCGCGCCTTATGTTGCCGCAGCGGATGTCCTGATCACCACGGCGGCAGTACCCGGACGGCCGGCGCCGCTGCTGGTGACCACCGCCATGGTTCGGGCGATGCAGGGCGGCGCCGTCGTCGTCGACCTGGCCGCCGAAACCGGTGGAAATGTGGAGGGCGTCAGGGCAGGGCATGACGTTCCGGTACAGGGCGCCGGCGGGACGGTCACCCTGGTGGGCATGAAGGACGCCGCGTCGGCGATGGCGGCCGATGCCTCCCGGCTGTTCGCCGCCAACGTCGCGAACCTCGTCGAGCTCATGACCGCCGACGGGCGCGTGCTCCCTGACTTCACCGACGACGTCGTTGCCGGAGCCTGCCTTACGCACGAGGGCAAAGTGATGCACCAGCCCACAGCGGCTGCGCTGGAAGGAGTCTCCTGATGGACCTGCCATCGCTGCTCACAGTTGTGGTGCTCGCCGTGTTTGTTGGCTTCGAAGTGGTCTCCAAGGTGACGAGCACCCTTCACACACCGCTCATGTCCGGCGCCAACGCGATCCACGGAATCATCCTCATCGGCGCGATTCTCGTTGCCGGTCAGGCCACCGAGCTCCTGCCGCTGGGTCTGGCACTGTTCGCGGTGCTGCTCGCCACGGTCAACCTTGTGGGTGGATTCGTGGTGACCGACCGCATGCTGCACATGTTCCGTGGCCGCAACCAGCCCGGCACGTCCGACCGGAAGCACGACGCATGAACCTCCTTCCGGCGGAAGCCACCGCGCTGCTGTACCTGGTTGTGGCCGTGTGCTTCATCCTTGCGCTCAAGGGCCTGAGCTCCCCACGCACTGCCCGCCGCGGCAACCTTATCGGCGCCGCTGGAGCTGCGCTCGCCGTCGTCACCGTCTTTCTCTCCGTCCGCCTGGAGAACGTGCTCGCCATTCTTGTTGCCGTTGTCGTGGGGGCGCTGATTGCCGCGCCCATTGCGCGGCGCGTCCAGATGACGCAGATGCCCCAGCTCGTTGCGCTGTTCAACGGCGTCGGCGGTGGTGCGGCAGCGTTGGTGGCCATCCTTGAACTGACAGCGCACGACGACGCGTGGGTGCGCGCCGCCGTCGTCTTCACTCTCGTGGTGGGCGCGGTGTCATTCGCCGGCTCGGGGGTGACGGTGGCGAAGTTGCAGGAGTTGATGACGACGCGACCGGTCATCTTTGGCGGCATGCGCTGGGTGATGACGGCCGTCGTCGTACTTCTCCTGGTTGCGGCCGCACTGGTGACGGTGACGGGGGACCTGGTGTGGGCGACCGTCCTGCTGCTGCTCGGACTGGCGGGCGGCGTGCTGCTGGTCCTGCCGGTGGGCGGGGCGGATGTGCCGATCGTGATTTCCCTGCTCAACGCATTCACCGGGCTCGCTGTGGCGGCGTCCGGCGTGGTACTCGACAACGTGCTGTTGCTGGTGGCGGGAACGCTGGTCGGCGCGAGCGGCACCATCCTGACCCGTGCGATGGCCGCGGCGATGGGTCGGGGTGTCGCGGGAATCCTGTTCGGCGCGTTCCGTGGGGGTTCCACGGCCGGGGCAGGGACCGTGAGCGAGCGCCCGGTGCGCTCCTCCGGGCCGGAGGATGTGGCGGTCATGCTCGGGTTTGCTCAGCGTGTGGTGATCGTCCCGGGCTATGGCCTGGCGGTCTCGCAGGGGCAGCACACGATCGCCGAGCTTGCGGATGCGCTGGAAGCCCGGGGAGTGGAGGTGTCTTTCGCAATCCACCCGGTGGCCGGGCGCATGCCGGGGCACATGAACGTGCTGCTGGCGGAGGCCAACGTGCCGTATGAGTCGCTGCGGGAGATGGCCGAGGTGAATCCGGAGTTGCGGAACATGGACGTGGCCCTGGTGGTGGGCGCAAATGATGTCGTGAATCCGGCAGCCAAGACCTCACCGGGCTCGCCAATCTACGGGATGCCGATTCTCGAGGTCGCTGATTCCCAGCAGGTGGTGTTCCTCAAGCGGTCAATGCGGCCGGGGTTCGCGGGGATCGAGAATGAGTTGCTGTACTCGCCGAAGACCACCCTGCTGTTCGGCGATGCGAAGGATTCGCTGACCCGTGTCCTCGGGGCAGTGAAGGCGTTGTGACGGTAGCGGCTCGCGAAGCGGCCGCGGCACTCGCGCCCGGCACCCGGCCCGCGCACGCTCCCGGCCCGGCACTGCGCACACGGCCCGGCACTGGGCACACGGTCCGGCACACGGCACAGAAACGGCCCCTAGGTGCAGGACCGCCGATTCGAATCGGCGGCCCCGCACTTCCGGGCCGTTTCTGTGCGGGGGTGAACGCCCCGCGTCGTGCTTGAGTTACCGGCGCACGCTGCGGTTGCGGCGGCCGGACATGCTCTCGGCAACACCGATCAGCAGTACGGATGCAATAACCGCCACGACGAAACCGAGAATGTTCAGCTCGAAGATGTCGCCGGTGCCGAGCAGGTTGGCGATGACGCCGCCAATCACCGAGCCGGCAAGCCCCAGCAGCAGGGTCGCGAGCAGTCCGAGGTTTTGCTTGCCCGGCTTGATGAGCCGGGCGAGTGCCCCGATGATCAATCCGGCGATGATGAAACCAATCATGATGCCTCCTATAAGTGAGTGTTTCCTCCGAGAACACTAAGCCTGCTTTGTAGTGGGAGCAACTCGCAGCGGTTGCACGGTCGGCCATCGCAGAGAAACTGCCCGGAGGCGCAGGGTCGCCGGTTCGAACCGGCGAGCCTGCACCCAGGGGCAGTTTCTGTGCGAGGCAGGACGCCCTACCGCTAACCCGCCGCCGGACCCGTACTTCCGCGCCGCCGAACCTCCGGCTGGAACGTGGTGTGCGAAGGTTCCAAGTCGCCGTCCCCCAGGAGCCGCCGCATCTCATGCCAGGCCTGCTCGCCGATGTCGTTGATCGGCACCGCCGCCGTGGTGAGCGGGGGAGTGGTGTAGTTGGCGAACGGGATGTCATCGAACCCGGTGACGCTGATTTCCCCGGGAACGTCGATGCCCCGCTCGTGCAGGCCGCTCAGCAGCCCCATGGCAACGAGATCGTTGAAGGCCAGTACTCCAGTCGCGCCGCTCTCGAGGACACCGTCCACCGAGCCATGCCCGGCCTCGAAACTGGAACCCGCCGGGAGGATGGAAAGTTCAACTTCCGGATGGTCCACCCGAAATTTCTCGAGCCCCTGCAGACGGGCCTGGTTGGATGCGCTTCGCTCCGGCCCTTCGAGGAACGCAAGCTTCGTGTGCCCGAACTCGACAAGATGCGCAGCCAGGTCCTGCACTCCCTGCCCGTAATCGACCACCAGGCTGGGAGTCTGGGTGTCCGCCGTCGAACGGTTGACGAGCACCAGCGGACGCAGTGACGGAAGAAGCGCTTCCAGCTCAGCCTCATTCATGCGCGGTGCGCAGAGCACGACGCCGTCACACCGCCGTCGTGCTTCGCCCGCCAAAATTGATTCTTCGCTGGAAACCTCCGACGAGTCGGCGATGAGGACGCGATAGCCGTCCTGCGCGGCGGCGCGGCTGACGCCACGGAGCATGCCTTGAAAGGTTGGGTTGGCGAGATCCGGCACGACGACGCCGATCGTGTCGGTCTTGCCCAGCGCGAGGCTGCGGCCCACCGCGTTGGGCTGGTAGTTCAGCTCAGCAGCCGCGGTGCGCACCCTGGCCGCAATTTCCGGGTCCACCGAGAAGTTGCCGTTCATGACGCGGGATACCGAAGCCAGTGAGACTCCTGCCCGCTGTGCGACGTCGGTGATGCCTACCCTGCGGTTGGCTGCTTTCCTGGCCATAGGTTTCCTCATCCGGGTGGGAATCGGCGTCCCCGCAGCAAATGGTTGACGGGTGTGCCGGTGTGTTGATACAAAGCATATAACCTATTTCAGAAAACGTTTTCTCACAGCGACGGTGCAGCATCTTCCGCTGATGCCGCATCCGAAGGAGCCCCATGAGCACCGCCCCCAATACTCTTCCTGCAGAGCAGCAGGCCGATTCGAAGCCGGAGCAACGCGAACGCGCCCGAGTGGTTCTGATCGGTACCGGATCGCGTGCCGAGATGTACGTGCAGGCAGCGCTCGGCGATCACTCGTCCTCGGTGGAGCTCGTGGCCATCAGCGACACCAATCCGGGGCGGGTTCAGTACTACCTCGCCCGTGCCGTCGAACTCTCACCGGCGACGGCGGTGACGCAGTTCCAGCCTCAAGACCTGACCCGGTTCATCCGCGACAACCGCATTGACCGCGTCATCGTGACCACGCCCGATTACACGCACGCCGATTACATCGTTGAGGCGCTGGAAGCAGGTGCCGATGTCGTCGTAGAGAAGCCGCTCACCATCGACGCGGAGGGCTGCCACCGGATCTCCGACGCGATCGACCGCACCGGCCGCGACGTCGTCGTCACCTTCAACTACCGGTATTCGCCCCGTAACAGCGCGCTGAAGGAGATCATCCAGAGCGGCGCGATCGGTTCGGTCACTTCGATCGACTTCAGCTGGATGCTCGACACCGTCCACGGCGCCGACTACTTCCGCCGCTGGCACCGGCAGAAGGAGAACTCCGGCGGGCTCCTGATCCACAAGGCGTCCCACCACTTTGACCTGGTCAACTGGTGGATCGACGACGTCCCCGAACGCGTCTTCGCCAGCGGCGGGCTCCGTTTTTACGGCGACCGCAACGCTGCGGGCCGAGGGCTGACGGACCGGCCGGAGCGCGGAACCACCGACTCCGCCGCGGGGGATCCGTTTGCCCTTGACCTGCGCGAGGATGAGCGGCTCAACGCGCTCTACTACGCCAACGAACACCACGACGGCTACCAGCGCGACCAGGACGTTTTCGCCCCGGGCATCACCATCGAGGACAACCTTGCCCTCGTGGTTGACTACGCCGGCGGCCCGACTCTCAGCTACTCCCTCAACGCGCACAGCCCTTGGGAGGGCTACCGCGTGGCAGTGAACGGCACACAGGGCCGCGTGGAGCTCGAAGTCGTGGAACGCGCCGCGGTGTCCAACAGCACCGAACAGAAGAACGTCGTCGATCCCAGTGCCACCCCGGTGGAGGAAGACGACGCCGTCCGCGTCAACGGAGAACGCCTCATCCTGCAGCGCCACTGGGAAGCTGCCGTGGAAGTGCCGATCGTGAACGGAGAGGGCGGCCACGGCGGCGGTGATGCGCTGCTGCTTACCGACCTGTTCGAAGGGCCGGGGGAGGACCCATTGGGAAGGCCGTCGGGATACCTGGACGGACTACGCGCCGTCGCTGTCGGCATTGCGGGGAACGCCTCGCTCGAATCGTCGCTCCCGGTTCGCATCAGCGAACTCGGCCTCGGCGCGGATCTCACCGAACGCACCGAACTCACCGACCGCGCCGAAAGCAACGACCGCACCGAAAGCAAGGAGAATCGCCGTGGCTGAGCGGGCGCAGACCACAGTCCTCATCACGGGCGGATCCGGCAGGCTGGGCCGCAGTGTGGTGACCGGCCTCGCAGAGGCAGGGTACGACGTCGTCTCCGTGGACCGCGCGCCGGTTCCCGACGGTGTGTTTCCCCACCAGGTGCGTCAGGAGTCGGTTGACCTGTTGGAACCGGGCGTTGCCCGCCGTGTGATTGAGGAGCACCGGCCCGACGTCGTCATTCACCTTGCCGCGATTGCCGTTCCGTTCAGTGCGCCGGAGGATGTCATCCTGCAGACCAACGGTCAGTTGGCGCTGCAGGTGATGGGTGCGGCCACCGACCTCGGGGTCGGCAGGATCATCACCGCTTCCAGCCCAACGGTGCTCGGCTACGGATCCCCGGCCGGCTGGATGCCGGAGGCCTTCCCCCTCGACGAGCAGACGACGCCGAAACCGTGGCACGCGTACGCCCTTTCCAAACTTCTCGCCGAGCAGACAATGCGTATGTTCGCCGCAGCGCAGGGTGAGCGGATCCGCTACGCCGCGTTTCGGCCCTGCTACGTTATTTCGCCGGAGGAATGGGCGGGGGCGCCGACGCAGCAGGGGAACACCGTCGTCGAACGGCTGGACGATCCGTCGCTGGCCGCGTCGGCAATCTTCAACTACGTTGACGCCCGCGATGTGGCGGATTTCCTGGACGTGCTGATGCAGTCCATGGATCGGATCCCCAACGCCGAGACCTTCTTTGTGGGCGCAGCCGACGCGATGGCCCGCGAACCGCTGTCCGAACTCATTCCGCGCTATCTGCCAGCGGTGGGTGCGCTCGCCGCCGGTCTGCACGGCACCAGCCCGGCGTTTTCGATTGAGAAGGCGCGGAGGCTGCTCGGGTGGGAGCCGAAGCGCAGCTGGCGCACCGAACTTCCCGAGGAAGATTCCCGCGACCAGCAGTTAGCCTCCGCAATCCAGGAAGCCAGGTAGATCATGCAGTTCAATGGAGTGCTGTTTTTTCCCGTTACGCCGTTCACGCCGTCCGGCTCGGTCGACACCGCGAAACTTCGCGAACACATCGAGTCGCGGCTGAGTTTCGGGCCCGGGGGTGTCTTTCCGGCCTGCGGTACCGGAGAGTTCCACGCGCTCGATATCGACGAGATCCGCGCCGTCGTCACCACTGCGGTGAGCGCAGTCAACGGGCAGGTCCCGGTGGTAGCCGGCGCGGGCGGCCCGCTGGGCCACGCCCGTGCCGCGGCGCGAGTCGCAGAGGAGGCGGGGGCTGATGCCCTGCTCGTGCTGCCGCCCTACCTCGTCAAGGGCCCGGCCGACGGACTGGTGGCGTATGTCGAGGAGGTGGCTGCGGCATCCAGCCTACCGGTCATCATCTACCACCGGGCCAACGGCGCCTTCACCGCCGACGCCGTTGCCCGCCTGGCGGCGAATCCGAAGGTGGTCGGGTTCAAGGACGGCGTGGGCGACGTCGGGCTTGCGCAGGAAATCGTGTCAGCCGTAGCCGCCACAGGCCGCACCGACTTCCTGTTCTTCAACGGGTTGCTCACGGCCGAGCTCAGCCAGGGCGCATACCGGGGGCTCGGGATTCCGCTCTACTCCTCCGCCGCGTTCGCCATGGCGCCCGAGATCGCCATCGCGTACTACCGGGCCTATATCGACAACGACGAGGCAGCACGGCACCGCCTGCTCGAGGGCTTCTACGCACCGCTCGTGCGGTTGCGCGACCAGACGCCGGGCTTCGGTGTCTCGCTGATCAAGGCCGGCCTGCGGCTGGACGGGCTCGACGTCGGCTCTGTCCGCCCGCCGTTGGTCGATCCGACCGAGAGCCAGTTGGTGGAACTCAAAGCCATCCTTGCTGCCGGCCGTGAGCTTGTGGGCGAATGACCGCGAAAATCACCGGCCTTTCCGCGCGCCTTATTACGGTGCCGCTGCAGCGCCCCTGGGGCCCCGACGTACCGGAAAACCATTTCATTGCGACGACGGTGACAACCGATGACGGCGGTATGGGCTACGGCTTCTCGTGGACACCGACCATTGGGCCGCAGGCAGTGCTGGCGCTGCTGGAGAATGACATCGCGCCGTTCGTGGCAGGACTGCCGGCGCGAGCGGAAGAAATCTGGGACGCACTGTGGGTTCGGCTTCACGAAGCGGGCGGGGGAGGGCTGACCACCATCGCGATGGCCGGCGTCGACCTTGCCCTCTGGGATTTGGCCGGACGGCAGGCGGGTTGCTCGGTACCGGACCTGTTGGGCCGGCGTCGTGAGACTGTGCCTGTATACGGGTCCGGGGTGAACCTGCACTACAGCCTTGATGAACTCATTGAGCAGACCCAGCGCTGGGTCGCCGAGGGCAGGCAGGCCGTCAAAGTGAAGGTGGGGAAACCCGATCTCCGCGAGGACGCCGAGCGGATCGCCGCCGTGCGGGAGGTAATCGGCCCCGACCGTGCGCTCATGATCGACGCCAACCAGCGGTGGGACCTGCCCACCACCCTGCGCGCTCTCGACCGGCTCGGCGAATACGGCCTGCACTGGCTCGAGGAGCCCATCCGTGCTGATGATTTGTCCGCTTACCGGCGGTTGCGGCGCTCCTCTCCGGTGCCGATCGCACTGGGCGAGAACGTGCACACCATCTACCGGTTCCGGGACTTCATCGAAGCCGACGCGGTGGACATCATCCAGCCCAACATTGTCCGTGTCGGCGGGATCACGCCGTTCCGGCGCATCGTTGAGCTGGCGCGGGCCAACAGCATCGCGGTGGCGCCGCACCTGCTTCCGGAACTTTCGGGGCAGCTTGCCTCCACGCTCGCCGAGACCGCCTGGGTGGAAGCGGTCGACGGCGCCACCCTGGCTGAGCTGGGCGTCCTCGCCGGACCGTCACCGGTGAGCATCACGGAGCACGGGCTCACGGTGACCGGTCAGCCGGGGCTGGGGTTGGAGCTCCGCGCCCCCCGTTGAGTTGGCAGGACACGCCCCTAATGAAGAGTCTTTCGGGGCGTGTCCTGCCAACTCACGGGGCGTGGCGGAGTGCCCGGTCGGCTGATGCGAGGAGCAGGTCCACCAGGGCGATGAGTTCGTCCAGAGCCGCTGCCGGGTCCTCGTCCGGGAGGCTTCCTCGCCGTGGCGGCTGACCCCTTTCAATGCCGGCGACGACGTCGGCCGCAAGCTTCCAGCGCAGCGCGATCGCGGCGTCGAACCCCAGACGCACCTCCTCGAACGTGATATTGCCCGCCTCTGCCCGGAGGGCTTCGGCATAGGTCACCAGGGCATCGTCGACGATCGGCATCACGACGCCGGCCAGAGCGTCACCCCGCCGGACGGAGGCGAAGAGAAGTGACGCCAGGTCCGCTCCAACCGGACCGGCGCCGACGGATTCCCAGTCGATCAGCACGGTCCGACCGGCCGAGGAGAAAACGTTCGCGCCAACCGCATCATGGTGGCAGAGGGTATGCGGAAGAGTCTTAAGGATTTCGCGGTAGCGGGACTGCCTGAAGACGAGTTGCTCGGCGGCGGCCATCCGGTCACCGAGGCGGGAGACCGCGCCGGGGTCGCCGCGACGCAGCGTGGCCAGACCCTGTTCGACGGCTTCGGGCTGGCTATGGCGGTCGATCCATCCAGTGAAGTGCCAGGGCTCGGAGAGTTCGCGGCCGGCCCACCGGCCTCCCATGCCGCCCAGGTTACGCGCAGCGGCGAGGATCGTCTCCGCGTCCAGCGGCCGGGATCCCTCATGGCGAATCTCCTCAAGCCACAGGGTCATCCCTCCATCCGGATCGAGTAGCTTCCCGTGGAGTCGCGGTGTGCCGATCCCGAGAGCGACATCGTCGAGCACTCCGGAGGCGTACGCATCAAACTCGCGCCTGCCGTTATCCAGCAAGTATGGGGAGGCCAGAAGAGGTCCTTCAGTACGCTTCTCGATCATGGACCACTGAATGCGCTTGCCGTCGACGATTGCGGTCCCCTGAAGCCGGCTCACCGTCCGGTGCGCGAGGAAAGCGTCGTAATCCAGATCGGTCCGTTTTACATCGGCCAGTTCGGTAACGCGGCCGCCCACAGCGTCGGCGACGGCTGATTGCAGCGATTCGTGCAGCACATCGTTCACGTTCCACAGACTAGCGTTGGGCGTTGGGTATGAAGTGCAGGGGTCAGGCCCACCCTTCCAAATTCAGCGGCAAGCGAGGCTCGATGGTGCCGCTATCCAGCGTCACGATGCTGGTGTGCGCTGAAGTAAGCCAAGACCCTAGGGGATGAGATTCTCGGCACGATAACGGTCGAAGAGGGAGACGAACGCCTCGAGCGTCCGCCGGTAGCCGGTGAAGCCGGCGTCCCGGCTCTTGCCCATGTCGGTGACCACCTCGATATCGCGGCCCAGATCACCGTCCGTGTGCCACCACGAGGCCATGCGGTCCAACCGTGGTTCTGCCAGTCCATGCAGCCGGGCGAGCTCTGACCACTGATCCTCCCGGCCCGCCATAGCCTCCTCAAGGGGCCGTGGTGCCTGGCTATACCCTTCCCACTCGACGCCGAAGTAGGCCGCGAGCTTCGGCCACATCCACCGCCACCGGAAGACGTCCCCATTGACGATGTTGAAGGCCTCGTCTGCCGCGCCGGGCGTGGTGGCGGCCCACACCATGTGCTCTGCGAGGAGCCCGGCATCGGTCATGTCGGTCAAGCCGTTCCACTGGGTTTCTGAACCCGGAAAGACGAACGGTTCACCTCGTTCCCTGCAGAGCGTCGCCTGCGTCGCGAGCGTCAGTCCCATGTTCATGGCATTGCCCACGGCATGACCAATCACGGTGTGTGCACGGTGCACGGACCAGGTGAACCCCTGCTTCGCGGCCGCCGCGAACAGTTCATCCTCCTGCGCATAGTAGAAGTTCCGGACGGGCAGGCGGGGTTCCTCCTCATGGAACGGCGTGTCTGCCATCTGCCCCGCAGCGTAGGCCTCGAAGGGGCCGAGGTAGTGCTTGAGGCCGGTCATCAGGGCCACGTGCGCCACGTCCTTGTCCTGAAGCGCACTCAGCAGGTCACGCACCATCCCGGCGTTGACCGCGATGTTCTCCTCTTCGGTATCCTGCCTCGACCAAGCGGTGAAAAAGACATGCGTGGGCTGCTCCGGAACGAGAACCGCAGACAGGGACTCGAGCGAAGTCAGGTCCGCTGACAGCCAGCGCACGCCCTCGCGATCAGCTCCTGGCCTTCGGGACAGTGCCAGGACAGACCATCCCTCGCTCGTAAGCTTCTCGACAAGCGCCGAGCCGGCGATGCCCGTCGCGCCCACCACCAGTGCCGTCCGGGCTGCGCTGTCTGCTGTCTGGTCCTCGGGGAATGTCATACAGGCGACAAGACCCGGCGCCGGATGAATATTCCTAGATCTCCAGCGTCATTGGCCTCAGCAGGCCGTTCACCTCGACCGTCGGCCAGCGCTCGTCGACACTCAGCACCCGGATCCCTTCGGCAGTCAGCAGTACCGTGTCCTCAATCTTCACGCCCGGACCCGATGGGTTCCAGGTGAACGCCTGATTCAGGACCACCTCGTCGTCCGTGGACCCAGTCACGCGGGGATCCCTGCCCGCATATCCCGCGGGGCCGCCCTGATGGTGCAGCCGCCACTGATCCGCGCCGAACCCATGCGCTTCGTAGGAACCGCGGATAACGTCGAAGATACCGTCGAGCCGGGCGCCAGGAACGGTCGCTCGGAAGATGTCGGCCTCGACCGCCGCGATCCGCGCCTCGGCATCGCGCTCGGCAGCCGTCGATCCGTCAAAACGAACCCACCGCGTAACGTTCGCCACCATGCCGTTACGCCGGGCGCACACCACGGCCATGGCGCGCCGCCCCAGCGGAGCCGACGTCGGCAGCGGGTGGCGGAAGGCCGAGCGTTCCCGGCCGTTGCAGAGCAGGACCAGCGGCTCCGCGCCCATCGCAACCACCCGTGCGGCCAGCTCGGCGGCAACATTGCGCTCGGTTGTATGCGGCCGCGCAGCCGACAGCACATCGGTCATCGCCCTCGCCACCTCGCGGTTGAGCTCCGTGTACTGCTCCGTCTCCACCGGAAGAAGGGCCTGCCGTGCTTCGCGCAGCTCCCGCCGCACGCTTGCCTCGTCGAGTGGCTCGGAGGGGGAGAGCCGGCGGGCCACGTCGTGCATCGATCCGTGCCAGGCGACGGGATGAACGACGACGTCGGCAGGCAGCTCCTCGCGGATCAGCCGGTCCGCTTCGTTATTGAAGGTGACCAGGTGGTCGCGTTCGCGGTCGACCAGCAGCATCGCAACCGGATCGCCGGCGAGACTGATGTGCAGGCGGCTTCCGCCCAGGTACCAGGTCATCGCTGTGTTTGTGGTCAGCAGCAGCGAATCGCGGCCGGCGCGGTCGAGGATGTCCAGGACCCGGTTGCGCTTGATGGCGCGTTCGTCAGCGAGATCCGCTACCGGATCCGCAAGGGACTCGAGTCCGGGGGCTGAAGTGGTGGTCATGGGTGCCTTTCTTGTGCCGCGAAGGCGCGGATGGCGTCGGGTGTCAGAGTGCCGTCGGCAATGAGGACGGTGACTGAGCGGGTCAGGGGAGCGTCCCGGGTGGTTGCTGCGGGACGGTCCCAGGCAAGTGCCAATCCAACACCCGGGTAGCCTTCGGAGCGTACAAACCAGGGATCGATCGCGTTGTCATTGGGTAGGAAGAGCAGCGTAGCTGGCCGGCCGCCGAAGCTGCCCTGCCAGCACAGCCAGTCAGACACGGTGCCGTGAACGCCCGCCTCACCGGAAGCGTCCGCCGTCGTAATAGAGGCGCCGTCACACGTGGGAAGGCGCCAGAAGAAGCCGCCGTAACCGCCGCCTGCCCGCCCGTTCGATCCGGGGCTTCCGATGAGAACTTCACCGTCACCTACGGGTGTCAGGGAGAAGTCGACGGTGAGTGCCCAAACGGCGTCATTCACCGTGCCCCAGCTGATACGGCGGACTTCATCGAGCAGAGCGGCGCCGTCGGGGCCGGTCCAGCGCAGCGTCTCGTTCAGGGAGTCGCCATGCTGCGTGATTCCGGTCCGGGAGATCCGGCCGTGGTCGGGGCGCCAGACGTAGCCCTGCTCCTCGCGGCGGTAGGTCCGGCCGCCCCAGATGTTCACGCCGTCGACGTCCTGTACCGCAACACCTGCGCCGAGGTGCCAGACGTGGTCAGCCGGGAAATGGTCGGTCACGGCCACGCCGGCGAGCGTTGTGACCGGGTGCAGGTAGGGGCGCGGTGAGAGGAAGGGGGAGACGGCGGTGCCGTCCCGATAGGAGCCGACCTCACGGCCGTCCAGTACAAGCGGTAACGACGACGACGCCGGCCGCGCCCAGCCCGGGTCCAGTTCAGACAGGGTCGCCTGGGCGAGGCAGGCCCGCTGCAGGAGGTCCTCGATGCCGTTCACTATGGGGTGGGCTTCGTCGCCGTCGCCGATCCAGGTGACGTACGAGGGATCAATGGGATGTGGCGGCGGGGCCAGCCGGACGGCGTCGAGCACCCGCATGAATGCGCCGGCGGAGGAAAGGGGGCTGAGCAGCGGAGTGCCGGTCGTGCGGTGTTCGAGCAGATTCTCGAGCAGGTTGGCGCGGCCGAAACGCTCGGTGTCTGTGCCCTGTGCCGTGGTGACGGCCAACTCGTCCTCGGTGTAGTACAGGACGGCCGCTCCCTGTGTGCCGTGGAGGGTGACGCTGGGTCGCGTCTGCTCCGCGGCACACAGGGTGAGTGCGAGTGTCACCACCGTGCCGGATGCTGTGTGCACCCGGATGGTGGACGTGTCATCGCACTCGATGTCGTGGGCCCGGTAGAGGTCCGTTTCGACGGTAGCCACGTCGGACGCCTTCCTTGCACCGGCCACACGAAGGGCGGTTGCAACCGCATGGGCGAGCGGATTGGTGGCCACGCCGTCGACCACGTCCACTCCGTCCAGCGTCCGCTTCCCCGCCCAGCGGGAGCGTCCGAAGTAGCCCCGGGTCCGCACCCACGTACCCAGCGCACTGACGCCCCTAACCGAACCCAGCGTTCCCGATGCCACGAGATCGTCGAGCCGGTCAAGCGCTGCCGAGCCCAGGCTTTGAAACCCGGTCTGCACGGCAACGCCTGCCTTGTCTGCGGCGGCTAGGAGCGAGTGGTACTGCTCCATCGACGCCACCGGAGGTTTCTCCACGTACACATCCGCCCCGGCCGCGATCGCCGCGTGGGCGAGCGGGGCATGGGCCTGGATGGGGGTGGCAATAACGACGACGTCGGGCGTCGTCCCCGCTGCGAGCAGGTCCTCCAGATTCGCGAACACGCCCACCCCGGCACCCAGCGTCCCGTCCTCGGGCGGACGGGGGTCCGCCACGGCAACCAGCCGTGCGGCGCCGTCGTCCTCCAACCGGCGAAGGTTGTCGAGGTGCCGGGCACCATACCCATGGACACCGACCAGGGCCACGCGGGCAACGCGGACGGAGCCCTCGCGATCGGAATCAACGCGGGATTGGTCGTTGCCTTCCGGAAGATCGAATGGGTGCGGTGCGGGGTCGAGCATGTTCATTTCCGTTTCTGGATGATCAGCCTGCGCTGATCATCCCTTCGATTTCTGCGGTCATTTGTTCGGTGGCCTGCTCGGGAGTCAGCTTGTCGAACAGGACCTCGGAAACGTAGCGCTTGACCATGTCCTGGACGCCGCCGGCTCCCACGGGGGAGGGCAGCGGCGGTTCGGCCATGTCGGGACGGATCTCGTCGAGGAAATCCACCACTGTCTGGTCGTTCTCGTCCAGTTCCGGGGCGATTGCCGCAGCCATGTCCGGGTTGGCGGGTACTCCGCGGTCAACGAGCATCTTCTTGGCGGCATCCGGGTTGTTTGCCAGGTAGTTCACGAACTCCGCGGCGGCTTCCTGGTCATCGGACTGGCTTGAGATCGACCAGTACATTGATGCCTTGTAGTACATGCCGTTCTCGTCGGCCGACCCGCTGTCCGACGGTACGCGCAGCATGGTCACGTCACTGCCGCTGGCGGTGCGGAGGGCCGAAAGCTGGTTGGACCAGTACCAGCCCATCGCTGCCCGGTTGGTGGCGAAACCGCCGGCTTCGAAGGAGCCTGACATTTCCTCGGTGTAGCGGGCGGCGCTCGGGCCGCCGCCGTCGCGTACCTCGAGGAGATGCTCAAACCACGCTGTGGCGTTCTCCGGCGAGTAGCCTACGGTGCCCGGTTCGTCGTCGTTATACAGGTTTTCACCGTGCTGGCGGAGCCAGATTCTCAGGTCGACGTCCTGTGCGCCGTAGTCGGTGCCGACAATGTCGCCGCCCAACTTCTCGCTCAGCTCGGCGGAAATGCGGTAGTAGTCGTCCCAGGTCCAGGTGCTGTCATCCGGGAGTTCCATCCCGGCCTGCTCGAAGAGGTCCCTGTTGGCCATGAGCACGTAGGCATTCTGCCCGGTGCTGAGGCCGTACAGGCCCTCCTCGTAGCGGCCAAGGTTCAGGGAGGCGTCGTCGAACTTGGAGGTGTCAAGGCCTTCGAGTGTGCTGAGGTCGGCAAGCGCGCCGCGGCCGGCATATTCCTGGAGATACTTTTCGTCCATGGTGATGACGTCCGGGGCGTCGCGACCGGCGGTGGTGGTTGCGAGCTTGTCCCAGTAGCCGCCGAAGTCGGAGTACTCACCCTCGATGGTGATGCCCTCGTTCTCCGCTTCGAACATGTCGATGATATCCTGGTTCGCCACATGGCGGGGATCAGAGCCCCACCAGGAGAAGCGGAGGTTTCCGTCACCGGCAGCGGCGCTGTCACCGCCGCCGCCGTTCCCGCAGGCCCCCAGTGACACGGTGAGCACTACGGCGGCAGCCGCAGCCGTAAGAGTTCGCGTGGAGCGAGAGAAGTTCTTCATTGAATCTCTTTCTGTCTTATCGGATGGATATCTGTTCGCTTGAATGGTGCGTGGTCAACCTGCGCTGATCATGCCTTCGATTTCAGCGGTCAGCTGCTCGGTTGCTTCCTCGGGGGTGAGGTTGTCGAACAGGACCTCACCGACGTAGCGGACGATGGTCTCCTGGACGGTTCCTGCGCCGATGGGCGAGGGCTTCGGCGAGTCGGAAACCTCGGGCTCGATCTCCTCGAGGAAGGAGACAACCGTCTGCTGGGACTCATCGAGCTTCGGTTCGATGGCCGCAGCCATGTCCGGGTTGGCAGGAACACCGCGGTCCACGAGCATCTTCTCGGCGGCGGCCGGATCGTTGGCCAGGAAGTTCACGAAGTCGGCTGCGGCTGCCTGGTCATCAGACTGGCTGGAGACGGACCAGTACATGGAGGCCTTGTAGTACATGCCGTTGTCCTCGGCATTGCCGGACGGGGACGGTACCCGGAGGATGCGGATGTCGTCTCCGGTGGCGGCGCGCAGGGCGCCGAGCTGGTTGGACCAGTACCATCCCATGGCGGTCTTCTTCGTCGGGAAGTTCTCTGCCTCGAAGGTTCCGGCAGCGGCTTCGGTGAATTGCGCCGCGCTGACTCCGCCGCCGGTGTCACGGACATGGAGCAGATGCTCGAACCAGGAGAGCAGGTTCTCCGGCGAGTAGCCCACGGTGCCCGGCTCATCCTCGCTGTACAGCTTCTCGCCGTTCTGGCGCAGCCAGATGCGCAGGTCACCGTCGAGTGCGCCGTAGTCGGTTCCCGCAACCTCGCCCAGGTTCTCGCTGATCGTGGCCGAGATTTCGTAGTAGTCATCCCAGGTCCAGGTGCTGTCATCCGGGATTTCCACGCCGGCTTCGGCGAAGAGGTCCGCGTTGACCATGACCGAGTAGGCGTTCTGGCCGGTGCTCAGCCCGTACACGCCGTCCTCGTAACGCCCGAGGTCAAGCGCCGCTTCGGGGAACTTGGACAGGTCGAGATTCTCGAGTTCGGTGAGGTCCGTCAGCGCGCCGCGGCCCGCATACTCCATGATGTATTTCTCGTCCATGGTGATGACGTCCGGCGCATCCCGGCCCGCCGTCGTCGTCGCCAGCTTGTCCCAGTAACCGGAGAAGTCGGAGAATTCGCCGGCTACGGTGACGCCCTCGTTGTTCGACTCGTAGATGTCGATGATTTCCTGAGTTGCCTCGTGGCGTGGGTCCGAGCCCCACCAGGAGAAACGGAGGTTGCCGTCGCCGGCAGATTCACTGCCGCCGTTTCCGCAGGCTCCCATCGACAAGCCAAGGACGACGGCGAGGGAGGCTGCGGTAAGGGTGCGGGCAGGACGCGAGAACTTCTTCATTGAATCTCTTTCCAATCTTTTAGCTGTTGTCTGGTGACGTGAGCGGTCTATTTGATGCCTGTGGTGGCGATGCCCTTGACCAGGTACTTCTGGCCGAACAGGAAGACCAGGAAGACGGGCAGGAGGGAAACGATGGACATGGCAAACATCGAGCCCCAGGAGGAGGTGGCGGTGCTGTCCACGAAGGAGCGCAAGGCAACCGGCACCGTGTACATCTCGGGGTCGGTCAGGTAGATCAGCTGGCTGAAGAAGTCGTTCCAGGTCCAGATGAAGGTGAAGATGGTGGTGGTTGCGAGTGCGGGCATCATCAGCGGAAGGATGATTCTGGTGAAGATCCGCACATGGCCGCAGCCGTCAATGCGCGCGGCTTCATCCAGTTCCTTCGGCAAACCGCGGATGAACTGCACCATGAGGAACACGAAGAACGCGTCCGTGGCGAGCAGCTTGGGGAGCACCAGCGGAATGAAGGTGTTCACCCAGCCCAGCTCGGAGAAGATGATGTACTGCGGCACGATGATCACGTGGATCGGCAGCATGATCGTCATGAGCATGATCGCGAACAGCAGATTACGACGGCGGAACTTCAGCCGGGCAAACGCGTAGGCCGCCATGGAGCAGGACACGAGGTTTCCGATGATCGAGCCGATCACCACGATCATCGAGTTGATCATGTAGTGCCCGAACGGTGACTGGAGTGCGTTCCAGCCTTCCGTGTAGTTGCTGACCTCGAAGCTGGTGAGCCAGAGGCCGGCCTCGCGGAAAATTACGTCATTCGGCCGCAGCGAACTCACCAGCATCCACAGCAGCGGGTAGAGCATGATGATGCCGAAGGCGATGAGCACGAGGTGCTTGAGCAGCCGGCGCCCGGCGCTTCCGCCCAACTCCTCGCTGTTCCGGTTCTTTCGGCGGGTCGGCGGCGCGGCAGGGGTCTGCTTCAACCCCGCGGCGGGGGCTGTGCTGGTCTGGGGCGCGATATTAGTCGTCATAGAACACCCACCATTTCGAGGCGATGAAGTTGATGAAGGTGAAGGCCGCGATGATGAGCAGCAGCAGCCAGGCCATGGCCGAGGCGTAGCCCATATTGAAGTTGCCGAAGCCTTGCTGGTAGAGGTACAGCGTGAAGAACATGGTCGAGTCCGCGGGTCCGCCGGTGCCGCCAGAGACGACGAACGCCTGGGTGAAGGACTGGAACGCTCCGATGATCTGCAACACCAGGTTGAAGAAGATGATCGGGGTGAGCAGCGGGGCCGTGATGGTGGTGAACTGCCGCACCTTCGAGGCGCCGTCCATGGCCGCTGCCTCGTAGTACATGGTGGGAATCTGGCGGAGACCGGCCAGGAAGATCACCATCGGTGCGCCGAACGTCCAGACATTGAGCACCATCAGCGTGCCCAGCGCCGTGGACGGGTCAGCGATCCAGCCCATGCCCTCGATGCCCACCAGCGCCAGGAGCTGGTTGATGAGCCCGGAGGTGCCGAAGATCTGCCGCCACAGCACCGCGATGGCAACGGAGCCACCGAGCAGGGAGGGCAGGTAGTAGATGGAGCGGTAAAAGCTGAGGCCGCGCATCCCGCGGTCCAGGATCAGTGCAAGCGCCAGTGCCGCAATGAGCTGGAGAGGGACCGAGACAAAGACGTAGAGGAAGGTGACACCGAGTGAGTTCTGGAGACGGGTGTCCTCGAACATCCGGGAATAGTTCTCCAGGCCGGTCCATTCGGGCGGCTGGAGCAGGTTGTAATCCGTGAAGGAAAGGTAGAGCGACGCCGCCATGGGGCCAATGGTGATGAGCACCAGACCCACCAGCCAGGGAGCGAGGAACAGGTAGGAGACCCGCTCCTCCTTCTTCTCCGCAGCGGTGAGCTTCCGCTTCTTTCCTCGCGGCTCTTTCTTCAGCCGCGACACTTCAGTCAAAGCTGACATCGCCGGTCCTTTCCGCGGAGTGGCGGGGGCGTTCCGGCGCCGCCGCGTGCGCGTCGTTCGGAAGCTTCATGGGGAACCTTCTGTCGGGTTGTAGGGCATCTGTCTCGGGTGCGAGAAAACGCTTTCTCGGGATTCCACTTGACCCTAGTGTGTGATGCGCCACACGTCAAGGAAAACGTTTTCTGGCGGGAAACTCGGGCGTCATATCACCCCGACGTGTCGGGTTAGTGCTGCAGCGAAACCGCCAGATAGCTAATAAACTCGCGCAGCATTTCCGGGGTAACCACATGGCCGGCGTCGTACCAGGATCCGGTGTAGCGACCCGGTTCAGAAGTGGTCAGCGCCGCGAGCAACGCGTCGGCGTCGTGCATGCCGTCGCTGGTGAACAGCGGATCGTGACGGCCGTACTGCACGAGGTAGCGGCACGCGGTGTTGATCGCCGCAAGCTCCGGCCAGTCGAACGTCCCCGCAAGCCCCGGAGTGGCGAGCAGCCACGAGTGGGTATCGGCGTGGGAGGGAAAGAGGCCCTCGAAGGTGGTCATCATGCAGCAGACGACGGCGGCACGCACCTCCGGTGCCAGCGCGGACAGTACCAGCGCCCTGCCTCCTCCACCGGAGAAACCGCCGACGCCGACCCTTCCGTTCTCGACGCCGGGCAGGTTACGCAGGACTTCCAGCGCCGCCAGATCCTCGAGAGCCACCATTCCGGCGTAACTCGTGCCGAGGAGGCCTGCGATCTTGGCAAGAGTGTGTTCGTGAAGGGCCGCAGCGGCGTTGTACTCCATGGCGGGTGTTGGTTGCGCACCTTCTTCCCGCCACAGCGCTCGCCGTGCTGCCAGTCCCTCGGCTACGCGGGCGGGCGGCGGGTCCAGGACGAATCTCCTGCTGCCCCAGGTGAAGGAATCGTGTACCAGGACTGCGAAACCGGCGCGCGCCAGGTCGTTGGCGACGGCGTGGCCCGAGTAGAGGTTCTGCTGGACGGCTGTTACCTCGGCGCTGGTTTCGCCGTTGTTTTCGTCACCGGCATCGATCAGCCGTTCAGCTCCGAGCCACTTGTTGCCGCCGTGGCAGTGGAGCCAAAGCACGCCGGGGAGCTCATGCTGGGCCCTCACGGGCTTCAGCAGGTAACCCTTGGTGGGCGGGCCGTACGGCAGCTCCCACCCAAGCTCCTGCAGTTCGACGCCGTCGATCACGCTTGTGCGGTGCACAGTGACGGGCGGTGTAGGGACGGGCCCGGGTACGCCGAGGGCCTGAGCCAGTTCCGCGCTCGCAGCATTGTGCCCCGGATGCTTGCCGAGGCGCCGGACGGCATCGGGCCAGTCCTCGAAGCCGGCGATCGGGTTGGGCAGAGACGTCATGCGCTATCCGCCGAGAAGGATCCGGGCCAGTCCTGCAGGCGAATCCGGTCGATCTGTCGAACGTCGCCCAGCGTCCCCCACTCGTTCCGGCCCAGTCGCGACAGCGGCTTGAGGAGGTCCGCCCGGGGGTGGTCGCCGTCGAGCACGTGTTCAGAGATAGCGGCGTGCACCACCTCGCCCAGGACCAGTGTGCAGTTGCCGACAGGAACGAGACTGCGCAGGCGGCATTCCAAGGCGATGGGCGATTCATGGACGCGTGGAGTGTTGATAAAAGTGCTCGGCTCGCGCTGCAGGCCGGCGGCGTCGAACTCGCTGACCTCGGGTCCGAAGGCGGTGGCCGTAGCGTTGATGCGCTCGAAGAGATTTTCAGGAGTGAAGTTCACGGTGAACTCGCGGGTCGCCCGGATGTTGCGGAGGCTGTCCTTTTCGCCCACGGAGGTGAACTGGATGATCGGCGGGTCAGTCGACGCAACCGTGAAGAACGAGTGCGGGGCGAGGTTATCCACGCCGTCTCCTGACGTGGAGGCCACCCAGGCGATGGGGCGAGGCACCACCGTGGCGGTCAACAGTTTGTAGAACGCGGCGGCCGGATGTTGGTCGCGATAAAAGTCCCTGCGCATGTATCGAGCGTAAGGTGCGCCGGCGTCACACCGCGAAGCATCCCACCGGATCGGGGCTTCCGCTGGCAGGCGGGCTCAACTGGGAAAGCCCGCTCCATCGGGAAGGGGTTGTTCACTGGGAAGGCGGGTTCCACTGGGAAGGTCGGGATCCAAGGAACGTCGGACCTTCCCAGCGGAACCTGTCTTTGAAAGAGAGGTGCGGTTGCCGTCGGCTTTGTGCCGACCTACTGCCGCGAAGCGAGTAGCTCGTCGAGGCGCTCGTACCCCTCGGACATCCCATCTTCCATGCCGGATTGAGCCATGCCGTCACGTGCTTCCTGGGTGGGATACACCGAGTGGCCGATCAGCTTGCAACGCCCACCGCCCAGGTCCTCGAAGGTCAGGGACTCAATGCTGACAACGTCGGGATAGCCGAGAAACTCGAAGGTCTGGATGGCGAACTCGTTGTCCCGCACGGTGTGAAAGACGCCGCTGAAGTCGTAGCGCTCACCGTCCGGTCCGATATGGGTGTAGCGGTAGCTGCCGCCGGTGCGGAAATCATAGTGGTCGATTTCGGCCTTCATTCCACGCGGGCCGAGCCAATTCGCGATCATCGCGGGGTCTCTGTGCGCCTCGAAGACGGCCTCAACCGGGAAGTCGAACTCCCGCTCGACGTCGATGTACGGTACGCCTTCCGGCACGGAAAGCTTGAGTGGGTTGCTCATGATTGATCCTTGGGTGCGCGGCCACTGCTGGCCTTGAATTCGAGTAAATCATCGAGTGCGCGGAACTGGCTTTCACGGACGAGCCTGTACTGGTCAATCCACGCGGTGAGCGCCTCCAGCCGTGCAGGGTTCAAGTGCACTGGGCGGCGCTGTGCATCACGTGAGCGGGTCACCAGTTCAGCCTGTTCAAGAACCTGAATGTGCCTGGAGACTGCCTGCTTGGTGATGTTGAACGGTGCAGCCAATTCGTTGACCGTTGCCGGGCCACGGCTGAGTTGAGCGATGATGCTGCGGCGCGCGGGGTCTGCCAGGGCCATGAAGGCCCGGTCAAGCCCTTCGGCATCCGCACTCATTGTCAATCAGACCCTTTATCAACGAATTGGTTGATAACAACTCTAGGCTCGGTGTTTCGGGGAGTCAAGGATTTGCTTCTACACATTCAGAGGGCGACGAAGGGCGCGGTGCCGGTACTCAAGTCAGTCGGGCCCCTGCAACTCCACCTTGGGAAGTTCCTAGAATGGTGGTGGGGGTTCGGGCAGGGTTGTGTAGGTTTGCTCGCCGGGTGAGGTGACGTTGGGTGTGCCCTCGTCGTCGTGTCCGACTGGCCAGATGCCTTCGGTTTTGAGCATGTGGTGGAGTTTGCATCTGGGTTTGAGGTTATCCAGTGCGGTTTTCCCGCCGTGTGCCCAGGGTGTGACGTGGTCGATTTCGCAGGACCAGGATGATCGGTTGCAGCCGGGATGGATGCAGGTGGGGTTGGTGATCCGGACCCAGTCCTGCAGGTGTTTGGGTGGCCGGTATTTGTTCCTGCCGACACTGAGTACTGCACCGGTTTCGGGGTGGACCAGGATTCGGGTGAAACTCGGGGCGTGTGCGGCGAGGTTCCGGGCGGTTTCAGGGTCGATCGGACCGTACCCTTCCAACAACCCGTTCTCGCAACCCGCCAAATTCGGTGCGTTACTGTCTGGGTTAGGCGCCATCCCAGCGGGTTCCGCCATGCCGGCGTCCTCGCGCTGCTGTTGCCAGTCTTTTCGTTGGTGTCCGAGGAGGGTCATGACGGGGACGGTGATGAACACGGAAGCGCCGACCCCGCGGTACCCGGTGCCCCGCTTGGGGTTGCCGGTGCAGGTGTGGGTGAGGACATCAGCGAACACATCGGCACGGAGTTGGGACAGGGTGCGTCCCTCGTCCGGGCCCTGAAGCGAACGTGCCGCTGCGTCGACCCGGTTGAAGATCCCGTGCGCCTGCTCCGCGGGCAGGTACGCGCTGAGCCAGGCCATGCCGTCCTGCTCGGGCTGAACCTCAACATGGCGGTCTTTCACCGCCCGGGCTTTGCGGTCGATGATCGACTCCGGGTGCAATTCCTCCCGCAACCGGCGGCAGCGGCGGGTGAGCTTCGGGCGGGTCAGGTCACCGGCGGTTTCCAGGACCGTCTCTTCAAACCCGGCGACAGCCTCTGCCGGGATGGATACGGACTCGTCCACGATCACTGAGGCCTGGGTCGGGCTGATCCTGCCCGCATCGAGTGCTTCCCACGTTTCGGGTAGTTCCCCGGTGAGCCGCAGCGCTTCATCGAGCATCCGCTGCGCGGTCCGTCCAGGTACACGCAGTACTGGGGCGATTTCCTGTGCCGCCAACATGAGGGACAGCTGCGGGTCGGACCCACGATGCCCAGGATTGGCTTGGGCGTCGCCGTTCCACTCGTGGATGCGGTGGAAGACCTCGGCGATCAGCAGGGCCTGCCTGGAGGCAACCCAGGACGCCAGACGGTCAGCAGCACGGAGTAGCTCGAGGGTGTCAGGAAGGATCCGATACGACTCCGTGGACGGCACATCCTGCAAACGCCTCGCAAGGTCCGCAGCCGTGACGGCTGCCCACGCAGCACGGGCGCGCTCAGCGGCTTCGGGATCATCAAACTCGTCATCCCACTCCAGGCAGAACAGCTCGGTCAGCGGCCGCTCCATCACCGGCAGATCCGCCCCAGCATAAGCGGCAGCAAGGACCCGCTCATACTCATCCGCAGCACTCAACCCACCAGCAACCCCACCAATCTGCACAGTCTCCGCGGCCCCGATTCCCATACAAAACACTCAACCACCCGCGTCTGACATTTTCGGATCGAGGACATATTCGGGGAGGGTTTCAGCGCCTGAGCAGTGCTTCGAGATTCAGCGGAGCTGTTCCAGTCAGGTCCTGCACCGCCGTCGTCGTGCGTTCCAACTGACCGGAGGCGATCGCCGTGTAGGTGCTCACCCAGGCGTCCAGCTGCCAGGCCGGCACGCCGTAATGGGCGCGTGAGGCATAGGCCTCCTCCACGGTCTCTTCCTCGTACCGTGTTTCGCGACCGGTCACACGCGTGATGACCGCAGCGGCCTCACCGAGAGAGAGGGCTTCGGGGCCGGTAAGATCATAAGTGCGTCCCACGTGCGCGTGCGGATCTTGAAGCACGACGACGGCGGCGCGTGCCACATCGGCCCGCGCCACTGCTGCCACACGGCCGTTGCCTGCCGGTCCGCGCAGCACGCCTTCGTCACCTGCGAAGAGCGGCAGAACATCCAGGTAGAAGTTGTCACGAAGGAGCGTGTAGCTCATCCCGGAGTTGCGGATGTGCTCCTCCGTTGCCCAGTGATCCCGCCCCAACGTGAAGGTCGCGTCCGGCGCAGCGGCAAGGAAGGAGGTGTAGATGACGTGCTGCACGCCGGCTTCCGCTGCTGCGTCTAGAAAGGTGCGGTGCTGGTCCACGCGGTTCTCGGCTTCAGCGCCGGACACCATAAAGAGGATTTCACTCCCGCGCAGGGCGTCAACGGCCCGCGCCCGGTTCGAGTAGTCGGCGGAAGCGATGCTCGCTCCCGGAAGAATGGGCGCCCGTGCGGGATCACGCACGACGAGTTGCTGTTCGTGTCCTGCGTGGGACAGGAGGCGGGCTACTTCGCCGCCAACGTGTCCGGTTGAGCCGGTAACCGCGATTCGGGGAGTCATGCTGGGTTGAGCGCGCGGGTCGGCTCCAATATTCCAAGTTCACCGCAACTTCCCCCCGCCGACATGTGGAGGACGAGCCGGCGTCGTCCGTCATCCCTACCGTGGAGCAGTGTCCAGGCTGTTTGTCGCGATTGGCGATTCCTTCACAGAGGGAGTGGGGGACTGGGACTCCCGCTATCCCAATGGTGTGCGTGGTTGGGCCGACCGCGTGGCGAAACAGCTGAGTAAACAGGACCCCCGCTGGCGCTACGCCAACCTCGCGATCCGCAGCAAGCGGCTCCAACAGATCATTGACGAGCAGCTCCAGCCCGCGCTCGACCTTCGCCCTACCGTGGTCAGCGTCTACGCCGGCGGCAACGACATCCTCGAACTGCGCACCAGCATCACACCGCTGATGGAAAGCTACGAGGACATGGTGTCCCGCATCGCAGCCGCCGGCGCCCGACCGCTTCTCTTCACCGGATTCGACGTCCGGCTGCATCCGGTCCTTGAACCGATGCGCCGCCGGAACTGGACCTACAACGACCACGTTCGGCGGATCGCGGACACCTATGGTGCATTGCTAGTGGATTACTGGTGCTTCGATGAGTACCACGACCAGCGACTCTGGGACATTGACCGACTTCACATGTCTCCGGCAGGGCACAAGAACATGGCTGCCCACGTGCTGCGGGTATTGGGCATCGACCACACGCTCTCCGCCAAACCCCTGCGGCCCGCGCAACAGCTCACCGTGGCGGAACTCCTGCGCAAGGAGTCAGCATGGTGGGGCGAGTGGGTCATCCCGATGTTCGGACGGCGCCTGCGCAATGTCACGCTTGGCGACCACCTTGAACCCCGCTGGCCGGAGCCCATCCGGCCAGCGGACGGGCTCAAGCGCCTGGCCGCCGAGCGGTTCAACGCTTCAGCGGGTCATGCCCCCAGTTCATGAGGGAAAAGCGCCACTTCGAATGCTCGACGTCGGAAGATGGCTTCTGCGCGAGATGTCGGTGAACATAGCCAACAACTTTGCGCATGTGCTCGACGTCGGAGTCGGTCAGATCGGCCTTCTTCGTCGACAGGAGTTCGATAATGCGACGCCCGGACGCATGGCCTACAGACTCGCCGCCGTTGTCCTTTTGCCCGACCTCCTGCGACTCGTCCGTGTCCAGCCACTTCTTCAGCTCGGATGCCGTCATGTTGACGGCCTCCTTCCAGTCATCCCAGACTTCGTCAACGCCGGTGCTGTCTGCCATGCCTTCTCCTACCCTCGTACACTTGATTCACTATGGGTTTAATCAACAAGTACCGCACTCCGATCGTCTGGCTCGTCGTCATCGCCATGGTGGCCTCTATCGGAGCCGGCTTCTTCGTCACTATTTTCTAGGCGCTTTCTGCTCAATTGCAGGAGCATCAATCACCAGAGCCGGCCTGCGTCGGGCATCTGGATCCGCAACCAGCGGTAACCGTAAGCGGGCAGTTCGACCTTCATCTCGTCACCGGCCTGGATGTCCGTCATGGTGTTCTGCAGCAGGTCCGTCAGGATCCCGCCGCCGTCGGGCACATCGTTTTCCTTCAGCGTGACGGAAACTGTGGTTGGTTCATCCGCGAAATTGTGAAACAGGAACAGCGAATGGTCTTCCCAGTCACAGCGGTGCGCCAGAACAGCAGGATTCGGCGTATCGATCAGGGAGAAGGTACCCCACCCAAGTTCGGGGCACTCACGGTAACGGCGGATCAGCGTTCCCATGAAGCTCAGCAGAGACGACGGGTCACGGCGCCCATCAACCACGTTCACGTTCGTCGGACCGAATTCACCCTCCACCAAGGGCGCCACGAGCTTGTCCGGCGGCGCGGCTGAGAAGCCGGCGCTGTCCTCGTGCGTCCACTGCATGGGCGTGCGGACAGCCAGCCGGCCCTCCGCCGCGAGGTGCTCGCCCATGCCGATCTCCTCGCCGTAGAAGAGAACCGGCGTGCCCGGTAGCGAGAACAGCAGCGAATACACCATGCGGATGCGCTGCTGGTCTCCGCCCAGCATGGGAGGAAGCCGCCGCTTGAGGCCCCGGCCGTAGACCTGCATGTTCCTCTCGGGACCGAAGGCGTCGAACACCTCCTGACGCTCGGAGTCCAGCAGTTTGTCCAGGGTCAGCTCGTCATGGTTCCGGACGAAAGTAGCCCACTGGCTATCCGGATCGATCGAAGGCCTGTCAGTAAGTGTGCGGGACAACGGGCGCGCATCGCCGCGCGCCAGGGAGAGGTACATCTGCTGCATCGTCACGAAATCGAACTGCATGGTGAGTTCGTCCGCCGCATCGCCGAAGAACTCGACCTGCTGCTCGTACGGCAGGTTGACTTCTCCCAGCAGCACAGCATCTCCAGCTCGTCGTGAGAGGAACCGGCGCAGATTCTTCAGGTAGTCATGCGGGTCTCCTGCCGGGCTGTCGAGACCGCGTGTCTCCAGGAAGAAGGGCACCGCGTCAACGCGGAACCCGGATAGCCCGAGTTCGAGCCAGAAGCCGACGGCCTTGGCGATCTCGTCACGAACCATCGGGTGAGCGACGTTCAGGTCCGGCTGATGTGAGTAGAAGCGGTGCAGGTACCACTCGCCGGTGCCCTCGTCCTTGCTCCAGATGGAGTTTTCCTTGTCGGGGAACACCACTTCACTGGAGGTATCCGGAGGCGGGTCTGACCGCCAGACGTAGAAGTCGCGGTACGGATTGTCCTTCGAGGACCGCGCCTCCTTGAACCAGGGGTGCTGGTCCGACGTGTGGTTGACCACCAGGTCAGCGATGACACGCATCCCGCGGTCTTTCGCGGTCCGGATCAACTCAACGA
Source organism: uncultured Arthrobacter sp. (assembly GCF_947495145.1). Taxonomy (GTDB): domain Bacteria; phylum Actinomycetota; class Actinomycetes; order Actinomycetales; family Micrococcaceae; genus Arthrobacter_D. Next base: position 110,161 of record NZ_CANLXP010000008.1, read on the forward strand.
AATCACCCAGCGTGCCAAGCCGCTCGTCCACACCGTAGAAGTCGACGATGTCGTACCCGTCGTCCCGCTGCGGGGAAGGATAGAAAGGCATGAGCCAGATGCAGGTGACTCCAAGCTCCGCCAGGTAGTCCATCCGCTGGGCTGCGCCCGCGAAGTCACCTACCCCGTCGCCGTCGGAATCACAGAACGTCTCGATGTCCAGGCAGTAGACCACTGCGTTTTTCCACCAGAGATCTGAGGTATCGGTGATGCGCATCAGCGGACCTCGGGCAGAACGTGCTCGGCGAACGCCTCGATGAACGGCTTCTGTTCGATCCCCACATAGTGCAGGTAGAGCTCATCGAATCCGAGATCCGCGAACTCCCGCAAGCGTTGGGCATGAACCGCAAGATCGGCTGAGATCTGCACGGTGCTACGAAGCTTCTCCTCGGTGAGATCTTTGGTGCTCTCCTCGAAGTCGGAGGGGCGTGCGAGGTCCCACGTCGTTGGTGGAGTCAGGCAATTCGCGCCCCACTGGGATCGCGCAACTTCAACAGCCTCCTCCTCCGTCGGAGCCCAGGAGAGGTGTACCTGCAGAATCAGCTTGCCCTGCCCGCCGTTGTCCCGGTACGCGTTGATCATTTCTGTCAGCTTCTCGTGCGGCTGGTTCACGGTCACCAGCCCGTCAGCCCAGCGGGCGCTCCGCGCAGCGGTTTCCACGCTCACCGCAGGAGCGATCAGCGGCGGCTTGACGTCCGGCACGTCCCACAGGCGGGCCTGCTCTGCGGTGACCAGACCGCGGTGGGTGACCTCCTCGCCGTCGTGCATTCGCCGGATGATGTCAACGCATTCTTCGAGGCGCTCCTGCCGGTCAGCCTTCGAAGGCCAGGGATCGCCCGTGATGTGCTCGTTGAGATTTTCTCCACTGCCGACGGCGGCCCAGAACCGGCCCGGAAACATGGACGCCAGGGTGCCGCTTGCCTGAGCGATGATGGCAGGGTGGTAGCGCTGGCCGGGAGCGGTCACGACGCCGTAGCGCAGGCTGGTGGTCGCAAGCGCAGCTCCCAGCCAGGACCAGGCGAAGCCGGAGTGGCCCTGCGTGGAAGACCACGGCTCGAAGTGGTCCGAGCACATTGCGGCGTCGAAACCAGCCTGTTCCGCCAGTTGGACATCGGCGAGGAGTTGTCCCGGCGCGATCTGTTCGTGGGAAGCGTGAAATCCGATGACGGGCATGCGCGGACCTTTCCGTGGGCGGCTCTTGAACGGCTGAGCCGGTCCGTCCTAGTGTGATCAGCAGGCTTAGCAATATGTGATGAGCCTAGCTGTACTGCAGACGGCCCCTCAAGGGTGCTACCAAACTTCCCACGTACCAGGAGGATCGCATGAGTGATCAGTACACCTTTCAGAATCCGGTGACACGGTTCCCGGAGATTTCGCCGCCGAAGCAGGACCAGTCAGAGCCGGGACTGGATCGCGATCTTGAGCCGCAAAGCGACAGGGGTGAAGAGTCGTACCGCGGCACAGGCCGCCTGGAGGGCAGGAAGGCCCTCATTACGGGTGCAGATTCCGGCATCGGCGCAGCGGTGGCAATTGCCTTCGCGCGGGAAGGCGCCGACGTCGCGCTCTCCTACCTTCCGGAGGAGGAGGCGGACGCCGATGAAATTGTCCGTTTGATCGAGGAGTGCGGTCGCACGGCGGTCAAGCTGCCCGGAGACATCAAGGACGGCGGGTTCTGCAAGGAGCTCGTGACGAAGGCGGTGGAGGGTCTGGGCGGCCTCGACATCCTCGTCAACAATGCGGGCAAGCAGATCGCGGTGGAGCGGCTTGAGGACCTGGACGATGAACAGCTTGACCACACGTTCAAGACGAACATCTACTCGTTCTTCCGTATCACCAGGGAAGCTCTCAAGCACTTGCCGGCCGGAGCGAGCATCATCAACACCACCTCAATCCAGGCGTACAACCCGTCGCCGACCCTCCTCGACTACGCGAGCACCAAGGCGGCGATCAACAACTTCACCAAGGGACTTGCGCAGCAGCTGGCACCGCGCGGTATCCGGGTGAACGCCGTCGCGCCCGGTCCGTTCTGGACGCCGCTGCAGGTGTCCGATGGGCAGCCGAAGGACGCGCTGCCGGAATTCGGTAAGTCCACGCCGCTGGGACGGGCCGGTCAGCCAACCGAACTGGCGCCCGCTTACGTGTTCCTTGCTTCGCCTGAATCGAGCTACGTGATAGGCGAAACCCTGAACGTCAACGGCGGAAGCCCGACGCCGTGATCTGCGGGTAACGGGGGTGATTGTTCACGGGCAATTACGCATCGGGAAAGCGCCCGGGTGATTCCCGGGCGGGGCCGCCTCAGTCGGGGAAACGGGGCGGTCCCGCTCGGGGGGCTCTGACATTGTCAGTGCCGGCAGGAGGAGCCCGGTGGTCTCGTCCGTCTCAGTCCTGCCCTCTGATCATGGAGGGCGGACCTTGGAGAATTCTTGTTGAATACTCCTGCACGGGATACTCCCAGTACAGCTTCCAGGCGTGGAACACCCACAGTCCCGGCAAGTACCGGGACCTGCTCTTCGGAATCGGCTCTGAAGAGTTTGGTCACGTCGAAATGCTCGCAACCATGATCGCCCAGTTGCTGGAGAAGGCGCCTCTCGGCATCACCGACGACGCCGTCCAGTCGGATCCGGCGATTGCCGCCGTCGTTGGTGGTACCGATATGCAGCAGGCGATCGTTGCGGGCGCCGGTGCCCGCCCGGTGGACAGTATGGGCAACCCCTGGCAGGGCAGTTACATCACCGCTAGCGGCAATTTGCTGGCGGACTTCACCGCCAATGCCAACGCCGAGATGCAGGGCAGGCTGCAGGTTGCCCGGCTCTATCACATGACGGATGACCACGGTGTGCGGGACATGCTCTCCTTCCTCCTTGCGCGTGACACGATGCACCAGAACCAGTGGTTGGCCGCGGCTCGCGAGCTTCAGGAAGAAGGGTCGGAGAACCTTCCCGTGCCGAGCAACTTCCCGCTCAAGAAGGAGGAGCGAAGCGTCGCGTACCAGTACCAGAACTTCTCGGACGGTAAGGCGGCATCCGAGGGTTCCTGGGCATCAGGGCCCACCCCCGACGGGCTTGGCGAGTTCTCGTACCACGAGGGTCCCACTACGTCGGCGCCCATGCCGCCGCCCACCCACCCCGATTCGCGGTTCTACGGAACAACGGAGCTGCCGAACAAGATGGAAAAGATGGCCGGCAGCGTGCAGGACAAGCTGCACAAGGAGTAGCCTCCACACCGAGTTGGAACAGGGAGACAGCCTGCCGCATTCGCCGCGGCGGGCTGTCGCCGCGTTCAACTCCCGGTTCACCTCCGCGAGACACCCGAAGGACGCCCGAGAAGAACAGTAGGCTTAGCACCATGTGGTTGATGGGCACGACGACGTCGGGCCACCGGGTAGGAGAGGGTTGCCATGAAGAGTCCTGACGCACGTGGAATTGGAAGCAAGGCGTTGCTGGAGTTGCTTCTGCAGGCGCCGAATGCCGAGGGTATCGACGCTCTGCACAGCGCAGTACGGAGCGGCCTCGACGATTCGCCCGGGATACTGGCGGATGACGATCTGCAACTGACGCTCCTATGCCTCTACGAACTCCACTACGGCGGCATCGATGGCGCTCACCCCGAGTGGGAGTGGGAGCCGGGACTGATCGCTATCCGCAGGGACATCGAGCGGAACTTCGAAGGGGCCCTGCGCGCCGTCGTCGAGCTTCCCTCACTGGAACCGCGAGACAGCGACGGCGTGGCAGCGGTTCTCTTCGAGCTCGCCGCAGCTGATACCGGTCCGAGCGTTTCACGGTTCGTTGCGAAGAGAGCCACTCTGGAGCAGGCCCAGGAATTCCTCATTCACAAGTCCATCTATCAGCTGAAGGAAGCCGACCCGCACACCTGGGCCATCCCGCGCCTGAGCGGACGGGCCAAGGCGGCGATGGTCGAGATCCAGGCTGACGAGTACGGCGGAGGTCGCCCCGACCGCATGCACTCCGCGCTGTTTGCACGCACCATGCGCGGCCTGGGTCTCGATGACAGCTACGGGCACTACGTTGACGCTGTCCCCGCCCTCACTCTCGCGTCGATCAACATGATGTCCATGTTCGGGCTGAACCGCAGGCTGCGCGGCGCCATCGTGGGCCACCTTGCTGCCTATGAGATGACGTCTTCCCAGCCCAACCGCCTGTACGGGAACGGGTTCCGGCGGCTCGGCTTCGATGAGGAGGTCACCTGGTACTTCGACGAGCATGTCGAGGCCGACGCCGTCCACGAGCAGATCGCCGGACGTGACCTGGCGGGCGGTCTGGTGGAAGCCGAGCCGGAGCTGCTGGAGGACGTCTACTTCGGAGCGGCAGCGGCGCTGACGCTGGACGGCATGCTCGGAGAGCACATCATCGCTGCGTGGGAGAAAGGTGAGTCGTCGCTGCGCGCAACTGTACCTACGCCGGCATGACCCGACCGGCGGCAACCTACATCCTGCCCCTGCGGTGGACCGAGGATGTCGGAATCGCGTCACTGGCGGAGTACCTCGCTGAGGTGGCGCAGTGGGCCGAGGTATTGGTCATCGACGGGTCACCGGACCAGCTGTTCGCAAGCCACGCAGCAGCATTGCCGCCCGCGGTGCGTCACCTGAAACCACGGTTCACCTGCCGCAACGGCAAGGTGTCGGGAGTCCTCACCGGCCTCGCCGAGGCCTCCTGCGAGCGGATCATCATCGCCGACGACGACGTCCGTTACGAGGCGGAAGCATTCCGGCGCGTGGTCAGCCTGCTGGACGGGGCCGACGTCGTCCGCCCTCAGAACTACTTCCTGTCCCTGCCCTGGCATGCTAGTTGGGACACAGGCAGGACCCTGCTGAACCGGGCGCTCCGGTCGGACTTCCCCGGCACTCTCGGCGTACGCCGCTCCATTCTGGAGGCGACGGGCGGCTACGACGGCGATGTGTTGTTCGAGAACCTCGAGCTTCTGCGCACGGTGGCTGCGGCGGGTGGGACGGAGGTGCGGGCGGATGACCTGTTCGTCGGCCGTCTTCCGCCCAGCGTTGCCCACTTCCGCCGCCAGCGGATCCGGCAGGCCTACGATGACTTCGCCCAACCGCCGCGGCTGCTGCTGGAGCTGTCGCTGCTTCCCGCTCTGATCCTGCTCGCGGGCCGCTATGGTGCGCTTGCCTTTCCGGGGGCTGCCGCCGTCGTCGTCGGTCTGGCAGAAGCAGGACGACGACGGCGGGGCGGCAGGCTGGTCTTTCCCGCTACCTCCGCGCTCTGGGCGCCGGTGTGGGTGACTGAGCGGATGCTGACCGTCTGGGTGGCGCTTGCCTACCGGATGACCGGTGGAGTCCCTTACTACGGCTCAAAGTTGGCGAAGGCAGGTAACCCGGTACGGGTGCTGAAGCGCAGGCATGGCGAAGGAAGTGCGCACAAACAGCCATAGTTGCCGACTGGATTGCCGTGCACATACGACGAGTGGGAGCAGCCATGCGGCCGCTCCCACTCGTCATGCGCAATAGCGGATTGCTCTACCGGTTGTTGTCGATAGCGTCGTAGTCCGTGCGGTCGATCTTGCGGTGGTAGCGCATGCCGGCCAGTCCGCCCAGAATTGCGCCAATCAGTGCGGCCAGCAGGGCGACGACCACGGCGATGATGCCGGCGGTAGTCAACGTGCCTTCGTTCAGCGGCAGGCGGGGGAAGCTGTTCAGGTTAGCCAGCACGTCGAACTGCGATCCGAAGATAAGGCCAAGGATGGCCACGAGGATCGCGATGATGATTGCCCAGAGCCACACGGCAACACCTTGCTTGGCTCCGTTGAAGCGCGCCATCCGTCCTGCAACATATCCGCCGCAGTAGTAGGCGAGCAGCAGGATCACGAGCAGGATGATCGCGCTTGTAATCCCCACCGTCTGTGGATCCTGCGATGCCTGGTTGGTGGCTTCGTTCAGGTCGGTGTTCGTCGAGAGGCCGAATGCTGCGCCGGCCGCGGCGACCAGTGCAGTGAGCAGGACTGCCATTCCGGTAGCTGTTAGCCAACCGAAGAAGGCGGCGCCGAACTTCATGCCGCCGAAGGTCTCCTTCTCACGCTGGTGGAGGGCATCCCGCTCGGCTCCGACCGGAACCGGCGCTACATCACGATCGCGGTCACGATCATGGTCACGATTGTCGTCAGGGTCGAGGTCGCGACCGCGCCGGCCGTGGTCATTGGAGTCGCTGGTGTGCGATACGGGAACCGCAGCAGTTCTCTGCGAGCGGTCGTCAGCGCCGTCGTTGTTGCGGTCGACATTGAGCGCGCGGGTCTCGGTGTCAGAGGGGCCTGCGTCGTTTCTTCGGAAGTTTCCGTCATCCGGTGTCGCGGAGCCGTCTGCATGCTTCGGACGGTAGTCCCGATCGTTGTTCCCTGTTTCTGGTGTACTCATGGTGCCTCCTGATTTCAGGGCCCTAAGGCGACTTAATAAGCAACCTTAGTATTCCGGTGTTGTGGGGACAAGAGCGCCACACCGTGCGGTGGCATGCTTGGAGGCATGGACTGGGAAATTATCGTGACCGTCATCTGCGGGTTGGCCATCGCCGTCGGAGTGGCGGGGGTGGTCATTCCGATCCTGCCGGGCAGCATTCTCATTATCGTTTCGCTGCTGGTGTGGGCGTTCACGGTGACGAGCGGGCCGGGTTGGACGGCGCTCGCGGTGGGTGGGGTGTGCGCATTGGCCGGGCTTCTCGCCGGCACCATCCTCACAGGGCGAAAGCTGCGTCAGCGTAAGATTCCCGGACGGTCCATCACTGTCGGCCTGGTGCTCGGCGTCGTGGGTATGTTCGTGATTCCGGTGGTGGGGCTGATCGTTGGGTTCGTCGCCGGCCTGCTGCTCAGCGAGGCTGCCCGCTTACGCGACGTCAGGGCAGCGGTGTCTTCCAGTGTTGAGGCGCTGAAGGCTCTGGGGCTGGGGATTGTGGTGGAACTGGTGCTGGCCTGTGCGGCGGGCAGCGCATGGGTTATTGCTGTGTGGGCTCACTTCGCCATGCGCTGACCCGCCTCAAGCTTTGCTTACCGCCTGTAGCCGCGGTTCTTTCCACGGTTGTACTTGGCATTGGTGCGGCCCTGCTGACGCTTTCCCAGCAGTTTGGACGCAATGACCGGTGCAAGCATCCAGAGGATCTTCTTCAACATAAGGTTCCGCCTTTCGTGGACTGAATCTCCATGGTAAGCACACTGATCAATTCTGTGTTGGTTCGAAGGTGACGAATTCCCCCAGGGCCGCCAGCTGCGCGAGCCGGCATTCCGGTTTGAGGTACATCATGTGGCCAGCCTCGTGATAGTGGTGGAAAATCCGTTCCCGTGCCTGCTCAGTGAGGGTCATGTGGGCGAACACGTACTCGGCCGCGAAGTGCGGAGTGGCGCCGTCCTGATACCCGTAATCCACGTGGACACGAAGCGCAGGATTGTGCACCATCAGCCGCTCGAGTACATCGCTGACGTCAACGGGTGCCCCTTCAAAGGTCCGGTAACTCCAGGGCTGAACCCGCGCGGTGAGGATCTCGTAGGGGAGGTCATTCTCATACCCGAGTTCGGCTCGTACGTAATGGTTGATTGCAGCCGCGAACGGCCCAGTGATTGCGCGCATGCTCGGATCGTCAGTCGAGGTGGACGATTGCAGGTTTGCAGGGGGAGCAGTGAACCGTCCGTCGATCCTGCCCACCACGAGCCCCTCGGCCCGCAGAAGTTCGGCGGCGAATTCGTGGTATGCCCAGCGCAAGTTGGTGCGGCGGATGAAACCCTCATCAAGGGTGGTGAGGGCGCTCAGGCGGCTGACGACGTCGTCGTACTCCGTGGCTGTGAGTCGGGCGCCCTGAGAGAGGGCATAACCGAAGTCCCGTGCGGCGAAGTTTTCTGCTTCCCGCACCACGTCGGCCAGTTCCCTGCCCGGATGCCGGCCGTGATAGTGGGCGATGGCCGCGTAGGTGGGCAGATGGAGCGCATACGGAGTGTCGCTGCCCGGGAAGAAGCGAAGCGTAGACATGTTCAGCACCGTCGAGATGAGGCCGAGGCCATTGACGGCCATCCCATAGGCGTCGAACAGCCGGCCCGCGACGGCGACCGCCCGAAGGGTTCCATAGGACTCGCCGACGAGGTACTTGGGGGAGAGCCACCGGTTGTTGCGCGTGGTCCAGAGGCGGATCACCTCGGCAACAAGATCGCGGTCCTCAACGAAAGCGTGGAACTCGTCGGTTTTCTCGCCCTCGATCACCCGGGAGAAACCGGTGCTTACCGGATCAATCAGGACGAGGTCGCTGTGTTCGAGCAGGGTTTCGGGGTTGTCCACGAGCCCGAAAGGCGGGGGAGTCAAGGCGCCGACGTCGCCCGAGTCCACCAATCGTGGACCGAGCAGGCCAAGGTGCAGCCAGACGGACGAGGAGCCAGGTCCGCCGTTGAACGCGAAGGTTACCGGCCGGTCCGAGGTGCTGTTGTCCTGGGTATACGCAACGACGAAGATCTCAGCCTTCGGCTTGAACCCTTCGGATTTGCCGTCTTTGGTTTCTTCGCGGCGCAGAACGAGTCGGCCGGTGGTTGTGGTGTAGGCCAGGCCGGAGGGCATGGTGTGCTGCCGGGAGACGAAGTCGTCGCTGACTTCCTTGACTGCGGCGGGCTCGGTCTTCTCGGTGGTGGTGTCTTCAGTTGCAAATTCTTCAGCCATACGTTGAGCCTAGCGGTGGTTACGCGAGGCAACTACCCCCGCTTCGAGGATTGCATGGCCGGCTCAACGTCCGCACTCCACGACTGGTGCTGCTCGGGCGGGGCGAAGAAGAGCGCGGCAATCAGACCGATCACCACGACGGTGGCGGGCAGCAGCAGGGACTGGCCCATCGCAGCCGCGTACCCGGCGGCTTGCTCTGGTGCGTTCACCGCATCATTGGCAACGAGCCGTGCCTGCATGATTGCTGCGATGCCCGCGCTGCCGATCACGGCTCCTACCTGCCGCGTGGTGTTGTAGACCCCCGAGCCGGCACCAGCGAGCGATGGCGCAAGGTTGCGGGTGGCGGTCAGCGAGACCGGAGCCCAGATCCCCGCGCTGGCCAGACCGATGAGCGCGAGCGGAAGTAGTAACAGCCAGAATGGAGTGTCCGGTGTGAGCAGCGACGCCAACCAATAGAGCGCCACAGCCATCCCGGCGAATCCGAAAATTGCCATGTACTTCGGGTTGCCGCGCTGCACGAGCTTCCCGACGAACGGAGCGAGCGCTCCGGAGATGATGGCCATGGGTGTAAGCAGCATGGCGGCCTCGGTGGGCGAGAGGTTTCGGACATTTTGCGCGTACAGCATGAGCGGCAGGCTGATGGTCGTGATGGTGAACCCCATGGCCGAGATTGCCGTGTTGGCCAAAGAGAAGTTGCGATCCCGAAAGAGCTTCAGCGGTACGAGCGGTTCCTTGCGGTTGAAGCGCTGCCAGACGAGGAAAGCGGTGAAAAGCACAGCCCCCGTGATGATGAGCGACCACACGGAGATTGGGCCGGCGATGGACCCCCAGTTGTAGCTCTCGCCTTCCTGAAGGCCGAAGACCAGGCAGAACATTCCGGCTGCGCTGAGGACCACGCCGAGCAGGTCGAAGGAGTGGTTGGTGGTGGTCAGGTTCGGAACCAGCCGGTAGGCGAGCACCAGCCCGACGACGCCGACCGGTACATTGACGAAGAAGATCCACTCCCAGCCGAGCGAGTCGACAAGAACCCCGCCGAGGATGGGGCCGACGAGCGTTGCGATACCCGCAACGGAACCCCAGAGTCCCATAGCCGACCCGCGCCGGTCCGGCGGAAAGATGCGGGTGATGACGGACATGGTTTGCGGTGTCATCAGGGCTGCGCCGAGTCCCTGGAGAACACGGGCAAGAATAAGTAGCTCAATGGTGCCGGCGAGCCCGCACAGGGCGCTGGACACGGTGAAGACAGCGAGGCCGGCGAGGTAGACCCGGCGCGGGCCGAACCGGTCACCCAGCCTTCCGGTGATCAGGAGCGGCACGGCGTAGGCAAGGAGATACGCGCTGGTAACCCAGATGGCGGCGTCGATGTCCGCTTGCAACCCGGCCATGATGGCAGGCGTGGCTACAGACACGATGGTGGAGTCAACGAGGATCATGAAAAACCCGATGACGAGCGACCATAGCGCGGGCCAGGCCCGGATCTCCGGAGCGGAAGATTGCATTGTCTGAGGGTACAACCGGCCGCTGACATTTGGTTCTACGCCCGGTTGCTGCGGTATCTTGGTTGCTGCGGGGCTTTAGCTCAGTTGGTAGAGCGTTTCGTTCGCAATGAAAAGGTCAGGGGTTCGATTCCCCTAAGCTCCACTCTCCCCGCATAACGGCGCGTTTCTTCAACTTCGGCGGCTCGGTAGCCAGCTTCGCATGCCGGGAGCCGTTCGTGTTGCTGGAGTCGGCTAATAGGTTGAACGCCCGTCAGCGCGAACTCGTCCTGCACGGTCCGGGTGCTCTTGGCTGAGGACTAATCCCTAGACTACGAGGTTGCTTGTGAAGCCGATGCTTCTTGCAGCGTTGGCGACATCTGCCGCGATGGCAGGAGAATTTAATGGAACCGAGAACTCCGGACTCGAAGGCATCGCCCGGTTGTTCCACAAAGCGATGACTCGTCGTCCACCGACCATCGCGGAGGGAGCCAGCACGCCGTCGAGATCGGGCCATGCTGCATGGATGGCCCGCGCCCACGCGCCGGTCCGGCGCTTCTCCTGCAGTGCGACCTGCGCGGAGGCGCCAGCGCGGGTCAGCCAGGGGCCGGTAAGATCAGCCAAACTAACATCGGCGGCGGTCCGGATGGCCGTGACATACGGCGCATGGCGGTCGACATCGACGAAGCGGGTGAGCTGGAAGACCTCACCGAGGCAGGTGTCCACGCTCTCACCCAGGTAGGCAGCGCCCAGAGGTGCGTAATCTCCAGCTGGCTCGGGATGCGGGTCCCAGCGCGAGCTTGGTACAGGCCCCCAGGTGCGAAGGCCGTTCCACGGTGTGGGGTGGGGTGAACTCGTGAAGTGGATTCGCCACAGCACCGTTCCTTGACCGAGCGTGTGAGTCTCACAGCCGATGCGGTGGAGATCGTCTACGCCCGGCGGGTACTGACTCGGCATCAGTGTCCGGCCGCCAGGTCCTCCGCCAGATCAACCACGTGATCCACCAACCCACCCCCGAGGAGCCATTCCCGGGGCGACACTGCTGCTCCGTTCAGCACCAGATCTGGCTGCGGTGTGGTGAAGAAACCGGCCACAGATTGCGGGTGCATATCTTCTGGGAGGACTGTCAGTACCCGACCGATGGAAGGCAGTGCTGCTTGGCCGGTGAACTGCCAGAGCGGGAATCGTAGCTTGCCGCCGATGGTGACGGCATGCAGCTTGTTCTCACGGCGGTAATGCCGAACCGTGGATGCGTCGACTTTGAGGCGCTTTGCGACTTCCTCGGCTGTCAGCGCATCAGCCTCGAGCTGCACCTGCGCAACGACATTCTCAACCGAGGGCAGAGCGGACGTGCCCGAATTTGCGATGCCGGAATGCTGCTCCCAGAAGCTCTTATCCTGAGACGACAAACCGACGGTTGCCGTTGGGCGCTCCATGCGCCGCAGGGCGACCACCAGGTCCCCCTCGCTGAAGGAGGGTCGACGGGACTCCATCCACTGCGCGACCGTCGTAGGTTCGGCCGAACGACGCTTCGATTTCGAGCTGGTCTGCATGACTGCCTCCTACTTCCCACAGTCTACTCGAATCAGATTGATTGTGGCAGAGTCGCGAGTTGGGGCCCGTTGCAAAGACCCGGCCCCGCCGCCTCACTCTTCTTTCCCGCTCCAAGGAAACAGCAAGCCCAGCCTCGCATCCTTGAGGCAGGAGCAGCCGTGTGTACGAGCACGAAAGCTCCTTTGCCGGGCGGGGCCGCCCACCCCAGGAGCCGCCCCGCCCCGCTCAACCTTTCAGCGGCTGGCATCGGGGGCACCACCAGGTCCGGCGGCGTCCCGGATCGCCGGGCACTTCGGCACGCACAAGGATGGTTGTGCCACAGCGCAAGCAGGGTCTGTTTGCCCGTCCGGCCACCCAGTGCTGCTCTCCCTTGCGGGTGTTGCCGGTGGTGACCTGGTGGGCCCCAGGCTGTGTGGCGGAGAAGCGCAGGCAGCGCGCCCCGAGGGCAACCAGGGCCGGCACATCGATGGCACCGATCGCCGTATCCGGGTGAACGCCGCGCAGGAAGCAGAGTTCGCTAGCCCACAGGTTGCCGAAGCCAGCCACGTTGCGCTGGTCGAGCAGGGCCGCCGCCACGCGCTGCCCAGGATCATCGGAGAGGCGCCGGGCGGCCTCCTTGGCCGACCAATCATCCCGTAGCGGGTCGGGCCCGAGGTGACCGATGACGTCGCCCTCCGCCCGCGTGAAAAGCAAGTCGACCACTGGCAGGTTCAACCCGTACGCGGTCGGCCCATCGTCGGTCTCAAGGATGACGCGCACCTCGGGAAGAAGTCTCCGTGGAAGCCGCTTGCCAAGAGCTGTGATCGTCCACGAGCCCTGCATCTTCAGATGCGTGTGCAGGGTTAGGCCGGAATCGAGCCGGGTCAAGAGGTGCTTGCCGTGAGTGTCGTGCTCGATCACCCGCACACCGTCCAGGGCGTCTGTGGCATGTGCGGGAACTCGGAGATCGCCGCGCTTGAGTGCACGGCCGTCGAGAGCTTTCCGCAGCCGTGCCGCGAGCCGGAAGACACTGTCGCCTTCAGGCATGCCGCCCGCTCATTTCTTCGCGTCCTCCGCGGGTTCGATCAGGTGTGGCCGGGATGTCCGTCATCTGCGCCACATTCCAGGACCGACGCAGCTCGGTCCGGGCCTTTCGGATCTCAAAGGAGCTGACCAGATCGGTCTTGTTTCCTGCCAATACGGAGCGTCCGCACATGCGATCGATTGTGCCTCATCGGGCCCCAGGGTGTTCCCGGTGCATCAGGCGTCGAAGTAGGTGTTCGCTGATCCTCCGGAGACGTTTTGGACGATGCGTTCAGCGATCTCGCGTAGCTTCACGTTCTGCTGGCTGGAGGCACGATGCAGTATTTCAATTGCTTCTTCTTGGGTGCACCGGTTCTGCGCCATGATGATGCCGGCGGCCAAGTCGATGGTGGTCCGGGACCTCATGGCAGCTTCGAGGTCGTTCGCGCGGTCGGTTTGCGCGGCCACCCGAACGGCCAGCTGCAGCGCCTTCGCGGCCTGCGCGGCGTACGCTTCCGCTGTCTCCACAACGTCGGGCGTGAATGTGTTCGGCTCCTGCGCGTAGAAGTTCAGGGCTGCACCTCCTCTGGCGCCGATGAACAATGGCACTCCCAGCATGGAATAGAAGCCCTCGTCTTTCACGGCACTGAAGTAGGCCGGCCAACGGTCGTCGGTGCGCACGTCGGTGATGACTGTGGTCTGCTGCGTGGCGATGGCGTTCAGGCAGGGACCCTCGTCGTAGCCGTACTGGATCTCATCCAGCTTGCGGGCGGCCTCGCTGCTGCTGGCTACCGTGGTGGGCCTCTTCTGGCGGACGAGCGTGACACCGCAATGCACCAGGACGTCCGCGCCGAGAATCTTGGAGGAAAAGATGGCGAGATCATGCAAAAACCTGTCGGTGTCGTCGCTGCTGATGAGCAGGTCCTGCAGGTGCTCTGCCATCGGCCTACCCACGTTCACTGAGTCCATCGGTCCACTATAAAACCGGTGCAATACAGATCCGCGTTTTCGCGTGCTGGCGCACCGTCCTGGTGTTTGATGCCTGCTCGTGTCTCGTCAGTGGCTGATGAATGGCATTTCGTGAACGTAGGTACGGTCATCAATCTGGGTGAGAATGAAATCGGCGAGGTCATCCCGGCTGACCTGCGTGCTCGCATTCACTCCGACCCAGCCCACACGGTAGGAACCGGTGCCCGGCGACTCGGTCAGGCGGGGGCCTCGTACTACCGTCCAGTCCAGTCCGCTCGCTTCGAGCACCTTCAGATGGCCTTCAGCATCGGCAAGCACCCGCCCGGACAGTACCTTCAACAGTAGCCGGATGACCCGATCCGGGAGTTTCGGCTCGTCCTTGCCTACCGCTTTAAGCCCTCCACCGGACAAGCTGATAATGCGCCGGACACCGTGGCGTTGCATCGCCTCCACAACGTTTCGGGTTCCGTCGGTCTGCAGTGTCGCCGGTGAACCTTTCACCTGCCCGAACAGGCTCAGTACCGCGTCTGATCCCTGCACGGTCGCTTCGACGCCACGTGTGTCGAGGACGTCGCCTTCAATTATGGTCAGCCGTTCGTTGTGCACGTCGATCTTGCTGGGATTCCTAGCAAGCGCCCGCACCGTATATCCAGCCTCGAGGGCTCGGTGTAGTACACGGCGGCCGGTCTTGCCGGTACCACCGAACAGCGCGATAGTCGTCATTACCGGTACTTTAGTCGGCAATGCGTGGTCGTCCTAGGGACAGAATTCGGGCAGCGATCCTGCAGCGGCCACAGGGACCCGACCATCGCTCCCGCCTTTGCGGCACTCGTGCGGGAACTACTTGCCAGCATTTAGCCAGTTGGGGGAGCAGCCGAACAAGCATCATCGTGAGTCTCTGAATCGTACTCAAGCTTCAGGAAGAGCCAGCCCTCGGAGCTTGGGTGCGCCTCGTCGGTGGATCGCCTCGGAACGATGGAGACATCGAAGATGGTCGGCGGCTCGTGAAAGAATTGGCTGCCGTGACGGACCTCCCATTTTCCACTGCGCCAGCAGGAGCCGATGGCGCGTCGGATAGCTACGGCCCCTTCGCCTACCTCAGCGCGCCCAACGCGCAGCTGTACCGGCGTGTGATGCGTGTGTTGATGTCCGAGAAGGAGCGGTTTACTGTTCACGTGCGCCCGGAACAAATATGGAAGGCACTCGGAAACGATGGCGGAGAACCAGTCGAGGAAAGTGCGGTCACCGAAGCGCTGGAGCGGCTGTCCCAGTCCACCTGGGCCAACGTGCTCGCCTTTCCCGACTCGACCAGGGTCACGGCGCTGGAGGACTTCTACCGACGCCGGATGCTCTATCAGCTGTCGCGGCAGGGCGAGGCCGCGGAGCGGGCATTGGCTCAGTACGACGCGGCGTTGGGCACCCGAGGCGCGCTCCAGTCGGTGGCCCTTGAGGACATCGCGGTGCTGCTCACCAACCTTCGGGACGTCGTTGCTAACCAGAGGGCGGACGAGGCGGTAGATGCGGCGCTGACCCACCAGACCCTGCGCAGTCTTCGCGAGCGTTTCGTCGAACTGGCGGAGAACGCCGTGGCGTTCATGGGCTCGATGCAGCGCACCATTGACCTCCACGACGCAGACGTGGAGGCATTCCTGGCGTACAAAGAGGAGCTTATCGCCTACCTGGAGCGGTTCATTCACGATCTACTCACCCGCGGCGCCTTGATCGTCGAGCTGCTGGGCAGCATCCCGGAGGAGGGGGTGCGGTTCCTCGCGGACACCGCCGCCGAACGTGAGGCTATCGATGCGGCACCGGCCGAAGTCGACACGGCACGTGCCGCGGCGCGGGAGACCTGGTTGCGGCAGTGGTCGGGGCTGAGCGACTGGTTCATCGGCACACCCATGCGGGAGAGCGAGGCCAAGCTGCTGCGGGCTCGTGCGCGGGCGTCCATCCCGGCACTGCTCGCGGTGGTGCGCGCCCTGCACGAGAAGTCCGGCGGGCGAACCGACCGGACCCAGGACTTCCTGACCCTGGCGAGGTGGTTCGCTACCCTTCCCACCGACGCGGACCGTCACCGGTTGTGGCGCTCGGCCTTCGCCCTGACCCCTGTGCGCCACCTCAGCGTCACGGCAGCGACCGAGGACGCCTGGGCTGCTGCGGAGCTGGGAAGCACAACGCCATGGGCGGACGCGCCGGCACTGGAGATCAGCCCCCAGCTGCGCCGGAGCGGATCGTACGAGCGCCGGGGAAAGGCCGTCCGGGTCACCGATCGAACCGAAGCAAAGCGGATGCTGGTTGAAAACGCCCGGCACGAGGCGGAGCAGACGGCGGCTGCGCGTCGCCGGATCCTCACCGACGGCCCCAGGCCCCTCTCTGCCTTCGGGGAATTGGACCCCGATGCCTTCCGGTTGTTCCTCGGGCTGCTCGGTGACGCACTGGCCGCGATGGGTCCCGAGACGAGCACGGCACAGGTCCATACCTCCGACGGTGAGCTCACGGTCACGCTCACCAGGATCGCGGGAGCGGGGTCCATGGTGATCAACACACCCGACGGGGAGCTGTCCGGACCCGATTATCTCGTCGACATCGCATCCGCGGTCGATGTCCCGGAGCCGCTCCCTGAACTCGATCAGCCGGCGGAGGCCTACGCATGAGCCGGGTCGTCCTCGCTCCGCACATTTCGGGGGCATTGGAAGTCCGGGAGGCGGAGGGGCGCGCCCGGGTCCTGCGGGCGCTGCTGACGCGCCCGGTCCTGCGGGCACAGGCCGACGGCGAGCTTTTCCGGCTGGCTCGGCGCCATGCCGACACCCTCCGGGTGTGGTTCGACCGGGAGGCGGGCTGGCGTCTGATCGTCGAGTCGCAGACCGTGCGGCTGCTGACCTCTTACGTCCCCCAAGGCACGACGGCGATCGCCGTCGCCGAGCGGCATCCGGCCCGCGGACGCAAAGGAGACCCGCCGTTCACCCGGCGCCGGTACGTCTTGCTCTGTCTGGCGCTGGCTGTGCTGGAGCGGTCCGATCCGCAGATCTCGCTTGGTCGGTTGGCGGAGGATGTCGTTCTAACCGCCCGTCAGCCGGGCCTAAACGGGGTGGCGTTCACCCTGAGCGGCCGCGAGGAGCGATCCGACCTCGTTGCGGCGATCCGCCTGCTGCTGGGCCACGGGGTGCTGGTGCGGGTAGCAGGCGACGAGGAGTCGTACGTCTCGGCGGGCGGGGATGCCCTGTACGACGTCGATCGTCGGGTTCTGGCCACCATGCTGTCCACCAGCCACGGACCCGGTCTGGTCGGTGCTGCATTGGGTCCGGCCCCGGCGATCCACCAGATCGAGGAAGCGCTGCACGAGCCGCCACCGGCTTATACCGATGAGGAGTCCATCAGGCGTCTGCGTCACGCGGTCTCGCGGCGCCTGCTGTGCGATCCCGTGGTCTACTACGACGAGCTTCCCGACGACGAGCGCAGCTACCTCATCGGCCAGCGTGTCCAGCTGACCCGGCGCCTGGCCGACGCCACTGGGCTGGTGCCCGAACTGCGGGCCGAAGGTGTTGCCCTCGTGGACCCGGACGATCAGCTCAGCGATGTGCGTATGCCTGAGCAGGGAACCGACGGCCATGCCACGCTGCTGCTCGCCGAGCAGCTGGCCGCAACCGGCGCCGCCGACGTGGCAACATTGCGTCAGCGGGTAGTAACGCTTGCCAGGGACCATGCTGCTTTCTGGCGCAGGACAGCCCAGGAGCCGGGCGCGGAGAACGCAATCGTCACGGACGCACTCAACCGTCTGGTCGGTCTCGGCCTGGTGCGGGTCGACGGCGAAGGTCCGGCTGCCGTCGTCCACCCGTTGCCGGCGCTGCGACGGTTCGCCGTGGCCGCCCCTACCATCAGAACAGGAGAGCCCGATGAGCAGCCTCAACGAAGTCGAGGAGCACCCCTGCGCGCACGGTGCCGAGGCTGAGCAGAAGGAGGAGTTCGACGGCGCGCTGCCGCGTCCCACCAATGAGCGCTGGCAACCCCTGCGGCTCGGCCTGGTTGACCTGTTCTATTACGACGACGAACAGTTCTGGTTCCACGACGGGCGGCTGCTCCTGCGGGGCAACAACGGGACGGGGAAATCGAAGGTACTGGCGCTGACGTTGCCCTTCCTGTTGGACGGCTCGATTGCGCCGCGGCGCGTGGAACCGGACGCAGACCCAAAGAAGCGCATGGAGTGGAACCTGCTGTTGGGTGGCGCCCATCAGAACGCGGAGCGGACCGGCTACTCGTGGGTCGAATTCGGGCGCGTGGACGCCGACGGCACTGAGTACTTCACTACGCTGGGTATTGGCCTCAAAGCTGCGGCAGGCCGCGGCATCGTCAAGACCTGGTACTTCACTAGCACGCGGCGTATCGGAGACCTCCGTCTGCTGGATGGCAACCGTGCGGTGTTAAGCCAGGAGCGACTGCGGGACGAGCTGACGTCTACCGCGTCCGGTCACGTCCACTCCACACGGGAGGCTTACCGGCGGGCGGTGGATGAGGCGATGTTCAGGCTGGGGGAGGAGCGGTACGCCGCCCTGATCGACCTGCTGATCCAGTTGCGCCAGCCGCAGCTGTCCAAGAAGCCGGATGAGAAGGCCCTCTCGACGGCGCTGACCGAAGCCCTCGCACCGCTGGACCAGGCCGTCGTTGCCGATGTCGCCGAATCCTTCCGGTCGCTGGAGGACGAACGCGCCGGGATCTCAGAGGCCAAGGAGACGCTCGGCGCGGCGCAGGGTTTCCTACGGCACTACCGAATCTACGCTCAGGTTTCGTCCCGGCGACACACCACGGCGGTGCGGCTGGCCAACTCGGCGTACGAGCAGACCGGTCGTGACCTGCGCGAGGCGGAGGAAGGGCTGGCTGCCGCCGGGAACGAGGTCGAGCGGCTCGCCGGACTTCAGGAAAAGACCGAGGAACTGCAGAGTACGCTGCAGGGGCAGGAGGAGGCGCTGCGGACCAGTCCGGAAATGCGCGACGCCGACCGCCTCGATACCGCGTCCCGTGAAGCAACGGACAGGGAGCGCCGGGCCGCCGACGCCGGGAAAGAGGCGGAACGAGCTGCCACCACGGCCACAAAAGACACCGAGGCCGAGATCGTCGCGCTTCGCCGGTATGAGGAGGCGGCTGCCGAGGCCGGGCGGCATGAGTCCCGGGCGGCCGGACTGGCGGCAGCGGCAGGACTCCAGGCGGAGCACCCGAGACTCATGAGCGATGCCGACGCGGCGGGCCGGGCGCTGAGTCGTCGGCGGGAGCAGGTGAAGCATGTCCGTCGCCTGCTGGACGCGGCCGCGCGGGCGGAGGCAGCAGCCGAGCGTGAGCGACAGCTGCTCGACCGAGCTCAGACTGACGCCGCAGGCAGGGCGGAGGAGCTGGGTGCCGCGCACGAAACCGTCGAGACCTCCGTGGCCGCCTATCGCGACGGGATACGGGAGCACCTGGCGGCTCTGACAGCCGTCGTACTGGACCGCGGGGCAGATGAGCTGACCGAACTCGCCGAGGGCTGGGGCCATAGCATGTCCGGCGAATCGCCCGTTCGGTCGGCGGTTGAGGCCGCGGCCTCAACCGCGCTCGACCGGCTTGCCGCCGAGCGCGCTGGGGCTGATCACGAGGCGATGCGGCTGGCCGAGGAGGTTAGAGAGATCGGCGATGAGATCGTCGATCTGGAGGCGGGCCGCGATCCAGTGCCACCGCCGGCGCCGGGTCGGGATCACAAGGGCCGGGAAGGCCGCAAGGGCGCGCCGCTGTGGTGGCTGATGGACTTCGCTGATTCGTTGCCGGACACCGAGCGGGCCGGGGTCGAGGCGGCCTTGCAATCAGCCGGACTGCTGGACGCCTGGATCTTCCCGGACGGCACCGTGGCGACCGACAACGACGTCGTACTCGGCGCCACGGGACCGGAGGTGGCCGACTCCCTGGCGGCGGTGCTGATCCCGGCCGGAGCAGATAGTCCGGTCGGTGCCGATGCGGTGCGGGCCGTCCTCGGCCGGATAGGGTGGGGCGAGGACTCGGGGGCCTCGGTCTGGCTGGACGGCAGTGGACGTTGGGGAGCCGGGCCGGTTCGAGGCTCCTGGTCCAAGCAGCGTGCCGAGTTTCTCGGCGCCAGTGCGCGCGAGGCCCACCGCCGAGAGATGATTGCGCGGCTTCACGCACGGGCGGAGGAGCTCGATGGCGAACTCGGGACGGCACAGGCACGGATCGCGGCCGCTGATGCTCGGGCCCAGCGAGTGCGTGAGGAGCGTACCGGCTACCCGACCCTGCTTGAGCGGGACCTTAACACCGCGCACGATCGCGTCGCCACGGCGCAGCAGGAGCTGGAGCGCGCAGAGCGCAAAGCCGCAGCGGCGCAGGAGAGCTGGGAGCGTGCTGCCGACGCGGCCAATGACGCTGTCCAGGAGCTCACCGATCAGAGTGCGGAGCTCGGGGTGGGCGCGGCGGCCGGCGAGACCGACGACGCCTTGGCCACCATTACATCCTACGAGGTGGCACTGGTGGAGACCCGGCGCGCAGCGCGCGCCGTAGACGATGCGGTGGACGCCCGCGATCAGGCGGCCGAGCGCGCCGCCGAGGCGATCGAGCTGCGGAAACGGCGCGAGTCCGAGCACCGGGAGCTACGAACGCAGGCGGCTGGTCTTCGGGCGAGGTACGAGGCGCTGTACGCCACAGTCGGTGCCTCGGTAGCCGAGCTTCAAACCCGACTGGGCGAGACTACAAATGCGCTGGGCCGAGTGGTGAAGGAGCTTAAGGAGATCGCGAAGCTCCAGCTCGCTGCGGCGGCGAGTCACGGGAGCATGGAGGAGAGCGTGCGTGACCTTCGGCGGCGACGCGGGGAGGACTCGGCGGCTCGCGAAGAGCGGATCGATGCCCTACGCGAGTTCGTCCGGACGGGACTGCTGCGGGTTGCACTTCCGGATCTCGCCGTTCCAGCCGAAAATGTGCCCGAGGAGTGGAACCTCACCACGGCGCTGAGCTTGTCTCGGAGCGCTGAGCAGCAGCTGAACGAGGTCGATGAGTCCCCCGAAGCCTGGGCACGCGCCCAGCAGCGGGTGTCCAGCGCATCAACGGAGCTGAGTGCCCAGATGAGCCGACACGGGCACACCGCATTCGTCGAGCAGCGCGGCGATGTGCTGGTGGTGAGAGTGCGTTACCTCCACGATGAGGTCGATATCGACCGGTTGGCGGACCGATTGTCCGAAGACGTCGCGGACCGCGAGCGGCTGCTCAATGCACGGGAGCGCGAGATCCTCGAGAACCACCTCGTCAGCGAGGTGGCCGGCCATCTACACGAGTTGCTGCACACCGCTGAGGAGCAGATCGACCGGATGAATCGCGAGCTGGCCCAACGCAAGACCTCTACGGGTATGCAGTTGCGTGTCAGGTGGCGTGAGCGCGGCGACGGGCCGGCCGGCCTTGCAGCGGCCAGGGCTCTGATGGTCCGTTCCGACGCCACCTGGACGCCGGATGACCGTTCCGCGATCGGCGACTTCCTGCAGGCGCAGATCGCGGACGTCCGTCAGAGCGACCCGACCGGTGGTTGGCAGGAGCACCTGGAGCAGGCCCTCGATTACCGGCAGTGGCACAGCTTTGTCGTCGAGCGGTGGCAGAACGGACAGTGGCGATCGGCGTCCGGTCCGGCATCGGGCGGGGAGAGGGCGCTGGCGGTGTCGATACCGCTCTTCGCCGCCGCTTCGGCGCACTACAACTCCGCTGGCCCGCACGCACCGCGTCTCATCCTGCTCGACGAGGCCTTCGCCGGCGTGGATGACGACTCTCGGGCGAAGTCGCTGGGGCTTCTGGCGACCTTCGACCTCGACGTCGTGATGACCAGCGAACGCGAATGGGGCTGCTATCCCCAGGTGCCCGGACTCGCGATCGCGCAACTGTCCCGGGTGGAGGGAGTCGACGCCGTCGGTGTCACCCGTTGGCGATGGGACGGCCGACGGAGGCAACGTGGTGCAGAGGTTGACGCAGGGGCACGGGCCGGCGGCGATTCCCCGGTCTCTTCGGATGATGCGACGTTGTTTGAATGATCGAGCGACAATCGTCAGGTCGGCTGGCGGACGGAGACAGGGAAGCGCTGAACCGGCTGTTGGGCGTTCCCGGAATGGCGTGGTTCGTCGCGAGGGTCCGAGGGCGGATTCTCGCCGCCGGGGACGAGCCCCTCAGCGGCGTCGTTCAGTTGAACGAGCCGACCGCCGAGCAGCGAGCCGGGGCCATGCGACTTGTGGGGCGGGCCAAGCGAGCCGGTTCGACGCTGCGGGTGGATCTCGCGGACGCCGAGGAAATCCTACGCCGCGGTCCGTGGCCCGCCGGCCTCGCCGACGCCGTCGAGACCCTGACCGGTCCGGTCGTGGATCGCAGGGCCGAACGGGCGCGGGAAGCTGCAGAGTGGGTCGCGGCTCGAGATGGCCTCGCCCCCGTGGCTGTCCGGTTCCCGGGGCTTATCGATTGGTGGAATGAGTGGTGCGCAGCCGGTGGACTCAAGCGAGCCGCACGGGCAGAGGCTGTCCGCAACTCCGGTACTCCATCGCCTGTGGTCGGCGCTGACCTGGTGAGCAAGTTGGCCGCCGTGCTGGAGATCCTGCCGGCGTCCGGGGAGCCAATTGCCCTCCTTTCCCGGCGGGCGGTGGGTGATGCTCATGGTTTGGACGCTTCCCGGCCGCTCGGCCGGCTCGCAGCCACCGTGGCCCGGGCAGCCTTCATGCCGGACGTGGCGATCGCCGATGGAGAGTTCGCGCCGCCCCGCGATGCCTGGGCTGCCGCGGGTGTGGTGCTTTCTAACCTGGCATCGACCGTCTTGTGCCTGGGAGTCCCTGGAATATCTCCGACGGGTGCCGGGACATGCGGTCAGTCACCGCGAGCTGCGACTGCGACCTCATTGGAGGCTATGCGGGCTGCCCGCATGCCCGTGCTCCTGACTCTCGAACAAGTGCGCTCCGGCGGGGTACGCGCCGCCCCGCGCGGCAGCGTCATCCACATCTGTGAGAATCCGACCGTCGTCGAAGTTGTAGCCGGGCGCTGGGCGCAAAGCACGGCAGGTGCGTCCGGTGTGGACAGTCCCGTGCTTGTGTGCACCTCGGGCCAACCGAGCACGGCGGTAGTTGAACTGTTGAAAAGACTTGCCGGGGACGGCGCGGAGTGTCGATACCACGGTGACTTCGACTGGGCGGGCCTGCGGATAGCACGATATCTGAGCGAACAAGTGGCATGGGTGCCGTGGCGCTTTTCGGCCGCCGACTATCGTGAGGCTGCTGAAAGCGGAATGCCCTCGCGACGCTTGTTGGGAAATTCAGCTGAATCTCCGTGGGATCCGGAGCTGGCAATCGCCATGACCGAATGTGGCCTCGCCGTGGAGGAGGAGGCAGTGACGAACCTGTTGGCACAGGACGTGTTGGTTGAAAAGGTCTCCTGACTATGGCCAGCGACCGGCGGATGCCGTCTCACCCCAGCAGCATCGGCTGATCAAACTGAACTTTTCGACGATCAAGAAAAAGAACAAAACACCGCTGGCGCTGCACGAACCTCGTGCAGCGCCAGCGGTGTTTGTGGAGCAGTTACGGTGTGTTTGAGCTGTCCTGCACATTGGACTTGGCGTCCTGTGCGCGGCCCTTGACGTCCGATGCTGCGCTGGTGCCTTCTTCCTTGACCGTGTTGGCCGAGTCAGTTGCGGTCTCCTTGACGGAGTCCATAGCCTCCTGCGCCGGCTCCTTCATGTCCTGAGCAACCTGCTTGGCGGCGTCGGTCGCTTCCGAGACGAGAGGCTGCGCTTTCTCCTTGACGGCCTGCGCTGCTTCCTTTTCCTTCTCGCTCGCCGGAATGAGCGACGATACGAGAAGGCCGGCGCCGAACGCGATCAACCCGGCGGCGAGGGGGTTGCCCTGCGTTTTCGAGGTGACGCGCTGCGGTGCGTCATGAAGGGCGTCGCCCGCCTGGTGCGCGGAGTCCTTCATCGACTGGGTAGCGCCGTGTGCGCCGCCCTTCGCGGAGTGGCCGGCGTCGTGCGCCGAACCCATCACGCTGTCCTTTGCCGAATGAGCTGATCCCATCACGCTGTCCTTCACGTCGCTGAGCTTGCTCTTGACCTTGTCCGTCTGCCGGTGGGCGATGTTTGACGGGCTCACCTTGTCGGCGACGGCGTCAACATCGGTGCCCAACTCGCGACGGGTGCGTTCAATGTCCGCGCGGATTTCATCAGGTGTCTGGTTCATGGCGTGTGCTCTCCTGGTTTCAACGTAGGCGGAATTTCCTTGGCTGTCTCAGCTGTCTGCGGCATGCCCTTGATCGACTTCATCTCCTTCTTGCCCTTCAGCGCGAGGACTGCGGCGATGATGCCCCAGATCACGGCAACGATCACCGATGCCCAACCGAGGCTTTCAATGAGATCCGCAAGACCCCACATCAGTGCAAGGGAGAGAAAGAGAAGTAGGAAGTGCCCGGCAACGGCTGCGCCGCCGAACATCCCCGCACCCTTGCCGGCGCGCGTTCCTGACTCACGCAGTTCCGCCTTGGCGAGTTCAAGCTCCTGGCGTATCAGTGTCGACAGGTCGCTGGTGACCTCGCTGAGCAGTTGCCCGAGGGACGCGCTGGAACCGGTGTCATTATCCGGGCCAGGCGGCGGCGGTTGCGCCGCATGCGATCCGTGGAGGTTTTGTTCAGTCATTAGCGGAAGTCCCTCCCTGATTCAGTGCCGGTTCCGCCAGGCCCACTGAGCGGAGTGGTGGGGGTGACGGTCGGCGTCGTTGTTGGAGGGGCCACCGGCGGGGTGTCGATGCCGGCGCCGTACGGAGGCACATCGGTTCCGTATTCATCCGGAACCGGCGGGTAGGTTGCTACGTGCTGTCCACCTGTGCCGGACCCTGCGGGGCTGCCTGTCGACGGCGAACCGCTCGTTTCCGAACCGCCCTGCAGTCCGCGGGCCAACCGACCGGCGAGGAGGCCGGCGCCGGCTGCGACCAGCAGAAAGGTGCCGGGGCGACGTCGGGCGAAGCCGGTGACCTCGTCGAGCAGCGATCCCGGATCCCGGCCCTCAAGCCACGAAGCTGCGCTACCGGTTCGGTCTGACACCTGCTGCACCAGTTGCTGTGCGGTGCCGCCCTCGGAATTGTTCGCCATCGAGCGAAGTTCGTCACTGAGGGAGCGCAACCCTTCGGTAACGCGCTGCTGCTGGGTGTTGGCCTGGCTCTTCAGGTTGGATCCGACCTCGCCGACCAGGTTCTTGGCCTGCGTGCCGGCCTCGTGGGCCACGTTCTTCGCTTCCGACCCTGCAGTATGTGCAACGCCCTTGGCTGCGTCCGCGCCCTGCCGCCCTACATCCTTGGCTTCATCCTTTGCAGCAGACTTAGTGGACTGTCCGGAGGACGAGGTGCTCGGCGCGCCCGGCGTTGAAGTAACCAGCGGGTCTTCTGACCAGTTCTGTGTGCTCATAATGACTCCTTTATTGATGTGGAGGACTTCTGGAAGGTAAGCCATCGCATCTACACAATAAGCATGCTTAGCATATGATCACAAGACCGCAACGAAAACTCTCGTTCAACTATCTCGCTCGCTGGGACCTGCGTAGACAGCCAGCTTAGTATCTCCGGGCGAGAGTCGGCTAGGGCCTCAAGCGCAACCAGGGAGACGCAATGACTTCATCATCGGCATCAGCACGGAACGACGACGTCAGTATCGTCGTCTGCCCGGATGGCCCCCTGCTGGTGAGGGGGGAAGTTCCAATCGTGACTCCAGCGGGGGAACCGGTACCCCGTCGTCGTAAGACTGTTGCGCTGTGCCGCTGTGGCGCCTCGATCATCAAGCCGTACTGCGACGGCACCCACAAACTCATTAACTTTCGCACTGAACCGGAGGAGCCGGACGCGCCGGAGGGCCAGTAGTAGGACAAACGGAAAAGCCGCCGGTACCGCTTGTTGAGCGGTACCGGCGGCCTTTCCAGTGGTACGTAGTTAGATCACTGCCCCAAGGGGAGCGGTGTCAGCAACCGCCATTGCGGTCGACATATGAGTCGATTCGCTTGACGAAGGCAGCCATCGCTTCTCGGGTGATCGGTTCAAGCGGACGGAACGTGCCATCCGGCCAACCGGTTGAGATATTCATCTGCTTCATCCAGGACATCTCAAGCGCAAAGGAATCTGCGCGGGTGACGTCGGTGAAGCTTCTGGTTGAAGGCATGCTGTAGGAGGCAGCCGAGCCGATGGCGCAGAACTGGCTCGCATAGCGGTGGAGGAATGCTGCCATCGCATCGCGGTTGATCGGCTGGTCAGGCCGGTATCTGCCATCTGTCCATCCGGTGGAAAGCCCGGAGGACTCCATCCAGGCAATCTGGGGGTAGAAGGGGTGCGAGGTCGGTACGTCCCTGAACGGGCTCTTCGCAGGTGGCTTGTAGCCCTTCACCCCGGCGAGGCGGTACAGGAATGCTGCCATCGCGTCACGATTCATCGCTGTGAAGGGGCGGTAGGTGCCGTCCGGCCAGCCGGTTGTCAGCTTGTTCGCCGCCAGCCATTCAATGTCTGCCCGGAAGCCCGAGCCGCGGAGATCGGTGAAGGGCAGTCCGGCATCAATGGTTACCGACGCTGCGGAGTTTGAAACCGAATTGATGGTCACAGTGGTACCTGAGTGTGTGCGGAAGACGCTTCCTGCCTGCCACGCGGTATTGGGGGCGTAGTAGCCGCCATAGGGTCGGGTGTTGGGCATCAGCGCTATCGAAGACGCCGGAGTAAGTCCGCCGCTCTGCACAACCTTCACACCGCGGTTGCCGCCTACAGCCAGGTTCTTGTCGAACCCAACTGGTGTGCGGAGTTCCAGGTAGTAGATTTCACGGCTACGGGGGTCAGTGAATTTCACCGCGCGCTTCGCTGCGGTTCCGGCCCACGGCCGTAATGTGTAGGTCTTCCGCCCGGTGGCCGTGCCGACATTCAAAATTTCGTCGCCGCGGCCAAAACCACCGTAGTCCCAGAAGCTTGAGCTGATGGCGGGGGTGTCGAACCAGCGGGATATGCCCATGAGGTCGGACGTGTCACCGTATTGGCGGATCGAGCAATCTGATCCGAAGTATGGCGTATCGGGTGCCCCGCTCGAGCACTGCAGCGAGTCAGCGTGCATGAGACCGAGCACGTGGCCAAACTCGTGGGTGACGACGTTCGTGCTGAAGTTGGTGATCTGCGGCATAAGAATGCGCCCGCTGGTTCCGTTGCTGCTCCAGCCGTATCCCAGGTAACCCTCTTTCAGGACGGAGGGAATGAAGACAACCAGGGCGGTGTACGGGCTGTAGGACCAGCGAAGCTCCGACGTCACCTTATTCATGATCTGGTCGTAGGAATCTGTGGTCCTGGCCGCTGACCTGTGATTGACGGACTCGGCGGCCACGGACATGGAGAGCCGGCCGTTGGACATGCTCTTCCAGTAGCTGCTCGACACTGCGATGGCGTTCCGAGCTGAAGAAAGAGGCACCGTAGCACTGCTGTCCGCCAGGTCGACAGTCACCAGACGGACCTTGATATCACCGCGGCGGGACAGAGTGCCGCCGGCGCCGAGCGGCGACATGGCGGCCCCGTCGGTCGTTGCGCCGTCGGAACGACCGAGGTCCAGCTCGTCGCCCTCGAACGTGTGATCGGGCTGCGTGGGGATGCCGTTCGGGAAAAGTTCGCTCAGATCAGCCGATGCAGTTTCTGTCTGACCGGTTTCAGCCGGTGCCACCTCGGCCGGTGCAACGACCTGGGGTTCCGGGCTCTGCGCCGGTTCCTGGGTTGCGACCGGAGACGGCTGAACGCTCTGCGCCGACGCCGGCTGAACTCCGACAGAGAGGCTGGCCGCCAGGAGCAGCACGCCGGTGAGCGCAGCTGTAGAACGCTGAAATGAAAGCATGAAAGTCCTTGGTGGTACGAGTGTGAGGTGGGGCCGGCGCCGCCGTGTCCCCCTACGGCGGCGCCGTGCTGTCTGAGACCGTCAGCCCTAAAGCCCCGCACCAATTATAGGTTTAGCTTTCTCCGGTAAATCGCGGGGAATTCACAAAGGATTGTCCAAGGAAGCTCAGTTTTTCCGCAGGATGACCGCAAGAAAAATAATCTGCGATGAATTGCAATCAATTTGTAATTGCCCGCTGCAATTACTCCACCAAGAATCGAACGAAATCAGGAAGCGCTGCGTGCAGTGTGGGCAGCCTCTGCGTGGCCCGGCTGGCGCGGATCCAGCCGTACGGCGACGGCGGCCTCCGACATGGCCTTCGGGCGGTTAAGCGCCATCTGGGCTAGGGCCAGCAGGAAAACGGGAAAGGAGAGTAGTACGAAGGTGAAGAGGGCGTACATGGCGATGATGGCGTGGATGGGCGAGTTGAACAGGCTGGCTACGAAGGCTGCACTGCCGAGCCAGGTCCACAGCCAAAACAGCACGACGGCGTAAATCACTGTCCGGGCGCGCCGGTATTTCAACGGATAATGCACCCGCCGCCGTTTCATTTTATTTTGACCCCCAGGTCTCACGGATCCCGCGCCCCGCGAGTTCTCTTCCTGATAATAAGCCCCCGGGAAAGTTTTTGTCGCCTGGGCGCTGCTTTGACCGAAATCAAGGCAGCGCCCAGGCGACAGGGAACTACAGGAACCGGACGTGATCCGGGGTCAGGTCCTCGACTCGTGTGACTCCGAGCAGCTGCATCGTGCGGGTGATTTCCTTCGCCAGAATCGCGATGGTGCGGTCCACGCCGGGTCGCCCTCCAGCCATGAGTCCGTACAGGTAGGCTCGGCCGATCAGCGTGAAGTCAGCTCCCAGGGCGAGGGCTGCCACGATGTCGCCACCGCTCATGATTCCCGTGTCGAGCATGATGGACGTCTTGCCCTTCAGCTCGGCAGCAACGTCGGGAAGCAGTCGGAGGGGGATAGGGGCGCGGTCGAGCTGGCGGCCGCCGTGGTTGGACAGCACTATGCCGTCGGCACCGTGGTCCACCACCTTTTTGGCGTCGTCCAGCGTCTGGATGCCCTTGACCACCAGGTTGCCCTTCCAGACCTGGCGCAGCCAGTCCAGGTCGTCGAAGGTCAGGGTGGGATCGAACATTGAATTGATCAGGTCAGCGACGGTGCCGGAATAGCGGTTGAGCGAGGCAAACGCCAGCGGCTCGTGGGTCAGGAAGTTGAACCACCAGGCCGGCCGGTAGGACGCATCGATGACCGTCTTCAAAGTCAGTGCCGGCGGAATAGTCATACCGTTGCGGACATCGCGCAGGCGCGCGCCGGCGACAGCGGTATCCACCGTGACCATCAATGTGTCATTTCCGGCCGCTGCTGCACGTTCGATGAGTTCCATCGAACGCTCCCGGTCGGTCCACAGGTACAGCTGGAACCAGTTCCGCCCCGTCGGCGCCGCCCGGGCTACGTCCTCGATGGATGCCGTTCCCATGGTGGAGAGGGTGTAGGGAATGCCGGCGGCTTCCGCAGCCTGCGAGCCCGCGTACTCGCCCTCCGACTGCATCATCCGGGTGAAGCCGGTGGGAGCAATGCCGAACGGCAGGGCGGATTCCTTGCCGAGCACCGTGACGGAAGTATCCACCTTCTCGACGTTCCGCAGGATCCCTGGCCGGAACTCAAGGTCAAGGAAAGCTTCGCGCGCCCGCCGCAGGGTGATCTCCGCTTCCGCGGCGCCGTCCGTGTAGTCGAAGGGCGCGGTTGGAGTTTTCCGCTTGGCGATGGCGCGAAGGTCACCGATGGTATTGGCGCGGTTCAGCCGGGCACCCTGGCTGAACTCCGGCTTCTTGAACTGCATGAGCGGAGCGAGATCAGCAACTTTGGGGATCCGGCGCTTCAGCGCTTCGGGCGTGTGGGACATGGGTCTGCCTTCAGTCGAGATGTGGTCTGACCACAGTACCGACTTGTGGTCAGACCACGCAAGATAAGCTTGTCTCATGCGTACCCACCAGCTCGTGCAGTCATGGCTTGAGGACCAACTCGCAGCCGGGCAGCTCGCAGTAGGAGACCGGCTCCCCGGTGAACGCACCGTAGCGGAGCAGCTCGGTATTTCCCGGGCGTCAGCCCGTGAGGGCATCCGGGTCCTTGAGGCGATGGGCATTGTTCGCGCCGGCGTCGGCTCAGGACCGGGGGCAGGCACGGTTATCACGGCCAATCCAGGTGCCGCGCTCGGTTCGGCGCTTCGCCTGCACATGGCAACATCGCACCTGCCGATTGGGGACATTGTCCAGACGCGGCTATTGCTGGAGACCTGGGCGGCCGCTCACGCCGATGCGGCGGCGCCGGCGATGAGCGACGCCGCGGCGCTGCTTGACGCCATGGACGCCTCAGCCCACGACGAAAAGGAATTCCTGCGGCTCGATGCACTCTTTCACGTGGCGCTCGCCGAGGCGGCAGGAAACGTGCTCATCGGCGCGATGATGTCATCCCTCAGGGAGTCGATTGAGGGCTACACACTACGCCTCACCCGCACCCTGCCGGATTGGACGGCCACGTCTAAGCGCCTTCGCACGGAGCATCGCAGTATCCACGATGCGATCCTGAACGACGACGGCGCCCTCGCCGCGAAAATCGTCGCCAGCCACATTGAGGGCTTCTACGACGAGGCGGGGTTCTAGCTTTCGATCCCCTGGTCCTGGACCGCGTGGAGTCCGCTTCGGTCCCGGACCTGGCGTTGGGGATCGGCCAGTTCCTCGATTGCTGCCCGAAGATGCGAGCGCAGCTCAGGAGACAGCAACGCTTCGTCGGACACGAGGGTGCGCTCTATATCGCGACCTTTTTCGAGGGTTTCGCGACCCTTCTGAGTGATCCGCACGGTCTGGCTCCGCCGGTCGTCATCGCCCCGCGTCCGTTCGATATGCCCTCTGGATTCAAGCCGATTGAGTGTCTTTCCGATCGTTTGCGCCTGCACGTGCACAAGTTCCGCGAGCTGGGCCTGCCGTAGCGGGCCATGGGCTGCCAGCACGGCCAGCGCTGTGAACCCGGCGTGGGTGATGTCCAGCTCGGCAAGACGCTGGTTCCAGGATTGTTCGACCAGCCGCGCAGCAGTTGTAAGGAGTCTGCCTGTGGACCAGGCTGCAAGATCGGGCATTCGTTTCGCCTTCCCTGTGGAACCGTTTATCCATCAAATGATCAGCTTACTTATTATCTGTATGGATCAACCGTGCAACTCGGGGATGCTACCTGTCAACCTAAGGAAGCGGAACGAAAGGCTCTCAGGACTGCTTCCGACGCATCGGCAGCATAGCGACCGGCGTCCTTCATGGCGGCTTTAATGGAGGGAGCCACGTCGGCCAGACTGCGCGCCTGCACCACTCCGTGGGCCGCCAGATCGGCCTCCGATAACGTAATGCGCCCGGCCACCGCAAGCACCGGGAGGCCGAGGCCTTTTGCGCGATCAGCCAGGCCAAGCGGGGCCTTCCCGAATTCGGATTGCGCGTCAAGCGAACCCTCGCCGGTGAGTATCAGATCGGCGCGCTGCAGCTTGTGCTCCAACCCCGTGAGATCCGCGACCAGATTGAACCCGGGTTCCAGCGAGGCGTTCGAGCAGGCGAGGAAGGCCGAGGGAAACCCGCCGGCAGCTCCGGCGCCGGGCCGCTGGACATCCACGCCGGTGGTCGCCTTCAGGAGCGCTGCCCAACGGGCAAGTGCGGCGTCGAGCGCGTCCCGCAGGCCGGCGTCAGCCCCCTTCTGGGCGCCGAAAACCTGCGCCGCGCCGTCGGGGCCGTACAGCGGATTCTGTACGTCGACCGCAATGCGAAGCTGAACGTTCTGAAGCCGCGGGTCCAGTCCGGAAAGGTCCAGTGCTGCCGCCCGGGCCAGCGCCAGTCCGCCCAGCGGAAGCCCCGCTCCGTCGTCGTCAAGGATCTTCGCTCCGAGGGCGCGCAGGGCGCCCGAGCCGCCGTCACTCATGGCGGAGCCGCCCACTCCAAGCACAATCTCGGTGGCACCGGCGTCGAGCGCGGCCTTGACGAGTTCACCACTGCCATAGCAATGCGCCCTGCCTGCCGTGTCGGGAGTCGGTGTGATGAATTCCAGCCCGCTGGCACGCGCAGTTTCGATCACGGCGGTGGATCCGGTGAGTGCCCAGGGGGCGGTCACGGTGTCGGTGAGCGGTCCGCGCACCCTTGCCTCGTGCCGGACGCCGCCGGCCGCGAGCACAGCCTCGAGCGTTCCCTCGCCGCCGTCCGCGATCGGTTGCAGCATGATGTCGGCGTCGGGCATCACACGGCGGACGCCGGCCGCCATGGCCTCGGCAGCCTCAGCGCCGGTCAGAGTGCCCTTGAACTTGTCGGGTGCAATGAGGATCCTCATGATGCTGGGTTAACCTCCTGCCGATTCACGGACGATGACCTCACCCAGGACCGGTGCCGGCAGTTCCTGGTCAGGGTTCAGGGCGAGGTTTGCGGCCTCCTCGCCCAACTGCTCGAGCGGCAGGTGGACTGTGGTCAGGGCGGGAAAGTAGTCGCGAAGCGTCGGGATGTCGTCGAATCCGGTTACGAGCGCATCCGCCGGCACCGAGGCGCCAAGGGATCGCAGGCCCGCAATGGCGCCGATTGCCATGACGTCGTTCACCGCGAGCAGGCACACCCCGCGTTCGCCTTTGAGCTCCTGCCAGCAGCGCTGGGCGGCTTCGAAGCCACCTTCCCGGTCGAAGGCGCTATTGACGACGGCGGCAGGCGCCAGCCCGGCTGCATCCAGTGCTGCGGTGAAACCCGTGACGCGGTCGCGGGCGGTGTTCAGGACTGCGGGACCTGCCAGGATGGCGAACCGTGTGACCCCGAGTGAGACAAGTTTCGTGACCAGGGCGGCCGCGCCGTCGGAATTGCCCACCGGCACGGT
Organism: uncultured Arthrobacter sp.; assembly: GCF_947495145.1. Taxonomy (GTDB): domain Bacteria; phylum Actinomycetota; class Actinomycetes; order Actinomycetales; family Micrococcaceae; genus Arthrobacter_D. Next base: position 142,647 of record NZ_CANLXP010000008.1, read on the forward strand.
CAGCCCTGCGCCGGGTTGACCGCCGATGGTCACCACCCGTCCGCCGTTCTGCTGATACCGATCGAGCTCGTGTTCGAGCTCCGGGTCGGCCTGCGCACGGCGGGAGCCGGCCAGGATGATGGCGTCGGTGCGGTGGGAAGCAAAGGCGCTGACGGCGTCGTGCTCGGCGCTTTCGGAGGGATCAGTGCTGGCCAGCAGCACCTGCCGCCGGTAGTTCCGGGCCGCGTGCTGCACGCCGCGGGCGATCGAGGAAAAGTAAGGGTCGGAGATGTCATGGACAACCAGGCCCACCAGTCCGGTGGAAGAGCGGGCGAGGGCTTGCGCCTGCGCGTTCGGAACGTACCCCAGCTCGAGCGCAGCGGCACGCACGCGCTCGGAAATCTCTTCAGCCGGTCGGCGTGAGGAGCCGTTCAGCACCCGGGATGCGGTAGCCAGGGAAACGCCGGCGTGGCGGGCAACTCCGGACAGGGTTACAGCAGCCACCGGGCTCCTTCGGTTGATCGGCTCCCGTCGAGTGCGCGAATAACGGCCCTTCGAAAGGGCCGAAGCCTCATGGTGTGCGCACTCAATCGGGGAGGGGGTTGACGTGGTCTCGATCACCACTCTATATTGGAAAGCGCTTTCCACCAACATTCTTCACCCTTCGGGAGTACAACGTGACAGAGACCAAGACCATCCGCATCGCGATGAATGGCATCACCGGCCGGATGGGTTACCGGCAGCACCTGCTGCGCTCCATCCTTCCCATCCGCGAGCAGGGTGGCGTCACCCTCGCTGACGGATCGAAGGTGCAGGTTGAGCCCATCCTCGTAGGACGCAATGAAGCGAAGATCCGGGACCTCGCCCAGCAGCATAAGGTCGAGCACTGGACCACCGACCTGGAGGGGATCATCGCTGATCCCACCGTGGACGTCGTCTTCGATGCCTCCATGACCTCGCTGCGCGCCGCGACCCTCAAGAAGGCCATGGCCGCCGGCAAGCACATCTACACCGAGAAGCCGACGGCGGAGACCCTCGCCGAGGCCGTGGAGCTGGCACGCATTGCGCAGGACGCCGGCATCACCGCCGGTGTTGTCCACGACAAGCTGTACCTGCCGGGCCTCGTGAAGCTTCGCCGCCTCGTCGATGAAGGCTTCTTCGGCCGCATCCTCTCCCTGCGCGGCGAGTTCGGCTACTGGGTCTTCGAAGGCGAACACCAGGCGGCCCAGCGCCCGTCGTGGAACTACCGCAAGGAAGACGGCGGCGGCATGACCACTGACATGTTCTGCCACTGGAACTACGTGCTCGAGGGCATCATCGGCAAGGTCAAGACCGTCAACGCCAACACCGTCACCCACATCCCCGCCCGCTGGGACGAGCAGGGCAAGGAATACAAGGCAACGGCCGACGACGCCGCTTACGGCATCTTCGAACTGGAAACTTCCGCCGGCGATCCGGTGCTTGCTCAGATCAACTCGTCCTGGGCCGTGCGCGTCTACCGCGACGAGCTCGTCGAGTTCCAGATCGACGGTACGCACGGCTCCGCCGTCGCCGGGCTGAACAAGTGCGTTGCCCAGCAGCGCGCCCACACCCCCAAGCCCGTGTGGAACCCGGACCTTCCCGTCACCGAGTCCTTCCGCGACCAGTGGCAGGAAGTTCCCGCCAACGCAGAACTCGACAACGGCTTCAAGCTGCAGTGGGAAGAGTTCCTCCGCGATGTGTCGGCCGGCCGCGAGCACCGCTTCGGTCTGCTTTCCGCAGCACGCGGCGTCCAGCTCGCTGAGCTCGGCCTGCAGTCCTCCGCGGAGCGCCGTACCCTCGACATTCCGGAGATCACGCTATGACCTCGCTTTACCTCCCCACCGCAGCCGGACCGCTCGAGCGTTACGAACTTGCCGCCGCCACTGCCTGGGCTCGGCCGACGGCACCGCTCACCGCCCGGCACGCGTACGCAGCCGCGCACGTAATTCCCGAGGTCACCGCGGACAACACCCCGGGTGCGCCCGCGGTCCTCGACTGGGACACCACGCTCGCGTACCGGCGGGAGCTGTGGTCCTACGGCCTCGGTGTTGCCGACGCGATGGACACAGCCCAGCGCGGCATGGGCCTGGACTGGCCGGCCACGCAGGAACTGATCCGCCGCTCCGGTTCGGAGGCGGCCGCCGTCGTCAGCTCAAACGCTGACGCAACGCGCGGCAAGACCGTCCGTGACCTGCTCGCATGCGGTGCCGGCACTGATCAGCTGGACCTGGCAAGCCTGCCCTCGGGCAGGGCCGGGTTGAACGCCGTGGTCGAGGCCTACCGCGAGCAGATCAAGGTGGTGTCCGACGCCGGCGCAAAGGTCATCCTGATGGCCTCCCGTGCGCTCGCAGCCGTGGCGCAGAGCCCCGCCGACTACGAGTACGTCTACGGAATCCTGCTGGCGGAGGCCGACGAGCCCGTCATCCTGCACTGGCTCGGCACCATGTTCGACCCTGCGCTGGACGGCTACTGGGGCAGCAACGACGTCGACACGGCGACCGGTGTTTTCCTCAACCTCATCCGCAGCCAGCCTGACAAGGTGGACGGCGTCAAGGTGTCCCTGCTCGATGCCTCCCACGAGACCGCCCTGCGTGCAGCCCTCCCGGCGAGCGTCCGGCTCTACACCGGCGATGACTTCAACTACCCGGAACTCATCCACGGCGACGGAACGCATTTCTCGGACGCGCTGCTGGGCATCTTCGCGGCGATCTACCCCGCCGCATCGGCAGCCTTGCAGGCGTACGACGACGGCGAGGCGGACCGTGGGCGCGCCGTCCTGGATTCCACCCGGGATCTCGGAAAGCACATCTTCAGCGCGCCGACGTTCTACTACAAGACCGGGGTTGCGTTCCTGTCCTGGGTCAACGGGCACCAGCCCGGGTTCCAGATGGTGGGTGGCCTGCACTCTGGCCGATCCGTGCTGCATCTGGCCGACACGTTCCGCCTGGCGGACAAGGCCGGACTGCTCGCTGACCCGGATGTTGCCGCCCACCGGTTCGAGTGGCTGCTTGCCAGCTACGGGGTGGGCGCATGAGCCGCCTTTCGTTAAGCACAGCGACCACGAAGAACATCACGCTCGCGGAGGCGGTCACGTTGTCCGCCGACGCCGGGCTGACGCATATCGGGCTCTGGCGGGACCGCGTTGCGGAGGCCGGCCCGGACAAGGCGGCCCGGCTCGTTTCCGAAGCCGGACTGTCCGTCTCAAGTTTATGCCGCGGCGGATTCCTCACCGCCGCCGACGAAGCGGGCCAGGCAGCCGCCCTTGCCGACAACACGCAGGCGATCGTCGAAGCGGCGACGCTGGGCACGCGTGAATTGATCATGGTGGTGGGCGGACTGCCCGCAGCTGCCGGTCTCATCGGCGGCACCGCCGTCGATCCTTCGGCGCCGGGTGCCAAGGACGTTGCGGCTGCACGCCAGCGCGTTGCCGACCGCATTGCCGAGCTGGTTCCCGTCGCCCAGGAGCACAATGTGCGCCTGGTGCTCGAGCCCCTGCACCCGATGTACGCGGCGGACCGCGCGGTGCTCTCGACGCTGGGCCAGGCGCTGGACCTCGCGGCACCGTTCCCGGCGGAGACCGTCGGCGTCGTCGTCGATACCTACCATGTGTGGTGGGACCCTGCGCTGGAGTCCTCGGTCCAGCGTGCCGGTGTCGAAGGTCGTATCGCCTCCTACCAGGTGTGCGACTGGAATCTGCCGATCGCGGCCGATGCGCTGCTGTCCCGCGGGTACATGGGTGACGGTTACATCGACTTCGAGACGATCACCCGCTGGGTTGCTGCGACCGGGTATGCAGGACCCGTCGAGGTGGAGATCTTCAATCAGGAGATCTGGAATTCGCCGGCTGCTTCGGTGCTGGCGACGGTGAAGGAGCGCTACGAGTCGCTCGTGGAGCCGTACCTGTAGGCACTGGGCCTCACTGGGGGCAAACGCGCCGGAAAGGTGCACGCTCGTGGTGTCGACCCTCCACGATCCTGTACCTTTCCGGCGCTTCTGTCTGTGACTAGGCTGGGGCGCATGAGTGGAAGCGACGTGCTGGTTGAGGCCTTCGGGCGAATTCCCGATGCGGTAACCCGGGCGGTGGACGGGCTCGACGCCGGTCAGCTCGCCTACCGGCCGAGTCTCGGCGACGGCTCAGGCGGCTCAGGAGGCTCAGGCGGTTCAGGAGCGCCGGGGAACAGCGTCGCCTGGCTGGTCTGGCACCTCACCCGTGTGCTGGACAATCACCTGGCCGACGCCGCGGAGCGCGATGAGTTGTGGCTGGCCGACGGGTGGGCTGAAAAGTTCGGTCTGGATTTGCCGCGGGAGGATACCGGGTACGGCCATTCAGCGGAGGATGTCGACAAGGTCCGCGTGGACTCCGCCGAACTGCTCGTCGAGTACCACCGCGCGGTTCACGACCGCAGCATGGGCTTTGTCGAGAACCTCAACGAGACGGACCTGAATCGCATCATCGACACCTCGTGGGATCCGCCGGTCACTCTTCGGGTGCGGTTGGTCAGCGTCGTCGAGGACTGCCTGCAGCACGCGGGCCAGGCTGCCTACGTGCGCGGGCTGTTGGTGTGATCCTCAAAGACGCCGAGTAGGGGCAGGGTCGCCGGTTCGAAGCGGCGATCCTGCCCTCAACCGGCGATTCCGGAGCCAGCCAACCTCAGAGCCCCGTCACCCGCAGCGTGATGTTGAGCCGCCCGTCCAGTCCCAATGCCGGATCGGCTGTTCCCGGAAACGTCTTCATCACCCCGTGGTACGCCAGCCGCGACTCGCCGCCGAATACAAACAGGTCACCGGACTCAAGGCGAACGTCAGTCCAGGGCTTGTTCCGGCTCTCCGTGTTCCCGAACCGGAATACGCAACTGTCCCCGATGCTCAGCGACACGACCGGCGCGAGCGACTTCTCTTCCCTGTCCTGATGCATGCCCATCTTCGCCGAGGCGTCATAGAAGTTGATCAGCGCCGCGTCCGGTTCGTAGGCCGCGTCCCGCTCACCGTAGGCGGCTTCGACGGCGTCGCGCCCCAACTCGGCCAGCCACGAAGGGAACCCGGCGACCTGTCCGCCGCCGACGTCGTCCGCTGTTCTGGTGTAGCGGTAGGGCACCCAGTGCCAGCCGAGGCAGACCGTCTGGACCGACATTCGGGATCCGTTCGGCATTCGGGTGTGCCGCATGGGCACCGGTCCGGCGGCCCAGCCGCGGCATGCGGCAATAAGTTCGCGCTGGCGATCGAGGCTGAGCCAGTCGGGAACATGCACGGCTCCGGAAGCGACGACGGCGGTATCACGAGGCAGTAGGGAAGCCATGGGTTCATTCTCGCCGATTCCATTGTGCGTGTCCGTCCGAGGAGGCGTTGTCCATCTGGCGGACCCGTCCGGTGCTCCGCAGCCGCGCGGTCGGGCTACTGCTCCTCACGCAGGTAGTGCAGCTGCGCCGCCACCGACTGCTCGGCGGCACGGCGCACAGACGGATCGACCTCCGCATACACGCGGTCAGTGACAGAGCCGACGTCGGCGCTCGCCGCTGAGAGTCCCAACGTCAGCAGTGCAGCGCGGACCTGCTCAAGCCTGCCCAGACGGTGCGCCCGGTAGTCGCGGACGGCTTCCCCGAGATTTGGGAGCGTCGGTCCGTGTGCCGGCAGAACCGTTGCCTCGCCCAGCGACTCGAGCACATCGAGGGAGCGGAGATAGTCGCCGAGCGTTCCGTCGGGGTAGCTGAGCACGGTAGTGCCCCGGCCAAGAATGGTGTCTCCGGTAAGGACAGAGCCGTTGGGTCCGTCGTCGGGCAGATGGAAGCATGCCGAATCGGCGGTGTGCCCAGGAGTAGCGAGGACGTTGATTCGCACCCCGGCTGCAGAAAGAACCTCACCGTCCCGCAGCGGGTCGCCACCATGACAATAGGCAGGGTCGAAGGCGCGAACCGGTGCCCCCGTCATCTCATGAAAACGGGTGCTTGCCTCGGTGTGGTCCCGGTGATGATGGGTGATGAGCACCAGCTCCACCGGCCCGGAAGACTGCAGCGCGGCAAGGTGTGCCTCGTCGAGCGGACCGGGGTCGACCACCACGACCCCATCCGAGCCCTTCGCAGCAAGGACATAGGAGTTCGTGCCGTCCAGGCTCATCGGCCCCGGGTTTGGCGCAAGCCGGTAGCGTGTGAGCGGCCCGCTTCGGCTCAGGCCGCCGCCTTGCTGTGGCACCGGCTAGCGGACTGTCTCGCGGACCTCGCCGTAGGGAACTTCGGGGGAGACCTCGGCCTGTGTATCGGGGCCAAGGTTGGTAGTGATCAGCACGCCGTGCTCACCCCCGGCCACCGACTGCTTGAGGACGGGCATCAGCGCCGCCGCCGTGCTGTCGTCAAGGCCGGCGAGGTAGGCGCGATAGGACTCGGGGAGGTCTGAGTAATCCGTCATGGTCCCCAAGCTACGCCCACGTGCCTTCTGCAACAACCGGCGGACTTCGTCATCGGAAACCTGCGGGAAGGCCTCATAGGCGCTTCCGACGGCGGAGAGGTTGGTGCCCGGCCAGGGACTGATCAGCTCGTCCACCAGTTCGCCGACGGAATCAGCTGCGGATGACAGGAAGACCGGGGCCGCGGCGATAACCCGGTCCGCTCCCTGCGCACGGACGGCCGTGATGGCGGCGCGCATTGTTGCTCCGGTTGCGACGCCGTCGTCGACGATCACCACGCAGCGCCCTGCAACGGACAGCGGTTCCTGGCCCTCGCGGTAGAGAGCTTCGCGGCGAGCGAGCTCCTCCTCTTCGCGGGCAGCAACGGCCGCGAATGCACCCTCAGGGTCCCGGACCTCATCCAGCACATGGGGGTTGCGCACAGTCTCGATGCGCCCGCCGATGGAGGCGATGGCGCCCATGGCCAATTCGGGATAGTCGGGGACGCCGATCTTGCGCACCATGACGACGTCGAGGGGCGCCCGATGCACGTCTGCCACCACCGCAGCTACGGGAACACCGCCGCGCGGAAGCGCGAGAATAAGCGGTTCGATCGCTGCAAGAACGGGTTCCAGTGCGGCTGCAAGGGAGCGGCCGGCGTCCTCGCGGTCTGAATAACGGGCGGGTTCTTTCAGCGTGATCTGCATCTTGTTACCTTGTCAGCTGAGGGGGTCTTTTCTTCCAGCTCAGAGGATGATAGACCGTAAGTAACCTTAGCATTTCGAGTCAGACGAAACCGGCAACGACGAGAAAGAGGTACGTCATGGCAGAGCGGGGAAACACCACCCACGGTCCCCACGTGGACGATCAGATGAAACACGAAACGCAGGGACTCGTGCAGGGCGGCCATCCGACCCGGGCCGAGGATTGGCGTGAAACCGAAACCATCGACGACGGCGTGGACCTCGAAGCCGGAAACGCCCCGAATTCTGATTCCGGCAGTGAACCAGCAACCGGGGCGGACGCGTCCGGTTCGGAGGAGCCGCTCACCGAATCGGTCGAAGACAAGGTCAGCAACTACGACGAGGAGGCGCAGTGACCAGTACCCTGCACATGTTTGCAGACCTCTATCGGAAGCCCGGTCCGTGGGTGACCGTTTATACAGATGCCAGCACCGGAACCGTGGACTCGCTCCATGCCGACGACGTCCGGCCGGATAACATCGCCACCGTCCTTGAGGGGGCGGGAGCCTCCAAGGAGGACCGCAAGGCTGTCGCTGAAGCGCTCCGCCAATCGGCGAAAGGCCTGCCCGACCCCGTGGCCCGGCTGATCATCGTGGCGAACGGGGAGGTGGAACTCGATGAGTTCCTGCCCGGGCCGCTCGCCCTGCCGGAGTTCACTTCCGTGAACGAGGTGCCGAACCTGTGCCCGCTGCTGTGGCATCGCCCGGACGATTTCGCTTACGTGGTGGCCGAAGTGGGTCGCGACGGCGGTGAAATCCACCTTCGCCACGCGAACAGCCTGAACGACGACGAGATGACTCATATCGAGGGCGACACCGAGAATCTCAAGAAGGTACCGAGCGGCGGATGGTCGCAGGGCCGCTACCAGCACCGGACCGAAAACATCTGGAAGGCGAACGCCGCTGACATCGCGGGCGAGATCGACCGTGTGGTTCGGAGTTGCCGCGCCCGGCTGCTGGTAGTCGCCGGTGACATCCGCGCACGGAACCTTGTGGCCGAACAACTGAGCGAGCAGTCCAAGGAGGTCCTCTCCGTTGTTGAAAGCCACAGCCGCACGGAAGGAGCGGACAAGGAAGCCTACGCGCAGGAAATCAGCAAACGGGTCGCAGAGTGCATTGCGCGCCGCCAGACCCAATTGCTCGAGCGTCTGAACAACCAGAAGGCGCGGGCGAATCCGGAGTCGACGGAGGGCATCGGGTCAGTGGTGCACGCGCTGCAGCAGGCGCAGGTCGACACACTGCTCCTTGAGAGCGAGGGCCTCAACGGGCACCGGCTGCTGGCCCTGGGATCGGAGCCGTGGACAGCTGAGGTCGACGGCGAGACGGCGGGCGCACCTGTGCTCGGGGAGGTGCCGGCGCCGTCGTCGTTGTTGCGGGCAGCGGTGCTGACCGACGCTGAAGTGGCGCTGTTCCCCTCGGGCGCGCTCGACGGCGGGCCGGTGGCGGCCCTGCTGCGCTGGCCGGTTGGCCCTACGGTGCCTGCAGCCCGCTGATGGGGGAGCGGCTGGTAGCCGATACCGTCGTCGAGCGTTTGAGCGCGTGGGGCGTCGACCGGGTATTCGGCTACAGCGGCGACGGAATCAACCCGGTGCTCGGCGCGCTCCGGCGCGCCGGGTCGCCGGACTTCATTCAGGCGCGCCACGAGGAGAACGCCGCCTTCATGGCGGTCGGCCACGCCAAGTACACGGGGCGCGTCGGCGTCATGCTCGCCACCCAGGGGCCCGGCGCCGTGCACCTGCTCAACGGGCTGTACGACGCGCGGATGGACAGCGTTCCGGTAGTCGCCATCGTGGGGCAACAGAGCCAGACGGTACTCGGCTCCGCCTACCAGCAGGAGATTGACCTGCAGAGCCTGTTCAAGGACGTCGCCTCGGGCTTCCGGCAGCAGGTGAACAGTCCTGACCAGGCTCCCATGGTGATCGACCGGGCGTTCAAGGCCGCCCTTGCCACCCGGTCTCCCGCCGTCGTCATCCTGCCCCACGACGTGCAGCAGGAGCCGGCGCCGGAACTGGAGCATGAACACGGGGTAATCCCCTCCGCACCGCTCTGGAGCCCGGGAACAGTGGTGCCGCAGCAGCAGGACGTGCACGACGCCGCCGCCCTCCTGAATGCCGGATCGAAGCTTGCGCTGCTGGTCGGGCAGGGCGCACGGGGCGCTCAGGCAGAGGTGGCAGAGCTGGCAGAGAAGCTGGGCGCCGCCGTCGTCACCAGCCTGCTCGGGAAACCCTATGTGGACGAGACCCTGCCCTGGGCGGCGGGCACCATGGGGCATCTGGGAACGAGCGCCAGCGGCTGGGCGATGGCGAACTGCGACACGCTGCTGATCGTCGGATCGAATGACCCCTGGACGGAGTTTTACCCGCCGCCGGGGTCGGCGCGCGCGGTACAGATCGACAGTGACGCCAAGGCGATCGGAAACCGGTACCCGGTGGAAGTGGCTGTCACGGGCGACTCCGCTGAGTCGCTCCGGGCGCTCCTGCCTCTGGTTGAGCGGCGCATCGGCTGGCGTGCCGACGTCGAGCGCCATGTCGACGCCTGGCGGAGTTTAAGCGAGGCCCGCGCCATGACCGCCGCCAAACCGCTGAATCCGGAGCGCGCTGTCCGGGAGCTCAACGAACGCCTTCCGGAAAACGCCCAACTGGCTATCGACGTCGGCAGTTGCGTGTACTGGTACGCACGGCAACTGCACCTGCCGCCGGGTGTGCCGGCGCATCTGTCGAGCACGCTCGCAAGCATGGGCTGCGGGCTTCCGTACGGTCTGGCGGCGAAGCTTTCCGCGCCGGACCGACCGCTGGTGGTCCTCACGGGCGATGGCGGCATGCAGATGACAGGAATCGCTGAGCTGATCACCGTCAGCCGGCTCTGGAAGGCCTGGGAGAACCCGGTCTTCGCCATCTGCATCCTCAACAACCTCGACCTGGCCGAAGTCAGCTGGGAGCAGCGGGAAACCGAATCGGAGCCGCGTTTCGAGGACAGTCAGACATTGCCTGACGTTGATTACTCCGGGTACGCCAAACTGCTCGGCCTGGACGGGATGCGGGTGGAGAACGCGGACGACGTCGGCACCGCCTGGGATCGAGCGCTCGCCGCCGACCGCCCGTTTGTGCTCGACATCCGTACGGACGCGGACGTGCCGCTGCTTCCATTTCTCCCCGACGGACGGCTCGGATACCGGTCGCGGCATCTGCCGCACCGGCCCGACGATCCTGCCGGGGCTCACTCCTACGCCTGCGAAAGTGCTCAATGGTCCAACTCCTCAGTTCGGGACTAGGCGGTGACCGACTCAGAGGCGGCCGCCGGTGCCGGCTTGCGTACGGCGAACCGCTTCAGTGCCACTACTGCAAGTGCCGAGACAACCATGCCTACGAGGATCGATACAACAAACATAGCGACATTGCCGATCGCGAAGAATACAAAGATTCCGCCGTGCGGTGCCTGGGAGGTGACTCCCGTGCCCATGATGAGGGCGCCGGTGGCAGCGGCTCCCAGCATGCTTGCGGGGATGACGCGCAGTGGGTCGGCTGCAGCGAAGGGGATGGCGCCCTCAGAGATGAACGCGGACCCGAGGAGCCACGCCGCCTTGCCGTTTTCACGCTCGGCGAGGGAGAAACGACGCCGGTCGATAACTGTTGCCAGGGCCATGGCCAGCGGCGGGACCATTCCGGCTGCCATGACGGCCGCCATGATCTGCCACGGAGCCTGATTGTCCACCGAGCCTGCACCGAGGCCTGCCACCGCGAAGGCATAGGCCACCTTGTTGATGGGACCGCCCAGGTCGATCGCCATCATGAGACCGAGGATGATACCGAGAAGCACAGCTCCGGTGCCGGTGAGACCGGACAGCCAGTCGTTGAGAGCGACAGTGAGGGCGGCGATCGGACCGCCCAGGACCAGGATCATGAGACCGGAGGCGACGATGGACGCCACCAGCGGGATGATGACCACCGGCATCAGGCCGCGCAGCCAGCGCGGGACGGACAGCTTGCCGATCTTCATCGCGACGTAGCCGGCCAGGAGGCCGCCGACAATCGCGCCGAGGAAGCCGGCGCCCATGAAGCCGGCGACGGCACCCGCTACGAAGCCCGGCGCTATACCCGGGCGGTCAGCAAGGGCGTAGGCGATGTACCCGGCAAGGGCGGGCACCAGGAAGCCCATCGAGAGGGAGCCGATCTTGAAGAACACGGCACCGAGGTATGCACCGAGCGCACCCTGCGCCGTCTCGGGGAATTCCGCGGGAAGATTCCAGAGGCTGTTGTTGACCACCATGTCGTCGGCGAACCCGGTGATGTCGTATCCGCCGAGAAGGAAGCCCAGGGCGATGAGGAGTCCGCCGCCTGCGACGAAGGGAATCATGTAGCTGACGCCGGTGAGCAGCGCGCGCTTGAGTTGTCCTCCGACACCCTCGCTTGGGCCGTCGTCATCAGACCCCGGCGTAGAGGAATCAGCCACGCGGCGGGCATTGGGGTTGTCCGCAGCAGCGAGCGCTTCCTCGACCATGACGCCGGGTTCGTCGATGCCGCGCTTGACCGGCGCATTGATGACCGGCTTACCGGCGAAGCGGTGCTTGTCACGGACATCCACGTCGACGGCGAAGATCACGGCATCAGCCGCTGCAATCACTGACGGGTCAAGGGGGGTGGAAGCCGAAGATCCCTGGGTTTCGACCTGGAGATCGATGCCCTTCTCCTTGGCGGCCGCCACCAGCGAGTCTGCCGCCATGTAGGTGTGGGCGATGCCGGTGGGGCACGCCGTCACGGCGACCAGCCGTTTGGTTCGGGCTGCGTCCGGAGAGGTGTTGGTTCCAGCGTCGGCGGCCGGCGGCGTGACCGATGTGGCGCCACCCTCGTGCTTGGCCGGTGCCGGTTCAAGCGCTTCCTCCACCAGTGCAACGATTTCCTGCTCGGAAGCAGCTGAGCGCAGCGAGGCGGTGAAGTCCTTCTTGATCAGGGAGCGGGCGAGCTTCGACAGGAGCTTGAGGTGCTGTTGGTCGGCGCCTTCCGGAGCAGCGATGAAGAACACCAGGTCTGCCGGTCCGTCCTTGGCGCCGAAGTCGACCTTCGGTTCCAGCCTGGCCATTGCCAGCGTGGGTTCGAGTACGGCAGTTGAGCGGCAGTGCGGGATGGCGATGCCGCCGGGGATCCCCGTGGCCGTCTTCTCCTCGCGGGCCAGCGCGTCAGCGAAAAGCCCTTCCACCTGGCTGGCGCGTCCCTGCGCCACGACGAGTTCGGCGAGTCGGCGGATAACTCCGGCGCGGTCGCTGCCCAGGGACTTGTCGAGGACGACAAGTTCGGGCGTAATCATTGCGGACATGGGGATTCCTTCGGAGGTTATGGGTGGAGGGGGGTGTTCGCTGGGGAAAGTGCCCGGACGGTGACGACGTCCGGTGTGGTTTGTTGCAGGGTGGGGACTGTGGAACCGGGCAGGGAGGCGGCAGCCGAGCCGTGGGCAACCGCCTGGCGAAGGCAGTCGGGAGCGCGGGCGCCGCTGGTCTGGGCCAGGAGGTACCCCGCGAGGGCGGAATCGCCGGCGCCTACGGTTGAGATTGCGGTGATCGGTGGGTGCTGGGCGTGCCACGCGCCGTCGGCGGAAACCAGTAGGGCGCCCTTGGCGCCAAGGGTCGCAAGCACCGTACCGACGCCGCGGGCGAGCAGCCGGGTGGCTGCTTCGACGGCGAGATCCTGCTGGTCTTCGAGCTCGTCCTTCTGGCCGAGGCCGGTGAGCTGGGAGAGCTCCTCGGCGTTCGGCTTGAGCAGGTCCGGAGCCGCATTGCCGTCGATCGCGGCAATGAGCGCGGATTCGGATGCATCAAGCGCGATCCGGGGAGCGCGGTCGCCGTGGCGTGCCCGAACAGCTCGAACCACTGCTGCGTAGTAGTCCGGCGCCAGCCCCGGCGGCAGGGATCCTGCCAGAACCAGCCAGCTTGCGCTCATCGACAGGTTCACCACCAGGTCAATGAGCGAGTCGGCTTCCCGCTGGTCCAGTGCCGGGCCGGGTTCATTGATCTTGGTGGTGGTGCCGTCCGGCTCAGTAATGGTGACGTTGCTTCGCAGCGCTGCTGTGATCGGCAGGTTACGGTAGGGGACGCCGGCGGCATGGAGACCGGTGAGGACAGGGTCATCAGCATGGCCCGGGAGGATCGCGAGAGCCTCGGCTCCTCCTGCAGAAAGCGCACGGCAGACGTTGACGCCCTTGCCGCCGGATTCCTGGTGATTGGCGGTTGCGCGCTGCACCACGCCGCGGGCGAGCGGGGTGGCCAACTCGATCGTGCGGTCAAGGCTGGGGTTGGCCGTGAGCGTGATGATCATGCGACCACCAGCTCGACGTCCGCCTCGGCGAGTGCGCGAGTGAGCGCGGCGTCCGGCTGGACGTCAGTGATGAGAGCATCAATCTCGGTGAGATCCGCGAAACCGACGAGTGTTTCCGCATTGAGTTTGGATGCGTCGGCCAGCACGACGACGCGGCGCGCTGACCGAACGATTGCTGACTTCACGGAAGCCTCCTCCGGGTCCGGCGTGCTGAGTCCGAATTCGGGGTGCACTCCGTTGGTGCCGATGAAGACGACGTCGGGGCGGAGGCCGCCATACCTGCTTACGGTGCCGCTGCCAACACACGCGCTGGTCAGGCTGCGCACGCGCCCGCCGATGAACTCGAGCTGCAGGGAGGAGCCGATGAGAGTGGAAGCCACCGGTACTGAGTGCGTGATGATGAGGAGCTGGTCTAAAGACTCCTGAGCTAGGAGCGCGGCAAGGCTGCCGGTGGTGGTTCCGCCGTCGAGGACGATGGAGCCCTCAGCTGGAACCATCCCCAGGGCCGCCTTGGCAATTCGGATCTTCTCCGCCTGGTTGCGGCCTTCACGACTGGTCAGGCTGAGTTCGCTGGTGCTTGCGGTGTTGGCCGGGACCGCTCCGCCGTGGACACGGCGCAGTATTCCGTCGTTCTCCAGCAGAGCGAGGTCCCGCCGCACGGTTTCCTTCGTGATGTTGAACCGATCGGCCAGTTGAGCGACCGATACCCGACCCTCTGACGCAACCAGCGCCGCGATCCTGTTGTAGCGTTCCTCGGCAAACATCGCGCCCCTTCGCTCGTGACTGGCATCACACCAATTTCTGTTTAGGTGACTCTATCTTTGCTTGTATTTGCTTGTCAATGGGAAACGGAAGGAAAAGAAGATGTCCGTGAGTGGGGGTTAAACGGCAAAGCCACCTGACCGGAAGGGTCAGGTGGCTTTGGGGCGTGCCGGGCTGCGCGTCAGCCCGGGTGTGTAGCCAGGATTAGATGCCGCCGTCGCGGGTTTCGTTCCGTGTGATCCGCTCCCCGGTGCTGGGATCCTGGACCGTGCGTGATTCACTGACGCGCTTCTGGTTCCGCGGTGCATTCATGACGAGCGAGATGATAAGCCCGAGGACGCCGACGCCCATCAGGATGTAGCCCACCAGGGTGAGGTCTACAAAGCTGACCAGATTGTCTGCGACGGCGAAAGCCAAAATTGCACCAAGTGCAATGAGGACGATGGAGGAACCGATTCTCATACCAACTACTCCTTGATTTGACCCGCTTCAGGAAATTAGCGCGCTATGTAATGAGCATACTGGCATTGGCTTCCGGTGGTGGGAGCCGTACCGGCCGAAATGTGCCCCTTGCTTTCGTGCCCAAGCTGCTGCTGGTGAAGTTTTGATTACGGGGGGTTGCAAAGTCCCCATGCGGGAGTTTAATGGATGCACCAGCAGGACTATTGGCTATTACTAAGCGAACTTATGAAGTAGGGTGGTGTGCAGTTGCACTCCGGTGCATCGTCGGAATCGACAAACTCGTTGCGCAGTTGGAAGTTCGATAAAGGAGCACTTCATGAATTTTCTGGCATTTCTTCTTCTCGGTCTTATTGCGGGCGCCATCGCCAAACTGATCCTGCCTGGCCGGCAGGGCGGCGGTTGGATCATGACGCTTATCCTCGGCGTGATCGGCGCCCTTTTGGGAGGCTTCCTGGGTAACCTCCTCTTCAACGTCAGTGTGGATGAGTTCTTCTCTATCTCCTCGTGGCTGCTGGCCATTGGCGGCGCGATCATCGTTCTCCTCATCTACGGAGCAATCACCAAGAATCGTTCGCACGCTTAATTCGGGCGACTCGACTAAAACGCCCCGTCGGCCCTATCCGGCGGGGCGTTTTACGTGGCTGTCAGGCCCCTCACCCAGACTTGAACAACGTGACGGAAGGATCAGCAATGGGACCCTTTAATCCCGCGGGAAAATTTGCGAGCGGAGCAGTATTCGATCGCGACGGTCGGCCGAAACCGGGTATTCAACGCGCGGTGGAACGTGCCATCGACATTCAGCGGCCGTTGGTTCTCGCTAACCTGCGCAGGCTGCGCAAGAAAGACCCGTCCGCCACCGCCGCCGAGTTGAACGCGAAGCTGGAGCGGGACTATCTCGTTGCAATTACAACGGCCGGCGCTGCGGTGGGTGGCACCGCCGTCGTACCTGCAATCGGCACAGTTGTTTCGCTGGGCCTCTCGGCCGCTGCCACGATCGGTTTCCTGGAAGCCACGGCGCTCTATGCGCAGTCAGTAGCGGAGCTTCACGGCATTTCCACCGAAGACCCCGAACGGACACGCACCCTGGTCATGGCCATCCTCATGGGAGATGAAGGCTCGGCGCTGATCCAGGCAACCATCGGCTCCTCGGCGGGGGGCGTGACCCGTCACTGGGGCAACGTGGTTGGAGGATCGATGTCCTCGTCAGCAGTGCGCGGCATCGGTGCCAGCATCCGGAAGCGTTTCCTGAAGCGCATGCTCGCCCGGCAGGGCGGCGCGCTGCTCGGACGGGCGCTGCCGTTTGGAGTGGGTGCAGCCGTCGGCGGTGTAGCCAACCACAAGATGGGGCGCACGGTCATCGACGCCACCCGGGAAGCTTTCGGTCCGCCACCCACGGTCATCCCCGGCGAACTCCTCACCGAACTTGAGAAGCTCCCGGCACCGGAGAGCGACGGAAAGATCTGAGAATCAACCGAACAGTGCGTGCGCCAGCGCGAAGATTGCCAAGCCTGCCAGCGAGCCGACCACAGTGCCGTTGATCCGGATGAACTGAAGGTCCTTGCCCACCTGGAGTTCGATCTTCCGCGACGTTTCCTCGGCGTCCCAGCGCTCAACCGTCTCGGAGATGATGCCGGCAATGTCACTGCGGTAGGTCCGAACCAGGTAACCGGCGCCGTCGGAAACCCACCGGTTGATTTTCCCGGCGAGGTCCTCGTCGGTGGTAAGGCGCCGCCCGAAGTCCCGCACGGCAGCCTTGAAGTTGCGGGTCAGCTCGCTGTCCGGGTCGTTGACCGCCTCCAGCAGTGCTGTCTTGACGGTGGACCAGGCGCGCGCCGCGACGTCGTGAACGCGCGGGTCATCCAGAATGCCGGCCTTGATCTCCTCAGCCTTGGCAATGATCACCGGATCATGCTGCAGGTCCTGCGCGAGGTCCTTGAGGTACTTGTCGATGGAAAGCCGGACGTCGTGCTGGGGATCCGCCTGGACCGCGCGCACAAACTTGAGGAACTCAACATAAACCTTGTCTCCCACGAGTCCGTCCACGAAGTGGGGAACCCAGGTGGGGGAGCGCTGGGACACGACGCGGGAGACGACGTCGTAATTGGTGTCCACCCACTCGGCCGCACGGTCCACCAGCAGGTCCACGAGGCGGTGGTGATGGCCCTCCTCGAAGATGCGGGCGGCCATGCGACCAACCGGCGGGCCCCACGGAGGGTCAACCACGTGCTTGCGCACCATTGATTCGATGACCTTCTGGACGGCGTCGTCATCGAGTACCGTGAAGGCGCCGCGGATCAGGGCGGCGCCCTCCACTGCAACCCGGTCGGCGCCCTCGGGGCGGGCGAGCCAGGAGCCCGCGCGCTGTGCGAGGCCGAGGGAGGACAGCTTCTGCTGCACTACGGACTCCGAGAGGAAGTTCTCCTCGACGAACTGCCCGAGCGACGTGCCGATCTGATCCTTCTTGCGGGGAATGATCGCCGTATGGGGAATCTTCAGACCCATCGGGTACTTGAACAGGGCCGTCACCGCGAACCAGTCCGCCAGTGCACCCACCATTCCGCCCTCTGCGGCTGCACGCACATACTGCAGCCACGGATACTGGTCCTGCAGCGCGAACGCAACCAGGAAGATCACCGCCATGAGGGCAAGCAGGCCCGTAGCAACGGTCTTCATCCGCCTCAGACCCGCCGCGCGCTCCGTATCGGTCAACGCAATGCTCACTTAGTCCTCCGCATCGATGCTGAATTTCCCATCTAACCAGCCGTCCCTTAGGACAGTCACCCCGCCGATTCGCTAGCGTAAGGCCTGTGGCAGAACAACAAGCGGTGAAGCACGTGGTTTTCGCACATCGCGGCGCAAGCGGGCAGTACGCCGAACACACGCGCGCCGCCTTTCTGCAGGCGCTCGCCGAGGGAACAGACGGCGTCGAATGCGATGTCCACCTCACCGAAGATCTTGAACTGGTGTGCATTCATGACACCACACTCGACCGCACCTCCAGTGGAACGGGCGATGTGGGAGACCACACGATGCGTCAGTTGCGCGAGCTGGACTTCGCGTCGTGGAAGGGAGCCAATATCCCGCCCGAGTATGGCGGTGTGGCCGACCAGCTCCTGACCCTCGAGGACCTGGTGGATCTGCTGCGCGCGGATGGGCGCCAACTGGAGCTGGCGATCGAGCTGAAGCACCCAAGCCCCTTCGGTCTCAAGCTGGAGGAAAAGCTCATAGCCTTCCTGATGCGGGAGGGCTACGATCCGGAGACCTCCCGCCTGGCCAACCTGCACATCAGCTTCATGAGTTTCAATCCTGACTCGGTACGGCATCTCCTGGAGCGTGTCCCTGCCGACGTCGTCTGTCAGCTTGTGGCCGACGTCCAGCCCAAAGATGTGCGGGAGACACTCGGACCGCTCACGGCCGCCGCCGTGATGAACCTGCTCCGGCGTGCGCTGCACGAGGGTGAGCGCATCATTGCAAGCGGAGCGGTGGGAATCGCGGGGCCGGGCATCAAATACGTGCGCGCACATCCCGAGCGGGTGAAACGATGGCTGGCTGCCGGGCTGCGGCTTCGGGTGTGGACGGTCGATAACGACGACGACGTCGACCTCCTTCGCGAGCTTGGCGTCCAGGAAATCACCACCAACCGGCCGGCGCAGGTTCTTCGGCGGCTGAACAGGGCCCCCGGACCAGACCAGTGTGATTGAGTTAACGCATGGCTATGCCGATTGAGGACTATGCGCTGATTTCCGATCTCCACACCGGCGCGCTCGTTTCCCGGGGAGGAAGCGTTGACTGGCTCTGTTACCCGCGGTTCGACTCGGCGTCTGTCTTCGCAGCCCTTTTGGGCAACGAGAACCACGGGCGGTGGCTGGTAGCCCCGGCCCACGCTGCCGGTATTGCGGACCTGGTGGAGTGGAAGTACATCGACTCAACATTCGTGTTGCAGTCCCGCTGGCGGACCGAGGCGGGCGAAGTCCTCGTGACCGACTACATGCCTATCCATGATCGCCGTGCCTCCCTGGCACGCCGTATCGAGGGCGTCAGCGGATCGGTGCCGATGCGCCAGGAACTCGTGGTGCGTTTTGGATACGGCGAAGTCCTGCCATGGGTGCGGCGCACCCACGAAGAGGGCGGACCGGGCATCCTGGCAATGGCCGGTCCTGACGCCCTGCTCCTCCGCGGCACCCACCTTCCGCGAGCTGCCGACCACCGCCACGCAGGCGAATTCACCGTCGAAGCCGGTGAGACTGTGGATCTTGAGCTGGTGTGGTACCCCTCGCATCGTCCGCAGCCCACACCACTGGACTTCGACATCACGCTCAAGACAACCATCGACTACTGGCAGAACTGGGCGGAAAGCTGCGAGAAGCAGGGGGAGTACGACGAAATCGTCAAGCGCTCGCTCCTGGTGCTGCGTGCGCTGACACACGAAGATACCGGCGGCATCGTTGCGGCTCCCACGACCTCCCTGCCCGAGGCTTTCGGCGGCGAACGAAACTGGGATTACCGGTTCTGCTGGCTTCGTGATGCGGCCCTGACGCTTGAAGCCATGATGACCCACGGCTACGAGGATGAAGCTTCCGGGTGGCGGAACTGGCTCCTGCGCGCCGTCGCGGGCGATCCTGAAGATCTGCAGATCATGTACAGCGTCTCAGGGGAACGCAACCTGCCGGAAAAGGTTCTCGGCCACCTTCCCGGCTACGCCGACTCAGCCCCCGTCCGCGTGGGTAACGGGGCTGTGAGCCAGTACCAGGCCGACGTCGTCGGTGAAGTAATGGTGGCCCTGGAGAAGCTGCGTAAGCGCGGCGTGCAGGAAGACGAGTTTTCCTGGCCGCTGCAGCATGCGCTGCTGGGCTTCCTGGAGAAACACCTGAACGCCAAGGATCACGGCATCTGGGAGATGCGCGGCGAGCCCGCGTACTTCACCCATTCACGGGTGATGATGTGGGCTGCGTTCGATCGCGGCGCCCGCGCAGTCCGGGAGCATGGGCTCAAGGGTGAGGCGGACCGCTGGGAAGAGCTGCGCGATCAGCTCCGCACGGAGATCCTGGAGCAGGGGTTCGACCGCGAAACCAATTCCTTCACGCAGTTCTACGGAAGCGCGCTGGTGGATGCGTCGTTGTTGCAGTTGCCGCAGGTCGGGTTCGTTGGCTATGACGATCCAATGATGCTCGGTACGGTGTCGCGGATGGAGGAACAGCTCCTCGATGCTCACGGACTGCTGCTCCGATACCGCACCGAGTCTGCGATCGACGGTCTGGCGCCGGGGGAGCACCCGTTCCTCGCCTGCTCATTCTGGCTTGTCGAGCAGTACGCGCACACCGGCCGCCTGGATGACGCCAGAAGCCTCATGGATCAGTTGGTCGGTTACGCCAATCAGCTGGGCCTGCTGTCCGAGGAGTACGACGCCGAGAACAACCGGATGGCCGGAAACTTCCCGCAGGCGTTCTCCCACCTTGCGCTGGTGCGGGCCGCCGACGCGATCCACGAGGCCCAGCAGGTCTCCCCCGCGCGTTGAGTTGGCAGGACACGCCCCTTATGGAAGCTCATAAGGGGCGTGTCCTGACGAATGAACGATGGGTGGTTAGGGCTTGAGTACCACCTTGATGCAACCGTCCTGCTTCTTTTGGAAGGTTTCGTAAGCCGCCGGCCCCTCATCCAGAGAAACTTCGTGCGTCTTGAGGTCCATGACGCCCAAAGGATCCGAGGGGTCCTCCACGATGGGAAGCAGCTCGTCGGTCCATCGACGGACGTTGCACTGACCCATGCGCGTCTGAATCTGCTTGTCGAACATGGTCAGTAGCGGCATGGGGCTCGCGGTTCCGCCGTACACGCCGCTCAGGGACACTGTTCCGCCCCGCCGTACTGAGTCAATTGCAGCGTGAAGCACGCTGAGCCGGTCCACCCCGGCCGTTTCCATGGCCTTCCTGGCCAGCGCGTCGGGCAGTAGCCCGACGGCGTGCTGCGCGAAGGCCCCGACGGGGGAATGGTGCGCCTCCATGCCGACGGCGTCGACAACGGCGTCCGGTCCGCGGCCGCTGGTCATCTCGCGGAGGACATCGCCCACGTCCTTCGTGAAATCAATGGTCTCGATGCCATGGCGTTCGGCCATCGCGCGGCGCTCGGGCACAGGTTCAACGGCGATGACGCGCTGGCCAAGGTGCTTGCCGATCCTGCTCGCGAACTGCCCAACAGGGCCCAGGCCGAAGACGGCCAGCGTGCCGCCGCTGGGCACGTCCGCGTACTGGACACCCTGCCAGGCGGTGGGCAGGATGTCGGACAGGTAGAGATACCGCTCGTCGGGAAGTTCGGTTCCTACTTTGACCGGTCCGTAGTCGGCGTGCGGCACGCGCAGATATTCCGCCTGTCCGCCCGGGACCGAACCGTAGAGTTCGGAGAACCCGAACAGGGCGGCACCTGACCCCTGGTCATGGACCTGCGTCGTCTCACACTGCGACTGCAGCCCGCTATTGCACATCCAGCAGTGCCCGCAGGAGATATTGAAGGGGATGACCACGCGGTCGCCGGGCTTGAGGTTGGTCACGCTGCTGCCGACGGCCTCCACGATTCCCATGGGCTCGTGCCCGAGGACGTCACCCTTGTGCATGTAGGGCCCCAACACCTCATACAGGTGGAGATCCGATCCGCAGATGGCTGTCGAGGTGATGCGGACAATGGCGTCGGACGGGTCCTCAATACGTGGATCCGGGACTTCCTCAACGCTCACGGACCGCTTTCCCTGCCAGGTAAGTGCCTTCATCGATACTCCTCGGTTCGTTAAGGATGAGCTGATAAGTATGCTGACCTTCTTCAGTATTGCGGCCATGGCCCTCGAAGTGAAGCGCCCGCTGAATTCGGCATACGCTTGGCCGGTGGAGTTTTCGAGATCCCCGGCTGTGCGGGTTGGACTGTCGATTGCCGTGGCGACCGGCTTGTATGGCGTCTCTTTTGGAGCGCTTTCGGTGGCTTCCGGGCTCGATCTCCTGCAGACGATGGCCCTCAGCCTCCTGCTGTTCAGCGGGGGGTCCCAGTTCGCCTTCATCGGGGTGGTGGGCGGCGGCGGAACCGGAGCGGCGGCCATGTCGGCGGCCTCCCTGCTAGGTATCCGCAATGCTGTCTACGGGATGCAGATGAACGCGCTGCTCCGGCCGAGTGGTCTTCGCAAACTAGCGGCGGCACAGGTGACCATCGACGAGTCGACCGCTACCGCCACGGGGCAGAGCGAGCGTCAGGAGCAGACACGGGGGTTCTGGGTGGCCGGGCTCGGTACATACGTTTTGTGGAATGCTTTCACGCTGGTCGGCGCACTGTTGGGCAATGCGCTAGGAGATCCGGCGCAGTGGGGGCTGGACGGAGCAGCCGTCGCCGCATTCCTGGGCCTATTATGGCCGCGGCTGAAGGCACGCGAACCGGCCGCGATCGCCGTCGTCTGCGCGCTCGTCACGCTCCTCGCGGTTCCGTTCGCTCCGCCCGGAGTGCCGATCCTGGTGGCCGCCGCCGTGGCAGCCCTGCTCGGCTGGTTCAGCTTCGGGCCCTCCCGGGAAGGTCTTGAACCCGACCTCGAGCCCTACCCCACGAAAGGACGGCCGTGAATCTCTGGGGTTGGATCCTGATCGCCTGCGCGGTCAGCTATGTCACGAAGCTCGCCGGCTACCTGGTTCCCGCGCGCCTCATGGAGAACCCGCGGACGACCCGCGTCGCCGGAACGCTGACAATCGGGCTCCTGGCATCGCTGACCGCCGTCAATACCTTCTCCAGCGGTCAGTCGCTGGTGCTGGACGCGCGCCTTGCCGCCCTCGTGGCGGCCGCTGTGGCGCTGTTGCTCCGGGCGCCGTTCCTCGTCGTCGTACTGGTGGGGGCGGGTGCTGCGGCCCTGGCGCGACTGCTCGGCGCGTCCTGACCCCATGAGTTCGCAGGACACACCCCTTTTGAGCGCGGCAAAGTCATATGGTCGAAGCAACGCTCTGATTGATGGAGCGTTTGATGGTCAAGTTGTTTCCTGTGAATGCGCGT
>NZ_CANLXP010000009.1 GCF_947495145.1 uncultured Arthrobacter sp.
CGCGCATTCACAGGAAACAACTTGACCATCAAACGCTCCATCAATCAGAGCGTTGCTTCGACCATATGACTTTGCCAGAGGCATTAGGGGCGTGTCCTGCCAACTCACAGGTGGGTGTCTCTTGCACAGCGGGCCGGGAGCCTGCATACTAAACGAACGCAATTCGTTTTATGGAATCCAGGTGATAGTGGAGAACCCGCTCCGCACATGGCGGTCCTCACCGGAGAACCAGACTCCCAAACAATTCCTAACAAAGAGGTAAGGAACCCATGAGCACTATGAAAGTGCGCACCGGCGCTCCAGACAGCACACCCAAGTACTCCGGCAAGGGACTGAAAACGGGGCAGCTCGGCCTGCTCGCCGTCGTCGTCATCGGTATCTCCACCATTGCACCGGCCTACGTCCTCACCAGTACGCTCGGTCCGACCGTGCAGAGCATCGGTGTGCACCTTCCGGCGATCTTCATTGTCGGGTTCATCCCGATGTTCCTGGTGGCGCTGGGGTACCGCGAACTGAACGCGGACAGCCCGGACAGCGGAACCACCTTCACCTGGGTGACCAAGGCCTTCGGTCCCTACATCGGCTGGATCGGCGGTTGGGGGCTGCTGGCAGCGAACATCATCGTGCTGTCCAACCTGGCCGGCGTCGCCGTCGACTTCTTCTACCTGTTCCTCGCCCAGCTCACCGGGCAGGACGCGATCGCGGACCTTACCGGCATCCGGTGGCTGAACATCCTGACCTGCCTGGTGTTCGTCGGAGCTGCAGTCTGGGTTTCGTGCCGCGGTGTCAAGACCACCAAGGCCGTGCAGTACGCGCTCGTGGGGCTTCAGGTCGGCGTGCTCGCGTGGTTCGTGATCGCCGCATTCAGCCGGATCCAGCAGGGCGCTGCTGCCGACACCATTGCCTTCAGCTGGGACTGGTTCAACCCCTTCGCCATCGAGAGCTTCTCCGCCTTCGCGCTGGGGCTGTCGCTGTCCATCTTCGCGTTCTGGGGCTGGGACGTCTGCCTTACCGTGAGCGAGGAATCCCGGAACGGGAAGCGCACCGCAGGCCGGGCAGCGACCTGGACCGCCGTCGTCGTGCTGGGAATCTACCTGCTCGGCGCTATCGCAACGGTGATGTTCGCCGGTATTGGTACCGAGGGCCTTGGGCTCAACAACGCTGACATCTCAGAGAACGTCTTCGCGGCGCTCGCAGCTCCGGTCATGGGGCCGTTCGCCATCCTGCTCTCGCTCGCCGTGCTCTCCAGCTGCGCCGCGTCGCTGCAGTCAACCTTCCTTTCCCCGGCCCGCAGCCTGCTGGCGATGGGTTACTACAAGGCGCTGCCGCAGAAGTTTGCCACAGTGCATCCGACGTACCGCTCGCCGGTGTTCGCCACCGTTGTTGCCGGCGTCATCTCCGCAGGCTTCTACTCGCTCATGCGCGTCATCAGCGACAACGTCCTTAACGACACCATCATGGCGCTCGGCCTGATGATCTGCTTCTACTACGGCCTGACCGCGCTGGCGTGCGTCTGGTACTTCCGCCGGACGGCGTTCACTTCAGCACGGAACTTCGTGTTCCGCCTCCTTGCGCCCCTGCTCGGCGGAACCGGCCTTGTAATCGTGTTCCTGCAGACCGCCGTTGACAGCTGGGATCCAGCCTTCGGCAGCGGCTCGGAAATCTTCGGGGTGGGACTGGTGTTTGTGATCGGTGTCGGAATCATCGCCCTCGGCGTACTGGTGATGTTCATCGTCCGCCGCTCGCATCCCGGGTTCTTCCGTGGGGAAACCTTGCGCCGCGACACCCCGGCGCTGGAGGTGGCCGAGTAGCTAGGCGCTCGCGGGCAGCTGTTGCAGCTCGCGCTTGTGGGGCCTCGCGTTCTTCCGCACCGTACGAACCATGTCCACGGTGAGGAGCGCGAGGCCCACCCATACCAGTCCAAAACCGATCCACCGCTCCAGCGGCATCTCCTCACGGAACACCGTCAAGGCCAGGATGAACTGAAGGATCGGCGCCAGGTACTGCAGCATCCCGATGGTGGTCAGCGGAAGCCGGCGGGCCGCTGCTCCAAAGAAAATCAGCGGCACCGCGGTGATGATTCCCGACGCCGCCATGATCCAGAAGTGGCCCGGGCCCTCAGTGGTCAGCGTTGCGCCGCCGGACAGGGCCAGCCAGATCATGACAGCCGCCGCGATCGGTGTCAGCACCGCCGTCTCGATGCTCAGACTGGACACCGCGTCGACACTCGGCCCCACCCGCTTCTTCACGAAGCCGTAAAAGCCGAACGAAAACGCCAGGGCAAGGGCGATCCACGGGACGTTCCCGTACCCCACCGCAAGGACGATGACGGCGACAAGCCCCATTCCGACGGCCGCCCACTGCAGTGGGCGCAGCTTTTCCCGCAGCACGAGCACCCCGAGAAGTACCGACACGATGGGGTTGATGAAGTAGCCCAGCGAGGCCTCAATGGCGTGGCCGTTGGTGACACCGTAGGTATAGACGAGCCAGTTCACGGCAATGAGGAGCCCGGCCACGGTAAGGGTGCCCAGTATTCTGGGATTGGTGACGGCGGTGCGGAGCGTGCCCCACGACCGCAGAACGGTCAGCAGGAGGGCGCAGAAAATCAGCGACCACAGAACCCGGTTCGCCACAATCTCCACGGCGGTGGCGGGCAGCAGAATAAGGAAGTACAGGGGGAGCATGCCCCACAGGCCGTAGGCGCCGATACCAAAGAGGACGCCCGTGGCGTTCTCGCTGCGGGCAGGGCGCGGACTGGTAAGGGGGGTGCGGCTCACATGCGTGCCAACCGCCGTCGTGCCGTTCCTATTCCGGGTGCCCGCGGGTGAGCCTCGCCACTGGTTTCGACGCTGATCGAACGGGGGATTTAGAATAGGAAACTGTGCGCTAATGTGTAGGCGTTTGTCATCCCGGGAAGCCCCAGGTAATCCACCAGGAAGAAGGCATCAGTGTCCAGCACGACGTCGGTCCGTCCACTTCGGGTCGCCATCATCGGCGCAGGCCCGGCCGGTGTCTATGCCGCAGACATCCTGACGAAGTCGCAGGAGGTCAAGGGCGGAGACTTCGAAGTTTCCATCGACCTGTTCGACCACTACCCGGCGCCGTACGGTCTCATCCGCTACGGTGTGGCACCTGACCACCCGCGGATCAAGGGCATCGTCACAGCCCTGCACAAAGTCCTGGACCGCGGGGACATCCGCTTCCTCGGCAACGTCAACTACGGCCGTGACCTCACATTGAAAGACTTCCGCACCTTCTACGATGCCGTCATCTTCGCCACCGGCGCGGTCAAGGATGCCGATCTCAACATCCCGGGCGTAGACCTTGAGGGCTCCTTCGGGGGAGCGGATTTTGTCTCCTGGTATGACGGGCACCCCGACGTTGACCGCGACTGGCCGCTCGATGCCAGCCAGGTCGCCGTGATCGGCAACGGCAACGTGGCGCTGGACATCGCCCGCGTCCTCTCGAAGCACGCAGATGACCTCTTGGTCACCGAAATTCCCTCGAACGTCTATGCTGCGTTGAAGAAGTCGCCGGTGACGGACGTCCACGTCTTCGGTCGCCGTGGTCCCGCGCAGGTGAAGTTCACTCCGCTGGAGCTCCGCGAACTTTCCCACTCCCGCGATGTCGATATTGTGCTGTACCCGGAGGACTTCGACTTTGACGAGGCTTCCGAACAGCAGATCGCCAGCAACAACCAGACCAAGACGATGGTCAAGACGCTGACCAACTGGCTGGTCGAGCAGCCCGAAGACCCGGCCGAGTTCACCGCGTCGCGGCGCCTTCACCTCCACTTCCTGCACAGCCCGGTCGAGATCACCGATGCGCCCGAGGCACCGGGCAAGGTTGCGAATATCCGCTTCGAACGCACCCGCCTCAACGGCAGCGGCTCCGTCGAGGGCACCGGTGAATTTCTCGACTACCCGGTGCAGGCGGTTTACCGGGCCATCGGTTACTTCGGTTCGGAGCTGCCGGAAGTCGGTTATGACGAGCAGAACGGCGTCATTCCCAACGAGGGCGGACGGGTCATCGACGAATCCGGCAACGCTGTCCCGGGCATCTACTGCACCGGCTGGATCAAGCGCGGCCCCGTCGGCCTGATCGGCCACACCAAGGGTGACGCCCTCGAGACTATCGGTTACCTCCTCGAAGACCGCCTGAACCTGCCGCCGGCCGAGCATCCGTCGGAAGACGCCATCATCAACCTTCTGGAGGAGCGCGGCGTCCGCTACACCACCTGGGAAGGTTGGCTGAAGCTGGATGCCCATGAGCTGAAGTTGGGCGCGAACTACATGCACGACGGCGACAGCCTCCCGGAGCTGGTCCGCGAGCGTGTGAAGCTGGTTCCGCGTGAGGACATGATCGCGATTTCCCGCGGGGAGTAGTTCCTCCCTGGGTCTTCGCGGGCCAGTTTGCCCGCGTTCTGTTCGCTGATCGGCCGATAGCCGGCGCGTCGGGATGCGACACGCACTCTGCTCCTCAGCACCCGGGCAATCCGGCACGCTGAGGCGTGCGTTCTCTTGATATGCAAGCTCCCACTTGCGTATCATGGAGGCATGTCCGACGTCTTCCGTGCTCTCGACGACGAGACGAGGCGCACCATCCTCGACGAACTTGCAGCGCGCGACGGCCAGACGCTGTTCGAAATCTGCTCCACGCTCACCATGCGCCACGGCGTTTCTAGCTCCCGGCAAGCGATCTCACAGCATCTCGCCGTGCTTGAGGCTGCGGGGCTCGTGGCAACTGAGCGGCGTGGGCGGTCCAAGTTTCATTACTTCAAGCCCGAGCCAATCGCGGAAATTGCCCGACGGTGGCCTCCCGGAAAGAGGATTGACCAATGAGAATCGCCATGACCAGTATCTTCGTCGACGACCAGCGCGCGGCGCTTGCCTTCTACACAGACGTCCTCGGTTTCGAGAAGCGCCACGACATCCCGATTGGGGACGACTTCTGGCTCACCGTTACCTCTCCCGAATCACCGGACGGGCCGGAGCTGCTCCTGGAACCGGCAGGTCATCCCGCCGTAAAGCCGTACCGCGACGCCCTCATTGAGGACGGGATTCCGCTGGCGCAGTTTGCCGTGGACAACCTCGCAGCCGAACATGAACGGCTCACCAACCTCGGAGTGGTGTTCACCCAGCAACCGACTGACATTGGTGACGCCGTCATCGCCGTCCTGGATGATACCTGCGGCAACCTGATCCAGCTCGTCGAGATGAAGCAGCCAGCGAACGACGGCGGCGCCGCCTGAGGCAGGATGGTCCAGTCCTAGGAAGGTAAACTTGCACAGCGTGCAAAGTTGCACGTAGTGTAAGTATGTGACAGAACAGCAGATCAGCCGCCGCGAGCAGAACAAGCTCGAGACACGGCGGGCCATTGCCCAGGCGGCTCTCGACCTCGCGCGCACCCACGGTATGGGCGGGTTCACGGCAGAGCAGATTGCCGACCAGGCAAACGTCTCCCGCCGCACCTTCTTCAACTATTTCCATAGCCCGGAAGAAGCACTGATCGTTTCTACGGAGTCGTTCCTGGACCGGGCGGAAGCCGAGCTGGCTGCCCGTCCACAGAACGAACCCATCCTCGACGCCATGATCGCTGCGCTCGCCGCCACCACCAAGGTGGAAAACCTGAAGGACTGCGGCGACCTCTTCCGCATGGCCGCCGGGAATCCTGACCTTCTCGGCACTCACCTCCTCGCCTGGGAGCGGGCTGAAGCCCGCATCATCAGCGCAGTGGAGCACCGGCTGCGCGATCAGGCCTCAACACTTTATGTCCATGCACTGGTCGGTTCACTGCTCTCCTGCGCCAAGGCCGCAATGAGTGAGTGGGCATCAAGCGAAACCGCGGACAGCGGCAATGACAATAACGACGCGCAAAGCCTCGAGAACTCGATTGTCGCAACGCTGACCATGCTGCGCGACGGCTTCTCCCGTCCTTTTTCCTAATCAAGCCTTCTAACCCAGGACGCACAACACCATGGCATTCCTCCTGTACCGACTCGGTTCCTTCGCCTACCGCCGCCGCTGGTGGGTGGTGTCCGCCTGGCTGGCGATCATGCTCGCGGTGGGCGGCTCCGCCGTCGCCTTCTCCGGCACGCTGAGCAACAACTTCACCATCCCCGGCACTGAGTCCCAGCGGGTCCTCAACCAGCTCAAGGAGGAAATGCCCGAAGCCATCGGCGGCATGGGCACCATCGTCTTCCAGAGCACAGACGGCGAATTCACCCCGGAACAGCAGGGTGCTGTCAATGAGGCGCTCACCGACGTCGAGGGGCTCAACGGCGTCGAATCGGTTATTGATCCCTTCGAGACCGCCGAACAGATTGCCGCCAGCCGCGAGGAGGTCGAGAGCGGCAGGGCCGAACTTGTTGCCGGCGCCCAAGAGCTAGCAGACGGTGCCGCCCAGCTCGACGCCGCCCAGGCGCAGCTCGATGAGCAGCGGGCGCAGTTCGAAGCAGGCAGGGCGTTCCTCCCCGCTCAGCAAGTCGAGGCCACTGAGGCGCAGCTCGACGCCGCCCAGGCCGAGATCGATGCCCAGCGCACGCAGCTCGACGAGGGCCAGGCCGAACTGGACGCCGCCCGCGTGGAACTCGAGCGTGGAGAGCGCCTCCTCGAGGCCTCTTCCGGAGTGCAGTTCGTGTCCGACGACGGCACCACCGCGGTTGCGAGTGTCCAGTTCACTACCGCGGTCGACGCAGTCACTGTCGAGACCCGCGAGGCGGTCCAGGAAGCGGCCGACGCGGCGACCGAGGCCGGACTGAACGTCGAGTACAGCAAAGAGATCGTCCAGGACATCTCAGAGATATTCGGCCCGGCCGAAGTCATCGGCCTCCTGGTTGCTGCCATTGTCCTCATCGTCATGCTCGGAACACTCGTAGCCGCCGGCCTGCCGCTGTTGATGGCAATCGTCGGCGTCGGAGTCGGCGTTGGTATCACCTTCGCACTCACCGGACTCATCCAGATGAGCTCCATCTCACCGGTGCTCGCGCTGATGCTGGGCCTCGCCGTCGGAATCGACTATTCACTGTTCATCGTCAACCGCCACCGCACCCAGCTGCTGCGCGGCATGCCCCTGCAGGAATCCATCGCCCGTGCCACCGGCACTGCAGGCAACGCCGTCCTGTTCGCGGGTATCACGGTCATTATCGCGCTGGCCGCGCTCGCCGTCCCCGGCCTGCCGTTCCTCACCATCCTCGGACTGTCCGCAGCCGGAACCGTCGCCGTCGCTGTGCTTGTAGCGCTTACCCTGACGCCGGCGCTGCTCGGCTTCATGGGCCGCAAGGTCATCTCGAAGCGACGCTGGAAGACCGCGCACACCGCCCGCGAAGCAGAGGCCGACGAGCACACGGTTGATGACTCATACGCCGCCGGCCGCGGCTGGGGCGGCATCGTCACCCGGAAACCGATCCTCACTGTGCTGGCCGGTGTCCTCGTGCTCGGTGTGCTGGCTCTGCCTGCGCTCCAACTGCGCGTCGGGCTGCCAGACGGCGGGTCCGAGCCGGCGGACTCCACAGCCTACCAGGCCTACACACTGGTGGGGGAGAAGTTCGGTGAAGGTACCAATGGTCCGCTGCTTGCCGTCGGTGAGCTGCCGGCAATCGAGGATGAGGGCGAGCGCACCGACCTCCAGCTCGACGTAGCCGATCGCCTTGCCGGTATTGACGACGTCGCGGCCGCTGTTCCTGCCGGTATCAGTGATGACGGCCGCACGGCCATCTACCAGGTCATCCCCGAGAAGGGCCCCGCGAGTGAAAGCACCGAGCAACTCGTGCGAGACCTTCGCGCCGAGGCCGCCAGCATCGAGGACGCCACCGGCGTCACCGTGTCCGTCACCGGGCAGACCGCTGCGAACATCGACGTGTCCGCCAAGCTGATGGAGGCCATGCCGCTGTACCTGGGCATCGTCGTCGGGCTGTCACTGATCCTGCTGCTCCTCGTCTTCCGCTCCATCCTCGTCCCGCTCATCGCGACCGCAGGCTTCCTGCTCTCGCTGATGGCGAGCTTCGGCGCCACCGTTGCGATTTACCAGTGGGGCTGGATGGGCGACTTCTTCGGGGTGAACAATCCCGGGCCCATCCTGAGCTTCCTGCCGATCATCCTGATCGGCGTGCTCTTCGGCCTGGCCATGGACTACCAGATGTTCCTCGTCTCCGGCATGCGTGAGTCCTTCGTTCACGGTCGTCCCGCGAAGGAAGCTGTCCGCGTCGGATTCAGCCACGGTGCGAGGGTGGTGACCGCGGCCGCGATCATCATGGTGTCCGTGTTCGCGGGCTTCGTCTTCTCGCACCTGACCATGGTCCGGCCGATCGGCTTCGGCCTCGCGTTCGGAGTGCTGCTCGACGCGTTCGTTGTCCGGATGACCCTCATTCCGGCCGCCATGCACCTGCTCGGCCGCTCGGCCTGGTGGCTGCCGAAATGGCTGGACCGGATCCTCCCGGACGTCGATGTCGAGGGCGCCCGCCTGGTGGAGAAAACGGACGACGACGGCGCTCGCCAGGTTCCGTCGTCGGACCCCGTCACGACAGGGCGCTGACCCGCCAACGCTCGGCATTCGTCTCACCTGGTGAGATGAATGCTGAGCGTTGTTACGGAATTACTACGATTGACCGGTTAGTTTCCCCACGAAGGACACAAAGCCGTGAATCTTTTCCGTACCAAATCGGTCGAACAATCGATCGCAGACTCAGGCGAGAAAGGCCGCACACTCAAGCGGTCACTGACCACCTGGGACCTCATGATCATGGGTGTTGCCGTTGCAGTCGGCGCGGGCATCTTTTCCGTTGGCGCCCAGGCAGCCGCCTTCAATGCGGGCCCGGCTGTCACCATCTCGTTTGTGCTCGCCGCAATCACCTGTGCATTGGCCATCATGTGCTACGCCGAGTTCGCCACGGCCATCCCCGTCGCAGGGAGCGCCTACGTCTTCACCTACGCCACGATGGGTGAGCTGATTGCCTGGATCATCGGCTGGAACCTGATCCTCGAGTTGCTGATGGCCGGCGCGGTCATCGCAAAGTTCTGGGGTGTGTACCTCAGCGACCTGTTCGCCGTGCTCAACCTGGACGTTCCGTCCCAGGTCAACCTTCTCGGCATCACGGTGTACTGGGGTCCGTTGATCATCGTCGCCGTCTTCACGATGATCCTGGTGCTGGGAACCAAGCTTTCCGCCCGCGTAAACAACATCTTCACGATCATCAAGATCGCCATTGTCCTGTTCGTCATCGTTGTTGGATTCTTCTACATCGACGGCGCGAACTACACGCCGTTCGTCCCTGCCTCCGAGGCGCCGCCCGAGCTCGACAGCAGCTGGCAGTCCCAGCCGTTCCTTTCCTTCCTCAGCGGCGCCAACCCCGCGGTGTACGGCTTCACCGGCATCATCTCCGGAGCGGCACTGGTGTTCTTTGCGTTCATCGGGTTCGACGTGGTCGCCACCTCCGCGGAGGAAGTGAAGAATCCGCAGAAAACTCTCCCGCGCGGCATCTTCGGTGGTCTTGCACTGGTGACGGTGCTCTACATCCTCGTGACCCTGGCTGTGACCGGCATGGTCTCCTATAAGGAGCTGGCGGCAACTGAATCGCCGTCGCTGGCTACCGCGTTCCAACTCGTTGGCGCCGACTGGGCCGCCGGAATCATTTCCGTCGGAAGCCTTATCGGGCTGACCACAGTCATCATGGTCCTGCTCATGGGCCTTGCCCGCGTTATCTTCGCCATGAGCCGTGACGGACTCATGCCGCGCGGGCTGAGCCGGACATCCGAGAAGCGCAGCACACCGGCGCGCACGCAGATTCTGTGCGGCGTCGTCGTCGCCCTGCTGGCAGGTTTCACCGAAGTTGAACTGCTCGCCGAGATGATCAATATCGGCACGCTCTCCGCATTCGTCACCGTCAGCCTCGGCATCCTGGTCCTCCGGAAGAAGCGGCCGGACCTCAAGCCGTCCTTCCGTGTGCCTTTCGGCAAGGTAATTCCGATCCTGTCAGCGGTTCTCTGCGTGTACCTGATGCTCAACCTCGCCACCGTAACCTGGGTGTTCTTCGGCATCTGGCTCATAGCCGGTTTCGCCATCTACTTCGCCTACGGGCAGCGCCACTCGCGCCTCGCCGGAAAGATCGATGCGGGCGAGCCTGTGCGCGAGGAGTCCCGGGCGGGGCGCTAGGAGCCGAAACGGAGGGCGCCCAAACGGCCTGTAATATTCAGCCATGGGGCGCCCTCCGAAACCGGAACGCAAGAACGAGCTTCTCGATCAGATTGTTGATTACCTCCTCGACAAGACGTTCGCGACGCTGAGCTTCCGCACGCTGGCTGACGGCCTGGGTATCAGCTCCTACGTGCTCGTGTACCACTTCGGGAACCGCGAAGAACTCATCAACGAGATCGTCCGGCACATCGAGGCACGTCACGATGCTCTCAAACCCGCGAATCCCGAAAAGTTCACCCGGGAGGACTTCCGCAGCTGGATCGTCGATTCCTGGAACTGGCTGCTCGTGGACCGGAACCGCAACCTGCAGCGTCTTGAATTTGAAGCTTCTGTCCAGGACGTCGTAAGCCCCACTCCGCGGGCCAGCGCCGTGCGGAAGTTCGTCTACTGGCAATCCTTCACCGCTGAATGGTTGGTGAGCCAGGGAATTGAACGCCGGCAGGCAGACCCTTTTGCGCGACTGTTCATCTCAAGTCTGTACGGCCTTCAGTACGACTACGTGCTGAATCAGGACCGAACAGCCGTGGAAGAGGCGCTCGAGCTCCTGTTGGACCGGTTCTTCTACGGCCTGGATGTCGCCGCTTCACCAACGCCAGGGCGGTAAGGGCGGTTAACGCAAATGAGCGGGCGGAAATGACTGGACTCCGGTAAGGAATCCGCCATTTCCGCCCGCCCGCTCGATTGAGCCTAAGCGCTAGCGCTGGAGCCTAGAACTTGTTCGCGGCCTCAGCGTCCGAGTTCTGTGCGGCGCCCGACGCGCTGCCAAGGTTGGCGCGAAGCTTCGCACCAAGGTCGGCATCTACGTTGGTCCAGTACTGGATAGCGCGCTCGCGGATCTCATCGATGGTCACGCCGCTGACCGCACCGGTGATGTTCTCCAGGAAGCGGGCCTTCTCCGCGTCGTTGTAGACCTCGCGGTACAGTGTGCCTGCCTGGCCGAAGTCGTCGTCCTCGGTGTGGAGGGTGTGGGCAGCACGCACCAGGTCGCCGTCGTTCTCCCAGCCGCCCTCAGGACCGGTCAGGGACGGGTCAGCAGCGGGGCCGCCCATGGAGTTCGGCGCGTAGACCGGGGTCTGCGGCGAATTGAAGAAGAAGCGTGAGTCGCCGTCCTTGGAGTAGTTGCGCACCTCGCTCTTCGGAGCGTTGACGGGCAGTTGCGCATGGTTGGTGCCCACACGGTAGCGGTGCGCGTCAGCGTAGGAGAAGATGCGAGCCTGCAGCATCCGGTCCGGTGAAGCGGCGATGCCTGGAACGAAGTTCGACGGCGCGAAGGTAGCCTGCTCGATCTGCGCGAAGTAGTTCTCCGGATTGCGGTCCAGAGTCAGCTTGCCGACCGGGATCAGCGGGTAGTCAGCGTGCGGCCACACCTTGGTGAGGTCGAACGGGTTGAACCGGTAGTTCTTCGCATCCTCATACGGCATGACCTGAACCTTGAGATCCCAGCTGGGGAAGTTGCCCTGCTCGATGTTCTCGTAGAGGTCGCGGATGTGGTGGTCGGCGTCCGAGCCGGCGAGCGCCTCAGCCTCATCCCCGGTCAGGGTCTCGTGGCCCTGGTTGGACTTGAAGTGGTACTTGACCCAGAACTTCTCGCCGGCCTCGTTGATCCACTGGTACGTGTGTGAGCCGTAGCCGTTCATGGTGCGCCAGGAAGCCGGGAGGCCCCGGTCGCCCATCAGCCAGGTGACCTGGTGTGCCGACTCGGGGGAGAGGGTCCAGAAATCCCACTGCATGTCCGCGTCACGCAGATTGGAGCCGGGAAGGCGCTTCTGCGAGTGGATGAAGTCGGGGAACTTGATGCCGTCGCGGATGAAGAACACCGGGGTGTTGTTACCCACGAGATCGTAGTTGCCCTCAGAGGTGTAGAACTTCAGTGCGAAACCGCGGGGGTCGCGCCACGTATCGGGAGAGCCCTGCTCGCCTGCAACGGAGGAGAAGCGAAGCAGCGTCTCGGTCTTGACGCCCGGCTGGAAAAGGGCTGCCTTCGTGTACTTGCTGACGTCCTCGGTGGCCTCGAACACGCCGAAGGCGCCGCCGCCCTTGGCGTGCACAACGCGCTCGGGCACGCGCTCGCGGTTGAACTGGGCGAGCTTCTCGATCAGGTAGTGGTCAGTCAGCGGAATGACGCCGTCGCGGCCCAGAGCCGAGGAATTGCTGTCGTCGACAACCGGCGCACCCGATTGGGTGGTGCTGAAGTTTACAGTCATGGATTCTCCTTCTTTCAGTGTTTTTCTAGTTCGGGAAGTTCGGGGGATTCTTCGCGGGACGCCTCGCGGCAGTCGTTGCATACGCCTTGATAAACGACGTCGGCAATCTGGATGGTCATCTGGCCGGATCCGGGGGACCAGGCGGGTGTCAGGCAGGGGGCGTGTCCGACAGCGCAGTCGACGTCTTCGATTCGGCCGCAGCCCGTGCACACGGCGTGGTGGTGGTTGTCGTTGACCCGGGTCTCATAGCGCGCGGGCGAATTGGGTGTTTCGATCCTGCGCAGCAGTCCGCTCACGGTGAGGTCGGCGAGCACTACATACACCGACTGGACCGTGATGTCGGCGAGTTCCGCGCGGACCGCGGAGACGACGTCGTCGGCGGTTGAGTGCGGCGACCGTTCAACAGCGGCGAGTACCGCCAGGCGCTGCTTTGTCACCCTGCGCCCGGCCGAACGCAGGGAACCAGCCCAGGGGCTCGCAGGCAAAGTGGCTTCGGTCATGCAACCAGTCAATCATCTATTCTGAGTAATTCATAATAAATCGTGGTTGACGGGCTACCCTTGACGAAGATGATATTCATGAGAGGTTTTGGGATGCATCGCGGGCCATGGGATGAAGTACACCAGGAGAGCTTGCTCGATTGCCCGGTGACAATACGCAGGATCGGCAGCGGCGGGCAGCCCGTTGTGCTCGTCCATGGGATTGGAGTGTCTGCCCGGTACTTTGAGCCGCTGGCGCAGGAACTCGCCCGGACCAACTCTGTCTACGCGATCGAGCTTCCGGGGTTCGGTTCGTCCCCGGGGCCGCGTCGAGCGCTGTCCGTACCTCAGCTGGGAGAGATTGTTCTGGCTTTCCTGAGCAGACAGGAGCTCACCGGCGTCGTGCTGGTGGGTCATTCGATGGGCTGCCAGGTGGCAACGGAAACGGTGTTGCGCGCCCCGGAGCGGGTGTCGAAGCTCGTGTTGCTCGGTCCTACCACCAACGACCGCGAGCGCTCCATTCCAAAGCAGGCGCTCCGTCTTGCACAGGACACCACCCGGGAGTCGCCGGTAGTGAATCTGGTGGTGTTCACGGACTACCTGCGTTCCATAGTCCCGTACGTAAGAACGCTGCCGGCCATGGTGAATCATCGGCTGGAGGAAGCGTTGGCCGGGGTCACTTGTCCCGTGGTGCTGATGCGCGGCGCGCGTGATCCCATCGTGCCCGCGGACTGGCTGCATAGGTTGGCTGCCATCACTCCCAACGCCACGATCGTTGAGGTTCCGGGCGTGCCGCATGTTTTGATGTACACGCGCCCGGGGGAGACAGCCCGGGGATTCCTCACCGGGACCTCCCGTGCGACTGCTTAGGCGGGGCTGGGCGTGGGCACTCGACTACGCCTACGTGGGTTTCTGGCAGGTCCGCGGCTTCCTTCTGCGCGGTTACGCTACCCGGCAGCTGTCCGGGAACAAGGCGCCGGTGATCCTGCTGCCCGGCATCTACGAGCCATGGCAGTTTCTGCATCCGGTGGCGTCCCACCTTCACGGGGCGGGACACCCCGTACATGCCGTCACCGCACTGGGCTACAACCGTGGATCCGTGCCGGCGATGGCGGAACTGGTGGCGCGGTACCTGCGTGAGCGCAACCTGACCGACGTGATCCTCCTGGCGCACAGCAAGGGCGGGCTGATCGGCAAATACGTGATGACCCTTCCTGACTCGGCGCCGCGTGTGCGCCAGCTCATCGCGGTGAACTCGCCCTTCTCAGGTTCGGTGTACGCGATGTTCGCGCTGCTGCCCAGCCTGCGCGCTTTCTCGCCCCGCAACCGCACGCTCAATGCGCTGCGCGCGAACCTGGCGGTGAATTCCCGCATCACGTCGATCTACGGAACGTTCGACCCGCATATTCCGGGCGGGAGCGAGCTGGTCGGGGCCACCAACGTGCAGTTGGATGTCATGGGCCATTTTCGCATTCTCGGGGACGATGGGCTGCTGGACGCCATTGACGCCGCCATCGCGGGCCATGTTCCGGATCCCGTGGACTGACTCCTCAGGAGGGTCCGTTCAGCTTGGCGATTGCGACGGCGTCTGCCGGACTCGAGAGCCATGGTTCGCCGTGGCCAGTCAATACTTTGTCAGCGGGCAGCGCCGCAATCCGGTCGAGTGAATCTAGTGCCTGCGGTGAGTTGGCCGTCGCGGCCCCGGAGACGATCTGCGGTCCCTTGATGCCCGTGTAGGGGTTGAGCGTGACGAAGGCGTCACCGACAAGAAGCGCTCGACGGTCCGGGAAGTGAAGCGCGACGTGGCCGGCCGTGTGCCCGGGAACGTGGATGACCTCCGGGGTTCCGGGAAGGTTGCTTGCTATCCCCGGGACAAGCGGCAGCGTCTCGGTGACACCGCGGACGGTGAGCGCTCCGGCCATCTTCATTCGGCCGATGATGGGGAAGCTCCGGGGGTTCCGAAGCACGACCGCAACCCGGTTCAGCTCGTGCTTGTAGCGGTAGGGGTGGGCTGCGATGTAGGCGTCGTCAGGATGGACGAGGATCGGCAGACGGTAGTGCGTGCGCAGCTTCGCAGCCACGCCCACGTGGTCAAAGTGGCCGTGCGTGAGGACCAGCGCCACCACGGAATCCTCGAATCCCAGTTCGCGGAGGGCTTTCCTGATGCGCGGCCAGATTCCGGGCAGGCCCGAGTCGATGATCATCACACGGCCGTCCTGCTCGACGAAGTAGACGTTCACGTGGGCGTGTTCGAGCCAGTGAATTCCTTCAGCAACCTCGCTGGTGAGCATGGCGGTTCCTCTGCTTGACGATCGATGACGCACGGCACTGTGAGAGCAACCCTAGTCATCACACGAGTGAAAGTCAGCAGGCTGATGAAGCGGCATGAGGAGCGCGAGTCGTTGCCGGAGGTAACCGCTCCGCCGGTAGACTTACCCGGTGCCCAGACTCCTCGCCGATATCACTCCGCTGAAGGAAAGTCCGGCATTCCGCAGACTGTACTTCGGTACGGCGCTGTCAGCGATCGGCACCAACCTCACCCTCGTTGCGGTCAGCCTGCAGGTCTATGACATCACCGGGTCCAGCCTGAACGTCGGCCTGATCGGACTGTTCGCACTGGTGCCGCTGGTCTTCGCCGGACTGTACGGGGGTGCTGTCGCCGACGCACACGACCGCCGCAAGGTGGCGCTGCTCTCCGGGCTCGGACTGTGGGCATCAACCATCGGCATCGCACTGCAGGCCTGGACGGGCGCCAACAACATCTGGCTGCTGTACATCCTGATCGCTGTGCACAGCGGGTTCGCCGGCATCAACCAGCCCACCCGTACCGCGATCATCCCGCGCCTGGTGCGTCCCGAACTGTTGCCGGCCGCCAATGCCCTCTCGATGATCACCTTCGGACTCGCCTTCACCGTGGGTCCCATGCTTGCGGGCCTGCTCATCGCCCAGGTGGGTTACGGCTGGACCTACACCATCGACGTCGTCACCTTCACCGCCGCGCTGTGGGCGCTGTTCCGCCTGCCGGCCATGCCGCCGGAAGGGCAGGTGCGCCGCGCAGGCCTGGCCACCGTCGTCGAAGGTTTCCGTTACCTCGGCACGCGGCCGAACATCCGGATGACCTTCCTCATCGACCTCGCCGCCATGGTTATGGCCCAGCCAAGGGTTCTCCTGCCCGCGGTAGGGGCGGTGTTCATCGGCGGCGGGGAACTGACCGTCGGAATCCTGCTCGCGGCAAGCGCGTTCGGCGCGGTGCTTTCGGGTCTGTTTTCAGGTCCGCTGGGGCACGTCCACCGGCAGGGCAGGGCCGTTCAATGGGCCGTCGTCGGGTGGGGTGCATCCATCAGCGGTTTCGGGCTGGTGGTGATCCTGGCCGGACGATCGCCCGACGGTGGGATGACGCCGTGGATCGTCCCTGCGGCCGCCTGCCTCCTGCTCGCAGGCGTCTCCGATTCCGTCAGCGGGGTGTTCCGCAGCACCATCCTGCAGTCAGCCACCCCCGACGCCATGAGAGGGCGCCTGCAGGGCGTCTTCATCGTCGTCGTCGCCGGTGGTCCCCGACTGGGTGAGCTGGTGGGCGGCGGCTTCGCCGAGTGGATCGGCGAAGGCTGGACGGCACTGTGGGGCGGGATCGTCTGCATCCTGCTCGTGCTGCTCCTGGCCCGCCTTCAGCCGCGTTTCGGCCAGTACGATTCGCGCACGCCCGAACCCTGACGGCGGCACCCTATTCAATGGGAGCGAAGTAAGCGGTCGCTAAAGGTCCTGCCACCACGGTTACAGCCGCCCCATACCGGGACATACTGGGGTCATGGACAAGCTCACCAGCATGCAGATTCTCGACGCCGGGCTCAACGATTGGCGCCAACTGGCGCAGGGCATCCACGCCCGTTTCCGCACCGGCAGTTTCACGGCAGGGCTCCGGTTCGTGACCGCCGTGACGGAGGCCGCCGAGGCAGCCAATCACCACCCTGACGTCACGCTCACCTACCCGTACGTGGACCTGAAGCTGATCAGTCACGACGTCGGTGCACTGACCCAGCGCGACGTGGACCTCGCGCAGGCCATCAGTTCCATCGCCCGGGAGCAGGGCCTGACGCCTCAACCGGAAGCGCTCGCCGAAGTGGAACTGGCGCTCGACACTGCTGCCCTCGCCGCGGCGGGGCCGTTCTGGGCGGCGCTGCTCACCGGGAACGCCGACAAGGTGGACGGGAACGACGTCGTCGATCCTTCGGGCCGGGTTCCGTTGCTCTGGTTCCAGGACACGGACGCGCACGAGACCCCGCGTCAACGGTTCCATCTTGACGTGTGGGTGCCGCACGACTTGGCTGACGCCCGCATCGCCGCAGCCGTCGCCGCAGGAGGCTCCGTCATCGATGATTCGCAGGCGCCGTCCTTCACCGTGCTGGCCGATGGGGAGGGTAACCGCGCCTGCGTGTGCACAGCCCTGTCACGCTGAGCAGCTGCGGAAGAACGCTGGAACAGCGCGAGGCGCAGGGCCGTTGTACGGGTAGGCAAGCCAACAAGGAGAACAGGTGCACAACCACTTCAACGGGGCCAAGACGGCCCTGCTTTTCGGATCCCTCATGGGGATCTTCCTGCTGTTCGGTGCGGTCATCGCCTCGGCCACGCGCAGCTCGGCATTCCTGTGGATCTTCGCGCTGATCGGTGTCGGCTCCATCGCGTACAGCTACTGGAACAGCGACAAGCTGGCGATCCGCAGCATGAAGGCTGTTCCGGTGACGGAGCAGCAGGCCCCGGCGATGTACCGGATCGTGCGTGAGCTCAGCACGAAGGCGGGCAAGCCGATGCCCCGGCTGTACGTATCGCCGACCATGGCGCCCAACGCGTTCGCCACGGGCCGTAACCCGGAGAACGCGGCGGTCTGCTGCACCCAGGGCATCCTGCAGATCCTGAGCGAGAGGGAGCTGCGCGGTGTGCTCGGGCACGAGCTGATGCACGTCTACAACCGCGACATCCTGACCGGTTCAGTCGCGGCCGCAGTTGCCGGCGTCATCACCTCGGTTGCTCAGATGTTCGCCTTCACCGGGCTGATGGGCGGCAACCGGAACTCGGGTGGGAACCCGATCGCCGCTCTGCTGCTCGCCTTCCTTGCACCGCTTGCTGCGGGGCTGATTCAGATGGCAATCGGCCGCACCCGGGAGTACGACGCCGACGAAGACGGCGCCCGCCTCACCGGCGACCCGCTGGCCCTCGCTTCAGCCCTGCGGAAACTCGAGCGGGGAACGCAGCAGGCGCCGCTGCCGCAGAGTCAGCAGCTGGTCAATACCTCGCACCTCATGATCGCGAACCCGTTCCGCGGCGGCGGGGTAAAGAAGCTGTTCGCGTCCCACCCGCCGATGGCCCAGCGCATCCAGCGCCTCGAGGGAATGGCCGGCCGCGCGCTGCAATAGTCCCAGGGTAACCGGCCCATCTGAAAGACCCAGTACGACGACGGCGACGCCCCCTTTCAAGGGAGCGTCGCCGTCGTCGTTGGTTGGCTGTAATTCCTACCGCATGTTCACAAACTGGAGGTCAGCCTCGTCGAAGTTCTTGAGCAGCGCCATGGTGGCCTGCAGATCATCGCGGGACTTGGAGCTGACGCGCAGCTCGTCACCCTGGATCTGCGACTTGACGCCCTTGGGAGCCTCGTCGCGGATGAGCTTGTTGATCTTCTTGGCGATGTCCTGTGCGATGCCCTCCTTGATGGTGGTCTCGAGGCGGAATTCCTTGCCTGAGGCGTAGGGCTCACCCGTGTCGAGGGACTTCAGCGAGATGCCGCGCTTGATCATTTTGGACTGCAGAACGTCGAGCACCGCCAGGACGCGCTCTTCGGAGTTCGCCTTCATGAGGATCATTTCGCCGCTGAAATCGACCTCGGCGCCGACACCCTTGAAGTCATACCGCTGAGCGATCTCCTTCTGCGCCTGGTTCAGCGCGTTGGCGACTTCCTGCTTGTCTACCTTGCTCACAACGTCGAATGTGGATTCGCTGGCCACCTTTGCCTCCTTCTGGGTTGGTGTTTTCCTGCTTCTACCCTAATTCACAGCGTCGGAACAGGGGGCTCACATTTGATGGTGAAACGGTGAAGACCTCAGTCATTCTCAGGAGGAACCCTTGACCGCGCAACCGCGTCGCTACTTTGTTCGTGCCCGACATGCCGTAGCGGGGTCGCTGATTGTGGCCTCATCGCTGACCGGAGTGGGGATGTCGCCGTCGGTCGCTGCGTCGCCGACTGTCACTCGACCACAGGAACCGGATACTCGAAGGGCATCCTCAGCCGACCGGTTGGAGGGGGTCCGCTCGGACCTTAGGAACGCTGTCGGTATGGGCCTGGTGACCGCTGAGCAGGCGGAAGGTTTCTTCGTTCAGATCGAGCGTCGGGTGGCATCCGGGCGCTGAATTCAGGTGCACCGGCTCACGATTCGATAAAGCGCGGGATGTTCTGTAAAGTTATTTTGCCTGCGGACGGCGATCCGCAGGTGGTCTTCCTGAAGAGTTTTCTTCACGAGACGTTCGGCAGATTACCCGAGCGGCCAAAGGGGGCTGACTGTAAATCAGCTGGCACAGCCTACGGGGGTTCGAATCCCTCATCTGCCACTCGCCACGAAGGCCCGCACTTCCTTGCAATTACAGGGAAAGGCGGGCCTTTTGCTTTGTCAGGCGGGGCTGTTTGCCCACATTTTGCCCACACTTGAGAGCGAAACAGCCTGATCTAGGGCGTCTGAAACAGCGTTCAGGTCCTCGTCGAAGAGATCCGCGTAGATGTCCAGTGTCATCGCGGCCGAGCTGTGGCCGAGCATCCGCTGAACGGCTTTCACGTTCGCCCCTGCCGAGACAGCGAAGCTGGCAGCGGTGTGCCGTAGATCGTGCGGTGTGATGCGGGGCAGGCCGGCACGGCGCACCGCGCCAGTGAACCAACCGCCGCGGTGCGCCTGCACGCGGGTGGAGCGGAGGTAGCCGGCCCCGTCCTCGCCAGGGAATACCAGATCATCGCGCCCCTTGCCCTCGCATTGCTTTGCCAGTCGTTCAGCCAGGAACCGGGGAAAGGGCACCGTCCGTCGTTTGTGGTTCTTCGGAGTTCCAACGGCGACGCGGCCGCCGACCTCGACGGCGTTCTCCTCAACGCTGATGCGGCGCTTGAGCATGTCCAGGTGTCGCACCCGCAGCGCTACCGCCTCGCCCCACCGCAGGCCGCAGTAGGCAAGCACGAGCACGAGCGTGCCGTGCTTCGCCTCATCAGCGAGAGCGTGTACCTGCTCATGGTTCAGGTAGATGTGCGGTTTGCGTCCCTTCCTGGGCAGATCCACGCCGCGGATAGGGTTTGACGTGATCCGGCGATCCTCCGCGGCGTCGTCCAGGATTCCCGCTAGGACTCCATATGCGCGGATTACCACGGTTGCCGACTTCGGCTTGCGCTCGCCGTTGCCGGTCGTGAGCTCCGCAATCCACTGCTGTACGGCCGTCTTGCGGATCTCCGAGACGCTGTGTGCACCCCAAACAGGCAGGACGTGGTTCCGCAGCGCGGCTTCCACCGTCCGGAATGACGACGGCTTGAGATGCGTCTGCCGGCCGAGCCACTGCGGCCCAAGCTCGCCTATGGTTGCTCTGCCTGCCTGCACCTCGATGTACTCGCCCTTGAGCTTCGAGACCTCGACCGAGGAGGCGAACGCCTCCGCCTCCCTCTTGGTCCGGAACCCCCGCTTGTCCGTCTGCTTCCGGTCCGGCCGGCGGTAGCGCACCCGGTACCGCCGGCCGCTGGCGGTCTCGTAGGGCTCAATCGTCGCCATCGCTGCGCTTCCCCAGCTGCTTAGTCATATTTTCCAGCGTCCGAGCCAGCTCCTGCAGATGCTCGACAGTGAGATCAGTATCGGTGCCCGGAAACTGTCGCCCGGGCGGCCGCGCGTGCAGGACGAATGACGTGATGCCGTGTTCATCATCGCGCCAAAACGGGCGGCGTCCGTCTGCCCAATCCCACACACGTTCCAAGGATTGACCTCGCCCGGCTCCCGTTGGCTCATACTCAGTCTCGTCGTCAGCGGGCGGGAATAGGAGCGCGTTCGGGTTGACATCAAAGATGAGGGCGAGGGCGAGCAGCTCGTCAACATCGACGCGGCGCTCGCCGGCCTCTATCCGGCGGAGACCCAGCGGTGGTATGAAGCGCTTCCGGTCAGCGAGCCACCGGGAAAGCTCTGCGTAGGACGTGGATCCGCGCAGCCTGCGGATGTTCTCCGCCACGGTGCGCCCAGTGGGTCCAAGATCGAAT
Source organism: uncultured Arthrobacter sp. (assembly GCF_947495145.1). Taxonomy (GTDB): domain Bacteria; phylum Actinomycetota; class Actinomycetes; order Actinomycetales; family Micrococcaceae; genus Arthrobacter_D. Next base: position 21,135 of record NZ_CANLXP010000009.1, read on the forward strand.
TCTTTGCCTGCCATGGCGTAAACGGTACAGATCAAACATGAAGATACCAAGATCATTCTTGATCTCATCCGCTGACTGTGGTTTTATGAGTGCAACGCGATCAAAAATAGAGATTGCGGGATCAAAACGAAAGGATGGCGGGATCATGCTTGATCTCCTCACACCGGAAGACCTCGCTCAGCGGCTGGGCATGTCCGTCGCCGCGCTTTCCCAGTGGCGCTACAGGGGAGTAGGCCCCAAGTTCATCAAGGCCGGCAAAACCATCCGGTACCGAGTTTCCGACGTCGAGTCATGGATGGACGCCCAGACTCGGCAGCAGAGCGGCTCAGCAGTTGGAGCCTGACAGACCAACGAAAAAGCGCTCCCGGTGCAATTGTTCCGCCAAGAACTGCACCAGAAGCGCCGACAGCACCCTCAGATCACGGCAGCAAGGAAAGGGCACTTGTAGAGATGAATACGAGCATACCAACACGTCCAGCGGCGCAACAGGCCAGCACACCGAGCGGCACCTTCCAGGAATGGCGGCAGGCAGTCGAAGCGGCCGCGACCGTCCGCCGGCAGCTGATCGGCTCCCGCGTGCGCTTCGCCGGCCTGCTGGGGAACGGCGAACGAACAGGGCGCATAGCTGACGTCACCGCATCCGGTGTGAAGGTGAAGCTTGACGACGGCGCGGAAGCACAGCTGCTGCACGTCGATGACCTGGTGTTCATCCGATGAGCGCCGCGGCCGAGCAGAGCACGCCTCCGGTTGGTTTCGAGCAGGTCCCGCCTGCCGATTTCGGAGACTCTCCTGAGGGCTTCGAGTTCGTCACTGAGGATGAGCAGTTCCTCAATGACATCGATCTGCACTCGGGCCCATCTCTGTACCACGACGAGCTCAAGATCGGGATAAGCACCAGCTGGACGCCGGACGATGGAATTACCTTCGACGTCGACGTGCTGCCGAGGGACTATCTCACACTCGCTCAAGCACGCTGGCTCGCGGCGGAGCTCCCGTCGCTCCTTGAAGGAATCGACGCATGAGCCGCCCGCAGCTCGCCGTCGTGCCGGCGCTCGCCGACGGCGCCGGCCCCGCGTCGCTCGATGAGATCCTCACGTACTGGCGGCACTTTATGACGGTGGAGGGCAACACCGATAAGACGATCACCGGGCGGTTGCAGTTTGTCCGGCAGCTGCAGCGAGAGTGCGGGACCGTCCTCACAATCACGCGGCGCGATCTCATCCTCTGGATGTCAGGGAAGGCTTGGACGAATAAGACCAGGCAGACGTACAGGGCTCTGCTGAATACGTTCTTTGACTGGCTGCAACAGGAGGAGTTCCGCTCTGACAACCCTGCTGCTCGGCTCCCAAAGGTGAAAGTGCAGCGGACGCAGCCGAACCCGTTCGAACTGGACGAGATCGAGACGCTGCTCAACTCGGGGATCTACCGCAAGACCAGGGCGATGGTTGCGCTGCACTACTACCTTGGCCTGAGGGTCTCCGAGATCGCCAAAGTGCACGGCCAGGAAATCAACCGCGCTCGCCGGACGCTGACCACCTTGGGCAAGGGGCAGAAGCTCGTCACGCTGCCGATCCCGGCGGCTCTGTGGCCCCTCGTGGAGCAGATGCCCACGGACGGCTACTGGTTCCCCAACCGGGCGGCAAACGCCAAGTACGCGGCCGGTGAGGGGCACATCCTCGGCAACTCCGTGTCTGCACTCCTGGGCAACGCGATCAAGCGCGCCGGGCTTTCCCACCGGGCGCATGACTTACGCGCAGCGACGGCAACGCAGATGCACCGTGCCGGCGTCTCCTCATTCACGATTCAGCAGGGCATGCGCCACGAAATGGCGAACACGACTAACCACTATCTCAAGGTCGACGACGAGCAGGTGCGCGGTGGTTTCGACGCGCTGCCGGAGGTAGCTATCCCGGCCAAGTCCTCACGTCGCTCCTCGAGGTGGGGGTAACCGTCCCGATGCTGAACCAACCCCACGAGCAGGCGAAAGGAGGAAGAGCCCCCTTGAAACACTCATGGATACTGACCGCGATTGTCGCTGCCTTCGGGATTGTGCGCCGCCTGGTCACTCGTGAGACCCCAGACCATCTAGCAGCAGTCGCCCGCACCGTCGAGCAGCCGCCAGCTGTGCGCTCGCAGGCAACGGAAGTAACACCCGGCCAGCAGCCCACGCCGGCCGCTCCAGTGTGCTCGCAGGCAACGGAAGCAACACCCGGCCCGCGTACGCCGCAGACGCGCCAGACGGCCCGTAGGAGAGTCACCGAGCGCCCATTGTTCTCACGGCCGCGCGGGCCTCCTGGCAGCGCTCTGCAGAGCTCAGCAGAATCCGCAGGACGCCAGACTACGGGCGCTAGCGCAACCGGGTACGGGGAGGGTCGGGGCGGGTATAGCCAGAAGGCGCGGGAGCGCCTCAGCTGGCACACGCTGAGACTACGAACTTCCCCAGGTCTCGCCACCTTGAGTGACGCTGGGACTAGCAGCAGGTCTCGCCACCTTGAGTGACGCTGGGACTAGCAGCAGGTCTCGCCACCTTGAGTGACGCTGGGACCCGGATCGAGATCTGATATCAGCACTGAAACCACTGTGGTATCAGCACTGAAACCACAGTGAAAAGGTCTCCTCGCGTGCGCGGGTGATCGCGCGGGCGCTGGCAGGGCAGGGCAGGGTTTCTTACTGGGTTAAGCGCTACCACTCACCAGCTCAACTGATTGGATTCACCATGAGCCACACCATGAGCCACACCATGAGCCACACCATGAGCCACACCAGGCAATCACCAAGGCGGGCAGGCTGATGCCAACACAACCGCCAGCCGGTCCAACCTGTGGCAGATGCCGCAGGGTCCGAGATCCCCGCCTGATGCAATCCGAAACGCTCTGCCTCGAATGCGCCCGAGATCCCGACTGGATGGTTGGACCAGGCAGAGCAGCGGTGCGCCAAGCGCTCGCCGGCTACAGGGAAAAACGCCACCGTGACGACCGCGAACCACAGAGACGACGGCGCATCTCCCAGGGGATGCTCCCGCAACAGCAGGAAGGACAGACCTCATGAGCGCCCAGTCATATCAAGCCGCAGCCGGCGGATTCCTTGACGCCGCCGCATTGCTCACAGCTCACGCGAATGACGACCGGGCAGGGCTGGCCCGGATGATCGCACGCATGAGCCGTGACGAGCTCGAAGCAGCGATAGTGGGCTTGCTCGGCGCGTTCGAAGCAATGCCGCGACACGACGTCGAGGAACCAGGCCCACAATGACCGCCGAGCGTCATCCGGTGCTGATACGCTCTAGCACAGAAAGCAATCGCCATACGTTTCAGCTGAGACAAGGACGAGGAACCCCGGCGGGGGTCAAGTCCGAGGATCGAAGCGAAGAACGGGTCGTGAGGAAACTTTCTGACAGGCCATCGGTAGCCAACCCGCCCGCCAGTCGTAGCAAACCCGGACGCAAGCTCCGCCAGCCGCTCCCGCAAGCGGCCGTAGCGTAGAGCATCGCCGGGATGCAAACCACATTCACTTTGTGTGGCAGCACCCTCACCGGATCGATTGCCACCTGTCGCCCCCAGCGAAAGGGGAAACCATGTCAAAGCTCAAGACCCTCCAAGACGCAGCCCGCGCGGAAGCCAAAGCAGCACGAGAGATCGCGGAAAAGGCCCACACGGAAAGCCGCGATCTCACCTCAGATGAGCGGGCCAGTTTCAAAGGACACCAGGAAAAAGCACGCGCCCTCTTCCCACAGATCGAGCAGGCCAAGGCAGATGAGGAAATCATCGCGGCATCCAAGGCGCTCGCCGACGGTATCGGCGGGCCGTTCGGTGTCAGCCGGCGCGATCTTGGCCGCAAGGGCTGGGCCAATGAAACCGTGAAGTCGCTGCGCGGATCCATGACCGATCAGCGCGGAGCCGGCATCAAGGCTCTCGTGTCCGGCACGATCGGCGTTGCCAACCCCGTAGGCGACGGCATCACGACGGACGGCGCTGCGCCTCGCACCATCCTCGATCTGCTCCGTGGGGAATCACCGGAAGATCTGGCCCGCGTCGGCATCGGCGTGGGTGACCCCGACAAGCCGGGGTCAGTCCTGTACCAGTCTGCCGAGCAGCTGGCATCCTCGCTGTTCGGTGGGGACGGCGGCGGCTCGAATACGTTCTCGTACCTGCGCCAGATTGTCCGCACGAACAACGCCGCGCCGGTAGCTGATAACGCACTCAAGCCGACGTCGATCTACACCGTGTCCGAGATCGAGGACCGCTACCGCGTGATCGCTCACCTGTCGGAAGCGATCCCGCAGCGGTACTTCCATGATGACCGCAGCCTTGGCGAGTTCCTGGCTTCCGAGATGGCTCTTGGGCTTGAGTGGGAAGTCGAAGCGCAGGCGCTCTCGGGCGACGGCACGGGGGAGAACCTCACAGGCATTCTCTCCACATCTGGCATTCAGATACAGGCCTACGCCGCCGATCTGCTCACAACCACGCGGCAGGCGCTGACCAAGCTGCAGGTGCGCGGCATGACGCCGACCGCCTGGGCGGTAAACCCCGCAGACGCGGAGAAGTTCGACCTCCTGCGTGAAGGCACCGGAGACGGCGCGTTCCTCCTGGGCGGCCCAGGCAGCGGCGCAGCGTCGAGCCTGTGGACGATCCCGCGCGTGCCCTCGAACGCTGTCCCTGTCGGTACTGCGGTGCTTGCGGACTGGACGCAGGCGAGACTCCAGGTGCGGCAGGACGCGACGCTGCACGTCGACACGAGCGGCGAGCTGTTCAAGCAGAATCAGGCCATCTTCCGAGTCGAGGGCCGCTTCGGACTCGCTGTGAAGCGACCCAGCGCGTTCGTGAGCGTTGACCTGACGGCCGCGTGATGAGACTCCCTGCCGGCCCGGTGTCATTCTCAGCTTGCTCCGCTGGGCACGGCAGGGACACAGTGTGTGTCGGCTCTCTGGGTGGGGAGCCGACACACACCCCTAGGGGGGGTCTGAATCCCTGGGAAAAATCGGGCTAGTCTACTTCGCCCGGTAGTGGCCTCCCCCTCCCCGTACCCCCCACCCCCCTTACGATTTGGAGGCGTCGGAATTGGACATCGAGACTCGCTCAAATGGCCTAACCGTCCTCAGTATGGATAGCCGCGCCGAGTGGTTCGCCAACAGCGCGAATTGGAGTGACTGGGCCGGGAAAAGCATCCGCCGACTGTGGGGCACCGTCGCAGAAATGCCAGACGACGGCGTAATAGGTAAGGCCTGGGCAATCGTTATCCCCGATACGCCGGAGGGGCGCCAGATCCTTATGAGTCGCCCCCCCTGGTAGCGGTGTAGCGCTCGCCGACACCACCCCCGGCAACCTCTCACGGCTGCCGGGGTCACTCATTTAAACTTCAAGCATGGGTGATGCTGAGCTGTATGGAATCTTCGAGACTAACCCCCAGCCGGTAGGTAACCTTGTCACAGTGGCACAAGCCGAGGAAATGGAAGCGTTCGGCCACCCTTGGCCGGTCTCCGGCGATCTGAGCGTTTTGCAGCCCATCCGGCGCCCACTGCGCCAGCTGACCGCCACAGGAGCCGCCAGGGGCGTTCCGCGCTCGCAGCTCACCATTGGGCGGTGGATGCTACTCTGGCTCGATCTCGTAGACGAGCAGGCGGCGACAGAGGGCGAAATCTACACGGGCACCGATCGCCATATACTTCGAGAGACAGCCGCAGGCCGCGCCCGAATGTTTCTCCTGGGACGCCGGCAACAGGTCACCGAATACCTCATCCCGCAGCTGCCGGAGTTACTCCTGTTCGACCTCAACGAATCCGACGTCGAGGAGCTGGCCGCGTCCCTGTTGGCAATGAAGGGCAAGAGGGGGAAGCCGCTCTCAAAGAGCACCGTGCAGTCAGTGCTGACGCATCTCAAGCGGGCGCTGTCCGCCGCTCAACGAGAGGAGCTGATCGACTCGAACCCGGCCCAGGGTTTCGCCCGGTATCTCGGCCTCAAGGATCAATCTCGCGAGCGGTGGATGAAGTATCGCGAGCAGCTCTCTGCCTGAGCCCACTCTCTGCCCACATTTTGCCCACACTCTGCCCACATTTGGATGCAATCAGAGTGATCTAGAGCAACTGAAAACGGCTTATTTCCGGGGTTTTGGTCGCTGACCTGCGCTGATGAGAGGTTTCGAATCCCTCATCTGCCACTCGCCACGAAGGCCCGCACTCCCCGGAAAAACGGGGAGTGCGGGCCTTTCGCTTTGGGAATTCTTTGTTGGCGATTCGATGACGCTTCGGATTCAGCGATGCCGCTGACGAGATTACCGGTATAGACCCCCAGTGCAGGTAACGCAGCGAGCGCTAGGAGCTGCTGCAGCTCACGACGGCGAACTCCCCTGTCGACGTCTGCTCCGCAATGACCTCTCCGTCGACGGTGATCCTGCAGGTAATCTCCGTTGCTCCCTGCTCAGCTTGAGCAGTGATATTGAAGACGTTCAGATCAAACGCTCCCGCTTCTTCGATCTGGAATTCGGTGGACCATGGTACTTCGGCTCCGTTTGCCTGCTCCGTACCGAAGCTGTCACCTTCGAGGGTGCCGTAAGTGATGGACGCGGTGGCCCCATCGCTTTCCACTTCGTAAAGGACAGTGCTACCAGCCGCTACTTCGCTTGAATCGGCAGTCGACGATGCCTGGCCATTGAGTTCATCATCGACAGCTTGGACAAAACTGGCTGTAAGGGCAGTCACGATACCGGCAATGATGAGCGACAGGACGCCAAGAATAATGCCCGCGATTGAAGTTCCACGAGGGCGGAATTTACGGGTGACACCAATTATTCCGAGGATGATTGCAACCGGGCCGAGAATGAACGCCACCATCCCGAGAATGGGGACGACCGCTGCCACGATAGCGACGATGCCGACGACCAGCGCTCCGACCCCCCACCCGTTGCCTTGTTTGGTGGGCGCTTGCTGTGTAGTTGGGTACTGCTGAGCCATGATTTGGTTCCCCTTGTATTCAACGATGCGAATGTGGAGGCACGTTTATGCCCTTGCCCCCAGAGTGTAGGTGAGGCCTCTGACGACTTTCACGTGATGATGCTCGAACGTTACTTAATGTGCTTCATGAGTCAATGTGGTGTCTAGCAGATGCATTCTCGCATTGGGTCTTGCCTCATGCCGGGTAGGTCCATTCCCACGCACTGTCAGTGTAAAAATCCTCGAAGATCAAAATGCCTGATGGGTGCTGCACATCGAGTAGCACAATGCCCTGCGCATTCTCTCCTGGGCCGATCGAGCTGGGAAGGAGAACTGAATCATCAAGACAGGTGAAGCTGGCGAACGTTTCAGGGCTGGCGTTTGATGAGATGCCCTCGGGTGAAATGGCGCTGAACATCCAGGGCGACATTTCGAAGGTCGTGATAAAAGCGTCCGGAGCCGCCATTTCAGGTGAGGTTTGGACAGTCACGTCTAACGCGACGAACAGGCCGTTTTCCGCTGGTTCAGCGAACTCTTCCGTGCACTGGACATCCGAAGTGATGCTGTTGACCGAGAAGTTGACAAGCCGGACGCCATTCCCGTCGATGATGCCGGCACTCTCGCCGATTTCTTTTACCAAGTTCCCGCGAGGGGACAGGACCGGCCCGCCTGGATCGGCGGGCGGTTGCTCGGGCGGCGCAGCACTTGGATCCACGGTTTCAGGAGTTGCTGTGGGAGAAGTTGTTGGAGAGGGCAAGGAAGTTGGAGTTGTCGTCGGCGACGGACTTTCCGCTCTGGGTGCCGTCGTCGAAGTGGAAGAAGCGGAGGAAGTAGGACCCGCCCCTGGCGAAGTTTCACTAACCGGTGTGTTCTCACCGGTGCAGGCCGTGGTCAGCAGTATCACGGCAATGAAAGTCGGGGCGAGCTTCACCATTGTTCTTATCCCCCTCGAACGGCACGAAGAGTCATAGTATGCGCCTGTTTGTAGGTCAGTTGCCAGAGGTGTGCCGCGACTGATGCAGGCGTCGTCGTGCCCGGTTGTACCAAGCGGCCTCGCGCAGAGCGAACAGGACGCGACATCTCCGCCGATTCTCGTTAGCGTGAAGGTATGGCAACTATTGACATCACCGAGGCAACTTTCCCCGAGACCATCGAATCGAACGACATTGTGTTCGTCGATTTCTGGGCTGAATGGTGTGGCCCGTGCAAGCAGTTTGCTCCCGTGTACGACGCCGTGTCCCAGCAGCACAGCGACGTCACCTTCGCGAAGGTGGACACTGAAGCCGAGCAGTCGCTCGCTGCGGCAGCAGGCATAACCTCCATCCCCACGCTGATGGCGTTCCGCGAGAAGGTCCTCGTCTTCTCGCAGCCGGGCGCACTGAACAACAACCAGTTCACCGAGCTTGTCGACGCCGTCAAGGCACTGGACATGAAGGAAGTCCACGCGCAGGTCGCCGAGCAGCAGGCCAAGGCCTCCGCTGAGGGCGCACAGCCTGAAGGCGCGCAGCCCCAGGCCTAACAAGACTTCATCGAAGGCTCCGGCCCCCGTCAACAGCGGGAGCCGGAGCTCTCGTGCGTTAAGTGGGTTTCTGGACGGTATGAGCCAGCCACTCGTCGAAGGATTGTGTGCCGAGCTCGGACCCTGGCCGTGCCAGGAGAGTTCCGTCCCGCATGGCTTGCCCGAGCCCGCCCGGCAGCGGAACTTCGAGAACCTTGCCCTTCTCTCCCGTTGCGGCAGCCCAGCGCCGGCTCAGTTGAGCCATGCGCTCGACCCGGGGCCCTGCGAGGTCGGGGACACGACGGGAGGGGCCTGCCTCGGCAAGGTCAACGAGTCGATCGGCCACCTCAACCGCGGCAACAGGCTGCGACTGCATGAACGGCACCATCGCGACGGGCCCGACCTTCATCCTGGTGAAGATCTGGCCGGAGAATTCGTGAAACTGAGTGGCGCGCAGAATGGTCCACGGCAACGAACCGTTTGTCACCAGCCGCTCCTGCTCGAGCTTCCCCGAATAGTATCCGTAGGGTGCTTCGTCAATACCGGCGATCGACAGGAGCACATGGTGTTCCACCCCTGCGCTTTGTCCCGCCGAAAGAAGTTTGCGCGTCACCGCCGAGAAAAATGCCTTCGACTTCACCGCGCTGGCGGTTTCGATGGACGTCACATCAATGATTGTGTCGACACCGTTCAGATCGAGCGGCCGCTCGGTGGCGAGGTCCACGCCTCCCGATCTGCTGAGCACGTCCACGTGATGTCCGCGGGCCCGCGCCCGCTCAACTACGTGCCGACCGACTGTTCCTGTACCTCCAGCAACGGCAATTCTCACGGCACGAACTTTCTCCTGGTGCGCAAACAGAACCTTCTGAACAGAAACCTACCTCCGCCGGTGGTCCTCCGGCGACAGCCGCGGACCGTACGCCTGCTTCCGGAATCCGCTCGCGTAGAGCATCCGTACCACACGCTGCCGCTGGCCCGCCCAGGGTTTGAGCAGCTCAAGCATCCCGGCGTCGTCAGTGCGCTCGCCGGTGAGCGCCGCCCCAACAAACGCGGCGAGATGGAAGTCGCCCACCGAAATGGAATCGGGGCACCCATGCGTCCGCTGCAGTACTTCGGCGGTGGTCCACACGCCGATCCCGGGGATCGAGCACAACCCGGCGTGCACAGCGGCAGCGTCGAGGCCGGCCAGCCGCTCCAATCCGGACGCAACGCCGGCCGCCCGCAACGCCGCTGCCGACCGCTTCGCATCAACCCCGGCGCGGTGCCACTCCCACGACGGGATCCGTCGCCACTGCGCAGGAGTGGGCGGCAACCGAAGCTCGCGCGGGGCGCCGGGCGCTGCGGGTGCCGGATCCCCGAAGCGGTTCACCAGGTATCGCCATGCCCGCTTTGCCTCCAGCCCGGTGACCTTCTGCTCCAGAATGACGCGCACGACGGCGTCAAGCATCCTTCCGGTCGCAGGCAACCGGAGACCGGGCTGAAGATAGCGGCCCTTCCGGGCCAATTCGGGCAGCTCAGCTGCAAATTCCGGAGAGTCAAACCCGCGCCAGTCATCGACCAGGCCGACCAACCGGGGTACTGAGGAGAGGGCAAGTGAAGCACCCGGACCCCACGCTGCCGCGTGCACTGAAGACGAGCGCAGCCCGCCGCGTTGGGACAACCGGAGGGTGGCCGCGCCGTCGTCGTTGCGGAAAGCCAGCCACGCCGCGCCGTCGCGGAAGATGACAGTGGGATCATGCGGACCGCACTGCAGCGGCCCGACGGAAGGCAGCAGCGCATAAGGCTGATCAAGCTCCCACTCTGCCGACAGGGCGGCTGGAGCGGAAGCGGTGAGCGTCATGACGTTAATGCTCGCACGCCGTGGTGACAGTTCATCCGTTGGTGAGCGCCCCGTCAGGTCCAGTGCGTCGTCAGTTCTACAGAGTGGCTCGCGGTAACTTGTTAACCATGAAGTTCGCCAACTCCGTCGTGGATCTGATCGGTAACACCCCTCTCATCAAGCTGAACCAGGTAACCGAGGGGATTGCCGCAACGGTCCTGGTGAAGGTGGAGTATATGAACCCGGGTGGTTCAGTGAAGGACCGCATTGCCGTCAAGATCATTGACGCGGCAGAGAAAGAGGGCAAGCTGAAGCCCGGCGGCACCATCATCGAGCCCACCTCGGGGAACACCGGCGTCGGGCTTGCGCTCGTTGCCCAGCAGCGCGGCTACAAGTGCATCTTCGTGGTCCCGGACAAGGTGGGCGTGGACAAGCGCAACGTACTGGCGGCCTACGGTGCGGAGGTTGTCGTTACGCCTACCGCCGTTGCGCCGGACAGCCCGCAGTCCTATTACGGCGTCTCTGACCGCCTCACCCGCGAAATCCCCGGAGCATTCAAGCCCGACCAGTTCTCCAATCCCAATGGCCCGCTCAGCCATTACGAGAGCACCGGCCCCGAAATCTGGCGGGACACCGACGGCCGGATCACCCACTTCGTCACCGGCGTAGGAACCGGCGGCACCATCAGCGGCACCGGCCGCTACCTCAAGGACATCTCGAAGGACCGCGAGTCGGGCGCCGTGCGCGTCATCGGCGCTGACCCGGAAGGCTCCGTTTACTCCGGCGGCACCGGGCGCCCGTACTTCGTCGAGGGTGTCGGCGAGGACATGTGGCCGGACGCTTATGATCCGTCGGTTCCGGACGAGATCATTCCGGTGAACGACGCCGAGAGTTTCGCCATGACCCGCAGGCTCGCCCGTGAGGAGGGCCTGCTGGTCGGCGGATCGTCCGGTATGGCGGTAGTGGCCGCGCTCCGGGCGGCGAAGGACCTGACCGGGGACGACGTCGTCGTCGTCCTTCTGCCCGACAGCGGACGCGGTTACCTGGGAAAGATTTTCAACGATGACTGGATGAAGTCCTACGGCTTCATGGACAGCGGCGACGAGGCGTCGGTCGGCGAGGTGCTCCGCTCGAAGAACGGCGCGCTGCCGAACCTGGTGCATACCCACCCGAATGAGACCGTCCGCGACGTCATCATGATCATGAATGAGTTCGGTGTCTCCAACATCCCGGTCCTGTCCCAGGAGCCGCCGGTGGTCATGGGGGAGGTGCTCGGCTCAGTTGATGAGCGGCACCTCACCGAAAAGATCTTCCACGGTACGGCCAAGCTCACCGACAAGATTTCCGAGCACATGGGCGAGAAGATGCCGATCATCGGTTCGCTCGAGTCGGTGACCACTGCGCGTGAGCGCCTGCAGGCCAGCGACACGTTGATGGTCACCTTCGTTGGGGCGCCGGTGGGAATACTTACGCGTCACGATCTGCTGACGTATCTGAGCAGCTAAAGCTTCACAACGATTGGATAGGTGAGCAGTGCCTTCATCAAACGGCTTCAACACCCGGGCGGTTCACGCGGGACAGACACCTGACCCCACAACGGGTGCTGTCATTCCGCCGCTGTATCAGACCACCACCTTCGCCCAGGACGGCATCGGCAAGCTGCGCAACGGTTACGAGTACGGCCGCGGCACCAATCCCACCCGTGACTCACTCCAGGCCCAACTTGCGGCACTCGAGGGCGCAGCGCACGCGTTCAGCTTCTCCTCGGGTCTGGCGGCGGAGGACGCACTGATCCGTGCGGCTCTGCGGCCCGGCGACCACATTGTGCTGGGCAACGATGCCTACGGCGGAACGTACCGGCTCATTAACCGCGTGCTCGCAGACTGGGGCATCACCAACTCAGCGGTCGACATGTCGGATCTTGACGCCGTCGAAGCCGCCGTGAAGTCCGGAAATACCCGGATGGTCTGGGTGGAGACGCCGTCCAATCCGATGATGAAAATTACCGACATCGCAGCAATTGCGGGGATCGCGAGGCAGGCCGGCGCACTGCTGGTCGTCGACAACACATTCGCCACCCCGTACCTGCAGCAGCCGCTCTCCTTCGGCGCCGACGTGGTTGTTCATTCGACCACCAAGTACATCGGCGGGCACTCGGACGCCAGCGGTGGCGCCGTCGTCCTGAATGACGCTGACCTCGCCGGGAAGGTGGGCTTCATCCAGTTCGCGGTCGGCGCGGTGTCTGCCCCCATGGAAGCGTGGCTGACAACGCGTGGGCTGAAAACCCTCGGCGTGCGGATGGACCGGCACAGCTCCAACGCCCTCGCTATAGCGCAGTGGCTTTCCGGCCGCGACGAGGTGGAGCGGGTGTTCTACCCGGGCCTTGCAGACCACCCCGGCCATGAACTGGCGGCCCGGCAGATGCGCGACTTCGGCGGCATGATCTCGGTGTCCTTCAAGGGCGGCGAGCGTGCCGCGCGCACCGTCGCTGAGTCCACCGAACTCTTCACCCTCGCGGAATCCCTCGGCGGCATCGAGTCCCTGATGAACTACCCGTCCGAGATGACGCACGCGTCCGTGAAGGGAACTGAGCTGGCCGTGCCGGAGAACCTGGTGCGGTTGTCCGTAGGCATCGAGGATGTTGAAGACCTCATCGCAGACCTCGAGAAGGCGTTCACAAACCTCTAGCGATCAACATTCAGGGATCAGCGCTTCCGGAACGGACTTACGGTCCGGCTGGCCAGCCGGAGCCACTTATTCTGCGGCTTCGGGCTGATGCGCTGGAACCAGGCAGTCGACGTCGGCAGCCACATGAGCACCACTCCGATCAGCATGACCACTGAGACGACGGACAATCCGGGTGTCCGGCGGACCAGAATCGGGACGCCGACAATCAGTCCGATGGTCGTGAGCAGCTCGCGGGCGCCGCGTTTGCCTCGCCGGAGCCCCAGCACGAGAACCAGTTGAACGACGGCGAGTCCGCCCAACAGCGCACCGAGGCCGATCAGCCCCGCCCGGTCGATTTCCTGGGTAGCAGCGGAGATCAGGAAAGACCCTCCGGCGATGAGGAACAGGACACTGACCAGCACCTCCACGGCAATCGCCGCCCGAATGGTCAGCGGCCGTGGTGGAAGCTTGAGGCGGGGCTGTCGCGCCACGTCAGCCCCGGGGAGCCACGACGCCGGCGCGCGCGGCCTCGTCGTACCGGTACACCTCTTTGCCGCCGATCCAGACGGTGAGGGCGCGCTGCATGACATCCAGCGGATCACCGCTCCACAGGACGACGTCGGCGTCCTTGCCCGGCTCGAGGGAACCGATGCGCTCAGCCAGCCCCAGCACCTTCGCGGGGTTGATCGTGATCGAGCGCAGCGCCGTACTGGGATCCAGCCCCTCCTTCACTGAGAGGGTGGCCTGGTGAACCAGGAAGTTGATCGGAATGACGGGGTGGTCGGTGATGATCGAAATTTCAACGCCGGCGGCAGCCAGTTTGCCGGGATTGGCGATTGAGCGGCCGCGCAGTTCCACCTTGGATTTGGTGGTGAACAGGGGTCCGATCAGGACGGGCACACCGCGCTCGGCCAGCACGTCGGCGAGCAGGTGTGCTTCGGTGCCGTGGTCAAGCACCAGATCGTAGCCGAACTCGTCCGCGATGCGCAGGGCCGTGGCGATATCATCGGCGCGGTGGGCGTGCTGGCGCCAGGGAATTTCACGGCGCAGCACCATGGCGAGGGCTTCGAGCTTCGGGTCGCGGGCGTTCTCGTCCGCCTTGCCCATGTAGTTCTGGGCCTCCATGAAGGCTTTGCGGATGATCATGGCGGTGCCAAGCCGGGTGGAGGGCGTCTGCTTCTTCTCGCCGTACACGCGCTTGGGATTCTCGCCGAGGGCGGACTTCAGGCCGCTGGGGGAGCGCAGCACCATCTCTTCGATGTACCGGCCGTGGGTGTGGATTGCAACGGCGAGGCCGCCGATCGGGTTACCGGATCCGGGATTCACGTTCACCGAGGTCACTCCGCCAGCGAGGGCGTCGTCGAACCCAGGATCGAAGGGATTCACCGCGTCCAACGCGCGGACGCCGGCGGTGACCGGGTCCGTCATCTCGTTGGTGTCATCGCCCGCCCAGCCTTCGCCTTCTTCATGCGTGCCGAGGTGTACGTGTGCGTCGACGAAGCCGGGGAGGAGCCACTTGCCGCCGGCGTCCACGACGTCGGCGCCCTCGGGAGCGGTAACGTCCGCTCCGAGTGCGGAAATTTTGCCGTCTTCGATGACGACGGTTCCGTCGAAGGGTTCGCCTTCAATGGGTACGACGTGCGCGTTGATGATTGCTGTGACAGTCATGGATGCAGACCTTTCGCCGGTGGTGGGGGTCACAGTCAAACTTACCGTCTGCCTACACTGATGCGATGACGCAACGATCAGCCCTGATCACCGGCGCGGGACGTCCCGAGGGCATCGGCGCCGGCATCGCCCGTGCGCTCGCTGCCGAGGGATGGAACCTTGTGCTCTCCTACTGGCACCCCTACGACGAGCGGGTCAACCAGGCAACAGACCCCTACGCCCCGCTGCGGGACCTCGCCGCAGAACTGGAGGCGATCGGCTCCCGAGTGACCCTCCTGCCCGCAGACCTGGAACAGCCGGGCACTGCCGACGCGCTTCTGCGCGACGCGGCGGAACTGGGCCCGCTGACCGGGCTGGTGCTTTCGCACACGGAAAGCGTGGACTCGTCCATCCTTGATACGACGGTCGAGAGTTTCGACCGTCACTTCGCTGTCAATGTACGCGCTGCCTGGCAGCTCATCCGCGCGTTCGCGCTGCAATGCCCCGACGACGGAGGCGCCATCGTTGCGCTCACCAGCGACCACACGGTGCACAACCTTCCGTATGGAGCGTCGAAGGGTGCGCTGGATCGGATCGTGATTGCGGCCGCCCGCGAACTCGGTGAGCGGAAGATCAGTTCCAATGTGCTCAATCCCGGTCCGGTGGACACCGGCTGGATGACCGGCGAAATACGCGAGGCGCTCACCGCCCAACAGCCGACCGGACGCCTGGGTACACCGGCCGACGTCGCCGGCGTCGTCGCTTTCCTCCTATCGCCGGCCGGCCGCTGGATCAGCGGGCAACTCCTCAAGGCCGACGGCGGCTTTTCAGCCTCCTGAAGTACTCACGCCCGATACGATCGAGACATGACAACAGGTGCCCTCCTTGCGGTATGCCGCGTCCACGCCCTGCTGCCCACAAAGGATTCCACCGGCGTCACGGCAATCGACAAGCGTGCAGCCGCCGGGCCGGTGAAGGTGCACCCGCTTGGGCTGACCGGCGACATCCAGGCCAGCCGGAAGCACCACGGCGGCCCGTCCAAGGCCCTGTACGCCTACTCGCAGGAAGACGCCGATTTCTGGTCAGCCGAATTGGGGCGCGACATGGCTCCGGGCAAGTTCGGCGAGAACCTCCGCGTCTCCGGGATCGAGGCCACCCACGCGGTGATCGGCGAGCGGTGGCGGATCGGGGATGTTCTCCTCGAGGTGACTGAGCCGCGAACGCCGTGCATGAACTTCGCCCGCTACCTGGGGGAACCCAACTGGGTGAAGCGCTTCGCTGCTGAAGGCAGGATCGGCACGTACCTCCGCGTCCTCAAGGGCGGGCACATCGAGGCGGGGGACGCCGTCGTCGTCGAGCACCGGCCGGAGCATGGGGTGACCATCGGTCAGCTTTTCGCCGGCATGTCACCTGAGCAGGCGGCCAGGCTGCAGGCAGCGCACGACGGCGGCGCCCAGCTCACGCCGGACGTCACCAAAGTGCTCGCCCGGGCACAAGCACAGATACAGGCACAGCAGGTCCCCGCCTGACCCGACTTCATCCCCCGCGTTCATTCGTCAGGACACGCCCCTTATCCGGCGGCAAAAGGGGCGTGTCGTGCCAAATGAACGCCTGTGGAGAGGGCCTGTGGGCAGCCTCACGTGCCGATCATGGCCCTGACCGAGCGGGGCCGGAACTATGTGGGGTACACTTGAAACATCCCCCACACCGGTTTTCCCTTTATTCCTGCCCTCAAGCGGCATGGATTGGTTGTGTTGGGGCCCGCAGCGTTTAGCGAAGCGGGCAGATTCATTCAGGGAGCGCCGGTCAGAAACATTGCACTTCACCGCTGTGATAGCGGTGCAAAGCTGGAATGTATGGTCCTGCCGCGGGATTGAAACAGCGCTGGATTTCCTGTTCATGCGGCTCATCAGACGCCGCCCGGCTCCTAGTGAAGGTCAACTTCCCCATGCCTGAAAACCTGTCCCCTGACGTTACTGCCACTCCTGAAACCGAAACTCCGGATGTGAAGTTCACCGACTTCAACCTGGACGGCCGCGTGCTCGCCGCTCTTTCCGACGTCGGCTACGAAAAGCCCTCACCCATCCAGGCCGCAACCATTCCGGCACTGCTGGAAGGGCGCGACGTCGTCGGTCTCGCGCAGACCGGAACCGGCAAGACCGCAGCGTTCGCTATCCCCGCGCTCTCCAGAATGGCGGAGCTCGCTGACCTCAACGGTCCCGCCAAGTTCACCCAGGTCCTCGTTCTCGCTCCGACGCGTGAGCTCGCGCTGCAGGTCGCAGAGGCGTTCGCCTCCTACGCCAAGCACATCGACAACTTCACCGTGCTACCGGTCTACGGCGGATCCGCGTACGGCCCCCAGCTGGCAGGCCTTCGCCGCGGCGCACAGGTAGTGGTCGGCACCCCCGGCCGCGTCATCGATCACCTGTCCAAGGGATCGCTGGACCTGTCCAACCTGCAGTACCTCGTGCTCGATGAAGCTGACGAGATGCTGCGCATGGGCTTCGCCGACGACGTGGAGCAGATCCTCGCAGGTACCCCGGAGGACAAGCAGGTTGCGCTGTTCTCGGCGACCATGCCGAGCGCCATCCGCCGCATTGCACAGAAGTACCTGAACAACCCGCAGGAAATCACGGTCAAGTCGAAGACCACCACCGGCGCCAACACCCGGCAGCGGTTCCTGCAGGTCATGGGCCCGCACAAACTCGACGCGATGACGCGCATCCTTGAGGTCGAGGACTTCGACGGAATCATTGCCTTCGTGCGCACCAAGATGGCCACTGAAGACCTGGCGGACAAGTTGCGTTCCCGGGGCTTCCAGGCTGCTGCCATCAACGGTGACATTCCCCAGCAGCAGCGTGAGCGCACCATCGAGGCATTGCGCGACGGCAAGATCGACATCCTCGTGGCAACGGACGTAGCAGCCCGTGGCCTTGATGTTGAGCGCATCTCCCTCGTGGTCAACTACGACATCCCGCATGACACCGAGTCCTACGTTCACCGTATCGGCCGCACCGGCCGCGCGGGCCGTTCAGGCGATGCCATCCTGTTCATCACCCCGCGTGAGAAGTACCTGCTGCGTTCTATCGAGAAGGCAACGCGCCAGCCGGTCGAGCAGATGCACCTGCCCTCCACCGAGGCCGTCAACGAGCTGCGCCTGAACAAGTTCGCGGAGCGCATCACCGAAACCCTCGCCACTGAGGACGTCTCAATCTTCCGCGACCTGATCGCCAACTACGAGAACGAGCACAACGTGCCCGCCGCGGAGATCGCCGCAGCGCTTGCCGTCATGTCCCAGGGCGGTAATCCCATCCTGGTCAAGGACATCCCGCAGGCACCGGCAGGCCAGAAGGAGCGCGCAGGCGGACGCAAGGATGCCTTCGGCTCCCGCGGACCCACGCGCACCCTCACCGAGGGCAACGCCACCTACCGCATCGCGGTCGGCCGTCGCCAGCGCGTGATGCCCGGTTCCATCGTTGGAGCTATCGCCAACGAAGGTGGACTGTCGTCGTCGCAAATCGGCGGAATTGACATCCGCGCGGACCACACCCTGGTGGAGCTCCCTGCTGAGCTCTCCAAGGACCAGTGGCGCGCGCTGTCCAAGACCCGCATCGGCGGCGAACTGATCCACCTCGAGCTGGACAAGGGACGGCGCCCCAACAGCGACCGCCCCGCCGGCGACTTCAAGAAGCCGCACCGCAAGGGTGAGGGCTACCGCGGTGACCGCGGACACGACGGCGGCTTCCGCGCCGAGCGCTCCCACGACGGCGACTTCCGGTCCGACCGTGGAGCGGCCTCAGGCGAGCGCAAGCCGCGTCACCAGAAGGGCGCAGGCGCCGGTAACGGACGCCGCGAAAAGTGGTAGTTCCAGTACCCTGATTCGACGCCGACTGCAGCATCCGTAGAAGCGCCGTTGTTGTGCAGGCTCGTGGGAAGTTCCCCACGTTTCTGCGCAACAGCGGCGCTTTTCGCTGTATGCAGCGGGGGCCGGCGTCGTCGTTTCCAGGGTCCATCAGCGAAGTGAAAAGCACCCCGCGACCCGATTTTTCAGCACGCGATTTAGCTGGTAAAGTTTTCTGCTGTTGCCCCCCTAGCTCAGTGGTAGAGCGCGTTCTTGGTAAGAACGAGGTCACCGGATCGATTCCGGTGGGGGGCTCTCAAATGGGAGGCCCGCTGCAGATCGTAAGATTGAATGCGGGCAGTCTCATTTATGGCGGTGTAGCTCAGCTGGTTAGAGCGCACGACTCATAATCGTGAGGTCGCGGGATCGAGTCCCGCCACCGCTACAGATAAACAGGCCGGCGGCTCGCAACGAGCTGTCGGCCTGTCGCTTTCCCGCCGCAATGCCGGAATCGGGCTGTGGTCAGCCTCCTTATAGTATGGGGCGCGAGGCACATCGACAGGACAGGAACCATGACTGACAACGATTCGGCCTGGGGGCCGGGCGAGAACCCGGAAGATTTCCCAACCCGCGCAAGCCGACGCCGCTCCGGACGTGAGCCGGGAACTGGGCCCATTTCCGAGGTTCCGCGTTTTGCGGACCGTTTCTCGCCGTCTGCCGGACAGAGCTCCCAGCCCGGCTCCGCAGCGGAGGCGGAAGACGCCAACGAGGACGCCGTGCGTCGTCCTGTACTCGACATCCGCTTCGACGAGTCAGCCCACGGTGTCCGCACCATGTCCGTTCCAGTCGTGATACCCCAGCAGGAATCGGCTGTCACCGGCACCGTTCCGTCGGTGACCCCGGTTGAGCCTCCATCGTCGGCGTCCCCAGCCGGCAACCTGCCTTCCGTTCCCGTAACAGCACCGTCCAACGCATCGGAGGACCGGATGCATCCAGAACCTGTCACCAGCACGACGACGCCAGTCACCACCCTGCCTGCCGATCCGGCAGTGCCGCATCCGCCGGCTGATCCGCCGCGGCAATCGCGACGGCAGGAGGCCTCCGAAGGACGGCGTCGCTCCTTTCTTGCCCCCGACAACGGCACCGTTCCCGCGGAGACAGGGTTCCGCGGACTGCTGTCACGGATTGGTATCCGCATTGCGCCGTCGCAGAGGGAGCTGACCACCCGCGCACATACCCGCGCGGTCAGCCAGCACTGGCCCGGCCCGCGAACCATCTCGGTTGTGAACGGCAAGGGCGGCGCAAACAAAACACCGACCACGGTCATGCTCGCAGCGGTTTTCGCCCGGAACGGAGGGGGACCGGTGCTCGCGTGGGACAACAATGAAACCCGCGGCACCCTGGGGTGGCGCACTGAGCAGGGCCCGCACAACTCCTCGGTGATGGACCTCCTGCCGGAGACCAGCCAGCTGCTGGCACCCTCGGCGCAATCCGCCTTGCTGGCGCGCTACGTCCACCACCAGACGGAAGACAAGTACGACGTCCTGCGTTCCAAGCCGGACGTCCTGGCGTCGGAACAGAAAATTACCGCGGACGATTTTGATGCGCTGCACGAGGTGGCCTCCAAATACTTCCGGCTGAACATCGTGGACTCCGGAAACGATGAAACCGCAGAGCGCTGGCTTCGCATGATCAGCCACACCGACCAGCTGGTCATCGCAACCACCACACTTGAGGAGCATGCAGAGGCGGGGGCGCTCCTCCTTGAAGCACTCCGCGCACGGGGCGGTCAGTACGCGGAATTGTCGCAGAACGCCGTGGTCATTGTCAGCCAGTCGGACAAGAACGGTACCGCTGCGCAGGCCCAGCACATTGCCGACGGTTTTGCGCAGCTTGCCCGTAGCGCCGTCACCATTCCCTACGATGTGGCGCTGCTGAAGGGCCGCATCCGCTGGGGCGCGCTCAAGCCGGCAACACAGGCAGCATGGCTTGCCGCGGCGGCCGCGGTGGCGGACGGACTGTAATAGTCAGGTTGCTTATCATTCCGATCATTCCTAGGCTGGAGAGGTAAGCCAACGGAATGGAGGAAGCATGACTATGCACGATATTTCCGGAAAGAAAGTGGCCTTCCTGCTCACGGACGGCGTCGAACAGGTTGAGCTCACCAGCCCCTGGGAAGCGGTCAAGGGCGCCGGCGGAGTACCGACGCTTGTAGCCCCTTCCGAGGGCTCGGTGCAGGGCTTCAATGGCACAGACAAGGGTGATACGTTCCCGGTCGATCTCACGGTGAGCCAGGCAAAGGCCGAGGACTTCGACGCGCTGGTACTGCCCGGCGGCGTAGTGAACGCTGACCATCTTCGCGTGGACAAGGACGCACAGGCTTTCACCCGTAGCTTCTTTGAGCAGCACAAGCCCGTTGCAGCTATCTGCCACGCACCGTGGTTGCTCATTGAGGCAAGTGTGGTCAGTGGCCGCTCTATGACGTCCTACCACACGCTCGAAACCGACCTCCGTAACGCCGGTGCCCAGTGGACCGACGACGAGGTTGTGGTGGACAAGGGCTTCGTCACCAGCCGCAACCCCGATGACCTTCCGGCGTTCAACGACAAAATGCTCGAAGAGATTGCCGAAGGTCAGCACGAGGGGCAGACAGCCTGACCTCCCCTTAGACGGTTTGACCAGGACGGTCCGGTAGCGTGGCGACATGCTCACCGGACCTTTCCTTTGCCACGGCGTGTCCTGGAGCCGGTCCGGCCCGTCCCTGGCGATCGCTACCCCGCAGGGTGTTCCGACGTCGATGCAGTTGACTCAGTTGCCGACATTTCTCGGCTTTCGCGTCCTCAGCGACAGGGGTGAAAGGTTCTGCCTCGGCTACGCGAAGGTACTGGGACCCACCGACCGGCGGGCCTTTCCCTGCCCGGAACAGACGACGGCGGCACGCGGCTATCAGTGCGGGCCCTGTTTCGCGCGGGATGACTTCCGGTTCATGCACGACGTTCACCGTTCCGGTGTAGCACCCGACGGGCTCGCCGCCTACCTCGCGCAGGAGCACTGGCTCTATGTTGCAACCTTCGCCGACGGTTCCACCAAGGTCGGAACAGCCTCGCACCGCAGCAAGTGGAGCCGTTTGACCGAGCAGGGCGCCGTCGTCGCCCGCTATGTCGCTCACGCCGACGATGGTCGGGTGGTGCGGGTCCTTGAAGACGCCGTGACGCGCCATGCCGGGTTGCCGCAGGCGGTCCGATCAGCGGCGAAGACGGCGGCCCTCGCCCGTCCTCTGGCTGAGGTGGAACTGGACAACGTGAATGAGGAGGCAGCCGGCGTCGTGCGCGGGTTGCTGGCGGAGGGGATGGATATCGACGGCTTCACAGCTGTGGAGGAGCAGTGGCGCCCGCCAGAGAGCTGGAAGCGGATCCTGGCGGCGCGGGCACCGGTCTATCCGCCGAGCCTTGAGTCCGGGGACCATGGCGGGACCGTGCAGGCCCTGCTCGGTCAGACGGCGCTGCTGGACGTAGCAGAAGGGCAGTTCCTGCTGAACCTAGCGCTGCTGCGCGGCCGCCGCATTGAGCTTGGCGAGTTCCGTTCCCCGCCGATCGCCGTCCAGGACGAGCTGTTCTAGCGCTTCGGTAAGGTTGAGGGATGCTCAACACACCCTGGGACACCGGATCGCCGCTGTACCGGAAGCTCGTGATCACCGCACTGATCCTCACCGGCGTCGGCATTCTGCTGGCCATCGCCGGAGCGATGCTCCAGACAGATCCGATGGTGTTCGCAGCGCTGCCCATCATCATCGCGGGGATGGCAGCGCACCTGGCAGGTCTCATTGTCCGCGGCCGTGATGCCCGCCGCCGTATCCGCCCGCCGCAGACCTGAGGGACGTAACGCGGCAGTCCGTCGGCACACCAGGACAGCTAGGCTGGGACAAGCAATTCGAGCGCCGGAAAAGCCCGGAAACAAGGAGTTTCATGACGATCAATCCCGACCTTCAGGGGCGCAGCTATCCCGCCGCCGAGGTCTACACCGTTGGGCGCGAGAAGATTCGCGAGTTTGCACAGGCCGTCAAGGCGACGCATCCGTCGCACTTCGACCCTGAGGCGGCGAGGGCGCTCGGCCACCGCGACATCGTGGCCCCGCCGACGTTCGCCATCATCATCGCCCAGCGGGCCGACGCGCAACTGATCAACGACCCGGAGGCTGGGATTGACTTCACCCGTGTTGTCCACGCTGACCAGCGGTTCATCCACCACCGGCCGATCGTTGCCGGCGACGAGCTGGTCGCCGAACTTCACGTGGACCAGGTCCGCGCCATGGGCGGAGGAGCGATGATCACCACCCGCGCAGAAATCTCCACCGTGGAGGGCGAGAAGACGGCAACAACCATGTCATCCATCCTGGTGCGTGGGGAGGAGCAGTAAGCATGGCGATTACGTTGGCAGACCTTGAAACGGGCCAGGAGATTGGCCGCTCCTCGATTGATCTCACCCGGCTGGACCTCGTGAAGTACGCGGGCGCATCCGGCGACTTCAATCCCATCCACTGGAACGAAACCTTCGCACGCGGCGTGGACCTGCTGGGCGTCATCGCCCACGGAATGTTCACCATGGGTTCTGCCGTTCAGCTGGTCACTGACTGGATCGGCGACCCGGCCGCCGTGATCGACTACCAGACCCGCTTCACCCGACCGGTGGTGGTCGCGGACACCACCGCGCAGCCCGGCCAGGCCGGCGCGGTCATCGAAGTCGTCGGCGTCGTAGGCAAGGTGGATCCGGACAATTCGACCGCACGCATCGATCTGACGGTCTCCGCCGACGGACAAAAGGTGCTCGTCAAGGCACAGGCAGTGGTGCGGATCTGGTGACGTCCCTCGCCCAGTTCACCACGTCACGGGTTGGCGGGCCCGCCCGCAAGTTCGTGGAAGCGCGCACGGAAGCCGAAATCATCGAGGCTGTCCGCTCCGCCGATGACGCGGGGGAACAGCTCCTGCTGATCGGCGGGGGTTCGAACCTGTTGATCGCGGACAGCGGCTTGGCCGGCACGGTGGTCCGGATTGCCTCCACCGGCTTCACAGTGAACGACGACGACGCCACCTGTGGAGGGGTGATGGTCACCGCGCAAGCGGGTCAGCCCTGGGAGGAGCTCGTCGAATACACGGTGCGCCACGCCTACTCCGGGCTGGAGGCGCTGTCCGGTATTCCGGGCTCGACCGGCGCGGTACCCGTGCAGAACGTCGGTGCGTACGGCGCCGAAGTATCCCAAACCGTTGCCATGGTGCGCACCTACGACCGCGAAACCCGGTCGATCAAGTCACTGGCCAACTTCGACCTCAAGTTCGGGTACCGCGACTCCCTCCTCAAGCGCACCACCGATGCCGGATCTCCCCGTTATGTGGTGCTGACGGTCCAGTTCCAGCTGGGACTCGGGCGTATGGGCGCACCGGTGCGGTATGCAGAACTGGCACGGGAACTCGGCATTGAGGTGGGCGGGCGAACCTACGCCAATGACGTGCGCCGCGCCGTGCTCAAGCTCCGGGCAGCCAAGGGTATGGTGTTGGACTCCGCTGACCGGGACACCTACAGCACCGGATCCTTCTTCACCAATCCGATAGTGGAGGCCACGGCAGCGGAATCACTGCCGGAGGGTGCTCCGAGGTACCCGATGCCTGACGGCTCGGTGAAGTTGAGTGCTGCCTGGCTGATTGAGCAGGCAGGATTCGGCAAGGGCTTCGGGCTCGCCGACGACGCCGGTTACCGTGCAGCCGGCGGCAGGGCCTCCCTCTCCACCAAGCACACGCTTGCCGTCACCAACCGGGGAGAGGCTTCATCGGAGGATCTCCTGAGCATCGCGCGGCTGGTGGCGGACGGGGTGCAGGAGCGTTTCGGGATCCGGCTGCACCCGGAGCCGTTACTGATCGGCTGTTCTCTGAACTGAGCAGCTCATGTCGTTGCCCGTCGCCGTGCCTTCTCAGCGGCCGCGCGGGTCTGCATGACCGCGTGGCGGTGCCACCGGCTGTCCACCAGTTCGCGGCTGCACAGCCACTGCACCAGGCGCGAGACCAGACTGATCTGGGCGAGCCGGTCATGGAAATCGGCCAGCAGCCAGGTATTGCTGAGGAAGCGGGGAAGCGCGAACACGAGCTGCTCGGCGCCAAGAAGTCGTTCGAAGGCACCCTCCGACTCAAACTGCCGTTCAAGGGCGAGCAGCGTGGCCGTCTCTGTGCTGACGGTGCAGTCCCCTTCCTGCTCGAGGAAGAGCCGCAGGTGGGCCAGTACGCGCCCGTAGCGTTCAACTGTTGCGGGGTGGCGTCCTGCGGCGCTTGCAGAGAAGTACCGCGTCAGGACCTGATCTACCGGAATCTGATTCATGCAGCACAGTCTGCACCGCACCTCTGACATTTTTCTAGAACGCGCATTCGAAGGATGCTGGACGCTGCAATACTTCCTCGCCAGAGAGCTCTCGAAGAGGTAGGAGCAGCCCTAGAGGTTGCCCGTGGCGATGAGGAGCATGCGGCGCAGCGGTTCGGCTGCACCCCACAGGAGCTGATCACCCACGGTGAAAGCACTGATGTACTCCGGGCCCATTTCCAGTTTGCGGATGCGTCCAACGGGGATGTGCAGCGATCCGCTGGCAGCCACGGGGGTGAGCCCGGCAACGGTGGCTTCCTTGGTGTTGGGCACCACGGTTGCCCACTCGTTGTCCTGGTCGATCAGAGATTCAATTTCGTTCACCGACAGGTCTTCGGTGAGCTTCAGAGTGAGGGCCTGCGAGTGCGAGCGCATGGCGCCGATCCGCACGCAGAGGCCGTCGAAGGGGATCCGGGCTCCGTCGATGTCCTTGCCGAGGATCTTGTTGGTCTCGGCGCCGGCTTTCCACTCTTCCTTCGACTGCCCGTTGCCGAGGTCCGCGTCGATCCACGGGATGACTGAACCGGCGAGAGGCACTCCGAACTGGGACGCGTCCAGAAGGGGGTCTTTCTGCTGGGCCAGCACGACACGGTCGATGTCGAGGATGGCTGATGCTGTGTCCGCAAGATTCTCGGCTACGGCGCCGTGAATCGATCCGAACTGGTTCAACAGCTCCCGCATGTGCCGGGCTCCGCCGCCGGAGGCCGCCTGGTACGTCATGGACGTGCCCCACTCCACCAGGCCGTTCTTGAACAGTCCGCCCAGGCCCATCAGCATGCACGAGACCGTGCAGTTGCCGCCGATGAAGTCGCGTACACCCCGGCCCAGTCCCGCGTCGATGACATCGCGGTTGACCGGGTCAAGCACGATGATGGACGCTTCCTCCATGCGCAGTGTGGAAGCGGCGTCGATCCACAGGCCGTCCCATCCGGCGTCGCGCAGCTTGGGGTACACCTCCGAGGTGTAGCTTCCACCCTGCGCGGTCACGATGATGGGCAGCTTTGCCAGGGTCTCGACGTCGTACGCATCCTGCAGCGGAGCAGCGCCCTCGGCAAACGACGGCGCTGCTCCACCGGCGTTGGACGTGGAGAAGAAGACCGGGTTGATGAAGCGGAAGTCGCCCTCGTCCTGCATGCGCTGCATCAGGACTGAGCCGACCATCCCACGCCAGCCGACCAGACCGACGGAGGGCACGGAAGAAGGCGAGTTTGCTGCGGAAGTCATGGATTAAGTCTAGGGGAACCGGTCAAACTGCCCGCAGCCGTTACACGAATGACGTCAAACAACGACGCCGATCCTAGTACGCCGGCCGCGGTAGCCCACGCGCTTCACGGAGCTTGTGCGCGCGCCACTCCCGCAAGAGATTCCGCACCGCGTACACCTCGAACAGGATCAGGAGAGCCGGAATTACCAGGAACCCGATCATTTCTGAATTGCCTTCAACCAGGACATTCTGCAGCGGGAGGTAGAGAAAGATGCCGATGATGACCGCGATAGCGACCACGTAGACGAGATGACCCCAGCGCGTGTTGATACGCGGGCCCAATCCGGTGCGGCCCACCCCGTACTCCTCCCGTGTGTAGCTCACCAGCTCACCGTTGATCCCGCGCGTCAGCACACGATTCTCACCGGTCCGCGCTACCTGCTCCTCGTGTGCGGCCCTCGTCCGGGTATCTCGACGTTCCCGCTCGGCGTCGTAAACCAATGTTTCAGTCCTGTCGTAGTGCGCGTAGTCGGGCCAGCACATCGCTTTCGGACAGGCCCCGCTCGGATTCAACGGAATCTGCCCCCGGCAGTCGGTGTCCAACAGTCCAGGCGCCCTCTTCAACCTTGATCAGCAGGTCAGCGGCTTCGGGGGTTTCGCGGTTCTTCACGATTGCACCGCCGTCCGGATGTTCGGCACAGTGCGACTGCACGATGAAGAGATTCGCTTCGGCGCCGGTGATGTCCGGCCGCTTGGCCATCGCGAACCAGGTGAGATGGCTGCGCGGTTGCATCAGGATCTCGTACTCCGCAGATTCGATGGAAATCACGCTGTCCGAGTAGCTGGGCGCAATCAGGCTGATCTCGATCCTGCGCTGGGCGGTGGTAAGCGCACGGGTCACGGCGGCCACGGGCCCGCCGACCGAGAGCACGCCGTCGTTGTCGGGGAAAGCCAGCCCGCGCGCCACCAGTGAGGAGCCGCCCGCCGCAACAATGCGGGTCTCCCCGATTTCATCGCTCACCCGCAATGCCGCGGCACTCGCGGTTGCGGCTGCGCCCGGCGCAAGGTTCAGCAGTGCTGCCACCTCGGCGAACCCGAACCCAATGGCGTCGGGATACGGGCTGTCGGCCTGCTCAGGCTTCGACACGGTCTCGGTCATCGTGCTGCTCCTCGTGCAATTGAAGTCCTAGAAACCAAAGAAATCACCTACAGCTTCGGCGCCGTCGACTAGAGCGCCGCCCACGTCCTCAGCGGTGTCGGCGATTGCCCCGCCCACCGCATTGACGGCGTCGTGCACCACCGGGACGTTGTCATAGATGGCAAGTGCTCCGCTGGCCACCATGGCGACGGTGCCGACCGGCGGGGGGAAGAAGGAGGCCACCCCGAGAGCCGTCTTGGCGCCAGAGTAGATCGCATCGCCCGTGTCCCCGTTATTCAGGTGGTTGATCGTGTCGTACAGGTCCAGCCCGGTGCCGACGACGCCGAGCCCCTTGCCCAGGATGTCGAAGGCCGTGAACGCCCGGGAGCCTTCTGTCAGGTTCAGCGCCGTATGCCAGTTCCCGTCGAACAGGTCACCGGAGGTGTTGAAGAATCCGCTGAGCATGTTCGAGTTGCGGAAAGCCGTCCAGGCGGCAGGGTCTCCGAACCCGCTGCGCAGAGCCGGCGTCAGCATCGCGCCGATGTCGAAGAGCCCGGCGCGTATGTTCGGGAACGCCTTGATGAGCTGGTAGATGTCCCAGCCGTCACGGAAGGGGGAGTCGGGCCCCAGCAGCCAATCCGGCCCGGGGACGTCTTCTCCAGGCAGGGGCGCGCGCTCCTGGTTCCCCGCGCGCGTCATTCCCGGGGCACCTGGTCCTCCGGGGCCATCGGCGTCCGAACTTGTGCGCTCCTGGTCGGCGGCCTGCTCCAACAGCTCGGATTTGGCCCGGTCGAGGCTCGTGGAGGCAGACAGGATCTGCATCCGCAACACGGTGTTCCACTGCTGGCGGGTGCGATCGGCGTCGCTGCCCTTCCAGAACCCGGGATTGTTGACCACCGCGGAAACGCTGGCCGAGATGTCGAGCAGCGATTGTGCTCCTGTACCGCAGTGCTGCGCCAGCGAGCGCAGCTGATCCGGGTTGGCCCCCAGCGTCCCAGTCATTTTTCCCCGTGTCTTTTCCCGCGCCTGATCTTCGTCCCGACCCTGAGACTACCCAGCGGAGGGGGTGTCCCGCGATGGGGAGGGCTGCCCACCGCCCTCGGCCCGGGTCCACAGGCTGATCCGGAAGCGGGTGCCGTTCCGGGCGGTGGTCCAACCCTCCGACGGTTCAACTCCCGTGAGGTTCCACGACTGAGCCAACGCGGGCGCGTAAGTGTCGCCCTCAACAGCAGTATCGATCACCGTCACGAGAGCAGCATTGGCGTGCTCGGTCGCCTCCGCATATATCTGTCCGCCGCCGATAATCCAGATTTCGTCAGCACCCTCGCTGCCGCGTGCCTCCCTGAGGGCCTCCTCAAGCGAGCCGACGACGACGGCACCCGGATAGTCTGACCCGTCCAGTTCCTGCCTGCTCACCACGATGTTGGTGCGGCGAGGCAGCGGACGGTACTTCTCGGGGAAAGACTCCCAGGTGCGCCTTCCCATGATGACGGGGTGGCCTTCAGTGGTGCGTTTGAAATGGGCGAGGTCTTCGGGCAGGTGCCAGGGCATGCTGCCATCTCTGCCGATCACGCCGTCGACCGTCTGCGCCCAGATCATGCCGATGACAGGCGACCCGACCAGCGCCGCTGCGTTCAAAGGCTCACTCATACGGCGATCGGCGCCTTGATGGTGGGGTGGTGCTGGTAATTCTCGACCGTGAAGTCCTCGAGCTCGTAGTCGAAGATGCTCTCGGGCTTCCGGTTCAGGCGCAGCGCCGGGTAGGGGTAGGGCTCGCGGGACAGCTGCTCGGCAACCTGCTCGAGGTGGCTGTCGTAGATGTGGACGTCGCCGCCGGTCCAGACAAACTCGCCGGGCTCCAGTCCCACCTGCTGCGCGACCATCAGCGTGAGCAGCGCGTAGGAGGCGATATTGAACGGTACGCCAAGGAAGGTGTCCGCGGAGCGCTGATACAGCTGGCAGGACAGCTTGCCGTCCGCAACGTAGAACTGGAAGAGGGCGTGGCAGGGCGGCAGCGCCATGTTCTCGATCTCGGCGACATTCCAGGCCGAGACAATGTGCCGCCGGGAATCGGGATTGGCCTTCAGCCCTTCGATGAGGCGCTCGATCTGGTCGATGTGGCCGCCGTCGGGCGTGGGCCAGGAACGCCACTGCACGCCATAGACAGGGCCCAGCTCGCCGTCGTCGTCGGCCCATTCGTTCCAGATCCGGACTCCGCGCTCCTGCAGCCAGCGGACGTTTGAGTCACCGCGAAGGAACCAGAGCAGCTCAAGGGCGACAGACTTGAAGTGCACGCGCTTGGTGGTGATCAGGGGAAAGGACTTCGCCAGATCGAACCGCAGCTGCCGTCCGAAAACGCTGCGGGTGCCGGTCCCAGTCCGGTCCGATTTCGGCGTGCCGTTGGCCAGGACATCGCGGAGCAGGTCTTCGTAAGGAGTGGGAAGCGGGGTAGTCACGGCACCAAGTCTAATGTTCTTCCGGCGGCGCTGACCTCGTCATGGGTAAAGGGCCTTCGCCTCGCCAGCCTCTTCGGTGGCTGGCGGTCGAACCGGTCCGGGAAGCAGCACGATGATGGCGGCGAGTGCAAAAAGCAGTGCGTTCGCGGTAGTCACCGCCGTTGATACCCCGGCCGACGGCGGTTGGTAGACCCCGAGCACCGTGGACAGAGTCAGCGCATGGGTGCTGATCAGGGACGCGGTCAGCATCAGCATTGCCGAGGTGAGCGCCCTGAAAACCCTGTACAGGGTCACTGCCCTCAGCAATCGGTCCTGCGCACCGTCCGCGTGCGACAGCGGTGGCCGGGTGAGGGATAACCATGCCCCCGCCGCAGCCAACACGAAGAGCAGGAGCACAGCTGCGAGCCACAGAATCGATCGTGCAGATACCGACGACGACGCATGAACCAGGACCGCAGCAGTCGCCAGAGCGATGCAGGTGGATGCAGGAAGGGCCACGCACAGCCAGACTGGTAAGAGACCGCGGATAGGCACGCGATGTCTGACCCCGGGGGCGTGGTTTTTGCGAAGCAGGGCCTCGACGCCGATTTGGATCGCGAGGAATGCCGCATACCCACTGACGATCAGAACCAGCGGAGCCGCGCTGTCTGACGAGTACCAAATTGCCAGCACGATCGGTATCCCGGGCACGATCAGCAGCATTGATGCCAGTCGCCATGCCGGTCAGTGAAAGGATCGTTGTGCGCAGCAGTCGATTGATAGCGATTTTCCGGACCACTACGTCGTCTTCGGCGCTCAGTGTCGGAATCCGCCGTCGTCGTACGATCACCAGCACTGCCAGCAGCACGCCTGTCAGGAGAGCAACAAGCGCTGCGCCGAGCACTGTCGCGAAATAGGCGCCATCCACGCGGTCGGCGACGGGAATTACCGCTTCGCCTCGAGTCCGGGATTCACCGGAAACTCCGGGGAGGGATGCAGAGGCAGCAATCAGCGATCCAGCGAAAATTGCGACGACGACGGTGGCAAGAGCGAGGTTCCGGGGTAGGAAGTCGATTCCTCTTCGAGCGGACGGATCAGCGATGCGCACTGCTGCCCTCGATCGAGGCCAGGTGAACTGGGCGGTGACGTAGATTCCGCCCAGGGCAATCATGGGAGCGGATGTCTGGACAAGGACGGTGAGAAACCCCTGGCTCTCCAGATAGGCGAGTCGCTCATCGACCCACACCGGCCCCAGCTCTCGAAACCGCTGGTTGTTGGTTGCTCCGCTCGCGAACAGCGCGATGACCGCGGTCCACAAGCCGTGAGTTCGCGCCGCCTGACGAGGGTCAAAATTCCTGGACGGCGTGTAGGACGCAAATCGAAGAACTCCATAAACAAGCAGCGCTCCGATACAGAGCCCCAGCAATGTTGACGTGACCGGATCCATCGTTCCCCCAAGGTCGTTCGAAGTTCGCTTCCCGCTCAGTCGTCGTAGGCGCGGAACTGCTCAACCGAGACGACTTTCCCCGCCTTTTTGGAACTTACCTGACAGATGATGGCCTCACCCGGCGCCAGGTACGGATCGGACACCGGCAGCATCTTCCCCAGCCTGGCCGGCATGTGGGTCCGAAGCGCGTCGAACAGCAGCGGCAGCACCGGGCGATGGCTGCACACGGCCACCGGAACGCGCCGGTCGAACAGCTTCTCCACCGTGTTGCCCGCCCGTGCGGGCTTGCGGGCTGCATTGTGTTCGGTGATGGCGTCGACCAACTTCAGCTTGGCGTTGGACCTCTTGACGTAGGGCATCACCGTCTGCACGCACCGGTCCCAGGGGCTGCTCACTATCCGTTCGGGGGACCAAGCCTGCAGCAGGCGGCTCACTGCCTGTGCCTGCCGCCGCCCGGTTGCAGCCAGCGGGCGCTCGCCTTCCGCCCGGGTCCAGGACGAGCGGGGCTTCGCCTTTGCGTGACGGACGATGATCAGCGGCCAGGTAGCCAGATTGTCTTCGGCAAACGCCTCCACCAGGGCCTCCAGCGGCTCCCGGTCCGATGGGTTGCTGAGCAGCCCGGCTGCACGCTCCGGAGAACACCACAGGAAGTCGTCAACCTCCTT
This sequence comes from uncultured Arthrobacter sp., assembly GCF_947495145.1. GTDB lineage: Bacteria > Actinomycetota > Actinomycetes > Actinomycetales > Micrococcaceae > Arthrobacter_D. The sequence continues at coordinate 52,821 of NZ_CANLXP010000009.1, forward strand.
GCCGTCCGGCGTAAGCGTCAAGCCGTCGGCTTTGGCGGCCCAGTAGTGAACCACCTTGAGCCCGGAGGCTACGGGGTACTCGATGGTGGGCAGCGGGATGCCGAGCTTCACCGTGATGCCGATTTCCTCGCGGACCTCACGGACGGCACACTCCGGGGTTGTTTCACCGGCGTCGATCTTGCCTTTGGGCCAGGACCAGTCATCGTAGCGGGGACGGTGGATGAGCAGGACTTCCAGTGCACCGGATCGCTTGCGCCAACACAGCGCACCGGCAGCGACGACGGCGGCGCCCTCCCTGCTGTGCTCCCTGTCGACCGCCGTGTCAGGCTGCGTCATCACTGGCGGGCAGGTCGCAGACGACTGCGTGAGCGGGATGCCAGCAGCCAGGACTGCACATCGCTGAGCGGATTGCCGTCGTCGTCCTTGTGATGCCGGATCCACTCGCCGTCGCTGTCCAGGTGCCAGCTCGCGGTACCGCTGTCGAGGTAGCGGTCCATCAGTGAGATCAGGTAGGTGATGTGCTCCGGTGAGGACAGTTGGACCAGCGCCTCCACGCGGCGGTCGAGATTACGGTGCATCATGTCGGCCGAACCGATGAACACCGCCGGATCACCCGCGTTGGCGAACACGAAGACGCGTGAGTGTTCGAGGAACCTGCCGAGGACTGAACGCACGGTGATGTTTTCGCTCAGCCCGGGAATGCCGGGGCGCACGGAGCAGATGCCGCGAACAATGACGTCGACCCTCACTCCGGCCTGCGACGCGCGGTACAGCGAGTCGATGAGCGCTTCGTCAACGATCGAGTTCACCTTGATGGTCACACGGGATTCCAGGCCTGCCTGGCTGTTCGCGATCTCCTGCTCAATGCGTTCGATGAGGCCCGAGCGGACTGAGCGGGGCGCGACGAGCAGTCGCTTGAACGTCGACTTGGGCGCATACCCGGAGAGCTGGTTGAAGAGCCGGGAGAGGTCCTCGCCCACCTCGTGGTTGGCGGTGAGCAGCCCCAGGTCCTCGTAGTAGCGGGCGGTGCGGGGGTGGTAGTTGCCGGTGCCGATGTGGCAGTAGCGGCGGAGCCCGTCGATTTCCTGGCGCACTACGAGGGAGAGCTTGCAGTGCGTCTTCAGGCCTACGATGCCGTACACCACATGCACGCCTGCCTGCTCCAGCTTCCGCGCCCACGAAATGTTCGCCTGCTCGTCGAACCGGGCTTTGATCTCCACAAGGGCCAGGACCTGCTTGCCCGCCTCCGCCGCGTCGATCAGGGCATCGACGATGGGGGAGTCCCCGGACGTGCGGTACAGGGTCTGCTTGATCGCCTGGACCTTCGGGTCCACAGCGGCCTGTTCGAGGAACGCCTGCACGGAGGTGGAAAAGGAGTCATACGGGTGGTGCAGGAGGATGTCCCGGCGTCGCATCGCGGCGAAAACGTTCGCGGCCTTCGAGGTTTCGCTCTCGTTGAGGTCGCGGCTGGTGTGCGCCACATGTTTTGGGTAGTGGAGGTCGCCGCGGTCAATCCGCGCGATCACGCTGAGGCCGCGCAGGTCCAGCGGGGCGGGCAGATCGTAGACCTCGTCTTCTTCGACGCCCAGCTCCCGGGAAAGCAGCGCCCGGATGCTGGGGTTGATGTCGGTGGTCACTTCGAGCCGTACAGGCGGGCCGAACCGGCGCCGCAGCAGCTCCTTTTCGAGCGCCTGCAGCAGATTCTCGGCGTCGTCTTCCTCGACCTCGAGGTCCTCGTTGCGGGTGACGCGGAATGTGTGGTGCTCCAGGACCTCCATGCCGGGGAACAGCTGGTCCAGGTGGACTGCTATTACCTCTTCGAGCGGGATGAAGCGTGCGGTCCTGCCGGCCACGTTTCCGGCGCGCGGCCCATCCACGGAAATGAGGCGCGGCAACTGATCCGGCACCTTGACGCGTGCAAAGAGTTCCTTATCGCTCACCGGATTGCGCACGACGACGGCGAGATTCAGCGAGAGCCCGGAAATGTACGGGAACGGGTGCGCAGGATCCACCGCGAGCGGGGTCAGGATGGGGAAGACCTTCTCCGCGAACAGCTTGTTCAGATCCTGCCGCGCAACGTCGTCAAGCTGGTCCCAGGTAGTGAGGTGAATATTTTCCTCAGCGAGTGCCGGCCGGATGTGCTCGGCAAAAATGGCGGCGTGACGGCGCTGAAGCGCCAGCCCGTCGGTCATGATCGTCTCGAGCTGCTCGATGGGGCTCAGCCCGGCGGCCGAGGGCACGGCGAGGCCGGTGGCGATGCGGCGCTTCAGGCCGGCTACACGCACCATGAAGAACTCGTCCAGGTTCGAGGCGAAGATGGAGAGGAAGTTCACCCGCTCGAGCAGCGCCAGATCCGGGTCTTCCGCGAGATCGAGCACGCGGGCGTTGAAGTGGAGCCAGCTCAGCTCGCGGTCCAGGAAGCGGTCGGCGGAAATTTCACCTTCCGGCAGCAGGCTCGGGGCGAACTCAGGGATGTCGATGCGGTCCTGGGTTGCCCGTGCAGGAGCCACTTCGGACGATCCATACCGTGCCGGTACCCGGGCGGCGGTTTCGGCTTCCATAGTGTCTCCTTCGGTGGTTTCGGCCGGCGCTTACCTGCCGTGTCGCAGTGGGCTGAAGCCCTCCTCAACCTTACAAGTCTGCTTTGTTGCCCGGCGCGTACATGACATCAACGTCCCACCGCGTGAAGCCCAGCGAACGGTACAGCGCGACGGCGGCAGTATTGTCCGCGTCGACGTACAGCATGATCGCCTGCAAACCCAGCGAATGCAGGTGTTCGATCCCGGCGATGGTCAAAGCCTTTCCGAGCCCCATGCCCTGCGCAGCGGGGGTCACCCCGACCACGTACACCTCACCGATGGCGGGGTGCTTGCCGCTGCGCGGGTGGACCTTGGTCCAGTGGAAGCCGAGGAGCTGACCATCCGCCTCCCGCACCGCGAGGATCAGCCCGTCCGCATCGAACCAGTCCTCCGCCATGCGCGCCTCAAGGTCTTCGGACGTCATGGCGCCCTGCTCGGGATGGTGCGCAAATGCGGCGGCGTTCGCGTCCAGCCAGGACTGCTCGTCCCTGCCCCGTTCGAAGGTGCGCAGGCGCACTCCGTCGGGGACAACGGCGTCGGGCACTGTCGCTTCAAGCGCGGCACGTGTCTGCCGCATGCGCCATAGTTCACGGACGGGGGTGTACCCGGCCGTGGACGCGAGTTCGACGGCGGCGGCATGGTTGCCATGCGACCACACCCGCAGCTCCGGCAACTGGTGCTCCTGCAGCGCGCGGACCAGGCTCGTGCCGACGCCCTGGTTACGGTAGGTGGGCCGGACCACCAGTTCCAGCACGCCCGGCTGCTCCTCAGAGCGGGGAAGGCTGACGACGGCGACGCCGGCCAGCTCCTCGCCGGCCACACCCTCACCGTCGCTGGCGTAGGTCGCAAAGACCAGCAGGGAGTCCGGGTGTTCGTGCGACGCACGTAAATTCACCAGCGTCTGTTCAGACAGGGGAGGGTTGCCGTCAGCGTCCTCCGCAGCCCGCGCCAGTCCGACGATGTCCGCCAGGACCTCATCGCGTGGAGCGCCGCCGATGGTGAGGATGGGCCAGGTGGGTGCATTAGCTGCGGTCATCTGATCAGCGTAGCCGTGTGCATCGCGGTTCCGGGAGGGCTTTTGGCAGCATCGGCAGGGTGTTGTACGCTTTTCTAGCGCTCGAAAGGGTGCAACCGGGGGGATGCGCCAGTGGGGCGCCCTCGATACGTTCGACCCGTATGTCCTCCACGAACAGCACTGCGAAAACATCAGAGGCTTCCTCTCCGCACTTCGGGGGAGGGAGCCTCTGTCTATGCCTGCTGGGGAACAGCTGAGTCGCCGGGCTGCCGGGTCAGCGTGAACCGGTAGCCGACGTTCCGCACCGTGCCGATCAGCTGCTCGTGGTCGGCACCAAGCTTGGCGCGCAGCCGGCGCACATGGACATCGACGGTCCGGGTGCCCCCGTAGTAGTCGTACCCCCACACCTCGTGCAGCAGCTGGTCGCGGGTGAAGACCCGCCCGGGATGCTGCGCAAGGTATTTCAGGAGCTCGAACTCCTTATAGGTGAGGTTCATCGGCTCGCCGCCGACGCGCGCGGTATAGCTCGCTTCATCAATGACGACGCCGGAAGCGTGAATCTCGCTCGATACCTCCTCGGCCGCAGTGTTCGCTCGCGAGATGACGAGGCGCAGCCGCGCCTCAACCTCGGCCGGACCGGCTGAGTCGAGGACGACGTCGTCGGCCAGCCAATTCGCGGACACGGCGGCCATGCCGCCTTCCGTAAGTACGAGCATCAGCGGAGCACTGAGCCCGGTGGCACGCAGCAGCTGCGTCAGCGAGCGGGCACCCACCAGATCCTTGCGGGCGTCAATGATGACGACGTCGCTTGGTTCAGTTTCGAGCAGGGCGGTGGGTTCGGCCGGCAGGATGTGCACCTTGTGATTGAGCAGTTCAAGCGCAGGCAGGATATCCACGGATGAGCCCGGGCTGTTCGTCAGCATCAGGATGTGCGGCATGTGTCCTCCAGGGATTGGGACGCGCATCATCGGGCGGGCGCAGCGGTGACCGGTGAGCCGTGAACAGGAGAACATTCCAGCGGGCCGGCAGCGGATTCGGTCCAGTATACCGGTGTGACTGGCGGCACGCCGTAACATCCCGCGGGGAAACGCCACCAACCAGGCGAACCGCAGCATGCCGGAGCAGGCTGCCGCTTTCGACGCCTCCCGCATGGGTAGTGCAGTATTGCAGGGGTGAGGATCATGATGGCGGCACTGGTCGCGGCGGGCGCACTGACGGCTATTGTCGGCGCATCCTACGTGTCACTGGCGGTGAACGCCGCCGTCGTCGTGGTGCTGATCCTTGTGGCGGCGATCGGATGGCCGCATGTGCTGGGAGTTCCGGCGCGCAAGAGCCAGTCGACGGCCATCGCCCTCAGCGCGATCGCGGCGTGCGCCGCCGCCTACCTGGCTCCCTCCGGGGCTGCGCTCACCTGGCTGCCGGTTGCGGTGGCCCTCGGTGTCGGCGCGATCTTCCTCATCCAGCTCATCCGCGGAACCGGCCAGAGCCACCGGCTCGAATCGACGCTCGGGGCCAGCTCCGGAGTGTTGCTCATCGCACTCGGGGCGGGCTGGATCGCAGCTGAAAACCTCGCCATCAATGCGGGAACCTCCGGCGTCACACTCGTTACCGGGATCAGCGTCCTCGTGGCCATTGCCACCGCACTGCTGCCCTGGCCGGACCGGATGGTCGGGCCGCTCGGGGTTGTCCTCGCGGCGCTCGCCGGACCATTGTGCGCGCTGGTGTTCACCGACGTCGAAGGCCTTGCCGCAGCGATCATCGGCGCGGTGTGCGGTGCTGTCGTGGTGGCAGGCCGGCGCCTGGTGATCAGCAGGGATGCGCCCCTGAACGCTGCCGCAGTCCTGGCCGTCGGCATAGCCCCGATCCTCGGCATCGGCTCGCTCGTGTACTTCCTCGAACGGCTCCTGCTGAGCTGACAGTGCGTTACGGCACCGACGTGACGCTCATCATGGCGCGGGCGGAAGATACACGGCGTTAGGATGGATCCATGTCAATTCTTGCGCTGGAAATCTTCTTCATCTCGCTGCTGGTCATCGCGGGCCTGGGCATGGCCGGTTTCGCTGCACTCGTTGTCGCACGCCTGTACAAGGGCCAGAAGTAGCATCCGCTGATCCATGTCGTATGAGATACCCACAGACCTGACTCCCGAGCTTGTTCCCCTGTCCTGGCTGCTGGGCACGTGGGAAGGTTCCGGCAGGCTCGGCGAGGGCAACGCGGATTCGGAGCACTTCTTCCAGCGTGCCACCTTCACCCAGCATGGCCTGCCCTATGTGCAGTACACCGCGGAGAGCTGGCTCACCGATGAAGAGGGCAACACCCTGCGTCCGCTGTCGGTGGAGACCGGATTCTGGGCGCTGGACCGCAAACTGAACGACGCCGACGTCGGCCCCGGTCTGTCGCCGGCGGACATCGTGCCCGCCCTGAAAAGTGCCGACGAGGTTGAACAGTTCCGTAATGAGGCGGGCGGGTTTGACATCACTGCCACCATCGTCCATCCGGGCGGCATCGCGGAGCTGTACTACGGGAGCATCAAGGGTCCGCAGATCCAGCTCACCACAGACCTCGTGATGCGCGGGCAGCACTCCAAGGACTACTCGGCGGCCACGCGCCTGTTCGGACTGGTCAGCGGTGACCTGTACTGGCGCTGGGACATAGCAGCGAACGGCAGCTCGCTCGAACCGCATGCCTCCGCGATCCTCAAGAAGACGTCCTGAGCCGGTATTCCTTGGAATCCGCCGCTGGAATACCCGCGACCGCCAAGAACGTTGCCAACGGTATGACCTACTCAAGCCCGCTACTTTCCCTGCCCGGCGCTGTTGCTGCCGGCGCACCCGATGAGGGCGTGGCGGCGCACTACGGCGATCCGCTCCGCGAACAGCGCGCGCTCGCCCGCGGGGAAGCCGTCGTCGACCTCTCCCACCGCGGCGTCGTCACCGTGTCCGGCCCCGACCGCCTGAGCTGGCTCAACACCCTTTCCTCGCAGCTCCTGCTGGACCTCGCGCCGGGCGAATCCACCGAAACGCTCCTGCTCACCGTGCAGGGTCGGATTGAGTACAGTCCTCGAGTGGTCGACGACGGCGCCACCACCTGGCTGCTGACCGAAAGTTGGGAAGCCGCTCCACTGGCACAGTGGCTGGACCGCATGAAGTTTATGCTTCGGGTGGAAATAGCGGACGTCACTGCCCTCTGGGCGACGGTCGGTTCGGTCAAGCCGGTCGAACGGTTCGGGGAGAACCTCACCTGGATTGACGCGTGGCCCAACATCCGTACGGGCGGGTACTCCTACAGCGTTGTGGAGGAGGGCTCGCACCCGGGCGCAGAGCGTCCCTGGCATGAATACCTGGTTCCCCGCCCCGATCTCGCGGAAGCCGTGAACGGTCTCACCCTGGCGGGAATGATGGCGTCGGAAGCCCTGCGCATTGCGGCCTGGCGTCCGCGGCTCGGTGTAGAAACGGACGAGCGCACCATCCCGCACGAGCTCGATCTGCTGCGCACAGCCGTCCACCTCTCGAAGGGCTGCTACAAGGGCCAGGAGACAGTCGCCCGCGTTCATAACCTCGGGCATCCGCCGCGGCGGCTTGTCTTCCTGCAGTTGGACGGCAGCCAGCACACCCTTCCGGAGCGCGGCAGCGCCGTCGTCGTCGGAGGACGAACGGTGGGTACGCTCACCTCCGTCGGGCAGCACTACGAGATGGGCGCGGTGGGCCTGGCGGTCATCAAGCGCAGCGTGGATCCTGACGCCGCCGTCGACGTGGTGGACGGTGAGGAGCACTACGCGGCCGCACAGGAACTGATCGTCGCAACGGACGCCGGGCAGGTTGTCGGCCGTCCCACCGGACTGCTGAAAGGCGGGCGGGTATGACCGCACAGGGCTCAGATCCCTCAGCCGACGCAGCCATCGCGCTGGCCCACCGGCTGCTGGATGCAGCACGGGAAGGCGACGGCGCAACGCTGCGTCAGTACCTTGACGCCGGGGTGCCGGCGACGCTGACCAACGCTGCCGGGGACAGCCTGCTGATGCTCGCCGCGTATAACGGGCACGCCTCGGTGGTTGCCGATCTTATTGCGCGTGGAGCAGATGCCGAGGCGCCGAATGACCGCGGTCAGACTCCGCTGGCCGGAGCAGTCTTCAAGGGCTACTCCGACGTGGCGAGGGTCCTGCTGGACGCAGGCGCAAGCCCGGACGCCGGAACGCCGTCAGCACGCGATGCCGCCACCATGTTCGGCCGCGCTGACATGCTGGAGCTCTTCAGCTAACCCTTCTCTCGTTCTTCCCGGGCTTCCGCTACGTCCGGTCCTTCGCCGTCGCCCTGCGCCGCTAGGCCGCGCCGCCCTCCAGCACAACGGAGGTCTGGCTTCCCACGCGGACAAACCCCGCGCTGAGCGCTGTGCGTTGTGAGGCAGTATTGTCCGTGCGCGCCCGCCACTGCGGGATCAGCCCGGCAGCCATGGATTCCTCGACCGCGATTGATGCGGCGTAGGACGCCCGTCCCCGCTGTCGTTCAGCCGGAGCCGTCAGCACGCCGAGGTGCGCCAGGATGCCTTCCCAGATGTCGTAGCCGGCGCCGGCGAGGGGGAGCAGAGGATCGGAGGAGTCGTCCACCAGAACGCAGGTGTGCTCCATCGCGCTGAGTCCCACCTCGGCGACGTCGTCCGGCGGGCAGAGCCGCTCAAGCGCGAGCGCGTGTTCGGTGTCGCTGCTGACCGGCGGACCGTCGTCAGGGAAGGTGGGCAGGGTGTCGCAGAAATACAGGAAAGCTTCGCCGAGCCCCCTTCCGCCGCGCGGCCGGCTCATGGACAACAGCGTTGAATGCCGGGCCAGTTCGGCGCCGGGCAGGCTCTTCGCCTCATCCAGCGCCCAGGTGGGCCCCACCAGCGCTTCCTTCCCGAAGAGGGAGACGAAGCTGAGCAGCGGGGCGCTGTTGTCCTCACGGTAGATGCGGTTCCGGCCGCCGGCGGCCATGGCATCGTCGTCGAGCCCCAGCAGTCTGGACCAGGCGAGCTGAATGATCGAGATGGTGCCGGGTTCCAGATTCGTCCCGAATTTCATGGAACAACGTTAGCTGAACGGGGCTCAGCGGCAGCAGACGGCTCTCAGCCGAAGAGAATGGCCGCTTCGTCGTAACGGTGCTGCGGAACGCACTTGAGGTTGCCCAGCGCGGCATCGAAACCGACATGGGCGATCTCGGTGCCGTTGAGCGAAACCATGGTGCCCCATAGCCCGTTGATGACCGAGTCCACGGCTGCCATCCCGAGGCGGGTGGCCAGTACCCGGTCGAACGCGGAGGGCACGCCGCCGCGCTGGATGTGGCCGAGTACCGTGGCGCGCGTCTCGATGCCGGTGCGGGATTCGATTTCGGGGGCGAGCTGGTCGGCGATGCCACCCAGCCGCGGCCTGCCGAAGGTATCCAGGCCACGTTCGGAGTGCGCCTGTTCCATGTGCGCGGGGACGAAGCCTTCGGCGACCACAACCAGCGGCGCGCGTCCGCGGTCCCTGGCATCAGTGACCCATTCGCAGATCTGTTCCATTGAGGTTTGTTGTTCCGGGATGAGGATGGCGTGCGCGCCCGAGGCCATGCCAGCGTGCAGCGCGATCCAGCCCACGTGACGGCCCATGACCTCGGCCACCATGCAGCGGGAGTGGGATTCACCGGTGGTGCGGAGCCGGTCGATGGCCTCGGTGGCGATCTGCACGGCGGTATCGAAGCCGAAGGTGTAATCGGTGGCGTCGAGGTCGTTGTCGACCGTCTTGGGAACGCCGACGATCTTCAGCCCGGCGTCAGTCAGGCGCTTGGCCGCTGCGAGCGTGCCTTCGCCGCCGATGGCGATCATTGCGTCGATGCCGAGCCGGTCAAGGGTGGCCTTGATGGCGTCGGGTCCGCCCTTGCCCTCGAAGGGGTTGGTGCGGGACGTGCCCAGAATGGTGCCGCCCTGCTTGGAAATGCCTCGAACCGCGTGTCGGGGAAGATCGATGATGTCGCCCTCCACCACGCCCCGCCAGCCGTCACGGAACCCCACGAACTCGAGGTTGTCGGTCTTGATGCCCTTCAGTACAGCTCCGCGGATCACCGCGTTGAGTCCGGGACAGTCGCCTCCGCTGGTGAGGATTCCAATCTTCATTAAGGCGTTTTCCAATCAATCGTGGACGGGGAATCGAGAAGAGCGCCTCTTTGAGCCCTCTATGATTCTAGACACATCGGCGCGGGAGGCCCCTTTGTGTCAGAGGCGCCGAACACACTGGCACGACGGCGCTGCCTTAGCGGGCGGACGGCAGCAGACCGCGCTCCATGGCGACGACGACGGCGCGCGTCCGGTCGTCGACGTCCAGCTTGGCGAAGATTCGCAGCAGATGGGTTTTGACGGTGGTTTCCGCGATGAACAGCGCTGCAGCGATCTCCGGGTTGCTCATTCCCTGCGCCACCGCCTGAAGGACCTGCTTCTCCCTGGGGGATAGCGGTGGGGGCTCCGGTGCCCGCAGCCGGGAGACCAGCTTCGCCGCAATCGGCGGCGCGAGGACGGTTTCGCCGCGTGCGGCGGCAAGGACAGCGTCGATGAGCGTTTCACCTGGAGTGTCCTTCAGGAGGTAGCCCACCGCGCCCGACTCGACTGCGCGCACAATGTCGGCATCGCCGTCGTACGTTGTGAGCACGAGGACTTTGATGGCCGGGTCGGCTTTCAGCAGCCGGGCGGTTGCCTCAGCCCCATCCATTTCCGGCATGCGCAGGTCCATGAGCACGACGTCGGGAGCATCAGTTGCGCTGCTGGTGACGGCTTCCCGACCGTTCCCGGCCTCACCGACAACCAGAAGCCGGCTGTCGGTGCTGAGCAGCGCACGGAGGCCCGCGCGGACGATGGGGTGGTCATCCGCGATGAGGACGCGGACCCTGACAGCATTGTCTGTCATGGCCGTGGAGCTTCGGGGGTGGGTCGCGGTGCGAGCGGCACGGTCATGGTGACACGCGTTCCGCGGCCAGGTGCAGTATCCACCGCAAGTGTTCCGGAGATCTCCGCCAGCCGCGTACGCATCGACTTCAGTCCGTATCCACCGTTGCTGTCTTGTCCGGTGAAGCCGCAGCCATTGTCGCTCACCGTGAGCACCAGGCTGCCGCCTTGAGTGTTGATGGCCAACCGCACGTCTTCCGCATGACTGTGGCGGCGAACGTTGCTCAGCGCTTCCTGGGCGCAGCGCAGCACCGCAATTTGTTCCGGAGACGTCAGCGGCGGCAGCGTCTCCGGAAGGGACACCTCAGCTCTGCGGCCATCCCGGCCGGCGGCTTCGCCCAGCCGGCGTAACGCCCCCAGGAGGTCTCCGCCCTGCAGTTGCGACGGGCCCGCCGAGGCGATGAGTGCGCGCGACTCCCGTAGATTCTCCCGCGCCGTTTCACCGATTGCTGCGAGCTCACTGGTAACCCCGCTGTCTGTCGGCGCACGGCGTAGCCTTGCCTGCGCTGCCTCGGACAGCATGACAATCGACGTGAATCCCTGCGCGAGGGTGTCGTGGATTTCCCGTGACATGCGCTCGCGTTCAGCCATGGCGCCCTGTTGCTCATGTGCCTCGGCGAGCTCCGCCCGGGTTGCCTCAAGGGATGCGATCAACTGTCCGCGGTCCTCGCTCTGGTCGATGATCTTGTAGATCCACAACCCGATCATGCTGGAGCCCAGGAAGGAGATGAGCACCTGCAAACCGACGCTTCGCAGATTTTCCGGATCTGTACCGGTGAGGTTCAACTGACCCAGCGCGACCACAACGCAGAGAACGGCGGTGGCGGCGAGGCCTCTGCGCGGGGTGTTCGAGAACATCCAGATTTGGGGGAAGGCGATGAAAAGCAGGATGGACCCGTAACTCGACAGGAATGACAACAACCCGACGGCGCTGACAAGTAGGACAACGTACGCCGTCGGGCGCCAGGAGCCAAGGTGCTCCAGCCGGGTGAGGAACGGATAGACGGCTGCCAGTACTCCGAGAGCCACGAGCATGGCGGCCTTAGTTGAGTCACCTTCCACCAGCAGCAGGACTACGAGCACCACCACCGACAGCACCGCATAGAAGCCGATATGCCACCAGCGCATCCCTCGCAGCCATACGGAGTTGTCCGGGAGTAGGGGGACGCTCCGATCCGCTGGAGTAGTCATGGAATCACTGTACGACGGCGGTTGCCCGCCCGCGCCGGTATCGATCACTTCTGCGGTGGCCAGCGGAAGGTCAGCATGGTCACGATGAGACCCACGACCAGCCAGAGGCCGATCACGAGGGCGGACAGGCCAAGGTTCCAGACGCCTCCCGGCTCGACGGACTCCCAGCCTTCGGGAAGAAACACCGCGCGGAAACCGCTGGCGGTCCAGCGGAGCGGCGTCAGGTCCGCAAGGCCGCCCAGCCAGTCCGGAATCTGTGAGAAGGGAAAGTAGACACCCGAGATGAAGGCCAGCAGAAGCGGCGGAACAGCGGACATGGTCGACGCGGACTGCGTTGATCTGGCAATGCACGCGAAGGCGATTCCGACCACCGACCATGCGGCGGTTGCACCCAGTAACAGCCAGGCGAAGGTCAGCCAGGCGGCCGCCGTCGTTGGGAGGTCGACACCGAAGAGGAAACGCGCGCCCAGCAGGAGCAGGGTTGTCTGCGTCAGGATGAGGATCAACGTGAGCCCGGTCTTGCCCAGGAAGTAGGACAGGCTTGGCAACGGCGTGCCGGCCAGCCGCTTGATGCTGCCGTTGAACCGTTCCGCGGCCACATAACCGCTGAGGTTCTGGAAGCCGCTCAGAATGGTGGCGAGGGCAAGCATGCCGGGAAGGAAGTACTCGGCCGGGCGCAGCAGGGACTCTGGTCTGGAAGGGTCACCCATGCTGGGTTCGTTACCGAAGACGCTGCTGAAGAGGCCCATCATGATCAGCGGGAAGAACAGGGTGAACACCAGCGAGGATGGATCCCGGGAGAACATCCGTGCTTCGAGTAGGGTCCGCCGCCAGCCGAGGGCCAGGGTGTTCGGCTTCCAGGAACGGCGCGGGCCCCGCGCGGCCGGACCGGTCAGTGCCGGAGCTGTAGTTGTTTTCATGACGCTTCTTCGCCGTTCAGGTCATGCTGCCTCAGCAGCTCGAGATAGATGTCTTCAAGGCTCGGTACCCGAACCTGCAGGTGCAGCGGCTCCTCGGTGCCGCCTGCGCTGAGCCGGTTCACAAGCTCGGCCGGCCGGTCGGTGCTTTCTTCATGGTGGCCGGCGTTGTCCGCCCAACTCACGCGCGGCGTCCGCAGGGCAGCGCCGCCGAGCGTGCCGGGGGTTCCCTCGGCTACGAGCTGACCGTGGGTGATGACGCCGAGCCGGTCTGCCAGCTGTTCTGCTTCGTCGAGGTAGTGGGTGGTCAGGACGATGGTGGTTCCATCGGCCCGGAGACTGCGGATCAGTTCCCAGAATGTCCGTCGGGCGTCAGGATCGAAACCGGTGGTGGGCTCATCCAGGAAGAGCAGTTCGGGGTTGCCGACCAGGCCCAATGCCACATCAACGCGACGGCGCTGGCCGCCGGACAAAGTGCTGATGCGCTGCGACTCCTTGCCTTCCAGGCCGACGGCAGAGATCAGCTCGTCCACCGGGCGGGGATTCGGGTAGTAGGACGCCAGGGCATGCAGCGCCTCGGCGACCCGAAGCTCACCGGAGTCGGTCGCTTCCTGCAGGACAATGCCGATCCGCGCCCGAAAGGATGGATGTGCCTTGTACGGCGCCGTTTCCAGGACGGTGACTTTGCCGGAGGTGGGCTTGCGGTGACCTTCGAGGATCTCGATGGTGGTACTTTTCCCTGCGCCATTCGGGCCAAGCAGCGCGTAGGTTTCCCCTGCGCGGACTGACAGGTTCAGATTGTCGACGGCGTGCAGTACGCCGGACTTCTGCCGATAGATCTTGCTGAGGTTCTCAACCCTGATCGGCGCATCCGGTCGCCGGGCTGCGTCGGTGCGTGAGGACGGGTTGAACGTCGTAGTTTCCATGTCTCAAGCCTGCTCCGTGCGGGCAGGCCGGGTAAGCATCTACAGACTGAACGGGTGTGTCCACCGGTCGGTGGACACACCCGTCTTCTAGCGTTCCTGAGTCGTAGGAGGGGAGGTTGGCTATCAGTAGCGGCGGCCCACCAGCGACTCCAGTGCGATCGTCCCGTCCGTCTTCGGGAGCAGGAGCCACAGGACCACGTACAGCGGCAGACCGATGAAGGGAAGCAGGAAGCTGAGCAGGATGCCGATTCTCACCATTCCCACGGACCAGCCGAACTTGATGGCGATGCCTGAGGCGATGCCGCCAAACCACCCGCCGGGTGCGCGCTTGATGGGAGAGGAGCGGAGGGCGTTGAAGAAGGAATTCATTTGTCCATGCTTTCGTATTGGGAGAGAGATGTCACGGGAGGTACTACTGCCGTAGGTGTCCATTCAGCTGCGCCGGTTCATCGAGAGGATTCCTCCGACGATGAGTGCCACACCGGTGCCTACCAGCAGCACCATGACCACGAGTACGGGATCCAGCACCAGGCCCGTCAGTTCACCGGCGAGGACGAGGATGCCGATGACAATCGCCAGGGTGCCCCAGATGATGGTTCCGGCGCGGGGCCGCGTGTCGTCGTCGTTCTTGTTGGGATAGAGGGTGCTCATCGTTCCAGCCTGCTTTCGGTGTCCAGGAGTGCGTCTTCGGTGGTGGAGACGGTGATGCGGCTGGCCACACCCCGCACGTCGAGGATGATGCCCGGGCCATCCGCGTCCTCGTTCAGTTGCAGCGTGCCGGGCTGCCAGATTCCGCCGACACTGGTGGTGCCGGCTGGTCTGACCACCTCTGTTGAGCTGAGCGCCATGTGTGAGCGCACGTCCACCGGCACGTCGTCGGGCACCAGGATCCCGACGTTCCCTGCAGCTGCATTGACGGAGATGGTGACGTCCTCAGTGATGTTTTCGAGGCCGGTCAGGTCCACGCGGCCCTGCCCGGCGACGACGGTGTATCCCTCGGACGCCGGGCTCGCCGCCGTCATGGACCACCTGCCCTGGTCAGCGAGAACCCAGTTGCCCGTCAGCGGGGAGGCTGATGCGATGAAGGTCGCCGCGATCCCGACGGCTGCCAGGAAGCCCAGCGCACCGGAGGAGCGTCCGCGGACCCCTAACAGGACAATCCCAAGCCCCAGTACGACGACGCCGGTTGCCAGTGCGACGGCGACAACGCTTCCGCCGAGGGCGAGTACGCCGACGTAGTCGAGGACGAGCACCAGCGCTGCCAGGAGGAGCGCCCCGCCAAGGAAGATGGCCACATCAGCACCGGTGGGCCGCGGCACCGTGCGCCTGGGGGAGGCCTTGGGCGTGGGAACACCCGAACCGGCCGGACCGGCGAAAGGCCTGGTGGGCGGAGTTGTGGGTGGGAAGATGTCGGTCGGTGCGGTGCCGGAAGCAGCGGTGCCGGGAGAAGTGGTACCCGGAGCAGCGGTGCCCGCGAAAGTGGTTCCGGTCGAGTAGGTATCCAGCGGGACCGCGCCCCCATTCCCTCTGCCACCTGGGCCTTCGCTGTCTGTGCCCGCCCCGCCCGTGCTGCCGGGGCCTGCGCTGTACTGGCTCTTGTTCCGGTTGGCGTTGGAAATCCAGTACACGATGAACACCGCCACGCCGATCCAGAACAGGCTCCAGATGAAGCCGCCGAACCCACCGGTGTTGCCGAAGAACGGTGCGTTCGGGCGCCACAGGCCGAGGAGGGAAACGACCAGGGCTCCGGTCATGCCGGAGGTCCAGCTGCCGCGGGCAGCGGATTCCGCGTGGATGCGTCCGTCCGGTTCGGGCAGCAATGCCCAGGCAAGCCCGTACACCAGCAGGCCGATCCCGCCGAAGATCGCGAGCACAACGAAAAGGCCGCGGACCAGGACGACATCCAGGCCGGTTCGTGCCGAGATTCCGGTCGCAACGCCGCCGATCCAGCGGTCCTCCCCGCGGGTGATCCGCAGGCTTCGGAGCCAGCCGAAGAAGCCGGTACCGGAGCCGATTCGTGTGCTGCCCGGGGCGCCGCCGGAAGCAGGGTTCTGATTGCCGCTGGAGGCGGCGCCCGGGTTGTCGCCGGGAGCGGAGCTCTGATTGCTGCCGAAGCCGGCGCTCTCGTTGCCGCTGGGGGCGGCGCCTTGTTCCCCGTGGCCGGCGGTCGGATCAGCAGAGGATTCCGGGCGACCGTCAGCGTCCCGGGGCGTCGAAGATGGGTCTGGATGCGAGTTCATATCTTCATCCTTGTTCCCGGCGGCCATTCCAACCATCGGGGCCGACCCTGAACCTCCCCTGACCTCCGGCGGAATTACCCTGAGAACCGGCAACACAGAGCCCTGAGCGTGCTTGGATTGACCCATGAGACCCCCGCTGCTGCGTTCGAACGATGCCCTCATTGCGGGCGTCTGCGCGGGGCTGGCTGCTCACCTCGGAGTCTCGCTGCGGGCAGCCCGCATCGGAATGGTGGCGCTCGCGCTGGTGGGCGGTGCCGGCGTCGTTCTCTATGGCTGGCTGTGGCTGCTGGTTCCAACGGCTGAAGAACGACGGCGGGGCGTGGCCACGCCCGCCGGCCTGCGTCTGGGCGCGCCGGTCCTTGCCGGCGCGGAGATGAGACAGGGTCGATCTTTCGGTACGGCAGGCGGCCGTGAGGTGATGATCGGCGTCGGGCTGTTAGTGGTGGCTGCGGCTTTCGTTGCCCAGCAGCTTGGGGTGTCAGTCCAGTGGGGCTGGCTGGTGCCGGTTGCTGCCGTGGCGCTCGGCGCGGTCCTCGCCTGGTCCCAGCTCGATGAGGCGCGCCGTACCCGGCTGATGGACCATGCGGGCGCCACCCGGGCTGAAGGTGTGGCCCGGCTGGCAGCGGGTCTGGTCCTCGTGATGGTGGGGCTGCTGATCCTTGTTTCCGGCTCGCTGTCCTGGGAGTTCACCTGGCCGGTGCTGCTGGCAACGGCGGCCGTGCTGGGCGGTGTTGGGCTCGTCCTGGCGCCCTGGGGCCTGAAGTTCTGGAAAGACCTTGAGGCGGAACGGGCCGCCCGCGTGCGCGAAACCCAGCGGGCGGAAATTGCTGCGCACCTCCATGATTCGGTGCTGCAGACCCTGGCGCTGATCCAGAACCGCGCTGCCTCCGAGCAGGACGTTGTCCGGCTGGCACGCGCGCAGGAGCGGGAGCTGCGGCGCTGGCTCTATGCCGACACGGCGGAGCGAACAGGCAACCTCGCGGACCGCATCAAGGCGGTGGCAGCGGAGGTGGAAGAGGCATACGGGCATCCCGTCGACGTCGTATCCGTCGGCGACACGCCCATGACGCCCCGCCAGGAGGCGCTGGTGCAGGCCACACGCGAGGCCATCCTCAACGCAGCGAAACATGCCGGCGGTGCCGTCTCCATCTACCTCGAGGCAGGGAGCGCTGTTTCGCAGGTGTTCGTCCGCGACCGCGGCGCCGGGTTCGACCTGGACACGGTTCCGCCCGACCGCCTCGGCATCCGGGAGTCGGTGATCAACCGCATGCAGCGCCATGGCGGCACTGCCCGGATCCGCAGCTCGGACGCGGGGACCGAAGTGCACCTGACCATGCCCGAAGAGGAAGCAGGAGTTCCCCATGACTGAGCCGATCACCGTCGTCGTCGTCGATGACCATGCCATTTTCCGGTCCGGAGTGAAGGCGGACCTCGACAGCCGTGTCCAGGTGGTCGGCGAGGCAGCCACCGTCGAGGAAGCGATCGCGGTCATCTGCGCGCAGCAGCCTCAGGTTGTCCTCCTTGACGTCCACCTGCCCGGGGGCAGGGGAGGCGGCGGTGCCGAGGTGATTGCGGGATGCGGCGACGTCCGCCAGTCCACACGGTTCCTCGCACTCAGCGTTTCCGATTCGGCCGAAGATGTAGTGACCGTCATCCGGGCAGGGGCCCGCGGATATGTCACGAAGACCATTACGGGCGCCGACATCTCCGACGCGGTGCTGCGCGTGGCGTCCGGAGACGCAGTGTTTTCACCGCGACTGGCCGGGTTCGTCCTCGACGCCTTCGGCACGGCTGCCGTAGCGGCGGCCGACAGCGAACTGGACCGGCTTTCCGCGCGGGAGCTCGAAGTGATGCGGCTGATCGCCCGCGGCTACAGCTACAAGGAGGTTGCGAAGGAGTTGTTCATCTCCATCAAAACCGTGGAAACACACGTTTCGGCTGTGCTGCGGAAGCTGCAGCTCTCCTCCCGGCACGAACTCACGCGCTGGGCGGCGGAGCGCCGTCTGCTCTGATCAGCGCGGCAACAGCGCGTCAGCGCGCTGAACCGAGGAACTCCTGGAGTCTGCTTACGCCCGTTGCAAGATCCTCATCGCCAAGCGCGTAGGAAAGACGGATGAATCCGCTCGGCCCAAAGGCTTCACCCGGAACCACAGCAACCTCGACGGTGTCGAGGACCAAAGCTGCCAGTTCGGCCGAGGTGAGCGGCCTTGCGCCGGCGAGCTCGCGCCCCAAGAGCTCCCGCACATCCGCGTACGCGTAGAAAGCACCATGCGGTGTGGGGCACTGGACACCGTCAATCGCGTTCAGTCCGGAAACCATTGCACGACGACGGCGGTCGAAGGACTGCTTCATCTCCTCAACCGCGGTCAGTGGTCCGGATACAGCGGCGAGAGCTGCCATCTGGGAAACGTTGGCGACGTTGGACGTTGCGTGCGACTGCAGGTTGGTGGCCGCCTTCACCACGTCCTTCGGGCCGATCATCCAACCCACGCGCCAGCCGGTCATTGCGTACGTCTTGGCCACCCCGTTGAGGATCACTACGCGGTCCCCCAGCGAGGGCGCCGCCGTGGCAATGGAGGTGAACGGGACGTCGTCGTACGTCAGGTGTTCGTAAATTTCGTCCGTCACTACCCAGAGGCCATGGCCGGCAGCCCACTCACCGATCTCGCGGACCTGTTCCGGGGAATACACCGACCCGGTCGGGTTTGACGGAGAGACGAAGAGCAGAACCTTTGTCCGCGGTGTACGCGCTGCCTCCAGCTGGTCGACGGTTACCAGGTAGGACTGCTCGGGGCCCGCGAAAACCTCGACCGGGATGCCGTCGGCAAGCCGGATCGCTTCCGGATACGTGGTCCAGTAGGGGGTTGGAACCAGCACCTCGTCGCCGGGATCGAGCAGCGTTGCGAAGGATTCATAGACTGCCTGCTTGCCGCCGTTGGTCACCAGCACCTGCGCCGGGTCAACCTGGTAGCCCGAATCACGCAGTGTCTTCTCTGCGATGGCCTGCTTCAGTTCGGGCAGCCCGCCCGCGGGGGAGTAGCGGTGAAACCGGGGCTGCCGCGCGGCGTCGACGGCTGCATCCACGATGTAGTCCGGGGTGGGGAAGTCCGGCTCGCCGGCACCGAAGCCGATCACAGGACGTCCGGCGGCCTTGAGCGCCTTTGCCTTCGCATCCACGGCAAGGGTTGCGGATTCAGCGATGGCGGCGATTCGCCGGGACACGCGTCCGTTGGCATGCTGGGACGGGGCGTCAGCGGCAGTCATAGTCTTCCCATCAGTTGAGGTGGTTGGAGCTGGGGTGGGTCGGGGGTGGATCCTTCTCCCAGCTTAGGGCTTCACCCCTGAACACAGCCGGTCGGCATGCGTTGAATGACAGGCTGCGAAGATGTCCGTGAACGCCCGCCCGGCCCGGTTCGACGTTGCGTCCCTGATTGCGTAGACTAGTTCCTCGGTGTTGAAGTCGCCACGATGGTTCGTGCCTGCGCTGCGGAGTTTTCGCAGGAGGTATTGGGCATCGGCGAAGTTTCATTCCAAAGGGTAGTGGCGCAATTGGTAGCGCAGCGGTCTCCAAAACCGCAGGTTGCAGGTTCGAGTCCTGTCTGCCCTGCGCATCACCGTCATGGTCAGCATGCGGCAGTGCGGCGTTGAACGCTCTATGAGTGATGGGTCAGTGCGGCCAGCTCAGATACCTACAAGATTGGTGAGGTTGAAGGTGACCGATACGGCTGCGAGCAGCTCCAAGGGAAGCCCCGCCGACAAGCAGAATCCCAAGCGCGGATTCTTCGGCCGGATCATCCTTTTTGTACGGCAGGTCATCGCCGAAATGCGCAAGGTGGTTGTACCCACCCGCAAGGAACTGATCCGCTTCACCATCACAGTGTTGGTGTTCGTGATCATCATGATCCTTATCGTGACCGCTTTGGACTTCCTGTTCGGCACCGGCGCGGTATGGGTCTTCGGCGGCGAAAGCTAGTTTCTGCCCTCCAGCGGCAGTATCGAGCAAGCACAGCAATCCAGAAAGCAGGCAGCTAGGTGTCCGAGCAAGAACTCGAACGACAGATCACAACCGACGAGGAAGATCTGGGTACCGAGGATCAGGTAACTGCAGCAGGTGCGGAAGACGCCCCTGCTGATGCCGCTGCGCCCGCGGACAGCGATGACGTCTCCTTCGACGAAGATTCAGCGGATGAGCCTGTTGGTGACTCCGGTGAGGAAGCTGGGGAAGCAGCCGAGGGCTCCACGGAGGAATCGTCCGGAGATTCCTCGGAGGAAGCATCCGGCAGTGACGCAGACGAGGCCCAGGAACCCGAAGTTGACCCAGTGGCCGATTTCAAGGCAAAGCTGCGTCGCCAGGAAGGCGACTGGTACGTGATCCACTCCTACGCCGGTTACGAGAACCGCGTGAAGGCCAACCTGGAAACCCGTATCCAGACCCTGGACATGGAAGATTACATCTTCGAAATCCAGGTGCCCATGGAAGAAGTCGTGGAAATCAAGAACACGACGCGCAAGATCGTCAACCGCGTCCGTATCCCCGGCTACGTCCTGGTGCGCATGGATCTCACTGATGAATCGTGGGGCGCCGTTCGCCACACTCCGGGTGTGACCGGCTTCGTGGGGAACGCGCATGATCCGGTGCCGCTGAGCCTCAAAGAAGTCTTCTCGATGCTGGAGCACACCATCGTGAAGAGCGGCTCCGAGGCTGGCAAGCCGGCACGCGCCCAGGCCACACCCACCCTGGTGAACTTTGAAGTGGGCGAGTCCGTGACGGTCAACGAGGGCCCGTTCGAGACCCTCCCGGCCACCATCTCCGAGATCAAGCCGGAATCGCAGCAGTTGGTTGTGCTGGTTTCGATCTTCGAGCGCGAGACTCCGGTTACGCTCTCGTTCAACCAGGTCACCAAGATTCAATAGACCAGGTAAGTTTCGTCCTCGTCGGGTTCGCTTTGGCCCGTCAGGACGGCCGGCCGCCACGCCATGGCGGTCACCATCCCCGGGACGCTCCTGTCCCGAGGAACGAAATGTAAGAAAAGGACCCTTTCATGGCCCCCAAGAAGAAGGTCACCGGCCTCATCAAGCTGCAGATCAACGCAGGCGCCGCCAACCCGGCTCCTCCGATCGGTCCTGCACTTGGTCAGCACGGTGTCAACATCATGGAGTTCTGCAAGGCGTACAACGCCGCAACAGAATCCCAGCGCGGGAACGTTATCCCCGTTGAAATCACGGTGTACGAGGATCGCTCGTTCACCTTCGTCACCAAGACCCCTCCGGCCGCCGAGCTGATCAAGAAGGCTGCCGGCGTACAGAAGGGCTCGGCTACGCCGCACACCGTCAAGGTTGCCAAGCTGACCCGCGCGCAGGTTGAGGAAATCGCCACCATGAAGATGGAAGACCTCAACGCCAACGATGTTCAGGCAGCAGCCAAGATCATCGCCGGTACCGCCCGGTCGATGGGCATCACCGTCGACTAACGAGGAGTTTACGTACGGTGGAGCCGAGGAACGAGGATCCGCCGGGAGTAAGCCCCGCAAGTTAGTCGACAATCGAGCACCGTAGATTAATTCTGATCTACTCACCATTCATCTAAGACACCGAGCCTTCTCGGCTCGGAATGTCTGTGGCAGGGCCGAGCGCGGTCCGCAGACCACGACTGCATAAGGAGAAAGAAGCAGATGGCAAAGCGCAGCAAAGCATATGAGGCAGCTGCCGCCAAGATCGACGCGAACAAGCAGTACGCGCCGGTAGAGGCAGTAGCCCTGGCGAAGGAAACCAACCCTTCGTCATTCGACGCAACCATCGAGGTGGCTTTCCGCCTCGGCGTTGATCCCCGCAAGGCAGACCAGATGGTGCGCGGCACCGTCAACCTGCCGCACGGCACCGGCAAGACCAAGCGCGTCCTGGTCTTCGCAACCGGTGACAAGGCCGAAGCGGCAATCGCAGCAGGCGCGGACTTCGTCGGTTCCGACGACATGATCGAGAAGGTAGCCGGCGGCTGGGTCGATTTCGACGCAGCAGTCGCTACCCCTGACCTCATGGGCAAGGTTGGCCGTCTCGGAAAGGTACTGGGTCCCCGTAACCTCATGCCGAACCCGAAGACCGGAACGGTAACCCCTGACGTCACCAAGGCTGTCAACGACATCAAGGGTGGAAAGATCGACTTCCGCGTCGACAAGCACTCCAACCTCCACTTCATCATCGGCAAGGTGTCCTTCGACGAGCGCAAGCTGGCCGAAAACTACGCCATTGCGCTGGAGGAAGTGCTTCGCCTGAAGCCGTCGGCATCAAAGGGCCGTTACATCCAGAAGGCAACGGTTACCACCACCTTCGGACCGAGCATCTCGGTGGATCCCAACGTCACCAAGGTTCTCGCAGACGCATAAGCGACTGATCAAAAGGGCGGGTGCAGCGATTGCTGCACCCGCCCTTTTCGTATGTGCGCCTCGTGAGGGGCCGCTCAAGAAACTCGCTCGAAAACTGATTGACAGTTCCCAATCGCTGAGTGATGATGATGACCATGACCATCACCGATGTGACTATCAGGCCGTATGCGCTCCCGTCCTCCCTGGACGTTCCGGAGGCCCTCCCGTTCATCGCGGCCTCTGATCTCAGCAACCTCGTCGAGCGCGAGGTGTGGGGCAATGACGACCACTGCCACACACCTGAAATTCGTCTGGAAAGCTCCAGGCCGAACAATTACGAGAAGCGCACCACATTTCTCGCCTTCGAGGGCGAGCGGGTGGTCGGCAAGGCTGTGGTCGATGTACCGCTGACGGACAATCTCCAGACCTGCTACGCACTGGTCATGGTCCATCCTGAACGTCGCGGAGCAGGGCTGGGCTCGGCGCTTCACGCAGCCGTAGAGGATCACGCACGGCAGCACGGACGCTCCACCATCATGGGGTGGACGGACGCCCGCGCCGGCTTCGATCCGACCGACGCGCTCACTCCGGCAACAGGAGCAGGAGCCTTTCCCGCTTCTGCTCTGGCGGCCAGGTTCGCCACAAAGCATGGATACGCCCTGGCGCAGGTGGACCGCTGCAGTGTTCTTCCTGCCGACTGGGATAGCGATCGCCTCAGTGCGCTTGCCGCCGCGGCCGCTCGCACCGCGGGATCAGGCTACGCCGTCGTCGATTGGGTTGATCACTGCCCGGACGAGTTGCTTGAGCAATACGCGCAACTGCGCAAGACCATGAGCACGGATGTCCCCATGGGGGAGTTGGACTGGGAAGAGGAGGTCTGGGACGGCCCGCGGGTGCGCGAGGGTGAGGACCGGCTCGCGCGAGAGGGCGGCAGCAGCCTTGTCCGGGCCGTGCTGCACAGGCCGAGCGGTCGGCTTGTCGGTCATACAATCCTTGAGAGGCGGGCCGAGAAACCGGAGATCGTCTACCAGGAGGACACCCTGGTACTTTCCTCCCATCGTGGTCACCGGCTTGGGATGTTGCTGAAGGCAGCGAACCTGCTTGCCGTCCAGGAGGTCTGGCCCGAAACGCAGCGGATCTACACCTGGAATGCCGAGGAGAACCGGCACATGCTGGACGTGAACATCGAGCTGGGATTCACACCGGAAGGCTACACGGCCGCCTGGCAAAAGAAGCTGGAGACTCCGTAACCAGTAGGGGCGGGTCGGCCGATTTGGCCGGCCCGTGCCTGTCCCGTAAGCTTGAAACACCAAAGACCGTCGGTCGATGATCACCATAAAGCCTCTGAACCTGTTCAGCTGCTTAGGTGTTCATCTGAAAGTTCCCGTTCAGGGCGGCCAGCGCAGGTGAACGAAGCTACTCCTTCCGCAGAGCAATAGGCCCTGCTGTGGTCCAGCCCCGTGCATCTGCGCGGGGCGTTTTTTATTGGATCCGCTCACCGGCACCAATTCCCCGGAAGGAGGGTTATGGCAACGCCAACAAAGGTTTCGGCCGTGGATGAAATCACCACCGATTTCAAGGAATCCACTGCTGCTGTCCTAACCGAATACCGTGGGCTCTCCGTTGCACAGCTCAAGGAACTGCGTCGCTCGCTCGGCGCAGAAACCAAATACGCTGTCGTCAAGAACACCCTGACTGGCATTGCAGCCAAGGAAGCCGGCATCGACGCGTTCGATGGCCAGCTTGCCGGCCCCACTGCAATCGCCTTCATCAAGGGTGACGCCGTTGCTGCGGCAAAGAGCCTGACGGATTTCGCGAAGACCAACCCACAGCTCGTCATCAAGACCGGTTACTTCGAGGGCAAGTCCCTCGACGCCTCGGCGGTAACCGCACTTGCTGCTCTTGAGTCGCGTGAGTTCCAGCTGGCCCGTGTGGCAGGTGTGCTCAAGGCACCCATGTCCGCGCTTGCCCGCACCGTCGATGCCCTGCGCATCAAGCTGGAGGAAAACGGGGACGCTGCACCTGCAGCCGAGGCCGTTGCTCCCGCGGCAGAGGAAGCACCCGCAGCAGCGGATGCCGCACCTGCCGAGGCTGCCGAAGAAGCAGCTTCCCCCGAAGAGAAGTAATTCTCTTCCCCACCAATCTCCCGGTGCCGCACGCACCATTTCAGGAAGGATGCTTTAGCCATGGCGAAGCTCACCAACGAAGAGCTCATTGAAGCCTTCAAGGAACTGTCCATCATCGAACTCTCGGACTTCGTAAAGCTGTTCGAGGAGACCTTCGATGTCACCGCTGCTGCAGTTGCAGTTGCAGGCCCCGCCGGTGGCGGAGCAGGCGAAGCTGCCGAGGAAGAGAAGGACTCCTTCGACGTTGTCCTCGAAGCTGCCGGCGACAAGAAGATCGCAGTGATCAAGGAAGTTCGCGCCCTCACCTCCCTCGGCCTCAAGGAAGCCAAGGACCTGGTTGACAGCGCACCCAAGGCTGTCCTCGAAGGTGCAAACAAGGAAGCGGCGGAAAAGGCCAAGGAGTCCCTCGAGGCTGCCGGCGCCACCGTCACCCTCAAGTAAGTTCCTCTTCACGAAACAACCCCGGAACCGTTTGGTTCCGGGGTTGTTTCGTGTTTCCAGCCAGGAAGGGTCAGTTGCGGTACAGCAGTACGGCCTCGCCCTGGCCGCCGCCTCCGCAGAGTGACACTGCCGCCTTTCCGCTGCCCCTGCGCTGCAGTTCCATCGCGGCATGCAGGGCAAGCCGTGCTCCGGAGGCGCCGATGGGGTGCCCCAGCGCAATCGCTCCGCCGTGGATGTTGCACTTCTCAAGCGGCAGGTCCAGATCTTTCAGCGACTGGCAGGCAACTGAACCGAAAGCCTCGTTGATCTCCACGAAGTCGAGGTCTGCCGTGCTCCAGCCGGCGCGGTCGAGCGCTTGTTCAATTGCGCGTGATGGCTGGGAATGCAGCGAGTTGTCCGGGCCGGCCACCTGTCCCGGGCGCCCGACGACAGCGAGGACTTCCCAGCCGTTGGCCTCAGCGTTTCCGCGGCTGGTGAGCACCAGTGCTGCCGCGCCGTCGGACAGGGGAGAGGAATTGCCCGCGGTGATGGTTCCGTCCTTCGCGAAGGCGGGCTTCAGACCACCGAGCGTCTCGACTGTCGTATTCGGCCGTACCCCTTCATCCGTGGATACGACGATGTCATCACCTTTGCGCTGCGGCACGTGCACGGAGACGATCTCGTCCTTAAAAACTCCCGCCTCGGTGGCAGCTGCAGCACGCTGGTGCGACGACGCCGCTACCTCGTCCTGTGCCGTCCGGTCGATGCCGAGCCCGGTGTTGCCGCGCTCGGTCGAAGCGCCCATGGACTCCTGGTCAAAAGCGTCGGTAAGGCCGTCATGCGCAACGGAGTCGACGGCGGGCATGGTTCCGTAAGTCCAGCCCTGCCGCGCGCCGGGCAGAAGGTGCGGCCCCCGGGTCATGGATTCCTGGCCGCCGGCGACGACGACGCTTGCCTCGCCGCTTCGGATCAGGCGGGCGGCGTCGATCACAGCGGTGAGGCCCGAGAGGCACACCTTGTTGATGGTCACCGTGGGAACATCCCAACCGATACCGGCCTTGATGGAGGTCTGCCGTGCCGGATTCTGGCCGCAACCGGCCTGCACCACATGGCCCATGATGACGGCGTCGACGTCGGCGGCTGCGACGCCGGAGCGCTCGAGCGCTCCGGTGATGGCGAAGGCTCCGAGTTCGACGGCGGTGAAAGCCGCCAACTGTCCGTTGAGCCGGCCTTGCGGTGTTCGTGCACCGCCTACGATGACGACGTCCTGGGGGGATTGCTCAAGGCTGTTCATCGGAAGTTCCGCTCGCTTTCGTCATTGAATTGCAGGGGCATGGCGCTGATGGCGCACTGGGGTTCCGCCCTGGGTTTAACGTTACCGGAGGGAATCCCTATTCCAGCTAATGACCATTCACTGAAGTGGTCATCAGAGCCGGCAACACCGACCGAACCCGTATACCACATCCGGTTGGACATTGTCGCTGCCCTGACGTACAGTAGATATTTGCGTCTTCCCTCATAACCTCAGCCTTCATATAGCGGTGGGCTTTGCCACGCATTCGTCATTTAACGGACAGTCCCATCGGTTACCCAGTTGGTTTCCCTGCGGGTTGTAACCGAGAGCGGATGTGGGCGTCAGGTTGGCACCTATTGGTGCGGGGAGTGATCGTAAGAACACGCCTGTTGGTCTGTGGAAGGATCCCTCTTGGTCGCCCCGAGCACCTCACTTAATGCAACCGCTACCAGCCAGGTCGACGCCGACGGCGCCGCACCCCGGCTATCATTCGCAAAGATTCATGAACCTCTGGATGTTCCCAATCTTCTCGCCCTGCAGACCGACAGCTTTGACTGGCTGGTAGGCAACGAGCGCTGGAAGGCGCGCGTGGAAGAGGCGCTGGAGCAGGGTCTCCAGGGTGTGGCCACCACTTCCGGCCTCGCTGACATCTTCGAAGAGATCTCTCCGATCGAGGACTTCCAGGGCACCATGTCCCTGAGCTTCTCGGAGCCTGAATTCGCTGACCCGAAGTACACCATGGCCGAGTGCAAGGACCGCGACGCCACCTACGCGGCTCCGCTCTACGTCAAGGCCGAGTTCATGAACAACAACACGGGCGAAATCAAGCAGCAGACCGTGTTCATGGGTGACTTCCCGCTGATGACCGAGAAGGGCACGTTCGTCATCAACGGCACCGAGCGTGTCGTTGTCTCCCAGCTCGTTCGTTCCCCCGGTGCGTACTTCGAGCGCGCTGCGGACAAGACCAGTGACAAGGACATCTTCAGCGCGAAGATCATCCCGTCGCGCGGCGCCTGGTTCGAGCTCGAGATCGACAAGCGAGACCAGGTCGGCGTTCGCCTTGACCGCAAGCGCAAGCAGTCCGTCACCGTCCTGCTGAAGGCCCTCGGCTGGACCGAAGGCCAGATCCTCGAGACGTTCGGCGAGTATGACTCCATCCGCGCCACCCTCGAGAAGGACGCCACGGAAACCCAGGAAGATGCCCTGCTGGACATCTACCGCAAGCTCCGTCCGGGAGAGCCGCCCACGGTCGAGGCTGCGAAGACGCTGCTGGACAACCTGTACTTCAACGCCAAGCGCTACGACCTGGCGAAGGTTGGCCGTTACAAGATCAACCGCAAGCTCGGCATCGACAAGAACCTGGGCGATCCGGATGCCTCGGTCCTGAACATCGATGACATTGTTGCGATGATCAAGTTCCTGGTTGCACTCCACGCCGGTGAGACCACCCTGACGGGTAAGCGCGAGGGCGAAGACGTCGAGCTGCGCGTTGAGGTCGACGACATCGACCACTTCGGCAACCGCCGCATCCGCGCCGTCGGCGAGCTCATCGAGAACCAGGTCCGTACCGGCCTGTCCCGTATGGAGCGCGTCGTCCGTGAGCGGATGACCACCCAGGACGTCGAGGCGATCACGCCGCAGACCCTGATCAACATCCGTCCGGTTGTCGCAGCGATCAAGGAGTTCTTCGGAACGTCCCAGCTGTCGCAGTTCATGGACCAGAACAACCCGCTCGCTGGCCTGACGCACAAGCGTCGCCTGTCCGCGCTGGGCCCGGGTGGTCTGTCCCGTGACCGCGCAGGCATGGAAGTCCGCGACGTTCACCCGTCCCACTACGGACGTATGTGCCCCATCGAAACCCCTGAAGGCCCGAACATCGGCCTCATCGGTTCGCTGGCGTCCTACGGCCGGATCAACACGTTCGGCTTCATCGAGACTCCGTACCGCAAGGTTGAGAACGGCATCGTCACGGAGCAGATCGACTACCTCACGGCAGACGACGAGGTTGAGCGGCTGATCGCCCAGGCAAACGCACCGCTCGATGCGAACAGCAAGTTCGAAGAGGACATGGTCCTTGTCCGTACCCGTGGTGGTTCGGGCGAGCCTGTTCTCGTTGAAGCTGCGGACGTTGAGTACATGGACGTTTCCCCGCGCCAGATGGTGTCCGTCGCCACCGCGATGATCCCGTTCCTGGAGCACGACGACGCCAACCGCGCCCTCATGGGTGCGAACATGCAGCGTCAGGCTGTGCCCCTGCTCCGTTCCGAGCGTCCCCTCGTGGGAACCGGTATGGAGAAGAACGCCGCAGTCGACGCCGGTGACGCCGTAACGGCCAACAAGGCCGGCGTGGTTTCCGAGGTATCGGCTGATCTGGTGACGGTCCTGAACGACGACGGCACCGAGACCCACTACCCGATCATGAAGTTCGCGCGCTCCAACCAGGGCAACGCCTACAACCAGCGCGTGCTGGTTGCAGACGGCGACCGCGTTGAGTACAACACGATTATTGCGGACGGTCCGTCCACAGATCAGGGTGAGCTGGCACTCGGCAAGAACATGCTCGTTGCGTTCATGTCCTGGGAAGGCCACAACTTCGAGGATGCGATCATCCTGTCCCAGCGCATCGTTTCCGACGATGTCCTGACGTCGATCCACATCGAGGAGCACGAAGTCGATGCCCGCGACACCAAGCTTGGTGCCGAGGAAATCACGCGTGACATCCCGAACGTCTCCGAAGAGGTTCTTGGCGCGCTCGACGAGCGCGGCATCATCCACATCGGTGCCGAGGTGGAAGCCGGCGACATCCTGGTTGGCCGCGTCACCCCCAAGGGTGAAACTGAGCTGACCCCGGAAGAGCGGCTGCTGCGCGCTATCTTCGGTGAGAAGAGCCGCGAGGTTCGCGACACCTCCCTGAAGGTTCCCCACGGCGAGTCGGGCACCGTTATCGGCGTTCGCATCTTCGACCGCGACAACGACGACGAGCTGCCCCCGGGCGTCAACCAGCTGGTCCGCGTCTATGTTGCCCAGAAGCGCAAGATCACGGACGGCGACAAGCTTGCCGGCCGTCACGGCAACAAGGGTGTCATCTCCAAGATCCTTCCGATCGAGGACATGCCTTTCCTCGAGGACGGCACCCCCGTCGACATCGTCCTGAACCCGCTTGGTGTGCCGGGTCGTATGAACGTCGGACAGGTGCTGGAGATCCACCTCGGTTGGGTTGCCAAGCAGGGCTGGAAGATCGAGGGAGAGCCTGAGTGGCTCAAGAACCTCCCGAACCTTCCCCGCGAGATCGCGACGACCACCGTTGCAACCCCCGTGTTCGACGGCGCTACCGAGGATGAGATCGTCGGCCTGCTCGGCTCCACGAACGTGACCCGCGACGGAGAGCGCCTCATCGGCGAGTCCGGCAAGGCGCGGCTGTTCGACGGCCGCTCCGGCGAGCCGTTCCCGGATCCGATTTCTGTCGGCTACATGTACATCCTGAAGCTCCACCACCTGGTGGACGACAAGATCCACGCCCGGTCCACCGGCCCGTACTCGATGATCACGCAGCAGCCGCTGGGTGGTAAGGCGCAGTTCGGCGGACAGCGCTTCGGTGAGATGGAAGTCTGGGCACTCGAGGCCTACGGTGCGGCGTACACGCTGCAGGAGCTCCTGACCATCAAGTCGGATGACATCCATGGACGCGTCAAGGTGTACGAGGCAATCGTCAAGGGCGAGAACATCCCGGAACCGGGTGTTCCGGAGTCCTTCAAGGTTCTGATCAAGGAAATGCAGTCGCTGTGCCTGAACGTGGAAGTTCTTTCCACCGACGGCACCACGATTGAGATGCGTGACTCGGATGAAGAAGTCTTCCGGGCCGCGGAAGAACTGGGCATCGACCTCTCACGGGCCGAGCCGAGTTCTGTCGAAGAGGTTTAGCTGTTTCCGCACCGCACCGGCGATGAATCGCCGCTGCGGTGCACAGCTGAGCCCCTGCCGCACCCATAAGACTTTGTGAATTTAGAGAAGAGAGACAGGGACCATATGTCCAGCGAATCCTCATTCGGCCACATGCGAATCGGCCTGGCCACCGCGGAAGAGATCCGCGGATGGTCGTACGGCGAAGTCAAGAAGCCGGAAACCATCAACTACCGCACGCTCAAGCCTGAGAAGGACGGACTCTTCTGCGAGAAGATCTTCGGCCCATCGCGTGACTGGGAATGCTACTGCGGCAAGTACAAGCGCGTGCGCTTCAAGGGCATCATCTGCGAGCGGTGTGGCGTTGAGGTCACCCGTGCGAAGGTACGCCGCGAGCGCATGGGCCACATCGAGCTCGCCGCTCCCGTTACGCACATCTGGTACTTCAAGGGCGTTCCGTCGCGTCTTGGCTACCTCCTTGATCTTGCGCCGAAGGACCTCGAGAAGGTCATTTACTTCGCTGCTTACATGATCACCTCGGTTGACGAAGAGAACCGTCACGCCGAACTGCCGAACCTCCAGGCCGAACACGACCTCGAGAAGAAGCAGCTCGTCGACCAGCGCGACTCCGATATCGCAGCACTTGCCCGCGACCTTGAGGACGAGCTCGCCCGCCTGGAGGGTGAGGGCGCCAAGGCAGCTGACAAGAAGAAGGCACGCGACTCCGCTGACCGCCAGATGGCGAATCTGCGCAAGCGCGCCGACGCCGAGATCGAGCGCCTCGAGCAGGTCTGGGACCGGTTCAAGAACCTGAAGGTCGCAGACCTTGAAGGTGACGAGGGTCTGTACCGCGAACTGCGCGACCGTTACGGTCTGTACTTCGAAGGCTCCATGGGAGCCGAGGCAATCAAGAAGCGCCTCGAGAACTTCGATATGCAGGCTGAGGCTGAGCTGCTCCGCGACATCATCCAGAACGGCAAGGGCCAGCGCAAGACGCGTGCCCTGAAGCGTTTGAAGGTTGTCAACGCGTTCCTCACCACCACCAACAGCCCGCTGGGCATGGTGCTCGACGCCGTGCCGGTGATCCCGCCGGAACTGCGTCCGATGGTGCAGCTGGACGGTGGCCGCTTCGCGACCTCCGACCTTAATGACCTGTACCGTCGCGTGATCAACCGCAACAACCGCCTGAAGCGCCTGCTTGATCTCGGAGCTCCCGAGATCATCGTGAACAACGAGAAGCGCATGCTCCAGGAAGCTGTTGACTCGCTGTTCGACAATGGCCGCCGCGGCCGTCCGGTCACCGGACCGGGCAACCGCCCGCTCAAGTCGCTCTCCGACATGCTCAAGGGCAAGCAGGGGCGTTTCCGTCAGAACCTGCTCGGCAAGCGCGTCGACTACTCGGGCCGTTCGGTCATCGTCGTCGGCCCGCAGCTGAAGCTGCACCAGTGTGGTCTGCCCAAGCAGATGGCTCTGGAGCTCTTCAAGCCGTTCGTGATGAAGCGCCTGGTTGACCTCAACCACGCACAGAACATCAAGAGCGCCAAGCGTATGGTCGAGCGTTACCGCCCGCAGGTCTGGGATGTCCTTGAAGAGATCATCACCGAACACCCTGTGCTGCTGAACCGTGCACCTACCCTGCACCGCCTCGGCATCCAGGCGTTCGAGCCGCAGCTGGTTGAAGGCAAGGCCCTTCAGCTTCACCCGCTGGTCTGTGGTGCGTTCAACGCTGACTTCGACGGCGACCAGATGGCAGTGCACCTGCCGCTGAGCCCCGAAGCCCAGGCCGAGGCGCGCATCCTGATGCTGTCCTCGAACAACATCCTGAAGCCGTCGGACGGCCGTCCGGTGACCCTGCCTTCGCAGGACATGATCATCGGCCTGCACCACCTCACCACCAAGCGTGAGGGCTCGGCAGGGGAGGGGCGCGTCTTCTCCAGCCCGGCTGAGGCGATCATGGCGTTCGATTCCGGTGAGCTGCACCTGAACTCGGTTGTGAAGATCCGCGTTCCGCACTTCGTCCCGGGTCCGGACACCGCAGCCCCTGAGGGCTGGGAAGAAGGCACCCCTGCGCTGATTGAAACCTCACTCGGCCAGGTCCTGTTCAACGACACCCTGCCTGCGGATTACCCCTGGGTTGAGAAGGTTGCTGACAAGGGCGAGCTCTCCACGATCGTCAACGATCTCGCGGAGCGCTACCCGAAGGTTGTCACTGCTGCGACGCTGGACAACCTGAAGGACTCCGGCTTCTACTGGGCAACACGCTCGGGCGTCACGGTGGCTATCTCCGATATCTCCGCGCCGATCAACAAGGCCGGAATCATGGAGGGCTACGAGACGCAGGCAGCCAAGGTTCAGGCACAGTTCGACAAGGGCCTCATCGCCGATGAGGAGCGTCGTCAGGAACTGATCGACATCTGGAACAAGGCAACCAACGAGGTCGCCGAGTCCATGCGCGGCGCAATGCCGAAGGACAACACCATCAACCGCATGGTGTCCTCCGGTGCTCGCGGCAACTGGCTGCAGGTCCGTCAGATCGCGGGTATCCGCGGCCTGGTGGCAAACCCCAAGGGTGAGATCATCCCGCGTCCGATCAAGTCCTCGTACCGCGAGGGCCTGTCGGTTCTGGAGTACTTCATCGCCACGCACGGTGCCCGTAAGGGTCTTGCCGATACCGCTCTGCGTACCGCGAACTCGGGTTACCTGACCCGTCGTCTCGTGGATGTCTCGCAGGACGTCATCGTCCGCGAGGACGACTGCGGTACCGAGCGCGGCCTGAACGTCACCATCGCTGTACCGAACCACGACGGCGAGCTCGTCCTGCATGAGGAAGTCGAGAACTCGGCTTACGCACGCACGCTGGCTACCGACGTCGTTGATTCCAAGGGCGAGGTGCTGGCTCCTGCCGGCTCCGACGTCGGCGACGTGCTGATCACCAAGCTGTTCGAAGCAGGCGTGACGGACATCAAGATCCGCTCCGTTCTGACCTGTGAGTCCAGTGTTGGTACCTGTGCACTCTGCTACGGCCGTTCGCTGGCCACGGGTAAGACTGTGGACATCGGTGAGGCCGTCGGCATCATCGCTGCACAGTCCATCGGTGAGCCGGGTACCCAGCTGACGATGCGTACCTTCCACACCGGTGGTGTTGCCTCTGCTGAGGACATCACCCAGGGTCTGCCGCGTATCCAGGAGCTGTTCGAAGCGCGTACCCCCAAGGGTGTTGCGCCGATCTCCGAGGTCGCAGGGCGGGTCACCATCGAAGACGCAGAGAAGCAGCTGCGCCTGGTGGTTACTCCGGACGACGGCTCCGAAGAGATCGCTTACCCGGTACTGCGGCGTGCACGTCTGCTGGTTGCCGACGGCGATCACGTGGAGGTCGGCCAGCAGCTGGTCTTCGGTGCGGTTGATCCCAAGCAGATCCTCCGTATCCTCGGCCCGCGTAAGGCGCAGGAGTTCCTGGTGGACGAGGTCCAGCGCGTGTACCGCAGCCAGGGCGTAGGCATCCACGACAAGCACGTGGAAGTTATCGTCCGGCAGATGCTGCGCCGCGTCACGGTCATCGAGTCCGGCGACTCCGACCTGCTCCCCGGTGAGCTGGCCGAGCGTCGTCGCTTCGAGAACGAGAACCGTCGTGTGGTCTCCGAGGGCAAGAAGCCAGCCTCCGGCCGGCCCGAGCTCATGGGCATCACGAAGGCCTCGCTCGCCACGGAGTCCTGGCTGTCGGCCGCTTCCTTCCAGGAGACCACGCGTGTCCTCACGCAGGCAGCCATGGAAGGCAAGAGCGATCCGCTGCTCGGCCTGAAGGAGAACGTCATCATCGGTAAGCTCATCCCGGCCGGCACCGGCCTGGACCGCTACACGAAGATCACGGTCGAGCCCACAGAGGAAGCCAAGGCCAACCTGTTCACCGGTCCGAGCGCGTTCAGCGACTTTGACTACGCAGGTGTCGACGGCGGACTCAGCCCCGAGTTCCACGCCATCCCGCTGGATGACTACGACATGGGGTCGAGCGACTTCCGCTGATCAGCCCTGTGAACAGTTAGCGTTGTTCCACTGACAGAGGGGCCCGGACTGCAGTTTCGACTGGAGTCCGGGCCCCTCTGGCGTCCTCCTTACCATGCCGTCAAAGCCGGCGCGCGCAATCTGATAGACTTGTCGGGAATTGTTTGTGTGGCAGTGGATCGGCGTCTCTTCGGGCGTATCTCCGTGTTGTAGGGAACTTGTACAACGAATGCCACATTTTTGCACGCCTACGGTCGTTTCAGTTCCACTTTCACGTAGGCACGCCAAACGACTGACAAGCTCTGACTCGTTGCTTTACGGCCATGTGCCGAAGGATGCGGTGCGGAGTCAGCAGAGATCTGATCTCGAGACAACATACGGAGAACTGAGAAGTGCCTACCATTAACCAGCTGGTCCGTAAGGGCCGGTCACCTAAGGTCTCCAAGACCAAGGCGCCCGCACTGCAGGGCAGCCCCATGAAGCGCGGTGTCTGCACCCGTGTCTACACCACCACCCCGAAGAAGCCGAACTCGGCTCTCCGGAAGGTCGCCCGTGTCCGCCTCAACGGCGGCATCGAAGTAACTGCCTACATCCCGGGTGTCGGCCACAACCTCCAGGAGCACTCCATCGTGCTCGTGCGCGGCGGTCGTGTGAAGGACCTCCCCGGTGTGCGTTACAAGATCGTCCGTGGCGCGCTGGATACCCAGGGCGTGAAGAACCGCAAGCAGGCTCGCAGCCGCTACGGCGCAAAGATGGAGAAGAAGTAATATGCCTCGTAAGGGCCCGGCCCCCAAGCGGCCGCTCGTTGTAGATCCCGTTTACGGTTCGCCCCTGGTCACCCAGCTGATCAACAAGGTGCTCGTCGACGGCAAGAAGTCCACCGCAGAGCGCATCGTCTATGGTGCCCTCGAAGGCGCTCGCGCCAAGTCCGGCGGCGATCCGGTTGCAGCCCTCAAGAAGGCCATGGACAACGTCAAGCCCAGCCTCGAGGTTCGTTCACGCCGTGTCGGTGGAGCCACCTACCAGGTTCCCGTTGAGGTCAAGCCGGGCCGTTCCACGGCCCTGGCGCTGCGCTGGCTCGTCGGTTACTCGAAGGCTCGCCGCGAGAAGACCATGACCGAGCGTCTCCAGAACGAGATCCTCGACGCTTCGAACGGTCTGGGTGCCGCTGTGAAGCGTCGCGAAGACACGCACAAGATGGCCGAGTCCAACAAGGCCTTCGCTCACTACCGCTGGTAATCGCGCTGCCGGTCTTTCATACTGCTCCGGCGGTGTGGGGGACCGGCGGTCCAGCAGAACTCCACCTTAGAAAAGGGAGACACCGTGGCACAGGACGTGCTTACTGACCTCAACAAGGTCCGCAATATCGGCATCATGGCCCACATTGATGCCGGCAAGACCACTACTACCGAGCGCATCCTGTTCTACACGGGTGTAAACCACAAGATCGGCGAGACGCACGACGGCGCCTCGACCACTGACTGGATGGAACAGGAAAAGGAACGCGGCATCACGATCACCAGCGCCGCGGTGACCTGCTTCTGGGAACAGAACCAGATCAACATCATCGACACCCCCGGTCACGTTGACTTCACTGTTGAGGTTGAGCGCTCGCTGCGCGTCCTCGACGGCGCAGTTGCTGTGTTCGACGGCAAAGAGGGCGTTGAGCCCCAGTCCGAGACTGTCTGGCGTCAGGCCGACAAGTATGAAGTTCCGCGCATCTGCTTCGTCAACAAGATGGACAAGCTGGGCGCAGACTTCTACTTCACCGTAGACACGATCGTCAGCCGCCTCGGTGCCAAGCCGTTGGTTATGCAGCTGCCCATTGGTGCCGAGAACGACTTCATCGGTGTTGTCGACCTGCTCTACATGCGTGCACTCGTGTGGCCCGGTGACTCCAAGGGTGACGTGACCATGGGCGCCAAGTACGAGATCCAGGAGATCCCGGCTGACCTCCAGGCCAAGGCTGAGGAATACCGCGCAGCGCTGGTCGAGGCCGTTGCTGAGTCCTCT
The DNA here is from genome assembly GCF_947495145.1 of uncultured Arthrobacter sp. Classification (GTDB taxonomy): domain Bacteria; phylum Actinomycetota; class Actinomycetes; order Actinomycetales; family Micrococcaceae; genus Arthrobacter_D. The sequence goes on from NZ_CANLXP010000009.1 coordinate 88,742, forward strand.
GACGAGCTGATGAACAAGTACCTCGAGGGCGAAGAGCCCACCATCGAGGAGCTCAAGGCCGGCATCCGGAAGATGACGATCAACTCGGAAATCTACCCGGTACTGTGTGGATCGGCATTCAAGAACCGTGGCGTTCAGCCGATGCTCGATGCTGTCATCGACTACCTGCCCTCCCCGCTGGACGTTCCCCCGATGGTGGGACACGACCCGCGCGACGAGGAAGCTGCGTTGACCCGCAAGCCGAGCACGGAGGAGCCCTTCTCGGCTCTTGCGTTCAAGGTCGCTACCCACCCGTTCTTCGGTCAGCTGACGTTCATCCGGGTGTACTCCGGACACGTCACCGCCGGCACACAGGTTGTGAACTCGACCAAGGGCAAGAAGGAGCGCATCGGAAAGCTCTTCCAGATGCACGCCAACAAGGAAATCCCTGTTGACGAAGCCTTCGCCGGGCACATCTACGCGGCGATCGGCCTGAAGGACACCACCACCGGTGACACCCTCTCCGATTCGACCAACCAGATCGTCCTCGAGTCGATGAGCTTCCCTGAGCCTGTCATCTCGGTTGCAATCGAGCCGAAGACCAAGGGCGACCAGGAGAAGCTTTCAACCGCTATCCAGAAGCTCTCCGCTGAGGACCCCACCTTCCAGGTGTCCCTCAACGAGGACACCGGCCAGACGATCATCGCCGGTATGGGCGAGCTCCACCTGGACATCCTGGTGGACCGCATGCGCCGCGAGTTCAAGGTCGAGGCGAATGTCGGCAAGCCGCAGGTCGCCTACCGTGAGACCATTCGCGGTACCGTCCAGAAGCACGATTACACCCACAAGAAGCAAACGGGTGGATCCGGACAGTTCGCAAAGATCCAGATCATGATCGAGCCGATGGACACGTCCGAAGGCGAGCTGTACGCCTTCGAGAACAAGGTCACCGGTGGCCGTGTTCCCCGCGAATACATCCCGAGCGTCGACGCGGGCATCCAGGATGCCCTCAACGACGGAATCCTGGCCGGATACCCGGTGGTCGGCATCAAGGCAACGCTGCTCGACGGCGCTTACCACGATGTTGACTCCTCCGAAATGGCGTTCAAGATCGCCGGCCGGATGGCGTTCAAGGAAGCTGCCCGCATGGCGAAGCCCGTGCTGCTCGAACCGCTGATGGAGGTTGAAGTTCGCACACCCGAGGAGTACATGGGTGATGTGATCGGCGACATCAACTCACGCCGCGGCCAGATGCAGTCCATGGAGGACGCAAGCGGTGTCAAGGTCATCCGTGCGCACGTGCCGTTGTCCGGCATGTTCGGTTACATCGGCGATCTGCGCTCCAAGACCCAGGGGCGTGCCGTCTACTCAATGCAGTTCGACAGCTACTCGGAGGTCCCGAAGGCAGTAGCCGACGAGATCATCCAGAAGACTCGCGGAGAGTAACTCCGGCTCGTCCGGACAGTAATTTCACCAAAATAAAAGCCCCCAGTAGACTTGCATGAGTTTCAGCCGCGAAAAGCGTGGCTGGGGAGTAAGTCTTCTAAAAACGTTCTAGGAGGAACCCGTGGCGAAGGCAAAGTTCGAGCGGACTAAGCCGCACGTTAACATCGGCACCATTGGTCACGTTGACCATGGAAAGACCACGTTGACGGCTGCCATTTCCAAGGTGCTGTATGACAAGTACCCCAACCTCAACGAGGCACGCGACTTCGCGTCCATCGACTCGGCTCCCGAGGAGAAGCAGCGCGGTATCACCATCAACATCTCGCATGTTGAGTACCAGACCGAGAAGCGCCACTATGCACACGTAGACGCTCCCGGCCACGCTGACTACATCAAGAACATGATCACCGGTGCCGCGCAGATGGACGGAGCAATCCTTGTGGTTGCTGCGACCGACGGCCCGATGGCCCAGACCCGCGAGCACGTTCTGCTTGCCCGCCAGGTTGGTGTCCCCTACCTGCTGGTCGCGCTGAACAAGTCCGACATGGTCGATGACGAGGAACTGCTGGACCTCGTGGAGATGGAAGTCCGCGAGCTGCTCAGCGCGCAGGGCTTCGACGGCGACGACGCCCCTGTGGTGCGCGTTTCCGGCCTGAAGGCTCTCGAAGGCGACCCCGAGTGGGTCAAGTCCGTTGAGGACCTGATGGACGCTGTGGATAACAGCGTTCCGGACCCGGTTCGGGACAAGGACAAGCCGTTCCTCATGCCTGTCGAGGACGTCTTCACCATCACCGGCCGTGGAACCGTTGTCACGGGCCGCGCCGAGCGTGGAACCCTCAAGATCAACTCGGAAATCGAGATTGTCGGAATCCGTCCGGTCCAGAAGACCACGGTTACCGGTATCGAGATGTTCCACAAGCAGCTCGACGAGGCCTGGGCCGGCGAGAACTGTGGTCTGCTGCTCCGCGGTATCAAGCGCGAAGACGTAGAGCGTGGCCAGGTTATCGTCAAGCCGGGTTCGATCACCCCGCACACCGACTTCGAGGCCAACGTCTACATCCTGGCCAAGGACGAGGGCGGCCGTCACAACCCGTTCTACTCCAACTACCGTCCGCAGTTCTACTTCCGTACCACTGACGTCACCGGTGTCATCACCCTCCCCGAGGGCACCGAAATGGTCATGCCCGGCGACAACACTGAGATGACCGTTGCGCTCATCCAGCCCATCGCTATGGAAGAAGGCCTCGGCTTCGCTATCCGCGAAGGCGGCCGCACCGTTGGATCAGGTCGCGTTACCAAGATCAACAAGTAGTTCCTGAACTACTTTCGCAAAAGCCCCGCTGCGTTCGCGCAGCGGGGCTTTCGCTTTTGTGCCGTAGAGTTAGGCGGTGCAAATTTACTCAAGCCTCCCGCTCAAGCGGGGCTGGCAGATCCTGACCGACCTGTTTGCGATCGCCGTCGTCGTGGTTGCCTGGCTTTTCTCGCGTGCAACCTTTGAGGCTGTTTCCGGTCTCGCCGTGTTCGGGGCCGGCCTGGAAGATGCGGGCAGCGGGTTCCAGAGCACCATGGGAAATGCCGCTGAGCGTATCGGGGGAGTGCCGCTCATCGGAGATGAAGCGAGTGCGCCCTTCCTGGACGCAGCGGAGGCGGGAGGATTCCTCATCAATGCAGGCCAGGATCAGCAGCACTCCGTTGCCCAGGCCGCAGCAGTGGTGGGATGGGCCATCTTTCTGCTTCCGGTACTTGTCCTCATCCCGATGTGGCTGGTCCCTCGGGTTCAATTCGTCGTACGGTCCACCCGTACACGCCGCCTTAATGGCGAAGACGGCGGCAGGGAGCTGCTTGCCCTGCGGGCGCTGGTCCTGGCGAAACCGTCCCAGTTGCGAAAGGTCTCCGAAGACCCGGTGCGGGCGTGGCGCGAGGGTGACCAAGCCACTCTGGACGGACTGGCGCGGCTGGCTCTGAAACGCGAAGGTGTCAGAGCGAGCTAGCATCTGCTCGGCGTGTCGGCAAGCTAACACGGGCCGGATTCGCAATGTGCTGCATAATCTGGCAGACTAAATGAGTTGTTCAAGCGCCTTCGCGCGCGGTTTGAGCTGTAGTCCCGGTCAGGATAATGCCTGACGCAGGGTCGCATCCACCGCAGAAGTTGGCCCAAATATAACCCACCCCAATCGACAAGCTCGGTTTTCTGCGGGATCGTCTGCATTTCCATGTAGAAGTTACGCGACACGCCCGAGCGCGGGGGTCGGAGCCTCGGCAGGGTGAGGAACCCGGAGCTATCCGGATTCAGTCTGTTGGAGGAGCGTCATAACAACGGGCGCATGTACGTAGCCAGGAGCGTCACCGCACGGTGGCGTTCTTCATGAAGAGAGAGAGTCGAGACGCCATGGCGGGACAAAAGATCCGCATCCGGCTGAAGTCGTATGACCACGAGGTCATTGACGTTTCAGCTCGGAAGATCGTTGAGACGGTGACGCGCGCAGGCGCGACGGTAGTCGGCCCCGTGCCGCTGCCCACGGAAAAGAACGTTTACTGCGTTATCCGGTCGCCGCACAAGTACAAGGACAGCCGCGAGCACTTTGAGATGCGCACGCACAAGCGTCTGATCGACATCATTGACCCCACGCCCAAGGCCGTCGACTCGCTCATGCGCCTCGACCTCCCCGCGGACGTGAACATCGAGATCAAGCTGTAAGGGAGAGAAGATAACTATGTCTACTTCGCTTACGCGCCAGGTCAAGGGACTGCTCGCTACCAAGCTCGGCATGACCCAGGTCTGGGATGAAAACAATCTCCTCGTACCGGTAACCGTCCTGCAGGCTGACTCCAACGTCATCACGCAGCTGCGTACCGCTGACGCTGACGGCTACACCGCCGTCCAGATCGGCTTCGGCCAGATCGATCCGCGCAAGGTCACCAAGCCGCTCGCCGGCCACTTCGAGAAGGCCGGCGTTACGCCTCGCCGTCACGTCGTTGAACTGCGCACCTCCGATGCCGATTCCTACTCGCTGGGCCAGGAACTCTCCGTTGAGCTGTTCGAAGCCGGCCAGCAGGTCGATGTCATCGGCAAGACCAAGGGCAAGGGCTTCGCCGGTGTTATGAAGCGTCATGGCTTCCACGGCGTCGGCGCTTCCCACGGTGCACACAAGAACCACCGCAAGCCCGGCTCGATCGGTGGAGCATCCACCCCCAGCCGCGTCTTCAGGGGAATGAAAATGGCAGGCCGTATGGGCGCCGTTCGTCAGACCACCCTGAACCTCACCGTTCACGCTGTGGACGTCGAGAAGTCGCTGCTGCTGATCAAGGGCGCTGTTCCCGGCGCCCGCGGACAGGTCGTACTCGTACGCACCGCCGTGAAGGGAGCATAAGTCATGGCTACCAACACTGTGAATGTCGATCTCCCCGCAGAGATCTTCGACGCACAGACCAACGTTCCGCTGCTGCACCAGGTCGTCGTGGCCCAGCTTGCTGCTGCCCGTCAGGGTACGCACAAGACGAAGACACGCGCCGAGGTCAGCGGAGCCGGCCGCAAGCCGTTCAAGCAGAAGGGCACCGGCCGTGCACGCCAGGGCTCGATCCGCGCACCGCACATGACCGGCGGTGGCGTTGTCCACGGCCCCACGCCGCGTGACTACAGCCAGCGCACCCCCAAGAAGATGAAGGCAGCCGCCCTGCGCGGCGCACTCTCGGACCGGGCACGCAACGGACGCATTCACGTCATCGAGTCGCTGATCGGCGGCGAGAAGCCGTCGACCAAGGCTGCAATGGCCACGCTGCGCGGCATCTCGGAGCGTCCCAACCTGCTGCTCGTCATTGAGCGTTCGAATGACCAGGCCGCACTGTCCGTGCGCAACCTGCTCGACGTCCACACCCTGTACGTGGATCAGCTGAACACCTATGACGTACTCGTGTCGGACGACGTGATCTTCACGAAGGCCGCCTACGACACCTTTGTTGGTACGGCCCAGGCCGTAGACGCCGACATCACAACTGAGGAGGACGCCAAGTGAGTGGCTCCATCACAAAGGATCCTCGCGACGTCGTCATTGCGCCCGTCGTGTCGGAGAAAAGCTACGGCCTGATCGACGAAGGTAAGTACACCTTCCTGGTCGACCCGCGCTCCAACAAGACCGAGATCAAGCTGGCCGTGGAGAAGATTTTCTCCGTAAAGGTCGACTCGATCAACACCATCAACCGTGCAGGGAAGCGCAAGCGCACCCGCTTTGGATGGGGACAGCGCAAGGACACCAAGCGCGCAATCGTCACCCTCAAAGAAGGCACGATCGACATCTTCGGCGGTCCGCTCAGCTAGAGCGGAGACCACTTTAACGAGGAACTGAAAAATGGCTATCCGTAAATACAAGCCGACAACCCCGGGCCGTCGCGGCTCGAGCGTCGCCGACTTCGCAGAAATCACACGGTCGACGCCGGAGAAATCCCTGGTGCGTCCGCTCCCCAAGAAGGGCGGCCGTAACAACTCCGGAAAGATCACCACCCGTCACAAGGGTGGTGGACACAAGCGTCAGTACCGTCTCATCGACTTCCGTCGTCATGACAAGGACGGAGTCAACGCCCGCGTTGCTGAGATCGAATACGATCCCAACCGCACCGCTCGCATTGCACTCCTGCACTACATCGACGGCACGAAGCGCTACATCATCGCGCCGAACAAGCTGAAGCAGGGCGACTTCGTTGAGGCCGGCCCCGGCGCCGACATCAAGCCCGGCAACAATCTGCCGATGCGCAACATCCCCGTGGGTACGGTTATCCACGCTGTTGAGCTTCGTCCCGGTGGCGGTGCCAAGATGGCACGCTCCGCAGGGGCCTCGGTCCAGCTCGTTGCCAAGGAAGGCCGCTTCGCGCAGCTTCGCCTGCCGTCCGGTGAAATCCGCAACGTTGATGTGCGCTGCCGCGCCACCATCGGCGAGGTCGGCAACGCCGAGCAGTCGAACATCAACTGGGGCAAGGCAGGCCGCATGCGTTGGAAGGGCGTTCGCCCGACCGTCCGCGGTGTTGCGATGAACCCTGTCGATCACCCGCACGGTGGTGGTGAGGGCAAGACCTCCGGTGGACGTCACCCGGTCAACCCGAACGGTAAGGCCGAAGGCCGTACCCGCCGTCCCAACAAAGAAAGCGACTCGCTCATTGTGCGTCGCCGTCGTTCCGGCAAGAACAAGCGATAGGAGCCTGGAAACATGCCACGCAGCCTGAAGAAAGGCCCCTTCGTCGATCAGCACCTGTTCGTCAAGGTGGACCGCGAGAACGAGAAGGGCACCAAGAACGTCATCAAGACGTGGTCCCGCCGCTCAATGATCATCCCGGACATGCTCGGCCACACCATTGCCGTTCATGACGGGCGCAAGCACATTCCGGTGTTTGTCACCGAGTCGATGGTCGGGCACAAGCTCGGCGAATTCGCTCCCACGCGGACATTCCGCGGCCATGTGAAGGACGACCGCAAGGGCAAGCGCCGCTAAGGCGCCTGTTTCTACGGCTAAGACGAGAGAAGGAAAGCAATGGAAGCCAAGGCTATTGCGCGTCATCTGCGCGTAACGCCTATGAAGGCCCGGCGCGTCGTCAACCTTGTTCGTGGTAAGCAAGCGAATGAGGCTCTGGCAATCCTGAAGTTTGCCCCCCAGGCAGCTTCGGAGCCGGTTTTCAAGGTAGTACAGTCGGCGATCGCCAACGCCCGGGTCCTCGCGGACCGCGACGGCCTGGCGTTCGACGAAGGCGACCTCATCATCAGCGAAGCGTTTGTTGATGAAGGCCCGACCATGAAGCGGTTCCAGCCGCGAGCTCAGGGTCGTGCATTTCAGATCAAGAAGCGGACCAGCCACGTCACTGTGGTAGTCGCTACCCCTGAGAAAGTGGAGGCTCGCTAAGTGGGACAGAAAGTAAACCCGCACGGGTTCCGACTCGGCATCACCACTGACCACCGGTCACACTGGTTTGCTGACAGCAACAAGCCCGGCCAGCGCTACAAGGACTTCGTCCGCGAGGACATCAAGATCCGCCAGCTCATGTCTACGGGCATGGACCGCGCCGGCATCGCCAAGGTCGAGATCGAGCGCACCCGCGACCGCGTTCGTGTGGATATCCACACGGCGCGCCCGGGTATCGTCATCGGCCGCCGCGGCGCTGAAGCAGACCGTATCCGCGGCGAGCTTGAGAAGCTCACCGGCAAGCAGGTTCAGCTGAACATCCTCGAGGTCAAGAACCCCGAGATCGAGGCACAGCTTGTTGCCCAGGGCGTCGCTGAGCAGCTCTCTTCACGTGTGGCTTTCCGCCGCGCCATGAAGAAGGCCATGCAGTCGGCACAGCGTGCCGGTGCCAAGGGCATCCGCGTACAGTGCTCCGGCCGCCTCGGCGGCGCGGAAATGAGCCGCTCGGAGTTCTACCGCGAAGGCCGTGTGCCCCTGCACACCCTGCGCGCGAACATCGACTACGGCTTCTTCGAAGCCAAGACCACCTTCGGCCGCATCGGTGTGAAGGTATGGATCTACAAGGGCGACGTCACTGCCAAGGAGCTCGCAGCCCAGGCTGCAGCAGCACCTTCGCGTGGCCGTGGTGGCGGAGACCGTCCGGGCCGTGGCCCGGCCGGCGCTGACCGCGGTGGAGATCGCGGAGGCGACCGTCGTCGTCGTAATACCGATCGCGGTGCCGGTCAGGGTGAAGCTAGCGCTGCTCCCGCCGAGTCCGCACCGGCTGAGTCCGCTGCTGCAGCGGAAGGAGGACAGGCTTAAATGCTTATCCCACGTCGAGTGAAGTTCCGTAAGCAGCACCACCCCGGTCGTTCGGGCGCTGCTACCGGCGGCACGCAGGTCAGCTTCGGTGAGTGGGGTATCCAGGCTCTGAGCCCGGCATACGTCACCAACCGCCAGATCGAATCTGCGCGTATCGCAATGACCCGTCACATCAAGCGTGGTGGAAAGGTGTGGATCAACATCTACCCTGACCGTCCGCTGACCAAGAAGCCTGCCGAAACCCGTATGGGTTCCGGTAAGGGTTCGCCCGAGTGGTGGGTCGCCAACGTCAAGCCGGGGCGTGTTCTCTTTGAACTCTCCGGTGTCAATGAAGAGGTAGCTCGCGAGGCACTGCGCCTGGCGATCCATAAGCTGCCGTTGAAGGCACGTATCGTGCGTCGTGAGGGTGGTGAATAGTCATGGCACTCGGTTCAAAGGAACTGGCAACCGACCAGCTGGATGGGTTCGATAAGGACCGTCTGGTGGAGGAACTCGCCAAGGCTAAGGAAGAGCTGTTCAACCTGCGCTTCCAGTCAGCCACCGGTCAGCTTGAAAACCACGGCCGCCTGCGCTCGGTGAAGCGGGATATTGCCCGCATCTACACCGTGCTGCGTGAGCGCGAGCTGGGAATTCGGCCCGACGTCGTTGCCCCAGTTGAAGAAGCAAAGACTGAGAAGGCCGGCAAGAAATCGAAGGGTTCCAAGGCTGCCTCCACAAAGGACGAAAAGTCCGTGGAAACACAGGCTTCTGAGGAGGATGCCAAATGAGTGAAGAGAAGAACGGCACTGTAGAGGCTGAGGCCCGCGGTCAGCGCAAGACCCGCCGCGGCTACGTCGTGTCGGACAAGATGGACAAGACGGTAGTCGTGCAGGTGGAGGACCGTGTGAAGCACGCCCTCTACGGCAAGGTCATCCGCCGCACCTCCAAGGTCAAGGTCCACGATGAGCAGAACACCGCCGGTATCGGCGACATGGTTCTGATCAGCGAGACCCGCCCGCTGTCCGCTACCAAGCGGTGGCGTCTGGTGGAAGTTATTGAGAAGGCTAAGTAAGACCAAGTAGCCTCTCGTCGTCAAGCGACACCCAGGCAGTCCCTCGTTCCTTTACGGAGCGGGGGACTGCTTGCGTTTTCAAACGTGCTAGGATATTGAGTTTGTGTGGTGCCTTTCGTGTGCCATTGACAAACCTCGTAATCAATCGTGCTCCGGCATAGTACTTCCCTGCTCTTGTTGCGCCTGGGAGGTAAATGCCTCGGGCACGGGCGTTTAGGCTCATCCCTGGCAAAATCCAGGTGGGTCCAGAGACACCCCGATCAACCGTTCCGCAAGGCTCATTCCGTATGCATTATTTTCGGTCTGAGAACCGGCGCGACGCAAGGAGTAGATAGTGATTCAGCAAGAGTCGCGACTCAAGATCGCCGACAACACTGGTGCTAAGGAAATCCTTACCATTCGTGTTCTCGGTGGATCCGGACGTCGCTACGCAGGAATTGGCGACGTCATCGTCGCCACCGTCAAAGACGCCATCCCTGGTGGGAACGTCAAGAAGGGCGATGTGGTCAAGGCCGTCATCGTCCGCACCAAGAAGGAACGCCGCCGTGCGGATGGTTCCTACATCAAGTTCGACGAGAACGCTGCCGTTATCCTCAAGGCCGACGGCGATCCCCGTGGTACCCGTATCTTCGGCCCGGTCGGTCGCGAACTTCGCGACAAGCGCTTCATGAAGATCATTTCACTGGCCCCGGAGGTGCTGTAGTCATGGCTCAGACCCGTTCGAAGCTGAAGATCAAGAAGGGTGACCTCGTTCAGGTCATCACCGGCGCCAAGCAGGAGCGCGGCGGAGACCGCGGCAAGCAGGGCAAGGTCCTCAAGGTATTCCCTGAGAGCAACCGTGTACTGGTCGAAGGCATTAACCGCGTCACGAAGCACACCAAGGCTGGGCAGACGCAGCGCGGCACCCAGACCGGTGGCATCGAGACCGTTGAGGCCTCAATCCACATCAGTAACGTCGCAGTTGTAGACCCGGAGAGCAAGAAGCCCACCCGTGTCGGCTACCGCACCGAAACGGTGGAGCGGGACGGCCGTGAGCGCACGGTCCGCATCCGCGTCGCCAAGGCATCAGGGAAGGATCTGTAATGACTGCTGAAGCCGTAGAAACAAAGATCACCCCCCGCCTGAAGGCCCGCTACGCCTCGGAAATCAAGTCGACGCTGCTGGAGGAATTCAGCTACAGCAACGTCAACCAGGTTCCCCGGCTCGTCAAGGTCGTTGTGAACATGGGTGTTGGAGATGCCGCCAAGGACTCCAAGCTCATCGACGGTGCGGTCCGCGACCTCACCCAGATCACCGGCCAGAAGCCGCAGGTCACCAAGGCACGCAAGTCCATCGCGCAGTTCAAGCTCCGCGAGGGAATGCCGATCGGTGCGCACGCAACTCTGCGTGGCGACCGCATGTGGGAATTCGTCGACCGCCTGGTCTCGCTGGCACTGCCCCGTATCCGCGACTTCCGCGGCCTCAACGGGCGCCAGTTCGACGGCAACGGCAACTACACCTTCGGCCTTACGGAGCAGTCGATGTTCCACGAGATCGATCAGGACAAGATTGACCGTGTCCGCGGCATGGACATCACCGTTGTGACCACTGCCAAGACTGACGCCGAAGGCCGCGCCCTGCTCAAGGCGCTCGGCTTCCCGTTCAAATCCGAAGACTAATTCAACTACGTTGCAGGTCCGTTCCGGGGTCCGGCCAGCTGATGCTGGTTCTCACCGGAGTAGCGGAAACCGTTCCGAGGAAGGGCTAGAGCCCAATGACAATGACAGATCCAGTTGCAGACATGCTTACGCGTCTCCGCAACGCCAACTCGGCATACCACGACACCGTGTCCATGCCATACAGCAAGCTGAAGGCACGCGTTGCCGACATCCTGAAGGCCGAAGGTTACATCGGCGGCTGGAAGGAAGAAGAGGCTGAGGTGGGCAAGAAGCTCACCATTGACCTCAAGTTCGGTCCCGACCGTCAGCGCTCCATTGCGGGCATCCGGCGCATCTCCAAGCCGGGCCTGCGCGTTTACGCAAAGTCCACCAATCTGCCGCACGTACTGGGCGGACTGGGCATTGCCATCCTGTCCACGTCCTCCGGTCTGCTTACAGACCGCCAGGCAGCCAAGAAGGGTGTAGGTGGGGAAGTCCTCGCCTACGTCTGGTAGCGGGAAAGGGAAAGAGAAACATGTCACGTATTGGACGTCTCCCCATCACCGTGCCCGCAGGCGTTGAGGTCAAGGTTGACGGCAGTGTTGTTTCTGTCAAGGGATCCAAGGGCGAGCTGAGCCACTCTGTTGCCAGCCCCATCCAGGTATCGCTTGAGGAAAGCACCATCACCGTCTCCCGCCCGAATGACGAGCGCGAATCGCGTTCGCTGCACGGCCTGACCCGCACCCTGATCTCCAACATGATCGTTGGAGTGACCGAGGGCTACAAGAAGAACCTCGAGATTGTCGGCACCGGTTACCGCGTGCAGGCCAAGGGTTCCGACCTGGAGTTCGCACTGGGCTACAGCCACCCCGTGGCCGTAAAGGCCCCGGAGGGCATAACGCTCACCGTGGACAGCCCCACGAAGGTGTCCGTCTCCGGCATCAACAAGCAGCAGGTCGGCGAAGTTGCTGCGAACATCCGCAAGCTGCGCCGTCCGGATCCCTATAAGGGCAAGGGCATCCGCTACGCGGGCGAAATTATTCGCCGCAAGGTCGGAAAGGCTGGTAAGTAACCATGACACTGAGCATCAACAAGAAGCGCACGTCGAAGAGCAAGTCCGCCCAGCGCGGACGGCGCCACCTTCGGGTCCGCAAGCGCATTACAGGTACTGCTGTTCGTCCCCGTCTGGTGGTCAACCGTTCAGCCCGTCACATTTTTGTGCAGGTTGTCGACGACACCAAGGGCATCACCGTTGCATCGGCTTCGACCCTCGAGGCGGACCTGCGTTCGTTCGACGGCGACAAGACCGCCAAGGCCAGGCGCGTCGGCGAGCTCGTTGCCGGTCGGGCAAAGGCTGCGGGCATTGAGGCAGTCGTATTCGACCGTGGGGGCAACAAGTACCACGGCCGGGTTGCCGCAATCGCAGACGGCGCACGTGAAGGTGGGCTGGCACTGTGACCGAGCAGAACAACGCAAAGGAAGCCTCATTGAATACGGCAAAGGCTGAGCAGCCTGCAACTGAAGCTCCCGCGGCCGGATCCACCGAGACGGCGTCAGCTACTGACGATCGCCGCGGCGGCGGCGGTCGCCGTGGAGAGCGCGGCGGCCGTGACAGCGGTCGCGGCGGTCGCGATGGCGGCCGTGGCGGTCGCGATGGCGGTCGTGACGACAAGGACAAGTTCGTCGAGCGTGTCGTGTCGATCAACCGTGTATCAAAGGTCGTCAAGGGCGGTCGGCGCTTCAGCTTCACCGCACTGGTTGTTGTCGGCGACGGCAACGGCATGGTCGGCGTCGGCTACGGAAAGGCCAAGGAAGTTCCCATGGCCATCTCCAAGGGCGTGGAGGAGGCCAAGAAGTCCTTCTTCAAGGTTCCCCGCATCGGTGGCACAGTTCCGCACCTGGTGCAGGGCGAGGCCGCTGCCGGCGTCGTACTCCTGCGCCCGGCGTCTCCCGGTACCGGTGTAATCGCCGGTGGTCCGGTGCGCGCTGTACTGGAGTGCGTCGGCATTCACGACGTCCTTTCCAAGTCCCTCGGTTCCTCCAACGCCATCAACATTGTTCATGCAACTGTTGACGCGCTGAAGAGGCTCGAAGAGCCCCAGGCTGTGGCGGCACGCCGTGGCCTGCCGCTGGACCAGGTTGCCTCAACGTCGATGCTGCGCGCTATGCAGGATCAGAAGGCAGGTGCGTAATGACTGCTATTACACCCAAGCGCGTGGTTGTCAGCTCAGCGAAGCTGGAAATCACCCAGATCAAGTCCGTCATTGGCGGTAAGCAGAACCAGCGGGACACCCTTCGTTCACTCGGCCTGAAGCGGATCGGACACACTGTTGTCCGCACCGCTGACGAAGTGACCGTCGGTATGGTCAACACGGTTCCGCACCTCGTGAAGGTTGAGGAGGCCAAGTAATGGCTGAGAAGAAGACAGTGGAGGAATCCACCGAGAAGAAGCCGGCCCGCAAGCCTGCTGCCAAGGGAGCGGCCGTTCAGGAAACCCCTGAAAGCACGCCCCGCGTCCACGCACTGAAGGTACACCACCTTCGCCCTGCCCCCGGTGCCAAGACCGCCAAGACCCGCGTTGGTCGTGGTGAAGGTTCCAAGGGTAAGACTGCAGGCCGTGGTACCAAGGGCACCAAGGCACGCTACTCGGTCAAGGCAGGATTCGCGGGTGGGCAGCTTCCGCTGCACATGCGCCTGCCGAAGCTGCGCGGTTTCAAGAACCCGTTCCGCGTTGAGTACCAGGTAGTGAACCTGGACAAGCTCAACGAGCTGTACCCCCAAGGCGGCGAGGTGTCCGTGGACAGCCTGATCGCCAAGGGCGCAGTGCGCAAGAACCAGCTCGTCAAGGTGCTGGGAACGGGCGACATCGCGGTGAAGGTAGACGTCAGGGTTCACGCCGTGTCCGCCAGCGCTGCCGAGAAGATCACCGCTGCCGGCGGTTCGGTCTCGGGTCTCTAGTTCCCGGCGTCGCTTCCCCCACCGTCGCCGTAAGACGGCGGCGGGGGAGCCGGCTGTGATCTAGCTCATGAAGCAACTAGACTCTTGGTGGGCCGGGATCCCCGGTCCACCAGGAGTCTGTTTCGTTTAACAGGCTTCATTACTTCCTCGGGTTCTCACCTGCCCGTTTCCAGCCGTTAGACTCGGTTGGTGTGGATTGCCCGTAGAGGGCCACTAATACTTATTCAGGAGGACGCTTGCTAAGCGCTATTGGCCGGGCTTTCCGGACGCCAGACTTGCGGCGCAAGCTGTTGTTCACGCTGGGAATCATCACCATCTTCCGTTTGGGTGCGTTCATCCCGGCGCCCGGTGTTGACTACGGCAACGTGCAGCAGTGTTTGCAGCTCGGCAACACAGAGGGCGGCCTCTACCAGTTCGTGAACCTTTTCAGCGGCGGTGCGCTGCTGCAGGTGTCCATCTTTGCTCTCGGGATCATGCCGTACATCACGGCCAGCATCATCACGCAGCTGCTCCGCGTGGTCATTCCCCGCTTCCAGGAGCTCCACCAGGAGGGCGCCCAGGGCCAGGCACAGCTGACCCAGTACACGCGCTATCTGACGATTGCACTTGGGCTGCTGAACGCCACGACGCTGGTGTCGCTGGCGCGGTCAGGTGCCCTGCTGGGCAACTGCCCGGTGCCGATTATCCCGGACGACAGCATCATCACGATCATCCTCCTCATCATCACGCTGACCGCCGGTACCGGCCTCATCATGTGGATGGGCGAGCTCATCACCGAGCGCGGCGTCGGCAACGGCATGTCGCTGCTGATCTTCACCGCTATCGCTGCCGGCTTCCCCAGTTCGCTGGGTGAGATCCTGCGTACGCAGGGCTGGAGCGTCTTCCTCAGCGTGCTGTTGATCGGCATTGTTACGGTGATGCTCGTGATCTTCGTTGAGCAGTCGCAGCGCCGTATTCCGGTGCAGTACGCCAAGCGCATGATCGGCCGCCGTACCCTGGGCGGCAGCAGCACCTACATCCCGATCAAGGTCAACATGGCCGGCGTTATCCCCGTGATCTTCGCGTCGTCGATGCTGTACCTGCCGTCGCTGATCGCCCAGTTCAACACACCTACCGACGGGCAGACCGCACCGCCGGAGTGGGTCAACTGGATTACCACCTACCTGACCTCCGGGGACCACCCCCTCTACATGGCGCTGTACTTCGCGATGATCGTGTTCTTCACATACTTCTACGTGGCGATCACCTTCAATCCGGAGGAAGTGTCGGAGAACATGAAGAAGTACGGCGGCTTCATCCCGGGTATCCGGGCGGGCCGGCCTACCGCTGAGTACCTCCAGTACGTCCTGTCCCGCATCACCCTGCCGGGCGCTATCTACCTCGGACTTGTTGCGCTCATCCCGTTGATCGCGCTCGTGGCCATCAATGCGAACCAGAACTTCCCGTTCGGTGGAGTTTCCATCCTCATTATGGTCGGCGTTGGCCTCGAGACGGTGAAGCAAATTGACGCGCAGCTGCAGCAGCGCCACTACGAAGGGTTATTGCGATGACACGGATGCTCATCATTGGACCGCCCGGGTCCGGCAAGGGAACGCAGGCCGCCCGGATTTCGGAGCGGCTGGGCGTGGTTGCCATTTCCACCGGCGACATCTTCCGCGAGAACGTCAAGGGTGAAACCCCACTGGGCCTCGAAGCGAAGAAGTACATGGACGCCGGCGACTTCGTTCCGGACAGCGTGACCAACAGCATGGTCCGCGCACGCCTTGCCGATGACGACGTCAAGGAGGGCTTCCTGCTTGACGGCTACCCGCGCACTGCCGCCCAGGTGACCGAGCTGGATGACATCCTGCAGCAGAATGACCTGAACCTCGACGTCGTACTGCAGCTCACTGCCGATGACGAGGAGCTGATCCGCCGGCTCCTCGGTCGTGCCCGTCTTGACGGGCGTACGGATGACAATGAGGTTGTCATCCGGCATCGCCTCGACCTCTACCACGAGCAGACCGAGGCCGTCGTCTCCCAGTACGAGGCGCGGGGCATCGTGACCCGCGTTGACGGCATCGGTGCTATCGATGAGGTAACCGAGCGCGTCATGTCTGCCCTGAAAGTCACCCAGTAACCGTGATGTTCCGCCAGCAGCGGGTCGAGTACAAGTCGGCCAACCAGATCCGGACCATGCGGGAAGCGGGCCTTGTGCTTTCCAACGCCCTGGATCAGACGGTGGCCGCGGCCCGCGTGGGTATCTCCACCCGCGAGCTGGACGCGGTGTTCGCCGGCGTCCTCAAAGACGCCGGCGCCACCTCCAACTTCCTCGGCTACCACGGGTTTCCGGCCAGCATCTGCACCTCCGTGAACCACGAGGTTGTGCACGGCATCCCCGGGGACTACGTGCTGCAGGACGGGGACATCATCTCGATCGACGGCGGCGCCATTGTTCGCGGCTGGCACTCGGACTCCGCCCGCACCGTGATCGTCGGTACGCCCCGGGCAGAAGATGTCCACCTGTCGAAGACCACTGAGGAAGCCATGTGGCGGGGGATCGCAGCCCTGGCCACAGGCAAACACGTCGGGGACATCGGCTCTGCGATTGACGACTACGTGTCTGCCGCCGAAGGTCCGGCGCTGGGCATCCTGCAGGACTACGTGGGGCACGGCATTGGTACGCAGATGCACCAGTCACCGGACGTGCTGAATTACCGCAGCAGCCACCGCGGCCCGAAGATCAAGCCGGGGCTGTGCCTCGCTATCGAGCCCATGCTCGTTCAGGGCCGCGTGGAAACCTCCGTCCTCGACGATGACTGGACCGTGGTCACCGTTGACGGCAAGCGCGCCTGCCAGTGGGAACACACTGTGGCCGTGCACGACGGCGGCATCTGGGTTCTCAGCGCAGCAGACGGCGGTGCCGCGAAGCTCGCCGAGCTGGGCGTCGTCGTCGCGCCTTTGGACTAAGCGCCCTTCCGGGCGGATTTAACTTCTCACACGCCATAGCGTAGAGTTGATTGTTGGTTGTCGCTACTTTTGCGCCCTTTTGCGCCCATCCACCGAACGGATTGTCTCGTTGCGGCTGGAACGGGATCTCGTGATCCCGGGCGGGGGAGTCAGGCAATCAAAACCCAAGACCGTCCGCCCCGCAAGTGGCGGCACAGAAGTTAGCGGAGGATATGGCCAAGAAAGACGGTGTCATTGAGATTGAAGGCACTGTGAACGAGGCTCTGCCCAACGCGATGTTCCGCGTTGAGTTGGCCAACGGACACATTGTTCTAGCCCACATCTCGGGAAAGATGCGTCAGCACTACATTCGAATCCTCCCCGAGGATCGGGTGGTAGTGGAGCTTAGCCCTTACGACCTCACCAGGGGCCGTATTGTCTACCGCTACAAATAAGAACGAACGCAAAGGAAAACCATGAAGGTCCAGCCGAGCGTGAAGCGGATTTGTGACAAGTGCCAGGTGGTTCGCCGCAAGGGCAATGTACTCGTAATCTGCGAAAACCCGCGCCACAAGCAGCGCCAGGGCTGAATCCTCTTTTCGAGGGTCACCCACGCGTAGTAACACCACAAAAAGCAGAGCAGGGCCGGTTGATCGAGCATCAACCAGCCCACACCCCCGGTACGGAGGCCGGGGACCGGAATAATCCGGGCCGCACTGTTTCAGACCTCCGGTCATCAAGAGGAGAACCGCCACTATGGCACGTCTCGCTGGCGTAGACATTCCCCGCGAAAAGCGGGTAGTCATTGCGCTTACTTACATTTACGGCGTGGGCAAGACCCGTGCAGACCAGACGCTCGCAGAGACCGGGATCAACCCGAACACGCGTGTTAAGGATCTGACCGACGCTGAGCTCGTCCAGCTTCGCGACTACATCGAAGGCAGCTACAAGGTTGAGGGTGACCTCCGCCGTGAAGTAGCCGCAGATATCCGCCGCAAGGTGGAGATCGGCAGCTACGAAGGTATTCGGCACCGCCGCGGCCTTCCCGTGCGCGGACAGCGCACCAAGACCAACGCGCGTACCCGCAAGGGCCCCAAGCGCACCGTCGCAGGCAAGAAGAAGGCCGGACGCTGATTTCAGCGGTCGCCGATAGCCAACACCCAGAACCTTCGTAGGAGAAGTAATGCCCCCCAAGACTCGTGGAGCGGTGCGCAAGCCGCGTCGCAAGGACAAAAAGAATATCGCCTTCGGTCAGGCGCATATCAAGAGCACGTTCAACAACACCATCGTCTCGATCACCGACCCCAGCGGAGCTGTTATCTCCTGGGCTTCGGCTGGCGAGGTCGGATTCAAGGGCTCACGCAAGTCCACCCCTTACGCTGCGCAGACCGCTGCCGAGGCCGCTGCAAAGCGCGCCCAGGAGCACGGCGTCCGCAAGGTCGACGTATTCGTGAAGGGTCCGGGCTCCGGACGCGAGACCGCGATCCGTTCGCTGCAGGCAGCAGGCCTTGAGGTCGGTTCCATCCAGGACGTTACCCCCAGCGCCCACAACGGCTGCCGTCCCCCGAAGCGCCGCCGCGTCTAGTAGCTTCCTTGGCTCCAGGCCATCCGCGTTTCTGCTGTAATCGCGGGCGGCCTGGGGCTGACTTTCGTTCAGCTACTGAGTTTCGCTCTCTAGCTTTCCCTTTCCACCATTTGTGTTGCGTCATATAGCGGATGCTCCCTGAAAGGAAATGTAAGTGCTTATTGCACAGCGCCCTACCCTGACTGAAGAAGTAGTAGCTGACAACCGTTCGCGGTTCGTCATCGAACCGCTGGAGCCCGGTTTCGGCTACACCCTCGGCAACTCGCTTCGCCGCACCCTCCTGTCTTCGATTCCCGGAGCCGCTGTCACCAGCATCCGGATCGACGGCGTGCTGCACGAGTTCACCACGGTTCCCGGTGTGAAGGAAGATGTCACCGAGATCATCCTGAACATCAAGAACCTCGCGGTGTCTTCCGAGCACGACGAGCCCGTGGTTGCCTACCTGCGCAAGCAGGGCCCCGGCGTCGTGACTGCAGCTGACATTGCTCCGCCGGCCGGTGTGGAGTTCCACAACCCGGACCTGCACATCGCAACGCTGAACTCGAAGGGCAAGTTCGAGCTCGAACTGACCATCGAGCGCGGCCGCGGCTACGTCTCCGCTTCCCAGAACAAGTCCGGCGACTCCGAGATCGGCCGCATTCCGGTTGACTCGATCTACTCGCCGGTCCTGAAGGTGACTTTCCGCGTGGAAGCCACCCGTGTTGAGCAGCGCACCGACTTCGACCGCCTGATCGTGGACGTCGAGACGAAGGACGCCATCGCCCCGCGCGACGCCGTTGCTTCCGCCGGCACTACCCTGGTTGAACTGTTCGGCCTCGCCCGCGAGCTGAACACCGCCGCTGAAGGCATCGAGATCGGCCCGTCGCCCACCGACGCCGCACTCGCCGCTGACATGGCTCTCCCGATCGAGGATCTCGAACTCACCGTTCGTTCCTACAACTGCCTCAAGCGTGAGGGCATCCACACCGTGGGTGAGCTCGTTGCACGCTCCGAGGCTGACCTGATGGACATCCGTAACTTCGGAGCCAAGTCCATCGATGAGGTCAAGGCAAAGCTGGTTGAGCTTGGTCTGTCCCTGAAGGATTCGCCTCCAGGGTTCGACCTTGCAGCCCGCGCCGCTGCGATTGAAGAGGACGACGCCGCTTACGGCGACGACGAACTCTAAACGTTAGAACCTGGCGCCGCTTTAGGATGCGGCCTCGGGCACATTCATGAGGAGATAAAACATCATGCCCACACCCACAAAGGGCCCACGCCTCGGTGGCGGTCCGGCGCACGAGCGCCTGATGCTCGCCAACCTGGCCGCCTCGCTGTTCGAGCACAAGCGCATCACCACCACGGTGACCAAGGCAAAGCGGCTTCGCCCCTACGCCGAGCGCCTGATCACCTTCGCCAAGAAGGGTGATCTGGCTTCGCGCCGTCGCGTCCTGGCTGTCATCAGCAACAAGGGCGTCGTCCACGAGCTGTTCACGGACATCGCGCCGGCCGTTGCCAACCGCAACGGTGGCTACACCCGCATCACCAAGATCGGCAACCGCAAGGGCGACAACGCTCCCATGGCTGTCATCGAGCTGGTGCTTGAGGCAGTGTCCGCCAAGCAGGCCGTCGTCGGCGAAGCTGAGCAGGCTGCCGGCAACGCCGCTGCCCGCGACGCTGCAGCTGCTGCTCCCGTAGCATCCGCTGAGTCCGCAGATTCACCTGAGTCGGCTGAATCCGCAGAGTCGGCTGAGTCCGCACCCTCCGCAGCTTCGGCTGATGAGGTTGCGGCAGAGGACACCACGGTGAGCGCCTCTGAGGGCGACGCTGCGGAGACCGTAGTAGTTGAAGAAGGTTCCGTGCCGGAAGCAGACGAGAAGAAGTAGTTCTTCCCCTCTGCTGAACACATGAACGAACAAATGCCCGTCATCCCGTCCGTGGATGGCGGGCATTTGCGTGTCCGGATCGATATTGCGTACGACGGCGGCCCGTTCTCCGGCTGGGCGGTCCAGCCAGGTCTGCCAACAGTCCAGGGCACGGTGGAATCCGGACTCGAACTGCTCTTCCGCAGGCACGTACGCCTCACTGTTGCCGGCCGCACCGACGCAGGGGTACACGCCCGCGGGCAGGTGACCCACATCGACCTCGAGCCGGCCGAATGGTTCGCCCTGAACCGAGGTCGGGAGATCGACCCCGCGCTGGCCCTGAAGCGCCGCCTCCAGGCCACCCTGAACCGTTACCTGCCACCCAGCGCCGCCGCCCGCACCGTCTACGCGGGCAATCCGGCCTCGCCCGTCGTCGTACGGGCTGTCCGCCTTGCGCCGGTGGGCTTCGACGCCCGCTTCTCGGCCTTGTGGCGCCGCTACAGCTATCGCATCGCCGACCGCTCAGACCTGCAGGACCCGTTGCACCGCAGCACTGTGCTGTGGCACTCGGAGGAGTTGGACGAGCGTCTACTGAACGAGGCTGCGGCGTCGCTGCTGGGCCTGCAGAATTTCCTCGCTTTCTGCAAGCCCCGCGTGGGCGCCACAACGGTGCGCGAACTGCAGCGGTTCGAATTTGAGCGTGAGCCCGACGGCGTACTCCTCGCCACCATCCAGGCTGACGCCTTCTGCCACAACATGGTGCGCGCGCTCATCGGATCGGCGCTGCGCGTCGGCAGCGGTGAAGAGCCGCCGGCCTGGCTGGGAGAGCGGCTGCGTTCCCGGCTGAAGGACTCCCGCTCCGTCCTCGCGCCCGCGCACCCGCTGGTGCTGGAGGAAGTTCGCTACCCCGACGACGCCGCGGAGCTGGCTCTACGGGCGGAACTCACCCGCGCGAAGCGGGACGACATTCGGCACGGTGGCTAACCAGGGTTCGCGGCGTCGAGGTGGCGCATGATTGCTGTCATCACGCGGGGCATGTCCGGGTAGGGGAACGGGTGGCCGGCGTCTTCAAGCCAGAGACCGCGGGCCGGAGGGATGGCTGCGGCGAGTCGGCGGCCGTGCTCGATCGGCAGAAACGCATCGGCGGTTCCGTGTATGACGAGGGTCGGCGCCGTGATCGTGTTCAAGAATGGGTAGCGGGAGCGGGTCACAGCGACAGCGGCCTGGTGTTGCCGAAGTGCACGAAGGTTGAGTCCGTTTCGTTCGCGTAGGTCGTAAAGGACAATCCTGGTCCACTCTTCGACGTCGAGGGGTTCGTCCCTATCGTGCGCAACCAACCCCGCGAGAACCCCCTTCACGACATTGATCTCTCCGCCGAGCAAGCGATACCGGAGCAGGGGAAGGCTCGTTATGGCGGATCGGATCAGCGGCCACGTCTGAGGTCCGGGCAGCGAGCTGTCGGTTGGGTCGGCCGATGTTGACATGAGGGTAAGGGACAGGACGCGCTCGGGATGTGCGATGGCAACCTCTTAAGCTACAAAACCTCCGAGGGAAAGCCCGAGCATGTGAACACGCTCGAGGCGAAGTTCTTCCAGGACGGTGACTGCGTCGTTTGCCATCTCGACGAGCGAGTACGGATGCTTGCGGTCCCAGCCCTTCATCCAACTCGACGCACCGGTTCCCCGATGGTCGTACCGGACCACCCGGTATCCCTCCGCCGTCAGGGCTCGCAGGAACGAGGGCGGCCAGAACAACGAGCCAACGCCTAGAGAGGAGTTGAGCAGTACAACACCTTTCTCTGAACCGACGGCGGGAATGGATTCGTACCAGATCCGCACCTCGCCGGACTGGGCGTACCCCGATGTGCCGGGGATAACTCCCGTCAACGGGTTTGTGCGGATCCGAGCGATGGTTTGCGCGGTGCCGGGCGGCAGAGGAGGCACCCGCCGGGTCAGAAGCGCTACGAGTCCGGCAAGTAAGAATCCCGCCGTCGCCAGCACCGCCCGCTTCCTCATCGGCTCAGCATAAAGGACGTCTACGACTCGCGTTTGGCGTGCCGGAGGACAGTCGTTTTACCGGAAGACTGGTACCTGGCTAATTCTGCTCTGACCGGTGCAGCGGAAGCGTCACGGTGAACGTGGTTCCGGCGCCCGGATGGCTGCTGCAGCGGATGGTGCCGCCATGACTTTCAACGATCGCCTTGGTGATCGACAGCCCCAGCCCGACGCCTGGAATGGACGATTCGCGGGCCGCAGCGGTCCGGAAGAACTTCCCGAAAATCTGGGTGGTTTCGTGCTGGGACATCCCGATGCCGGTGTCCTCTACCTCGAGCAGCGCTGCGTCGGTCTCCTGCCGGGCACGGACGGTGACCGTGCCGCCGTCGGGCGAGTATTTGATGGCGTTGGAGATGAGGTTGTCCAGCACCTGCCGGATGCGCAGGGGGTCCGAGGTGGTCCACAGGATCTCCGGGACGTCCAGCTCGAGGGTGACCCCCGTGTTTGCCGCCTGCGGCCCGGCGGACTCAATGCTGCCTTCCACCAGGCCGGTGAGGTCCGTGGGGCGCAGATGGACGCTCGCGGCGCCTGACGCGGACGCCAGCAGGTTCGAGACCAGCGCGTACAGTCGTTCAGCGTTCCGCCGCGCAACGGAGAGTTGATGGGTGACGTTGTGCGGTAGCGCGTGGTCGTCGTCGAGCACGAGGTCCAGGTGCCCGATGATCGAGGTGAGCGGCGTCCACAGTTCATGCGACACGTTGGACACGAAGTCCTCTTTGGCGCTGAGGGCTTCCACCATGTCGGTCACGTCGTTGGAGACGATCACGGATCCGGCGAATTTCCCTTCGCCGTCGGTGATGGCGGTCGCCGCTGTTGCTACTGCGCGCTGCGAGTCTTTCGGCCCGAGCCACACCAGGTAGTTTGCAAAGGTCTCGCCGGCCGCAGCCCGCTGCACGGGGTAGCGGTTGGGACTTACGGGACTGGACTTGTCCGCAGCGTAAAGGTGGCTGGCGCCGTCGTCGTTGGCGTCGCCTGCCTGGATGAGGAGGTCAAAGGACCGCTGCTGGCGGTTGGTGAGCGTGCGGTTGCCGTTGGCGTCGAGGGCGACGAGGCCGACGTCGATCGTGTCTAGGATGGCTTCGAGGAGCAGCGCGCGCTCAGTGTTCTCACCCTGCAGGCGGTGCACCTCGGCCTTCGAGGCTTCGAGTTTGCGCTGGCTGTAGACGGAGTTGAGGCTAGCGAAGCGCAGGGATACCGAAACCGTACCCATTGCGACGCCAAGCAGCACGGCGGTGCTGAATTGGGCCAGGGGAGCCAGCCCCAGCAGCGGGGTCACGCCAAGAATGAGGAAAGGGCCCACGAAGCTGGCCAGGAGGCTTAGCGCCGGCTTCATCCCGGAGGCCGAAAGCCAGATCACCGGAAAGAGTGCAAGAAGGCTCAGCCCGGGCAGTGTCTCCGCAGCGCCGTTCCGGGTCAGGGAAATGGCCACGAAATCCAGCAGCGGTATGACCAGGTAGGAGCCGTCGCGGAACTTCTCCCACGGAGCGAGGAAGGCGACCGCGAGCAGCACGGCGTGGAGGAGGAGTCCGCCGAGGAACAGGGGATTCATCAGCACTGTTGGCGACACGATCATCGCGATGACTGCGATGACGGCAACCAGCAGGGCCAAGGGCAGCTCACACAGGCCAACGCGGGTGCGGAAGCGCAGGTTGGAGTACGCCCGCTTCGCTGCGAGGAACATCACGCGCTCACTCATGAGACCGCCCGGGCAAGAGCGCGCGTGTGGATAGGGGGATGCCTGAGACCAACGACATAGTGCATCCATTATGTCGTTACTTTTCGGTATCGCTGCACTATCAGGCTCGGAAAGGTTCCCAAAGTACATCGATTGTGACAATTCACACCATCACGCGCGTATGCTGTGTAGCACGCTACGGCGATTCGCCGTTCGTCACGGTATTTCGTCCTTTTGTGATGAACTGGGAAACTACAGTTCTGATGGGGCCAGGAGGAAACAGTGCCAGATCCAGGTGTGGCGGTAGTGATCGAGGATGATCTCGATGTCCGCAACCTCGTGAGCACAGTTCTCACGCAGTCCGGGTTCGTTGTTCACACCGCAGCCGAGGGCCGCAGTGGCGTGGAGGCGGTCAAGGAGCACAACCCCACGCTTGTCACGCTCGACGTCGGTCTTCCGGACATCGACGGCTACGAGGTACTGCGCCGCATCCGCACCGTCAGCGACTGCTACGTGATCATGCTGACCGCGCACAACGAGGAGATCGATACGCTCACGGCGCTGCAAGCGGGAGCCGATGACTTCGTCACCAAACCTTTCCGGCCGCGCGAACTCCGGGCGCGCATCGCGGCAATGATGCGCCGGCCCCGCGGTGGCCTGACAAGTGAGCAATCAACGACGACGACGGCGCCCTCCTCTGAGGAGGCTCCCGCTCCGGCGCGGCCGGCCTCGGTGCTGCGGCACAACGGCCTGGAGCTGGACAAGGACACCCGCACCGTCACCGTGCGGGGTGAGGAACTGGTGCTGACCCGCAGCGAGTTCGACCTGCTCCATGAATTGCTGCGAAGTTCGGGTGCCGTGCGGACCAAGGGTGATTTGGTGCGGGTGGTGCGGGGGCAGTACTACCGCACCGACACGTATATCAGCGAGGCCGATGAGCGGGCCATCGAGGTGCATATCGGGAACCTCCGGCGGAAGCTGGGGGAGGACCCCCGGAGTCCGCGCTGGTTGATGACGGTGCGGGGCGTGGGCTACCGGCTGGTGCCGCGGCGGGCGGACTAGGTCCTTCTAGGCCTTGTTCTCCTAGATTTAGTTGAGGTGCAGCAGCCGCAGTTCCCGCATGGTGCGTATTCCGCACCGGTGAACGGAGGGGAGTGCTGCCTCGGCCTCTTCGAGTTTGCCCTCGCGCAGCAGTCCCTCGAGCGCAGTGGCCAGCGTGACGAGCTGAGTGGCTCCCACCATGGTGGAGGTGATCTTCAGGCTGAGCACAGCGTCGAGTGACGCGGCCTGATTGCGTCGGGCGATCGCCGAGGAAATGCGTGAGTCTCGCTCGTCCCAGACGGCCACGTAGTCGCGCACAAAAGCCCGGGCCGCAGCGGGGCTGTCGAGCTGATCCTCAAGCTCATGGAGAACGTTGGGGTCCACGAGGGGTGTCCTGTCTACACGGTGGCTACCGCCCGGGGCGCGCCGCACGTCAGCACCGACGACAGGCAGGGTCTCTGCATCGTCGTCATGCGCGCCGGGGCGGGAAAATGCCATGAGCTAACGCTACTTTCTGAAAATGTGAGAAAAGCTGGAATGGACTGATGCTGTGCAAACACTGCGGAATTCTTCGGCCTGCGTACTAGCTGGTGTTTATTGTGGGCTCACGAGCCGGATCAGGACCCGCTGAACGTTGCGATCGCATTGATTACAGCTGGGCCGAGGATGATGATGAACAGCACCGGAAAAATGAAGAAGAGCAGGGGGAACAACACAGTGACCGGGAGCTTCATTGCTTTCTCCTCCGCCCGCTGACGCCGCTTCACGCGCATCACTTTGGCTTGCGTGCGGAGTACGCCGCTGAGCGCGATGCCGTACGCGTCCGCCTGCACGATGGCTTTGACGAAGCTGCGCAGTTCGGGAATGCTGGTGCGGTCGGCGAGGGCCAGATAGGACTCTCGCCTGCTGCGGCCCACCTGCATGTCCTGAAGCGTTCGCACGAGTTCCTCGGCGAGCGGGCCTTTGCCGGTTTCACCTGCACGCTGCATGGCGCTTTCGAAACCGAGGCCGGCTTCTACCGAGATAAGCATCTGGTCCAGCGTGTTGGCCAGTTCCAGTTGCATGGCCTTCTGTCGTTCCTGACCCTTGCTGTACAGCAGCAGATCGGGGATGAAATAACCGAGAAGAGTCAGGAAGATCGCCACCATGGTGATCAGCGGCTTCTGTGCCGCGTTGGCCATCACGAAACCGAGGGCGGCGGCGACCAGGCAAAGCGCCGGTTTGGCTCCCAGCACTTTGCCGAGCGGCATCGAGGCGGGTCGACCGGCCAAAGCGAGGAGCATGTCCAGCTTCTGCACGTATTGCGGCGGCGTGATTGCGTAGCCCAAACGTGCGAGGACACCGGGACGTACCACAGCCCGTGATTCTTCGGCTCGCCGGACGCCTCGACGCAGGTTCTCCTGGACGCCCTTGTTGGATTGATTGCCGGGGCTGAGCAGTGCCCAGCCGAGGTATCCCAGGGGGGCCGCAACGAGGAGCAGCGATGTCAGTACAACCGGGTTCATGCTGCCCTCCTAAAACTTCAGATCGATTAGTTTGCGGAGCCACAGGCATCCGATGGTCATCATGACCACTGAGGCGCCGATCATGACCCAACCGAGCGGCTCAGTGAACAGCGGGTCCACGTAACCCGGGCTTACGAGCATGAGCATCGCGCCGATGCCGAACGGCAGGGCCACCAAAATGTAGGCCGAGAACTTTCCCTCGGCGGCCAACGCCCGGATCTGTCCCTTGATCTCGCTGCGTTCGCGGATGGTAGCGGCTACCTGGTCGAGCACTTCTGCCAGATCCCCACCGACTTCGCGGTTGATCTGAATCGCCTGGGCGACCCAGGCGAAGTCCTCGCTTTCCATGCGCTTCGAGGTGTCGAGCAGAGACGCAAGCAGGTCCTTGCCGAGACTGGTCTCGGTGACCACGCGTCGCATCTCGTCGGACGTGGGAGAATCCGCCTCGATGGCTGCCGCATCGATCGCCCGCAGAATACTGTGACCAGCACGCAGACCGCCCGTCAACAATTGCAGGGTGTCGCCGAGCTGTGCATCGAACTTCGAGCGTCGCCGTTTGATTTCAGCAATTATGCCGACATGCGTGGCGAACCATGGCGAAAGAATAAAGGCGATAACTCCGGCGCCGAGCAGGATAGCGAGTATGAAGAAGACGGCGCTTGCAGCAAGGCAAAGAACGAAGACGTCCGCCTGGCTCAGCCGCATACCAGCCATCTCGAGCAATTCACGACGGAAGAGGCGTTGCGGATGCTTCTTCAGGAACCGTTCCATCGCCCGCACAGCTGAGCCAGCGAACGTGGTCAACTGCGAGTCTGATTCCTCAGCCGGCGGTCGGCGACGGTCTAACGGCACCGCTGACTGGCGAGGGCGAGTCGCGAACATTAGAAACGCAAGTGCAGCCAGGCAAAGCGCGGTGCCGTACAGCAACAGAAGAGCCATCGCGCTACCTCTGGCCGCTCAGCGCAGCGCCGAACACGGCGGGCGAGACCCGAATGCCCATGTCCTCGAACCGCTCCATGAACCGTGGGCGGATGCCCGTCGGGACCGGCTTGCCCAGGAAACGGCCCGAAGAGTCCACACCAGCGGAATAATCGAACACGAAGGCGTCCTGCAGGGTCACGACGTCGCCCTCCATTCCCTGCACCTCGGTTACATGGGTAATGCGCCGGGTGCCATCACGGAGGCGCGAGATTTGAATGACTAGGTTCACGGCGGAGGCCAACTGCTCCCGAATGGCGCGCAGCGGCAGATCCATTCCCGCCATCAGAACGAGCGTTTCAAGACGCGCAACGGCGTCACGAGGTGAGTTGGCGTGCACGGTGGAGAGCGAGCCGTCGTGGCCCGTGTTCATGGCCTGAAGCATGTCCAGCGACTCGCCGCCACGGACCTCGCCGATGACGATGCGGTCGGGACGCATACGTAGCGAGTTCTTCACCAGGTCGCGGATAGTCACTGCGCCCTTGCCTTCTGTGTTTGGTGGACGGCTCTCGAGCCGCACTACATGCTGCTGCTGAATCTGTAGTTCAACGGCGTCCTCAATGGTCACAATACGATCGTCGTGCGGTAGGAATGAGGACAGTACGTTGAGCAGGGTGGTCTTACCGGTACCGGTACCGCCGGACACAATGATGTTTAGTTTCGCCTTCACACATGCGTCCAGCAGTTCGGCCATTTCCGGCGTGAGCGTTCCAAAGCTGATGAGCTTTTCCACTGTGAGCGGCTTCTTGCTGAACTTTCGGATGGTCAAGGACGATCCGTTTACGGCCAAAGGGGGGATGATGGCGTTGACACGCGAGCCGTCTTCGAGGCGCGCATCAACAAAGGGGGAGGATTCGTCGATGCGCCGACCCACTTTGGAAACGATTCGCTCGATCACTCGGCGCAGCTGTGCCTCCGACTGAAATGTTGAGTCGGCGAGAACCAGTTTGCCTCGGCGCTCGATGTAAATCTGATCGGAGCGGTTCACCATGATCTCGGTGACGTCCTCGTCGTCGAGTAGGCGCTGCAGCGGGCCGAGTCCCAGCACGTCGTCGGCAACGTCCTGAATAAGCCGTCGACGCTCGTCAGGGGTGAGCGGCACCTGCTCAGCGTCGATGACCTGACTAAGCTCCTCGCGCGCAACTGTTCGGAGGTCTTCCTCTTTCAGCGTGGAATCGCTGAAGCGGGCACCCATCCGCTCGTAGAGGGCTTCGGCTGCGCGCTGCTTTAGACCGGCGAAGGCATCAACACGCGCTGTGACGGGTGCTTCGGCTGCGCTGCTGGCACCGGTCACTACGGCACTCTGAAAAACACCTTCTGCTAGCTCCAAGGCGCCGATGACAGTAGTGGGCTGTTCGGGCACCGCAACTTGTGTGGCCCCATCAACAGCGGCAGGCTCCGAAGTATTGGCCTGGTTTAGGCGTTCAGAAAGTTTCATTAGACCACCACGCGCCGGTGCAGACCGCGCTGGCCACGTGCTCGCCACTTCGGGTCGAATCGTTCCACGAGCGAGCGCAGGTTTTTGGTAGCGGGATCACGCACTTCTTCCTGAAGCAGCGGGACACCGCGATTAGTGGCGAGGGAAATTCCGCGCGAGCGAGGGATAGAGATGTCAACGGGAGCGCCGAGAGTCGCTTCAACGTCCTGAACGGAAAGGCCTGTTTTGGAATCGGCGAAATTGAGGACCACGTGGCGGGTCTCGGGGAAAAGATCCAACTTGCCGAGCACATCGAGCCCAGACCGCAGACCGCGCACGCTCGGAACATCCATTCCGGTGATCCAGACGGCGTCGGTGCTCTGTTCGAGGGCGGCCAAACTGTGTTCGGTAAGACCTGGGCCGGTGTCGAGGACAACGTAGGCGAACTCAGCTGAGAGCTGTTTGATCAGCACCTCAAGCTGCGCGGCGGAGATATTGTCGGCATCAGCCGGATTCGACGGAGCACACAGCGCGTAGATTCCCGAGGGGTGTGGCGTCAGGAACGCTTTGAGGATCATCGTGTCGGTGCTTGCCGAACTGGAGACAGCATCCAGTACGGAGTACTCCGGATCGAGGTACAGGTTGGATGCAACGTCTCCGAATTGCAGATCGATATCCACCACAACAACACCCATCGGTGCAATCTTTCCCAAGCCGACGGCGAGGTTAGTAGCGATGGTGGTCTTACCGACGCCGCCCTTGGGAGAGAACACTCCAATGACCAGACCGTGCTCTTGCTTGGGGGCGGTGGGTCCGTTTTCCGTACGGGTTCGGCTCGTGAAGGCGTGACAAGCTCGCTCGAGGAGCATACGGACGGTGGGGATGTCGGCCGTTGGCTCGACGATGTCCCGGATACCCGCGCGCATTGCCTGCAGCGCGACCCCAGCTTCATCGGGCGTAATGAGGACCAGGCTGACGTTGGGGAAGCGCACATCGACGACGGTGGCCAGGCGGAGGGCACCGTCGACTGCGACGCCCGGACCGAGCACGAGTACCTCGGGCTGCTGAACGGCGACTAGGTCAAGCAGATCTTCGGGCCGGGAGAGCAACTCGGGACGCACAGCTAGGACTTCGCCCGGAAGACCGCCCGCGGTTGCTAAGCGGACCTTCTGCTCGAATGCGTTGTCCGCGGTGATGAGGAGGAAGCGGCTCATCGGTACAGTTCCTTGTCCTGGACGATGAATGGGGGAGCGTCGCTATTGGCAGCGTTCGCTTTACTCAGCCAGACGAAACCGAACTCGCTCACGAAAACAAGTCGTGTCGCCTGATCAGGATTGAGGGCTAACGTGACCATCAGTGAGCCCTCCGGCAGAACGTCGCCCTGGGTCTCTTCCCCCTCAGCAGCGGGATCAGCAGCGGCGGGGCTGACGGGAGCACCCTGCACAGCGGTAACCAATACTTTGGGCAATCCAAGCTGGCTTGATTCCGCCTCAGGTCGTTCCTCGAGGCCACCTTCCGGAAGGGACATGAACACGCCAACGTAGTCGCCAGCCGTGACCTTGCCTCCAGCTATCCGGCGCGGTTCTACGAGGATCGAAATTTCGTGCAGTCCTTCCGGTACCTCTACAGAACTTGGCGCGACCAATTCGGAGGGATCAACAAGTCGCTCCGCCAGCAGCTGCTCCCCGGCTATCAAGTCAACAGAGGTAACCATGCCTGCTGAACTGTCCAGGTTCTTCAATGCCGTATCAGCGACGGACGAACCGGGAAGCTGTTCGACGACGAGTGATGCTGCAAGTTCAGAGACGGGGGTCCCGGCAGGAACTGGTTCTCGAACTACGAGGACGTCAATCGGCTCTAAACCCTGCACTGCCCGCGCTTCAGCGCCGTTGGCAAAGCTGAACACCATCACCGCACCGACGAGCGCGAGGACAACGGCGGCAATGCCGGCAATCAAGCGGGACTTCATGGTGTTTCTCCGAGAGTTAGTTTCACGACTTGGGCGCCATAACCGCCGCCGGGCATGGGTTTGATTTGAAATGAGGAGTCCAGCGAGACAAACTCCACAAATCGTCCGATGAATCCACGGTTGTTGCTGTTGAGCTTGTTGTCTTTGTAGTACTTGGCGGCGTCCGGCGTCATATACTCATTCCCGCCTCCGGGAAAGCTCCACCCGCGGATGTCGAACGCGGCGAACGCGTGCATTTGGAACGCTCCCGTTTGTCCGCCGTTGCCCTTCGTATCATCGAAAATGGGAATGAGCTCGATCACGCTTTCGTTGGCCCTCAGACGGTCTTCCCACTCGCCCAACCGCGCTGCGCAACCATCCTTTACATTGTTCCCAGGGTCACTTCCGATCCAAGGTGAAGAAGGATCGATGACTACCCCGCAGGAGTAGCCAGAACTCTGATCTAGCCATCCGAACCCTCCGGGTATTTCTTGTCCGGAGGATGTGCTTGTGCATTCGCTGTTCTTCCCGTGTACCGTCAGGAACTGCAAGCTGCCGTCGCCACTAATTCCGGCGTCGACTTCGCACTGCGAGAAAGCAATGGCGAAAGGAGCGACGCCGCCCACCGGGACACCCCAGGCCGCGTTCGAGGAAACTGACACTTCAGCCTCGTCGAATCCAAGGGCTTGAGCGAAGAAGAGCGAGACGCTGTTTGGAGTGCTGCCTGTTTCGAGGGCACCAGTCCTGACAGATACCGTTCCAGCGGTCGTGTCAAGAGCAACGCTTTCTGCGTTGCTCTGGTTATCCAGAGAGTTCGCGTCTGCCATCTGCTTCGCTAGGGAACTTTCATCGACCAAATCCGAACAATTTTCGCTATCTAAGATGTCCTCCGCACAAGATTGCGCTATCCCTATGGCTGCTGCATCAGCGCCGTTCCGGAGTTGAGCTTTTTCGGCGTAGAGCAGACCGACGTCCACGGCTAGAGCGGCAAAGCCGAGAAGGACGACCAGGAGGATTGCGACAATAACAGCGACTGCGCCGCGCTCATCATCTTCCTTGGCTATCCACCGCATAGCATTGTTCCCTTGCCGGTCAGAGTGAAGGGACCGGCGATGCCGGTCAGCGTATCTAAGTCGTAGGAGATAGTCAGCGTTACCTGCCGCTGGGAAGCGCAGCTGGTGTAGGTGGCCCCGCCGCGATCGGTGAAGTCGAAATCGAACGCAGGATTGGTTTCGGAGATAGCGAGGGTCGACGCAGCCTCTTGAGCTGTTTTCTCAGCATCTAATCTCACATTGCTGATTGCCATGACACGCGCGCCTTCACGGGCTGCGTTGGTCAGCGCGATTTGAGCGTTATAGGCCCGACCAAATTCCATAATGCCAAGCAGCAAAAGGAGGAGGACAGGGAGCAATATCGCGAACTCTACGGCTGCGGCGCCGCGCTCCTTATCGCGATTCATGACGACCTCCAAGTGGGCTGGTGCTGCGGAAGAACCCTCCGCAGCACCAGCAGCCGGATCTACTCGGGTACTACAATTCCGCCTTCAGTAAGGCCACCGGTGATGCTCTCGAAGGCGACCTCAAGCTGATCGCCGAGAAGGATGACTCCTGCGATGATGGCAACAGCGATGAGCGCGACCATGATGCCGTACTCAACGGCGGTAGCGCCGGTCTCGTCGCGGTTCATGCGGGCTTTGATGGTGTTCGTGAAAGCTACGAAGTGAGAGAGCATCTGATTTCTCCTGTACGAGATGGGCGGCTGGCCCTTCGCCAGCTCTGCCAAAAAAGTAGCAGTGGAAATCCCCGAAAACTCCAAGATTGAACCAATCCTGAGCGAACCCTATCCGTGGGCCCTTTTCCTGCATTCTTTCTTGCGCTTTTCCTGCGCCAGCGTCAGGATTCTCGGCGTCGCCGACCGGTGTAAGTGGAAGGAACTTGGATGATTCGGGAAGCACTTTGAGGAGCTGATACGGCTTCTGAGGAGCTCGCGCTCGCACCGAGAAGCCGCCCATCGTGCAGCTCCAAGATCCGGTCCGCACGCTGCATCAGCAGCGGGTCGTGAGTGGAAACAATTGCAGCAACCTCATGGCTATGAACGAGATCGCTGATGAGGTCCATCATGGTGCCTGCAGTGACGCTGTCGAGCTGCCCGGTGGGCTCGTCAGCGATCAGCACCTTCGGCCGGTTAGCCAGAGCACGCGCCAGCCCTACACGCTGCTGCTGACCGCCCGAAAGCTCAGCCGACCGCTGATGATGATGCTTTCCCAAACCCACCAGCTCCAGCAGCTCCTCCACCCGGGCCTGCCGTTCGGCCGGCGGCATGCCGACCAGCCGCATCGGCACCTCCACGTTCTCCGCGGCGGTCAGAATCGGAATCAGCCCAAACGACTGGAACACGAACCCGAGATGCGTCTGCCGCAGCGTCACGCGGTCCTGCTCCCGCATCGCTGTCAACTCCACATCCCCGACGAAAACGCTCCCACTGTCGGGTTCATCCAGGCCGCCGATGCAATTCAACAGCGTCGTCTTTCCCGATCCCGAAGGCCCCTTCACCACCAACAGCTCACCCGGCTGAACGGACAACGACACGTCCGTGCACGCGTGAACAGCGCTCTCTCCGGAGCCGTAGGTTTTGGTGACGTCGTCCGCACGCAATGCGGCAACTGCGCCACTCATCGGGTCTCCTCTGAAGGGCTATTAGCGGACGCCGGCGTCACCCGCACATGGTCCGGCTCCAGCCCCAACCGCACACGATCCTTCATATCCAGGCTCTCCATAAACTCCTGCGGCAACTGCAACCGTCCCACCCGGTCAATCACGGCGAACTCCTCGGCAATCAGGTGCTCATCGCCGTCGTTATTCAAGCCCGTCCGGCGCAGCGTCTCGGTAGAGCAGCGGCCGTCCCGGATCTGCACCGTGCGCTTTACGTGCTCAGACACAGTGGGGTCGTGCGTGACAATCAGCGTCGTCGTGCCCAGCTCCTCGTTCACCCGTCGCATCGCCTCCAGCACCTCGGCGGAGGTGTGCTCGTCCAGCTCGCCGGTCGGCTCGTCCGCGAGGATTACCTTCGGTTCATTCGACAGCGCGACGGCGAGAGCCACCCGCTGCTGCTCCCCGCCGGACATTTCCTGCGGCCGGCGGTCCCGGCAATGTGCCACACCGCTCAGCTCCAGCAGCTCAGCCACCCGAGCGTCGGCGTCCTTCCGTCCGGTGATCGCCATCGGTAGCGCCACGTTCTCCGCTGCGGTGAGGTACGGCAGCAGGTTTCGCGGCGTCTGCTGCCAGATGAACCCGACCGTCTCCCGCTGGTACCGCGAACGCTCCTTGCGGCTGAGCCCCAGCAGATCGATGCCAGCCACCTGCGCCTTCCCGGCGGAAGGACGGTCAAGGCCGGACAAAATGGTCAGCAGCGTCGACTTCCCGGAACCCGAGGCCCCGACGACGGCGGTCATTTCACCCGGCATCACCGTCAGGTTAAGGCCCTGCAGCGCCTGCACCTCAATGCCTTCGCCCTTGAAGATCCGCACCACGTCCTCGCACAGGATGTGCGGCTGCGTTTCATGTCTCACCGTAACCACCTCAGGTATCCGTCATTCGAAGAACCGCCGCCAACCGTTGCCGCCGACCAGCCGCCACAGCACCCGCTACCGACGCGAGCACCACCACCAGGAACCCGACCAGCAGCCCCGCCAACAGCAGGGGGTTCAGCGCCAGTGCCGGCTCAACAGCACCACCCGTGAACGCTGACAGGTCAATCGCCCCCAGAATGGCGAGCGGCAACAGTAGCCCGAGCGCCGTCCCCGCCAGCACCGCCGCGCCGGTAATCGGCCCAAGCTCCCACAGCATCAGCGCACCGTCGCGACGCGGCGGGAACCCAAGCGTCCGCAGCAGCGCAATCAACCTGTTGCGTGCCGGGGCATTCACCACGGACGTCATCACAATCGTCAACGAACACAGCACAGCCATCGCACCGATCACCGCCCATAGCCCAAGCTGCAGCCCGCGTCCGGACGCGGATTCGAGCGTCTGCTGCACCTGCTGCTCCGGCGTCTGCTGCAGAATCGGCTGCCCAGCGATATCAGCGACCGCAGCCTCGACGGAGGGGGAGCCGGCGTCGTCGTGCAGGTCAGCCAGAAGGACAGACGGTTCGAAGGTCCGCTCCTCCACAGAGCCGATCGCAGCCTCGCCGATCAACATCCAGGTCGAGGAGGCGGAGAAAACCACATCCTCCGGTCCGACTCCCACCACCTCAACGTCCACCGTGGTCCCGCGATAGCGCAGCTCAAGGGCTGTACCTTCCTCAAGCTCCAACGCGGGCGAGGCCACCACGGGCAGCACCCCCGAAGAAACGCCATCCAGAGCACTCAGCAGCGCAGGCGGGAACGCGCCGGCAAGGGTTTCCTGCACACCGAGCATGGCGCCGGGATCCGTCGCGAGCAGGTTGACGTCCTTGGTCTGGCGGCCGCCGATCTCCGCGCGCAGGGTTCCAAGGTCCGTCACCGGAGCCACCGACGCAACGCCGTCGACCGACCGGATCTCCTCAACCTGCTCCGTCGAGAACGGTGGGCCCTGGATGCGGAGGTCCGCGCCGACGTCGGCCTGAGCAGCATCGGTGACGCCCTCTCGGAACGTCGACAGCAGCACCCCGGAAAAGAGAACGACGGCGAGCCCCACGATCAGCGCCAACACCGGCACCAGCCCGGCACCGGGGGAGCGCACCGCCCGCGACGCCCCCAGGAACCCGACCAACCCGGGACCCCGCCGTCGTGCCCGCGCGAACCACTCCAGCGGCACCGGATACAGGCGCAGCACCAACACGCAGACAGCCAGGGCGATGAGCAGCGGCGTCGCCGACAGCAGCGGATCCACCTCGCCGTACTCCAGCTCACCCTGCGCCAGCCCCCGCTGCGTCAACAGAACTGTTGCCACAACTGCCAGCACGACGACGGCGGCCTCCGCACTCACACGCCACCGGTTCCGCGAGGAGGAGACCAGATCCTGTCGCGTCGAAACACCAGCGCGATGCTGAAGCGCCATCAGCGCCGCGGGCACGAACGCGGCCAGCACCGCCCACGTTCCGTGGCCGGGAGAGAACGGCACCGGCACGAGAACAAAGGCTGCCAGAGCACCCAGCGCGGCCGCAGGGATGCCGAGCAGAAGCCCGTCGAGCGCAAGGGCACCGCGCAGCTGCCACTCGCTTGCCCCGCGGGCCGAGGCCAAAGCCAGCGCGCCCCGCCGTCGTTCGAGGAGAAGCCGTACCGCCAGCGCTGCGGTCGCCAGGCACACGCCAAGCGGTCCGGAAGCCAACAGCGCGAGGATCTGGTTGGTGGACGCCGCCCGCTGCGTGGCTTCGGCCATCACGTCGGGTGTTTCCGATCCGAACACCACGGTCGGCGCGGTCGGGAAGGCGGCCGGCACGGTGTGCGGGGTTCCGAGGAACTCACGAAGCTGCGCGGCGGTTTGCGGTGCGGTGCTTGCGGTCAACGAGTCGGTGGCTACCGGGTACCAGTAGGACGTCTGAGCGTGGTCGAATGCCCGGGACAGGAAGGGGAAGGCGGCGGGGGAGACGAAGGCCGTGGCGTTCACCGCCGTGCCGGTGTCCGGGTTGAAATCCTCCGCCGCCGAGAGCAGCGTGTTGTTCAGGCTCCAGTACGGCGAATCGGCGTCCTTCGGCACAAAGATGCCGCTGAGGACCACCGGCTGCTCCCGTGCGTCCAGCCCTTCATCATCGGAGGCCCGCAGGAGGACCGCGACGTTCCGTTCCTCGCCGACCTCCCACTTCGCCGACGCCGCAGAATCCTGCGAGAGGAGGATTTCCACGGGCTCTTCGCCGTATTCGTCGGGCGGCGGTCCGGGCAGCTCACCCTCGATTAGTTCGATGTGGTCGAGCGCCTGCACATCCACGGCGTAGTTCAGCACCAGCTCGCGGATGCCCTCCGGCAGGGGGCCGATGCTGGAGTCGACGCCGGTGGCCAGCCAGCGGCCCTCGCCAAGGATCGACGCGAGCGGCTGCGCCAGGTCCTCGCGGATCCCGGCCAGCGCGTTCCCGGTGCGGCCGCCGTCGTCGGGCTCGTCAAAGGTGCGGTTGAAGTCCTCAAGCGGCGGGAACGAAGTACTGAACGCGCGGACCGCCTGCTGGGATCCCGCGAGCTCGGACACCGACTCCTGCAGGTCCGCCGTATACATCGCGTCCACCGCCCTCGGCCACGCGCACAGCAGCGCCGACACCACCAGCACAATCGACGCCACCAGCACTGACGGCCAACGGGAATGCCGGAACTCCCGGCGCAACAACCGGTACAGGCTCACAGCGCATCAACCGCCAACGCCGGCGTGAGTGCCTGCCGCTTCACGCGCTCGCCGTAGAACCAGGCGGTAAGCACGAGGATCAGCACCTGCACCGCGAGCACGCCCAGCAACGGCACGACGGCGATCGACAGCGGCGCCCGCAACGCCTCCGATGCGTTCACCACCACAGCCTGCGCCAGCAGCGACACGGTCAGCGCCGCCACTCCCAGCCCGGTCAGCAGGCCCAGTACGACGGCGGCGCCCCCGACACTGAGCACCTCCCACCGGCGCCCGCGCACCTGGTCCTGCGCCTGCATGCCGAGCGCTCGCAGGACGGCCACCTCCGACCGTCGCGACTGTACGAGGGTCACGATGCTGGCAGTCAGTGCTGCGCCGCCGACGAGCAGCGCTCCGATCGCGCCGATCCAGAGCGAGGTGGCCGCCGGCGCCAGGAACCGCCCGATGAGGGAATTGTCTGCAGTGGAAACCGTTGCACCCGGGCCTGCGATCCCGGCCGCAGCAGCAGCGGTGGCGCCCCGGTCCGAGGACGCGAGCCAAATCTCGCCCGGCCGCGGCGGCGCAGGGGAACTGGCGAGCGAGGCACGGCTGTACGCCTGCAGGTCGGCGAGAACGGCTGTGCTCTCGGTGGTTCCGGGAAGAACTGGGGCAACTGCTGCAACAATCCCCTGAATTTCGACGCCGCCGGGACGCAGCGACACCGGGTCGCCCACGGCTAGGTCAAGATCCGCGAGGAGCTCTGCCGTGAGGGCCACGGGAAGCGACGGCGAATCCCCAACGTCGAGCATCAGGCGTGCCTGCGCGGTGCCCGCCGTCGAACCCTCCTCGGGGAAGCGCACTCCGACTCCCTCGTCGAGCGGCTGCACCCCTGATTGCGCGGCGCCGAACACACCGACCGCCAACTGCAGGCTCGAATCCTCGGTGAACCGTCCCTGGCCGGTGCCGGTCCCGCCGTCGCTGGAGACGCTGGTGATTTCCAGCTCGTAGCCGCGCGGGGTCTCTGACGGTTCAAGCGCAACATCGATCGCCGCGATCGCAGTCGGACGCAGGCCTTCGGGCAGCGCAAACGAGAGGGAATGCGCCTGATCGCCGGCACCGGACAGGGCGAGGGTTCCAGCGGGAACGGGCACGAGGTTTCCTGCCTCGGTGCGGATCCAGACGGTGACGGAGGCGGTGCGGGTGGCGCCGTCGTCGTCGGCTGTTTCCGAAGTGCCCGTCGAGGTGAACTGCATGCGGACCTGGGTGGCAGAGGGCGTCAGCGTCAGCGCGGGTTCGGGCACTGGCGGCTCGAAGGCCAGGGCAGCGGCGAGGACCCCGACATCGAGAAGATTCGCGCCGTCGCTGAGGAGCCCCGGCAGCGACGCAGCGTCAACCGCGAGCAGGGGAGAGGTGATGGACGCCAGCCGCGCTTCCCCGCGATAGGCGAGGGACGCTGCCGTTACCGCCTCACTATCGGCGTAGGCGGAGAGCTGCGGCACGTCGTCGGCCGACCGGATCACCAGCGGTCCCGGAACCGCGACGCGCACGTCCGAACCGTTGCCCAGCTGCGAAGCCGCCTCCTGCGAGCGGCTGGTGGTCTGCGCATACGCGGCGGTGAAGGTCGCGGTACCGACCGTGACGGTGACCAGCGCGATCGGAATGACATAGGACGCAATCCGCCGGGACACCTGCCGCGCGGCCAGCGGCACTCCCAGCGTGGCCCGGGATGCGGTCTGTCGCTCCACGCGGCGTGCCAGCCAACTGGTGATCACCAGCGCGAGCGCAGTCCCGGCCAACAGCAGGAGGGCGGGCGCGGGTGCTGCGAGCGGGTTTACCCTCAGGGCGCCGCTGCCCGATTCCACCAACGGCGACCGGTACAGCAGGAACTGCCAGAGCGACAGCACCGTGGCAGCAAGAAGCAGCGCCAGTACGCCGAAGGACGCCACCCGTGCCGTGCGTGCCGCGTCTGCGCCCGGACTGTGCTCGCGGAGCGCATCGAGCACCGCAACGCCGACGAACACCAGCGCAGTGATGCCCGCGCACAGCACCGGCACGGTCCAGCTCGCCGACGCGAACTCGCCCATACCTTCGAGGTAGTTCGTCTCGTTGCCGGAGGAGAGCAGCGGACCCAGCACGACGGCGGCAATCCACCCGAGCCCGCAGCCCGCGATGACCAGCGGAACAATCTCGAAAGCTGCGACGGCGGCGCGCTGGCCCGTTGTGGAGCCGCGGGCGCTGATTAACTTGTCCTCGACAGCGCGCGTATCGGCGAGGAGCCGAGCGAACTGGACCACCGTCACCGCGCTCAACGCCACCAGTAAAAGCAGTGCAATCGGGAGAACTGCCCGGACTGACTGGGTCGCATCTGCCGCTGAGGCCAGCAGCCCGGCCAGCTCACCGGACGGGATCACACCGCCGTCGTTGACCGCAGTATCGCTACTCAGCCGCTGCGGCAATTGGCGCAGGCCCTCGGCCAGCCGGGACAGCTCCGCCGCTGAGACCGAGTCGGCATTCACGGTGAAAACCCACTGCACTTTCGGCTCGCCGCTCAGGGTGGGGATGGCATCCGGAGGAACGACGACGGCGGTCGGCACGGTCTCTGCGCCCTGCACCGGCACGGGGTTGAGGAAGGCGGCGTCCGGGCCACGGGGAGTCAGGGTTGCCACCAGCTCGAGCCGGACCGTGCCCGCTGCGCCCTCCACGGCGAAAGTGTCGCCGATGGCGAGCCCGAGGGACTCCGCCGTCGAGGCCTCCAGAGCGGCTGGGACGGGGCCGGTCCGTTGGGTGTCGGCACCTTCGGTACCGGCTTCCGGGGCGAAGGTTGCGAGGGAGCCGGCTGCCGGCGTCGTCGTCGGTGTCCAGCCGACCGGCAGAAAGGTGAGGTCAGCCGGAAGGTTGGTGGCGGTCCCGCCGGAGGGCACCAGCGGGCGGGGCGGTGAATAGGGTGCGGTGGAGATGGCGAGGCCGTTGGGAAGGCCTAGCTCAGCGAAGGCGGAGTCGGCGGCGGCCTGCTGCGCTGCGTCGTCGTCGGCAATGGTGGTGTGGATGCGGAAGAAACCCTGTGCGCCGGGGGCTGCGGCAAGCGACCGCAGCGCCTCGGTGGCAGCCAACTGGGTGAAGCCGCTGATGCCGGCGAGGACCGCCGTCAGAACCGCCAGGGTCAGCGCTATGATGGCCAACAGGCTGCGGCGGGCGGAGGCGCGGCGCGAAGCAAGATGAACCAGCCGCACTCTTCGCCCTACCCCCTTGATGAACCTCCTGCCATCCTATGTGGTGGTGTGAGCGGAAGCTGTTTCGGCTGTATTGCGATTGGGTTCCGACCGTGTTTTGACCGGCGGGGCCGGTCCACGCTAACCTTGAGAGTCGTTGTGCGTATCCCATCTCGATACGTCCATGCCCGCGTGCGGCTCAGTTGCAGAGCTACCTGGCCCGCGGATATGGCCGAGAACCCAGGGATCACCGGTGAAGCTTTCAGTCCTCACCTGAAGTTCCGGTAACGCATGCATCAGCTGCGTTGGCATCGGGAGGTCATACTCCTGTTAGCCAGCGTCACCGTAGAACAAGAAACGAAGGCAAAAACCGTGCGTACGTACACCCCGAAGCCCGGCGACATCAACCGCCAGTGGCACGTCATTGACGCCACCGACGTTGTCCTAGGCCGTCTTGCCAGCCAGACCGCAACACTGCTGCGCGGAAAGCACAAGCCGACCTTTGCCCCCCATATGGATATGGGCGACTTCGTCATCATCATCAACGCTGAGAAGGTTGCCCTCACCGGCGCCAAGCTCGAACAGAAGCGTGCCTACCGCCACTCCGGTTTCCCGGGTGGCCTGAAGTCCGTCAACTACGCAGAGCTGCTGGAGAAGAACCCGGTACGCGCTGTTGAGAAGGCCATCAAGGGTATGCTTCCCAAGACCTCCCTTGCTGCACAGCAGATCGGCAAGCTGAAGGTCTACCGCGGTGCAGAGCACCCGCACTCGGCTCAGAAGCCCCAGACTTTCGAAATCACCCAGGTCGCTCAGTAGTCCTGGCCACCACAGACTAAGAATCACTCAAGGAGAACCGTGGCTCAGAACACTGAAGAGCTGAATGAACCAACCGAGGAGCTCACCAGCTACACCTCGGAATCGGCCGCCGTTTCGGACGCCCCTGTAAAGGAGCGCCCCGCGCTGACCGTCGGCGGTGCCGCTGTAGGCCGTCGCAAGGAAGCCGTTGCGCGCGTCCGCGTTACCCCCGGAACCGGCAAGTGGATTGTCAACGGCCGCGAGCTGTCTGACTACTTCCCCAACAAGTTGCACCAGCAGGAAGTCAACGATCCGTTCAAGCTCCTCGAGCTCGACGGCGCGTATGACGTCATTGCTCGCATCCACGGCGGTGGCCCCTCCGGCCAGGCCGGTGCGCTGCGCCTCGGTGTTGCCCGCGCGCTCAACGAGATTGACCGCGAGAACAACCGCCCCGCCCTCAAGAAGGCAGGCTTCCTGACCCGTGACGCCCGCGTCATCGAGCGCAAGAAGGCCGGTCTCAAGAAGGCACGCAAGGCGCCTCAGTATTCCAAGCGCTAGAGCTTCCCCGGCTGGCGGAGCAACCTGGACGATGGTGGGCAATATTTCGGTCACTTTGGTCCATCTTGCTCCACTAGGCGTCCAGGTTGCTCCATAAGCTTCACCCGTTACGCCCGCTCGGCTGCTGCCGGGCGGGCGTAACGCTTTAACAGCGTTCTTCGATGCTTCCCGGGTGCGGGACATTTCTCCCTTAGGATGAACCACGATGACTAGATTATTTGGGACCGATGGCGTCCGCGGTCAGGCGAACGGCCTCCTCACCGCAGAACTCGCATTGCAGCTTTCCCAGGCGGCTGCCGTGGTGCTCGGGCATCAGCAAGCGGACGGCAGGCGCCCCACCGCCGTCATCGCCCGCGATCCGCGTATCAGCGGCGACTTCATCGCTGCCGCCGTTGAAGCGGGCCTCGCCAGTGCCGGCGTCGACGTTTTCGACGCAGGGGTCCTCCCCACACCTGCCGCGGCGTTCCTCGTCGCCGACCTGAACGCTGATTTCGGCGTCATGATCTCGGCCTCACACAATCCGGCGCCCGATAACGGCATCAAATTCCTGGCCCGCGGCGGCAAAAAGCTCGACGACGCTCTCGAGGACGCGATCGAAGCCGAGCTGAACGAGCCCCGCCACCGTCCGGTCGGCCCTGATGTCGGCCGTATCCAGCGTTTCGCGGATGCGGAAGACCGCTACGTCGTCCATCTCCTGCAGTCGCTTCCGCATCGGCTCGATGGCCTCAAGGTGGTGCTGGACTGCGCCAATGGTGCGGCCAGCGGTTGCTCGCCGCAGGTCTTCGCCGACGCCGGTGCCGACATCATCGTCATCGGCGCTGACCCGGACGGCATCAACATCAACGACGGCTGCGGTTCCACCCACCTCGAGATGCTCCAGGCCGCGGTGCTGGAACACGGTGCGGATCTTGGTATAGCGCACGACGGCGATGCTGACCGCTGCCTTGCAGTGGATCACGAAGGCACCGTCGTGGACGGCGACCAGATCATGGCGATCATGGCCGTAGCACTCAACTCCGCCGGCCGGCTCAAGGACAACACTCTCGTCGCCACAGTGATGAGCAATCTCGGCCTGAAACTCGCTCTGCGCGACGCAGGCATCAGCCTGCGCGAGACCTCCGTCGGCGACCGCTATGTGCTTGAAGGCATGCGCGACGGCGGCTTCAGCCTCGGCGGCGAGCAGTCGGGTCACGTCATCTTCGCCGATTACGCGACCACGGGCGACGGCGTCCTCACGGGTCTTCAGCTCGCGGCGCAGGTTGCGCTGACCGGCCGCAGCCTCAAGGAACTGTCCACCATCATGACCAAGCTCCCGCAGGTGCTGATCAACGTCAAGGGCGTCGACAAGTCGAGCGTCAACAGCGACGACGAAGTACAGCGTGCCGTCCGGAGCGCCCAGGAGTCTCTCGGGGAAACCGGCCGCGTGCTGTTGCGTCCTTCCGGCACTGAGCCAGTGGTCCGCGTGATGGTTGAGGCAGCAGACATGGTGACCGCCGAACGCACCGCCGAGACTCTCGCCGGGATCGTGCACAACCAGTTGGCACTCGAACCCGCCTAATTCCTCCGCACTCTTTCTAAACATGAATAGCCGTTACACTATTCATGTTTAGAGGACTAAATGCGAATAGCACTAGACCAATTCTTGGTTCGGGAAATGGGGCGGTGGATCGATGTGGCCAGCGCATGAATACGAAACGCGGCCGTGGAGATCTTCGGGACGACCGCCGCGGGAGGATCGGCTCTTCACCGAGGTGCTGGTATCCCTGCCGCCGCTGATCGCGAAGCATGATTACTATCCGGAAAAGGACACCCTGGTCGCGCTGGAAGAAGCCGCCGTTGCTGTGGCTTCCCTCGATGCCGCCTCCGGTTCGCGCATGGCGGCCATCAGTGGGTTCCTCCTCCGGAGTGAGTCTGTCTCCTCCTCGAAGATCGAACACGTCGAAGCGCCGCGGGATGATTACGCTCGAGCAGCGATAGGGATCAAGGCAAGTGCGAACGCCCGTTCCATGGTCGCTGCCACTAACGCCATCCAAGCCATGATCGACGGGGCCGGATCGAAGGGCACGATCTCGCTGGAACAGATTCTGAAGGCGCACCACCTGCTGATGAAGGACGATCCGGTCGACTTCAAGTACGCCGGTTGCTTCCGCGATGTCCAGAACTGGATCGGCGGTTCTGACTACTCTCCGCGCGATGCTATTCATGTTCCGCCTCCCCCGGAACTTGTCGGCAACTTGATCGCCGACCTGATTGCGTTCTGTAACAGGAATGACCTGCCTGTAATAGCCCAGGCAGCCATTGCGCACGCACAATTTGAGACCGTGCACCCATTTACCGACGGCAACGGCAGGATTGGGCGCGCCCTTATCGGTGCCGTCTGCCGTCGCCGTCGGCTGACCACCAGAACGGTTACCCCAATCGCCTCCGCCATGGTCGCCGACGTCCAGCGGTACTTCGATCTGGTCAATGCCTACAGAACTGGTGATGTTGACCCGTTCGTACTGTACTTGGCGGTATCGGCGGTAAGGGCGACCGATGCCGCCCGCGCATCGATAGCCGAGTTGGAGGCGCTGCCCGAAATCTGGGAGGAAGCAGCGAAGCCGCGGCGCGGTTCTGCCGATGAGAAAATCATTGCCGCTTTGCTGGAACAACCGGTGATCGAAGCGCACGCGGCTGCCCAAATCGCCGGTGTTACCTTGAATGCCGTCTATGCCAGTTTGGACCGGCTGACAGAAGCCGGTGTCATTACGCCCATTACCCGGGGCAAACGGGACCGTGCCTGGGCAGCAACCGAGGTGCTCGACGAGGTTGACCGGCTGAACGCGCGCCTGGCAGGCAAGTAGTGTCTGTCAGGAGCTACGCTGCTTGAGGCTGTCGCGGATCTCGGTCAGCAGCGCGATCTGCGGA
Source organism: uncultured Arthrobacter sp. (assembly GCF_947495145.1). Taxonomy (GTDB): domain Bacteria; phylum Actinomycetota; class Actinomycetes; order Actinomycetales; family Micrococcaceae; genus Arthrobacter_D. The sequence continues at coordinate 133,284 of NZ_CANLXP010000009.1, forward strand.
TCGACCTCCTCGACTTCCTCTTCGAGGTTCAGCTTGCGGTCGCGCCGCTCAATGAGCTTGTTCATCGGCATCACGATTACGAAGTAGACAGCGGCGGCAATCAGAAGGAAATTCACGACGGCGGTGAGGAACATCCCGAACAGGATCTCGTTGCCGTTGATGGTCACTTTCGCGAAGTCGTCGAAGTTGGGGGCGCCGACGAGCGCCGAAATCAGTGGCATGAGGACGTTCTCGACGAGCGACTTCACCACCGCCCCGAACGCGGCACCGATAACCACGGCAACAGCCAGGTCGATGACGTTGCCCTTCATGATGAAGTTTTTGAATCCGTTGATCATGGGTTCAGGCTACGGGAAGAGTTGTGCAGATCCGGTGAGCCCGACGGCGCACAAACCGCCGGAGCTGCGCAGAAGTTCCAGGGGTTAGTACCCGGGGGCTGCGGGAAGTCCGAAGTACTCCTCGAGCGTCGCAATGCCCTCATCCCGCATGGCCTGGGCGACGTCGACGCCCACGTACCGGTAGTGCCAGGCCTCGCCGGAGAACCCGGTGATGTCCTGTGCTCCACTCGGGTACCGCAGGATGAACCCGAACCGGTGCGCGTTGGCCGCCATCCACTGGCCGGCCGCCGTGTCGGCGAAGCAGGAGGACAGGGTGCATGCGCCATCGGCCTGTCCCACGTCGAACGAGAGCCCTGTCTGATGCTCCGAGAACCCGGCGCGGGCCGAGATCCGGTCTGCTTCATCGGTGTTGCCGCCGTGCTGCGCCACCCAGTGCTCGTAGGTGGACACCTGATCCTGATAGGAGCGGTAACCACTGACCATGGTGAGGCCGACGCCGTCGTCCGCTGCCGCCGCGAAGAGCTCCTCCACAGCCGCTGCGGTGTCGCCACGCAGCAGCGCATTCGGTTCCTGTACCGCGAGGGGAACCGCGGGCAGCACAAGACCGGAGGGGAAGTAGTCCACCGGGTTGAGGGGCCGGCGCTTATTGACGACGACGGTCACCGACTCAGGATCACTCAGCTCGGCCGGTTCTGCGGGCGCTTCAGCTACCGGTGTCGGGGAGGAAGCGGGAACGCTCGGCGACGGTGTAGCCACCGGTGAGTCGGGCGAGACAGTAGCAGCAGCGGAGGTTTCAACCGGAGTAGGCGTGCGCTGCGCCGGAGCGGGAATCGTGCCGGTAGAAAGCGATGCACGCGGAGCCGCAGAAGGAGCGGGAGTTTCTGCCGCCGTCGGAACACCGGCTGTGCTCGTGTTGTCCGCAGACGGGGACGGCGTACCGCAGGCTGACAGCGCGACGATGAGCACCGCCGTCGTCATCCAGCTGGATGGGCTGCGGTGCCGCCGGGGCGCCGTCAGGTTTTTCGTAGCAGCATTCTTCGGATCGAGTGGTCGGCTTCCTTGGTGAGCACCAGGGTGGCACGGCCACGGGTGGGCAGAACGTTGGCCATCAGGTTCGGTTCGTTGATGCGGTGCCAGATGCCAAGCGCGGTCTCGCGGGCCTCCTCGTCGGTGAGTGAGGCGTACCGGTGGAAGTAGGACTCCGGGTTGGCGAAGGCGCCGCTGCGCAGCGACTGGAAACGCTGGACGTACCACTCCTCAATATAGGAGGTTTTCGCGTCCACGTAGATGGAAAAATCGAAGAAATCGCTCAGCGCGAGGCCAGACCGGCCGTCGGCCCTCATGCGCGCCGGTGCAAGGACATTCAAACCCTCGACAATCAGCACGTCCGGCCGCCGAACCACCACTTCACGTCCCGGCACGATGTTGTACGTCAGGTGGGAGTACCAGGGGGCACGGACCTCCTCTGCACCGCTCTTCACCTCGCTGACAAAACGCAGCAGACGACGGCGGTCATAGGACTCCGGGAAGCCCTTCCGCTGCATCAGGCCGCGCCGCTCCAGCTCCTCGTTCGGATAGAGGAACCCGTCCGTGGTCACCAGTTCAACGTTCGGCGTGCCGGGCCAGCGGCGGAGCAGTTCGCGCAGCACGCGTGCGGTGGTGGACTTGCCGACCGCCACCGAGCCGGCAACGCCGATCACAAACGGAGTGCGCGTGGTGCTCTCACCAAGGAAGGTGTTGGTGGCGGCATGCAGTTCGTGGGATGCCGCCACATACAGGGAGAGCAGCCGGGAGAGGGGGAGGTACACCTCGCGCACCTCGTCCAGGTTGAGCGCATCGCCCAGCCCGCGCAGCCGGAGGATGTCCTCGACGTTCAGCGGCGACTCGATCTCATTGGACAGCCGCGCCCACGTCTGGCGCTCGAGTTCAACGAACGGGGTAACACCGGCGTCCACCGTCGCTGTGGGCCCGGTACCGGGACGTTGCTCACTCACCCTGTGAATTCTGCCCCTTGACCTGGACATTAACAAACGGGTCGCGGCCTGCCCGGTGACCTGCGCCACCGCGGAACTTCGCGGGACAAAGGAACAAGCGCGCGGCAGGTACGCTTAAGCCCATGTGTGGAATCGTAGGATACGTAGGCCGTAGCAACGGCGCATCACTGAACAGCGCGGTAATCGAGGACGTCGATTCAAATGGCAGCCACGGCGCCCTTGACGTTGTCATGGAGGGCCTGCGCCGGCTCGAATACCGCGGCTATGACTCAGCGGGCGTCGCGGTCCTGACCGAGTCGGGCATCCAGTCCCGCAAGAAGTCCGGCAAGCTGACCAACCTCATCGCCGAGCTGGAAGCTGAGCCGCTTCCCGATTCACTCACCGGCATCGGTCACACCCGCTGGGCCACCCACGGCGGACCGACCGATCAAAACGCCCACCCCCACCTGGCTGACGACGGCCGCCTCGCCCTCATCCACAACGGCATCATCGAGAACTTCGCAGAGCTGAAGGCAGAGCTCCTTGACTCCGGCGCCACCTTCATTTCAGACACAGACACCGAAGTTGCCGCAGTCCTCCTGGGCAGCATCTACCGCCGCCTGGCTGAGGCCGGCACCGAGGACACGCTGACCAAGGCCATGCAGGAGGCCAGCCAGCGACTCGAAGGCGCCTTCACCCTGCTTGCCATTCACCAGGATGCTCCCGACGTCGTTGTGGCCTCCCGCCGCAACTCCCCGCTGGTTGTGGGCCTGGGTGAGGGCGAGAACTTCCTCGGCTCGGACGTCTCCGGCTTCATCGACTTCACCCGCCGCGCAGTGGAGCTCGGCCAGGACCAGGTTGTCTCCATCACTCCGGACGAGGTGGCAATCACCGACTTCTTCGGCGCTCCCGCCGAAGGCAAGGAATTCCACGTCGACTGGGACGCCGCCGCAGCTGAAAAGGGCGGCTACGACTCCTTCATGGAGAAGGAAATCAACGACCAGCCCGACGCCGTTGGCCAGACCCTGCTCGGCCGAACCGACGCCAAGGGAAACCTCGTGCTCGATGAGCTCCGGATCGACGAATCCATTCTGCGCTCGGTCGACAAGATTGTGGTCCTTGCCTGCGGAACCTCCGCGTACGCCGGCTCCGTCGCCAAATACGCCATCGAGCACTGGTGCCGCATCCCCACCGAGGTGGAACTCTCCCACGAGTTCCGCTACCGCGACCCGATCGTGAACGAGAAGACCCTCGTGGTGGCCATCTCCCAGTCCGGCGAGACCATGGATACCCTCATGGCCGTCCGGTACGCCCGGGAGCAGGGGGCCAAGGTCGTTGCCATCTGTAACACCAACGGCTCCACCATCCCGCGTGAGTCCGACGCTGTCCTCTACACCCACGCCGGCCCGGAGATCGCAGTTGCCTCCACCAAGGCGTTCCTGGCGCAGATCACCGCGGCATACCTGCTCGGCCTGTACCTGGCCCAGCTGCGCGGCAACAAGTTCCGCGACGAGATTGCCGCCGTCATGAGCGACCTCGGTGAGATGCCCGCCAAGATCCAGGACGTTCTCGACAACGCCGACGCCGTCAAGAAGCTCGGCCGCGACATGGCAAACGCCAAGTCCGTGCTGTTCCTCGGCCGCCACGTCGGGTTCCCGGTCGCTATGGAGGGCGCGCTCAAGCTCAAGGAGCTCGCCTACATCCACGCGGAAGGCTTTGCTGCCGGCGAGCTCAAGCACGGACCGATTGCGCTGATCGAGGAGGGCCAGCCCGTCGTCGTCGTACTGCCTTCCCCGCGCGGACGCGACTCGCTGCACTCCAAGGTGGTCTCCAACATCCAGGAGATCCGCGCCCGCGGCGCCATCACCATTGTGATTGCAGAGGAAGGTGACGAGTCCGTGGCGGCGTTCTCGGAGCACGTCATCCACGTGCCGCAGACCTCGACGCTGCTGGCGCCCCTGCTCACCACGGTTCCGCTGCAGATCTTCGCCCTTGAGCTGGCATCGGCCAAGGGCTACGACGTCGACCAGCCGCGTAACCTGGCGAAGTCCGTCACGGTCGAATAGGCAGCTGCATTGATTATCGGCATCGGGGTGGACGTGGTGGACGTCGCCCGGTTTGAGCGCCAGCTTGAGCGCACACCCGGGCTGCGTGACCGCCTCTTCGTCGCGGCCGAGCGTGGGCTCAACACCCGCTCGCTCGCCGCCCGCTTCGCAGCGAAGGAAGCTGTGGCCAAGGCACTCGGCGCGCCCGCGGGCATGAACTGGCAGGACTGCTGGATCGGCCTGGACGCCAACGGCAGCCCAACGGTCCAGGTTTCGCGGACGGTTCAGGCGGTCGCCGATTCGCGCGGAGTAAGCCGCTGGCACCTCTCACTCAGTCACGACGGCGGCGTTGCGACGGCCATGGTTGTGGCCGAGGGGGAATATCCGGAGACCACCCGCTAAGATTCTAAGCATGCTTAGTGCTTATACCGGGAGTGAGGTCCGGGCAGCGGAATTCCCGCTGCTTGAGGCCGGTCTCGGTAATGAGCTGATGCAGCGGGCAGCGCACGGCCTCGCCCAGGCCGCCGCAGCGGAGCTCCAGGCGACCGGCGGCACCTACGGACGCTCCGTCGTCGTACTGGTCGGCAGCGGCAACAACGGGGGAGATGCGCTCTTTGCCGGAGCCCGGCTGCAACAGCGCGGAACGGGCACGACGGCGGTACTCACCTCCGAGCGCGTGCACACCGACGCGCTGGCCGCCTTCCGCGCTGCGGGCGGGCGGGTTGAGCAGCTGACCGAAGGCACGCTGGATCGCCTCGCCGAGCGGGTTGCCATCGCGGACCTGGTTATTGACGGCATTCTCGGCACGGGCGGCGTGGGTGGGTTGCGCGGTGTGGCGGTGAACCTGATTGAGCGGGTGAACGCGCGCGGGATCACGGGCCGCGTGGTGGCGTGTGATGTTCCGAGCGGCGTGAACGCCGACACCGGCGAGACGGCCGGCGAGGTTCTGAGAGCTGACCTCACGGTGACCTTCGGCGGCTTGAAAGCCGGACTGCTGATGGGTGCTGGGGCGTGCGCTGCCGGACGGGTAGCCACCATCAATATCGGGCTCGCTGACACCCTTCCGAAGCCGAGCGCCTATGCGCTGGAGCCCGGCGACTTCCGCTCCCTCTATTCCCAACCGCAGCCGGCCGACCACAAGTACAGCCGCGGCGTCCTCGGCATAGCGGCCGGCTCCGCGATGTACCCGGGCGCGGCCGTCCTGGCGACCGGTGCGGCACTTGCCACCGGCGTCGGGATGATCCGGTTCCTGGGACCTGCTCCGGTCGCCGCCCTGATCAACACCGTGCACCCTGAAGTGGTGTGCTCGCAGGGCTCCGTTGCCGACTCGCATGTGCAGGCGTGGCTCGTTGGACCGGGTGCCACCGAGGATCCTGGGCAGCGGCAGCGGGCCCGCGATGCCATTGCCTCGGGATTACCGACCGTCGTCGACGCCGGAGCGCTACCGCTGCTTTCGGAAAGGGTTGGCAGCCACGTCATCCTTACCCCTCACGCGGGCGAGCTCGCTGCGCTGTTCGAACGCCGTGGCGACGGTGTGGAGCGCGGCGTTATCGAGGCAGCCCCCGCCAAATTCGCCCGCCGAGCCGCACACGCCACTGGCGCCACCGTCCTGCTCAAGGGCAGCACCACGGTGGTGGCAGCACCGGGCGGCGAGGTGTTCAGCCAGGCCAACGCCACGCCGTGGCTCGCTACCGCAGGCTCCGGTGACACGCTTGCCGGGATCCTTGGCGCGCTGGTCGCCACGAACGCCCGCGAGAACGACGCCGGTGCCGGCTCCCTCTTGGGGCCGCCGCCGTCGTCGCGCTGGGCTGCGCTGGCAGCAGCGGCGGCGATGCTGCACGGGTTGGCGGGCCGGCGGGCAGCGAAGCGCGGCCCGATCGTTGTCAGTGACCTGCCGCGCCACGTCGGCCGGGTCATCTCCGAGGTGCTGCGGGACCCACCGGAGTAAATTTCAGTAACCCTCGTGTACCAAAATGTCAGATGCCTGCGCTATGAAAAGATGCAGAACAAGCGGCCCGAGAAGCTCGGGCAGCACAACAACCAAGGAGCACATATGGAACTTTGGCCAGGAGATGCCTATCCGCTGGGGGCAACCTATGACGGCACCGGGACCAATTTCGCGCTCTACAGCGAGGTCGCCGAGAAGGTGGAGCTGTGCCTGATAGAGGACGACGGCACCGAAACCCGCATCGCCCTGAAGGAAGTCGATGGGTACGTCTGGCACGGCTACCTTCCGCACGTGGTCCCCGGCCAGAAGTACGGCTACCGGGTTCACGGTCCCAACAACCCGGCTGAGGGGCACCGCTGCAACCCGAACAAGCTGCTCCTGGACCCCTACGCCAAGGCAATCCACGGCGAGTACCACTGGGATCAGACGCTGTTCGGTTACAACTTCGGCGACGAGAATTCCGTCAACAATGACGATTCAGCAGCTCACACGATGCTCGGCGTCGTCATCAACCCCTTCTTCGACTGGGATGGCGACCGCCGGCCGAAGACCCCGTACCACCAGTCCGTCATTTATGAGGCACACGTCAAGGGCCTGACGCAGCTGCACCCCGACGTGCCGGAGGAACAGCGCGGCACCTACGCCGGCGTTGCGCACCCCTCAGTGATCGCACACCTTCAGAAGCTCGGTGTCACGGCCATCGAACTCATGCCGGTGCACCAGTTCGTCAATGACAGCACCTTGCAGGACAAGGGTCTGTCCAACTACTGGGGCTACAACACCATCGGCTTCTTCGCGCCGCACAATGCCTATGGCTCCACCGGTGACGAGGGAGAACAGGTCCAGGAATTCAAGGCGATGGTGCGGGAACTGCACCTCGCCGGCATCGAGGTAATCCTCGACGTCGTCTACAACCACACTGCCGAGGGCAACCACATGGGGCCCACGCTCTCCATGCGTGGTATCGACAACGCGTCCTACTACCGCTTGGTGGAGGACGACAAGCAGTACTACATGGACACCACGGGCACCGGCAACTCACTCAACGTGGGCAACCCGCACTCCCTGCAGCTGCTCATGGATTCGCTGCGTTACTGGGTTACAGAAATGCATGTGGACGGCTTCCGCTTTGACCTTGCCTCGGCGCTTGCCCGTGAGTTCTACGAGGTTGACAGGCTCTCTGCGTTCTTCGAACTCGTGCAGCAGGATCCGATCGTCTCCCAGGTCAAGCTCATTGCCGAGCCATGGGACGTTGGTCCCGGCGGCTACCAGGTAGGAAACTTCCCGCCGCAGTGGACCGAGTGGAACGGCAAGTACCGGGACACCGTGCGCGATTTCTGGCGCGGTGAGCCCTCAAGCATCGGTGAATTCGCTGCGCGGCTGACCGGTTCAGCGGACCTGTACGAGCACTCCGCTCGCCGCCCCGTCGCGTCGATCAACTTCGTCACCGCCCATGACGGCTTCACCCTGCGTGACCTCGTTTCCTACAACGAAAAGCACAACGAGGCCAATGGTGAGGACAACAACGACGGCGAATCCCACAACCGCTCCTGGAACTGCGGGGAGGAAGGTCCCTCCGATGACCCAGTAGTGCAGTCGCTGCGTGTCCGGCAGCAGCGCAACATCATCGCCACGCTGCTGCTCTCGCAGGGTGTGCCGATGATTTCCCACGGTGATGAGCTCGGCCGCACCCAGGAGGGAAACAACAACACGTACTGCCAGGATTCGGAACTGTCCTGGGTGCACTGGGACAACCTGGATCAGCCGCTGCTCGAATTCACTGCGGCAGTGAACCGGCTCCGTTCCGAGCACCCGACCTTCCGGCGTCGCCGATTCTTCGACGGGCGTCCCGTCCGCCGGGGCGAGGGCGAGGCGCTGCCCGACATCGTGTGGCTGGACACCGCAGGAGAGCTGATGGCACCGGAAGACTGGGACTCAGGTTTCGGGCGTTCCATCGGTGTCTTCCTCAACGGGCAGGGCATCCGCGGCCGGGACCAGCGGGGCCAGCGCATCACCGACCTGAACTTCCTGCTCTACTTCAACGCGAATGATGAGGCAGTAACGTTCACAGTGCCCTCGGAGGAGTACGGGCCAATGTGGGACGAGGTCATTGACACGGCCGGCGTGTACGCGGACTCCAAACCCATCCCTGCCGGCAACGAGGTCACGGTGGAAGCGAAGGCAATGGTGGTGCTCCGAGCGCATGCGGAGGTGGAGGAACCGGATCACTCGGTCGCGGCCTCCCTGGCTATCCTCGCCAACGAGCACACATCGCGGGCTGGCTCGGCCTGATCCTTTCGGATCAGTCAGAACCGCCCATCTACAGGAGGAACAACGTGCAGGCACCCAACTCGACCTATCGGCTGCAGATCCGATCCAGTTTCGACCTCGCTGCTGCAGCAGATGTCGTGCCCTACCTCGTGGACCTCGGGGTGGATTGGGTGTACCTCTCGCCCGTCCTCACGGCGGAGCAGGGATCGGACCACGGGTACGACGTGACCGATCCCACCTCCGTGGACCCGGAACGCGGCGGCGCCGAGGCGTTCGACGCGCTGTGCCGGACAGCGCACGAGGCCGGGCTCGGTGTCCTCGTGGACATCGTGCCCAACCACGTGGGCGTCGCCACCCCGGCGCAGAACGCGTGGTGGTGGGACCTGCTGGCCAAGGGCAGGGACTCCCGCTACGCCGAGGCCTTCGACGTGGACTGGGAGGCCGGCGGCGGCCGGATCCGGGTGCCCGTTCTCGGGGACAGCGATACCGAAGAAGAGCAGCTCAAGGTCGTCGACCGTGAGTTGCACTACTACGAGAACCGCTTCCCGATCGCGGACGGTACGGCGCAGCCCGGCGACACCGGGGCCCAGGTCCACGCACGGCAGCACTATGAACTGGTGAACTGGCGCCGCGCGGACAGCGAGCTGAACTACCGGCGGTTCTTCGGCGTCAATACGCTCGCGGGCGTCCGGGTGGAGGTGCCCTGGGTCTTCGACGAGGCTCACTCAGAGGTACGCCGCTGGTTCGAGGAGTCCCTGGTGGACGGGGTCCGGATCGACCATCCTGACGGTCTCGCTGATCCGGCGGGCTACCTCGAGCGGTTGCGGGAGCTTTCCGGCGGCGCGTACACGCTGGTCGAGAAGATTCTGGAGCCGGGAGAGGTTCTGCCTGAGCGCTGGGCCTGCGAGGGCACCACCGGCTACGACGGCCTCGCCGTGGTGGACCGGCTCTTCGTGGACCCGGCGGGCCAGCCTGCGCTGGACGCTGCGGTGCCCACGGAGCCGTTTGTGAACATGATTCACGGCACCAAGCGGGGCATCACCGACGGAATCCTGCGCTCCGAGGTAATGAGGCTCGCTCGGCTGGTTCCCGGTTCCGCACAGCTTGATCGGGAACAGAGTGCCGACGCGATCGCCGAGCTGCTGACGTGCTTCCCGGTCTACCGGAGCTACCTGCCCGACGGCGCGGATCATCTCGCCGAAGCCGTGCTGAACGCCAAGGTTCGCAGGCCGGACCTGGCACCGGTCATTGATGCACTGCATCCCCTTCTCAACCCGTACCTCACCGATCCGAAGGCTGAGCTCCCGGAACTGGCCGTGAGGTTCCAACAGACCTCGGGAATGGTGATGGCGAAGGGTGTTGAGGACACTGCGTTCTACCGGTTCAACCGGTTGACCTCGCTCAACGAAGTGGGCGCGGACCCGTCGATTTTTGCGCTGGACAGCTATGAGGTTCACCGTGCGCTGCTCGAACGCCAGGAATCCTCGCCGCTGACCATGAACTCGCTCAGCACGCACGACACCAAGCGCGGCGAGGACACCCGCGCGCGCATCTCCGTGCTCTCCGAGCTGGCGGGTGAGTGGACTGATGATTTGGCGCAGCTGAACCGGCTTGCGCCGATCGGCGATACCGCCTTCGCGTCACTGATGTGGCAGGCACTGGTAGGGGCGTGGCCGCTAAGCCGGGAACGCGCGCACGCCTACGTCGAAAAGGCATCCCGCGAGGCCGACGCCAGCACCCATTGGACGGCGCCAAACGCCGCTTTCGAAGAGAAGATGCACGACGCCGTTGACGCGGCTTTCGACCGCCCGGAAGTGAACACCCTCATCACCGCACTGGTGGAGAAGACGGCTGCACCGGGCTGGTCGAACTCCCTGGGCGCCAAGCTGGTGCAGCTGACCATGCCCGGTGTGCCGGATGTCTATCAGGGGTCGGAGCTCTGGGAAACCTCGCTCGTGGACCCCGACAACCGGCGACCGGTCGACTTCGCAGCCCGGAAACAGGGACTTGTTGACCTTGCCTTCGGCGCTCTGCCGCAGATTGACGACGGCGGCCTCGCCAAGCTCCTTGTCGTCTCACGTGCCCTGCGGCTGCGCAAGGACCGCCCCGAGCTGTTCTCCGGGTATCGATCGGTGGTTTCCACCGGTGCGGCAGCGGAGCACGTTTTCGCCTTCGACCGCGGCGGTGCCGTCACCGCGGTTACACGTCTGCCGCTGGGACTGGAGCGCGCCGGCGGCTGGCGGGACACCGCCGTCGTACTTCCGGAAGGCAGCTATAGCTGCGCGATCACCGGCACCGGCTTTGAGGGTGGGCCGGTCCCGGCCAAGCGGCTGTTCGAAACCTACCCCGTGGCACTTCTTGTGAAGGAGGAAGCTCGATGAATCCGAAGTTCGCCGAACGTTCGAGGTTTGATGTGTGGGCGCCGAAGGCGCAGTCCGTGACGCTGGTGGCTGACGGAACCGAATTCGCAATGGTCTCCGGTGAGGGTGGCTGGTGGAGCGCGCCCGGAGCTCCCGCTGACGGTGAAGTGGACTACGGCTACCTGCTCGACGATGCTGAGAAGCCGGTGCCCGACCCCCGCTCACGCCGCCAGCCGGAGGGGGTGCACGAGCTTTCCCGCACGTTCGACGCCGGTGCCTATTCCTGGGGCGACGGCAGTTGGGTTTCCCCCGGGCTGGACGGGAACGTCATCTACGAAATGCACATTGGCACATTCACCCCGGAGGGGACGCTTGAGGCGGCCATCGTCAAGCTCGACTATCTGGTGGAGCTCGGCGTCCAGTACGTCGAGCTGCTCCCGGTCAATGCCTTCAACGGCACCCACAACTGGGGCTACGACGGAGTGCTCTGGTACGCGGTGCAAGAAACCTACGGCGGGCCCGAGGCGTACCAGCGGTTCGTCGATGCCGCCCACCAGCGTGGGCTCGGCGTCATCCAGGACGTCGTCTACAACCACCTGGGCCCGAGCGGCAACTACATCACCCAGTTCGCTCCGTACCTGACTGAGGGCAAGTCCAATACCTGGGGCGATTCCCTTAACTTGGATGGGCCGCTGTCCGATGAGGTTCGGCGGTACGTGGTGGACAACCTGCTGATGTGGTTTCGTGACTACCACGTGGACGGCCTGCGGCTCGATGCCGTGCACGCCCTGCACGATGAGCGGGCCATCCACATTCTCGAGGAGTTCGCGGTCGAGACCGACCGGTGTGCCGCAGAGCTCGGCAAGCCGCTGTTCCTGATCGCTGAATCTGACCTGAACAACGCGAGGCTCATCGCGCCGCGCAGCGCCGGCGGCTACGGTCTGGCCGGGCAGTGGAGCGACGACTTCCACCACGCGGCGCACGTCAACATCACCGGTGAAACGGTTGGCTACTACGAGGACTTCGACTCCATCGGTGCGCTCGCGAAGGTGTACAAGGAAGGCTTCTTCCACAACGGAACGTGGTCGTCATTCCGGGAGCGTTCGCACGGGCGTCCCATCGACCCGGCGAAGCACAGCCTGCACCAGCTCGTGGTCTGCACGCAGAACCACGACCAGATCGGCAACCGTGCCGCCGGTGACCGGATCAGCGCCTCGCTCAACACCGCGCAGCTGGCCCAGGCCGCTGTGCTCAACATCGCCGGCCCCTTCACTCCGATGCTGTTCATGGGGGAGGAATACGGCGCCGCCACGCCGTGGCCGTTCTTCACTTCACACCCCGAACCTGAGCTCGGGAAAGCGACGGCTGAGGGACGACTGCGGGAGTTCGAGAAAATGGGGTGGGATCCGGACACGGTGCCCAACCCTCAGGCTCCAGAAACGTTCGTGTCCGCGAAGCTCAACTGGACGGAGCAGGAGCGCCCGGAACAGGCGCGTCTGTTGAACATCTACCGGGACCTGATCGCCCTTCGCCGGAAGAACAAGGATCTGCATAACCCCGACTTCACGTCCGTGGAGGTGGACTTCGATGAGGACCAGCGCTGGCTCGTGCTCCACCGGGGAGGTACCGCCGTCGTCGTGAATTTTGCAGACAGCGAGCGGGACATTCCGGTGGCAGGGAAGAAGGTCCTGCTCAGCACCGAGCCCGGGGAATCGATCGGGGACGGCACGGTCACGCTGCCGGCTCACGGGGCAGCGATCCTGAGGGTCTAGGGGAGGGCAAGGCCACATGCGCGAGGTCAGCACCGATGTGCTTCTGGTGGGAGCCGGTCCCACCGGCCTGATGCTCGCCGCCTGGCTGGCGAAACTCGGTGTCGCGGCGGTACTCGTGGACGGGAAAGGCGGGCCCACCCGTGAGTCGCGGGCGCTCGGCGTGCATTCGCGGAGCATGGAGATCTACGACCAGCTCGGGGTGGTGGACCGCGTGCTTGCCGAGGGGTATTCGGCGGTAAAGATCCGTCCCGGCTATGAGAACCGTTCCTTCGGCGCAGTGCCGATCGGCAAATTCGGCGCCGGGCTGACACCCTATCCGGGACTGCATGTCCTGGAACAGAGCAGGAATGAGCGCATCCTGCTGGACCGGCTGGAGGAACTGGGCGGGACGGTGGAGTGGCAGCACGCGCTCGTCGGCCTGACGATCGATGGCCCGACGGCGGGTGGCGGCGGGGTCACCGCTGAATGCAGCGGTCCGGCGGATTCACTGCGCATCCGCGCTCGGTTCTGTGTCGGAGCCGACGGTGGATCTTCGGCGGTCCGGAAGCTGGCCGGGATTCCCTTTGAAGGTCAGACCAACGAGCACACGTTCTACGTCGCGGACGTCAACGGCGTCTCCGGCGTCGCGGAGGACAGCGTGAACCTGCGCTTCGGCGCGGAGGAATTCCTGCTCGGTTTCCCGATGGGGCCCGGCGGCCATCATCGGCTGCTCGGCGTGTTGCGGACGGGTGGTGAGGAAGTGCCCGAATCATTGGCGCGTCAGCGCTTGGAAACGGTGTTCGGAGTGTCCTACCGGGAGTCGCTCTGGTTCTCCACGTACCGCATCCACCACCGGGTTGCTGCTCGCTTCCGGGAAGGCCCGGTCTTCCTCGCCGGGGATGCCGGGCATGTCCATTCGCCCGTCGGCGCGCAGGGGATGAACACCGGGCTGCAGGACGCGCATAACCTCGCGTTCAAACTCGCTGACGTACTTCAGGGACGTGCGTCGGAGTCTCTCCTCGACCGGTACGAGACCGAGCGGCGGCCGGTGGCGCTTCGGCTGGTGAACAGCACCGACCGGGTGTTCGGCATTGTGACCTCCGATCGGCGGCTGGCCCGTAACGTCCGCCGGATCGTGCCCCGGCTTTTTGCCCCGGCGGCGGTCAGGCTCGTGCCGCGGCTTCCTCTTGCTCCGCGCCTTTTTGGGTACCTCTCACAGATCCGCATCCATTACTGGATGGACGGTGCCTTTTCTGACGACTCAACGCACGACGGCGCCGGGTTGGCCATCGCTTCAGGTTCCGGACCCAGAGCTCACCACGGGCACCGGAGGCGCCGCGGCCGGGTGGTCGGCAGGCGGCTGCCGTGGACCGGGCCGAATTTCGAGGTGCTTCGTGCTGCTACCTGGCAGGTCCACACCTACGGTGAGGTGGATGCGGAGGTGGCGGCCGCCGTCGGGCACGGATTGAATGTGCAGGTCCATTCATTTCCCGCGGCAAGCGGAAAGGGGCTTCAGGAGGGGCTGTGTTACCTCGTGCGTCCGGACGGCTTCGTGGCGGGAGCAGCGCCGGTGCATACCGCGGTGTCGCGGTTACGTGCGCTCCTGCCTGATCAGTGGTTCGGGCTCGGGCCCAACGGCGACCTAGGATGAATCCATGACCTTTCACCCCGCGGACAACCGCTATGACACCATGCCGTACCGACGAGTGGGACGCAGCGGGTTGCACCTGCCGGCCGTCTCGCTCGGGCTGTGGCATAACTTCGGTGATGACAAGCCGTTCGATGTGCAGCGGGACATTCTGCGGCGCGCGTTCGACCTCGGGGTCAATCACTTTGACCTTGCGAATAACTATGGGCCTCCGTACGGGTCAGCTGAGACCAACTTCGGCAGGCACCTCAAGGACGACTTCAGGCCGTTCCGGGATGAGCTCGTCATTTCGAGCAAGGCCGGTTACGACATGTGGCCGGGCCCGTACGGCAACTTCGGTTCACGGAAGTACCTGCTCGCCAGCCTCGACCAGTCCCTGAACCGGATGGGCCTGGACTACGTCGATATCTTCTACAGCCACCGCCCCGATCCGGAGACTCCGCTGGAAGAGACCATGGGCGCACTGGACACCGCAGTGCGATCTGGGCGGGCGCTCTACGCCGGCATCTCCTCGTACTCCCCGGAGCGCACCGCTGAGGCAGCGGCGATCCTGCGCGATCTCGGCACGCCGCTGCTGATCCACCAGCCCTCGTACTCGATGCTGAACCGCTGGGTGGAGAATGGCGAGCCGAACCTGCCGGAGGTCCTCGAGCAGGTTGGCGCCGGTTCGATTGCGTTCTCGCCGCTGGCCCAGGGTTTGCTGACCAGCAAGTACCTGAACGGGGTGCCGGAAGGATCCCGTGCGGCGTCGAACAAGTCGCTGTCCGAGGACCACCTGTCGGAAGACAACCTGCGGCGGGTCCGCGGCCTGAACGGCATTGCGGAGTCCCGCGGCCAGACGCTGGCCCAAATGGCCATCGCGTGGATCCTGCGTCCGCAGGGCAAGGGCTCGGCCATCACGTCGGCGTTGATCGGCGCGTCTAGCGTGAAGCAGCTCGAGGACAGCGTGGGCGCGATCAACAACCTCGACTTCAGCGACAGCGAGCTGCACGCGATCGACGAGTTCGCCGTCGAGTCGGATATTAACCTGTGGGCCAAGGCGCTCGAGGCATAGCAACTTCCCTCACCCCCAGATGTTGATCGCAGGGAAGATCATCCCGCGGACGGTTCGAACAGGGATTGCGCGAGATGGCTTACATCACTTCGCAGTAGTACCGCGGTAGTATGAAGGTATGAAACTCAGTATCAGTCTGCCGGAGGAAGATGTAGCCATCCTCGACGAGTTTGTCCGCACCGCCGGCCTTCCCTCGAGGTCGGCCGCGTTGCACCATGCCGTGCGCATGCTCCGACTGCCCGAACTGGAGCAGGACTACGAAGCCGCCTGGAACGAGTGGGAAGCATCAGATGACCAGGCGGCGTGGAGCGTTACCGCAGCAGACGGGCTCGCCGATGCTGCGCGGTGAGATCCGGCTCACCGATCTGGACCCTGTGCGTGGGAGCGAGGCCAACAAGCGACGGCCGGCAGTCATCGTCAGCAACGATCGAGCGAACTCGATCGCGGCGCGGCTCGGCCGTGGCGTGGTCACCGTCGTACCGGTTACCAGCAACACCGACCGCATCTTCCCGTTCCAGACGTTGTTGCCCGCCGCCTCGACCGGCCTGCGGCAGGATTCCAAGGCCCAGGCGGAGCAGGTCCGCTCGATCGCTGTCGAGCGGCTGGGCGCGGTCCTTGGGCGAGCTCCAGCGGACGTTATGGCACAGCTCGATGACGCATTGCGCCTCCACCTGCAGCTGTAGCGGCACCCCGCTCACGCTAGCTCTCAGGCGCGGGCGACAATGAGCGAGCCACGGCCGGGCGCGTAGGGTAGGTCACGCACCTCGGTACTGGTGAAACCTGCTTCGGTCAGGGAGAGGCAAAGCGCCTCCTTGGAGCGGAAGCGCAGAGTGGACGTGGAGTCGATGCGCTCGCCATCAGTTCGGAAGATCGTCGGGGATTCGAACGTGACCAACTCGCCATCAACATTCGTCACTGGAAGACCTGCGCGACGTTGGCAGTCATCGTCGCCAGGTCGTACTGCCGTCTTTGGGAGGCATCTGCGGCAACGTCCACCGCGGTTCCCACCAGCCATGTCACCCGGTTTGCCCCTGGCTTGGTCCGGGCGACATCGACCGATGCTCCGGCAGGGTCGACGCCGAACACGCGGAGACCGCGCTCTGTTACCAGGCGGGAACACAAAGTCCCCGTACCGCAACCAACGTCCCGAACCGCTGAGGAACCGAACTCGTCTACAAGGTCCACATAGGTATCCAGGTCGCTGCGGTCGGGGTCAAGAGGGTCATACACGCGGGCGACCCGTGGGTGATCGAAGATTGCGTCAGGCATCACACCGACGGTACCGCACGCCGCGAGGCACATAGGATTCGTTGGGGTGCCCGGGGAATTACCGCCAAAGGCTCCGCAACCTGGGAAACGCGTTCTCGTACCCGCGCAGCAGCCGCTGCGCGGTGTGGGCGGAGTCGATCAGCGGATGCAGCGCGAAGGCCCGCACCGCCAGCGAACGGTCGCCGTGCACGACGGCGGCAATCACGTCCTGCTCCACCGCCTTGACCAGCGACATCAGGCCGAGCTGGTGCGGCGTCGGCGTGCCCACGAGCAAAGGGGCGGCGCCGGTGCCGTCAACACGGGCGGGAACTTCCACCACCGCGTCGGGAGGCAGCTGGGGAATCGTGTTCCCGTTGCGGACGTTGACGATGAGCTCAGTCGGCTCGTTCCGCAGTAGCGCGCGCATGACCGTGAGTGCCACCTGTTCATACCCGCCGCCGGCCAGGTCCGCTTCGTCCCGGGATTCCTCCGCCGTGCGAGCCTCCGCCAGATGTCCTTCCTCGCGGGCGCGGCGGGCCGCTTCCCAGACGGCGAATGGTTCGTCTGAGGACAGGAGTGCCGGGTAGAGGCCGGATTGCTGCCGAACCAGCGATTCTCCTCGGGTTTCGGCAGCGCCCACCACGGACCGGCGGGCCTCGGCGTGAAAGTAGTAGTAGAAGAGGTACTCGTTCGGCAGGGCTCCGAGCATATGGAGAAACTGCGGGCCGAACACCCTGCCCTCCTCAAACGAACCCAGCCGGGCAGGGTCGGCGAGGAGCGTGGGCAGGAGGTCACCGCCGTCGTGCTCCAGACCCCGCAACCAGCCCAGATGGTTCAGGCCCACATAATCGACCCCGGTCAGGGAGCCCAACGGGAGCGGCACACCGGCGGCAAGGGACGCCCGCCGGACCAGCCCTGAGGCCGAATCGCAAATCCCGATGATCCGTTGGCCGAGCACGGGCTGCAGTGCTTCGGTGATAATCCCAGCCGGGTTGGTGAAGTTGATGACCCACGCATTCGGGCAGGTCCGGGTGATCGTCTCAGCGAGCGCCAGCATCTCGGGAGTCGACCGCAGCGCATAGGACAGGCCGCCCGCTCCCACTGTCTCCTGGCCCAACGCACCCTCCGCGATGGCCACCCGCTCATCTCGTACGCGGCCGGCCGCCCCACCGGGACGGGTGGCGACGAAGACGACGTCGGCCGCTGCCAGCGCGTCCTCCAACCGGTCACAGACGGTGAGACGGGGCGGCTGCGCCCGCTCCGGAAGCGGCATATCGTGTGCCACGAGGGCGACGGCCGCAGCGCGGGAGGGATCGGCGTCGTACAGGCAGATTTCATCCACCAGCCCGGCAAACGCGCCCGAGCAGAGCGCACGGTAGATGAGCGGCACCCGGAACCCGCCGCCGCCGATGACAGCCAACTTCATGGTGGTCCTTCCTGTTGAGCGGCCGGGGAGTATCGTGCCGTACATGGCCGCCCTGAACCGATTTGACCCGCTTGCCGCAGCACGGACCAAGAGCGATCCGGAGTTCGACCTCCTGTTGAGCGGTTCGGTGTTCTTCGACATTATCTTTACCGGCCTCGATGCGCTGCCCAGTGCCGGGACGGAAGTGTGGGCCGAGGGGATGGGCTCGTGTCCGGGCGGGGTGGCCAACCAGGCGATCGCGGCGAGCAGGCTTGGACTGCGCACCACCCTCGCGGCGGCCTTCGGCGACGATGGGTACGGCGCCTTCAACCGGAGCATCCTCCAGGGGCAGGAGCACGTTGACCTCTCCCGGTCCCGGACCTTCGAGCAGTGGCATTCGCCGGTGACGGTTTCCCTCTCAGTTCACCGCGACCGGTCGATGGTCACCCACGGGCACCCCTCTCCGCTCTCTGCATCGGAACTGATCGCTGACCTGCCGCGCTGCCGGGCCGCCATTGCTGAGGTCGGTCCCGAGGTGGAACCGTGGGTGCCCGCCGCGTGTGCGCTGGGGATGAAGCTCTTCGGGGATGTGGGCTGGGATCCCAGTGGAACCTGGTCCTCGGAGGCACTGGACTCGCTCGAGTACTTCCACGCCTTCCTGCCCAATGAAGCCGAGGCCATGGCTTACACCCGGACCAGCGACCCCTGGGCCGCGCTGTACGCGCTCGCCGACCGGGTCCCGGTTGCTGTGGTGACGGTCGGGCAGCAGGGAGCGATCGCCGTCGACTCCCTGACCGGGGAGGAGGAGTGGGTGCCGGCGTTGCCCGTAAACGCTTATGATCCGACGGGTGCCGGCGATTGTTTCGGTGCGGCGTTCGTCACCGGAGACCTTGCCGGTTGGCCGCTGGCAGACCGGCTGGCTTTCGCCAACCTCTGCGCCTCGCTGTCGGTTCAGGAGGTGGGCGGATCGCTCGCCGCTCCGGGCTGGGGCGACATTGCCGACTGGTGGCGGCGGATGAGCACAGAGCGCGACGGCGTCCGGAAGCAGTGGCTGCGGCGCTATGCCTTTTTGGAGGACATCGTGTCGAACGTTCCTGCCGAAGCAGTACGGCGGGCGACTGCCACCATTGCCACCCAGTCGGACGCGTAAGGGCTTAACGCTCCCAGGTCAGACCGACCGCCAGTCATCACTGGTGATGTGTGATCCTGCCTGCGGCCCCATCTGGAGCATGCCGCCGTCGACAGCCCACGATGCGCCGGTGACATAGCTGCTGGCAGGGGAGGCAAGAAACGCGATGACTGCGGCGACTTCGCCTGCGTCGCCCGGGCGCCCCAGCGGTACGCCGGGGCGGCTGATCTGATGCGGATCCTCGTTCTCCTCGTGCGTCATGGGTGTAGCGATCTCGCCGGGGAGAACAGTGTTTGCCGTGATCCCGCGATCACTGAGCTCAAGCGCAATGGTCCGGATGAGGCCGCCCAGCCCATGTTTTGAAGCGTCATAGGCCGCTGCGCCCACCCGCGGTTGTTCCTGGTGCACGCTCGTCACCGCGATGATCCGTCCACCGTTTCCCGCACTGACCATCCGTTTCGCGGCGCGCTGAATGCAGACAAAAGCGCCGTCCAGGTTTGCCCCCACCGTGGTGCGCCAGGTGTCCAGATCCAGGTCCAGGAACGGAGTTCCATCACCGGTTCCGGCGTTGTTCACGAAAACATCAACGCCGCCCAGGTCTTCAGCCAGCCGGTCGATAACGTCGCCGCACGCGGGCGCGTCGGTGGTGTCCAGCTGCGCCGTGACCGCCTTCCGGCCGGTGGCTTCCACCTGGCGGGCGGTCTCTTCGGCGCCCTCCTGGTCGGAGTGCCAGGTGATGCCGACGTCGCAACCCGCTTCTGCGAGCGCGACGGCTGTGGCGCGTCCAATGCCGCTGTCGGACCCGGTGACTATTGCCGTTTTCGGTGAGAAGGTCATGATCCATCCTGTCGCTGCCGGGAAGCCTAGCGCAAGGGTGTTCCCGGGACCTGCGCACCCGGATTCCTGACGGCCCGTTCAGAACTGACAGAATGGGCCTGTGAGTTTTTCAGCAGGACCAGTCCCGGAACGGCGGGTGGACATCGACCTCGCCGCGCTGCGGCACAACGTCCGGCATATCGCAGAGATCGCCAGCCCGGCCCGCGTCATGGCCGTAGTGAAAGCCGACGGTTACGGGCACGGCGCGGTTCCAGTGGCGAAGGCGGCGCTGCAAGCGGGTGCCTCGTGGCTGGGCGTTGCCCATATCGCAGAAGCCGTTGAACTTCGTCGAGCCGGTATCGAAGCGCCCATCCTGGCCTGGCTGCACACCGAGGCAAGTGATTTCGCGGCGGCCATCGAACTGGGAGTGGACCTGGGCATCTCCGGGTGGGAACTGGCGCACGTGGTGGCCGAAGCACGCAGACTCGAACGGCCTGCGCGCGTTCACCTGAAGATCGATACCGGGC
Organism: uncultured Arthrobacter sp.; assembly: GCF_947495145.1. Taxonomy (GTDB): domain Bacteria; phylum Actinomycetota; class Actinomycetes; order Actinomycetales; family Micrococcaceae; genus Arthrobacter_D. The sequence goes on from NZ_CANLXP010000009.1 coordinate 153,797, forward strand.
TGGGAAGGAACGGTTGCCCGCCCGAGCACTGGGAAGCCCTGCTCGGCCGGGCACTTGAACACCAGGAGCACGGACTGTTGCGGGTTGTCGGAGTCTTTTCCCACCTCGCCGTCGCGGACGAGCCGGACCGCGAAGAGACAGACGAGCAGATTGACCGCTTCCGGGAAGCTGTCGCCGTCGCCGAAGACGCCGGGGTGGATCTCGAAGTGCGCCACCTGGCCAACACTCCCGGGACGCTGTCGCGGCCGGACGCGCATTTCGACCTCGTGCGGGTGGGCCTCGGTATTTACGGGCTCTCGCCGTTCGACGGCCAGTCCTCGGCCGAGCTCGGACTCCGTCCGGTCATGAGTTTCCGGACCACCATTGCCAACTGCAAGGAAGTACCGGAAGGTCACGGCGTTTCCTACGGCCTGTCCTACCGGACCGACAAGCGCACCACGCTGGGGCTCATCCCGGTGGGCTATGGCGACGGCGTCCCCCGGGTCGCCACGGGTGCACCCGTTTCGGTCAACGGACTGCTATACCCCGTGGTTGGCCGGATTGCGATGGACCAGTTTGTCATCGACTTCGAGGAAACCGGGATCGCGGACTCGGAAGACAGCCCGCTGGGCGCCGAGGCCGTTCTCTTCGGTGCCGGGGACGGCACGCCTACGGCCGACGACTGGGCCCGGGCGAGCGGCTCGATCAACTACGAAATCGTCACCCGGATCAGTCCCCGTGTTGCCCGCCGGTATATCGACGCGGAGGCTGACCAGTGACCGATCCGGTGTGGTCGCAGGAATTTTGCGTAGCCTCAGCCGAGGAGCTGCAGCGTGCAGCAGAGAGCCTTGGAAGCAGGCTCGCCGCGGGTGACCTGCTTATCCTGACCGGGGAGCTCGGAGCGGGCAAGACCACCTTCACGCAGGGGCTGGGCCGCGGGCTCGGCGTGCGGGAGGGCATCATTTCGCCAACGTTCGTGCTGGTTCGCAATCATCCCTCGCTCACCGGCGGGCCAGGACTGGTCCACGTCGACGCGTACCGGCTTGAATCAGACGCCGAAATCGACGACCTCGACCTGGAAACCACGCTGGAGGATTCCGTCACCGTGGTCGAGTGGGGTGCCGGCCGGGTGGAGCATCTCGCCGACAGCTGGCTGCACCTCACGCTGGTTCGCCCAGTTCTCTCCTCCGCCGCAGAGCCGTCAGCAGTACCTGAGGAGGACGACGACGACGAATCGCGCCAGGTGCGCATCGACGCCTACGGTCCACGCTGGGCCAAACTACAACCGGAAGCGCTGGTCTAGCGTGCTGATTCTTTCCCTTGATACCTCAGCGGCGGCCAGCGCAGCGCTGGTGAGCAACGGCGTCGTTCTCCAACGGTTTGCCTCGACCGACACGCGCTCGCATGCTGAAGTGCTGGCACCCGCCGTCGAGCGGTTGCTCGCTGATGCTGGTGTGGCGGGAACCGAGCTGGGTGCGCTCGTGGTCGGCGTTGGTCCGGGCCCGTTCACGGGGCTGCGCGCGGGGATCGCCACAGCGCGGATGCTCTCCTTCGTGTGGAATGTGCCGCTGTACGGGGTGATGAGCCTTGACGCGGTGGCCCTCGATGCGGCTCATGCGGAAGGCGAGTTCGCGGTAGCCACCGACGCGCGCCGCAAGGAAGTGTACTGGGCGCGCTACCGCGCGGGTTCTGCGCTGCCGGAGCTCGTGGATGGTCCGTATGTGGGGCCGGCGGAAACCGTTCCGGACCTTCCCGTGTACGGGCATGGTGCAGGCCTTTACGCCGAGCGGTTGACCGGTCCTGCCCGCGCAACCGAGCTCACGCCCGACGCCGCCGCGCTCGCACTGGTCGCCGAACAGACGCTAGCGGCCGGTGGTGCACTGCGTCCCACCACGCCGCTGTACCTGCGGGAGTCGGATGCCAAGGTGCCGGGTCCACGGAAGAAGGCGCTGCTGTGACATTCACACTCCGTCCAATGCGCCTGCAGGACATCCCCGCGGTCGGCAGCCTGGAGCAGAAGCTCTTCCCGGTCGACGCGTGGCCCCTCGAGCTGTTCTTCGATGAGTTCGCGCAGGTTGAAACGCGGCAGTACCTGATCGCTGAGGCTGACGGCCAACTGATCGGCTACTGCGGCGTCATGGTGCTCGGTGCGACGGCGGACATCCAGACGATCGGCGTGCTGCCGGAGTACGAGGGGCAGGGGATCGGCACCGCGATGCTGACCAGCATGCTCGATGAAGCCCGCCGCCGCGGCGCAACTGAGACCCTGCTTGAGGTTCGGGAGGACAATCCGAGGGCGCGGACGCTGTATGAGCGTTTCGGCTTCGCACACATCCATACCCGGCGCGGCTACTACCGGGACGGCGTGAGCGCCTACGTCATGCGGCTGATCTTCGACTCTTCCCACGCAGCGAAAGGCGACCATGAACCGGTCTGAACCCCTGGTATTGGGAATCGAATCATCCTGTGACGAGACCGGCGTCGGGATTGTGCGGGGAACAGCCCTGCTGACCAACGCGGTGTCCTCCTCGATGGACGAGCATGTGCGCTTCGGCGGTGTCATCCCCGAAATCGCTTCCCGGGCGCACCTCGACGCCATGGTGCCCACGCTCCAACAGGCACTCGACGAGGCTCGGGTGCAGCTGTCCGACGTCGATGCGCTCGCCGTCACCTCGGGCCCGGGACTGTCCGGCGCGCTCATGGTCGGTGTTGCGGCGGCCAAGGCGCTTTCAGTGGCGACGGGGAAACCGCTCTATGCGGTGAACCACCTGGTGGCACACGTCGGGGTGGGGCTGCTCGACTCCGGCGAACTGCCCAAGGACCTCGGCGCATTGCTGGTATCCGGCGGGCACACGGAAATTCTGCGCGTGCGGAACCTGGCTTCCGACGTCGAACTGTTGGGTTCGACCATCGATGACGCCGCAGGCGAGGCATACGACAAGGTGGCCCGCATCCTGGGCCTCGGCTATCCGGGCGGGCCGGCGATAGACCGGATCGCAGCGCAGGGCGATCCCCGGGCCATCCGGTTTCCGCGCGGGCTGAGCCAGCCCAAGTACCTGGGTACGGCGGAGCAGCCGGGTCCGCACCGCTACGACTGGTCGTTCAGTGGGTTGAAGACAGCCGTCGCACGGTTTGTTGAGGACTGCGAGGCGCGCGGTGTCGAGGTGCCGGTAGCCGATGTGGCGGCGTCCTTTCAGGAAGCGGTGGTGGACGTCATCACGTCCAAGGCGGTGCTGGCGTGCCGCGAGAACGGTATTACGTCGTTGCTGCTGGGCGGGGGAGTGGCGTCAAACTCGCGGCTCCGTCAGCTGACCCGGGAACGCTGTGAGGCGGCGGGGATAACGTTGACCATTCCGCCGTCGTCGTTATGTACAGACAACGGAGCCATGGTGGCGGCGCTTGCCGCGCGCATCATCATGGACGGCGGCGAGCCCAGCGGGATCGGCTTCGGCACCGACTCTTCAATGCCCGTGAGTACGGTTCACCTCTAACCCCTTCGCGTTCATTTGGCACGACACGCCCCGAAAGGACGGGGCGAAGTCAAGTAGTGGGGGCAACGCTGGGGTTCATGCCGCTGTGAGCAGCTGGTTCAGCCGGGTGGCTGGGGTC
>NZ_CANLXP010000010.1 GCF_947495145.1 uncultured Arthrobacter sp.
AGGCTAACCCATTCGCGGGCATTCCTACCTGAGGCACCGATCAACTTTCACGGGCATATTGACTTGAGGCACTACGCACCGGCGCGTTCCGCCACGCGGAAAGGCCGGAACAGCGTGCTCTGCTGTTCCGGCCCTTCCGCTCTGATCAGTTGTTCCTACTTCGCCTCGAAGACCGCGACCGTGAGCGGCGGGACGGTGAAGCTGCCTGTCGCGGGATCAAAGGATGCACCCTTCACCACGTCATCCGGTCCGTCGAGCTGGACCGGATGCAGCCCGAAGGGCTGCCCTTCCGCTGCGGGAACCGTTTGCGTGGCGGCAGTATCGGACGCATTGAAAACGACGACGACGCCGGTCCGCTCGCTATCCATGTCCGGTCCGGTGGTGTCATCAATGTGCATCACGATCACGCCCGGAGTCTGTTCAGGGCCACTGGTGGGGAACGACACCTTCTGCTGCACCAGCTCGGCCGTACCCAGGTGGAACAGCGGCGTGCTCCTGCGAATTTCCAGCAGGGACAGGGCCTGATCGCGAGCCGAAGCGATCTCCACCGGCGCGGGCTTGAGTGCAGGGTCCGCCAGCAGCGGCAACATGTACCCGTACTTGTCAGCGTTATCCGCACGCGGCGGAAGACCACGGGCAAAGCCGTTGTCGGTGCCGGTGTGGTCCAGGAGGTTGAACCAGTCACCGGAGTCGTAGCTGTTGCGGTCAAGCGACTTGCTCCGCAGCGCCTCTCCCCCGGCGTGCCAGAAGGAAATGCCCTGTCCGAATGCCGTGGTGCTGAGCGAGAGGGTCTGGAACCGGATGCGGTCGGCCATCGATGTTCCGGGCGCCAGCTTGAACGCAAGGCTGTCGAACAGTGTCTCGTTGTCGTGGGCCTCGACGTAGGTGATGGCTTCCTGCGGATCGGCGGTGTAGCCGGCGGGGCTGCCGTTGTAGTCGACGTCCACGCCGGTCACCTCTTTTCCGGTGCGGTCGATGAACGTGTAGTCCCGCAGGTTCCCGGTCAGCCCCACCTTGATCTGATCCTGGTTCAGCAGCAGGCGGGCGCGCTGTTCCTCGGCAGTGCCGTTGGCCTCGGCGCCGTTGGGCTGGGTCCAGAGTCCGGACCCGAAGCCCTGCACGCGAGGGTCCTCATCGAAGGGTCCGCCGCCGCGCACGGCGTCACGAAGCCTGTCATTGAAGGTACCGATGCCCGTGCCGGCCATGTTCAGCTGGGTGGCCTGTTCGAAGCGGGCGTTGTCGGCCACCTCGCCGAAGTTCCAGCCTTCGCCGTAGACGTAGATGCTCTTGCCGTCGACGCCGTCTTTCTTGAGCGTCAGTGCATCGAGCGCCGCGCGAACATCGAGCATGTTCTGTTTGCTGTGATGACCCATGAGGTCAAACCGGAAGCCGTCCAGCTTGTAGGTGCGCGCGAGGGTCACGATGGAGTCAACCATGAGCTTGCCCATCATGGCGTTCTCGGTTGCCGTATTGGGGCAGCAGGTCGAGGTCTCGACTGCTCCGCTGGCCGGGTTCAACCGGTGGTAGTACCCGGGTACGATCCGGTCCAGGTTGTTGGTCGAGGTCTGGCCGGCGCCGGCGGTGTGGTTGTAGACCACGTCCTGGATCACCCTCAGGCCCGTGTTGTTCAGGCCGGCGACCATGTCGCGGAATTCGCGGATGCGGGTGGCGTCCTCGGGATTGGTGGAGTACGAGCCTTCCGGCGTGGTGTAGTGCAGCGGGTCGTAGCCCCAGTTGAAGCCATCCTTGCCCGCGACGGCGGAGACACAGGCCTGCTGTTCCTCGCTGTCAGGAGCGAAGCTCTCCAGATCACACTGCGGCTCGGCCTGGACGTCGCGGCGTTCCTCAATGGTTCCGATGTCATTCACCGGCAGGAGGTGCACGGCGTTCAGCCCGGCATCCGCCAGGTCTGCGAGCCGCTTCATTCCATCGCTGTCCGGTTCCGCGAAGGCTGCGTACGTGCCGCGGCGCTCCGCCGGCACTGTGGTGTCGGAAATCGAGAAATCCCGGACGTGCAGTTCATACAGTGAAAGGTCTTCGGGCTGCGCAAGGGCGGGCTTCTCGATCGACTTCCAGTCGGATGGTGCGAGTGCCGGATCGTCCAGATCAACGATCAGGCTGCGCTCGGAATTAGTGGAGAGGCCAACACTGTAGGGGTCGGTGACGAGGTTGCGCTCCACTGCCCCCGTTTCCGGCACGTAGACCTCCACTTCGTAGAGGTAGTAGGCGTTTTTCCAGTCCTTTTCGCCGAGAAGTGACCACACGCCGTCGTGCCCTTCTTTCAGGGGAACGGTGGCCAGGGCTTCGCCGCCGGATCCCTCGCGGTACACGTGGAGGTTCACCTGACGGGCCGTCGGCGCCCACAGGTCGAAGCGCGGGCGTGGGCCCTTCCAGCTCAGACCGAGGGTGCGCTTGAGGGCTTTCGGGTACAGCGCGTCCAGCACGCGAGGAACCTGCACGCCGGTGGCCTGCAGGACCGTTCCGTCTGCACCGATTTGTACAGCAAGCAACTCACCCTTGAGCAGGTCCTTTGCCTGGCGCGCGGCCTTTTTCGGAAGGGTCAGGGTGTCGAAGGAGGTCAGGTGCGGGGAAGCGGCTGCCAGCTCGGCGCCGAGGGAGTCGGAACTGCGTTCCAGGTCGATGTACTCACCATTCGGAACGGCGCCGTCAACCACTTCCAGGCCGCCGTCCGGCGCGTAGTAGAGGCGGTAGGACGCGCCTTCCGGGGCATCTGTCAGATCCCACGCCAGGACACCGGGCGCCAGCCAGTGCGCTGCAGCACCGGAGACCAGCGAAGCCGGAACGTCGCTGGTCATCACGTGGGTGCTGTGGTCGTAGGTGAAGGTAATCTGCCCTCCCTGGGACGTCAAGGCGATATCGGCACCACCCGCCGCGCCGCCGTCGCCGTAGTTCTCGGTCCAGGTGCCATTGAGGGCTGCCTTGTAAGCGTAATCCCCGGCCGGAACATCAAAAGTGCCGCTGTAGGTGCCGGGCGCACCATCGACTTCGGTCAGGGCCGATGCCGTGCACTCGGGCTGCCAGTCGCCGGGGCAGCCGAGCTCGGATTGAAGCGAGCCCACAAGGGTCACGGAGGTTGGAGTTGCGCTGTGGTCGGCGAGCGCCGGAACAGGCACCAGGCTGACGAGCAGCGGTACGGCAAGGACACCGGCGGCCAGCCCGGCGGCGCGCCGTCGGCCGCGGTGAACAGATGAAGCGGTGAGCATAAATCCTCCTCGACGTGCCACAGTGCACGTCCGGTCTTGGTAGTAGGCGCTTCTCACCCTAGGAAGTAGTCGTAAGCCGGTCAATAGCTTGCTGAAAGTTTCATGAAAGTTTTCACTCGCCGCTCGCGGCCGGATACGATGGACCCGTGACCCTTTCTCCGCTAACCGACAAGCCCCGACTGGAGGATGTAGCGCGCCACGCCGGAGTCAGTGTGCCTACGGTTTCGCGGGTGCTCAACGGGCGGAGCGGGGCGTCGAGGGAAACGCGCCAGGCCGTACTGACCGCCATGGATGACCTCGGCTATGAACGGCCCGACCGCCTGTCGGGCAGAGCCAAGGGGCAGATCGGCATTGTGGTGCCTGATCTGGTCAACCCGATCTTTCCCGCCTTCGCCGGCGCGATCAGCGCTTTGGTTGCTCCAAACGACTACATTCCCGCGCTCTGCACGCTGCCCGGCGGCGGCGTTCCCGAGGACGAGTACGTTTCCCTTCTCCTCGATCAGGGGGCGCGCGGTCTGATCTTCGTATGCGCGGCCCACGCAGACGGCCGTGCAAGCGTCGAGCGGTATCAGCGGCTGCGTGCGCGCGGCATCCCTTTTGTGCTGGTCAACGGAACACGGGCGGAGATTGACGCCCCGGCCATCGCCACTGACGATTCCATCGCCATCCAGACCGCCGTCCGTCACCTCGCCTCCCTGGGGCACCGCAAAATCGGTTTCGCCACCGGCCCGGAGCATTTCATTCCCAGCCGCCGGAAGGCGGAAGGGTTCCGTGCCGGCCTGGACCAGCAGCTCGGCCAGGCCGATCCCACGGAACACACCGCCGTCACCATGTTCAGCATCGAGGGTGGCCACAGCGCCGCCGTCGAACTGTTGGAATCCGGCCACACCGGCATCGTCTGCGCCTCGGACGTGATGGCCCTCGGCGCGATCCGTGCCGCACGCTCCCGGGGGTTGCGCGTACCGGAGGACGTGTCGATCGTCGGCTTTGATGATTCACCCCTGATGGCCTTCACTGACCCGCCGCTGACAACGCTTCGGCAACCCGTCTCCGCCATGGCCGAAGCCGCGGTCCAGGCGCTGCTCACAGAGCTGTCCGGCGAACGCAGCAGCCGCACGGAGGTTTTGTTCGAGTCGGACCTGATTGTCCGGGGATCCACCACGGCCGCTCCCAGCTGACCTTCCCGTCGCTCAGGCAGCCGCGGCCCTCTGGCAGGATGGAGCCATGACTTCCACCCCTCCCGTTGCCAAGAAGGTCCCGACCGAACGCACCCACCACGGCGACACTGTGGTCGACCCGTACGAATGGCTGCGCACCAAGGACAACCCCGAGGTCGTCGAGCACCTCAAGGCCGAGAACGCCTACACCGAGGCTGTCACGGCGGGGCAGGAACAGCTCCGCCAGGACATCTTCAGCGAGATCAAGAACCGCACACAGGAAACGGATCTGTCCGTCCCCGCCCGAAAGAAGGACTGGTGGTACTACTCCCGCACCGAGGAGGGAAAGCAGTACAGCATCCACTGCCGTGTGCGCGCAGTGGATACCGGCGACGTCGCGCGTGACTGGACACCCCCTGAGGTTGTGCCCGGGCAGCCGGTCGAGGGCGAACAGGTACTCCTTGACAGCAACGCCGAGGCGGAGGGAAAGCCCTTCTTCTCTCTCGGCGGTCTCACGGTCAGCGAGGACGGGAACCTGCTGGCCTTCAGCGTGGACAACGCCGGGGATGAGCGATTCACCCTGCGCATCAAGAACCTGTCCACCGGCGAGCTCCTTCCGGATGAGATCCCCAACGTCTTCTACGGCCTGACATTCTCACCGGCCGGATCCCAGGTGTTCTACACCGTCGTCGATGACAGCTGGCGCCCCTACCAGGTGAAATCGCACCGGCTTGGCACCGACGTCGAGCAGGATGTGCTGGTCTACCAGGAAGACGACGTCGCGATGTGGACCGGCTTCGACCTGTCAGCGGACCGCACGCAGCTGCTCATCGGCATCGGCTGCTCCGAGTACAGCGAGTACCGGGTGCTTGACCTCGAGAACCAGGAGGCCGGCCTCACCACACTGATCCCGCGTTCGGATCGCGTCCTCTACGAACCGGAGCCGCTGCGCGTCGAGGGCCGTCTGCACTACCTGCTCACCCATGACCGCGGAGCGAAGAACTCGATGGTGAGCCTCGTGGCCGCGGAGCAGTTCCAGCGCCCGCTCGCGGAGCAGGAGTGGTTGCCGGTAGTTGAGCACGACGACGCCGTCCGCGTCCACGGTGCCACCGTCACCGCTACGCACGTTCTGGTTTCGGTACGCAAGGACACCACCATGCGCGTGCAAATCCTGCCGCGGGAAGGCCTCGGCACGCCCGCACAGCCGGCTCCGCTCGAGCCTGCCTTCGACGAGGCGCTGTACACCTGCAACCTGGCCGGCGCCGAGTTCGAAGCCCCGGTGATTCGACTTTCCTACGCCTCCTACTTCACCCCGCCGCGTGTGTATGACTATCTGCTCGACGGCGGTGTACTCACCCTGCGCAAAGAGACCGAGGTGCGCGGGGGGTACCGGTCCGAGGACTACATCGCCGAGCGCCAGTGGGCGACGGCGGCGGACGGCACCCGGATCCCGCTCTCCGTACTTCGGCGGCGGGACCTGCAGCAGGACGGCACCAACCCGGCCGTCGTCTATGCCTACGGCAGCTATGAGATCAGCATGGACCCGGCGTTCTCCATCTCCCGTCTGTCGCTGCTGGACCGCGGCGTGATTTTCGTCGTGGCACATATCCGCGGCGGCGGGGAAATGGGACGGACCTGGTATGAAAAGGGCAAGAAGCTCGAGAAGAAGAACACCTTCACGGACTTCGTCGACGCCACCACTTATCTGGCCGGGTCAGGCTGGGTGGACGCCAGCAGGATTGCCGCTATCGGAGGTTCCGCAGGCGGGCTCCTGATGGGCGCCGTGGCAAACCTGGCTCCCGAGAAGTACTGCGCCATCGTGGCGCAGGTCCCCTTCGTGGATGCGCTGACCACCATCCTTGATCCGGAGCTGCCCCTCTCCGCACTGGAGTGGGAGGAGTGGGGCAATCCCATCACGGACGCCGATGTCTACCGGTACATGAAGGAATACACCCCATACGAGAACATCCGCGCAGCCGCGTACCCGCGGATCGCCGCGGTGACGAGCTTCAACGACACCCGCGTGCTCTACGTGGAGCCCGCCAAGTGGGTGGCGAGGCTCCGTGAACTAACAACGGGCAGCGAACCCATTGTCCTCAAGACCGAGATGGACGGCGGCCACGGCGGCGCCAGCGGACGGTACGAGCAGTGGAAGGATGTCGCCTGGGACTACGCCTTCGTGGCCGACGCGCTGCGCGCCACAAAAGTGCTCTCGGGGGCGGGCAGTATCGCGGGGTAACTTCTGGATTATTCATCGAGCGGCAGGACGACGCCGCTGGCCGTCTCGTTGCGCGGTTCAGCGCCGATCTGGGCAGCGGTGCCGTCCTCGTTGAGCGCGATCATGTTGGCGGTGCCGAAAATTCCCTGGCCTATTGCGATGTTGTGTCCGCGTGAGCGCAATTCAGAGATGGCGGCGGGCGCGAAGCTTGTCTCCACGTGCAGGATGTTGTCCGCCGGGTAAGGGAAGATCGATTGCGGGAACGACGTGCTCACGAAGCGGGGCTGTGCAACCGCTTCCTGCGGAGAGAGACCGAACGCCACCACGTTCATGAACTGCTGAAGCTGCGCCTGCGGTTGGGTATCGACGCCGGTGTTCCCACCCAACAGGTACGGCCGGCCGTCGCGCAGCACCATGTACGGGTTGGATGTATGACGCACGGTTGCGCCCGGCGCCACGACGTTCACGTTGTCCGGGTCCACTGACATGAACTTCATGCGCTCGTTGATATGGATGCCGGTCTCCCCCACCACCAGGAACTGCCCGCCGAGGCTGGTGGTGACGGCGGCTGCATTCCCCTCGGTATCCGTGACGTGGAACGTGGTGGTGTCGGTTGATTGTCGGTCCAACCCTGCCTCGATCGGCCATTGCGCCGCGGCGTCCATATCAATCCGGGTGCGTTGCGCGGCCGCGTAGTCGTCGGACAGTAGTTCCTCCACAGGTATGTCGGTTCGCTCGGGATCCCCGACGTACGCAAACCGGTCCGCGTACGCAAGCTTCACCGCTTCGACCTGCCGGTGGACGACATCCGGGTCCGAGGGCGATCTGCCCGACCAGTCCTCGCTCTTCAGGATGTTCAACGCCTGAAGCATCGCTATGCCCTGGCTGTTCGGGGGGTTCTGCAACACCTCGAGTCCGCCGCCCCAGTCGATGGAAATCGGCTCCACCAACTCCGCCTCGTACCCGGCGAAGTCGTCCAGGGTGAAATAGCCGTCGAACTCGTCCGAGTACTGGACGATAGCCTGCGCGAGCGGGCCCCGGTAGAAGTAGTCCCGCGCCGCCTCGATGCCGGCCGCGTGTGAAGCCGCCGCGTCACCGGCGCTGGCGGCGCCGTCGTCGTACGCGGTTGCCAGGGCTTCGAGGGTGTTGGCGAGGTCCGGCTGGGTGACGGTCTGGCCGGTGGCGACCAGGCCGCCGTCGCGCAGGTAGAGCTCGCGAAGTTTCGGGTTGTTCCGGATGTTCTGTTCCTGCTGGGTGAGCCAGAAAGTCATTTCACTGCTGACCGGGTAGCCGGCGCGCGCAATTTCGATGGCAGGAGCAAGGATCTCCCGCAGCGGCAGGTCTCCGTGATCCCGCAGCCAGAGCATCCAGCCATCCCACGCGCCGGGCAGGATTGCCTGGTGCATGCCGTATTCGCCGGCGCGAGAAGCGTAGTCCTCGAGCGTTGCCTTGCTGCCTACCGGCCCCACCCCGTTGAGGCTGGTGACATCCTGGCTGCCGGCGTCGTAGTAGAGCGCCCAGGTGTCACCGCCCAGCACGCTTGAGTAGAAGGGCTCAACGACGGTCAGGACTGCTGCGACGGCGACGGCTGCGTCCGCTGCCGACCCACCGTCGTCGAGAATCTGCGCGCCCGCGTCCGTTGCTCGCGAGTTCGACGAAACGACGGCCTCGACGTGCGGCTCCCGCTCCGGCTGCCTCGTCGGGCTGGTGGACGACGGCGACGGCGACGGCGATACGGTTTCGGGCACCGGTTGGGAGGTCTGCGCCTGGACAGTTGTTGGCGTGCTCTCCGGCGTCGCCGGGCCGGAACAGGCCGTGAGCGCACTCCCAAGGCAGAGGGGAGTAGCGAGGAACCGGAGCATTGGCTGTCGCAAGGGCGTACCTTCCGCTTCAGCGGCGTGTGTGCGGAAAGACTAGCACCAGAGCCGTCCGGGCGGCAGTGCCGGCTCCCTCCGCTTCGCGGACCACAGGGAATCGCCACAATGCCTTCATATGCTTGACAGTCGTAGTCGTTGCGGTATTACCTAATGAACGATCGGTAAATAATTCTGAGAGGCCTCCATGAAGGACACTGACGTCCGCCCTGCGCATCCCATCCTTGAACAGGATCACGCCTCTCGCTGGATGGGGATTGAAGTGCTCCGCCTCGCTGACGGGCACGCCACCATTACCATGCGCCTGCGCGAGGAGATGCTCAACGGCTTCGGGATCGCGCACGGCGGCATGGTCTTTGCATTCGCGGACTCCGCTTTCGCCCTGGCCTGCAATCCGCCCGGCGAATCGGAGACCATTACCGTTGCCTCCGGCGTCGACATCAACTTCCTTGCCCCCGCCCTGCCCGGTGACGTGCTGACCGCTGTAGCGGACCGGAGGGCCTCTGCCGGCCGGAGCGGCCTCTATGACATTGCAATCACTGCTGCAAACGACGACGGCGACAGTCGCCTGATCGCGGAGTTCCGGGGCCGTTCACGCACCGTGCCCAACAAGAGCAGCCGCGGCGCTTCCGCCAAGAACCAGTCCGACAACCGGCCCGAGAAGGGGACTTCATGAGCACCACGGCCATCAAGGCGACCGCAGCGGACGCAGCCACCTGGGATCCCGAGGAGAGCTACGACCGGGGGCGCATCGAGGAGCTTCAGCTCGAACGCCTGCAGTGGACGGTGAAATATGCGTACGAGAACGTGGACCTCTACCGCCGCAAGTTCGATGACGCCGGTGTCCACCCCGATGACCTTCGGGAGCTTTCCGACCTCGCCAAGTTCCCCTACACCACCAAGGAGGACCTGCGGCAGACCTATCCCTTTGGGATGTTCGCGGTTCCGCAGGAGCGCGTGGCCCGCATTCACGCGTCCTCGGGCACCACCGGGCGGCCCACGGTCGTTGGTTACACATCCGGGGATCTTGACCGGTGGGCGTCGCTGGTTGCACGCTGCCTGCGGGCGAGCGGGGTCAAGAAAGGCGATAAGGTCCACAACGCCTACGGCTACGGACTCTTCACGGGTGGGCTGGGAGCACACTTCGGCGCCGAGAAGCTTGGCTGCACCGTCATTCCGATTTCCGGAGGGCAGACCGAACGGCAGGTGCAGCTCATTCAGGATTTCGAGCCGGACGCCATCCTGAGCACTCCCACCTACCTGCTGACCATTCTCGATGCAATGGTGGCTGCCGGCGTTGACCCGAAAGGTACATCGCTCAAGACTGCCGTGCTCGGCGCTGAACCGTGGACCGACCAGATGCGTTACGAGCTGGAGCAGCGCATGGGATTCGACGCCTGCGACATCTACGGGCTGTCCGAGGTTATGGGCCCCGGTGTCGCGGGTGAATGCGTCGAGACGAAGGATGGCTCGCACATCTGGGAGGACCATTTCCGGCCGGAGATCATCGATCCCTTCACTGACGCAGTGCTCGACGACGGCCAGTCCGGTGAGCTTGTCTTCACCTCACTAACCAAGGAGGCGCTGCCGATCATCCGGTACCGCACGCACGACCTGACCCGGCTTCTTCCCGGTACAGCCCGACCCGGCATGCGCCGAATGGACCGCATCACCGGGCGCAGCGACGACATGATCATTCTGCGCGGAGTCAACCTCTTCCCAACCCAGATCGAGGAGATCGCTCTTCGGATCCCTGCGCTGAGCCCGCATTTCCAGTTGGAACTCACGCGTCCTGAGGGGCAACGGATGGACCAGCTGACCGTCCGGATTGAACCGCGCGAAGGGGTTAGTGCAGATGAGGCTGCAGCGGCCGCTTCGGAGTTGAGCAGGCAGATCAAGATTCACATCGGGTCAAGCTGCGGCATCACAATCGTGGAGAGCGGTTCGCTGGCGCGCTCAAGCGGGAAGCTGAAACGGATCTACGACCTGCGGCCGAAGGTGTAGCTGTATGGTGCATGCTGTGTGGCCTGATGGGCCGGCCGCGGTGGGGCCTGACCGAACGTTCATGCGAAAATAGCCCGTATGCCCAGCTCACAGGCCGCTACCCGCCGCGGACGCCCCGGATACGACCAGCAGACCGTCCTCAACATCGCCGTCGATGTCTTCAACCGGCACGGCTACGAGGCCACGTCCATGGGCGTTCTCGCGGAGAACCTGGGTATCAGCAAGTCGGCGATCTACCACCACGTTCCGTCGAAGGGTGACCTGCTGCGCCTCGCGCTGGACCATGCACTCGGAGGACTCGAAGCCGTACTGACACACGCGAATGCAACGTCAGGCAAGGCGGACCAGCGGCTCGAGTACGTGTTGCGCGGCACCATCGCCGTCCTGACCGAGCGCCTGCCCTTCGTAACGCTCCTGCTGCGGCTGCGCGGCAATACGGAGGTTGAGCGCGAAGCCCTTGAGCGCCGTCGTACCTTTGATCATCAAGTGGCGTCGCTGGTGGAGGCTGCGCGGTCCGAGGGTTCCATCCGTAAGGACATCGATCCGCGCACCACGACGAGGCTGCTGTTCGGCACAATCAACTCGGTGGTCGAGTGGTACAAGCCCGGGGGTCCGCTGACGCCGGAGAAGCTCGCTGACGACGTCATTGCCATGGTCTTTGAGGGCCTGCACCACCACGCCTAACGGTTCTCGACCCGCCTTCTCCTGCGCCTTTCCACCCGCATGCTTTCCCCTGCCGCCCGGCCCCGCCACCTCGCCACCCGCCACTCGCGACCCACACTCCGTCCCATTGGATCCTCGTTTTGACTGGGAATGTCTAGACATTCCCAGTCAAAACCTCGATTCGGTGGGAGCTAGCACTAGCGACGTACCTTTTGGTGAACCAGTACAGCACGTTGTACCTGCTGGAGATAAGCCCTTGGACGCTCAACAACTTGGCCGCGAGTCACTCTGAGTACAGGAACACCGCCAACAGTGAGCAGGTTCCAGCGCCGACGGTCTTCCTCGAACTCCGTCGCGCCGCTGTGGTACTCGCGCCCGTCAGCCTCAATCCCGAGAACGCCCTCGACAAAGAGATCCAGTCGACCAACACCTTTGACATATACCTGGGATTGCACTGCGAGCCCGGCTTCCTGAAGCGGATAGCGAGCGGCGGTCTCGAGAATGGATTGGGAGTGCGGGTCGATCAGAGCGATGATACGGCGGAGAGGTCCATCATGCTTGCCGCCGGCACTGCCGCGGAGCTCCTCAAGGGAGACGAGACGCTTCACCACTGCCGACTCCACGATGCACAGTGCGTCGAGTTCAGGGAGACACCGCATCACCTGCAGGCAGATAAGAAGAGTCGTGACGGGGCGTGCCGCTCGATGTATGCGCACGGAAGAGGCGGTGCGGCGTCCGTGATCCAAGCACACGTGAAGAAGCCTGGGGGAACGAAGGACCCACAATCCACGGTGTGCCGCAGCGCTGATGCAGGCCAGCTCACCGCCCAGTTCCGCCGCCTCAATGAGCCGACGGTCGGCGTCGGGCAGTGCATAAATCCCTCGTCCCAGCCTGACTACTCGCCCGTCGTCACGCGCGCGCTGCAACTGGGCGGCACTGACCCCACCGCTGACGAGTTCTCTGCGGCGGGCAACCCCTCCCTGCAGGGTGAGGACGTCAACAACGTTCATGCTTTACATGGTTATCGAGGTTGCCGGCATCGAGGTCTCCGATCGCCAGGATGTGGAAAACTTCAGGCACGCTCGGGCAGGCGCCCACAGCAAAACGTCCCACCAGATCGCAGCTTTCGCTGGGGATGTCTAGACATTCCCAGCGAAACCGCTGATCCAGTGGGACGTAGTGTCCACAGACCGGGAGGGGATAAGGCCGCACAGGGTCCGTGAGACGAGCGTCAGGGCAGCTAAATGGGCGCGGGGCTATTTCTCCACGAGGGTCAGGACGTCATAGGTTGCCACGATCTCGTCGTTCTGGTTCGTGAGCACTGCATCCCAGGACACCTCGCCGTACTCCTCATCCTCGCGCGGCGTGATGCGCTTCGCCGTCAGGGTCACGCGGATTGAATCCCCGGCGGCCACCGGCGTGATGAACCGCAGGTTCTCCAGCCCATAGTTGGCCAGAACCGGCCCCGGAGCAGGCTCCACAAACAGCCCGGCACCCCAGGACAGCAGCAGGTACCCATGAGCCACAATGCCGGGGAAGAACGGGTTCGCCGCCGCGGCTTCCTCGTTGGTGTGCGCGTAGAACTTGTCGCCGGTCTCGTTCGCGAACGCCGTGATGTCCTCAAGCGTCACCTGGCGCAGGTCGGAGCGCACTGCGTCCCCGATTCGCAGAGTCGCGAGATTCTTGCGGAACGGATGCTCCTCGTCGAAGTTCCGGTCGGCACCGGTGTGCCAAACACCCGTCACGGCGGTCAGCATGTTCGGCGAGCCCTGCAGGGCGGTGCGCTGCATGTGATGCAGCACTGAGCGGATACCGCCGAGCTCCTCGCCGCCGCCGGCGCGGCCGGGACCGCCATGCACGAGATGCGGAACGGGCGAACCATGTCCGGTTGAGGACCGCGCATCCTCACGGTTCAGCATCAGGATGCGGCCATGATGCGCGGCGATGCCCATCACCAGGTCGCGCGCAATGGCTGGATCGTTGGTGCAGACCGTCGCAACAAGCGAACCCTCGCCCATCGCGGCAAGCCGCACGGCGTGTGCAGTGTCGTCGTATCCCACCACCGAGGCGACAGGGCCGAACGCCTCCACCGTGTGAAGCTCGACGGCGTCCGCGTTCTCCCATGTGAGAAGCACCGGCGACATAAAGGCACCGCCCTCGACGACGTCGACAGTGCCGTCGGCCTGGGTCACACGGGGAGAGTCGAGCGTTCCGTATGCGAGCTCACCGCCCGCCGCAAGCATGGACTCGACGGCAGCGCGGACGTCGCGCAACTGCCCGACCGAGGCAAGCGCGCCCATGGTGACGCCATCAGCGCGCGGGTCGCCGAGAGTGACGCGCTGTTCAATGCGTTCGCGGGCGGCAGCAACGACGTCGTTCACTAAACTTTTTGGGACCAGCGTGCGGCGGATACTCGTGCACTTCTGGCCGGCCTTCACCGTGATCTCCGTGACGAGGGACTTGATGAACGCATCGAACTCCGGCGTACCGGGCACTGCATCTTCGCCGAGGATTGCGGCGTTGAGCGAGTCGGTCTCGGACGAGAAACGCACGCCGCCGGTCGTCACGTTCTCGTGGGACTTCAGCTTGTTCGCTGTCGATGCTGAGCCGGTGAACAGGACGAGGTCGCGGTAGTCGAGGTGGTCCAGAATGTCGCGGGCAGGACCGGAGATGAGCTGCAGGGATCCGGCGGGCAGAATGTTCGACTCGATGATGAGCTTCACGACGGCGGCGGTCAGGTAGCCCGTGGGCGTTGCCGGCTTCACGATCGTCGGCACGCCTGCCAGAAACGCCGGCGCGAGCTTCTCCAGCATTCCCCACACCGGAAAGTTGAAAGCGTTGATCTGCACGGCCACACCGGGAATGCGCGTGTAAATGTGCTCGCCGATGAAGGAACCGTCCTTCGACAGCACCTCCACAGGTCCATCAATGACAACCTGTGAGTTGGGCAGTTCCCGCCGGCCCTTCGAACCGAACGTGAACAGGACGCCGATCCCGCCGTCGATATCCACCAGCGAGTCAATCTTCGTTGCGCCGGTTCGCGCGGACAGCTCGTAGAGGTGCTCCCGCTGCCCGTTCAGAAATTGCGCCAGCGCCTTGAGCTTCAGCGCGCGCTGGTGGAACGTAAACTCCCCCAGCGCGGTCTGACCTGTGGTCCGCGCATAGTCAACGACGTCGGCAGTATCCAGGCCGCTGGTGCTTACCATCGCAAGCAGCTCGCCGGTGCTGGCATCCCGGACTTCAGTGGCGTTGTCTTCAGACAACGTGTGCTGGTCAGGGGTCCACCAGGCGTCGCGGATGAAGCTGGGGACAATGTCCACGCTGAGGGCGGTCGAAGTCATCGTTGACCTTTCGCGTTTGGGTGCTCAAGAAACAAGGCAAACATTACTGAACGGACGTTCGGTAATATGTCCAGAGTACATGAACGCATGATTCCTCCACACCCCACTAGGAGCCTTCAGTGACCGGCGAAGCCTGGCAGATTACCCTCGGCGAACTCGACGAGAAGATGGGTGTGAAGATCCTCGAGCAGTCAGTCGAGCGGGTCGTCGCCACGATGCCTGTTGAGGGCAACCGGCAGTCCTTCGGTCTCCTGCACGGCGGGGCATCGCTTGCGGTCGGTGAAGCCGTTGGCTCCTGGGCAGCCGTGATCCATGCAAGCACGCTGGGCAAGACTGCTGTGGGCGTGGACGTGTCCGCGACCCATCACAAGTCAGCGCGCAGCGGCACCATCACCATCACAGCCACGCCCATCCACCTGGGGCGCACCCTCACCACGCATGAAGTACTGCTGACCAACGACGACGGCGGCCGCCTCTGCACCCTGCGCATCACCAACCTGCTGCTTGAGAAGAAGTAGGCCCTACGAGGTCAACTTCGCCCGGACCGCCGCTATCTCTTCCCCGGACAAACCGGCGTCCCGGAGGTAGGCCGCTGCGTCGAGGCTGTCCAGCAGCTCCAGCAGATGCGCCCGGGTGTGCATGACCCACTCGTGCAATTCCTCGGGCGACTTCGGCGTCTCGTGCGGCTTCTCCAGCCCAACGTTGTGCTCGTTGATACCGTGCACCGCGAGCGCATAGTCATCGGCGATGTCGTCGTGAGGAATACCCGCGAGGGCCAGCAGTACCGCGGTTACCATGCCGGTGCGGTCCCGTCCCGCTGCGCAGTGCACGACGACGGCGCCCTCCGACTCTGCGACGGCCCGCACCACTTTGGCAATCTTCTCCGGCCACCGGCGCAGGTTTTCCCGGTAGTACTCGGGCGAGTTCAAATAAGGTCCGACCAGCTGCATGAACTCCTCATCGGACTGGTCCTCGGTAGGGCAGTTCACTACCCGAAACCGTTCCAGGACGGCGGTGTTCAGGACCGGATCCGTTTCCCGGCGTCCACGTTCATCAGGGTTCCTCAGGTCAACAACGGTGCGGACGCCGTCGTCGTACGCCTGCTGCCAACCGGCGTCCGTGAGCCACTCATGCCGCCCCATCCGGTACAGCCGGCCCGCCCTGATTCGAGGACTGATGCCGCCAAGATCCCGCGCATTCACCGCCCCGTCCCAGGAAACATTCCGGTGCTTGCCGTTTCGATGCAGGAGGTCCAGGTCGATCGAAGCCATGTGCCTCAGGGTAACAACCGGAGAGAAGGCCGTCAGGGCAACAACTCGTAGAAGCGGAAGAACCCGAAACCCTCGATGGGCAGAACCCGGACATCGCGGAATCCTGCGGCCAACGCATACCCGCTCAGGGTGGCCCGTCGCATGACGGTTCCGGTAGCGGCGCTGTTCGGATGCGACATGCCGTCGGGCAGGCAGATCAGCAGGCTGAATCCATACATGAGCCGTTCAACGTCATCACACGGCGGTTGGAAGGCATCGGCCACGGCCTCATCCATCACGACGACGGTGCCGCCCGTCCGAAGCGATTGCCGTGCGCTGGCCAGCACCTCCACCGGGTAGGGCAGATCGTGGATGCACTCGAACGCGAACACCGCGTCGAAGCGATCCGCGGGCAGTCCTGCCGCGTCGATGTGCTCGAATTCGACTGCGCTGCCCGAATCCGCGGCGTTGACCCGCGCAAGGTCGATCGACGCTGCGTCGACGTCGAATCCGGTCACCTTCGCTGTAGGGAACCTCCGGGCCAGAGAGATCGTGGACCAGCCGGCGCCGCACCCGATGTCCGCGATCGTGGTCTCTTCCGCCTGCAACCGGGACACCAGGTCCGGCGCCTGGTTCAACGCGCGCTCCAGCTCGCGATGGAACCACGGGCGGTTCATGTCCGCCTGGGACTGGAGAACGTCTTCACCGAAGTCTGACCAGCCCACCCCTGTGCCGGCGCGATAGGCGTCCAGGAGCGCAGGCATCTGCACGGCCGCTCCTGCGAACATCCGAGCCAGCGGCGCAAGGTAGTTGAGGCTGTTGCTGTCGGTCAGTACCTCCGCCGCAGCGGCGGGGAGGGTGAAGCGGCGGGTGTCGCCGTCGTCGTTCAAGACCAGGATGCCCGTGATGGCCTGTTGCTCGAGCCACTCCCGCGCATAGCGCTCACTCGTGTTGGTGCGGACGGCCAATTCCGACGACGACGCCGGTCCCTCGCCGGCAAGGCTCCGGTACCAGCCGAGCCTGTCGCCGAGATGGACAGCGAGGAGGTCGATGGTGCCCAGCGCCGCCTGGAGGATGCGCTCCGCGACGGCATCGGCGTTCGGCTCAGGGGTCACTTCTTCCTCCACAGTGGCGTGCGGTTGTGATCAAGAATGGACCTGCTCAGGTGCCCGGACAAGACGTGTTCGCGGACCTATGGTCGAAACTGCCGAACAGGAGTATCTTGATGCGATGAAACTCCTCCGAATTGCCGCCAGCACACTTCTGGCTTCGGGTCTCATCGCAGGTTCAGCGGTTCTTCCAGCTTCGGCAGGCGACCGCGGAACTACTCACTATGTCGCCCTCGGCGACTCGTACGCGGCCGGCGTCGGGGCCGGCCCTCTCGGCTTCTGTGGGCAATCACCGCTCGGGTACCCTGAGCTGCTCGATGAACGAAAAAGAATCGACCTAGTCGCGAACGTGACGTGTGCGGGTGCACAATCCCTGGAAGTGCTGCAGGACCCCAATGTGCCTGATGTCCCCACACAGATTGCTCAACTTGTCCCTGCGGTGCTGAATGATAAGACGGACCTCGTGACCCTTACAGTCGGCGGCAACGACGTCGGGTATCAGACCGTGATCGCTGCGTGCGGTTACGGAACGGCTGTATGCACCCAAGCCGTCAACAAAACCGTGCTCTTCGCTCAAAACATTCTTTCCGTCCGGCTCGATGCGCTGTACGACGAGATCGACGCCAGAGCACGGAAGGCCGAGGTGGTCGTGACCGGCTACCCGCACCTGTTCTCACCCAATTACGGCGCTACTTTCTTCGTCCCCGCCATAGACCTGGAAACAGGTCTTCCCCTCCAAGACCAGTCCGGCGCCCCAGTTCCGCCGCTGCCGCTCACCCCAGCCGAGCAGCAGATTATCAATGCCGGTACAGACGAGCTCAACAAGGTGATTCGCGCAGAAGCGAAGAAAGCCGGCTTCACCTACGTCGACGTCGTCAAGCGGTTCAACAACCACGGCCTCGGTTCACCGCAGCCCTGGATCCAGCCGTTTACGAACGCCGGCGCGCTGCACCCCACGGCGAAGGGCTACAAGAACGGCTACCTGCACGAAATCCGGCAGGCTATAAAGCACCTCGACTAATCGACAGTAATAATCGCCTGCACCGGCGTGTGGTCCGAGGGCCACGCGCCGTTGTAGCGCGTGGTGTTGATGCCCGTTTCCAGTACGGTGACACCAGGATTCACCATCAGCCAGTCGATCCGCTTGCGCCCCTGCTTCGGCGCGCGGTAGTGCGGAAACGTCCCCCACAAGTCGGTCAGCCGCTCCTGCGCCTCGTCCCACGCATCGGCGAGCACCTCACCGCTGGTCATCGCCTCGTAGGGCTGTGACGCGGCTCCAGTATTGAAGTCACCCATCACGACGACGGCGCTTTCCATCCGCGCGACCAGCGAACGTATTGCCTCCGCAGACCGCTGGCGCGACTTGCGGGACATGTGGTCGAGATGGGTGTTGACCGCCGTGAGCTCTTTACCTGTTTCCCGGTCGCGAAAGCGAGCCGTCACAACGATCCGTGGAATCAGGTTGCCCCAATCATTCGATCCGGGCGTGTTGGGCGTGTTGGACAACGCGTCCTGGTCCCACTCCAACAGTTCCAGCCGGTCGGCGTCGTACACGATCGGGCATTGCTCGCCGCCGCCATCGGCGTTACGGCCGCGTCCGATGCTGCTGTAACGCTCGCCCAGACCCTCGCAGATCGCCGGCATCTGGTCCGGCAGCGCTTCCTGCACACCCAGAATTGTAGGCTGCTCGGCCGCAAGCAGACGGCGGACCAGCGGTTCGCGGCGACCCCAGAAGTCATGGCTCCAGCGGTTGACATGAGCAACCCGGCGCCTGATGTTGTAGGTCATGATGTGCAGCTGCGGTGCCTCAACGGGTCCGATCAACGGCCTGTCTGCCACAGTGGTCCGCTCGCTCATGAAAAAACCTTAGCCCTTTTGCACCCATCGCGGGACCGAGGGCGCGTTGCCGTTCCCGAGTCAATTGTTACACAATTTGTGCTACAATCTGGCCATGACAGCACACATTCTGAAGACCGTCGGTGTCCGGGAGTTGCGTCAAAACGCTTCCAGTATCCTCGAGGAAGCACTGCGAACGGGAGAAAGCGTACTTATCACCAACCATGGCCGGCCGATGGCTACGCTGCAGCCGATGACTGCGGACCTTGCCTGGCGTGAGGAGCTCATCGCGAAGGGGACACTGATTCCTGCAACGAACCCCGGCTCGCTAGCTGACATCGAGCCAGTCAAGTTGCCACCGGGAGGGCCCAGCATGGCTGAGATTCTGGAGGAGATGCGAGCGGATCGCTCGTGATCTACGTGGACACCTCTGCGCTGGCCAAGATCATTGTGCCGGAACGGGAGTCGGAACAGCTGCGCCGGTTCTTCGGAACGACCGAGAATGATCGCCTCGCAACCTCGCACCTCACCGTCGTTGAGCTGCATCGCACTGCATTGCGCCACCCTCAGGTCGCGCTTACCCAAACGATCGCATCCGTCTTATCGCACCTCAACACAACCGCGATGACACAGGAGATTGTGAATCGGGCAGCTGCCCTCAAGCCCGCAGCATTGCGGGCCCTCGACGCCATTCATGTGGCGACCGCCCTCGAAATACGCGCCGATCTGCTCGTTACTTATGATCGGCGCATGGTCGAAGCGTGCCAAGCGAACAACTTGGAGGTGGTGTCTCCTGGGGCAAGCTAATCACCGGTCCCACGTGAAGAAGCCCTGGCCCGACTTCCGCCCCAATTCTCCCCTGGCAACCTTGTCCCGGAGGACCTGCGGCGGCGCAAAACGCTCCCCCAGCGTCGACTCGAGATATTCGGCGATTCCGAGCCGCACATCCAGCCCCACAATGTCGGTTGTCCGCAACGGGCCGACTGGGTGCTTGTAGCCGAGAACCATCGCCGTATCGATGTCCTCAGCGGACGCCACTCCCTCCTCGACCATGCGCATGGCCTCCAGGGCGATTGCGACCCCAAGCCGCGAACTGGCGAAGCCCGGTGCATCCTTGACCACCACGGGAGTCTTGCCGAGCGCTACAGCCCATCCGCGCGCCTTGTCGGCCAGCTCGGCCGAGGTAGAAGGCGCAAGCACAACCTCGATCAGCGTTGACGCCGGTACCGGGTTGAAGAAGTGCAAACCGCAGAACCGGTCGGGCCGCTGAAGGACGCCGGCCAGCTCGCCGACGGACAGCGAGGAGGTATTCGTCGCGAGCCAGGCGCCGCCGTCGAGCTGTTCCTCCACTCCGCGCAGCGCGGCCGTCTTGAGGGCCAAATCCTCCGGCACAGCTTCGACCACCAGGCCGCACGAAGCGAAAGCAGAGTAGTCCGTGCTCACCTGCAGCCGCGCGGACAGCGCGTCGAGGCTCTCCTGAGTGGTCCCCTTCGCGATGCTGCGGTCGAGCGCCGCGGTGATCCTTCCGCGCGCAGCCTTCGCCGCGTCGTCGTTCTGTTCAACGACGACGACGGCGGCACCGGCCACACAAAAAGCGTGCGCGATACCCGCACCCATCCGCCCGCCACCGAGAACGCCGACAGTCTCCGGAACACTGTTGGTACCCAATAGGCTCACTTCTTCTTCTCCCGGTCGGTGTCTTTCCTCGTTAGGAATGCCTGCATGCGCTCAAACTTTGCCTCCGACTCGAACAGGATGCCCTGCGCGAGCTGATCGATTACAGGGTGCGCCTCAGGTGGTGCATGGAAGACGCTCTTGGTGATTCGGGTTGCGAGCGGATCCTGGCGAGCGATCCGATCAGCGAGCCGGTGTGCTGCCGGGAGTAGATCGTCTGCGGGGTGGATTTCGGTAATGAGCCGGGCGGTGAGGGCTTCATCGGCGTTGAGCACGCGGCCCGCGAGCAGGATCTCCTTGGCGAGGGGTTCACCGACAAGCTCCCGCAAACGCCAGGTTGCGCCGGCCGCCGGCAGGATGCCGAGCCCCGTTTCCGGGTTGCCGATCTTCAGCGCGGGTGTCCCGATCCGGAAGTCTGCGGCGAAGGCGAGCTCCGCACCGCCGCCGAGTGCGTAGCCGTCCAACGCCGCGATCACGGGCATCGGGAGCTTCGCGATTCGGGAGAACAGTGTCGAGTTGATTCCGGCAAGGGCGTCGTCACGCCGTCGTTCTCTCAGCTGTGCGATGTCTGCGCCGGAGGCGAAGACGCCACCTGTTCCGGAGAGCACAAGGATTCGAGGGTTGCGCTCAAGGTCAGCGCACACCTCGTGAAGTTCGTCGACCATCTGCTGGTCGATGGCATTGCGCACCTCAGGGCGGTTGAGCTGGACGCTGAGGCGGTTACCGCCGTCGTCGATCTTGAGGGTCTTCACTACACGCGCTCCAGAAGCAGAGCGGTTCCCTGCCCGACACCGACGCACATGGTCGCGAGTCCCAGGCTCCCGCCTTCACGCTCCAGCCGGCCCATGAGGGTGATGGCGATGCGCGAGCCAGAGGACCCCAACGGGTGCCCCAGGGCGATGGCGCCGCCGTCGCGGTTGACGATGTCCTCGTCGAGGCCGAGCCTGCGGATGGATGCAAGGGACTGGGTGGCGAAGGCTTCGTTGAGTTCGACGGCGTCGAGGTCGCCGATGGAGCGGCCGGCGAGCTTGAGGACCTTCTGCGTGGCCGGGACGGGTCCGATACCCATGATTTCCGGCGGCACTCCGGCAGAGGCGCCCGTGACGATGCGGGCGCGCGGGGTCAGGCCTAGCCGGGTGAGTGCGGCTTCGGACGCGACGATCACGGCGGAGGCACCGTCATTGAGTGAGCTCGAGTTGCCGGCTGTCACCACGCCGCCCTTCGCTACGACCGGCTTCAGCCCCGCGAGCACCTCAAGCGTGGTGTCGCGCCTGGGTCCCTCGTCCGTGTCAACGGTGACGTTCTTCTTGCGGTGCGCGGTGTTCACCGGAACGATCTCATCTTTGAAATGTCCGGCGTTTATCGCGGCAATGGCCCGCTGGTGGGATCGGAGCGCGAAGGCATCGGCGTCATCCCGGGAGATGCCGTCCACGCGGGCAACCTCCTCGGCCGTCTCCGGCATCGAGAACGTGGTCTTCTCCTGGGCCGCGAAGGTGGGGTTGGTGAAGCGCCAACCGATCGAGGTGTCGAAGGCAGCACCCGGCTTGGCGAACGCCGTCGTCGGCTTCTCCATGACCCACGGCGCGCGGCTCATTGACTCGACACCACCGGCAATAACGACGTCGGCCGCTCCGGCCTTGATCATGTGCGAGGCCATGATGATGGCGGACAGGCCCGATGCGCACAGCCGATTCACGGTGATCCCGGGGATGGTGTTGGGCAGGCCTGCGAGCAGGGTGGCCATGCGGGCGACATTCCGGTTTTCTTCACCGGCGCCGTTCGCGTTGCCGAGGATGACTTCGTCAATCGTCTCGGGGTCCAGACCGGTGCGGTGCACCAGTTCGCGGAGAGTCAGAGCCGCCAGGTCATCGGGGCGGACCGCCGAAAGCGCGCCGCCGTACCGTCCCACCGGGGTACGAACCCCACCAACCAGAAAAGCCTCGGCCATGCCAGTCTCCGTCATCGTCGTCGTAATCAGCGAGGTGAATTGAGGGCGGCACAATTACCGACCGTTCGTTCTATAAAGAATCGCATGGGGCGTCGAAGCGGTCAACCGGCGTTACGCCGGCTCCCCGTACCGTTTCTCGCAGCTTTGCGGCTCAGAACCGTGTGTCGGCCGGGGACACGCCGCGAAAACGGCGGGTCCGGCGGGCAAACCTGCACGGAATCGCTCGGGGGGCTCGCTCGGGGGGCTAAGGTCACGCCGCGCGCAGCCGGACCACCTGCCCGGCGTCCAGCCGCAGCTCCGACCCGCCGAGGTCCGCGAACCAGCGGCGCAGCGCCCGGTCGTGACTTGCGATGATAAGGGTCCCTGCGGACCCTGCCAGCGCTTCTTCGAGCTCACCGCTCAGTACCGGCGACAGGTGGTTGGTGGGTTCGTCGAAAAGGAGCACGTCGTACTGGCCTACGAGCAGCCGAGCCAATGCCACCCGGCGGTGCTGGCCGGCGGAAAGTCCGCCGACGGGCACCAGGAAGTCGGCAGATTTGAACAAGCCGAGGTTCAGCAGCCTGTCGGCGAGCTCATCAATGTCACCGCGCAGCCCGTCCGCGAATGCGGGCAGCAACCGCTGGGACGGATTCACCGGCGGATCCAGTTCTTGCGGAAGGTAACCGAGCCGGCCACGCTGCCGCACAGATCCGGCGTCGATCTGCCCGTTTCCGGCGATGGCGTTCAACAGGGTCGTCTTTCCTGCTCCGTTCGGTCCGGTGATGAGCAATCTCTCGCCCGCGGCCACCGTCAGCGACGGAACGGCCAGACGGGCGTCCACCCGCAGGCCCGAGACCGTGATGACATCGCCGCGTAGGGAACGCCCGCCGAAGCGTGCGGACAGCGCCAGCGGCTGCGGCGGCCGGTCGACCGGGTTCTCCTCCAGTCTGCGCAGCCGTTCGAGCGCGTTCCGCTTCTGGCTCGTTACCGCTTTCTGGACGGTTCCCTGCTTGAAGTCGTAGCCCATCTTGTCGCCGTCGTGGAC
Source organism: uncultured Arthrobacter sp. (assembly GCF_947495145.1). Classification (GTDB taxonomy): domain Bacteria; phylum Actinomycetota; class Actinomycetes; order Actinomycetales; family Micrococcaceae; genus Arthrobacter_D. The sequence goes on from NZ_CANLXP010000010.1 coordinate 23,323, forward strand.
CCGTGCATAGCCCATGTGCTGCTCGACCGCCGCGGCTTTCGAACGCTCAATCTCCTGAGCATCAAGCCACTGCTGGTACTGCTGTTCCCACCGCCGTCGCTCTGCTTGTTTCGCGAGCAGATAGCCCTCGTATCCGTTGCCGTAGCGCTGCAGCTTTCGCCGGTCGCCATCGAGCTCAACGATGTCGGTCGCGAAGGTGCGCAGGAAATCCCGGTCGTGGGACACAGCGAGAACAGCACCCCGGTGCGAGGTGAGCCGTCGTTCAAGCCAGGTGACGGCGTCGTCGTCCAGGTGGTTGGTGGGCTCATCGAGCATGAGGATCGCAGCCGAGTCGGCGAGCAGGCATGCGAGCGCAAGCCGCTCCTGCTCTCCGCCCGAGAGAGAGGACAGCGGCCGATTACGGGTGACGTCTCCCAGCCCCAGGTGCTGCATGGCTGAGCCGACGCGCGCGTCTGCGTCGTAACCGCCGTGGAGCGCGAAGCGAGTCTGAAGGTCTCCATACCGGGCCAGTTCAGCGGCGCCGGCCGAGCCCAGACCTGCTTCGAGGGTCCGCATTTCCGCCTCCAGCCAGCGGATGCCGGCGAGCGCCGCATCAATGACCTGACGGACAGTGTCCGACGGCGGATGGTTCAGTGTCTGCGCCAGGTAACCGATTGTGCCGCTGGCCGTCACCGTCCCGACGTCGGGCGCAACCTGTCCGGACAGCAGACGCAGCAGCGTGGACTTTCCGGAGCCGTTTTCGCCGACAAGTGCGATGCGTTCACCGCTGGTGAGGGTGAGGCTGACGTCGTCGAGCAGGAGTTTGTCACCGTGCCCGTGGGACACGTTGGTCAGGCGGATGTGGTCGGTCACGGAAACCTCGAATACCTCGCAAAGTCGAAGAAGCGCCGGCGGAGCCGCCCCGGGATATGCGCATCGGGGCCAGCTCAACGCCGACGAGAAGACTGGTGCGGGTTAGGACCACATAGGAAACAGACTGCCCGTGTTATTGGATTTCGTCAACGGTCTGGTCCCGGCCGCCGTTCAGTCCTCCAGGCGGAAGCCCAGCTTGACGGTCACCTGCCAGTCAGCGACGGCGCCATCAACCAGGTGCCCGCGGATTTCCTTGACCTCGAACCAATCGAGGTTTCGAAGTGTCTTGGAAGCCTGGGTCACTGCGTTGGTCACTGCCGCGTCCACCCCATCCGGCGACGTGCCGACGACCTCGGAAATGCTGTAAGTATGGTTCGCCATCCTTCTTCTCCTTCGAGTCAGGCCGGTGTGGGCTGCCTTTGCTACCGGCGGGTGGATGTCACGCTAGTCCTGTCCGCTGTTCCGGTCCAGACCCTTCGTACGTCCGGTGATCGTTTCTATCGCGGACAACATCTGACCGGAATACTCTGGATCAGCGTTGCAAACGTCCCTACGCTGTGGACCCATGACGTACAGCATTCAGGTAGTGATTGACAGCGAAGATCCCCATAGTCAGGCAGATTGGTGGGCCGAGACACTGGACTGGAGGGTGGAGCCGACTGACCAGGACTTCATCGACAAGATGCTCGCCGAGGGTTACGCCAAGGAGAGCGATGTGATCGAGCACAACGGCATCCGCGTCTGGAGCACAGGTGAGGCGGTGTGTCGTCCGGATGAGGAGGGTCAGAAGGGGCGCCAGCGCATCCTTTTCGTGAAAGTCCCGGAGCCGAAGACGGTGAAGAACCGCACCCACCTCGACATTCGCCTGGACGGTGATGACAAGGACGCGGTTCGTGCAGCCCTGGAAAAGCGGGGCGCACGCTTCCTGTACCAGGGCAGCGAGGGACCACACATCTGGTACACCATGGCAGACCCGGAGGGAAATGAGTTCTGTGTGAGTTAGTCTCCCCCGCTTTGAAGTCACCCCCGTGTCCAAAGCTAGACTCGATTGGTGACCACAGATCTCCCACCCCAGGTATCCGATATCTTCGACCCTGCCCGCTGGCGGCTCGTGGAGGGATTTGAGGATCTTCAGGACATCACCTACCACCGGGAGGTCGAACGCAGTCAGGTAGACCGCAGCCAGAACGACGGCGCCCCGTTCCGCGATCTCCCGACTGTCCGCATCGCATTCAACCGGCCGGAGGTGCGCAACGCCTTCCGCCCGGGCACGGTTGATGAGCTCTACCGCGTGATGGACCACGCGCGCATGACACCGGACGTTGCAACGGTCCTCCTGACTGGCAACGGTCCATCACCCAAGGACGGCGGACACTCCTTCTGCTCCGGCGGTGACCAGCGGATCCGCGGGCGGGATGGGTACAAGTACGCAGAGGGAGAGACCAAGGAAACCATTGACCCGGCACGCGCGGGCCGGCTCCACATCCTCGAGGTTCAGCGGCTGATACGGACCATGCCGAAGGTGGTCATCGCCGTCGTCAATGGCTGGGCTGCGGGCGGCGGTCACAGCCTGCATGTTGTGGCGGACCTGACGATCGCCTCCCGCCAACACGGCAAGTTCAAGCAGACCGATGCAACGGTTGGCAGCTTCGACGCCGGCTATGGCTCGGCGCTCCTCGCCCGGCAGATCGGGCAGAAGCGAGCGCGAGAGATTTTCTTCCTCGCCCGGGAGTACTCGGCCGAGGATATGGTCGCCATGGGAGCGGTGAACGAAGCCGTCGACCATAAGCGGCTCGAGGAGGTAGCCCTTGAGTACGCCGCAGACATCGCGAATCAAAGCCCGCAGGCAATCCGCATGCTCAAGTTCGCGTTCAACCTCGCCGATGACGGTCTGGCCGGTCAGCAGGTGTTCGCCGGCGAAGCCACCCGCATGGCTTATATGACCGACGAAGCGGTCGAGGGCAAGGAAGCGTTCCTCGAGAAACGCAGCCCCGACTGGTCCAGCTTCCCCTACTACTTCTAGGCGCCGATGGAACTTCTTCCCGTTCACACCCCGCAGGGCTTCGATCCGCACACGCTCCTTGCCCCGCTCGCGGCAGCTCTTGCAGGCGAAGGTCCTGCAGTGGCACCGCACGCCGAGGAGCATCAAAGCTTCGACGGCGAACTGTCGAATGACGAGATCGCCGCGGTGCTCAGCACGTCGGGCTCCACAGGTACCCCGAAGCAGACCATGCTCAGCGTCGACGCGCTTGCCGCTTCGGCCATGGGCACCGCGTACGCATTGAAGTCCGAGGGCCAGTGGCTGCTCACCCTGCCGGTGCACTACGTAGCCGGATTCCAGATGCTGGTGCGTTCGCTCTATGCGGGCACAAGGCCGTGGGCCATGGACCTGACCGGCAGCTTCAGCCCCGAGCGGTTCACGGAGGCGGCGGCAGAACTGACCGACAAGGTCCGTTTCACGTCACTGGTACCCACCCAGCTTCACCGCCTGCTGGAGGACCCTTCACCGGAAACGATCAAGGTACTGCAGCGGTTCAACGCAATCCTGCTCGGCGGCGCGGCCGTCACCGACGCTCTCCGGAGCAGGGCCCGCGCGCACGGCCTGAAGATCGTCCGCACCTACGGCATGAGTGAAACCTGCGGCGGCTGCGTGTACGACGGCGTTCCCCTCGAAGGCGTGGAACTCACCAAGGACAACGGCCGGCTCTGGATCAGCGGCCCGGTTCTCGCCGATGGCTACCTGGGCCAACCGGAGCTGACCCGGGAAAAGTTTCCGTTCAACTCCGGCCGACGCTGGTTCCGCACAGACGACGACGGCACCATTGACGACGGCGTCCTCACCGTTCACGGGCGCGTGGACGACGTCATTATCACCGGCGGCCTCAAAGTATCAGCGGTCGCGGTCTCCAGCGTTATTGAAGGCATGCCGGGAGTCAGCGAAGCGCTGGTGCTGGGGGTTTCCCACCCGGAGTGGGGCGCCCAGGTGGCTGCCGCCGTCGTCGGCTCAGTTAATCCGGAGGCGGTGCGGCAGCATGCGCAAGAGCATCTGGGCTCGCATGCGGCACCGAAAATCGTGCTGACGCTGGACAAGCTTCCGCTGCTGCCCAACGGCAAACCCGACCGGCTGGCGCTTCGTGCGCTGTTCGAGCAGTCAGCGTTGTAACGCTCTGCGCAGTTCAGGCGTCAAGCATCCACGCACAACAAGTACTAACACCGTAGATAACCGGAGGAAACACCGTGGCAACAGCTGCGCAGTGGGTAGAAGGGGCGCGTCCCCGAACGCTTCCTATGGCGGTGGCGCCCGTCATCATCGGGTGCGCTGCAGCCTTTGACCTCGGAGCGTTCAAGCCGGTGAACGCGTTGCTGGCGGCGATTGTGGCCGTTCTGCTGCAGGTGGGCGTGAACTACGCGAACGACTACTCCGACGGTATCCGCGGCACGGACAATGAGCGCGTGGGTCCCTTGCGGCTGACCGGCTCCGGCGCCGCTGAGCCCTCACAGGTGAAGTGGGCGGCGTTCGGATGCTTTGCACTGGCCATGGTTGCCGGCATTGCCCTAATTGTGCTCTCCCAGGCGTGGTTCCTGCTGCTCGTCGGAATCGGCTGCGTTGCGGCTGCCTGGGGATATACGGGCGGACGCAACCCGTATGGGTACATGGGCCTCGGTGACCTGTTCGTTTTCGTCTTCTTCGGCCTGGTGGCGACCCTTGGCACCACCTATACCCAGGCGGGCCAGCTCAGCGGACCGGCATGGGTAGGCGCGGTGAGCACCGGAATCATCGCCATGGCCCTGCTGATGGCCAACAACGTACGCGACATCCCGACTGACCGCGAGGCCGGCAAACTGACCCTCGCAGTCCGCCTCGGAGACACCGCCGCCCGCATCAGCTACGTCATGATGCTCACGGTCGCGCTGTTGTTGCCGCTGTTTCTGGTCTACGACTACCCGTGGGTGCTGCTGGTCCTGCTGCTGATCCCGCTGTGCCTGATGCCTAGTTGGCTGATGCTCAAGGGCAAGAAGAGACGCAGCCTGATTCCGGTCCTGAAGCAGACCAGCATCATCAACCTTGGTTTTAGTGTGCTGTTCGGCGCCGGCGTGGTGCTCTCAGGAGTGCTGTCCTAGCAGTAGCCCGAACACGGCGGGTTACGGCCGGCGGCGATCTGCGTTCACGTGGGTATTGGGGTCCAGACTGTCTTCGGCGTCAGCATCGCGGAGCTCACTGGCGGAGCGGACCGGCGGCGCGCCATCACGGAATCGGCGCTGGAGGGATGCTGCTGCTTCGTTACGCAGGCCGCGGAAAAACAGGTACGTGACGCACCAGGCCATGACGGCTGCGGCGATCACCGAGAAAATTGCCCCGACACCGAGGGAATAGCAGATCACGAAGAACACCGCGACGAAGCCGAGGCGCAAAGCAGTGAATTTGAGGAAGGGCACGACCCAAGTTTACTCGCCTACAATTGATGCATGCCCCGCCTGTTGCTGTTCCTCGTGATCCTGGGGATCGCCGTCATTGTTTACGCGCTGTTCGACTGCATCATGAGCCGGGCAGAATCGGTGCGCAGCATCTCGAAACCAGCCTGGTTCTTCACCATCCTTCTCGTTCCCCTTCTGGGCGCCGGCCTCTGGTTCCTTTTCGGGCGGCCAGGCAGAGACGACCGCCCCAGCCAGCGCCAGAAGCGCGGTCCTACAGCCCCGGACGATGACCCTCAGTTCCTGCGCAACCTTGAGATGAGGCGGCGCCAGGAAGCCCGCGACGCCGAGCAGCGCAGGCGTGAAGCCGAGAAACGGGCCCGTGACGCGGAGAAGAAAAAGAACGACGAGGGAACAGCCAGCGACGGCAAGACCGCCTGAGTAGGTACTTCGGCGGTCCTGCCCGGGCGCTTCGGTGTCCTTGTGGGACTCCTGACACGGATGCTGGGTTGATGTGCCCTGCCACCGCGGCCCGTGCTGCAGGGATGGTGTCCCTTCAGCACTCTTATGCCACCCATTTGACCCTGTGTGCGAAGATTTGCACAACAGCCTGATGATCGGGTGGTCGAAATGACTACGCTGACCGAATGGCTGGCGACAATAGTGGTCAATCTGACCAGCCCCCTGTCCGGAGAAGGGCCGCGAGCCATGAACAAGGAATCACGCCACACCAGAGACGGAATTGACCGGGCTGTGCTCGAGGCACTCGACCACGAGCCGCGGATGACCATCCTCGCCATCGCCCAACGGACCGGCCTGGCCCGGGGCACCGTGCAGGCTCGCCTTGACCGGTTCGAGCGCGAGGGAGTTCTGAGGCCGCACAGTGTGCGGATCGATCCCGAAGCGCTTGGGATGGGTATCTCCGCACATGTCGCTGCAGAACTGGATCAGCACCGCATCGATCTCGCCGTTGAGGGTTTGCGAGCCATACCGGAGGTCATCGAGTGTCTCGCCCCGGCCGGCGAAACAGATCTGCTGTGCCGGGTGGTGGCCCGGGACCCTGATGACCTGTACCGGGTCTCCGAGGAAATCCGCCTGTGCCCGGGGATTCTGCGGACCAGGACCAGCATGTTTCTACGCCAACCCATCCCCTACCGGATGGCGCCGCTGTTGGGGACAATCGGAGGCTGAATCACCCCTGCCCCCCTCCGTTGATTTGGCACGACACGCCCCTTATGCCATCGCATTCGGGGCGTGTCCTGCCAAATGAACGTGGGAGTTCAGGCGCGCACCGGAGTTGGTGAGTGCAGCATGCCGTCGGTCATCGTGACGACGGCATCGGTCAGCGGAACAAACTCCGTGTCGTGAGTGACCATCACGGTGGCCAACTGCTGGTCGCGGGTCACCTTGCACAGCAGCCGGACAACCGACTCGGAACGTGCCTTGTCCAGTGCGGCCGTCGGTTCATCCACCAGCAGGACGGTGGGCTCGCCCATGAGTGCCCTCGCAATGTTTACCCGTTGGCGCTGTCCGCCGGAAAGCTGGTGCGGACGCTTGTTGCCCGCCCCGGCGAGGCCGACGACGTCGAGCAGTTCCAGCGCCCGGAACCGCGCCGCCTTCGGCGCCCCACCGCGAAGATGCTCACCGATGAGCAGCTGCTCCACCGCGGTGAGCGACGGCAGTAAATTGGGCTGCTGGAACACGATGCCCACTTCTTTCCGTCGCAGCGCTGTCCGCTGCCTGTCTTCCAGGCCCGTCACGTCCACACCACCGATTTGGATCTCGCCACTGGTGGGGCGCACAAGGGTGGCAGCGACGGCGAGCAGACTGGACTTGCCCGAGCCGGACGGCCCCACAACCGAAGTAACGGTTCCTGAGTCAACGCTCAGAGTGACGCCATCAAGGGCAGTGATGGTGCCGGCGTCGCCGTCGGGATAGGAAAGGGAAACGTTGACGAGGTTCAGGGCGGGTACTGGATTCATGGTCATGCGATGTCCTTCGTAAAAAGTTCGGGTTCTAGTTGCCGCCGAGGGCCAGCAGCGGATCGATCCTGGTGACGCCGCGGACGGCGAGGGCCGACCCCGCCAGCCCGAGGAGCACAATGCCGGCGAACGGCCCGACGACGGTCACACCGGAGATCAGGAACGGCGCCACTGTCGCGGCGAGATAGCCGCCGCCGAGACCGAGTGCCGCGCCGACCGCGGCACCGATGATGAGCACGATGGCGGCCTGGCTGAGCGCGTCCCGCAGTATGTAGCCATTGGATCCGCCGAGGGCCTTGAGCACCGCGATGTCGCGGGTGCGCTGGATGGTCCACACGGTGAGAAACGCAACGATCACCAGCGCCGAAATCCCATAGAGGAAGCCCTGCATCATGGTGAGCGAGCCGTTCTCGGATCCGAAGGACGCCAGAGCGCCGTAGCTGCCGGTACGCGTTGTGCTGACGGTCCCGGCCGCGGCGTCAATCTCCTCGCGGCTCTGCGCACCGGGCGCTTCGTCGGTGGTGGTTGACGCGAGGACCGTACCGACCACGTCCGGATCGGACACGTGCGCGGTTGCCCGCCAATCGGCCAATGTGGCCCACACCACCGGCGTGTGGCTGTACCACTGGTCGTCGATGATGCCGGCCACTCGGAGCGCCGTCCCGCTGATGCTCGCGGTATCACCGACGGACAGCGACAGCGCCTCGGCCACCGTGCGGCTCACCACAAGTCCGCCGTCTGTCAGGCTATCGGGGGCAAGCACGCCGTCCGTGGCTGCTCCGAACACCGCGACCGTCGCGGTACCGCCGGCCTCGAGGCGTGTCTGGCCGATGCCCAGTGCTTCGGCGTGGGAAACTCCCTCGGCCTGACGCCACACCTCGAGTTGGTCCTCGTCCACCTGGGATTCAGGATAGGAAGCAGCGGGCTCATTGCCTTCAGGTGCTCCGAAGACGATGGTGTTGGCGTTCAGAGCAGCTATTGCCGACGTCGACTGGTTGGCCAGCCCCGCGGTCAGACCGGACAGCATGACCAGCAGGAAGGTAATAAGCCCGACGACGGTTCCCATCAGGGCGAACCGCCCCTTCGCAAACCTGAGGTCCCGTAAAGCTAAGTACATCGTTTCGTCCTCTGTATGGCTGGAAAACGGAGTGAGCGACTCTTTGCCGCTCAGCTTCAACTGTCCGCGTTCGGTGCCGCCGACACATCGGGGCTACGGTTGATCTGCTTGGCTCCCATCGGTTGGTCCGCCGGTCAACCGATCGGTTGATGTCGCGGTGGATGCGCGCGGCTAGGGTTGCTGTATGCGAGACTCCGCGAGCCCGGCCGGATACCTGGCCGCCCCGGCCGTTCTGCGGATGCTCCGGATCACCCTGCACGCCGGTTTTCTGGCACTGCTCCTGGTTGGAGTGGCGGCGACACTGGCGTCAGAACCCGGCCCCGCCGTCATGTATCCGGTTCTACTGGTCTCGCTGTGCCTCGGCGGGCTGTACCTGGCCGGGACCATCAGCGAGAAGCGGGCTGCGGAGCGGCAGGTGGCGCCGTCGTCGTCGCGTGGAACCCGCTACGCGGGATTGTGGCTGGCCGGGATGACCGGTCTCTGGGTTGTCCTCATGGTTCTCAGCGCCGACTTCTCCTGGCTGGCATTCGCCCTGTTCTTCCTGCACCTGCACCTGCTCAGTACCAGGCACGCCGTGGCCGTGATCGTCCTGCTGACCGGCGTCGTCATTGCGGCCCAGTGGAACCGCGAAGGGGAGCTCCAGGCGCCGATGATCCTCGGGCCGACGTTCGGTGCGGTTTTCGCCGTGGTCATGACGATCGTCTACCAGAGCCTCTACCTCGAGGGCGTCAACCAGCGGCAGGCGCTCGAGGAACTTCGGCGTACACGCTCCGAGCTTGCCACCACCCAGCATCAGGCCGGCGTCGCCACCGAGCGGGAGCGTCTGGCCCGCGAGATCCACGACACGCTGGCACAGGGCCTGTCCAGCATCGTCCTCATCTCACGGGCAGCGGAAGCGTCGCTGAACGCAGGAGCAATCGAGACAGCACGTGAACGCATCCGCACTGTGCAGCAGACGGCGTCTGACAATCTCGCCGACGCGCGGCGTTTTGTGCGCGGGTTAAGTGCGGCGGAGGGCGATCCCGAGTTCCTCGTCGGCAGCCTGCGCCGAACCTGTGCCAGCGTTGAGCAGCAGGCGGCGGCCCAGGGCATCGGCCTGCGCTGCCGGTTTGAGCTCGACGGCACCCCCGTGCGGATGCCGGCTCCGTACGAGGTTGCACTGCTACGTGCAGCGCAGTCGGCCCTGTCGAACTCCCTGCGGCACTCCGGTGCCGGCACCGCGGTCGTCACACTCACCTTCGTGGGATCGGAGGTGGCGCTCGACATCTATGACAACGGCAGGGGGTTCGATGTGGATGCGGCACTGGCCTCTGCGATCGAGCGGACCGATGGCACCGGGTTTGGGCTGAGGGTCCTACGGGAGCGGATCAGCGCGTTGGGCGGAGCCATTGACATCGAATCCGAGGCCGGTGAGGGCACCGTTGTCAGCGTCCGTTTGCCCCTGCTGCCGTTCGATGGCGGGACACCGGATGACTGAGATCCGGGTCCTTCTGGTGGACGACCATCCGGTTGTCCGAGCCGGGCTGCGGGCAATGCTCAACGATTTCGACGGCGTCTGGGTAGCCGGCGACGTGGCAGACGGTGCCGCCGCCGTGGCGGAGGTGCGGAAACTGGCTGCCCTCGGCCAGCCGGTGCAGGTTGTGCTCATGGACCTGCAGATGGGCGAGGGCATGGACGGCGTCACCGCGACCAGAACCATCCGCGCGCTGGAAGACCCGCCGCAGGTGCTGATCCTGACCACTTATGACACCGATGCTGACATCATCGCGGCCGTCGAGGCCGGTGCGGGCGGCTATCTTTTGAAAGACGCTCCGCCGGAGGAGATCCGCCGGGCTGTCCAGTCAGCAGCACGGGGACAAACCGCCCTCGCGCCGGAGGTAGCCGCGCGCTTGATGGGCCGCATCTCGAGCCCGACGACGTCCCTGAGCGCCCGCGAAATCCAGCTGCTGGAACTCCTTGCAACCGGCATGCCGAACCGGCGTATCGCGAAGGAGCTGTTCATCAGCGAGGCAACGGTGAAGACCCATCTGGTTCACATCTACGACAAGCTCGGCGTGGATAACCGCACCGCCGCTATTTCAGCGGCGAGGCAGCAGCGCATCATCAGGCGCTGACAGCTTAACTTTTGCGTTCAATTCGCAGGACACGCCCCTTATGCGTAGCCATAAAGGGCGTGTCCTGCCAAATCAACTATGGGATCAGACGCCGGCGTAGCTGTGCAGTCCCGAGAAGTAGATGTTCACGATCGTGAAGTTGAAGACGATGCACAGGTAACCGACGATCGAGAGCCAGGCTGCCCTCGTCCCGGTCCAGCCGCGGGTTGCACGGGCATGCAGGTACCCGGCGTAAACCACCCAGATCACGAACGTCCAGACTTCCTTGGTGTCCCAACCCCAATACCGGCCCCAGGCCTTCTCCGCCCAGATGGCACCGGCCATGAGGGTGAAGGTCCACAGCACGAAGGCGATCGCGTTGATGCGGTAGGAGAGGTTCTCGAGGCTCAGGGCCGAGGGAACCAATCGCATGAACGGCAGCCGGTCATCTCCGCCGGAGGCAAGGCGCGCCACCCGGCTGGCCTGCATCAGCTGCAGCACCGACATCGCGAAGGTCAGGGTGAAGAGGGCTGACGCGGCGACGGCCACGGACACGTGGATGATCAGCCAGTAGCTCTGCAGGGCAGGCACGAGGTTGGCCACCGGCGTCGGGAATCCAATGGTGGCCGCGCACAGCATGACCACCACGAGCCCAATCACGAAGGTGCCGAGGAAGCGCAGGTCCTTGCGGGTGAGCACGACCAGGAAGACGACGGCTACGACCAGCCCGCCGGTAGTGCAGAACTCGTACATGTTGCCCCACGGCACGCGGCCGGCGGCGACGCCGCGGCTGACGACGGCCACGGCATGGATCGCTGCAGCCACGATGGTGAGTGCGACGGCGATGCGCGCGACGGAGCGCCGCTCGCCCCGGTAGTTCATGGCGTCGTCGGCGGTAGATCCCGCTGGAGCGCCGTCGCCGGCCGCTTTTCCGCGCTTACCGCCGGCTACAGCGCCGGCAAGTACAAGCTCCCGCTCCTTGGCGGACTCGGCAAGACCTGCTTCCATCTCGCGGATCCGCCGGCTGCTCTTGACGAGGTCCCAGGTGAAGGCGAGGAACGCCGCCGTGTAGGCCAGGGCAGCGAGCAGCATGAACAGCTCGCTGTACTGCCCAAGGGTCTGGTTTATGTTCTGCATCAGTTGTCCTTACCGCTTCCGGGCGCCGACGCTCCCGCATGCGCTGTCTCATTCTCGTCGTCTTCAGTGCTGCCCGCCAGCCAACGCTCGCGCAGCAGTTTCTCGATCGCTGCCCCTTCGCCGGCCAAACGGTGGTCCTCACCGCGCGCCAGCAGACCGTACTCCACCGAAATGCTGCTGTCCGTGCCGGTGCCGGTCCGAACCCAGACCCGCCGGCGGCCGATGAACAGGGACGCGCTCAACCCGGCAAGCGCCAGGGAGGAGAACACCAGGGCGCCGAGCTCAGCCGGGTCATGCGTGATGTCCAGGGCGGCGTAGCGGCGCAGTCCGTCGAAGGTGATTGAGCCCTTGCCCTCGGGCAGTTCGAACGTTTCTCCGGCGTCGAGCACAATGCCGCCGGCTTCGCTGTTCCGGCTGTTCAGCTCGGTCAGGGTGTCAGTGTCAAGCACGTACACGTTCTGCGGATCACCGTCGTCCAGTCCGAGGTCACCGTAGTAGGAGTTGAGGTTCAACTGGGGCAGGAACGGGTCGGGGTCTCGGGAGAAGGAAACCCCGTTCTCGTCGATGGCAGCTGTCGGCAGGAAGAAGCCGACAAAGCCCAGCTGGTCCGGCTGTGCGTCGGGTACCTTCAGCACCATCAGGGAGGTGAACAGCCCGTCCTGCGGGATCGATACCACGGGGCCCTGGTGCGCGATGTTACCTTCACCGTCGCGCACTGTCACTACGGGCGCGTAGCCGTTGCCGACGAGGTACACACTGGTGCCGCCGATGGTCAGCGGCTCATTGACCTTCAGGATTTGCTGCTCCGGTGAGTCCCCGGGAGCGGTCTTGGTGGTCATGGTCGCCGTGAAGTCAATGGGTTGACCGTAATGCGTGAGCTGGCGGTCAAACTGCACATCGAAGTTCTCGAGCGTAATGGAGTACGGATCCAGGTTGTCCTCGGAGAAGTTGGTGCCCGGTGTGAAGGAGTCGTATCCCACGAGCGTGTTCACGAAGGTCTCCCCCTCAACCAGAATCTTCTGGCCGCGGTAGCCGAACAGCCCTCCCACAGCCACGGACACCAGCACACCGATCAGGGACAGGTGGAACACAAGGTTCCCCAGTTCCTTGAGGAAGCCGCGCTCGGCACCGACGGAGGGACGCGCCCCGTTCTCGTCACGCACATCCACCCGGTAGCCGCGCTTCTTCAGGGCGGCAGCAGCATCGACGACGGCGGCACTGGCCGACGCCGGACGCCCGCCTTCCGGCCCGCTGGGCTGGTATTCCTGCCCGCCCGGCAGGGTAAAAGCCCCGTGGACCGGCATGCGTGAGAGCCTGCTCGGGGTGCGCGGCGGTTTGGAACGCCATGCGCGGCCGTGAGCGATTGCCCGCGGAATCACGCACCCGATCAGCGAGATGAACAGGAGCAGGTAGATCGCTGAGAACCAGACGGACGAGTAGACATCGAACAGCTGAAACCAGTCCAGGATGGGCCCGGTCTCAGGGTTGTCCTGAATGTACTGGGTGACAACGGCAGGGTTGGCCGGGCGCTGCGGGAAGAGCGAACCCGGTACCGCCGCGACGGCAAGCAGAAGCAGCAGAAACAGGGCGGTGCGCATGCTGGTGAGCTGCGTCCAGATCCAGCGCAAGGTGCCGAGGACGCCAAGAGCGGGGAGCGCGACGCTGTCTTCGCGGTCCTTCGTTGCCATTGAGTCTTCCTTCGATTCAGCCTTCGATTTATCCATCAGTCGATCAGATCGGTAACGTCACGCCGCCGAGCCACTGCTGAAGCTCGTTGATCCACAGGTTCCAGACACCGGAGGCCATGAGCACTCCGACCAGTATCAGCATCCCTCCGCCTGAGCGCTGCAGCAGCAACCGGTGGCGCCGGAAGAATTTCATGGCCCCCATGCCCCGCCGCAGACCGAGGGCAATCAGCAGGAACGGCAGTCCGAGTCCGAGACAGTACACAAAGGTGAGGAGCGCGCCCTTCGCCGCGCTGGCGCCGTCGTTCGAAAAAGCGAGCAGCTGCACGGCGGAAAGCGTCGGCCCAATGCAGGGCGCCCAGCCGAGTCCGAAGGTGAGCCCCAGCAGCGGCGCCCCCCAGAGACCGCTCGGCACGCGGGCATGGAGCTTCCGGTCCTGCTGGAACCAGGAGAAACCGCCCATGAAGACGATTCCGAGCACAATCACCACCAGGCCGTTCCCCGCCGGCGCCAGAGCTACAACTGAGCCGAGTGGGAGGGAGGTGGTCACAGCCACTACTCCGCGAGGGCGGAGTCGATGAGCGCGCTGAGCGTTCCCTTGTCCGCGAGGCCCAGGATGCGGGCCGAGACGCGTCCCTCCTTGTCGAGCACCAGGGTAGTCGGCACTGCCTGCGGCGGTACGTAACTTGTCATGGACAGGAGGACGCCGCCGTCGGCGTCGTTGAAACTTGGGTACGGGATGCCGAAATTACGCTCAAACGCCTCGGCGTTCTGCTGGCCGTCCCGGATGTTGACGCCGTAGAACTGCACGCCCTGCGGCTGGTACTCCTCGTGCAGCGCGACGAGGTCCGGAGCTTCCTCCCGGCAGGGGGCGCAGGCGGCGTACCAGAAATTGAGAACCGTCACTTCGCCAGGCCACGCGGATGAGGAAACAGTCTCGCCGTTGTAGAGCTCCCCCTCGATCTGAACGGGCTCACCGCGTTCGGCAGCGGCGTACTCGGTGACTGAGCCGTCGCCTGCAATGTAGTTCTTATTGCTGCCTTCGGCTGCCTGCTGGGCCAGAGGGTCCTGGGCCGCACAGCCCGAAAGGACGACGACGGCGGCGAGCACCGACGCAGCAAGGCGCATCAGCGCGCGGCCAGGGCGGCGGCGCGGGACAGCTTTAGTTTGAATCACAACGGCTTCCACGGGTTCTACAACGTGTAGTAATTGTATTACGCTCCCGGGAGGTTCTTCGCTCTGGGCAGAAGGTCAGCGCATGGCTCCTCATACCGCACGCCGGTGAGCTGCTCGCCTTCGAAGTAGAGCGAGGTTACTGAGCTCAGCGTGCATCGGCGCTGGCGCGGATCGTGCCACAGACGCTTCTTTTCAGCCGCCAGCCGTGCAACCCAGATCGGCAGTTGATGGCTGACCATAATCGCTTCAGCATCCTTGCCGCCGGTGGCCTCAAGAGCCGCGCGGCGCGCATCGTGAACAGCTGCCATGACCCGCTCAACCTGCGCACTGTACGGTTCGCCCCAGGAAGGGGTGAATGGGTTCCGCAAGGATTTCCAGTGCTTTGGGTGCCTGAGCTGCTGGGCAACCTGTGCCATTCCCTCGAACCGGTTCTCCGCTTCGATGATGCGTTCTTCGGTCACGATTGTGAGACCGAGCTCCCGAGCCGTCGGTTCTGCGGTTTCCTGTGCACGTGTCAGCGGTGAGGCCGCGAGATGCACTATGTCGGCGCCGTCGTTCCTGCGCTCCGCAAAGTACGTTGCCACGCGCTCGGCCATCTCTCGGCCAAGCTCTGACAGGTGAAACTCGGGCAGGCGCCCATAGAGGATCCCGTCCGGGTTATGGACTTCGCCGTGTCGCACGAGATGAACGGTGGCTGTGGGCATGAATCCAGTTTCGCATCCCATCCAGCAGAGGGCTAAATCGGCCCGGATTGCCGGTTCGTTCGCGGCAGTCGGGAAAAAACATTTGAAGATTGAAGCAATATCTGGAATAAAAGATGCAAATGCATGTTTATTACATGTACATGCCCGTTCGGCCATCCGGCGGCAGCATCAACCCAAGCACTGCAGATCAGGAGAAACACCATGGCTATTCCCACCGGACTCACCCAGGGCAACTGGAACTTCGACGGCTCACACAGCGAGGTCGGCTTCAGCGTCCGGCACGCAGGCATCAGCAAGGTGCGCGGCAACTTCGACACCGTCGATGCCACCCTGCAGATCGGATCCTCCCTTGAGGACTCCAAGGTTGCGGCGACAATCAAGACCGAATCCTTCAACTCCAACGACGAGAACCGCGACGCCCACGTACGCGGCGGCGACTTCTTCGATGTCGAGCAGTTCCCCGAGATGACCTTCGAGTCGAAGCGCATCGAAGGCGCGGGCGAGACCTACAAGCTCATCGGTGATCTCACCATCCGCGGCATCACCAAGGAAGTTGTCATCGACACCGAGTTCAACGGCGTAGCAGTCGATCCCTTCGGTGCCACGCGCGCCGGGTTCTCCGGCCAGACCGTGATCTCCCGCAAGGAGTTTGGCCTGACCTGGAACGCAGCCCTCGAGGCCGGCGGTGTCCTGGTGGGCGACAAGGTGACCATTAACCTTGACGCGGCTTTCGTGGCACCCTCAGCCAACTAGGCTTCCTCGTCAGCACCCCCTTCAATAGGGCGGAAACAGTAGGGCGTACCGGGCTAACCGGTACGCCCTACTGTTTTTCAACCGCACCGCGTCATTCAGCGGCACCGGACTTTTCAGCGGCACCGTTTTCTCAGCCCTGAACCCCCGCTGTCCACGCATTTGGGCGGTACGCTGGGTCGCATGAGCACGCCATCACACGAGCCGACAGACCGCGATCCGCATCAGCTCTCCGGAACTGACCCCCTGAATCCCGCAGAGCCAGGGCCAACCCAGAACTCGGGAGCCGGCCTGTCTCCGGAGCCACAGAAACCTGCGTCGCCGTACTCCTATCAGTCAGCCCAGCCAGCGGGATATGCCTACCCCAGCTCGGCGAGCATGCCCGAAGCAGCAAAGCCGCCGATGCCCCGGGAAGTAAATCTTGCTTTCTGGCTGATCATTGCAGCGGGAGTGTTGAACTTCATCAGCACACTCATGGGATCAGGCAACACCGGCGGGCCGGCGGGAGCTGCTGCAATCGGTGTCGGCATCGGGATCGTTGTAGGCATCCTCACCACCGGCGTGTACGTACTGCTGGCCGTCTTCATCCGTAAAGGACACAACTGGGCGCGCATCACCGCAACTGTTCTCGCGGGAATCTCCATTCTGCTCATGATCATGAGTTGGGTAACGCTCGCCGCACTGCAGGGCAACGCCGAAATACAGGCACAGCTGGATGGACAGAGCCTGGAGCCAAGCGGGTTCTCGATCGCACTGAACGTCCTCGTGGTGCTGCTTGGTGTCGCCGGAGTAGTGCTGTGCTGGCTCAAGCCCTCCAATGCCTACTTCAAGCGGCAGCAGATCACGCACTAGCAGGGGGTTGCCGCTGACCGGCGGGTCACAGCACTGGCTGGGCTTGCTTCGTTTACTGGACCGCGCGGGCGCCGGGACCGGATTCAATGTCCGGGTCCTGCGCCCGCTGTGCGTGGTAGGCAAGAATCTGGAGCTCCGTTGCCATGTCCACCTTGCGCAACTGCACGTGGTCCGGAACCTGGAGTACAACCGGGGCGAAACTCAGGATGCTCGTGATGCCGGATTCAACGAGCTCATCGCACAACTCCTGGGCGACGCCTGCCGGCACCGCCAGGACAGCCATGTTGGCGCGGGTCCGGTGCAGCACCGTCGCGAGCTCCCGCACGGGGCTCACTCGGAGCCAACCCACTTCGGTCCCCACCACCATCTGGTCAGCATCGAACAGCGCAACCACTTCAAAGCCGCGCGACTGGAAGCCCGAGTAGCCCGCGAGAGCACGGCCCAGGTTACCTGCGCCTACAATCGCTACCCGCCAGTCCTGGGTCAGCCCGAGAGCCGTGGAGATCTGGCTGTTGAGGTACTGCACGTCGTAGCCCACGCCGCGGGTTCCATAAGAGCCGAGATAAGAGAGATCCTTGCGGAGCATCGGTGAATTCACGCCCGCCGCGTCAGCAAGCTCCTCGGAGGAGACTCGTTCAATACCCTCTGCCAGCAGGGAGTTCAGCGCACGCAGGTAGATCGTCAGCCGCGCCAGGGATGCAGGCGGAATCTGCCTGCCGTGCTGGTCGCTGGTAGCCGCCTGCAGCCCGGGAATCTCCGACATGGTCACTGATTCATCGCTCCATCACTGTTCACCGGCGGCCATGAGCTGCTCGGCCCGCCCGCCGGAGGATGACGGCGGATACTCCCACTTTAGGTCCCGTGGCAAAGCGCTCAAAGTTCGATACCGGATGGGTTGCGGGAACCCGGGAGTTGCGCACACCTAGGACAGGAGCCTGCGCAGCCGCGCCTCGTCGATTGTCCAGAAGTCCCGCTGGACGCCATCGAGAAGCAGTACAGGCACCTCTTCAGAGAATCGCTCCAGCAATTCGGGGTGGTCCGCGATGGATTCTTCCTGCCAACTGACGCCCAGGTCGCCGGTGACGCGCGCCACCGTTTCGCGTGCGGCCTGGCAGAGGTGGCAGTCCGGGCGGGTCACCAGGACAAGGCCGGAGGTCCAGTTCCCCGCTGTTCGGTGGGTCTGCTCATTCATGGTTCCTAAGCCTACTGGGCGGGGGCTCCGGCAGAGTTCCCACGGACGCACCGCAAGCGGGCCAAGCTGTGATTAGACTCGTGCTATGTCCGCAGCCAGCCTCCGACCCGCCGTCGAGCCCGGATCTTCCGCGGAAACTGCGCCCGCTGAAGCGGCGCCGCTGGGCGGTTCCGCTGGAGAAGCGGCCTTCTTCGACGTCGACAACACCATGATGCGCGGAGCCAGTCTCTTCCATGTAGCACGCAAGATGTATCAGCGGCGGGCTTTCACGCTTCGTTTCGCTGCAGGGCTGGCCTGGAAGCAACTGCGGTTCGTCATGCGCGGCGAGAACATGACGGACATTCACGCTGTCCGGGACGCCGCGCTCGCTTTCGCAATCGGCATCGCCCACGAGGATATTCTTGCCCTCGGCGAAGAGGTCTATGACGAAATGATCGCGTCAAAGATCTGGCCGGGAGCGCGTGCCCTCGCAGAGCAGCACCTCCGGAACGGGCGTCGCGTCTGGCTGGTCACCGGAACCCCGGTCGAGGTGGCCAGCGTCATCGCCAACCGTCTCGGGCTCACAGGAGCGCTAGGCACTGTCGGAGAGGTGTCTGAGGGTTTCTACACAGGCAAGCTGGTGGGCGATTTCCTCCACGGTCCTGCAAAAGCCACCGCCGTACGCGAACTTGCTGCCAATGAGGGCCTGGACCTGTCGCGTTGCTGGGCATACAGCGATTCCTACAACGACGTCCCGCTGCTCAGCATGGTTGGCCATCCGGTTGCGATCAACCCGGACCACCGTCTCCGCAAACATGCCCGCGATTCCAACTGGCCCATCTACGATTTCCGGAGCGGCCGCCGCGCTGCCACCCTGGGGCTCAAGGCAGCAACCGGGGCCGGGGCCATTTACGGTCTGTGGCGCGGCTTCACACGGATGCGGGGCTAGCCCTTAAATGCAAAACCGGCCCGCCTCAGTGGCGGACCGGATGCGGTTCTACTTCTTGTTGCGGCGCTGGTGGCGGGTCTTGCGAAGCAGTTTGCGGTGCTTCTTCTTCGCCATCCGCTTGCGGCGCTTCTTGATTACTGAACCCATAGAGTCCTCACAAACTATTCATTCCGGTTCCGGGCAACCTCCACCGCAGGAACTGCGGCAGGGACGCTCGAATCTGACAAAAGACGTACATCGCGCTGATGCACATCGTGCGGCCGCGCGATACGACCGCGTACGCAAAACGCTTCTTAACAGAGTACCCGCTCGAACCGGTCTTCCCGACCGGCCAGGGCCGGACTCCTAGCCGGTACCCGACTCACCCTCGACGGACGCGGAGCGCAAGTACTGCTGCACGGCCGATTCAGGCACCCGATAAGAGCGTCCAAACTGGACAGCCGGCATCTCACCGGAGTGAACCAGACGGTAAACCGTCATCTTCGATACCCGCATCAGTGCGGCCACCTCGGCAACCGTCAGGAAGCGCACGTCAGAGAAGTTACTCCCGCTCGTCATCCCACCACTGTCCTTTTCTCCGAGCACATCCCGGGATGCACCTCCCACCGTTCCTGCTCGACATCGGACGGCGTGTCGGCTTGAAACCTGTGGATTATCCGTCTAGAGAGACACTCTAGTGGTTGATGTGACCAAAGTGAAAGCACGCTATGGTCACGAACCACCACCATTACGACGACGGCGCGCGCCCCTGGCGAGGTCGCCGAGCACCCCGGCAGTGACACCCCAACCCATGCAGGCATCAGTGACGCTTTGGCCGTAGGAAAGTTTCCTTGGGGCGCTCACGTCCAACTTCTGTGAACCTTCCATAAGGAAGCTCTCCAGCATCACCCCGGCTATCCCATCCGAGTCCGCAAGAGCATCCGCCAGTTCGCGTGCGACGTCGGCCTGCCGCAGGTGATCCTTGCCGCTGTTCGCATGGCTTGCATCCACAATCAGCTTCTGGTTCAGGCCTGCTGCAGCCAGTCTCGCCGATGCCTTTGCCACGTCCGCAGGACCGTAGTTCGGACCGTCCGTTCCACCGCGCAGGATCAGATGGGTATCCGGGTTCCCGGTAGTCGAGACGAGCGCTGCCCGGCCGTCGTCGTCGACGCCCAGGAACGTCTGGGGTGCGCTTGCGGCAGCACAGGCATCGAGCGCCACGGTGATGCCGCCGTCGGTTCCGTTCTTGAACCCCACCGGCATTGACAGGCCGGAGGACAACTGGCGATGGATCTGGCTTTCGGTGGTCCGGGCTCCGATCGCACCCCAACTGACGAGATCCGCAATGTACTGGGGGCTGATCGGCTCCAGGAATTCAGTAGCCAGCGGAAGCCCGAGGGTAGCGGCATCATGGAGGAACTTCCGGGCGGTGCGCAGGCCGGAGACGATGTCATGACTACCGTCGAGATGCGGGTCGTTGATCAGCCCCTTCCAACCGACGGTGGTTCGGGGCTTCTCGAAGTACGCCCGCATGACCACCAGCAGGTCTTCGCTGTGCAGTTGCGCCTCGTCGGCAAGCAGGCGCGCGTACTCGATGCCGGCGTCGGGATCATGAATGGAACATGAGCCAACGATGACGAGGAGTCGGTCATCCACGCCATTGAGGACGGCCCTGATCTCTTCGCGGGAGCGGCGGATCGAAGCGGCCAGCTCGTCGGAGCCCGGCAGTTCTGCGAGCACCGTAGAGGGCGTCGGCAGCGTATCCATCCGGCGGACATTGAGGTTGGACGATGCGGTGGTGAGGGTTTCCATGGGTCCCGTCTTTCGAAGAAGATTCTTCGCCGGGACTGTCCTGCAGAACCCGCCGAAGAAACGACGAAGGGCAGGAAAGGATTCCTGCCCTGTTGGCTCTGAAGGTGTTGGTCAGCGTATTAGTTGATCTGCCCCTTACGGGATACCTCCAGAGCCAACACAAGATACGCATACCAACGGGTTGTCATGGCATCGAGCGTAACCGGCATGCCGGCCATTGCAAACTGCGGTACCGGTTTGTGACTGCCGTCCCTTCGGGCTATCACCAATCCCAGCTGTCTGGCATGGAATGCAACTACTCCTTACGGCGGCGGAGCTTCGGGAACTGGGACAGAAGATCCGCAGCACGCTCCGCAGCCCTTCCAACAGTGCGCCCAAACGGCTGTGAACCATCGGCTTGCGCAAGTCCCGGCGTCACTGTGACCAGTTCACCGAGTTCAGGTTCGACGACGGCAGGCGCAAGGGAGTTGCCCTGCGGAGTGGGTAACTGAAACTCTGCGAGCCAGGAGGCGACATACTGCAACGGTTCGGAATTGAGTGAATAGAAGCGCTTTTGGCCCTGCGCGCGCATGGTGACAAGCCCTGCTTCCCGCAAAACTTTTAGGTGCTTGGATACGGTTGGCTGACTCACTTCAAGCTCCTGCACCAACTCGCCTACCGCTTTGTCCCCATCCCGCAGCGAACCCAGAATCTGGCGACGGGTGGCTTCAGCGATGACGGCGAACACATCATCCATGACCATCCCATTACCATAACCGTATATATCGAAAGCGGCATCCCTTGCGTCATCGCAAGTCAGTCGAACCAGGGGTCCAGCCCGTGTAGAGGAAAAACGGCCCTGCGCGTCGCCATGATGGAACGGTCAAGGTTCTCATTCGGATCGAACCCGGCTTCCCACGACTGCCACCAGATGTCGGAACCATCGCCCAGGAATTCCGGTGCGTACCGTCCGAAGCGCTCGGCAACGTACGTTCGCCAGGGTGCGGGCACCGGCGTCGTGAGCGTGATGTCCGCTCCGGCGGCAACTGCGGTGAGGAGCGTCCATGAGCGCGGCACCACCGAGGTGATGTTGTAGCCGCCGCCGCCGGTGGCGATCCAGCGTCCACCGCAATGCTCGGAGGCAAGGTCGCGGACAGCAACAGCAGCGGCGTGCTGCGCGTCAACGGTATAGCGCAGGTTGGTGAGCGGATCATCTGCGTGATTGTCACAACCGTGCTGGCTGACGACAACTTCGGGCTTGAACGCAGCAGTCAGTTGCGGAACCACAGCGTGGAAAGCGCGCAGGAAGCCGGCGTCGCCCGTGGTGGTGGGAAGAGCGACGTTCACTGCATAGCCCGAAGCCGACGCACCGCCGATCTCGTTCGAGAAGCCGGTCCCGGGAAACAGGCTCATTCCCGTCTCATGCAGGGAGATGGTCATGACCCGCTTGTCATCCCAGAAAATTTCCTGGGTGCCGTCGCCATGGTGGGCGTCGACGTCGATATACAGGACACGCTGCACTCCCCGGTCGAGCAGCCTCTGAACGGCGGCGGCGGCGTCGTTATAGATGCAGAATCCGCTGGCCCGGGCGCGGCCGGCGTGGTGCATTCCGCCACCGAAATTCACTGCGTGTTGGGCGGCACCCGACAACACGGCGTCGGCCGCGGCGAGTGAACCGCCAACGAGCCGAGCACTCGCCGAATGCATGCCGGCAAAAGCCGGGGTGTCGTCAGTTCCGAACCCAGCCGTTCCGTCCGCCGACTCGGGATCGGCGTCAGCTGCCCTGACCGCCCGAACATAACCGGCGTCGTGAACGGTCTGCAGACTGGCGTCATCGGCCACCTCCGGCACCTCGACCGAAACCTGCGGAAGGTCGAACAAACCCAGTTCACGGACAAGGCGGGCGGTCAGGTTCAGCCGCTCGGGGTTCATCGGGTGATGGGCGCCGAAGTTGTACGCGAGCATGGAGTCATCCCACACCACTGCCGTTGCAAAGGCAGTTGCAAGGGCGGGATCGGAGGTACTGGCCACCCAAGCAGGCTACGCGATCCGCACCGGTCCTGCCCACGGCCGGTGTGTGGAAGTGGTTTACTACTCTTCAGGACGCAGCAGGAGAAACGGAGCGGATCAGCAAGCATGGCACGAACACACCCCTTCTGGTCAGGAGGGGAAGACCGGGTTCATCTGCAGCTGCTTGGCAGGGCGCGCGATTTCATCGACAGCGTGGTGAACAGTTCACCCGCCCGCGTAGCCCTGCTGGTCTTTGCCCTGGTTGTCCTGATCTTTACCGCGCTGCTCAGCCTTCCGTTTGCCAGTAGCTCCGGTGAGTTCACTCCCCTGCACGATGCCATGTTCACTGCTGTCTCAGCGGTCTGCGTAGTGGGGTTGACCGTCGTGTCCACCGCAGCCTACTGGTCCTTCTTCGGGCAGCTGGTCATTCTCATCGGCATCTTCGTCGGCGGTCTCGGAACCCTCACGCTGGCTTCGCTGCTGGCCCTGGTAGTCAGCAAGCGGCTTGGTGTCCGCGGTAAATTGCTGGCGCAATCAGCGCTGAATAATGCCAGCCGCCTCGGTGAGGTCGGTACGTTGCTTCGCATTGTCATCACCACCTCAGTGTTGGTCGAACTGGTGCTGGCCCTGGCCCTCATTCCACGGTTCATGATCCTCGGCGAACCGTTCTGGCTCGCTGTCTGGCATGGCTTTTTCTACTCCATCTCGGCCTTCAACAACGCAGGCTTCACTCCGCACTCCGATGGCCTCGTCCCCTACGACACAGACCTGTGGATCCTGGTGCCGCTGATGGTGGGTGTGTTCGTCGGGAGCCTCGGCTTCCCGGTCATCCTCATTCTCGTGCAATTCCGCCACCACGTCCGGAAATGGAGCCTGCATACCAAACTCACCATCAATGTGTCCCTCATCCTGCTGTTCGCCGGGATGGTGCTGTGGGGGTTGATGGAATGGTCCAACACCAGGACCATTGGTGGACTAAGCGGCAACGACAAGGTCATCCACGCGCTCTTCGCCTCCGTGATGACCCGCTCCGGCGGCTTCAATCTCGTGGACCAGGGCCAGATGGAGCCGACGACCATGCTCCTGACGGATGCGCTCATGTTCGCCGGCGGCGGGTCGGCCTCCACGGCCGGCGGCATCAAGGTCACAACTATTGCAGTGATGTTTCTTGCCATCCTCGCTGAAGCCCGCGGCGACTCCGACGTCAGCGTCTACGGACGCAAGATTCCGCAGGGGGCCATGCGGGTGGCCATTTCAGTGATCTTCACGGGTGCGACAATTGTGCTTGTCGGTACCGGTCTGCTCCTGTGGATCTCCGGGGAGGAATTGAACCGGGTGCTCTTCGAGGTCATCTCGGCGTTCGCCACCTGCGGCCTCAGCACCAACCTCAGCGCTGAACTCCCGCCCGAGGGCAAGTACGTACTGTCGGCACTCATGTTCGCCGGGCGCCTCGGAACCATTACCGTTGCTTCTGCACTTGCTCTGCGCCAGCGCAGTACGCTCTACCACTACCCGGAAGAGAGGCCAATCATTGGCTGAGAGACCAGCACACAACGCGCCTGTACTTGTGATTGGGCTCGGACGGTTCGGTTCCGCGACGGCTGAACAACTGGTGAAGCAGGGGCGCGAAGTCCTGGCGATCGAAAAGGACCAGCAGCTGGTCCAGAAATGGTCCGGGACGCTAACTCACGTCGTGGAGGCCGACGCCACCAACATCGACGCCCTCCGCCAGCTTGGCGCGCAGGAATTCCCCGCCGCCGTCGTCGGTGTCGGCACATCCATCGAGGCAAGCGTGCTCATCACCGCCAACCTGGTTGACCTCAATATCGACAACCTCTGGGTCAAGGCCATCACGCCGTCGCACGGGAAAATCCTCAAGCGCATCGGTGCGAACCACGTCATCTACCCGGAGGCCGACGCCGGCCAGCGCGCCGCCCACCTGGTGGGCGGCCGGATGTTGGACTTCATCGAGTTCGACGACGGTTTCGCCATCGTGAAGATGTTCCCGCCGAAGGAAACGCAGGGGTTTACCCTCGGCGAGTCAGCAGTGCGCTCAAAGTACGGCGTCACTGTGGTCGGCGTAAAGTCCCCGGGCGAGGACTTCACCTACGCCCGGCCGGACACGAGGGTGACGAGCCGCGACATGCTGATCGTTTCGGGGCACGTGGATCTTCTCGAACGGTTCGCTGCGCGCCCCTGAACGGGTTACGCGCCCTCAACGAGACATACGCACCCTGGGGTCACGTCCGAAAGCTCAGCCGCCCAGTTCACGGGTGATGGCAGCGGCACGTTCCGCCGCCGCACGTGCTCCGGCAGCAACGATGTCCCGCAGGCCTTGCTCGTCGAAAGTGGCGATCGCGCGCTCGGTTGTCCCGTTCGGACTTGTTACGGCCTTTCGGAGGGCGGTTGCGTCGGCGCCCTCCTCCGCGAGCATGAACCCGGCACCGGCCACCGTCTCGGTAGCCAGGAGCTTCGCCAGCTCCTCGTCGAGGCCCAGCTTCACCCCGGCGGCGGCCATGGCCTCTGCGAGGTAGAACGCATAAGCGGGACCGGAACCGCTCACCGCGGAGAGCGCGTCCACCTGCTCCTCAGGAATTTCGACGACGGTGCCCGCTGCTCCCAGAATGGCACGCGCCTGATCCATCAGCTCTGATGTGGCACTGGTCCCAGCCGAGATCGAAAGGACCCCTCGCCCAAGACTGGAAGGCGTATTCGGCATGCTTCGGATAACCGGCTGGCCCTCGGGCAGCGCCGCCTCGAGCATTTCGATGGAGATGGCTGCTGCGACGCTGATCACAACGGTTCCCGGCTTCAGCGCGGGGGAAATTTCCCGGGCAAGATCAAGAGTACCGACCGGCTTCACTCCCAGCAGTATGACGTCGGCCTCCGCCGCCGCGGCCCGGTTGGCGCTCGTATCCTCAGTGGAGGACAACACGGAGATACCGTGCTGCCTGGAGAGACTGGACGCCTTTTCGGGGTTGCGTACGGTTGCTGTCACTTGTGCCGCCGGGAGCCCTGCAGCAAGCAAACCCGTGAGGATTGCACCATTCATGGAGCCGCAGCCGAGGAAGGAAATGTGCTGTGGAATGTTGATAGCCATCGGACCATCGTGTCATGCCTGATGGATTCCCAGCGTCCTCACAGGCCCTATGGGGTGCAGTTCCCAGAAATAGCAGTACAGTCGTTATTACCTCATAAAGGTGCGAGTGATGAGGCCGGGCTCTCCCTGGCCCGGTCGGTGCCGGTGAGCCGCAGCAGTGTTTCCCCCAATCACGCTGCAGGCTCACCGGCACTACCTTTTTGTCCGCTGCTGGGCCCTCTCGTCTGCTTCGCGCTCGTGTCCTAGGCGCGGCACGCGGCCGGGGGCCTCAGTCAGCGCGTTCCCAGGTGCACGTGCCCGACGCCGACCGACGGCATGGGCTCGTCTGCCTCGAACATGAGGGTGTCGAAGCGGCGGAGGATCAGTCCTTCGCGCAGCGCCCACGGACAGATGTCCATCTCCTGCACGTTGAAGACTTCGAACGCCGCCTCGGCGACCAGTGCACCGGCAAGCACCTGGCGCGCCCGCAGCTCGGAAACGCCGTCGAGATTTGTCCGGTCGCCTACGGGCATGGCCTCCAGCCGCTTCGCCCACAGGGAGAGGTCCTGACGACGCAGCGTTCGTCGGACAAACGGGCCCGCTGCAGACGGGGCCGCACCGGCAATACGCGCCAGGGACCGGAAGGTCTTCGATGTCCCGGCAACCAGGTGTGGTTCGCCGAGGACAGCAAAGGCGCCTGCTGACTCCTTGAGGGTTTGCCGAATGTAGCGGCGCAGGTTCTTGACGTCGAGCGGCGTCGGCGGATCGCCGGGGAGCCTCTCTCTGGTGAGGCGTCCGGCACCCAGCGGGACCGACCGCGCAACTTCGGGCAGCTCGTCCTGGCCCATGGCCATCTCAAACGATCCGCCGCCGATGTCCAGGTTGAGAATGGACCCGGTGCTCCACCCGTACCAGCGCCGTACCGCCTGGAAGGTCATGGCGGCTTCCTGGTCTCCGGAAAGCTCCTGGAGGACCACCGAGGTCTCAGCCTCAACCCGCCGCAGGACGTCTGCGCCGTTTCCGGATTCCCGGATAGCAGAGGTGCAGAAGGCGAGGAAGTCTTCCGCGCGATGATCGTTCGCGAAGGCGCGAGCCTGGCGGATGAAACCTACAAGTTCCCGCTGGCCCTCTTCACTGATCCGCCCCTCGGCATCCAGGTGGCTCACCAGTTGGAGCGGGCGCTTATGGGAAGCGTAAGGCACCGGCCGCGCCCCTGGGTGCGCATCCACCAGGAGTAGATGAACCGTATTGGATCCGATATCAAGGACGCCTAGCCGCATGAGCCCATTATGTCGCGCAGCGCTTCCACGGTCTCAACCAGCTACTACTTGCGTGCAGTGGCCTTGCGCTTGGCCGGCGCGCGCCCGCCGGACTTTCGTGGTGCCGGGCCTTTCTCGCGCTTCTCGGCCAAGAGCGCTACGGCGGTTTCCCGGGTCAGCTCCTCGATAGCGGTAGACCTGGGCACGGTGATGTTCGTGACGCCGTCCGTAATGTACGGACCAAAACGGCCTTCCTTGACCACAATCGGCTTTTCGGACACCGGATCATCACCGAACTCGGCCAGCGGCGGGGTTGCGACCCTTCCGCCACGCTGCTTGGGCTGGGAGTAGATCTCCAGCGCCTGTTCCAGCGTGATGGTGAAAATCTCCTCCTCCGAACCGATCGAACGCGAGTCCGAGCCCTTCTTGAGGTAGGGACCGAACCGGCCGTTCTGGACAGTGATCTCGTTGCCTTCAGCGTCCTTGCCCAGAACCCTGGGAAGATTCATCAGCTTCAGTGCGTCCTCAAGCGTGACCGTCTCAACGGTCATCGACTTGAACAGCGAACCGGTACGCGGCTTGACCTTCACGGGCTTTTTCGGTGGCTTGGGCTTGCCGTTCTTGTAGTACTCGACCGGCTGGTTGGCCAGCTCCTCTGCGGTAGGTTCCGGGATGATCTCGATGACGTACGGCCCGTAGCGGCCGTCCCGTGCCACGATGGACCGTCCCGTCTCCGGATCGGTTCCCAGGACGCGCTCCTCGGACGCGGGGCTGTTCATCAGCTCCACAGCCTTCTCTGCCGTCAGTTCATCGGGAGCGAGGTCCTCGGGGACGTTTGCCCGCTGGGGCTCCGTACCTTCCGGCGCATCCTCGGGCAGCGGCTTCTCAAGGTACGGGCCGAACTTGCCGACGCGCAGGACTATGCCCTCAGCGATTTCCACCGAGTTGATACGGCGGGCGTCGATCTCCCCGAGATCGTTCACGATCGTGCTCAGCCCGGTATCCTTGCGGTCCCCGTAGTAGAAGTGGTTCAGCCACTGGACGCGGCTCTCCTCGCCGCGAGCGATGCGGTCGAGGTCCTCCTCGAGTTCGGCGGTGAAGTCATAGTCCACGTAATCGGTGAAGTGTTCCTCGAGCAGCCGAACCACCGAGAACGCAATCCAGCTTGGAACCAGCGCCTGACCACGGGAGCGGACGTAACCCCGGTCCATGATGGTGGATATCGTTGCGGCGTAGGTGGAAGGCCTGCCGATACCGCGTTCTTCCATCAACTTCACCAGGGACGCTTCGGTGTAGCGCGGAGGAGGAGAAGTCTCATGGCCGATCGGTTCGATGGCTTCCGCGCCCAGGGCGTCGCCCGTAGCGAGATTGGGCAGACGGCCGCCCTGTCCCGACTGACCGTTTCCGCCGGCAGCGTCGTCCTCGTCGCGAGAGGCGTCCCTGCCCTCCTCATACGCGGCCATGAAACCACGGAAGGTGATGACAGTACCGGAAGCGGAGAATTCCGCGTCTTTCCCGTCCGGAGTGCTCGCTCCCAGCCGGACTGACGCCGTCGAGCCCTTGGCGTCTGCCATCTGGGAAGCAACGGTGCGCTTCCAGATCAGCTCGTACATGCGGAACTCGTCACCGCGCAGCTCATTTGCTACCTGGGCGGGTGTCCGGAAAGAGTCGCCGGCGGGACGAATCGCTTCGTGGGCTTCCTGGGCGTTCTTGGACTTGCCCTTATAAATGCGGCGGGCGTCCGGGACGTACTCTGCGCCGTACAGCTCGGAAGCCTGGCGCCGGGCGGCGTCGATTGCCTGGTCGCTCAGCGCAGGCGAATCGGTTCGCATGTACGTGATGTAACCGTTCTCGTACAGGCGCTGGGCTACCTGCATGGTTACGCGGGAAGAGAAGCGCAGCTTGCGGGCGGATTCCTGCTGCAGCGTGGAGGTGGTGAAGGGCGCCGCAGGACGACGGGTGTATGGCTTTGTGTCTACCGAGCGGACCTCGAAGGCAGCCTGCTGAAGCCCCTCGGCCAGGGCCGTTGCGGCCGCTTCGCTCAGCACGGCGACGCTCTGTGACTTCAGCTGGCCGAGGTCGCTGAAGTCCTTGCCTGTGGCGACCCGGGTTCCGTCCACGGAGATGAGTTTCGCGGTGAAGGACTCACCTTTTGACGTATCTTCCGGCGAGAACGTACCCGTCAGATCCCAGTACGACGCCGCACGGAACGCCATGCGCTCACGTTCACGCTCGACCACCAGACGAGTAACTACCGACTGCACGCGGCCGGCGGACAGCCCGCGGGCAACCTTCCGCCACAGCACCGGGGAAATTTCATAGCCATAGAGGCGGTCGAGAATCCGACGCGTTTCCTGGGCATCCACCATGGGAATGTCGAGGTCGCGCAACTCCTCCATGGCACGTTGAATGGCCTCGCGCGTGATTTCCGGGAAGGTGAGCCGGTAGACGGGGACCTTCGGCTTCAACACCTCGAGGAGGTGCCAGGCAATGGCCTCGCCTTCCCTGTCACCGTCAGTTGCGAGGTACAGTTCGGTGGCGTCCTTAAGAGCCGTCTTCAACTCGGCGACACGCTTCTTCTTATCGGCCGATACCACGTAGTACGGCTCGAAGTCCTTCTCCAGATCCACCGCGAATTTGCCGAGCGAGCTCTTCTTGAGCTCCGCGGGCAAGTCCGATGGCTGCGGCAGATCTCGGATATGTCCCATCGATGCGGCGACTTCGAAGCCCTCCCCGAGGTAGCCGGCAATCGTCTTCACCTTGGTCGGAGACTCGACGATGACGAGCTTCTTGCCGGGCTTCTTGTTCGTTGCCTTAGCTGGCACTTCACTCCTCGATACAGGTGCTTCTTAAAGAGCAGAACAACCGCTCAACCTGAGCTCAATATCTGAATTGGTGGGCATCCTGCCCTTCTCAGTATGCGGTACGCCTACCTGCACTAGGGTAACGGCTCCGTCGGGGCACCAGAGTCGGGGACGAGGAAACCATCCTTGACCAGGTTGCGCACTTCCTCCAGCAGCGCGTCGGAGAACGCGTCGTCGTCGCGATTCAGCAGTGCCGAAAGGGCACCGATGATCTGACCCGCCGAAAGGTCGCCGTCGCACGCTGAAACGAAGCCGGCCAGCTCCGTGCTTAGCAGCGTGGTGCGTCGGAAACCGGCTCCCTGCCGGAGCAGGATCACGCCGGGATGTTCAGCTCCGGGCCGCTGATGCCGCTCCTCGGTGACGTCCTCCGCAACGAGCAGGTGCTGGCCAGGCAGGTCGGCACAATCGCCCAGCCAGTCGTGCCGCGCAACCGCTGCGCTGACGTGGGGTCCGATTGGCTGCTCAAGGTCGTAGGTAATTTCTTCGAAGCGACGCAGCGTCGCCGGGCCGCCGGTATTCCGCAGCCAGACCATACCGAACCCGATGTGCTCGACGGAACGGGACCCGAAGTCAGCGAGGTAGTCGCTGAAGCGCTCAGCGAATCTGGCCGGATCCCGGTTTTCGGCGGCATCTCGCAGCCACGTCTCGGCGTAGTGGGTAGGAGTGAGCTGCTCGCGCTGAACCACCCAGACATCCGCGGTATCCGGGACCCAGCCCGCAACTCTCCCGTCCCAGGTCTGACCTTCCGGGATCTCCCAGTTGCCCAGGAGCTGCGCCGTTCCGCCCGGCGAAAGTACTGATGGGATGCCGCCGAGCAGGGACGACACGATGTCGTCGCCCGCAAGGCCGCCGTCGCGGTAGGTGAACTGGTCCTCCACTCTTTCACCGGTGCTGCGCGGAGTGATCACGAACGGCGGATTGGACACGATCTGGTCGAACGTCTCCCCCGATACCGGCTCCAGCAAGCTTCCCAACCGAAGACAGACGCGGGCGTCGAGGTCCGCCGGGTCGATCCCGAGCGCCGACGCGTTGAGCAGCAGATTGAACCGGGTGACGGCGAGCGCCCGTTCGGAGATGTCGGTGGCGGTGATATGGCGGGCGTGGGCCAGGAGGTGAAAGGTCTGGATTCCGCAGCCGGTGCCCAGGTCGAGTGCCCGGTCCACGGGAGCGCGCGCCGCGAACTGGGCAAGGGTCAGCGATGCCCGCCCGATCCCGAGCACGTGATCGGTTCGCAGTACCCCGGGCCGGACGTGGGAACCGAGGTCGGAGGCCACCCACACATCGCCGCCGGTGTCCGAAGAATAGGGGCGGAGGTCCATCAAGGCGCGGACACCGCCGTCGTACTCTTCCACGAGCCCCAACGAAAGCAGGCCGGCGGCACCGGTCGATGGAAATGCGGCATCCAGCGTTGCGGCGGGTGCGCTCTCGCCGAGCATGAAAACCAGCACGACGGCGGCGAGCCGGCTTTCGGAGCTGTGCTGTCCTTCCTGCTGCTGTCCTTCCCGCTCCTGCGCAGCGCGCGCGGCAAGCAGAGCCGGCACGGTCTGGTCCCGCTCCAGTGCGGCATAGGCGTCAGTACCGACCAGGTTCGCGACGCCGTCGACCGTGTAATTCACAGTTGTCAGATCCGCGGCGAGTCGGTTCAACAGGTCCTGGTCATCGCTCTGCGGGGCATCGGGTACTTCGGCAAAATTCAACACGCAACAAGCCTATTGGGCTCGAGCCTTCCGTGTTGTTGCCGTGGAGCAGCGGGCAGATGGCCAAACCGGTAAGGCACTACGAAAGCCCCCGGGCGTTCCGCTCGAGAACGTCCTCGCTTACCATTGACGCATGCACACCAGCCAGCGATTTATCAGCCCCCGGCCGCCTGTCGGCCGTGAGGGCATTGCGCTGCGCGTCTAACTCCAGCTGAGTCCACACGGTGTCCGCGGTCGGGGGTTTCTTCACCCCCTCCCGGCACTCTCCAAAGGACCAGCTATGTACCTCTCCATCCCCCAGCTCACCTCCGCCCTGTCCATCCGCGACCTGACCGATCCCGGGCAGGGACCCCACGCAATGCAGGAACTGCTCGACGGCGTCGTCAGCCGCTTGGTGCAAACCTGGAATGTCCCCGCTACGGTCCACCGCACCACGCCCCTTGTTGCCACGGCCGACAACTATGACCGGCTTGGCTACGCGCACGACGACGTCACGCGGGATGCGCGCTACTCGCGCCACGCCAGCCCCACGGTGATGCTTCGAAGTCACACCTCCGCCGGCGTCCCAGCTGTTCTTGACTCGCTGACGGAGATCGGGAACCCGTATGACCGGCTTCACGTTCTTCCCGGATTGGTCTACCGCCGCGATGCGGTGGACCGGACGCACGTCGGAACCCCGCATCAGGTGGACCTGTGGCGACTCAAGGCGCGCGGCTTGCTGGGCGAGGCGGACCTTCACAGTATGGCCGCCGCCGTCGTCGATGCCGTTCTGCCCGGCGCGCGCTGGCGGGCCGTCCCTGCTGCCCATTCCTATACCTCTCATGGCCTTCAGATAGACGTCGAAACGTCGGCCGGTTGGCTTGAGCTGGCCGAGTGCGGCCTGGTGCACGCCAGGATCCTTCGAAGCGCTGGGCTTGATCCTCGGCGCTGGAGCGGCCTTGCACTCGGGATGGGGTTGGACCGTGCTCTGATGCTGCGTAAGGGCGTGGACGACATCCGGCTGCTGCGCTCGCCTGACCCCCGCATCGCGGCGCAAATGCTCGACCTTGGACCCTGGCGCCCGGTGTCGCTCATGCCTGCGGTCCGGAGGGATTTATCCATACTGAGCACACCGGAGGCGGATGCGGAGATCCTTGGAGATGTTGCCCGCGAGGCGCTCGGGAAGGACGCGGATGTGCTGGAGTCACTGGTGATCCGTGCACGGACGCCGGTGGAGCAGCTGCCGGCTGCCGCGGTCGTCCGTCTTGAAGCACAGCCGGGGCAGGTGAACCTGCTGGTCCGCCTCACGCTTCAGGCGCTGGACCGCACGCTGACCGACGGGGAGGCGAACAGGTTGCGGAACCGCGTATACCGCGCGTTGCATCAGGGCCCGGTCCTTGAATTGGCGGCCGGCTGAGGGCTGGGCGGTTAGGCGGCGCCGACGGCCGTGGCTGGGTCACGTCCGGGCGGTAAGGTCAGGCGGCGCCGACGGCCGTGGCTTCAGCCTCGTCCGTTTCGCACCCTTGCGGGCAGCGAAGCGTAGCCGGGTCGGCGGCACACCCGGCGCAGTACAGCGTCAGATTGCGGCAGCTCAGGTTGGAGCAGTTCTCGAACTTGTTGGTGGGAGCGGAGCAGCGGACGCATTTGCCGATTGTCTTGGCGTCTTTGGTGAACTCGACGTGCATGCGCTTGTCGAAGACGTAGAGCGAGCCTTCCCAGAGACCCGCGTCCCCGTGTGTCTCCCCGTAACGCACAATGCCGCCCTGCAGTTGGTACACCTCGTTGAATCCGCGGTTGACCATCAGGCTGGAAAGCACCTCACAGCGGATGCCGCCGGTGCAATACGTGACCACCGGCTTGTCCTTCAAGTGGTCGTACTTCCCGGAATCGAGCTCGCTCACAAAATCGTGGGTGGTGTTTACATCCGGGACGATCGCGTTCCGGAACTTCCCAATCTGGGCCTCAAGCGCGTTGCGCCCGTCGAAGAATACGACGTCGTCGCCGCGTTCGTTGACCAGCTGATGCAGTTGTTCGGGCTTGAGATGAGTGCCGCCGCCGACCACACCGTTCTCGTCCACCTTCAGTTCACCCGGTGCGCCGAAGGACACGATCTCATCGCGGACCTTGATGCTGAGCCGGGGGAAGTCCTCGGCACCACCCTCGGACCACTTGATGTCCATCTTCTT
Organism: uncultured Arthrobacter sp.; assembly: GCF_947495145.1. Taxonomy (GTDB): domain Bacteria; phylum Actinomycetota; class Actinomycetes; order Actinomycetales; family Micrococcaceae; genus Arthrobacter_D. The sequence continues at coordinate 57,048 of NZ_CANLXP010000010.1, forward strand.
GAAGGCGGGATACTCCCGGGTTGCCTTTACGTACTGCTTGACGGCGTTGAGTTCACCGCCGACGGTGCCGTTGATACCGTCCTTCGAGATGAGAATCCTGCCGCGGAGGCCCCATTTTTCACACAGGGCGCGCTGCCATAACCGCACAGCCTCGGGGTCGGGCAGCGGCGTGAACGCGTAGTAGAGGACGATTCGGTTCATTGACACGCAATAAAGCGTACCGGCGTGCACGCGAGAGGTCTCAAATCAGCAACCTATTCGCCGAGCTATGTCTTTACGGGCGGGCCACCACTATGGTTCCAGTCATGGGAGCCGCTCTTTCTGATCAACTTGTCCGCACGTGGGTTTCGGGCTGGGCAAAGTGCCGCGGTTATGCGCCACAGGACAACGGGAGCAGCATGTCGGTCCTGCTCACGGACCAACAGGACCACCTCGAGACCATCGTTTATGAACCAACTATCGGCGAACTCCTTGATCTCGCCGAAGAGACCCGCGAAGACTCTTATCGCGTGCTCACGGTGATCACCAACCGCGCGCAAGAGCTCCTCGAGGCGGTGGCTCCGCTTGGGATGCGGGTCACCGATCGCCAGCAGGCTCTGATGTGCGCCGATATGGATGGCCAGGATGTCGAAGACCCTCGCCCACCGGACGACGAGTTCAAACTTGAGCACATTCGCGAGGCGGACTGCAGGCGCGTTCTGGTGACTGTGAACGGCGAGGAGGCCGCTCGGGGGTCGGTAGCCAAACAGGATGAACACGCTGTCTATGACCGCATCATCACTTCGCAGCAGTATCGGCGCCGGGGCTTAGGCAGCTTCGTGATGCGCGCGCTGACGGCCGACATCCTGGGAGACGACGTCGAAACCGGCTTGCTGATGGCCTCCGAGGAGGGACGCCAGCTGTACCAATACCTGGGCTGGACGCACCTGGCTGATACCTTTGTGATCCGCCGCTGACGTCAGCTCGCTCGATCCCTTGCTCGAACTGATCGCCCCTAACTGATTTGTGTCGGGGTGACAAAATGGCTGGATGCTTGCTCATGATTCCCTGATTCCGCTGCTTGGCGGAGTTGATCCTGAGCAACTGGTTCACGTGCGCCAACTTCCGGCCCGCGATGCCGTGCACAGCCCTTGGCCCGAATGGGTTCACCCCGATGTGGTTGAGGCCTACCGGTCCCGCGGGATTTCCGAGCCCTGGAAGCATCAGAGCGTTGCAGCGGATGCCGCTCATGCAGGGTCGCACGTCGTCATTGCCACGGGCACTGCCTCAGGAAAATCACTGAGCTACCAGCTGCCCGTTCTGGACGCAATCCACCGTTCAGCGCTGGCGGAGAAAGTGTCGCTCGAGCCGACCGGTGCCGTCGCACTGTATCTCTCGCCGACCAAAGCGCTCGCCGCCGACCAGCTTTCCGCCATTTCCTCTCTTGGCCTGGCTACAGTCCGGGCGGACACCTACGACGGCGACACCGACTCGGGCGCGCGGCGCTGGATCCGTGATCACGCCAATCTCGTCCTGGCGAACCCGGACATGCTGCACTATGGGATCCTGCCGAATCATGCCTGGTGGGCACGGTTTTTCCGGCGCCTCACCTACGTGATTGTGGACGAAGCGCATAGCTACCGCGGCGTTTTCGGGTCGCACGTTGCCAATCTGCTGCGGAGATTGCGCCGGGTGTGCGCGTACTACGGGGCGAATCCCGTGTTCATCGGTGCGTCAGCGACCTCCGCCGCGCCGGCTGAGTCCTTCGGGAAGCTGATCGGTGCTCCCGTTCGGGCTTTCACTGAGGACACGTCGCCCCACGGGTCGACGACGGTGGCTTTCTGGGAGCCGCAGTTGACCGATCTTCGGGGGGAGAACGGCGCCCGGCAACGCAGGACCGTGATTGCCGAGACGTCCGATTTGCTGGCCAATCTGGTGTCGGCACAGGTTCGGACCATCGCCTTCATCAAATCGCGCCGAGGCGCAGAGAGCATCGCAGCGAACACCAAGCGGCTGCTCAGCGAGGTCGATCCGAAACTGCCAGCGCGCGTCGCAGCCTACCGGTCCGGTTACTTGCCCGAGGAACGTCGCCAGCTGGAGTCCGCCTTGCGGTCCGGTCGGTTGCTCGGCGTGGCGAGCACGTCCGCGCTGGAGCTGGGGATCGATATTTCAGGCCTGGACGCGGTTCTGGTGGCCGGCTGGCCGGGTACCCGTGCGTCCCTGCTGCAGCAGATCGGGCGGGCGGGGCGTTCCGGCCAGGACGCGCTTGCCGCCTTCGTTGCGAGCGACGATCCGCTCGATACCTACCTCGTCCACCACCCTGAAGCAGTGTTCGATGTGGGCGTTGAGGCGACGGTCTTCGATCCCGCCAACCCCTACGTGCTCGGACCACACCTATGCGCTGCGGCCGCTGAACTACCGCTGACGGTCGAGGATCTGCCGCTTTTCGGGGAAACGGCTCCTGCCCTGCTGGATCAGCTGGTGGACCAGGGGCTGCTGCGCAACCGCCCCGCAGGTTGGTTCTGGACTCATCCGCAAAGTGCTGCCGGCATGGTCAACCTGCGTGCGGACGGCGGAGGCCCGATCAACATCATCGAGAGCGAAACCGGCACGGTACTCGGCACGATGGACTCTCCGCAAAGCCACTATCAGGCTCATGCCGGCGCAATTTATGTCCACCAGGGCCAGAGCTATGTTGTCGAGGAACTGAACGAGCAGGACCACTGCGCCATCGTGACCCGTTCCAATCCCGACTACTACACGCAAGCGCGGGACGTCACCCAGATCGAGGTGATCTCCGAACACCGCAGCGTGCCGTGGGGTCCCATCCGGGTGTGCTTCGGGGAGGTGAAGGTGACAACCCAGGTGATTTCCTTCCAGCGCAAGGCCTTTGTCTCGAATGAAATCCTCGGTGAGGAACCGCTGGACCTCGGCGCACGGGACCTTTTCACCAAGAGCGTCTGGTTCGAGTGCGACAACCGGCTACTCGAAAGCAGCGGAATCAGCGCCGCGGATCTTCCGGGAGCACTCCATGCCGCCGAACATGCCGCGATCGGGCTGCTGCCCCTCGTCGCGTCGAGTGACCGCTGGGATATCGGCGGAGTGTCGACGGCGCTGCACGCGGACACCGGATTGCCCACCATCTTTGTCTATGACGGCCACCCCGGCGGTGCCGGCTTCGCCGAGCGGGGTTTCGAGGCGGCGAAGACCTGGCTGGGAGCCACGGCGGAGGCGATCCGATCGTGTGAGTGTGACGCTGGCTGTCCCTCCTGCGTTCAGTCGCCGAAGTGCGGCAACCGCAACAACCCCCTCAGCAAGGATGGAGCCCTCACGCTGCTCAACATGCTGCTGGCGCAGGCTCCGGACGGTGAGCCCACGCCAGCCAACGGCATGTCGGACGGGTAATCCTCCTTTCGGCTAGGGACCTGGTGACGGTGGACCGGCTCGTGCCCGCCCCGATGCCGGGGGAAGTGCAGGAATGGAATCGACCTCGGTAGAAACTCGAACGATGTGTCCTGATTCTCCCTCGATCAAGCACTCTGTCAGCCGGGCTTCATGAAGGGACGCGACCTCGGCGGCTACCGCACAGGGGCTCCCGTCGCGGAGCCCGCGTGCGGCGTCAGCCCCCGCGAGTGCAGACAGATCCGCCGCTGTTGCTGCCCTGGATGCTGCCACTGACGCCTGCGCGAACAGGACAACAACTGACAGAAGCAGCAGAGCTGCCATGGCGACGCCGGCCATCAGCGCGGTGCCGGCTCCGGATTCCTTGTCCGGACCGACGCGCATCATTCCTGCTCCGGAAGAGCGACGGCACGCGCGGAGAGGTTAACGTCGAGCAGATTCAGGACCGGCACATCAACAGTGGTTGTCACGGTTACGGTGTTGTAGGAACCCCCGGATTGAACGGCAATATGTGCCTGCTCTCCAGCGATCCTGCGAACGGTGCCATCCACAACAGCGGAAGATTCGCCACGCATCAGCTCACGTGCCCCGGCCCTTGCCGCTTCCTCTATCCGCAGTTGTGACAGACCGAGCGTCGCAGCGGCAAGAACAACTGCCAGCACCACAATCACCGCCGGGAATGCGACTGCCGCCTCCGCAGTCACAGCACCATCTTCCCTGCCGCGCACCTTCCGCGGTTCCGTCCGGTCCACGAGGGTCAGCCGAAGCTGAGCGCGTTGGTGATCAGCGACATGAGCATGCCGCGGATCTCACCGCTCGAAAGGACCGCCACCAGGAGAGCGGCGAAGCCTACAGCTGCGAGCGTGGCAATCGCGTATTCGGCGGTAGCAAGGCCGGCCTCGGACCGCATCAGTTCACGCCGGGTGCGGCGGTTGGGCTTGGCGGGGGGCGGCTGCAGACGGGTCACGGTGGCGAGCGGACGATCCTGATTGGGGCATTCCGGCGCGTCCTCGTGAAGGACGGTTGGTGCGATGGAACCTGTCATGACAACTCCTTGGATAGTAACTTTTCCAGGTGGTCCTGGCTGGACGATCCAGCGGGTGCTGTCTCGTCCGAACCGCTTCAGCGGCTGATTCGAGTCTTCCGCCCGGCTGAGCCTCGGACCGGTGGAGATTCAGATAAGTGGAAAAGCGCAGTACTTTCCCTCCGACTGTGGAGTGCGAATGCGAATGCGGGTGCGGCCTGCGGCGGCGGCAACAGACAGGGTGCACGCAGAGGGACGGGTGAGTTGCCGCAGTCCTGACGCGGTGCGCAACACAAAGTCAGGTGAAGGCGGGAAAGAGGCCAACCAGGACGGGGATAACGCCGAGGCAGACAAAAGCCGGTAACGAACAGAGGCCCAGCGGCACCACCAGCCGCACGCCCAGGGCGGCAGCACGCTGCTCCGCCTCCCGGTTCCTTCTGCGCCTGAATTGGGCAGCGTGCGCAGTCACAACGGCGGCGGATGGCGCCCCTGTTGTACCGGCGAACCGCAAGGCGTGACCGAGTTCGTGGGCGGCCTTGCCGCTCCCTGTGCGCGGAACCGCCGCCCACGCCACTTCCCAGGGCGCACCGAGGTCCAGCGCCGTCTTGACTGCCGTCAGTGCGGCACTCACCGGAGGTGAAGATGACCGCGCAAGGACGTCGAGGCCCCGGTCCAGGGACGACCCAACCGCGAGCATCGACGCCATAAGGTCCATCATGAGCGCTGGATCGTCCAGCCCCTTCCACTGGCTATGGGCGGATTCGCCTTGCGAGGAGCTATTCGGGAGGGTTACCAGCGGCGGCGAGCGGTGGAGCAACCAGCAGCCGGCCAGGAGAAGTGCCGCCACAAACGCACCTGTCATGCTGAATCTCCTGCGGCTGCCCGAACCAGCCTGCTCGACCAGATCCTGCCTGCAATCATCAGCACGAGTCCAGCGCAGAGTGCCGCGATGCCCGGCACTGAATCAAGGAGCACCTCAAGCGGATCAACCCCGATCAGGTAGCCCACCGCGAGTCCGAACAGTGGCAGCCAGGAGAGAAGACGGACGGTAGCCCTGGGTCCGGCGAGCGCGGTATCGCGGGCGGCATCGGAGTCCAGCTGCGACTCACGCTGAACCGCATAGCGGGCAAGGACATCAGCCAGCGGTGCTCCGCTGCGCTCGGCGACCTCAAGACAGGCGGCCAGATCCTGCCAGAGCGTCCTCAATGCGTGATCCCTGGTGCGGGTCCCGACCTCGCGCAGGACATCCGGAACGCTCAATCCGAGCTGGGCAGCCTGATGCGCTGAATGGAGCGCCGGCCGGACAGCAACCGAGAATCCGGTGCCGGCACTGCTCCCATGCACTCCAAGCGCGTCTCCCCACAGTTGGGAAGGCGTTCGTCCCGCCTGAAGCAGGCCCGTCAGCTGGTGGACGAAAAGCGGAATCTCGTGCGAATCAGACTTAACCGGGCGTTTCGGGAAGCGAGACTTGAGCACGGTGAAGACACCCGATTGCGTCCGAGGCGCAGTGCGCAGCGGGCGACGGGAAAGGGCCAATACCCAGCATGCTGCGAGGATCAACGCGGCGACGAGTGCGCCGGTCATGCTCACCGCCCCCGATCGAGTTTTGCGGCCAGTGCCTCCCACGCCGGGCCCGGCTCCGATGTAGCGCCGTTTCGTGCCAGTGCCGTTCTGACCACGAGCTCCCCGTTCCCGGCCGTCTCGAGAACACCAACCTCGGAAACGGTCCGGCCGCCTGCAGTGCGAATGACGTGAATGATGACGTCGAGAGCGTTCGCCGCCTGCAGTGCCAACGGGCGAGCCTCCATACCGGCAAGGGCGGCGAGCGCGGAAAGCCGGGCTGGGACGCTGGCCGCGGAATTCGCATGGATAGTCCCACCCGCGCCGTCGTGCCCTGTGTTCATCGCAGCCAACAGTTCGCGGACCTCAGCACCCCGGCACTCCCCGACGATAAGCCTGTCCGGCCGCATCCTGAGCGCCTGACGGACGAGTTCAGCCAAGTCCACAGATCCCCTACCCTCAACGTTGCCGTGCCTGCTCTGCAGCCCTACAGCATGGGGGTGGGCGGGGCTAAGTTCAGCGGAGTCCTCAACAGTCACCAGGCGTTCGTGGGGTGCACTGAGCGACAAGAGTGCTGCGAGCAGTGTCGTCTTGCCCGTACCCGTGGCTCCGCTGATGAGGAAGTTCAGCCGCTTGCCGACGATTCCCCTCAGTGCCGCGGACATCCGGAGATCCAGTGCACCGGAGGACACGAGTTCCTCGAAGGAGAAATGCCGCTGCCGCTGGATACGGATGGAAAGCAGCGTCCCGGTCGTGGATAACGGTGGAAGAACCGCGTGCACCCGGAAGCGGTCCAGCCGCACATCGACACACGGATTGCCGTCGTCCAGTCGGCGCCCGCCGGCGGAAACAAGCCGCGTCGCGAGTGCCCGCACGTCGGCATCACTGGAGAAGGCGAGCTCGGTGCGCTGCAGCCCGCCGCCGTCGTCAATCCAGACCGCGCCCGCACCGTTGACGAGGATGTCCGTCACCGCCGGATCTTCCGCGAAACGCTGCAAAGGGCCCAGGCCCTGCAACTCCGCGCGTACCCGGTCCAGTGTCCGGAAGGCACCTTCGGAGCCCAGCAGGCGTCCGGTTGACTGCACGGCAGCAGCGAGCCGGGCACCGGTGACCGGCTCCGCCTGGCTGAGCACGGCGTCACGAACCTGCGCCACCATGGCGGCGTCCGAGGGCGAAGTGTTCTGGCGGGGACGCCGATCTCTGACCTGCCTGCTCATGCGGCCGCCTTCACAGTGCCTGCCAGCACGGTGTCGAGCACCGAACGGCCGAAGGATCGGACGGAGCGCTGCCGTGCCAGGTCCAGACCCCTCCCCTGGTTTTCATTACCTGCGGCAGCGCGCAGGTGAGGCAGGTAGCCGGCGCCCGGTATACCGACGGCATCTGCCACCCTCGCCGGATCAAGGTCCGGCCCCAAAGGACCCCGGACGGCAGCCCGGACAGGTAGCGGTTGAAGCTGTGCCACTACGGCACGGGCAGCGGAGATCGCCCGGACACGGCCGGGTACAACAAGAAGAATGCTGTCGCAGTAAGGAAGTAGCGACCCCTCGGCTGACCAGCCGCGCGCGACATCAACCACCGTGAGATCGAACGCGGACCGGGCGGCCTCCATGATTGCAGGTACCGCCGCTGATGCCAGGACGCCCGGGGCCGGCGGCTCGGCGCCCATGGACAGCAGCGAGAATCCATCAAGCGATGGCAGTGCGTGTATCAACTGATCGGGGTTCAGGGTTCCGCGGACCTCCCCCAGGTCCGGCCACCGGACGCCGGGCAGCGCTTCACCGCCGAGAGCCAACTCGAGCCCACCGCCGAACGGATCACCATCGACCAGCAGAGGGCGCAGGTCCCGGGACCGCGCGCAGGCTGCGAGCCATGCGCTGATGGTGCTGGCACCCACTCCTCCGGCTGCACCCAGCACGCCGACGATGGTTCCCTCATCCTGTGCGCGCTGCAGCATGCCCAGATGCTCGGCCAGCCAACCCGCTGCCTGGGGAAGAATGGCCACGCGGTCGGCATTGCACCGTGAAGCCGCAGTCCATGTGCCAGCTTCCTGGTCTTCCAACCCCACGACGATCACTGGGCAACCCGGCACCGCATGCCGGGCACTGTCCCTATCCAGCAGCACAACGGCGGGACGCAGCGCCAACGCATCGTTCACTGTGGAAGCGCTGGTCAGGGCAAGACCGGCTGCAACGGCAACGCGTGCCACCTCGTCGCGGATGCTTTGCGAGGAGCTGACCAGCACGACGGCGGCCGATTCAGCGGCCGGGATCCAGGAAGACATAGTGCAACCCTGCGCCCGCCCAAAGGTCCCGGCGTGGCCTCTGGTGCGTATGTGGATATCTTGAGCGGAATTGCATGGCCGGTGCAGGAGCAGTCGGCCCGCTCTGCGGTGGGCAACAATAGAAGACGTGTACATCGTCCTTGCGCCGCCCTCGAACGGCCAGCGCATTAGCGCAGGTGGCGATGCACAGGCGGCGTTCCTCCCGGTGGACGCCGCGGGAGCTCCGACCGCGGACGCCATCGTGGTCCCGGTGGCCCAGCTCGGTGAGACTGTTCGGAGGATGGAGCAACCCGGAATCCGCTGGGTCTGGGACAGCACCCGGAGTTGGTACCCGGGACTGCTTGCAGCAGGAATCTCCGTCGAACGCTGCCACGACGTTGCGCTGAACCGGGAGATCCTGCGCCACTCTCCCTCATCATCGGCAACTGAGTATGGAAGCCAGCTGCAGTCACGTCCCGACGAAGCTGAGGATGCCAACCCCGCCCGGGTGCTGCCGCCCCTTGCGCCGTCTCCACTCCAGGAAAGCCTGTTTGAGACGACGCAGCCCGCAGCCGGTGCAGATGTAGTGGAGGTCAGCGCAGAATTCGCAGCGCAGCAGCGGGCGGTGAGGGACAGCGACCGGCCGGCGCAACTGGCACTGTTGTTGGCCGCGGAGTCCGCGGGTGCCCTGATCGCGGCCGAGATGGAGCATGCCGGCATCCCCTGGCGCGCGGACCTCCACAATGAGCTGCTCGAATCACAGCTGGGGCCGCGTCCGAGGGACGGCCACCGCCCCGCCGAACTCGAGCGGCTGGCGGGTGAACTGCGCACGGCTCTCGACAACCCCCGCTTCAACCCGGATTCTCCCCAGGAGCTGCTGCGCGCGCTCCACCGCGCGGGCATCGAAGTGTCCTCAACCCGCTCCTGGGAACTTCAGCGCCACAACCATCCAGCCATTGCGCCGCTACTCAAATACAAGAAGCTTTCCCGCCTCCTGACGGCCAACGGTTGGACCTGGCTGGACATCTGGGTGCATGACGGCAGGTTCCGGCCCGAATACGTAGTTGGCGGCAGCATGTCCGGACGGTGGGCTTCACGCGGCGGCGGCGCCCTGCAGATTCCGCACCAGGTGCGCGACGCCGTCCGGGCGGATACCGGCTACACGTTGATCGTCGCGGATGCCGCCCAGCTTGAACCGCGGGTGCTCGCTGTGCTGGGCAGGGATTCCGCTCTGGCGGCAGCGGGTCGCGGGTTGGACCTCTATCAGGGCATCGCTGATCAGGGTTTCGGCGGCGACCGCGCCAAGGCCAAGGTCGCAATGCTCGGAGCTATGTACGGGGCAACCACCGGCGAATCCGGCCGCCTGATGCCCCAGCTCACGCGGACCTATCCGCAGGCAATTTCAGTGGTGGAGACCGCGGCACGCACCGGGGAGGCGGGCGGCGTCGTCGCGAGTTTTCTGGGCCGCGGCTGCCCGCCGCCGTCGGAACGGTGGCTGTCCGCGCAGCAAACCAGCAGCGCCGCCGAGCAGCAGCGCGCCGACTCCCTTGCGCGTTCACGCGGCCGCTTCACGCGCAACTTCGTGGTCCAGGCGACCGCCGCGGAATGGGCCCTGTGCTGGCTGGCGGAATTACGACGACGCCTGCGCGCCAATACTGCCGACTACGCCAGCGCGCACATCATCTTTTTCCTTCATGACGAGGTGATGCTGCACGCGCCGCGTGAACTCGCCGACCAGGTTTCCGCCATGGTGACCGAGGCCGCGCGGGCCGCCGCGCAACTGATGTTCGGTGAGATTCCAGTGGAGTTCCCGGTGAATGTTGTAGTGGTGGACTCCTACGCCGACGCGAAGTAGTCCAACGGGCGCCGCCAGCAAGCGACGCCGTTACAGCGGTGCGTCGCGTTCCCTGGACTCATCCCACGGTTGCGTCCAGCCCAGTCCGTCGAACAGCCGTGACAGCAGCAGGCCGGTGAAGCCCCAGATAGTTATGTCGTCGATGGTGAAGGCCGGGGTGCTGTGTTTACGTCCGTTCCGCCGGACCACCGCCGTGAACCGCACGTCGTCCGAAAGCAGTTCAGCGACCGGCGCACGGAACACATGGGATGACTCGGCATGATCCACCACACGTACCGGACTCGGCGACGCCCACCATGCGAGCACCGGCGTCACGAGGTAGTTGCTGACGGGTAGGCCGACTATCGGCAGTGCACCAAGGATCTCGACGCCGGCCGGGTCCAGCCCCGTCTCTTCCTCCGCCTCACGCAGAGCGGCAGCGGCAGGGCCGGCGTCGTCGTCGTCAATTCTTCCGCCCGGGAACGCTACCTGGCCGGGGTGGCTGCGCAAGGTTCCGGCGCGGGTTACGAACAGGACGTCGAGGTCATCAGGCACTGCAGCCGAGTGCGTTCTGGCCGGCCGGTCATCCAGACGCCCGAAAAGGATGAGGACGGCGGCCGGCCGCGCTGTTTCCACATCGATCCCGCGCAGCTGCCAGGACTCCGAAGTCTCTGCGCCGGGACCGATGGGTGCTGACCGTTCGGCGAAGGCTTTCAGCTGGCTATAGGCGCTCATGCGCTCAGGGTGTGGCCCGCGGCCAGCAGCTCAGCACGGGAAGCACCCTCCAGCATGCGGCGGTGGAGGTCTTCACGGCCCGGTGCGAGCTCGTACTTCAGCAGTTTCCGGGCCTTTGCCGCGTCGACCTCGCCCTCGCCATAGGAGGGGCACAGCGCAGCCACCGGGCAGACACCGCAGGCCGGCTTCTTGGCGTGGCAGACACGGCGCCCATGGAAAATCACCCGGTGCGAGAGCATGGTCCAGTCCTTCCGCTCAAAAAGAGCGGCGACGTCGGACTCCACCTTGACCGGGTCCTCCTCGGTGGTCCAGCCAAAGCGGCGGGACAGCCGCCCGAAGTGCGTATCGACAGAGATGCCGGGCACCCCGAAGGCATTCGCCAGAACTACGTTGGCGGTCTTGCGGCCCACGCCGGGCAGCGTAACCAGGTCTTCCAGTCGCCCGGGCACCGCTCCGTCGAAGTCGTCAACGATACGGGTGGCAAGCGCAAGCAGGCTTCTGGACTTGGCCCGGAAGAAACCCGTGGGACGAATCATTTCCTGGAGTTCATCTTCCGGAGCTTCGGCGAGACTGCGCGCATCCGGGTAGCGGGCGAACAGGGCAGGGGTGGTCAGATTGACGCGGACGTCGGTGGTTTGGGCGGACAGGACCGTTGCAACCAGCAGTTCGAACGGGTTACGAAAGTCCAGTTCCGCAACGGCGTAGGGGTAGGTTTCGGCCAGGATCCGGTGGATCTTTTGCGCACGGCGCTTCAAAGCAATCGGAGATACGTCCACGCTGACCCGACCTTCCTCGTAGTTCCCACCGGCTCCCGGAGCTAGCCCTCGGTGGGAGCGCGCTCGATGTTCCGCAGGTCCCGCATCACACCGACGCGGCCGGTGCGCTTGTCCTGAACGAGGAACTCGTGTCCGCGGTCCTCAATACCCACTTCCCAGTCGCCGGGCTGAAGCACGAAGAGCGGCGCTCCGGTCTGCTCGTCCACCACTGAGCGGGGCGTTCCGACGGCGAACCAGAAGGCCTCGAGCATGGGTTCGTCATCCTCTGCGTCGCGCGTAGCCGAGATCGACTCCGTGCGGGGCTGTGATGCCTGCTGCTCTGCGGTTTCCGGGTGGCGCTGGACGACCGGGTGCGCGGCCGTCCTGTCAGGTGTTTCGCCAACGCTGGGCTGCGCCGCAGTGGGCGCCGGCGCGGCGGACTCTGCAGAAGCAACAGGGCCGGCGGACCCGGCTGCCGCGGCGGCTTCCGACGCGGGCTCCGCGGCGGCTTCCGACGCGGGCGCCGCGGCGGATGTTGGCGCGACTGCCGCCGAATCGGTGGGACGGTCCGGGTCTGCCAAGCTGTCAGCTTTGGTCTCTGCCTGTGCGCCCGCGGTCTGCGCGCTATCAGGCTGCGCTGCGGTTGCCCCTGTAGCGGCAGGCTTGACTTCCCTGTTCTCAGCAGCCACCGGAGCACTGGCCGACTGGCGGGCTTGATCCTGCCCTGCGGAAGGAGCCTGCGGGACTCCGCCGCCCTGGCCGGCTGCGTAACCGGCAACGGCAAAACCGGCGCTGTGGCCGGCGCTGCTCGGACCGCTGGCTGCAGGCGCACCGGACGAATGGAGGTCGGTCCAACCGCTCACCTTCTCTGCCGGCACCGGCTTGGGCGGTCGCGGCTTGGCGGGCAATGCTTCCCGGGCGATGGGATGCGCAGACGACGACGGACGGCCGGCGAAGTCGGGCTTGAACACGCCGATATGCGGTCCACCGACCGTGGCCACCAGGAAGCCCATCGATCCGATCAGTGCAATGAGGGAACCGATTTCGAACGTCGTCACCGTTTGAAGGAAGAAGAACGCTGCGGCGAAGGCCGCGGTCACGGACGCGAACTGGTCGACTGAGAGCGAACCGACGCGCAGGCTCTTCGCGCCCTGTCGGCGGCCCACCAGCAGCGCCAGCGCGGCCACCGGCAGGAGAATTCCGATGCCAAGGAAGAAGAGAGAGAACGTCCGCCACAAATTGACGCCATCCACGAACGGCAGGATGGTGCCGACGAACATCACCAGCACGGAGACGCCGATAACGGTCTCGCGCAGGGTGAAGGGACCGGCTACCGCCTCGGGACCGGTGTGGCCGGCCTGTCCGGGGTGCCCGGATGATGCGGAGCTGTCAGCAGGGGTCTCGGACCGGCCGGATTGCTGCACCGGCGAACTTTGCGCGGTGCCTGCGCCGCCGTCGTACTGGCGCTGTTCGGTCATGTCTGGATTCTCCGTTTCGTAACAGCGGCGCGTGCCGCAGTCGCAGGTGCCGAGGGCGTTGAGCCGGATTCGGGTTTCTCTGACAACCCTAGTCAACGCCCACTTCCTTTCCTACCAATGATGGGACATGTCGGCGACCGCCGCTCACCGCTCACCGCTCACCGCAGAATTGTTGCCTTTCGCATCGGGCTTGTGACTGGCGGCACACCGAATGTCGGAGGTCCCTACTAATGTGGGACACAGCACATTTTGCGGGCTGCCGTCGTCTGTTCGGGCCCGCTCCGCACTGATTGGCCGAAGGGGTTCACAATGTCTGAAGACACCCAGGTATCCACGGGTGACGCATTCGAGAATTTGCTGCACGAGGAGCGCCGCTTCCCGCCGGGCGAGGAGTTTGCCGCCAATGCGATCGCCACGGCCGATCTGTATGAGCAGGGCAAGGAGGGTCCCGAGTTCTGGGCACGCCAGGCACGGGAACTGCTGACCTGGCACGAGGATTTCTCACAGGCTCTCGACTGGTCAGAGGCCCCCTTCGCCAAGTGGTTCGTCGGCGGAAAGGTCAATGCTGCGTACAACGCCCTGGACCGCCATGTGGAGCAGGGTCGCGGCGACCGCGTCGCCATCCATTTCGAGGGTGAGCCGGGGGACACCCTCACGTACACCTATGCAGAGCTGACCACCGCGGTGAAGAAGGCCGCCAACGCCTTCGAGTCGCTGGGCGTCAGCAAGGGCGACCGCGTGGCCGTTTACCTGCCCATGATCCCCGAGGCCGTAATCACCATGCTGGCATGCGCCCGCATCGGCGCCATTCACTCAGTTGTCTTCGGCGGATTCTCGGCAGACGCCCTGCGCAGCCGGATCGATGACGCCGAAGCAAAACTGGTGGTAACTTCCGACGGCACCTACCGCCGGGGCAAGCCCAGCCCGCTGAAGCCCGCTGTGGACAGTGCCCTGGAACGTCCGGGGCACACAGTTGAGAACGTGATTGTGGTCAAGCGCAACAGCGAACCGGTCGGCTGGACCGAGGGACGCGACATCTGGTGGCATGACGCTGTTGGTCAGGCCGCGGAAGAGCACACCGCAGAGGGGCACGATTCGGAGCATCCGCTCTTCATCCTCTACACCTCCGGCACCACGGGAAAGCCCAAAGGCATCCTGCACACCACCGGCGGCTTTCTGACGCAGACGGCGTTCACCCAGAAGAACACCTTTGACCTGCACCCCGAGACCGACGTTTTCTGGTGCACCGCTGACATCGGCTGGGTGACAGGGCATAGTTACGTCGCCTACTCCCCGCTGGTCAACGGCGCTACCCAGCTCATCTACGAGGGCACACCGGACACCCCTCACCAGGGCCGCTGGTGGGAGCTCGTTGAGAAGTACAAGGTCTCCATCCTCTACACCGCACCCACGGCCATCCGTACATTCATGAAGTGGGGCCGGGATATTCCCGCCAAGTTCGACCTCTCCTCCATCAGGGTGCTCGGCTCGGTAGGCGAACCCATCAATCCCGAAGCGTGGATGTGGTACCGGGAGATCATCGGCGGCAACGGGGGACGTTCGGAAACCCGCGCACCGGTTGTCGACACCTGGTGGCAGACCGAGACCGGCGCCCACATGATCTCCCCGCTCCCCGGTGTCACTGCGTGCAAGCCCGGGTCTGCGCAGGTTGCCATGCCCGGCATCGCAGTCGACGTCGTGGATGAAATGGGCCAGTCCGTGCCGAACGGCTCGGGCGGTTACCTTGTGATCCGGGAACCGTGGCCCGCGATGCTGCGCGGAATCTGGGGCGATCCGGAGCGGTTCAAGGAGACTTACTGGTCCCGTTTCGACAACATGTACTTCGCCGGCGACGGGGCCAAACGAGACGAGGACGGGGACATCTGGCTGCTCGGCCGGGTGGACGACGTCATGAACGTCTCCGGGCACCGCCTGTCCACAACGGAGATTGAGTCCGCACTGGTGAGCCACCCATCGGTGGCGGAGGCCGCCGTCGTCGGCGCCTCTGACGAGACAACCGGTGAGGCCGTGGTTGCCTTCGTGATTCTGCGCGGTTCCGCTGCGCAGGACGACGACGTCGTCACCACCCTGCGCAACCACGTCGCCAAGGAAATCGGACCGATCGCCAAGCCGCGCAACATCCTGGTGGTGCCGGAGCTGCCCAAGACCCGCTCGGGCAAGATCATGCGCCGCCTCTTGAAGGATGTTGCAGAGGGCCGCGAGGTGGGCGACGCCACTACGCTGTCCGACCCGACGATCATGCAGCAGATTGCTGCGTCGCTGCGGAAGTAAGAGCCGCTGCGGAAATAGTTCATCGTGCGTAACTGACGGACGCCGGCCCGCCAACTCCAGCGGAGGGTAGCCGGCGTCCGTGGTGTGAGGTGGGTCAAGCACCCGTGTGACGTTGACGGAATTTGCTGGCCGCGTCAGACATGCACCGAGGACAATTCTGAAGCGTGTCCACCTCCACCGAACCCCGCCCGACGCCGGCCACCCGGCCCGGGATGGCCCGAAAGACCGCCGCTGCGTCCTTCGTCGGAACCGCCCTCGAGTCCTACGATTTCTACGTCTTCGGCACTGCCGCCGCACTCGTTTTCAACGAGGTCTTCTTCACAGCCCAGGATCCCCTCGCGGGCACCCTGTCGGCGTTCCTGATCTTCGCCATGGGCTTCGTCGCCCGTCCGCTGGGCGCCATCCTGTTCGGTCACCTCGGCGACCGCATCGGCCGCAAGAAGACCCTCATCTGGACCATCCTGCTCATGGGTCTGGCCACCGGCGCTGTGGGGCTTCTTCCGGATTACAGTGTCATCGGCGTGTGGGCCCCCATCATCCTGACCGTGCTGCGACTGCTTCAGGGCCTGTCGCTGGGCGGCGAGTGGGGCGGGTCCATCCTGATCGCAACCGAACACGCAAGCCCGAAGAAGCGTGCCCTGTACGCCGCGATCCCCCAGTTGGGATCCCCCGTCGGCACCATGCTGATCTCGCTGATCTTCCTCATCCTCACGGTCACCGTTCCGGACGTCATGACCACCTGGGGCTGGCGGATTCCTTTCCTCCTCGCCTTCCCGTTCCTCGCCGTTGCGCTCTACCTGCGCCTGGCCATAGATGAGACGCCGGTCTTCCGGACCGCGCAGAAAGTGCGCGTTCCGCTGCTGAGCGTGCTGCGTTCCCAGCCGATCGCCGTCGTCGTTGCCACTGCATCGGCCGTCCTCGGCATCGGCTCCTACTTCCTCATGGTTTCCTACACCCAGGCCTACGGCACCGAACGGCTTGGCCTGGCGCAGGAAACGGTTCTCAATGCGGCGCTCATCGGCTCACTGCTGCAGCTTGCAACCATCCCGGCCTTCGGCTGGCTGGCCATGAAGATTGGCTCGGCCAGGGTCGTCGCGGGTGGTGCGCTCGGCACCGCGCTGATCGCCTTCCCGCTCTACTGGGTCATCAGCATCGCGGACGCACCCCTCTACGTGGCGGCGATCCTGCTCGGCGGGATCCTGCCGACGGCGAGCTGGGCGGCGCTCGGTGGCCTGATGGCCGACCTCTTCGAACCAAGCACCAGCTTCACCGCACTGTCCTTCTCCTACAGCATCGCCGCAATCGTGGCCGGTTTCGCCCCGTCGATCACGCAGGCGTTCGGCGAGGCGACGGACGGCGCCTGGTGGCATCCCGGCGTCGTACTTGCCCTCATGAGCCTCGTGACGGTAGCCGGCGCGACGGCGGCAGCGCGCATTCAGCGCAAGGTGCCGACACTCGGCTGACGGCCGGAAACACCGCCGGGGAAAGGACACGGAAGGGACACTGACGGGAGCCGGAAGGCGCGTGGGGATCAGGCATAGTTAAGCCATGGCGACCACTACCCTGTTGATTCTCAACGGCCCGAACCTGAACCTGCTCGGCACCCGCGAGCCGGACGTCTACGGCTCCCACACGCTCGACGACGTTGAGAAGCTGTGTGCCTCTGCTGCCGGTGCGCACGGGTGGGCCGTCAACTGCAGGCAGTCCAACCACGAGGGTGAGCTGGTCGACGCCATCCAGGGCGCTGCCGGAGCAGTGGACGGAATCGTTCTCAATGCCGGCGCCTACACCCACACGTCAGTGGCCCTGCGGGATGCAGTCAGCGCCGTCGGCCTGCCAACCGTCGAGGTGCACATCAGCAACGTGCACCGGCGTGAGGAATTCCGGCACCATTCCTACCTGTCGCCGGTGGCGGATGCAGTGATCGTGGGGGCCGGCGTGGACGGTTACCGGCTGGCCATCGACCACCTCGTGCGCAAACTGACGCGCCATGACCTGATGCAGGGCGGTTATGAGGGACGATAGAGCTATGACGGAAATCACCCCCAAGGATGCATCAGGCAAAGACGCCGATCCCGCCAGCAACGCCCCGATGCTTCAGGTCAAGAACCTGGCAGTCAGCTTCCGAACCACCTACGGTGAGGTACACGCCGTAGAAGACGCGAGCTTCACCCTTCACCGCGGAAAGACGCTCGCCATCGTGGGCGAGTCGGGTTCGGGCAAATCGACGACGGCGATGGCCTGCATTGGTTTGCTGCCCGGCAACGGGCGGGTCACCGGCGGAAGCATTCTGTTCGAGGGCCGCGACCTGGTTCCGCTCCCGGAGTCAGCGATGCGCACCATCCGCGGCCGTGCGATCGGCCTCGTGCCGCAGGATCCCATGTCCAACCTCAACCCCGTGGCGAAGATCGGCACGCAGGTCGCGGAGACCCTGATGGTGCATGGGCTCGCGGACAAGAAGAACGTCAAGGAACGCGTGGTCGAGGTGCTCTCGGCTGCAGGCCTTCCCGACGCCGCAGACCGCGCCAAGCAGTACCCGCACGAGTTCTCCGGCGGCATGCGCCAGCGTGCGCTGATCGCCATCGGAATGGCATGCCGTCCGCGCCTGCTGATCGCCGATGAGCCCACGAGCGCCCTCGACGTGACCGTGCAGCGCACCATCCTCGACCAGATCGACACCATGACCGAGCAGCTCGGTACCTCGGTGCTGCTCATCACGCATGATCTCGGGCTGGCCGCCGAGCGTGCGTCGGAACTCGTGGTGATGCACCGCGGCCGTGTGGTGGAGACCGGACCGGCTGCGCAGCTCCTGAACGATCCCAAGCACCCCTACACCCAGTCCCTGGTCCGTGCCGCGCCGAGCGTAGCCGCTGTCCGGCTGCGTCCGGGCGCCTACCACGAGGACGCCGCGAAGCGCGTTGCCCTTGCACAGGCAGCCTTCGAGGAGCACCAGTCAGAGGCGGACTCTGTCGAGGAAGCCGCTCCGACGAACAACATCGTCGAAATCCGTGACTTGACCAAGATCTACAAGAGGCGCGGCAGCTCCGAGGACTTCTACGCCGCAAAGAACGTGACGCTGGACATTCCGCGGGGGCAGACCGTCGCCATCGTGGGCGAATCCGGCTCAGGCAAGACGACGACGGCGCGCATGCTTTTGAAGCTCATCGAGCCTACCGCCGGCACCATGACCTTCGACGGCATGGACGTGGCGAACCTCAACAAGGAGCAGCTCGCCGATTTCCGCCAGCGTGTGCAGCCGGTCTTCCAGGACCCGTACTCGTCGCTGAATCCGATGTTCACCATCGAGCGCATCGTCGAGGAACCCCTCAACGCGTACAAACGCGGCTCAAAGAAGGAGCGCGCAGCCCGGGTGCGTGAGCTCATGGACCAGGTGTCACTGCCGCACAACGCGCTGCGGCGTTACCCCTCGGAGCTCTCCGGCGGGCAGCGGCAGCGCGTCGCCATCGCGCGTGCCCTGGCGCTGAAGCCCGAGCTGATTGTCTGCGACGAGCCTGTCTCCGCCCTCGACGTGCTGGTGCAGGCGCAGATCCTCAAGCTCCTGGGCGACCTCCAGTCCGAACTGGGCCTGAGCTACCTGTTCATCTCCCACGACCTCGCCGTGGTCCGGCTCATCTCCGACTACGTGTGCGTCATGAAGGACGGCGAGCTGGTCGAGGCAGCGAGCTCCGAGGAAGTCTTCCAGAACCCGCGCCACCCCTACACCCGGAAGCTCCTGGCCTCCATCCCGGGCAACGAACTCAATATCGCCTGACGTGCCGGTGCCCTGACAGGGCTGCATAGAAAAGTCAGCGTACGACGACGGCCGGTCACCTTTCCTTCGAAAGGTAGCCGGCCGTCGTCGTGTTCTTCTTCCCGGCCTCCCGGAGATGAAGGTTTACTTCTGGCGGGTCTTCGGGTCCAGTGCCTCGCGCAGCGATTCACCCAGCAGGGTGAATCCAAGTGCGGTGATGGCGATACACGCACCGGGCAGGAAGGCCAGGTACGGCGAGGACGCCAGTTCGGCCTGTGCGTAGGTCAGCATGCGGCCCCACTCGGCCGTCTGCGGAACCCCGCCGCCCAGACCCAGGAAGGACAGTGCGGCCGCGTCAATCACCGCTGTAGCGAGGGATAGCGTCGCCTGCACGATCACCGGCCCCACGCTGTTGGGCAGCAGGTGGCTCATGGTGATGGTGCGCTTGCTCAGGCCGAGAGTCTGCGCGGCTAGGATGTAGTCCGATCCGCGCTGCGAGAGCATGGAGGAGCGCAGCAGCCGCGCAAAGATCGGCAACTGCGAGACGCCGATGGCAATCATCACCGCGTAGGGCCCCTGTCCCAGGATGGCTGCGATGCTGACAGCCAGGAGCAGGTTCGGGACGGACAGCAGGATGTCCACGAAGCGCATGATGACGCTGTCCACCCAGCCGCCAAGGCCACCGGCCAGCAGCCCCAGCAGCATGCCGCCGACCAGGCCGATCGCCGTCGAAATGACTCCGATCAGCAGCGAAGCCTGCGCGCCCCAGATCAGTTTGCTGAGAACGTCGCCGCCGAACCGGTCCAGACCCAGCGGGTACTCGGCAAGCTCACCCGGTCCCGGGATGTTGGTCGGCGTGATCTCCGTGCGGCCGGGCAGCTCTTCCCCGCCGTAGGGCGCAAGGATCGGAGCCAGCGCGGCAACCAGCAGGAACAGGCCGATGATGACTGCACCGGCGATGGCCTGCGGATTGCGGCGCAGGCGGCGGAAGGCGTCCTTCCAGAGACCGGTGCCGCCGCCTTCGGCCAGCGTTGGGTCGGTGGTCGGGGAAGTTGGCCCGCCCGCGGCGGGCGGCAGGACAGTGCTCATTGGACACGCACCCTTGGATCGATGACTGAGTAGGAAACATCAACGATGAGGTTGATCAGCGCGTACAGGATCGCGATGAAGATGATGAAGCCCTGCAGCACCGGATAATCCAGTTCGAAGATAGCCCGCGCGAGGAAACTGCCGATGCCGTTGAAGGCGAACACTGTCTCCGTAAGAACCGCGCCTGAAATCAGGAGGCCGGTCTGCAGACCGATCGTCGTCACAACAGGGAGCATTGCGTTCCGCAGGATGAACCGGCTCCGGATCGTCTTTTCCATCAGACCTTTTGCACGGGCCGTCCGCACATAGTCTGCGTTCTGCACTTCCAGGACAGAAGCACGCGTGATGCGCACAATGATCGCCAGGGGGATGGTTCCCAGGGCCAGTCCCGGAAGGATGAGATGCTGGAACGCGTCCCACGCGGCGTCGTACTCCCCCGTCAGAATGCCGTCCAGCACATAGAAATCCGTGACATGCGTGGCGTTGATCCGCGGGTCCTGGCGGCCGTCCGGCGGCAGGATAGGCCACTGGATGGCGAACAGGTACTTGAAGATGAAGGCCAGGAAGAACACCGGAATGGTGATCCCGATGAGGCTGAGGACCACCGATCCGTGGTCGAGGAGCTTCCCATAATGGCGGGCGGCCAGGTATCCCAGTGGAATACCGACGCCGATAGCGAAGATCAGCGCCACCACGCTGAGTTCGATGGTGGCCGGGAAGCGTGTTGCGAACTCTTCCAGTACAGGACGGCCGGTGATGATCGAGGTGCCGAAATCACCCTGGAGCAGCTTGCCCATGTAGGTGAAGTACTGCAGGAGAAGCGGTTCATCGAACCCGTACAGTTCATTCACCCGAGCGACCGCTTCGGGGGTTGCCCGCTCGCCCAGCAGGGCAGTAGCAGGACCACCCGGCAGGCTCCGGACCCAGAGGAACAACAGGACGGACAGTCCAAACAGGGTGGGAACCAGCAGGGCAAGACGTTTACCGATGACGCGAAGCACAGTGTCCTTTCAACAGCATGAAGCCGAGCCGAACGAGAGCAAACAAAAGCGGAGGGACCAATGGGCCGGTCCCTCCGCCAGAGTTGTTACTCGTTCAGTTCGATCATGTTGAAGACCTCGTCATTGACCGGGCTCGCAGGGTAGGAATCCACCCGGGGAGCAAAGGCCAACGACGGCGCGGGGTGCGCCAGCGGGATCGCCGGGTTGAACTGGGCGATCTGCTCGTTGATCTCTTCGTACGTGGAGGTCTGCTCCTCGCGGTCAGTCATGCCGCGGGCTTCGCTGAGTGCCGTGAACAGCTCAGGGTTGTCGAAGCCGAACTCGGGCTTCTCCTGGCCGAAGAAGACGCCGATGAAGTTGTCGGTGTCGTTGTAATCGCCGGTCCAGCCGAGGAGGTGGATGCCGTGGTTCTCGGTGCCCTGGATGCGGTCGAGGTAGTCAGGCGTCCAGACGTCGGGCGCCGGGGTGACAGTGATGCCGACCTCACCCAACTGGGCGCTGAGGTTGGTGAAGACCTGCTCGGGAGTAGGCATGTACGGACGTGAGACGTCAGTCGGGTAGTTGAACTGGACCTCAAAACCATCCGGGTAGCCGGCCTCGGCGAGCAGTTCCTTGGCGCGCTCGGGATCGTACTCGTAGGTTGTGACGTCCTCGTTGTAGCCGTCGACAACGTCCGGGATGAACTGGGTGGCCAGCTGGGTTCCCTCGGGCAGCGTCTGGTCAATCAGTGCCTGCTTGTCGATCGCATGGTGAATGGCCTGGCGAACCAGCGGATCGCTCAGCTCTTCGACGGCGTGGTTGATGCCGAGGTAGAGGATGGTGAACGGATCGCGCGGAACGATCATGAAGCCTTCCTCCTCGAGGACCGGGATGTCGGCCGGCGACACCAGGTCGAACCCGTCGATGGTTCCCGCCTGCAGCGCCTGCGTGCGCGCCTGAGGGTCATCGATGATACGGAAGATGACCGTCTGGACGTCGCCCTGCTCACCCCAGTACTCCTCGTTGGCGGAAACCGTGAGGTCCGCGCCGACGTTCCAGGAGTCGAACTTGAACGGACCCGTGCCTACCGGGTGTCCCTGTGCGTATTCGCTCAGCTGGGGAGCTTCGGAGGACCCTCCGATGTCATCAGCATTGAACTCCTGCAGCGCGGTGGGGCTCTGCATGGCGAATGCGGGGAGGGACAGCGCGGGGATGAAACCGGCGAACGGCTTCGCGAGCGTGACTGTGGCTTCGAGGTCTCCGTTCACTTCGCAGGACTCATACACAGCGGCGTCCGGGGAGTCAGCGAAACCGCGGAACAGGTTGTTGTAGTAGTAGGACACCGACGGCGCCTGGGCCAGACCGGTGAAGTTGTACCAGCGGTCGAAGTTGAAGCAGACGGCTTCAGCGTTGAACTCGGTGCCGTCGTGGAAGGTCACGCCTTCCTTCAGCGCGAACGTGGTGGACAGTCCGTCTTCGGAGGTCTCCCAGGACTCGGCCAGCAGGGGCGCCGGGTCAGCTGTTCCGGGTTCGACGCCAACGAGGCCTTCGAAGATCTGCCGGCTGACGCGGAAGGACTCCCCGTCGCTTGCGAATGCCGGGTCAAGCGACGCCGGGTCGGAGGATGCCGCGAACACGAAGGTCGAGTCGACCTCGCCCTCTGCCGCAGCGCCGCCGTCCTCCTCGCGCTGGCTCTGCACGCAACCGCTGAGTAGCAGTGCGCTGATCGCGGCACCGGCAGTAATGGCGGCAGCGCGCTTCCTCGTGGGAAGCGTTCCCCGCGCCGTTTTGCTTGTGAACATGAGTGCTCCTGATGATCTGTTACCTGGCGGACACGTCGCTGTGTCCGGCGGCGCACGGCGTGCCGTGTTGCCTCGTGTGACGAGCCTAACTCGCAGCGCGGGCACACGCAGTATTTCCAGTCAGCAACCGATCACGATTTGGTTAAGTGCGGTGAAGCTCAGCTTGGTTGAGTGCGGTGAAGCTCAGCGTTCCGTGCACTGTCCCGCTGACACCGTTTCGTTGAGCGCAGCCACCTGTTCGACGACGAGGCGGAGCTCCTCGAGCGTGAGCGCGTAGCCGACCGGGACATCCGCGGTTGACTTGGCGAAGATGATGCCGGCTACGCGGCCCTCCATGTCCAGCAGCGGCCCCCCGGAGTTTCCCTGTTGGACGTTCGCCGCGAGGGTGTAGACGTCAACGGCCGTCGGGTCTGCTCCGTAAATGTTCTCGACCAGCACGTCGGAGCGGTTCTGGACGCTCGCCGGCTGGATCTGGAAAGGCCCACCGGCGGGGTAACCGGCAAAGGCTGCAGTGTCTCCCGGCTCAAGGTCGCCGCCGAGCTCGAGCGGCCGGCGGTCCAACCCGTCCACCGCTATCACCGCGATGTCCCTGACCGGGTCGAAGTAGACCACGCTTCCCGGCATGGCGCCGGCGCCGGGAACCTCCACAACAGGCTGGTTCACGCCGGCGACGACGTGGGCGTTGGTGACCACCCTGCCCGGTGCAACGACGAAACCCGAACCCGTCTGGTTCTGGCCGCACTGGAACGCGGTGCCGGCGATGCGCAGGACCGACTGTGAGGCGGCAGCGAGCTCAGGGGTGTCCACCGAAGCATCGGGGACCGGCGCGGGAGTGGCCGGCGCTACGCCTTCCAGGAGCGTAGGAATCCCGTCAGCAACTGCGATGGATCGGATCTGCGCCATCCAGGCACGCACCGGCGAGGGCGTCAGGGTGTCGATGCTGCTCAGCACCTTTGACGACGCTATTGACTGGGAAAGGAACGGCACGCCCATGGTGCTGATGCTGAACGCAAGCATGGCCAGCACAAGCGCGGCTACGGTCACGTTGGTGACCCCGCCCAGCAGGCGGTCAAGGACACGCACGGGAACCGAACCCGCCCGGCTGCTCAGTGCCCGCCCCAGCCCGGCGCCGAGTGCCTGCCCGATAATCACCAGGAGCAGCGCGGTGGCGATCACGGCGGCGAGGCGCCAGGCGTCGTCGGGCACCCACGCGCTGACCAGCGGAATGGCGAAGAAGGCCGCCACTGCGCCGCCGGCAAAGCCGATGATGCCGCCGAGCGTGACCAGGAAGCCGTTCTTCAGCCCCGCTATGAGGTACCCGATCAGCACCAGCACCAGAATGATGTCCAGGAGTGTAAAGCCGTACACGCCACTCCCCTTCCAGGAAGCGCCTCACTTCCCCTGCTGAGCTTCGATTCTACGGTCCCGGTCTGACAGTCCGCCGGGAATGGCTGGTACGAAATTCCCTACCCCAGGGGCGAACACGCGTGTAGCAGGTGTCACAACGTGGCCGCGTACGGCAAGATGGGAAAAGACGGTAATCTGGCCAGCTTTGCAACGCGTTCTGTTGCAGCACATTTTGCATTACACCGAGGAGATTTCATGGATATTGAGGTACTGCGCAGGGCGCCCCTATTCGCTTCACTCAGCGACGAGGTCTTTGCTGCGCTCACTGACGAGCTGACAGAAGTCGACCTGTCCCGCGGCGCTTCGGTCTTCCGCGAGGGCGACCAGGGCGATCAGCTTTACTTCATCGTCTCCGGCAAAATCAAGCTTGGCCGCACTGCACAGGACGGCCGCGAGAACCTGCTGGCCATCCTCGGCCCCGGCGAGCTGTTCGGTGAAATGGCCCTGTTCGACCCGAGTCCCCGCACGGCCACGGCCACTGCGGTGTCGGAAACCCGCCTCGCCGGCCTGAAGAACGAGAATCTTCGCGCGCTGCTGGAGACCCGGCCCGAGGTGTCCGCCCAGCTGCTGCAGGCTCTGGCCCGCCGGTTGCGCCGTACCAACGAGTCCCTCGCGGACCTTGTTTTCTCCGACGTCCCGGGGCGCGTCGCGAAAGCGCTGCTCGACCTCGCGGACCGCTTCGGCCGCCCCGCCACCGACGGCATCCTCGTTGCCCACGAACTGACGCAGGAAGAACTTGCGCAGCTTGTCGGCGCCTCCCGCGAAACGGTGAACAAGGCATTGGCCGAGTTCGTGCAGCGCGGCTGGCTGCGTCTGGAGGCCCGCGCCGTCGTCATCCTCGACATCCAGCGTCTGCGTCAGCGGAGCCGCTAGCCCCTGAGCAACACAACTAACGCGTGGCCGGATAGGTTTCCGGCCACGCGTTAGCGCTTAAGCCACTCGTTAGGGGTTAAGCGGCATCTTCTGGCGAATTCGCTATCCCGAAGAGTCGGGAATGCTTGGAGTTGCCAATGACTTGGGCAAGTACCCAGGACGACGACGACGGCTAGCGGCCGCGCTGCTCGGAACCTTCCGTAGCGGTTGAGCATTCGACCTCGATCTGCGGCTCCCCGCCGGACTCAGTCAGCCGGGGTGAAAACACCTTCATCGGCCTCTTGTGGGACAGGTAGGCGATGCAGCCGCGCGAGGAGCCGATCTTCTCGAGAATGAGTTCCACTGCTGGGACGGTCAACTCGCTCAGGGTCCGGCCGACCGTGTTCGGCTGACCGACCTCGTCTCCGAGCGTGCTGGTGTTGCGCTGCATGATCTCCTCGGCCGACCATCGCCACTGCCCCCACACGCCCTTGCTGGCAAGGAGCGTAGGTTCCTGGTTCACAGGCTGCGCCGCCGCGAAATAGCGCGTATCGAACCGGCGGTGCGCGAAGTCCGGGCTGAGCCAGGCGGACAGCGGCTTGATGAGGTCAGTGCGCAGACCCAGTCCGCGCTTGCCGAGAATCTCCGCGAAAGTCTTTTCACCGGCGGCGATTGCTTCGCGGGCCTCCATCCACTGCGGCTGGCGGGTGCCCTCGACCAGGCTCGACGCATCCGGCCCGGCCAGCAGCACGCCGGTCTCCTCGAAAAGCTCCCGGATAGCCGCGATCACGAAGCGCC
Source organism: uncultured Arthrobacter sp. (assembly GCF_947495145.1). GTDB lineage: Bacteria > Actinomycetota > Actinomycetes > Actinomycetales > Micrococcaceae > Arthrobacter_D. The sequence continues at coordinate 83,046 of NZ_CANLXP010000010.1, forward strand.
GCGCGACGTGATGGTCCTCGGTAGCGAGCGCCGCCGCCCACTGTGCGGGTGTGGGCCCAAACCAGGAGAGGGCATCGTCGTCGTGCTCTTCAACGCTGCCGCCCGGGAAAGCCACGACGCCAAGCGGCGACTCTCCGCGGCGGTAGGAAAGGTACACCTCGGTGCCGACGGGAGCGTCACGGATCAGCACGACCGACGACGCCGGACGCGGCTTCATGGGGGTGCGCTCGCCGTGATCGATCCAGCTGCGGGCGGCGCCCTGCTGCTCCTTCGGAACTGGAAAGAGCCTGGTGCTTGAACGGTTCACAGAACTAGATGAACTCCGCAATAATTTCGACTTCGACGGGTGAATCCAATGGTAGTACGGCGACTCCGACGGCGGAACGCGCGTGCACCCCTGCCTTACCGAAGACCGTCCCGAGCAGCTCCGAAGCGCCGTTGACAACGCCCGGCTGACCGGTGAACGAAGGATCCGATGCCACAAAACCGACAACCTTGACGATGCGGCTGACGCGGTCCAGATCACCAATCTGCGACTTCACGGCCGCGAGCGCGTTGACGGCGCAGACTGCCGCGAACTCCTTGGCCTGTTCCGGACTTATATCACTGCCGACCTTGCCTGTAGCTGGGAGTTCGCCATTAATAAAAGGGAGCTGCCCGGAGGTGTAGACGTAGTTCCCGGAGACCACTGCAGGCACGTAGGCAGCGAGCGGCGCGGCGACCTCAGGCATGGTGATCCCAAGGGCCTCCAGCCTGCTCTCGACGGCGGACACCGCTTCATTGGCGCTGGTCACGACGCGTTTTTCTCCCGCTTGAGGTATGCGACAAGACCATTGCCATCAGGCCCCGGCACCACCTGCACGAGCTCCCAGCCGTCTTCACCCCACTGGTCGAGGATCTGCTTGGTCGCGTGGATGATGAGCGGAATTGTGGCGTACTCCCATTTGGTCATGACTCACAGGGTAGCGCGTGCTTGTAAACTGGAGTACATGGCTGCTCGTAAATCTCCTTTCTTTGACACGGCAACCACCCTGGGGAAAATCATTGCATTTCTTGGAATCAGTGGATTGAGTGGGGTGCTTGCTGCTGGTCTCCTGGTGCCCGTGGCTGCTGCTGCCGGCACCGGCGCCTCCGCCTCTATCCAGTTCTTCGAGGATCTCCCGGCTGAGCTTGAGCGCGGCGCGCTCGCGCAGCCCTCCAAAATCGTTGCCTCGGATGGTTCGCTGATCGCCACCCTGTATGAAGAGAACCGCCAGCCAGTGACGCTGGATCAGGTCTCCGAGAACATGACCGATGCCCTGATCGCGATCGAGGACGACCAGTTCTACAACCACGGCGGCGTGGACCTGCAGGGCATCATCAGCGCTGCCATCAGCAACATCAGCAGCGACACCACCCGCGGTGCCTCCACCATCACCCAGCAGTACGTCAACAACGTGCTCATCGACGCCAGCATGCAGAGCGGCGGCGACATCACGTTCAGCGGCCAGAAGACGCTGGGTGACAAACTCCGCGAAGCCAAACTCGCAATTGCCGTGGAGAAGGAGCTGAGCAAGGACGAGATCCTTGCGGGCTACCTGAACATCGTGCCGTTCACCGGCAACACGTACGGCGTACAGGCAGCCTCCAAGTACTTCTTCAACGTGGAGGCCAAGGACCTGAATATCCAGCAGGCCGCGCTGCTTGCCGGCGTTGTCAACGGACCCACTTTCTACAGCCCGGAGCTGTACCCGGAGCGGTCGCTGGAGCGCCGCAACTTGGTGATCGGCCGCATGCTGGAGACCGGGATGATCACGCAGGAAGAGTATGACGCCGCCGTCGCCTCAGATCTCGGTCTGAACATCACGCCGGTCCTTAACGGCTGCGTCGGCGCCGAGCAGGCGCCCTACTTCTGCGACTACGTGACGCACCTGGTCCTGAACGATCCCGCTTACGGTGAAACTCGCGAGGACCGCGAGAACATGCTGTACCGCGGTGGCCTGACCATCCAGACCACCCTCGATCCGCGCGCCCAGGCAGCTGCGCAGACCGCAATCAATGAGACTGCCAACCGGGAAACCACTGACGCCGCTGTGGGCCACTCGATGGTGAGCATGCAGCCGGGTTCGGGAAACATCCTGGTGATGGCGCAGAACACCCGGTTTATGCCGGGTGAAACTCCGGGCGACTCGGTGTTGAACTTCAACGTTGACCAGTACGCAGGCGGCGATCCCAACAAGCCGCTGGGCGGGCTGGGCGGCTTCCAGCCGGGCTCGACGTTCAAGCCGTTCGTTGTGGCAGCCTGGCTTGAAGACGGCCGGTCACTGAACACCGTGGTTGACGGGAGCAAGAAGCTCTACCCACAGGGTGAAACCTGGGAGGCGAGCTGCCTGCCGGGCGGCGAGTACGTCCTGCCGGACGCTGATGGTTACGAGCCGCAGAACTACGGCGACATCAACTACGGCAATTACACGGTGCTCGAAGGCCTCGCGCAGTCCTACAACACCGTGACCATGTTCACCGCCAAGCAGGTTGATCTCTGCAAGCCTTTCGAGATTGCGTCGAAGCTCGGCGTCCACGACGGCAAGAGCGCAAGCGGCGAATACACCCCGCTGCAGGTACAGCCGTCCGCGCTGATCGGCGGCGGTAGCGAGGTCTCCCCCATGTCGATGGCTACCGCGTTTGCGGGCCTTGCCGCTGAGGGGCTCACCTGCGAACCCAGGGCGCTGACCGAGGTCACCGCCGTTGATGGAACAACCTTCCCGGTGCCGCAGCCGGAATGTGAGCAGGTCATCCCCAAGGAACTGGCCCGCGGCGTGAACTACGCCACCCAAGAAGTAATGGAGCGCGGCTCAGGCCAGCTGCTCGAGTTCGGTGGCATTCCCATGGCAGGCAAGACCGGTACCAATGACGCCCGCTCGCAGACCTGGTTCATGGGTTACAACTCGGCCATGGCCACTGCCAGCTGGGTTGGTAACTGGAAGGCCAACAGCGGGTCCCTGTCCGAACTCCAGATCGGTGGGCGCGTTTATGAGGAGATTGACGGCGCGTTTGTCGCCGCACCGTCCTGGGCGCGCTACATGCAGCAGATTCAGGGTTCTTACCAGCCCGAGCCGTTCGCTGATCCGCCGTCCAACATGCTCACCGCAGGGCGCACCGACCTCGGACAACCGTCCAACAGTAACCGCGGCAACGGCGCGAACAACGGCACGATCAATAACGGTCAGCTGATCCTCCCGCCGGCACCGGGTGGTAACACGCTGCCGGTTACGCCGCCGAACAATTCAGGCAACAATGGGAACGGTAATGAGGACGGCAACGGCGGAGGCAACGACTGATCGTGGGAACAGCTAAAGAGGGAACCCGTACCGGCGCCGCACTTGCACTGGGTATGACCGCAGCGGCCGGCGTCGCCACTTTCGGGTACGCAGCGTTCGTCGAGCGAAACCTCTTTGGACTCCGCAAGGAGACGCTGGCGATCCTCCCGCCGCATAGCCGTCCTCTTCAGATTCTGCATCTTGCAGACATTCACATGGTTCCCCGTCAGGCCGCCAAGACGAAATGGCTGCAGGGCCTTGCCGAGCTGAAGCCCGACCTCGTGGTCAACACCGGAGACAATCTCAGCCACCCCAAGGCACTCGCACCCCTGCTGGATGCGCTTGAACCGCTCCTGGAATTCCCCGGCGTCTTTGTGCCGGGTTCCAATGACTACTACGCCCCTCGCCTGCAGAACCCTTTCAAGTACTTCACCGGGCCGTCCTCCAACAGCGGGGACAAACCCCTGAAGGAATTGCCGTGGCAGCAGATGTTCGCCCGGTTCGGATCCGCGGGATGGGTTGATCTCACCAACCGGTCGCAGTCCATGGGAGTGAGGGGTGTCCGCCTCGACTTCAGCGGCGTTGACGATCCTCATCTCAAGAGGGACAAGTTTGTCGGCTTCCCCTCGGGGAGCAGCACCGCGCATGAAGCTCCTTACCTTCGCGTCGGGGTAGCGCATGCGCCATACCAGCGAGTCCTTGACACCTTCACCGGCGGCGGAGCAGACCTGATCCTGGCCGGCCACACACACGGCGGACAGGTATGCGTCCCCGGGTACGGTGCCCTCGTCAGTAACTGTGACCTGCCGACCTGGCGAGCCCGTGGCCTCACCCGGTGGGAGCACAACGGCCGGACGGTCCCGCTGAACGTGTCCGCCGGCATCGGGACCTCGCGGTTTGCGCCAGTCCGTTTTGCCTGCCGCCCCGAAGCAGTATTGCTGACGCTCACGCCCCGCTGAGCTCCTGTTACGCACCGGCCCTCCCGTTCGTGCACGTCGAGCACCGCCTGACATAGGATTGTTGCTGGGGGACACGAAAATTTCGGCTCCCTCGTATCTTCACAATTTCGAGAGAAGAACATGCCGACGCAAACAACGCTGTGGGAGTCTCTCAGGCGCCTGTACCCGCATCTGAAGCCCATCATTCCGCGGTTGGTTCTCGGGCTTTTCGCAGCCCTTGGTGCGAGCGTCATGGTGCTTGCCATCCCGCAGGTATTCCGCATCCTTGTCAATGACGCTCTTGCCGAGGGGCAGGCCACGTCCACCGTATGGATAGCGTCCGGGATCGTACTCCTGCTGGGAGTGCTCGAAGCTGTTTTTGTTGCCCTGCGGCGGTTCTTCGTCATCAATCCAGCAACCACCGTCGAAACCAACCTCCGCACGTCGTTCTACCGCCATCTGCAGAATCTGGCGGTGGCCTTCCACGACCGCTGGGGAAGCGGGCAGCTGTTGTCCCGCGCGATGTCCGACCTCAACCTCATGCGACGGTGGATGGCATTCGGCGCCATCATGCTCGTGGTGGACGCGATCACGCTGACCGCGGGCGTGGCCATCATGTTCTTCATGAGCTGGCCCCTCGCCCTGATCTTCCTTACAGCGGCGATCCCCGTGATGATCTACGGATTCCGCTTCCGGACTTCATACAGCAGGGTCTCGCGCAAGAGCCAGGATCAGGCCGGTGACCTCGCCACCACTGTGGAGGAATCCGTTCACGGCATCCGCGTCCTGAAGGCCTTCGGACGGAGCCGGGAAGCTCTCGACGCGTTCAGCGACCAGGCCGAGGAACTGCGCGAAACGGAGATTCACAAGGCCAAAAGTTTGGCTACGTTCTCCCTCATCGTCACGCTGCTCCCCGAACTCGCCCTGGGCGCGTCGCTGGTCACCGGCATTCTCCTCGCCGTCAACGGCGACGTCACCATCGGCGGCCTGGTGGCGTTCTTCGCAACCGCCGGCGTCGTCGCGGGCCGTGTTGAATTCATCGGTCCCCTGCTCGCCATGACATTCACTGCCAAAACCGCGATTGACCGTCACTACGAGGTGATGGAATCCGAGAACACCATCACCGGGCCGCCGAACCCCCGCACGCTTACCGACCCGCACGGAGAGGTGACGTTCGACGACGTCTCCTTCCGGTATCCCGACGCGGCAGACACTTCAACGTCCGTGATCGACGGCGTCAACCTCGCCCTCAAGGCCGGCGAAACGATGGCCCTGGTAGGAGTGACCGGCTGCGGCAAGAGCACCCTGCTTCAGCTGGTCCCCCGGCTCTACGACGTCACCGGCGGCGCGATCCGGATCGACGGCATCGACCTGCGCGAGTTCTCACTCGAAGAGCTGCGCCGCCACGTGGCCGTAGCTTTCGAGGACACCACGCTCTTCTCGAACTCAGTGCGTGAGAACGTGCTGATGGGCGCCGAAGCACAGAACGACGACGACGCCGAGGCCATCCTCGCTGAAGCGCTGGACGTCGCGCAGGCTCACTTCGTGTACTCGCTTCCCGAAGGAGTGGATACGCTCATCGGCGAAGAGGGCCTCAGCCTGTCCGGCGGGCAGCGCCAGCGGCTGGCGCTCGCCCGGGCCATCGCAGCGAAACCGAAGGTGCTGGTGCTCGACGATCCGCTGTCAGCGCTCGATGTCCGTACCGAAGAGCTCGTGGAGGAGCGGCTCCGCCAGGTTCTCGCAGACACCACCACACTGATCGTCGCGCATCGGCCCTCCACCGTTGCGCTGGCGGACCGCGTGGCACTGATGGAGAACGGGCGCATTTCCGACGTCGGCAGCCACACCGAACTGCTGGCGCGCAGCGACCACTACCGCTACGTCATTGCAAGCCTCACCGAGGAGCCCGTGGACCTCGACAGCGAGCTCGAAGAGCTGGAGCACAACGACCAGGAGGCTCGCGCATGAGCGCCGCACCGAAGCAGGAGAAGCCGGAGAAGCCGGAGAAGCGTACCCGCGCGAGCCAGCCGTCGTCGTCGGTTATCTCCTCCGGAGTCCACAACGAGGATGAGGTGATGCTGGACCGGGCGCAGAACAAGTCGGTGCGGGCCCGATCCTTCAGACTGCTCGGCTCCCTCATCCGCCCCAACCGCAAGCAGTTCATCTGGACCGCCTTCCTCGTGGTCTTCTCACAAATCGCACGCGTGGCCGGACCGGCAATCATCGCTTTCGGTATTGACCATGCACTCCCCTCGCTGCTGCAGGGCGACTCTGCGCTGCTCTGGGCAACGGGCGTCACCTACCTGCTGGCGGCAGTACTCGCGGCGACCCTCACGGCCGGCTACGTCCTTGCGGCGGCCAGACTGAGTCAGGAGATGCTGCTGGACCTCCGCCTGCGCGTCTTCCGGCACACGCAGCGGCTCAGCCTCGAATTCCACGAAAAGTACACCTCGGGCCGCATCATCTCGCGCCAGACCTCGGATCTGGAAGCGCTGCGCGAGTTGCTGGACTCCGGCGTAAGCTCACTGGCGTCCGGCCTGATGTACATGATCTTCACCGCCGTCACCATCTTTGTGCTGGACTGGCCCACCGGACTGCTGATTCTCGTTGCGGCAATCCCCATGACGTTCCTGGCGCGCTGGTACCAAAAGCACTCGCAGATCGCGTACCGGTCGTCGCGGGTGGTATCGGCAAAGCTGATCGTCCACTTCATCGAGACCATGACCGGCATCCGCGCCGTGAAGGCCTTCCGCCGCGAGAAGGTCAACGCCGAACGCTACGACGAACTGGCCGAGGACTACCGCAAGGTGACGGTACGCTCGATCAATCTCAACGGCGTCTTCCAGCCCGGTCTGGTACTGATCGGCAACGTGACTGTTGCGGCGGTGCTGCTGTTCGGTGGCTTCCGCGTGCTGGGCGGCTCCCTCGAGATCGGTGCGCTGCTGGCCCTGCTGCTCTACAGCAAGCGGTTCTTCCAGCCGGTGGACCAGATGGCCATGTTCTACAACTCATTCCAGTCGGCAGCCGCTGCGCTCGAGAAGGTTTCCGGGCTCCTGCAGGAAGTGCCCACCGTCCGCCCGCCCAAGAACCCGGTGCCGTTGAAGGACGCGCAAGGCCGGATCGAGTTCGACGGCGTCGAATTCCGTTACGGGAACGGCCCAGTCATCCTGCCGCGCATGGACCTCACCATTCCCGCAGGACAGACGATTGCCCTCGTCGGACAGACCGGCGCCGGGAAGTCGACGCTCGCCAAGGTCATCGCCCGGTTCTATGACGTTTCCGAAGGCAGCATCACCCTAGACGGGGTGGACCTGAGGCAACTGTCGCCCCGTGACCTGCGCCGTGCCGTCGTCATGGTCACCCAGGAGGCGTTCCTGTTCAGCGGAAGCGTCGCGGACAATATCGCGCTCGGCAAGCCTGAGGCGAGCCGGGAGGAAATTGAGCAGGCCGCCAGGGCTGTGGGAGCGCATGAGTTCATCACGTCGCTGCCCGAGGGCTACGACACCGATGTGAACAAGCGCGGCGGCCGGGTCTCCTCGGGCCAGCGGCAGCTCATCAGCTTTGCAAGGGCGTTCCTCGCGGATCCGGCGGTGCTGATCCTCGACGAGGCAACGTCTTCGCTGGATATCCCCAGTGAGCGGCTGGTCCAGCAGGGCCTGCAGAAGCTGCTCGGCAACCGGACCGCGTTGATCATCGCGCACCGGCTCTCCACCGTGGAGATCGCGGACCGCGTGCTGGTGGTGCACGACGGCGCCGTGGTTGAGGACGGTACGCCGGCTGACCTGATCAGCGGCAACGGCCGGTTCGCCACACTGCACGCGGCCTGGCAGGATTCGCTCGTTTAGGCTGTTGCTGATTCGGTCCTAGTTCGTGTCCGAGGAATTTGTCCGTTATCCTTGAGAGGTTGCTTTCACAGGCCTTTCGGCCGCGAAGTGCATCGGGGTGTGGCGCAGCTTGGTAGCGCGCGTCGTTCGGGACGACGAGGCCGCAGGTTCAAATCCTGTCACCCCGACCAGCATACGAGAGAGGGCCTCACCTGACGGTGAGGCCCTCTCTCGTATTAAGTGCATATCCGTAACGGCTCGTCCGGTACCGCTAGGTGAACGTCCGTCCGGTCAGCCGCTCGTAGGCCTCGATGTACCGGGCGCGGGTCTTCTCAATCACCCCGGCCGGCAGCGCAGGCGGCTCTGACACGCGGTCCCAGCCGGCGTCGTCGGAGGTTAGCCAGTCCCGTACAAACTGCTTGTCGAAGGAGGGCTGCGCCTTGCCCGGCGAATACAGGGCCGCATCCCAGAAACGCGAGGAATCGGGCGTCAGCACCTCGTCGCCCAGGGTCACTTCGCCGGAGCGGGACATCCCGAACTCCACCTTGGTGTCCGCAAGGATGACCCCGCGATCCAGCGCAATCGATTCCGCCCGGGAGTAGATATCGAGCGTCAGGGAGCGCAGCTTCGCGGCGAGATCATCCCCCACCATCATGACGACGGCGTCGTAGGTGATGTTCTCGTCGTGCTCGCCCACCTCGGCCTTGGCCGACGGAGTGAACAGCGGCTCGGGCAAACGGGATCCGTCAACCAGGCCTTCCGGCAGCGGCAGCTCGCACACTGTCCGCGACTCGTTGTACTCCAGGAGCCCCGAACCGGTCAGGTACCCACGGGCAATGCACTCCACCGGGTACATTTCCAGCCGCCGGCAGATCATGGCCCGGCCTTCAACCTCGGCGGGAACGTCGGTGGAAAGGACATGGTTGGGGATGCCGGCAAGCTGTTCGAACCACCACAGGCTCAGCTGGGTCAGCACGCGACCCTTGTCCGGGATCTCGGAGGACAGCACGAAGTCGTAGGCGCTGATCCGGTCGCTGGCGACCACCAACACCCGGTCGTCCTCGCCCGTTTCGGGCTCGTAAAGGTCCCGGACCTTGCCTGAGTAGATGTGCCGCCAGCCCGCAAGTTCCTGTGCCATGACTATGCCCCCGTCTCTGAACCGGCCACTGCACCCGTTCCTGCAGCCGGCTGCGAGACGATGACTTCGCCCCGCGCGGCCTTCGCCGCAATGTCCGTCCGGTACTGGCCGCCGGTAAGCTCAAGGCGGCTCACGCCGTCGTACGCTTTATCGCGCGCTTCCGCGAGATCCTCACCAAGCCCGACGACGGCGAGCACCCGCCCACCGGCAGAGACCACCGCGCCGTTCCCGTCCAGCGCGGTGCCGGCATGAAGCACCGAGACACCGTCAAGGGCAGCAGCCTCGGCCAGACCGGAAATCGGATCGCCGGTGCGCGGCTTGTCGGGGTAGTTTGCTGAGGCGAGTACGACGGCGACTGCGGCCTTCGAGGACCAGTTCAGGTTGTTGACGGTCTCCAGTTCGCCCTTCGCTGCAGCGAGAAGCACACCGCCCAGCGGCGTCTTGAGCCGGGCGAGCACGGCCTGCGTCTCCGGATCCCCGAAGCGGGCGTTGAATTCGATGACGCGCAACCCGCGCGAGGTCAGGGCGAGCCCGCAGTAAAGAACTCCCGTGAACGGGGTACCGCGGCGCGCCATCTCCTCGATGGTGGGCTGCGCAACGCGCTCGATCACTTCATCCACCAGCCCGGCGGGCACCCACTCTAGCGGCGAGTATGCACCCATGCCGCCGGTGTTCGGCCCTTCGTCATTATCGAAAATGCGCTTGAAGTCCTGTGCTGGCGCCAGCGGCACCACGGTAGAGCCGTCGGAGAGGACAAAGAGTGACACCTCCGGGCCGTCAAGGTACTCCTCGATGACCACTGAGCCGCCGGCGTCGAAACAAACCTGGGCGTGCTCGAGGGCTGCGGAACGGTCGGAAGTGACCACTACTCCCTTGCCCGCAGCGAGGCCGTCATCCTTGACCACGTAGGGGGCACCGAAGGAGTCCAGCGCCTCTTCGGCTTCTGCGGCGGTCGACGCAACCTTCGCCATCGCCGTCGGGACGCCCGCTGCGGCCATGACCTGCTTGGCGAACGCCTTCGACGCCTCGAGCTGCGCTGCAGCCCTAGTGGGCCCGAAAACGGGGATACCCGCCTGGATGAGGGCGTCTGCAGCACCGGCAGCGAGCGGGGCCTCCGGACCGACAACCACGAGGTCGGAGCCCAATTGTGCGGCCAGCTCCGTCACGGCGTCGGGACTGTTCGCATCGATGCTGTGCACCGGCACGTCCTGCGCCATTCCCGCATTTCCGGGAGCGGCATGCACCTCGCTCACGAAGGGATCAGTCAGGAGCGCTCGGACAATGGCGTGTTCGCGGCCTCCGGGGCCAATCACAAGAACCTTCACAGTAGTTCAGGGTACTGGGTCGCCCCTATGCCCAACTACTGCGCAGGGTTAGTGTGAATTCCGTGTGAAGCCGCACCTGCACCTCGATCACCAATACGCCAAGTCTGTCTCTCCGAACACTCAGTATGAAAGCCGTTCGCAAGCCCACCCGAAGCGCTTCGTCGCCAAGAGCCCTACCGATGCTTGCCGGAATCCTCGCGGCCGGCCTGGTGCTCGGTGTGGCCGAGCTGATCGGCGCGTTCTTCTCAACCCGGTCAGCACCGTTGATTGCCCTCGGCTCCACGTTTATCGACTTCACGCCGGCCTGGCTGAAGGATTTCGCGATCGACACCTTCGGCACCAACGACAAGCTCGCGCTCTTCGTCGGCATGGCCGTGACCATCATCATCCTCGCCGCGATTCTCGGCTACCTCGCCTGGCGCCGCTGGATCCTCGGTGTAGTCGGTGTCCTCTTCATGGGTGCGGTGATGGTTGCCGCCGTCGTCTCGCGGGCAGGTGCCTCCGCCGTCGATGCGGTGCCCTCGGTTATCGGCACACTGGCCGGCCTGGCCGCGCTTCGTTGGATGATCCGGAAGCTGCATGCCGCGCAACCGCACACCGAGGCAAGAACCAACGACGACGACGGCGCCTTCAGTGCCGGCGGTTCCCACCCTGTGGGGGCCAGGACTTCCGTCAGCAGGCGCGGGTTCTTCGCTGCAGCGGGGGTCACCGCCGTCGTCGCCGCCGCCACGGCAGCGGGAGGCGCCGTCGTCAGCGGTATCCGGAACACGGTGAACGTGGCCCGCGAGCGCCTGAGCTTCCCTGCCCCGGCGAGCCCGGCCATGCCGGTCCCTGCCGGTGTCGATGTTGACCTTGAGGGGGTTGATCCGTGGCTGACACCCAATCCTGACTTCTACCGGATCGACACTGCCCTCCAGGTCCCAGCCATCGACGTCGACACCTGGGAACTGCGCATCCACGGCATGGTGGAGGAGGAGATCCGGATCAACTTCCAGGATCTGCTGGACTCCGAACTGATCGAACGGCACATCACCCTCACCTGTGTGTCCAACCCGGTGGGCGGGGATCTGGTGGGCAACGCCAAATGGCTTGGCTACCCAATCCGCAAGCTCCTCGAACGTGCCCGCCCCACCGCGGGCGCTGACATGGTTCTGTCCACCAGCACCGACGGTTTCAGCGCCTCCACTCCCCTGCCCATCCTGCAGGATGAGCGGGACGCCATCCTCGCCGTCGCAATGAATGACGAACCGCTGCCCCTTGAGCACGGCTACCCGGTGCGTATGGTGGTCCCCGGGCTGTACGGCTATGTCTCGGCCACCAAGTGGGTGGTCGACCTCGAGGTGACCCGGTTCGCCGATGCCACCGCCTATTGGACCGACCGCGGCTGGGCTGAGAAGGGCCCCATCAAGACGCAGTCGCGCGTCGAAGTTCCCCGGGCCTTCGCCAGCGTGCCTGCCGGAACTGTCCGTGTGGGCGGCACGGCCTGGGCCCAGAACCGCGGCATCGACAGGGTGGAAGTACAGGTCGACGACGGCCCCTGGGAAGAAGCAACCCTCGCCGCCGAGTACACAGTGGACACCTGGCGGCAATGGAGCCACGAAGTGCAGCTTGAGGCCGGGTCCCACCGAATCCGCTCACGGGCCTATCATCCCGACGGCGTCCAGACCGAACAGCGTGCCGACACAGTCCCGGACGGCGCTTCGGGCTGGCACACCGTGCAGTTCTCGGCGGAATAGCCCCGCCGGAGCACTTGTGCCCACCGGATGACCGTTCCCTTCGGTGGGCACAAGCTACATGCGTAATACTTGAACCATGCCCTCCACTTTTCCCTCCTCCAGCGCGGTTGACCTCGCGGTGCTGGAGCGTAACGGCTTCATCGAATCGCGCCACGTCGGCTCAGCAGTGGTGCTGGCCGCGGACGGTTCAACGGTCACCGAACTCGGGGACGTGAACGCGCCGATCTTCCCCCGCTCCACCCTGAAGCCGTTCCAGGCGCTGGCGTCCATGCAGTCGGGTGTCCCGCTGCGCGGAGCTCAGGTCGCCCTGGCAGCTGCCAGCCACGTCGGCAGCTCCGAACATACGGATGTCGTGAAGTCCATGCTGAGCGCGGCCGGCGTCACCGAAGACGATCTGCAGTGCCCTGCCGACTGGCCCCAGGACGAGGAAGCCCGCAACCGGCTCATCCGCGCTGACAAGGGCCCCCAGCGCGTTGCGTTCAACTGTTCCGGCAAGCACGCCGCCTTCCTTTGGGCCTGCACCGAGAACTCCTGGGACCACAAGACCTACCTTGACCGGGACCATCCCCTGCAGCAGCGCATCGCCGCCATCATTGAGGAATACACCGAAGAGACTGTGCAGCACTGGGCGGTGGACGGCTGCGGTGCCCCGCTCGGCGCCGTCTCCCTCACTGGACTGGCACGCGGCATCGGCAAGATCGCCAAGGCCCCCGGCGACAAGAACGCGGATGCCCGCGCAGCCACCATCGCAACAGCCATGCTCGACTACCCCTGGGCCGTGCACGGCCACGGTCGCGAGAACTCAGTGGTCATGGAGGACCTCGGGATTCTGGCCAAGAACGGAGCCGAAGGCGTCCTCGTCATGGCTACGCCGACGGGCGTCTCGATGGCTCTGAAGGTCCTGGACGGGAACATCCGGGCCACCACCCTGGTGGGCCTGACCCTCCTTGCAGCAAGCGGGGCCCTCGACGCTGAAGCTGTTGCGCCCGTGCTGGAGAAGGTAGTCCAGCCCGTGCTCGGCGGCGGCGTGCCCGTCGGCAAGTTGCGCCTCGCTGCCCCCGTCATGGCGCTGCTGGACTGACAATGGCACGACGGCGTATCCCTGCGGCAGCCGGCACCGCTGCGGTCCGCGCGGTGGCCGCCGGCAGCAGCGACCGCACAGAACGCACGACGGCGGTGCGCTACTCCCTGGAGGAACTCGCCGCACGCGCGCCCGGCAACACCGTGGAGGTACGGGTACCCCCGCTCGGTGTCACCCAATGCGTCGAGGGCCCCCGCCATACCCGCGGAACTCCGCCGAACGTGATCGAGACGGACGCTGACACCTGGCTCGCGCTGATCACCGGGGCGCTGCGCTGGACGGAAGCCGTTGCCTCAGGTGCTGTTTCGGCTTCCGGCCAGCGGGCGGACCTGTCGGCGCTGTTGCCGCTCTTCCCGCAGTTACCGCCTCCACCGGGGCCGGATTCGGCATGATCCTCGAGCGGGAGGGCGCAGGTGAGCCGAACTTCCCGGTCCGGGGACTGCGCGGCGCCCTCGCCGCCCTTCGGCGGCAGCCGGTGGAGGCCTGGGGCGTCGCCGGAGTGGTCACGGCCCTGTACACGGTCTTTTCCGTTGCCCAGTGGTACAGCTTCGGCACCCCGTCCTGGGACCTCGGCATCTTCACGCAGCTAGCGAAGGCCTACGCCGGCTTCGATGCGCCGATTGTGCCGATCAAGGGCCACGGGTTCAATCTGCTCGGCGACCACTTCCATCCCCTGCTCGTCATCCTGGCCCCGGCCTACGCGCTGTTCCCGTCGGGGCTCACCTTGCTGGTCCTGCAGAACCTGCTGATCGGCTGGTCCGTCCTGGTGCTCACCCGGCTGGCCGTACGGCATGTGGGACGCGTCCCGGGGCTCTTTCTCGGAGCGGCGTACGGCCTGTCCTGGGGGATCCAGGCCGCCGTCGCCGTGCAGTTCCATGAGGTGGCGCTCGCGCTGCCCCTGCTTGCGCTGGCACTGGAGGCGTACATCGAGGGCAGGCTGCGCACCGCCGTCGTCGCCGCCGGGCTGCTGGTGTTCGTGAAGGAGGACATGGGGCTTACGGTGTTCGCGTTCGGGCTGGTGCTGGCCTGGCGCTTCCGGAGACGCTATCAGGCAGGCCTGTGGCTGGCGCTCTGGGGCCTTGCCTGGGTGGTCCTGTCGGTGGGCGTCCTCCTGCCGGCGCTCAACACCGGCGGCACCTACGACTACTCGGACCGCATCGACACCGCCGCGCTCCTGGCCAACCCGGTGGATACCCTGTTCACCATGCTGACGGCAACGGAGAAGTACGAGACGCTGTGGCTGCTGCTCCTCGCCGGCGGGTTCCTGTTCCTCCGCTCGCCGCTGGCCGCGGTGTTGCTGCCAACGCTGCTGTGGAGATTCGCCGCGACCAACGAGTCCTACTGGGGAACGGACTGGCACTACAACGCCGTGCTCATGCCCGTCCTGTTCGCCGCTCTCATTCACGGAATCCTTCTTGCCCGCCGCAGCAGGCACGGCTGGCTGCGCTCCTATAGCGCCGCCGTCGTGCCCGTCGTCACCGTGGTGGCGCTCATGCTGCTGCCCGGCCAGGCACTGGGCGCACTGGCGAAACCGGAGACCTACCAACCGTCCCCGCGCTGGGACGCGGCGCACCGGATGATGGACCGGATTCCGGCGGGCGCAACCGTGGAGTCGGGGGTCGTCCTGATGCCGTACCTCGTGCCGGAAACCGAGGTGTACTGGATCGGCAATGAGAATCCGGCGCCGGAATACCTCGTGGTCGACGCCGAGGACTGGAGCTGGGGGGCCACCCGCCCGGAGAGTGCGGAACAGCACGCCGAGGATACCTGGCCGGGCGAGGACTACACGCTGATCTTCGACGAAGCGGGGTACCAACTGGTCAAGCGCGAGAGCTGATCCCGGTAGCCTTGAACCATGAGTTCGCAGCAGCCTCCAGAGCGCCGCCAGGTCACCGTCCGACGTGCCCCGAAGTTCGGACCGTTCATGGGACTGGGCGCGTTGATCGGGTTCATCGCCGCGCTGATCGTGGCCTACACGGGACCGGCTGATCCGACGCTCACCCGCGAGTCCGTGCTCGGCTTCTTCACGGTGGTTTTCGCCATTCCGGGGCTGCTGATCGGCGCCCTGGTGGTGCTGCTCCTCGACCGGATCAGTGTCCGCCGCATGAAGCAGGCGACGGCGGAGCGCACCGACGACGAATAGTCCGGAAAACAACCCCCATTCCGCCGTGAGAGAATAGAGCAATGGTGCGCGGTGACGGACAGCTTTCCCACGATCTTCTCCCCGGCGAAAAAGGCCCCCAGGACGCCTGCGGCGTTTTCGGCGTATGGGCTCCCGGCGAGGAAGTCGCCAAACTTACGTACTACGGGCTCTACGCCCTCCAGCACCGCGGCCAGGAGTCAGCGGGCATAGCCACCAGCGACGGCGCCCGGATCAACGTCTACAAAGACATGGGATTGGTTTCCCAGGTCTTCGACGAGGCCACCCTGAACACCCTCACCGGCCACATCTCCGTGGGACACTGCCGCTACTCCACCACCGGTTCCTCCAATTGGGCCAACGCCCAGCCCACCCTCGGCGCCACCGCCGCCGGAACGGTTGCCCTGGCCCACAACGGCAACCTGACCAACTCGGCTGAGCTGTACCAGATGGTTCTCAAGCGCCAGGGGAAGCCCCGCAGCGGCGAAATGGCGCAGGGCAACACCTCCGACACCGCGCTGGTCACCACCCTGCTGGACGGCGACGACGGACGCTCCCTCGAGGACACGGCCCTGGGCCTGCTTCCCCTAATCGAGGGTGCGTTCTGCTTCGTGTTCATGGATGAGGGCACGCTGTACGCAGCACGCGACCCGCACGGCGTCCGTCCGCTGGTGCTCGGCCGGCTGGAGCGCGGCTGGGTAGTCGCCTCGGAGCAGGCCGCCCTCGCCACCGTAGGCGCCAGCTACATCCGGGAGATAGAACCCGGAGAGTTCATTGCCATCGACGAGGGCGGCGTCCGCTCCCGCCGCTTCGCTCCGACGACGCCGGCCGGTTGCGTCTTCGAGTACGTTTACCTCGCCCGCCCCGACGCCGCCATCGCCGGCCGGTCGGTGTACGACTCCCGCGTGGAAATGGGCCGTCAACTGGCCCGCGAGAACACTGCAGAGGCCGACGTCGTCATCCCCGTCCCGGAGTCCGGCACACCGGCAGCGGTGGGCTTCGCGGAAGAATCCGGCATTCCCTTTGCGCACGGCTTCGTGAAGAACTCCTACGTGGGGCGCACCTTCATCCAGCCCAGCCAGACTCTGCGCCAGCTCGGCATCCGGTTGAAGCTGAACGCGCTGGAGTCTGTCATCAAGGGCAAGCGCATTGTCGTGGTCGACGATTCCATTGTCCGCGGCAATACGCAGCGGGCAGTGGTGCGCATGCTGCGTGAAGCCGGCGCGCGCGAGGTACACGTGAAAATTTCCTCCCCGCCCGTGCGCTGGCCCTGCTTCTACGGCATCGACTTCGCCTCGCGTGCCGAGCTGATTGCCAACGGCGCCGCAGTTGACGAGATCAGCAAGTCCATCGGAGCAGACAGTTTGTCCTACATTTCCGAGGACGGCATGATCGAAGCCACCAGGCAGCCGCGGGAGCGGCTCTGCACGGCCTGCTTCACCGGCAACTACCCGATTGAGCTGCCCGAGGAAGACCGTCGCGGCAAGAACCTGCTCGAGCGCGTGGATCCTGCCGAGAAGGCCGGCGCCACGGGGTGCGACCCGGGGCCTGGCAACGAACTCGAAACCCTCCTGACCGAAGCTGACAAGAAAGAGCGGGTATGACCTCCTCTGACCCCATCACCTATGCAAGCGCCGGAGTAGACGTCGAAGCCGGCGACCGGGCGGTGGAGCTCATGAAGGACGCTATCAAGGCCACCCACACGGCCAACGTGGTGGGCGGCGTCGGAGGTTTCGCGGGCCTTTATGACGTGTCGAAGCTTCTGACCTACCGCAAGCCCCTGCTTGCCACCTCCACCGACGGCGTGGGCACCAAGGTTGCCATCGCGCAGGCCATGGACATCCACGACACCATCGGATTCGACCTCGTGGGCATGGTGGTGGACGACATCGTCGTCGTCGGCGCTGAACCCTTGTTCATGACGGACTACATTGCGTGCGGCAAGGTAGTCCCTGACCGTATTGCCGCGATCGTGCGGGGCATCGCCTCGGCCTGCTCCGTTGCCGGTACAGCCCTGGTGGGCGGCGAAACCGCTGAGCATCCCGGCCTGCTGGGTGAGCATGAGTACGACGTCGCGGGCGCGGCCACCGGTGTGGTCGAGGCTGACTCGCTGCTGGGCCCCGACCGTGTACGCGAGGGGGACGTTATCATCGGCATGGCGTCTTCCGGCCTGCACTCGAACGGCTACTCGCTGGTGCGCCGTGTCATCAACCAGGCCGGTTGGGCGCTGGACCGCCAGGTTTCAGAGCTCGGCCGCACCCTGGGTGAGGAACTGCTCGAGCCTACTCGCGTTTACGCAGCGGACTGCCTCGACCTCGCCCGCCGGTTCCCCCTCACATCCGACGGTGCCGTTCACGGCTTCAGCCATGTGACCGGCGGCGGGCTCGCTGCGAACCTCGCGCGCGTACTTCCCCGTGGCCTTGAGGCAACCGTGGACCGCTCCACGTGGTCGCTTCCCCCGGTCTTCAGCCTCGTCTCAGAGTTGGGCAGCGTGCCGCTGCCGGATCTGGAACGGACGCTGAACCTGGGTGTCGGAATGGTTGCCGTGATTTCGGCCGCCGGAGCTGACGACGCGGTTGCGCACCTCAACGAGCGCGGTGTGCCCTCGTGGGTCATGGGTCAGGTGGGAAGCGCCTCGGATGGAAGCACTGACGGTCCTGACTATGTGCAGGGCGCAAAGGGCGTTGACGGCGGCTCCGTGCGGCTGGTCGGCTCCTACTCACTCTGAGCACAACAAGAACCAGCGGCCTGGCATCTACTGCCTGGCCGCTGGTTCTCAACGTATTTATGCGAGCGATCAGCTCAAAAAGGACGCTTAACCGATTCGGCGGGTGCCGCCGTCGTCCCCTTCATCGTCAAACTGGTCCGCGTATTTGTCCTCATACGCCGAATAATCCGGCTCGACCGGATCATCATGGCGGGAGGCGCGACTACCGGTCGCCTTAAGCTCGCGCTGAAGCGCCGAGTAGTCCGTGGACGGGCTGAAATACTTCATGTCCCGTGCCTGCTTGGTGGCTTTCGCCTTCTGACGGCCGCGCCCCATGGCGTGACCCCCTTTTTGCGTCGATCCGGAGGTGGTCGCTGTGGCCTAAAACAAAGGCGCAACGAGGCCCCGGAGTATCCGGTCAATGTGTCGTCTCTATAGGTTACATGGTTTCTCGGGTCCGCGATGCGGGCGGCCCCGGACCCGATTCGGCATTGCGCGGACAGTTCTTCGCCCTCCATGCGGAGAAGCCCCGTTGTTGGCTAGAGTCGTGGGGTAATTTGGACGAAAGTCAGCCCGTCACCGCGGCGGGCACACGAGGGAGCAGTTCACTATGAGCGATCAGCCGGACAAGCCGGAGGATGGCGATTCCGCCGCGAATGAATCGGCCACACCGGAACCGGACCTCCTCAAGGCTGACGAGGTTCATCTCTCCGATCCGGATGTATCCGCCGACGCCGTCGAGCCGACCCTCAGCACTTCGGCCGAAGAGGTCCAGCTGAGCGAGCCGTCCCTCGAGGCGGCAGAGATCAGCGACGACGCGGCCAAGGCTGCCTCGCTGGAGGAAGCTGCTGCAGAAGCCGAACTGGTGGCGCAGGAGGCCGAGGAGGTCGGAACCCTCGTGGCGGGTCCCCGCCCGACAGAGGATCCGGCAGATGCCGCTGCGCCCGCGGGCACGGCCCCGGCGGGCGGTGCGGCCGGTGACGGGACGGGCAAATCTGGGGCGACCGGCGGATCTGACGCGACGGGCGGATCTGGGGCGACCGACGGATCTGACGCGACCGACGAGACGGTCGACAGTGAGAGTGCTCCGGACAGCGCTTCCGAAGAGGCGGGCGCATCGGACGCCGCTGTGCACGAGCCTGACGAGTCTGAGGAGACGGACGGTTCCGCCGGCGAAGATGCTTCCGCGGGGCTGGCAAGCTTCGCCGTCTCAAGCGATGACCCCGGCTGGACCGGTACGGCCCAGGAGCAGTCACGCTGGGATGCACTGTTCGAAGCCGGGCAAGCTGGCACAACAGCCGAGACGGAAGACCAAAGAACCGCAGCGCAGGCTGCTCCGGAAGCAACCGAAGTGCCCGAGGCTCCCCGAGCAACCGACGCATCCGACCAGGCCGAAGCGACAGGCTCAGCCGAAGCTGTGGAAGCAACCGCGGTTCCCGAAGCAACCGAACCGGCCGGAGGCTCGGCCGCCCCTGAGGCGCCCTGGGCGCAGCCCTTCCCTTCCCCGCAGCCGCATGCACCCGCAAGCCCCGTGCCGCCCATCGGCGGCCCCTACGGCCTCCCTCCGGCAGCTCCGGACGAGCCTGCGCCCACCCGCATCCGTGCCCGCTCCGTTGGCCGGTCCTCCCGCGGGTCGAACAGGAAAAAGCTGATCATTCTCGGTGTAATTGGCCTGGCTGTGATAGCCCTGCTGATTTTCGCGATCACCGCCATTGTCGGCGCACTGCGTTCAGACGATGCCGACGCCGGCTCCTCCCCCAGTACCACGCCGGGCGCT
Source organism: uncultured Arthrobacter sp. (assembly GCF_947495145.1). Lineage (GTDB taxonomy): Bacteria > Actinomycetota > Actinomycetes > Actinomycetales > Micrococcaceae > Arthrobacter_D. Next base: position 103,008 of record NZ_CANLXP010000010.1, read on the forward strand.
GACGGAATCATCGCCGAGGGCGTCTCTCCGCTCGAGCTCGGGGCTGGAGCCTGCATACTCGGCTTCGACTCGACGGACCTCAGCGCTGACGTCACTACCGTGACCTGCACCACTCCGCACAACGCCCAACTGTTGGCGACCACCAGCCTCCCCGAAGAAGCGGAGTTCCCCGGGGAGACCGCCCTGAACGCCAGCGGTGATGATTTGTGCAACGCGGTGACGATCGACGAAAACGCAGCCGCCGAATACACCAGCCTTACGCTCACCCAGGTCACACCGACGTCGGGAACCTGGGCGGAGGGCGACCGGCGTATCGACTGCTTCGTGGTGTCCGACGAGGACAACATCACCGACACCCTACTCACGGAGTAAGTGCCCGGTTATTACCCGGTGACGCTGGCGACCGTCAGCCCTTCAGCGCCGTCCGCAGCGCGATCCACGCGCACCTTGTCCCCGTCGTTGATGCCGCCGGACAGGAGCCCGCGGGCGAGCCTGTCGCCGATCTCCCGCTGAACCAGGCGGCGTAGCGGGCGTGCGCCGTAGGCCGGGTCGAAACCGGTCAGTGCCAGCCACTCCCGTGCCGCGTCCGTGACGTCGAGCGTGAGCCGACGTTCCTGAAGCCGGGCACCGAGGGCGTGCACCTGAAGATCAACGATCTGTGACAGCTCCTCCAGGCTCAGCGCGTCGAACATGATGATGTCGTCCAGCCGGTTCAAGAACTCTGGCTTGAAACTCGCGTTCACCACTGACATGACGGCATCCCTGCGGGCCGGCTCATCCATCGTCGGGTCCACCAGGAATTGCGAACCGAGGTTCGACGTCATCACCAGAATGACGTTCCGGAAGTCAACGGTGCGTCCCTGACCGTCGGTCAGCCGGCCGTCGTCGAGCACCTGCAGGAGGATGTCGAACGCCTCCGGGTGCGCCTTTTCCACCTCATCGAGCAGCACCACACTGTAGGGCCGGCGTCGCACCGCCTCCGTGAGCTGTCCCCCTTCCTCGTAGCCGACGTACCCGGGAGGTGCACCGACCAGCCGTGCCACTGCGTGCTTTTCCGAGTATTCGGACATGTCGATGCGGATCATGGCGCGTTCGTCGTCGAACAGGAAGTCGGCGAGCGCCTTGGCGAGCTCGGTCTTGCCGACACCGGTGGGGCCGAGGAACAGGAACGACCCGGTGGGCCGGTCTGGGTCCGAGATTCCGGCCCGGGCACGGCGGACAGCGTCAGAAACCGAGGCCACTGCCTTCTTCTGGCCGATCAGGCGGTTCCCGAGGTTCTCTTCCATGTGCAGCAGCTTCTGGCTCTCGCCCTGCAGCATGCGGCCGGCCGGGATGCCGGTCCATGCGGAGATGACCTCCGCAATATCGGACGCAGTGACCTCCTCGGCGACCATGAGCTCCGGCGAATCAGCTGAGCGTTCCTCCTCGGCCTGCGCTGCATCGAGCTCCCGCTGCACCTGCGGTATCTCGCCGTAGAGAATGCGGGAAGCGGTCTCGAAATCACCCTCGCGCTGGGTGCGTTCCTGCTGCGAGCGCAGCTCATCCAGCTTTGCCTTCAGATCACCGATGCGGTTCAGCCCAGCCTTCTCCGCTTCCCAGCGGGCGTTCAGGGCAGCGAGCTGCTCCTTGCGGTCCGCCATGTCGGCGCGCAGGGCCTCCAGTCGCTCCACTGATGCTTCATCGGACTCACCCTCGAGCGCCAGTTCCTCCATGGTGAGCCGGTCGACGGCGCGGCGCAGCTGGTCGATCTCTTCCGGTGCTGAATCGATCTCCATCCGCAGCCGCGACGCCGCTTCATCCACTAGGTCGATCGCCTTGTCCGGTAGCTGCCGGCCGGTGATGTACCGGTTGGACAGCGTTGCGGCCGCCACCAGCGCCGAGTCCGCAATGGAAACCTTGTGGTGAGCCTCGTAGCGTTCCTTGAGCCCTCGGAGGATGCCGATGGTGTCCTGGACACTCGGCTCGCCAACATAGACCTGCTGGAAGCGGCGTTCAAGTGCTGCGTCTTTTTCGATGTTCTCCCGGTACTCGTCCAGCGTGGTTGCACCGATCAGGCGCAGCTCACCGCGGGCCAGCATGGGCTTGAGCATATTCCCGGCGTCCATGGAACCCTCGGATGCGCCTGCTCCGACGACGGTGTGCAGCTCGTCGATGAACGTGACGATCTGACCGTTGGATGCCTTGATCTCCTCCAGAACGGCCTTGAGCCGTTCCTCGAACTCACCGCGGTACTTTGCACCGGCGATCATCGACCCCAGGTCGAGGCTGATCAGCGTCTTCCCCCGCAGCGACTCGGGCACGTCGCCGGCAACCATGCGCTGGGCAAGACCTTCCACGACGGCGGTCTTGCCGACGCCCGGTTCACCGATCAGCACGGGATTGTTCTTGGTGCGCCGGGACAGCACCTGCACCAGGCGGCGGATCTCCGTGTCCCGGCCGATCACCGGGTCGAGCTTGCCCGAACGTGCGATCTCCGTCAGGTCCACGCCGAACTTCTCAAGCGCCTGAAAAGTGTTCTCGGGATCGGCGCTGGTGACGCGCCGGTCACCGCGCACGCCGGGAAGTGCCGCGACAAGGGCATCCCGCGACGCCCCTTCCTCCCGCAGAATCCTGCCGGCGGCACCGGAGTCAGCGGCGATGCCGAGAAGGAGGTGTTCGGTGGAGACATAGGAGTCTCCCAGCGACTCAGCCTCCTGCTGCGCGGCCGTGATGACCTGCAGCATCGGCCGGGAGAACTGCGCCTGCGCAACGGAGGAGCCCGACGACGACGGCAGCGCCTTGATCGCGGTGCTCGCCTTCACGCTGACGCTGTCCGGGCTCACACCGGCGGCTGTCAGCAGGGCTACCGCCACGCCGTCGCGCTGGTCCATCAGCGCCTTGAGCGCGTGCGCGGGTTCCACCTGCGGATTGCCCGCGGTGGAGGCATTCATAGCGGAAGCGGACAGTGCTTCCTGGCTCTTGGTGGTGAACTTGGTGTCCATGCTGGCCTCCTGCAATAGCAACATCAACTAAGTTGAGTGTACTCGACTCAAGTTAGTCGGCAATCCTCGTGAGCGCCCTTTTCACTGCAGGCGAACCACTGGCGGCCGCAAGCCTGCGCTCAGAGCTCCCTGCCTTTCGACACCCACGTCGGGTTGGCGCTCCGCTCCCCCACCACGAGGTCCGCTGCCGCGTCCAGCACATCGAAATCTGCCTCCGAAAGCGTGACGGAAACGGCACCAAGATTCTCGTCCACCCGCTCCGGCTTGCGGGTACCTGGAATCGGAACCACCGGCAGCCCGAATTTCCGACCCTGCGCCGCAAGCCAGGAAAGCGCCACCTGCGCGGGCGTCGCACCGACGTTGACGGCCACCGATTGGACCGCTTCCACCACGGCGGCATTGGCGTCCATCGCGTCCGCACTGAATCTCGGCACGCGATGACGGAAGTCCCCCGCGGATAGCGACTGAACCTGCACAGTGCCGGTGAGGAAACCCCTGCCGAGCGGCGAGTAGGGCACGAAACCGACGCCAAGTTCGGCAGCCCTGGGCACAACCTGCCGTTCGACATCCCGGCTCCAGATCGACCACTCACTCTGCACGGCAGCGATAGGGTGCACGGCATGGGCGGCGGCAAGCTCATCCGCCGTCACCTCGGATAGTCCCAGCTGGCGGACCTTTCCCGCCGCGACCAGTTCTGCCATGGCTCCGACCGTCTCTTCAATCGGCACGGATGTGTCACGCCGGTGCATGTAGTAGAGGTCGATGACGTCCGTCCCCAACCGCCGCAAACTCGCCTCGGCTGCTGTCCGGACATACTCCGCATTCCCGCGGACACCGGTGTACCCGGCGGCCGGGCTGCCCTCGATACCGAATTTGGTGGCAACTTCCACGTCGTTCCGTCGGCTGGCAAGCAACCGGCCGACCAGCTCCTCATTGCTTCCCGCACCATAGACGTCAGCCGTGTCGATGAACGTCACGCCTGCATCCACCGCGTGGTGAAGGGTCTTCAGGGCCTGTTCCTGATCGAGACCGCCGTACACCTCGGTCAGCGCCATGCCGCCAAAACCCTGTGCACTCACGATGAAGCCGGCTGCCAATTCAATTCGGGAAAGGGTCATGCCTCCGATGGTATTCCGCTGACTGCCCTCCGGACAGGTATGCGCGGCATATGTGGGTAAACCGCCAGTCCGGGAAGCGCGTGGGCAATAATGGAGCCCATGGGGAAAACCAATCTGACTTCTGTCCTGACCATTGCCGCATTGGCGCTGACGCTGACCGCGTGCACGCAGGACGGTCCCACCGCAGAAGATGCAGCAAACCGTCTCGCCGAGGGCCTGACGAGCGGGGATCTGAGCGGCGTCGCGTTCTCGTCCGCGTCCGCTGAGGACGCCTCGGCAGAGCTCGAAGAAATCACGGCTGCGCTCGACCCCGCGTCGCCGACCGTGACCGTGGCCGGCGTGGAATCAACAGGCGAAGACACTGCAACGGCCCAGCTCAACCACGTCTGGGACGTCGACGAGATCGACAGCGACTGGACCTACACCACCACAGCGGAACTCACCCTGGTCGATGATGCCTGGCAGGTGGGCTGGGCCCCCTCCGTGGCGGTTGACGGCCTGGGGCCGGATGCCTCGCTTGCCGCCTCCCGCACAGCCGCCGAACGTGCCGAGATACTCGGTGCTGGAGGCGAGGTCCTGGTCACCGACCGCCCCGTCATCCGGATTGGCATCGATAAAACCCGCATTGAGACGCCGGAGCTCGAATCCTCGGCCGCAGCCCTTGCCGAGCTGGTAGGCATCGACCCGGCGGCCTACAACGAACAAGTGATCAACGCCGGGGCGCAAGCCTTCGTCGAAGCGATTGTCCTGCGGGACAACGAGGAGCGCCCCGTCTCGGACGACGAGATCAACGCCATCCCCGGGGCATCGGGCATCCCGGACACCATGTCGCTGGCTCCTACCCGCACCTTCGCGCGTGAATTGCTGGGATCGGTTGGCCCGGTTACCGCCGAGCTGGTGGAACAGTCGGAGGGGCGGCTGGAGGCAGGCGACGTCGCCGGGCTGTCCGGGCTTCAACTGCAGTATGACCAGCATTTGGGTGGCACGCCGGGCATGGTCATCGAGGCCGTGACCGGGGAAGGTGAGACCCGTACCAGCGAGGTCCTGTTCGAGAAGGCACCCGTTCCCGGAGAACCGCTGGAGCTCACCCTGGACCCTGCGTTGCAGACGCTTGCGGAGGACGTTCTCGCGGAGGAACCTTCGGCCTCTTCGATTGTTGCCATCCGGCCCTCGACCGGGGAAATCCTTACCGCGGCGAACGGGCCCGGAAGCGAAGGACTGCAGACCGCGCTCCTCGGCCAGTACCCGCCCGGGTCCACCTTCAAAGTGGCCACCTCGCTCGCCCTGCTCAAGAACGGCTTCACCCCTCAAACCCCCACCAGCTGCCCGGAGGAGCTGGTGGTCGAAGGCCGGGCTTTCAACAACGTGCCCGGCTATCCCGCGCAGTTCACCGGGGAAATCCCTCTCCTGCAGGCTGTCGCGCAGTCCTGCAACACCGGCTTCATCTCACAGCGCGATGTCGTCTCCCAGGAGGCACTGGCGTCGGCTTCCGCGGATCTCGGCATCGGAGTCAATGTTCCGATCGGCACCCCGGCCTTCTTCGGCTCGGTCCCAACAGAGGCGGACGGTACCGCACACGCGGCCTCAATGATCGGGCAGGGCGAGGTCCTCGTCTCTCCCCTGTCCCTGGCCATCATGGCTGCCTCGGTCGGCGCCGGGGAACGGGTGGCGCCCACGCTCCTGGCGGGAAGCGCGACGGAGGAGGCGCCGTCGTCGTCGGCTTCTGCTGAACCGACAACAGAGTCCGCAACAGAGGCCGCACCTGAGGAAACAACTGCGGAAACCATTGAGGCGCCGGCCCCAAGCACCCTGACCGCCGACGAGGCTGCAGCTCTTCGGGAGATGATGGGCGCCGTAGTCACAGTGGGAGGCGCACAGCTGCTCGCGGACATCCCGGGCGAACCGGTCCTCGCCAAGACCGGCACCGCCGAGTTCGGCACGGAGGATCCGCCCCGCACGCATGCCTGGGTGGTGGCGCTGCAGGGTGACCTCGCGGTTGCCGTCTTCGTTGAGGAGGGTGAACGCGGTTCCATCTCGGGAGGCCCGCTGATGGAAGAGTTCCTTGGCGGAGCCGGTCAGTAGACCCGGGCCGCTACCTCAGCTGCTGCGGAAAGCGGGTGCCCGACGTCGGAACGATCTCCTTGCCCAGCGGCATCAGTGAAACCGGGATGAGTTTGATGTTCGCGATGCCCAGCGGGATGCCGATGATGCTGAGGAACATCGGGATGGAGGTCAGCACGTGCCCGATGGCAATCCACGCACCGGCCACCACAACCCAGATCACGTTGCCTACGGTGGAGAAAAAGTAGGTGCGCCCGCCGCGGTCCACTACTGAGCGTCCGAACGGCCACAGCGCGTAGGCGCCAATGCGGAAGGACGCGATCCCGAAGGGGATGGTGACAATGAGCAGGCAGCAGACAATTCCTGCCAGGAAGTAGCCGATTGCCAGCCAGATTCCACCGAATAGAAGCCAGATGATGTTCAGGAGTGCGTTCATAGGTCTATTCTTCCCATCAGCGGCGTCGAAAAGCCATGAGGGGCTCCCCTGACTGGACCCGCATCGGCGCAGAAACAACACTGCCCACCGGGCTGGTTCAGCTCGGTGGGCAGTGCTGTTGCGTTCGGCTTGCTGCTTAGCGGCCGCGGCGTTCGTTCGACGCCGGTGCGCCGGCTCGACGGGGACCGGCCCCCCGGGTGCCGGCGGGACGGCCTGACGACGCCGGCGCGTGGCTACGCTGTCCGGAGCCGGCCTGGGCTTTGCCCTGCGTGCCGGCACCGCGTGTGCCTGTTGCGCTGTGCGCTGCGACATCACCCGAGCGTGCAGGACGGGGACGGCGGGTACGGTTACCGGGGGCGGCGGGTGCGCCTTCACCGGTACGACGGCGCTCGCCGTCGGTTCCGAAGCGGGCAGCCTGCGGCTGGTCCTTGCGGCGCTCCGCACGGTTGCCCTCTGCACGATTACCCTGCGGGTCCGCTGCAACACGGCCGCGTCCTCCGCGTCCGCCACGGCCGCCCGCTGCGGGAGCGGCACGGCGGGCACGCTTGCGCTCAGCGTTCGCTCCGGTCGAGGAGCCACCACCGCGCGGGGTCTCGCGCTGGGCGAGAAGTGCGGCACGGGTGCGAGGGTCAATCTTCTCTGCAACGTCGCCGATGAGCTTGCCGACGAGCGGTGAGGTGGCTGACACGTTCTCGAACGCGACGTTGACGCCGGCGGCCCTCATGAGCTTCTGCACCTCGCCCTTCTGCTCGGGCAGGGTGATCGTTACCACGGTGCCGTCAGAACCGGCGCGCGCGGTGCGGCCGGAGCGGTGCAGGTAGGCCTTGTGTTCGGTCGGCGGATCAACGTGGACCACAAGCTCGACGTCATCCACGTGGACACCGCGCGCTGCGACGTCCGTAGCGACGAGCACCCGCACGTCACCCGTGGAGAACTCAGCGAGGTTGCGGTCGCGTGCGTTTTGCGAAAGGTTGCCGTGCAGGTCGACGGCGGGGATACCGGCGTCGGTCAGGGTCTTGGCGAGCTTGCGAGCGTGATGCTTGGTGCGCATGAAGAGAACGCGCTTGCCGGTACCGGAGGCGAGCTGCACAATGAGCTGCTTCTTCTGCGTCTGATCGCCGATGAGCAGCACGTGGTGCTCCATGGTGGTGACCGAGGCCTGCGTGGTGTCCACGGAGTGGGTCAGCGGGTTCAACAGGTAGCGCTGCACGATCTTGTCCACGCCGTTGTCCAGCGTGGCGGAGAACAGCATGCGCTGGCCCTCGGTGGGCGTGGTGTCGAGGATCCGCTTCACGACGGGGAGAAAGCCGAGGTCAGCCATGTGGTCAGCCTCGTCGAGCACGGTGATTTCGACCGACTCGAGCGTGACCAGCTTCTGGCGCATCAGGTCTTCCAGCCGGCCTGGGCAGGCGATGACGATGTCGACGCCGGCGCGCAGCGCCTTCTCCTGGCGAGCCTGTGACACGCCGCCATAGATGACGGTGGTGTTCAGGCCGAGTTCGCCGGCAAGGGGTTCAACGGTGGCATTGATCTGTGTGGCAAGTTCGCGCGTGGGGGCCAGGATGAGCGCCAGCGGGCGCCCGGGCTTGCGGCGGTAGGCCGCCTCCCGCTCGGCCAGGCGGGACACCATCGGCAGCGCGAAGGCCAGGGTCTTGCCCGAGCCGGTGCGGCCGCGGCCGAGTACGTCGCGGCCCGCGAGGGTGTCAGGCAAGGTCTTGACCTGAATGGGGAATGGTTCGGTGATTCCCTGGTCGGTGAGGGAACGGACCAGCGCTGTGGGCACGCCAAGCGCAGCAAAGGTAGTCATGTAAAGTACACGAACTTTCTTCTCATCTTCCCTGCGCACCGGTTGGTGCCCAGAGTCCGCCGAAGGAAAGTCAGACAGTGTCAACCGCTCTCACGATCTTGGGAGATAGCGCGGGACAAAAGAATGCGTTCATCGACGCAGGCTGCGGCTGAAGGAACCCGGAAATCTCCAGGAACAAGCTCCGGATGCCGCAAGCAAGTGGTTCAAGTCTATCAGTGGAGCGGTTGCGCTCCTGACGGCGGTTGGCAAGGATGGGCCATGTGTGAGCAAGCCCACCACGCGTGCCACCCAATAACCTCGTCACATCCCAGGAGAATCCATGCCCAACGCCGCCGATATCCGTTCCTCCGCAGCAGACCTTTCCGGGGAAGTGACTGAGCTGCGCCACCGGCTGCACCAGGAGCCGGAGATCGGACTGCACCTTCCACGGACGCAGGAAAAGGTTCTGGAAGCCCTCGATGGACTCCCCTACGAGGTGAGCATTGGTGAGGATACGACGTCGGTGACTGCTGTCCTGCGCGGGACGGCACCGTCGTCGGTTGAACAGAAGCCGGTGGTGCTGCTGCGCGGCGACATGGACGCGCTTCCGGTGCAGGAGCAGACCGGAGTTCCGTACACCTCCCGTATTGACGGCGCCATGCACGCCTGCGGGCATGACCTGCACACAGCCATGCTCGCCGGAGCCGCGCGAATCCTTGCCGACCGGCGGGATGAACTGGCGGGCGACGTCGTCCTGATGTTCCAGCCCGGCGAGGAGGGTTTCGATGGGGCAGGGGTGATGATCCGCGAAGGTGTGCTCGAAGCCGCCGGGCGGCGGCCCGATGCTGCGTACGGTATCCACGTGGTGTCCTCACTGCTTCCCAACGGCCTGTTCGCCAGCCGGCCCGGAACGCTGATGTCGGCGTCCGATGGACTGTATGTAACGGTCCACGGCGCCGGCGGCCACGGGTCGGCACCCCACCGCGCGAAAGACCCGGTCACCGTTGCGGCGGAGATTGTCACCAGCCTGCAGACGGTGATCACCCGCCAGTTCGACATGTTCGATCCCGTGGTCCTGACCGTCGGCCTGCTGCATGCGGGAACCAAACGCAACGTCATCCCCGAATCGGCACGCATCGAAGCAACAATCCGAACGTTCTCCGAGCAGAACCGGGAGCTGATGCGCACCGCGATCCCGCGCCTGGTGAACGGTATTGCCGAAGCGCACGGGCTCTACGCGACGGTCGAGTATGAAACCGAGTACCCGCTGACCGTGACGGATGAGAGTGAAACCTCAAACCTTGAGAAGCACGTGCGGGAGCTGTTCGGCGACGAGCGGTACACGCAGATGGTGAATCCCCTGAGCGGCTCCGAGGACTTCTCCCGTGTGCTTGCGGCAGTGCCCGGGAGCTTCGTGTTCCTGTCCGCCGTGCAGCCGGGCGTCGACCCAGCGGACACCGCCTTCAATCACTCCCCCTACGCCGCCTTCGATGACAGCATCCTCGCCGACGGTACGGCCCTCTATGCGCAGCTGGCCCTCGCGCGGATCGAAGAGTTGTCCGGCGCCTGATCCAGCTGCACGGTTGGCTTTGCAGGCCTCGCTACGCTTGTACCGATGAGCACGCAACCCGAACCCCAGCCCTTCCCTTCCCAGCCCGTATCCTTCGTGCGCCGAGGTTCGCGCCTGCAGGGTCGGCGTCGCGACGCGTGGGCTGAGCTGTCTGAGGGCCTGGTGGTGGACGTTCCACGCAGTTCGCAGGCAGACACGTCCGTTGATCCCGGATGGGAGTACGAAGCCGTTGCCTCCTTTGGCCGTGATGCCCCGCTGGTGGTGGAGGTCGGGTCAGGTCTCGGTGAAGCGGTAGCCCACGCCGCTGCGGCCGATCCTGACCGCAACTTCCTTGCGCTTGAGGTGTATAAGCCGGGGCTCGCGCAGACCCTGCTGCGCATCGATCAGGGAGGGCTTAGCAACGTGCGCATTGCCCAGGTGAATGCGGCTGAAGCGCTGGCAACGATGATCCGCCCGGCTTCGGTTGCCGAGCTGTGGGTCTTCTTCCCCGATCCCTGGCATAAGACCCGCCACCACAAGCGCCGGCTGGTCAAGGATTCCTTTATTGATCTCGCCGGGCGGGTGCTGAAGCCGGGCGGCATCCTCCGCCTCGCGACCGACTGGTCCGACTACGCGGCGCAAATGCGTGAGGCCGCCAACGCCTCGCCGCTTTTCGAGAACCTGCACGACGGCGAGCGCGCGGGTTCTGAAAGCCCGCTCACTCAGGTGTGGGCGAGCGGTGTGGAGCACGAGGTCGGTGGTACACCGCGCCGTGAAGGGCGTGAACCTGCCGGAACCGCCTCCGCGCAGGAAGGCGAGGACGCCCTCGGCGGCTGGGCGCCGCGGTTCGAGGGACGCATCCTGACGAGCTTCGAGAATAAGGCTCACGACGTTGGCCGCACGATTTTCGATCTGACGTACCGGAGGGTTTCCTAGTTGTTCTCCGCAGGCGGCTGCTGATCCCGGGGGGTGTCGCTCGAGCCACCCCTCGAGGCCGTCGAGGAGGAGGTCGAGGCCGAGCGGGAACTCATCGCCATAGGAATAGCCCGGTTGAAGCACATGGTCCGCCGTCAGCTCGGCGAGATACGGGTACTCGTTGACGGGAAGTTTGGCGAGCATGGCGTGCGCCATCGCAGCCGTCTCTTCCTGTTTCATGCCGAAGGTCTTTGGCATCCTGCTCGTGATGGCCGGCATCGGATACCTGGCATTGATCAACGGCGCCTCCGGCGTGGTGGGTACGGCCGCTGTTCAGCTCGCCAAGCATTTCGGGGCAGTTGTCACCGCGGTCTGCAGCACCGGGAACCTTGAGTTGGTGAAGTCTCTCGGTGCCGACAAAGTCGTCGGTAGGCAAAAGCTCATACACCCGCAGCCGGAAGCTACTGAAGCCTGGCGGCATTTACCTGACGACCGTACCCTCCTTACAGATACTGATGTGGATGCTGGTGACCCGAAACTTCGGCAAGACCCGGGCAGGAATCGCGTTCACCGGGCTTCGAAAGCCCCAAGCGATGGCCCAGGACGTGAAGTACATGAGCGATCTGACGGCATCCGGACACTATGTCCCGGTGATCGACCGAACCTACAATTTGAAGGAAGCCGCTACCGCGCAGGCCCATGCCGAATCAGGGCGCAAAAGTGGCAGCGTAGTCCTCAACCTGCATGACCCCGGCGAGTAAGCGGCCTCCGCGGTAGCGGCACTGTTCCCTCACCGGCACCCATAACCAGCAATACCATCAAGTAAGGAATCACCATGAATGTCACCGGAGAACACCGTCCGGCGTCCCGACCAGGAAAAGCTGCGGCCGCCCTCCTTCTGGTTGTTGCCGGCTTCCAGGCATCGCTGGCCGGCGGCGCACCCTGGGCCGCGGCAGCGTACGGAGGAGCGAATTCCGGGGTCTTGCCTAATCCCCTTCGCGCAAGCAGCGCGGTTGCCGCCGTGATCTACCTGGTCCTGGCGGCCGTTGCCGGAACGTCATGGGTGCCCATTGGGATCCGGCGCCGCTTCATGTACGGTGCCAGCGCCCTGATGGTCATCGGAGCGGCATTGAACGTCGCGTCCCCGTCGTTTATCGAACGCATCATCTGGGTCCCGGTAACCATCCTGCTGGTGATGACACTCTGGCGTGCGGCCAGGCTCGATGCGGCCCAGGCCCTCCGGACAGCACCGCGCCCCGTTTTCCGTGTTCAGTAAAGCTTGCTTGAATCGAAGCATGACGGAAACCAAGTTGCAGGCGCTCAAACAGAAACTCGCTGCCGTCAATGACCGGATCGACTGCCACGCGCTCAACGCCCCTTCATTCAAGGAGGCACGCGATGTGGTTGCCCAGCACCCCGACGCAAGCCGAGAGGAAGTGGACGAGACCCTGTCTGCGCGAGGACTGCCGAGCACCGCTCAGCAGAGCAAGTCCTTGTTTCTGGGTCTCACCTCCCTCGCACGTTTGAACCGGAAACGCATCGGGCTGGAGGGCCGCATCGCTCGGCTTGAATCACCCGTGCACGAGTAGAAAGCCAGCAGCCCTCTAGTTGCTCAGGGAACGAACCATTCGTGCAGGTGAACCCACGACAATGGCATTCGCTGGCACGTCCCTTGTCACAACGGCGGCCGCCGCGACAACGGAGTTATCTCCAATCGATACGCCCGGAAGGATGGTTGCGTTCGAACCGACCCATACGTTCCGACCGGTGACGACAGGAGCCGGGTGCATATCTGCACGCTTCGATGGATCGAGATCATGGTTGAGCGTTGCTATCACCACGTTGTGCCCAATCAGGCAGTCGTCTCCAATGACCACGCCGCCTTGGTCCTGCAATTTACATCCGGCATTGAGGAAGATCCGCTGCCCAAGAGTGATGTTTTTCCCGAAGTCCGAGTAGAATGGCGGGAAGACCGTTACGGATGGGTCAACCGGCTTCCCGGTCAGTTGCGACAACAGCTCGCGCACACGCGCCGGTTCTTGGTAGCCACTGTTAAGTTCACCTGTGATGCGCAGTGCTTCCTGGCTCACATCGTGCATCACCCCGTGCAGCGGTGAGTTCCCGCTGATGGTCTCACCGGCATTCAGCGCAGCGAGAAGATCGCTAAGATCCACGTTTGCTCCTTAAGGAATGCGGTGACTGCGATTACGGGCTACGCCAAACTGGCTAGCTGTGGAAGTACTGCTACCGGGAGGTGACGGTGACGTCGATATAGCGCTTGAGCGCTTCCCTCGCTTCAGGATCAGACACCATAGGCACCGTCATCACAACATAGTCGCGCGGCGGAACGTCGGAGCCGATGTTGATCGGGAACGTGAACAAGCCGTCCGGACCGGCAAACACGGTCGGCTGACTTACGTAGTTGTAGTCGGTATTCGGCCAACCGAGCATGACGTAGATCTCCTGCCCAGGAGCGTAACCGGAACCGACGACGACGAGCGTGGCGTGCTGCTGAACAGTTGCCGCTGGCGCTGAGGTGCCTGGTGAAACCGGCTCCACGGTCACGCTCTCGAAGTGGGACGGCTGGCTGGGCGACACATCGGGCACCTCAGGGATCACCGGCGCAAGCGGGTTCGGCTCACCGTGCGGCGGCGGGACGAATGGATCGTTCACGCCCGCAGGAAGCGGCTCAAGCGTAGGCGCAGGCGTCTCAGGACTTTCCGATGCGGCTTCAACCGTCGGTTCCGGAACCCACTCCTGGCTCGGCAAAGCAGCATCCTTCGTCTCCTCAACCATCTGCCCGGGCTCCTCCGGTACCGGCGTCACCACCTCCGGTAGCGGCGCTGCCTCCTCCGGAATGGGCGTTAGCACCTCCGGTAGCGGCGTCGCCTCCGCAGGTTCCGGAGTCACCTCGGCAGGCACAGGCGTGGCCCGCTCAGGCTCCGGCGTCGCCCCCTGAGCCGTCACCGCGGCCGACGGCGCAGCAGACTCAGGTCCGGCAGCAGACCGGACATCAGGTTGATCGACGGCGGAGCAGCCAGCAAGGAGAGTTGCTGCAGCGATAGCGGTGAGAGCGGATAGCTTCGACAACGGCGTACCTCCGTCAAGGAAATAGAAAGCGGGGAATCGCCTGTCAGGGTACTCCTGCATCGCTGCATCCCCCACAACGCACGCTACCGCGTGAAGGAACTCGCCAACAGCACGGAACGGTCACGAGAGAGAACCGTTACACACCAGACTGCCGGACGATGTCGGGTAATGCACCTTAACCGTGGACGTCGGAGAGGTGATGAACGACGTCGTGCAGTCCGTACTGCGCGAGGGTTGCAATGGTGAAGCGCGAACCGTTGCTGCGGCGCCCCACGCGCTCCCAGTCTTCGACGGAATCCAACAGCGCGGCATACGCCTCGCCTGCCACGACCAGTTGCGTCGCTACGCGGTCCGGATTCTCCGCACCGTAGTTCTTCTCCCGCGCGGTGCGGTCCTGGTCCCAGTCATCGAAGAGCGGGTCCTCCTGCGCCAACATCAGTTCTGTGCGCTCCGCGAACAACACATAGACGTCCCGGACGTGCGCAGAATACTCCAGTGCCGACCAGGTGCTCTCGTCAGGCCTGTCGCGCACCTCCGGCCGTCCCAGAACATTCCGCCACCGGGGAAAGCCTGCCCGATGCTCCGCGGCAATCCCCTCAGGCGGGTGCTGCGCCGCATCGAAGCTGCACTCGGCGCACGGGCGCCGAAGTACCCATGTCCAGTCCTTGGTATCCGGTTCAATAGCCATGCTCCGAAGAGTATCTGGACGGTCTCTGGTTCAACGCCGTATGACCGCGGGTTTCCAATACCTCTTGCAGCAAACAACTTTGTGATGCAAAGTAGTTTGCGTGAACTCCGCGAAGAAAGCCACTGAAAGCTCCCGCCAGTTCGACGATGAGCCGCCGCTGGACCTCAACGAAGCTCTAGGTGTGGTTGCCGAAGCCGAAAAGCGGGCGCGCCGCGAGCTCCGCGGTAACGGTGCCTGGGTTTACCTCCTCTGGGCCCTCACCTGGTTCCTCGGATTCGGCACCCTGCACGGGTCCCGTAACGGGTGGATACCGGTCGAACCTTCCACCGCGCTCGTACTGTTCGGCCTCCTCGTTGCCGCGGGGGTCGGTGCCACTATCGTGATATTCGGCCGGCAAAGCCGGGGCATCCGCGGACACTCAACCTTCATCGGCGGCTTTTATGCCCTCGCCTGGATCCTGGGATTCGCCGTGATGGGTGTGCTGAGCAGCGCAATCGGCGTAGCGGTGGAGGGCTTCTGGCTCCGGGGCATGCTCATCAACGGCATCGCCATCCTGATTGTCGGCCTGCTGTACATCACCGGCGGCACCACCTTCAACGATGTAGTCCAGGTGGTGATGGGCGTGTGGTTCCTCGTGGTGGATATCGCCTCGATCATCGCCGGACCCGAGCACTTCCTCACCGTGTTCTTCATCTTCGGCTCGGGCGGCTTCTTTGTGGGTGCCGCCGTGCAGGCTCTTCGTCAGCGGCGGGGACCGGTCAATGCCTGAACTCGATCCCGTCATCCACGCCGAATCCCGCCTTCGGGCCATCACCACACTGAACGAAGTCGGCGAACGTAACCGGATTGCGTTCACCAAGCTGCAGAAAATCCTCGACATGACCGCGGGCAACCTCTCCACCCATCTGCGCAAGCTCGAAGACGCCGGCTACGTGACCGTCACAAAAACGATAGAGGGCCGCACGCCCGCCACCTACGTGGCGATCACTCCCGCAGGCACCGCCGCCTACGCCGCCTACCGCTCGGCCCTGCACCAGCTCCTCACCACCGAACTCACGGAGAAGTCATGACCTCACCCAGCCTGGCACCAGGCCACACCTGTACAACGACGGCGCCCCTCGCCTCCGCGGAAGCGGTCACCAAATCCTTCGGGAAGAGTACTGCTCTCGCCGGGGTTACCCTGCAGATCCATGCCGGCGAATCAGTCGGCCTGCTTGGCCCGAATGGCGCCGGCAAGTCCATCCTGATCGGCCTGCTCTCAGGACTCCGCCGGCCAGACTCCGGCACCATCCGCCTCTTCGGCGGCAATCCGTCCAACCCCCGCACCCGCCTGCGGCTCGGCATCACCCCTCAGGCAACGGCTGTGCCGCAGAACCTGACTGTAGGTGAGGCTGTGCGTTTCGTTGCGGGGCACTATCCCGACCCTGTCCCCACTGCACAGCTCCTTATGGACTTCGGGCTGTTGGAGGCTGAACGCAAACAGTGCGGCGGGCTTTCCGGCGGACAACAGCGGCGCCTACTTGTGGCCCTTGCGCTGGTGGGCAGGCCTGAGCTCGTCATCCTCGACGAACCGACCACCGGGCTGGACGTCGATGCGCGCGAGACGCTGTGGCGCCAGCTCCGTGCATACCGGAATGCCGGCGGCACGTTACTCATCACCAGCCACTACCTCGAGGAAATCCAGGCGCTTTCGAGCCGGATAGTAGTCATCGACCGGGGAACAGTCATCGCCGACGGAACGGTGGACGAGATCCGCAGCCGGGTGGCAGTGAGCAAAGTGTCGTTCGAAACAGACCTGCCGCCGTCGTCGTTCCTGTCCCTCCCCCACGCCGTTGACGTGACGGTCAGCGACAGCGGACGCACCACCGTGGTCACGCAGGATGCCGATGCCACGGTACGCGAACTGGTGCAGCGCGGACTGGCTTTCGCCCAGCTCGAAGTTCACGGAGCCACCCTCGAAGAAGCCTTCCTCGCCCTCACAGCCAAGGAGCAGCCATGAGCACCGGCATGCAGACAACGACGAGCAACGCCGCGCCGTCACAATTCTCACTGATCCGTACACATACGAAAGCCCAGCTGCTCGAACAGCTGCGGATCCCAATCGCGGTGATTTCATCGGTGGTCTTCCCGGCGCTGGTGCTGATGTTCTTCGTGGTGCCGCAATCCGCCGTAACAGCAAATCCGATTGCATCGCTCGCGTCGATTGCGCAGCTCGCGGTCTTCGGTGTGATGAGCGCCTTCCTGTTCAACTACGGCGTAGGGGTCGCAGAGGACCGCGCCAACCCGTGGAGCAGCTACGTTCGCTCGCTGCCGGTTGGAGCGTTGCCGGGAATTCTCGGCCGTGCGGTGACCGGGATGCTCTTCGCGTTCATGTCATTGCTGCCTGTGCTGATTCTCGGCGCACTCCTCACTTCCGCGCCCGATGCGTTCACCAGCGGCGACCTGCCCTGGTGGCGAATACCCTTCGCCGTAATCGTGTGGCTGCTGTGCGGACTGCCGTTCCTGGCGCTCGGCCTGTTCATCGGGCACCTCTGCACTTCGAAGGTGGCCGTAGCCGTGACGCAGGTGGTGTTCTTCCCACTGGCTTTCGCGGGTGGAATGATGCTTCCGCCGTTGATGTTTCCCGACTGGCTGAACACGCTCTCGCTGTTCCTGCCCTCACGTGCGGCGCGCGACCTCTCCGTCTTCGCCCTCACTGGCGAGGGCTTGGAGCCGACCACGATCGTGTGCCTGCTGGCGTGGATGCTGGTGCTGGGAGCTGCGGCGATCTGGGCGGCGCGGCGGGATCAGGGACGCCGGTTCCGCTGAGGCGCGGTTCTCCGGTTTCGGCGAGTTTAGGATCCGCCCGGACGGCGGCCCTGTGCGCGTTCCTTCAACTGCCGGAGTTCCTGCTCGGCCGCCTCGCGCGCTTCCAGCTCGCCGAAGGCCTCTTCGAGTTTCCCGGAGGATGGGTCTGACCACGCGAGTTCTTCCTGGGCGCCCTGCAGATGCCTCAGGCGCCGGGCCTCTTGCTCCGCTTCCCGGGCAGCGCGGGCGGTTTCGGCACTGCTTCCTGCAGAGGCCGAGACTGCGCCGCGAACCTCCAGCGCCGCCTGCGTGGCGCCGTGCTGTGCTCTCAGGGATTCGTACCGGACCGCGTTTTCCTGCAGGGAGGTTTCCAGCCGGTACAGGTCACCTTCCAGTGCCTGGAACTGCCGGCCGACATCGTCGCGCTGGCGGGTCAGCGTATCTAGCCTTTTCTGCACTTCCACCGCGCGGCGCAGCGCGGCCCGTGCGGCGTCGTCGTTATTGTCCGCAACCGCACGCTCCGCTTCACGGTTGCATGCATCCAGATCTTCCACTGCCTGCCGGGCGAGGCTGTTGACGCGATGGCGGACGGCGGCGAGGTCGGCAACGCTGCGGCGGGCGCGGTCGAGGTTCTCTTCCTGTTGCCGCTGCGATTCGCCGAGCGCGGTGATGGGATCAGCCGGTTCCACGGCATTGCGGCGCGAGGAGATGATACGGGAGATGCGGCGTCGGACGGACACTGGCGCTAGGCCCGCCGGGTGCCGGTGCCGTAGGCGGCGTTCCAGGTCTTCAGCGCGCCGATTTCCATGGTGAGGCGTGAGGTTGCCCGCTCGAGCTGCCGGCTGCCGGAGACCTGGTGCACATCGAGCAAGGTACGGCGAAGTTGAGCCGAAAGGTCGCAAAGTGAGCTGACCTGCTCGCCGATGCTGCGGACCAGTTCCTCGCGCAGCGCCCTGTTCGGCTCCCTCTCCGCAAGCGCGAGACGCTCACAGAGCACCGCTTCAGCGCGGGTAAGGTCATCGGCGGTCGCAGCGAGGTCTCCGGTGGAAGATCCCTGGGCAATGGCTGCCGCAACCGAGCGGCGCGTAGCGTCGGTAGAGCGCTCGAGCTGGAGCCGAAGCCGGGCAAGCTCCCGTGCCGATGCATCCATGGACAATGACCGGAGCCGGCTGGAGCCGCGCTCGATCCGGCGGCGGAGGATCCCGGAGCGGCGGACGCGGCGCACAATCAGCCAGGTACCGGTTGCAGCGCCGATGGCGAGGACTCCCAGAACGGCTCCCCCAAAGAGGAGAAGCTGGAGGACACCTTCCAGCAGGACTTCCGTGGCGTCAGCGAACTCTGAATCAGGCATGTATACAAGTGTGCCGTGGAATTGGATGTTGCGCCATGTTGAGAGCATCAGAGCCGGTCATCGCGCTGAGTCGCCGCGCCAGATCATGAGAGCCTGGCTGCGCGGACGCGGTCGCTGTCCCCTGGCGAGGGTGACGACGTCGCCGGCAAGCCCGGCCGCGAAGACGCGGCTGGTTTCCGACTTCCGGCGCTGAGCCAGCTCTTCCGTGAGTTCGCTGACCCGGTGCTGGAGCGCCATCACCTGATTTTCCAGCTCGAGAATGCGGCGGATGCCCTCGAGCGAAACGCCCTCCTGGGACAGCCGCTGAACCTCCCGCAGGACGTTGACGTCACGCTGCGAGTAGCGGCGCGCGCGCCCGGGTGCCCTGCTGGGAGTTACCAAACCCAGGCGATCGTACTGGCGCAGCGTCTGGGGATGCATGTCCGCCAGCTCCGCTGCGACGGAGATGACATAGATCGGCATGTTGATGTCGACTGCCATGGTCTCGCTCCCCTTTCGCTGGCTAAATTTTCCGCACCTTAGAGCCGTGCCTTTTCGGCAAGGTTGTTGCGAGGATCCGCATCCTTGGTGGCGTTGGCGAACGCCTCCACAGCGGCTGCGGCGTCCTTGTTCAGATTCTGCGGCACGACAACGTCAATCGTCACGAGGAGATCGCCCGTCGCCTTCGACGTCTTCACTCCGCGGCCTTTGACGCGCAGGGTCCTGCCGGAGGGTGTGCCCGCGGGGACCCTGACGGTAACCTTCTCGCCGTCCAGGGTAGGCACCTCCACCTGGGCTCCGAGCGCGGCTTCGGGGAAGGTGACCGGCACGTGTACCCGGATGTTGTCGCCGTCGCGCTGGAAGAAGGAGTGCGGCTTCACATTCACGGTCACCATGAGGTCTCCGTTCCCTGCAGCCCCTGGCTGGCCCTTACCGCGCACACGCACTTTCTGCCCGTCGCGGATGCCGGCGGGGACTCGAACGTCGATGACTTCGCCAGAGGGTTCACGCAGGCCGATGGTTGTGCCGCGGATGGACCCCGCGAAGGAAATGGAGGTGCTGGCCGTCCGGTCTGCGCCCTTGCGGGTCGGCGCCTGGTAACCCGGGAACCCGCCCCCGGATGAATAACCGCCTCCACCGCCGAAGAGGTCAGCGAACTCCGGTGGCAGGTTGCTGCCGCCGCCGAAACCTCCGCTGCGCTGGCGCCCCGCGGACTGTCCGAAGAGGTTCCCGAAGACGTCGTCAAAGCCGGCGCCCCCGGCTGGCCCGCCCGGCCCGCCGGCGGTGAACCGTGCCCCGCTTCCCATCGCCCGGATCGCGTCATACTGCTGGCGTTCCTCAGGGTCGGACAACACTGAATAGGCCTCGGAGATGTCCTTGAACATCTTGTCGGAGCCGCCCGTGCTCTGGTTCTGGTCCGGGTGGTGCTTGCGTGCGAGCTTCCGGTAAGCCTTTTTGATGTCGGCGTCGGAGGCGTCCTTGGGTACGCCGAGGATCTTGTAGAAGTCCTTGTCGACCCAATCCTGACTAGCCATCTGACCCCTCCCTTCTATAAATGTTAAGTTGCCTGTTCGTGGAAGCCTTGCCGCCATCCCCTCCGAGGAAGGGGGCTTTAATATTCCGAGGGCCGCCAGGCCCGTGGGAATTTCGTTGCCCCCGTTCGGAGGGGAAGGACGCGCTCACCTACTCAGGAACAGCCACAATCACCTGGGCGGCACGCAGAACGCGATCATTCTTCTTGTAGCCGACGCGGAGGATCTGGCTGACGCTGTCGAACTGCACGTCGGCACTGGGCTGCTGGATGAGGGCTTCGTGGATGTTCGGGTCGAACTCCACTCCGGTCTCATCGATGCGGGACAGGCCGTAGGTCTTCAGCGCGTTCTCCAGCTTGGTGGAGATTGCCGCGAACGGCCCTTCCGCGAGGTCGCCGTGCTGCCGGGCGGCATCGATGTCATCGAGAACCGGCATCAGCGAATTCAATACGCCGATGACCGCCATGTCCCGTGCAACGTCCCGGTCCCGCTCCACCCGCTTGCGGTAATTGACGTACTCCGCCTGCAGGCGCAGAAGGTCATTCCGCAGCTCAGCTTCGACCTCGGTGGAAGCGGCAGGGATCTCCTCGCCGCCGCCGGCCTCGTTGAGGATGGCTTCCGCCTGGGCCAAAGCATCCTGACCGTCGGCCGGGCCGTCCGTTGGGGCTTCGGACTCCTGGCCGGCACCCGCTGAGGGCGCCGAACCAGTGTCCTCCGCACCGGCTGTGTCGCCGGCATCCTGCTGCCCACGGACCTGGCCGGTTTCCGGGTCGATCTTCCGGTTATCCCGGAAGCTGACCGGCTCCTGGTGCTCTTCTTCGTTTCCGTGGTGAGGCATGGCTACTTCTTCTCGTCTTCGTCGACAACCTCGGCGTCGACAATGTCTTCATCGTCAGCCTTGGTGCCGTCTTCGCTCGGCTCACCGCTCGGAGCAGCACCGGGACCGGTGGCGCCTTCCTGCTGCGCCTGGGCGTAGATCGCTTCGCCCAGCTTGCTCTGCGATGCCTGGAGCTTCTCGAAGGCGGCCTTCACCTCGTCGTCATTGTCCTGGGACTCGAGGGCCTTCTTGAGGGCGTCGACGTCAGCCTGAACCTCGGTCTTGACCTCTTCCGGCAGCTTGTCGGAATTATCCGCAATGAGCTTGTCGGTTGAGTAAGCCAGCTGCTCGGCACCGTTGCGGGTGTCAGCTGCAGCGCGGCGCTGCTTGTCTTCGGCTGCGTGCTCCTCGGCGTCACGGACCATGCGGTCGATGTCTTCCTTGGAGAGCGAAGAACCACCCGTGATGGTCATCGACTGCTCGGTGCCGGTGCCCTTGTCCTTGGCAGACACGTGCACAATGCCGTTGGCATCGATGTCGAAGGTCACTTCGACCTGCGGTACACCGCGCGGCGCAGGGGCGATGCCAGTGAGCTCGAAGGTACCCAGCGGCTTGTTATCGCGGGTGAACTCGCGCTCGCCCTGGAAAACCTGGATGGCCACGGACGGCTGATTGTCATCCGCGGTGGTGAAGGTTTCGCTTCGCTTGGTGGGGATGGCCGTGTTGCGCTCAATCAGGTGCGTCATCACGCCGCCCTTGGTCTCAATGCCGAGGGACAACGGGGTGACGTCAATGAGGAGAACGTCCTTGCGCTCGCCCTTCAGTACACCGGCCTGAAGTGCTGCACCGACGGCAACGACCTCGTCCGGGTTGACGCCCTTGTTGGGCTCCTTGCCGCCGGCGAGTTCCTTGACCAGTTCGGACACGGCGGGCATACGGGTGGAACCGCCGACAAGCACGATGTGATCGATGTCGGCAACCTTGATGCCGGCTTCCTTGATGACGTCGTTGAACGGCTTCTTGGTGCGGTCCAGCAGGTCCTTGGTGAGGTCCTGGAACTTCGCACGGCTCAGGTGCTCGTCCAGGTGAACCGGGCCGTCAGGGGTGACGGACAGGTACTGCAGGGAGATGTTTGTTGAGCTGGCCGAGGACAGTTCCTTCTTGGCCTGCTCAGCAGCTTCCTTCAGACGCTGCAGTGCGATCTTGTCCTTGGACAGGTCTGCACCCTTCGCCTTTGCCTGCGCGAGGAGGAAGTCAACAACGCGCTGATCCCAGTCATCGCCGCCGAGACGGTTGTCACCGGAGGTTGCGCGCACCTGAATAGTGGAGAAGTCATCCTCGTCCTTGCCGACTTCGAGGAGCGAGACGTCAAACGTACCGCCACCGAGGTCGAATACCAGGATGAGCTCATCTTCCTTGCCCTTGTCCAAACCGTAGGCGAGGGCAGCGGCGGTGGGCTCGTTGACGATGCGCAGGACGTTGAGGCCTGCAATCTCGCCGGCTTCCTTGGTTGCCTGGCGCTCGGCGTCATTGAAGTACGCCGGAACGGTGACGACGGCGTCGGTTACCTTCTCACCCAGGTAGCTTTCGGCGTCGGTCTTCAGCTTCTGAAGGATACGCGCGGAGATTTCCTGCGGCGTGTAGGTCTTGTCATCAACCTGCTTGGTCCAGTCGGTTCCCATGTGGCGCTTGACGGAAGCGATGGTGCGGTCAATGTTGTTGACTGCCTGGCGCTTGGCGATCTCGCCGACCAGGACCTCGCCGCTCTTCGAGAAAGCAACGGTGGACGGAGTGGTGCGTGCACCCTCCGCATTGGCGATAACGGTGGGCTCGCCACCTTCGAGTACGGAGACAACGGAGTTGGTGGTTCCGAGGTCAATACCTACTGCACGTGACATGCGTATTCCTTTCGACGAGCCGGCAGCCTGGTGGCCGTCGGTCAAAGTTGTCGGGTTCCGCTCAAATTGAGCGTTCTGCACTCAACTGTACTCGGCCTCGTTTATGTGTCAAACCAGACTTGAGTCGGGCACGCTCAACGTCATACCTAAGCACGACGACGACGCACGCTACCTCCCGGAAACGGAGCGCTTCTGGTGCGGTTCCGCTTGCAGAGAACAGGGCAAGGGACTTTTCCACATACGCCGGCTTCCGCTCCCTTGAACCACGGCAGCTACCTAAATTGGGGTCATGATTCTTCAGGGTGGATTCGACATCAAAGAGCTGGCCCTTCCGCACATGTTTAGGGACGGCAGACTCACCGATGCCCTAGTTCTGGTAACTGCAAACCGCGATCTTGAGCTCCAAGGGATCTATGTGGTGTCCGAGGAGATGGACGGCTCGCTGACGCCCCATCTCAGCACAATCTGCGACATCATTGAGCCGAGCAAAGACGCGTTCTGCGGCATTGTCCATGCCGGCAGAACAGGACCGGTTCCTGATCTCAACTACATCGAGGAAGCTGAAGAGCTCGATGGACTGCTCGAAGAAGTGGGGGTGCGTCTCATCAGTCACATCTACGTTGCTAGGGAGACCTGGTCGGGTGTTCGCGGAATGAGCTACTTCGACATGTACTCGAATGAGTACGAGTTTCCGCCAACCATGAATTCTTGGAGCAGGTCGGCCGAGGAATCGATCCCGGCTTCAACTGACCGATCTGAAACCTGACTCCTTCACTGAAAGGTTGTCTGGGTGGATTCCATTGCCCAGCCCAACAATTTATGCCCGATGCGCCGACTCCTTGTGATACCGGTGCCCACCGCCAGCGTCGCTGGAAGATGCCGCCCCGCCGTCGTGCTGTGCCAGCTTCGAGGGCCACCAGATCTTCGGCCCGATGTCATACGCCAATGCAGGAACCAACAGCGAGCGCACAATCACGGTGTCGAGCAGCACACCAAACGCCACGATGAACGCAATCTGCGCAAGGAACAGGATGGGAATGACGCCCAGCGCCGCAAACGTCGCGGCCAGTACAACACCCGCGGAGGTGATGACGCCGCCTGTAACGCCCAGCCCGCGAAGGATTCCCGGCCGGGTACCGATGCGCAGCGATTCCTCCCGCACTCGGGTCATCAGGAAGATGTTGTAGTCAACGCCGAGGGCCACCAGGAAAACGAAACCGAATAGCGGCACTGAGGCGTCCGCACCATCGAACCCGAGCAGGTTATTGAACACCAGGGCTGAGACGCCGAGGGCCGTCGCGTAGGACAA
This sequence comes from uncultured Arthrobacter sp., assembly GCF_947495145.1. Classification (GTDB taxonomy): domain Bacteria; phylum Actinomycetota; class Actinomycetes; order Actinomycetales; family Micrococcaceae; genus Arthrobacter_D. The sequence continues at coordinate 127,305 of NZ_CANLXP010000010.1, forward strand.
CACCACCGAGCCGATGAGCAGCAGCGGTGCCAGAACAGATCGCAGTAGCAGCATGAGGATCACAAGGATCACCACCAGGACAATCGGGATGATCTTCGTTAGGTCGGCCTGGGCGGTCACGTTGGTGTCCAGGGCCACCGCGGTCACCCCACCCACGAGCACTTCAGGGCTCACTGCATCCAGGTCGGTACGCAACTGCTTGACCAGTTCTTCTGCTTCCGCAGAGTCAGCCTGGTAATCAAGCGTGGCCCTCACCAGCACGTTGCCGTCGCGTACGACGACGGTGCCCGCTTCATCAGTGACAGCACTTGCCTCAGCGACGCCCTCCTGCCCCTCAAGGACCTCGAGCACGCCATCCCCCTGTCCTTCGGGGGCGATGAAAGTGACCGGACTTCCAGCGCCGGCATTGAAGTGGCGCGCCAGCGCGTCCTGGCCATCCACCGCGTTGGAGGGAGCCAAAATCAGCGACGATTGCGGTACTCCCGAGGCCTGCAATTGGAGCAGCCCCAGCGAACCCGCAACAAGCACGAGCAGCGACACAATCCAGACGGGCCGGGATGCACGGGAAATCAGTCGGCCTACCCGCTTCCAGATGCCGCGTAGTCCTTCGAGACCGTTGACGTTGCGCCCGTGAACTCCGGCCGCATGGGTGCCGGCCTTGGGTCGAAGGGGCCAGAACGCGCTTCGGCCGAACAGCAGGAGGAACGCAGGCAGCAGGGTCAGTGCGGCCAGCAGGGAAAAGACGATGCCGATGGCTGCAATGGGCCCAAGGCTACGGTTCGAGTTGAGGTCGGAAAACAGAAGGCACAGCAACGCGAGAATCACAGTCGCGCCGGAGGCGATAATCGGCTCCACCGAGGCCCGGTAGGCAACCTTCATGGCATCCCACTTCGAACTGAACTCGGTGAGCGCCTCGCGGTAACGGGCAACCAGCAGAAGCGCATAATCTGTCGCCGCACCAATTACCAGGATGGACAGGATCCCCTGACTCTGCCCGCTCAGCTCGATCCAGCCCCACAGGGCAAAGGCGTAGACCAGCAGGATCGAGGTAGCGAGCGCAAAGACCGAGGTGAAGAGCACCAGGAACGGCAGGATGAGTGCGCGGTAGACAGCGAGCAGGATCACGAACACCGCCGCCAGCGCAACCGCGAGAAGGATGCCGTCAATTCCGCCGAATGCACTCACCAAGTCGGCCGTGAAGCCTGCCGGGCCAGTGACATAGCCTTCGGTGCCCGCAGGCAGCTCCGCCTCAAGCACCTCGCGCAGTTCGATGACCACCTCACCCAGCTCGGCGTCGTCGGACACTGAGGCGATGTACTGGACGGCAAGGCCGTCCTCCGAGGGAATGGGTCCGGTGACCGTCGGCTGCCCTTCGGCGGCGGCCTCCAGCCCAGGCACCTCAGTCAGCTGGGTGGCGAGGTCCTCGTACTGCGCGAGTTCCTGTGTAGGAATTTCAGTCTCCGACTCCACGACAATGACGGCGGGCACAGCCGTCGACTCGGTGAACGCCTCCTGCAGCTCGCCCGCCTCCGTCGATTCGGCGTTGGCCGGGAGGAATGATGCCTGGTCATTGCTGGAAACCTCCTCCAGCTTCCCGAACGTGGGCCCGCCGAAGCCCGCCCCGATGAACCACAGCACCACGATGAATGCCGGGAAAAACACCCGGACCCACTTCTTGTTGAACATGCCAACCCTTTCTGGATTATCTCTTCTACCTACTATATCCATGATGGAGATAATTGGCAGTATCCTACTCTGGAGGTAACAAGGAGGAAGATGGCCGACGCACTACGGGAACTGCTGGCCCTGCTTCAGCAATTCACCGTCGAAACAGACCGCTACGTCGACACCATCAGTGTGCGCGATGCGCTGCACCGGACTGACCTGAATGCACTCGGGATCATGATGGGAGCTGCGCGCACGGGTGTCACGGTGACGCCCGGGATGCTCCGCCAGGCACTGAACCTCAGTTCCCCGGCAACGACTGCGCTCATCGACCGGCTGGATGAAGCAGGGCAGGTTCGCCGCTCGCGGAGTTCGGTTGACCGCCGGCAGGTCCACCTTGAGATGACGGAGAAGGCGTTCGAAACCGGATCGCGGTTATTCATCCCCCTCGCACGTGAGGTGGAACAGGCGCTCTCCGGGTTCACACCGGAAGAACTCGAGTTGTTCGGCAGCATGATGCGCAAGGTCACCGACGCCACCGTGCACGCGCGTCAGCAGGCAGTAGAGGACCCGCCGGAGTAATCTGTCGACCATGAGCGATGATGTCTACTCCCACGGTCATCACTCCAGCGTGACCAGCGCCCATGCCGCGCGGCGGGCATCTGATTCCGCCGGATACCTGTTGGAACATTTTTCCTCCGGGATGGACCTGCTCGACATCGGCTGCGGCCCCGGAAGCATCACCGCAGATTTCGCAGCCCTGTTGGATCCGGGACTGGTGATCGGCATGGATCGGTCGGAGGATGTGATTGCACTGGCTGCGCAGACCTACGCCGGCGTGGAGAACCTGTCCTTCCGCACGGGCAACGTGTATGACCTCGACCTTGAAGACGAGTCCGTCGACGTCGTCCACGCACACCAGGTGCTGCAGCACCTCACCGACCCGGTGGCCGCCCTGCGCGAGATGCACCGTGTCACCCGCCCCGGAGGCGTCATCGCCGTCCGCGACGCCGACTTTCACGCAATGGCCTGGTACCCGCCCGTTCCCGAACTGGATGAATGGATGGAGACTTACCAGCAGCTCGCCCGCAGTAACAAGGCAGAGCCCGACGCCGGTCGGCACCTCCTTGCCTGGGCGCACGAGGCGGGCCTGGCGGAGGTGGAGGCATCGTCGTCGAACTGGTTGTACGCGACGGAGGAGCGCCGCCGCTGGCATGCGGAGACGTGGGCGGAGCGGGTGCTCAGCTCCGGCTTCGCCGAGCAGACGCTTGAACGCGGCCTGGCTGACCGCGGCACCCTGGAGCGCCTGGCCGCCGGGTGGCGCCGCTGGGGCGAATCGCCGGACGGCTGGTTCCTCATCCCCTGCGGAGAGCTCATTATCCGGGTGTGAAGTTATAGGGTGAGGCGATGATGAGCCGGTCCCCGTCAACTGATCCTGAACAGTTCGACGTCGTGGTGGTGGGCGGCGGACATAACGGGCTGGTCGCCGCTGCGTACCTCGCCCGCGCCGGCAGGTCCGTGGTGATCCTTGAGCGGCAGGATCAGGTGGGCGGCGCGGCGGTCTCCGCCGAAGCATTTCCCGGCACAGGCGCGCGGCTTTCCCGTTACTCCTACCTGGTGAGCCTCCTTCCGCGGCAGATCATCGAAAACCTTGGCCTCGACCTCCAACTGGTACGACGGCGGTACTCCTCCTATACGCCGCTGCCCGGCTCTGAGGTCGGGCTGCTGATCGACAACGGGGACGACGAGGCGACCCGCGCAAGCTTTGAACGCGTCGGCGCCGGACACGACGCCGGCGGTTTCTCTTCGTTCTACCGGAGCACCGCACTGCTCGGAGAGAAGCTGTGGCCCACCGTGACGCGGCCGCTCCTGCGCCGGGCTGAGGCACGGGCGCTGGTTGGCGACGACGCGGTGTGGGAAGACTTCATCGAGCGGCCGGTCGGCGAGGTGATTGAACGACATGTGACGAACGATCTGGTGCGCGGCGTGCTGTTGACCGACGGATTGATCAGCACCTTTGCCCGGGCCCACGACGAGGACCTGCAGCAGAACAAGTGCCTTCTGTACCACGTCATCGGTGGCGGCACCGGCGACTGGGATGTACCTGTCGGCGGGATGGGCGCCGTTTCGGGAGCACTGGAGCGGGCGGCCCGGGAAGCGGGCGTGGTGATTCGAACGGGAGCGGAAGTTACCGCTGTGGCATCTACAGTCGGTGGAACACCGGTCGTGCATTACAGCGCAGGCGGTGGTCCTTCGCAGGTGAGCGGGGAGTTTGTGCTCGCGAATGTCACGCCGGCCGTTCTGGCCCGGCTGATGGTTGGGCCGGACGCGGCCGGTTCCGCACCGTCGTCGCAATCTACCGCCGAGGGCGCACAGGTGAAGGTGAATCTGCTGCTTTCCCGGCTTCCGCAGCTTAAGGATTCCCAGATGAGCCCGGAGCAGGTGTTCGGCGGGACGTTCCATATCAACGAGACGTACTCGCAACTGGAACAGGCCTATGCTGCGGCATCCTCCGGCCGTATCCCCGACCCGTTGCCGATCGAAATCTACTGCCACTCACTGGCGGACCCGTCAATCCTGTCGCCGGAACTGCGCGCAGCCGGCGCCCATACACTGACGGTCTTTTCACTGCAGACTCCGCATCGGTTGGTGGCGGACGGCGACCACGACGCCCACCGGGCTGCGCTGCAACGGGCTGTACTGGCATCATTGAACAGTGTGCTGGCGGAGCCGATCGAGGACTGCATTCTCACCGGACCGTCGGGTGAACCCTGCATCGAAACCAAAACCACCCTCGACCTTGAAGAAGCACTGGGCCTGACAGGCGGAAACATCTTCCACGGGCCGCTGTCGTGGCCCTTCGCGGACGACGACGACCCGCTGGACACACCGGCCCGGCGGTGGGGCGTTGCAACAGATCACCCGCGCATCCTGTTGTGCGGTGCCGGATCGCGGCGCGGCGGCGGTGTGAGCGGCCTCGGCGGGCACAGCGCCGCAATGGCACTGCTTGAAGAGGATTAGCAGGAAGTACGGCACGCCCCGTGCGCCTGCCACGCTTCACTACCTACGATTGATCCATGTACAGGATCGTTACTGTCTGCACCGGCAACATCTGCCGCTCCCCCATGGCCGAGATCATGTTGAACCGCGCTTTTGAGGAGGCCGGGTTGGCGGATGACGTCGTGGTGGATTCCGCGGGGACCACCGGATGGGAGACCGGCAACCCGATCGACGAGCGGGCGGCCGCCAAGCTCACGGAGCTCGGGTTGGTCAGCGACGCCCACCGTGCCCGGCAGTTCGACCCCACCTGGTACGCCGAACGCGACCTCATCCTCGCGCTCGATGTGGACCACTACGAGGACCTCCGACTGGAAGCGCCGGACGGCGAAAGTCGAAGCCGGGTCCGCATGCTTCGCGAATTCGATCCCTCCACAGCCGGAACTCCCGTTTCCGAGCTGGGCATCTACGACCCGTGGTACGGCGACCGCGCAGACTTCGAGGCCACCTGGCAGATGGTCAACGACGCAGTGCCGGGCATTGTCCAGTACGTACTTGAGGAGCTGGCGAGGGGTCACGCTGCCCGCTGAGTGCGGGCTACAGCACTACTCCTGCAATGGAGAAATCGTTGAAGGTTTTCCACATACCGTCAGGACTCAGGCAGCAGGCACACCGGCATTTGTACTGTTGCGTCATGACCGCATTCGAAGGCTATGAGCATTGGGCTGAACCCTACACGGCAGAGGTTGACCAAGTAGACTTGGTCAACATGGGCCAGTACAACGTTCAAGAGGCTAAAACCCGACTATCTGAGCTGCTTCACATGGTGGAGAAGGGCGACGAAGTTGTACTTGCCCGCGGCGGACGTCCGGTGGCAAAGCTCGTCAAAATGGAACGGCCGCTGAAGCGAACACTGGGTTTCCTGGGTCCGCTCGAAGTGCCAGACGAAGCCTTCGAGCCGATGAACCGAGAGGAGCTGGCCGAGTGGGAACAACCTCTTACCTGATCGATTCCCAGGCTCTGCTCTACGCGATGGTGAGTCCACGCTCACTCTCGACCAAGGCCCGCAAGATCATCAGCAGCATGGATGAGACCCTGTATGCCTCAGCGGCAACGGCCTATGAGCTGGCGTACAAATTTCGGAAGGGCAAACTTCCCGGGTTGGAGAAAGTCTTCGTCGGGTATGAGCACCATGTCCGCCGGGTGGCCCCACTGACCGTTTCGATCACGTCGGAGCACGCCCTTACCGCTGCATCCCTGGACTGGCAGCATGCCGATCCATTCGACCGGCTTATCGCAGCGCAAGCGCTCATCGAGGGCGCAACAGTGATCACCAGCGATACCGCGATGCATGATTACGAGCCACTCAGTACCCTCTGGTAGTTTCCGCGCTGCGTGCAGCGGGCAGCTGGCCACAGTTGGCCCCTAAGATTAACCAGTGACCCTTTCGATTTGGCTGGCGCTGGTCGGCGCCCAGGCACTCATCAGCTTCACCCCGGGTGCCGGCGCCGTGAACACCATGAGCAACTCGCTCACCGTCGGCTTCCGGCGCTCCATGTGGGGCATCCTCGGCCAGCAGTTGGCACTGCTGGTTCACATCGCCGTCGTCGCCGCAGGGGTTGGTCTCCTGGTCGCCGGGTCTCCACTGGCGTTCAGCATCATCCGCTACGCGGGTGCCGCCTACCTGGTGTACCTCGGTATCCGGAAGTTTCTTGAGCCCCTGGTTCCGGCCGATCAGGCCGCCACGCTTCATGCCGAAGGTGCCGCCTCGATGTTCCGCCGCGGTCTCTGGGTGAATCTGCTCAATCCCAAAGCGATCGTGTTCTTCCTGGCGTTCGTTCCACAGTTCATCCGGCCCGAGCAGGAGCTCCTGGGCCAGTACGGTGTGCTGGCGGGCACCGTCGTCGTCATTGATGTGCTGGTGATGTGGCTGTTCTTCGCCGCCGCGGCGCGCTCGTTCAGCCGGTTCACCAGCGGGCCGCGCGGACAGCGCCTCCTCAACCGCATCTTCGGCACGCTGTTCGTGGCCGTAGGTGCGCTGCTGGCGTTTGCCTGACGTATGGCACCCAAGGCCGCCAACGCCGTCGTTCCGCTGATCATTGCCGTGGACGGCCGCTCCGGGGCGGGCAAAACCACGCTCGCCGTGGAGCTTGCCGCGCTGCTGCGCGAACACCACACGGTCAGCCTGTTCCACCTCGAGGACATCTACCCTGGGTGGGAGGGCCTCGCCGACGGCATGGAACGGTACGTCCGCACGGTGTTGACCCCGCTTGCGTCCGGACGGCCGGCACAGTGGACGGCGTGGGACTGGACCGCGAACGACGACGGCGACACCCGGCTCACGCAGCCCGCGGACATTGTGGTGGTCGAGGGGGTGGGTGCGGCCTGCGCAGCTGCGCGGAAACTGCTGGATGTGGTGGTCTGGATCGAGGCCGACGACAACCTCCGCAGAACCAGCGCCCTGACGCGCGACGGCGACACCTATGCGCCGTTCTGGCAACGCTGGTCGGATCAGGAGGAGCGGTGGCTCGCCGCTGACAGTCCGGTGCCGCACGCCGATCTGCTGGTGCAGGGCCACCGCGGCAACGCCGTTCCGGACCAGCTTCGTCGGGCCCTGACTGGGTTGCCGCAGTGCGAATCGCTCATGTCGATGGAGCGTGCGGCGCGGCGCGGCCTCACCCTGCAGGTCGAGCTGGTGGACGCTTTCCCGGAGGCCGCCGCAGTTTTCCGCGAGCTCTACGCCGGTTCCGGCTGCGCTGCCTGGCTGGACAGCTCCGCCGCTGAAGACCCGGAGGGCCGCAGCCGTTTCTCAATCCTCGCCGACGACGGCGGCCGGTTCGGTCAGACAGTCCGGCACGCCGAAGGCAGAACCCTGGTCACCGGCGGAGCGGTCACTGCGCGCGTCTCCGGACCGTTTTTCCGCTGGCTCGACGGCGTGTGGGGCCGACGCGCCGTCCGGTCGCCTGCGGATTATCCCGGCCCGTTTGCCCTTGGCTGGCTCGGCTATCTCGGCTACAGACTGCAACGCGAAACCGGCGGTCGCCCGGGGCAGGGCGGCGACGTCCCGCCAGCGGAGATGCCCGGACAGGTACCGGATGCCTCGCTCCTCTTCGCCGGCCGCGCCGTCGTCCTTGATCACCTGGAACAGCGCACCCACCTGCTGACGCTGCATGACGGCTCACGTGATCCGGAAGCCGACGCATGGCTGGACCGGGCGCGCGGCGTCGTGCTTTCCGGTGGTTCGCCTGCGGCACCGGGCCCGGTGCCGGCCCCGCGCTTCACTGTGCGGGATACCCGCGAGGAGTATCTGGCGAAGATCCGCGCAGCCAAGGCGGAGATTACGGACGGCAATTCGTACGAGGTGTGCCTCACCACCGCTCTCACAGCCGCCGCGGAAGCACCGCTGGAACCGTTGGACGTCTACCTCTCGCTCCGCGCCGCCAACCCGGCCCCCTTCGCGCACTACTTCGCGTTCCCCGGGTTTGCTGTCGCGAGCACCTCGCCCGAGCGGTTCCTTCGATTGGATCCGGCCGGCAGGATGCGTGCTGAACCCATCAAGGGGACCCGGCGCCGCTCCGCTGACCTAGAGGAGGATGCCGCCCTCAAGGCCGACCTGCGCACCAGCACCAAGGACCGCGCAGAGAACATCATGATCGTGGACCTGCTCCGCAACGACCTCTCCCACCTCGCAATTCCAGGCAGCGTGACCGTGAGCCGGCTCTGCGACATTGAAACCTACGCAACCGTTCACCAGATGGTGAGCACAATCGACGCCCGCCTTCGCCCCGGCTCGTCGCGTGCGGAAGCAGTAGCCGCCGCCTTCCCCGCCGGTTCGATGACGGGCGCACCGAAGATCAGCACCATGGCCATTCTCAACCGCCTCGAAGGTGCCCCGCGCGGGGTTTATTCGGGTGCGGCAGGGTACTTCTCGCTGGATGGGGCGGCGGATCTCGCCGTCGTCATCCGCACGCTTGTGCTGGAGGACGACGACGGCGGCACCCGCCTCACGCTCGGGGTGGGCGGTGCGATCACCGCTGATTCCGACCCCGCCGAGGAGTGGGAAGAGGTGCGGACGAAGGCATTCGGAGTCTTATCAGCCCTCGGCACAGCGTTCCCTGACTGATCCGCATATTGACCGGGCGGAAATAACGATTCCCCGCGTGCAGGAGCGTCATTTCCGCCCTCTCGATTAGTTGGAGCGGGCGCTCACAAGGGCTTCCGTCCTCCCGGATGGGTGTGCAAGCATGGCTTCCATGAGCACCGAAAGTGAGAGCGCCCGCGACAGGCCTGACGGCAACGCACCGGAGACAGACCCCTCCAGCGATCCCGCTGTCCTGCAGCGGCGCCGGGAGGCCGAAGGAAAGCTCGAGCAGTTCCAGCAAGATGCCCGGGAAGAAGCGAAGAAGGAGAACGGTCATGACTAGCTCCACCGATGAGAACACCCCTAACCTGGACGACGTACAGGAACCGGACAACGAGTTTCTCCCGAACCGCATTTACCAGGGCCATGCGGGAGAACCTGAGCGTCTCGATGATGACGCCCTGGCCGCGGCAACGGAGCAGGAGCGCGTTGACGCCGGGCTCATCGACTACGCCCCCGACCAGGTTCCCGACGCCACCGATCCCCTGCCACCGGAAGCTTCTGATGAAGCCGACTTCGCACAGCGCGGGCTGAACGAGGAGACAAGTTCGGATTCCTGAACTTCGGATTCCCGAACACGGCGGCCGCCGGTCGCTTACGCTTGGCGCATGACTGTTCTGGTGTTCCTCGATTCCGCCTTTCCCGACGGCAGAATCGCTGACGCGACGCAGCCGCAGCTCAGGGTTACAGACACCGGGATCACTCGGGGCGACGGCATCTTCGAGACCATGCTTGCTGTCGGTGGCACCCCCCGGAAACTGCAGGCACACCTTGCCCGGCTGGCTACTTCCGCCGAAGCACTGGAACTTGACGTTCCGGCGTCGGAGGTCTGGGAGCGCGCCATTTCCACTGCACTGAAGCAGGCCGACGACGACGGCGAACTTGTGGTCAAGCTCGTCGCCACCCGGGGGGAAGAAGGAGCCGGCGCCACGGCCTGGGTTCTGGTATCGCCCTTGCCGGAGGGGCTGCGCGGACAACGGCTTTCGGTCCTCCTGCTCGACCGCGGTTACGACAGCACCGTTGCCCAGCGCGCGCCCTGGCTGCTGATGGGCGCCAAGACCCTCTCTTATGCGGTGAACATGGCCGCCGTCCGCTACGCGCGCTCGCAGGGTGCCAACGACGTCATTTTCACCTCCTCCGACGGCAAGGTCCTTGAGGGCCCGACGTCGACCGTGCTGATCGCCCGGGTCATCGACGGCGCCAAGCACCTCATCACGCCGCAGCTGGAGAGCGGGATCCTGCCGGGCACCTCGCAGGGCGCGCTGTTCACGGCCGCGCGTGAGGCCGGCTGGGAACTCGGCTACGGCCCGCTGGTGCCCGGGGACCTCTTTTCGTCCGACGGCGTCTGGCTCATTTCGAGCGTCCGCCTGCTCGCTGAGGTGGAGTCCATCGACCGGAAGCCGGTGAAGGTAACACCAGAGCTGACCGCGGAACTGGGTGCCCTCGTGGAGTCTGTGTCCTGAGCCCTAGGCGTTACCGCACGTTACGGGCGAGCGTGGCAGAGACGCCGCCGCCGGTGCTACGTTCGACCGGGAGTAACGAGCGCCAGCGCCAAGCCCTGACTTGCTGGCCGGCAACCCTCTTTCACGGCGGGGTGCCTCAGGTGACTACTCGGCACACCGATCAGGATCGACGATCACCAGCGTGCACAGCGTGAGGAGACACAGTGGCACAACAATCGACCCCGCATTCCCAGACACATTCCCGGCCGGCCAACGGTTACGCCGGCGACATCACGCCCCGCCAAGCGGTGGAGCGCGTCAGCAAGGGCGCCGTACTCGTGGACGTCCGCACAATAGAGGAGTGGCGGGGAGTCGGCGTCCCGGACCTCACCGACGCCGGCACAGTGCCGCTCTTCCTGGAGTGGAACCGGTCTGACGGCACCCGCAACATCTCCTTCCTCAACCAGTTGAAGGGCCTCAAGGGCCGCGAGCTGCTTTTCCTGTGCCGCTCAGGTGTCCGCTCAGTGGCAGCTGCACAGAACGCGACCTCTGCGGGTCACACCGCCTACAACGTGCTGCACGGCTTCGAGGCCGACGGCGGGTGGCGTTCCAGCGGACTGGCCACCACCGTCCATAACGAGGCTTCCGCGCCTACCGAATCCGCTGCAGAAGCCGACACCGAAGCCGGGGCTGGAGACCCCCAGCCGGCAGAAGGGCGACGCCCGTGAGTGAGTCCACTCCGTCGTCGTTCTCGCCGGCAACGGGCCGTGAGCCCATCGCAGGCAACGGAGGCTACCCACGGATCCAGCGCACGGATGACGACGTCGCCGCGTGGTCACCCGATACCCTCGCCGTCCGCGGCGGGCTGGCCCGGTCAAACTTCGAAGAAACGTCCGAGGCCCTTTTCCTGAACTCGGGCTTTGTGTACTCCTCTGCTGCGGCGGCAGAGGCAGCGTTCACCGGGGAGGTGGACCGGTTTGTCTACTCCCGCTACGGCAACCCCACGGTCGCTATGTTCCAGGAACGCCTCCGCCTGCTCGAGGGAGCGGAGGCCTGCTTCGCCACCGCCAGCGGAATGTCCGCCGTCTTCACCGCGCTTGGTGCACTGCTCGCGGCCGGAGACCGGGTTGTTGCCTCCCGCAGCCTGTTCGGCTCATGCTTTGTCATCCTGAACGAGATCCTGCCGCGCTGGGGCGTTGAGACCGTCTTCGTTGACGGCTGGGATCTGAGCCAGTGGGAGGAAGCTCTCAGCGTTCCGACCACCGCGGTGTTCTTCGAGTCGCCGTCCAATCCCATGCAGGAAATTGTTGATATCCGGGCGGTCGTCGAACTCGGTCATGCCGCCGGCGCGCAGGTCGTCGTCGACAATGTCTTTGCCACACCGCTGCTGCAGCGGTGTACGGATCTGGGTGCCGACGTCGTCGTCTATTCCGGAACCAAACATATGGATGGCCAGGGCAGGGTCCTGGGCGGCGCAGTCCTCGGGCGGAAGGAATTCATCGAGGGGCCGGTGAAGACGCTCATGCGACACACCGGACCAGCGCTGTCCTCGTTCAACGCGTGGACCCTCCTCAAGGGGCTGGAAACGCTCTCGCTGCGGGTCAACCACTCATCTTCCTCGGCGCTGACGCTGGCCCGCTGGCTCGAGGCCCAGCCGGCAGTGAACTGGGTTCGGTACCCCCTGCTCGAATCGCACCCGCAGTTTGATCTCGCTGCTGCCCAGATGACAGCCGGCGGCACGGTGGTGACGTTCGAACTCGACGCGCCCGAGGGCAAAGCGAAGGAGCGTGCTTTCGCACTGCTCGATGCGCTGAAGATCATCGACATCTCGAACAACCTGGGCGATTCAAAGACGCTCATCACCCACCCCGCAACCACCACCCACCGGGCTATGGGGCCCGACGGACGCAGAGCCATCGGCTTGTCCGACGGCGTTGTCCGGCTCTCGGTCGGCCTCGAGGATGTCAGCGACCTGCAGGCAGACATGGGGAAGGCCCTCGCCGCCTCCTGAAGCTGGGATTCCCCTGTGAGTTCTCCAGTGCATTGAACCATCCGGGGTAGTCGCTGCGTCTTCCCAGCAGAGGGGTCGAGTGGCCGCTCCCATCCCCCGGATGTCCAGGGGGTGTTCACGGGAGGAATCAACATGAATAAAGCAATGCGCGTCCTGTTCGCCGTCATCGCCATCTGCCTGTTGGCGTTGACCGGCTGTGGTGGTTCCTCGACCGAGAGTGAGGACATCCCCGCAGGCGAGGAAACCGCGGCAGAAGCACCACCGAGCGAAGAACCGACCACGGAACCGACCACCGAAGCGCCCACCGAAGGGGCAACCACAGAGGCTTCTGCGGAACCGAGCGGCGAAGCTGCCGGCGGAACCGTTGGAACCCCGCTCGGTGTCGCTGAAACCGACCTCGGTGAGGTGGTTGTCGATGCCGAAGGCATGGTGGTCTACTACTTCACCAATGACGAAGCGAACTCCGGCGTGAGCGCCTGTGAAGGCGGCTGCCTTGAGGCCTGGCCGCCGGTGCTGAGCGACAGTGAGACCCCTGAAGTTGAGGGTGTCACCGGTGAGGTGGGCACCATCGAAACCCCCGACGGTGAACTGCAGGTGACCATCAACGGCATGCCGATCTACTACTTCGCCGAGGACGAAGCCCCGGGTGACACCAACGGCCAGGGCGTGAACGAGGTGTGGTACGTCGTCGCACCTGACGGCACGATGATCCAGTAGTCAGCCCCCGTCCGGGACCGCGTCCTGGGCAAGCAGCGCATTCTTCAGCGAGCGCAAGGCGTAGTGCAGGCGCGATTTCACGGTGCCCTCCGGAATGGAGAGGGCCCGTGAAATCTCGGCCACGGTTTCACCGCGGAAGTAGAAGTGGAGCACCACATCACGGTGTTCGGGCGAGAGCCCGTTCAGCGCATCCGTGAGCAGCCAGGACGTGAGAAGCTGCTCGACCTCGTCATCGGAAGGAGTATCCGGAACCTCGTCCACATCGAGCTCGTGGCGGCGGAAGCCGCTGCGGAACGAGTCAACGAGGATGTTCCGGGCCACCACAAAAAGCCAGGCGCGGATTTCAAGCTCACTGCGACCGTGCATGACCGGATGCTCCCAGGCGCGCAGCAGGGTCAGCTGGACCACCTCGTCGGCCAGGAAGGCGTCCGACGTCAGGCGGCGGACAAATCTCCGTAGCGGGCGGAGGTGATTGTCCCGGATGAGGCTGAGCCAGTCAGGCTGTCCATCGGCCATGCTCTTCATGATGCACCTGAAGCCGTCTCAACAACAGGGGCGGCTAGGTGAGGATGAAGTTCCAGGTGCCTGTAAGGACCGCTGCGGTGACGGCGAGCGCCGCAATCAGCACGCCCGCCAGGGCGACGACGACGTCGACACCGCTGAAGGTGCTCGCCCGCGCCCAGGTGCGTGGACCAGCGCCGAACCCGCGTGCCTCCATGGCCACAGCCAGCCGGGTTGCCCTGCGGATGGCCTGGACCATGAGCCCGAAAGCCTGCCCGAGGAAGTTGCCGAAGCGCGCTGCCGGGTTCCCCTCATGCCCGACACCGCGTGCGTGCCGGGCGAGACCGAGCGTCCGCCACTCATCGAGCAGCAACCCAACCAGTCGCATTCCGGCGAGCGCTCCGAGCACAAATCTGTGCGGCATCTTCAGCCGCTGCGCGAGTGCGTCGGCGAGATCCGTCGGGTCGGTGCTGCTGAGGAGGAAAAGACCGGGAAGCGCGATTGCGAGCCCGCGCAGCCCGATGGCCAGGCCGGCACCGACCGATCCCTCGGTGAACAGCAACGGCCCCCATTCGAAGAGAACCCGTCCGGTCTTCTCGGCCAGCAGGGCGGTGCCGTACGCGGCGATCAGCGCAGCGACGACAAACGGCCACGCCCTCAGGAACAGCCGCCGGATACTGATTCCGAGCAACGGGAGCAGCAGCAGTTCACCGCCAAGTACGACGCCGGCGCTCACCCAGTCCACGCTGAGCATCACCACCACCGAAATCACCACCGCGGCAAAAAGCTTGGAGAGCGGGTTGGCCCTCGGAAGCAGGCGGCCGGTGATCTCCGGATTCAGGACATCGACGCTCACGCCACCGCCTCCACCGAGGCGGACGCTCCATCCACGGCTACCACCCGGCTCCCCAGCGCCGACGTGTACTCCCGGTCGTGGGTCACCGATACCACGCAGGCACCGCCGTTGATGAGATCGGCCAGCAGGGTCACCAGTTCAGCCCAAGTGTTGGCGTCCTGGCCGAAGGTCGGCTCGTCGAGGATCAGAATGTCCGGGTTGGTGGCCAGCATCGTCGCAACCGACAGCCGCCGCTTCTCGCCTCCGGAAAGCGTGAAAGGGTTCGCCTTCAGTAGCCCGGTGAGCCGGAGCCGCTCCGCTATCGGATCTATCCGCCGTCGAATTTCTTCCTCACTATGCCGGGCCACCCGGCGGGGGCCGAACTCCAGTTCCTCGAGCACTGTGTTGGTCAGAAACTGGTGCTCAGGCTCCTGGAAGACGGTACCGATCCGGCTGACCAGCTGGGCCGACTTCCACCCAAACGGCTTTGCTCCGGCACCACGCGCCAGCGGCTCGAGGGCGTCGAGCGAACCGCTGCGGGGGCGCAGCAATCCTGCGAGGGTGAGCGCGAGGGTCGATTTTCCGGCTCCGTTCGGCCCGAGTACGCTGACCGCCTCTCCCCCGCGCAGGGTGAGGTCAACGCCGTCGAGCACTGCCGGTCCACGCTTGATGCGTGCAACCGCCAGGTTGGAAGCCCGCAACAGGTCCGTGCCGGAGGAAGTGCTGACGGCGCGCGTTTCCGGCCTGTGGCCGGGAACCCAGACGCCCTCCTCGATCAGCCTTGCCCTCGTGGCCCCACTGCGAAGCACCGCTGCCGGGTCACCATCGGCCAGGATGCCGCCGTCCGGGTCGAGTACCACAACCCGGTCCACCACGTCGGCCCAAACATCAACGCGGTGCTCCACCACCACCAGGGTGGCCGATGTCTGGTCGAGCACGCGGACTACCGCGTCCCTCACCTCGACCACCCCGTCGGGGTCCAGGTTTGCGGTCGGCTCGTCCAGGAGCAGCAGCCCCGGCTGCATAGCGAGGACCGCGGCGAGCGCCAGCCGCTGCTTCTGACCGCCGGAGAGCGCCGTCGTGGGATGGCTCAGCGGGACATCCAGTCCGACGCCGTCGAGCGCCTGCTGCACCCGCGGCCAGATATCCATACGCGGCACGGCAAGATTCTCCGCGCCGAATGCCACCTCGTCGCCGACCCGCGCCAGCACCAGCTGGGTATCGGGATCCTGGAGGACCAAGCCGGAGCGGCCGCGCGCAGCAGCCGGGCTGACGCCGTCGACGATGAGTTCGCCGGCCTGTTCGCCCTCGTCATGGCCGCCGAGCACTCCCGCAAGCCCATGCAGGAGGGTGGATTTGCCGGCACCGGATGCACCGAGGAGCAGAACGCGTTCGCCGGCCTCCACAATCAGGTCGAGATCACGGACCGCCCACCGCGACCGTCCGGGGTGCCGCCAGCCCCAGCCCCGGGCGGTGACTGATACCGGGTTGGGCGACGCCATGGAGCTCACGCTAAACGTCGGCCGTGCGGCCGGCGGCGAAGGCTGAGAGCGCGCCGGTCTTTGCGAGCCCGCGGGTAGCGAGCCAGGACAGCAGTCCGGCCAGTACCACACCGGAGATCGCGGCGAAGACGCCGTAGACCAGCTTGTGATCGAGCGTCCACGCAACGTTGTACATGATGTTCTCGCTGATCGCGAGGGCGAGGCCGGCGCCCAGTCCGGCCAGCAGTGCCACGCCGAGGTTCCAGCGTTTGTAGAGAAATAGTGCGAACACCAGCTCAGCGCCGAGGCCTTGGATCAGGCCGGAGACGAGGACAAGGATCCCGAACTGGGTGCCGAGCAGCGCTGACACAGCCGCCGCCAGCACCTCACAGTAGATCGCAGCGCCGGGCTTGCGGATGATCAGCCCGCCCAGCACGCCCGCGATCAGCCAGCCACCGGTGTACAGGCCCGCCAGCGGCGGGTAGGCAAGGGTCAGTGCGCTGATGCCGCTGTAGCCCAGCGACCAGGCGAAAAAGATGACGCCCACGGCCACCGCAATAACGGAGGCGACCACAATATCGACGACGCGCCATTCGTAACGGCGACGGGATGTGGAAGGTGTAGGGCTGTGTGTTGCAGTCATGGGTTGATCCTCCTGGGTGCAGGAGGGGAAGGCCGAGCGGCATGAAGCCGATCGCCCCGAGAACTCGACTCCCTTCGCCGGTACTAGCCGGATCAGGTTCGAGGGTCTGCGGTGGTCCGCACTCTCAGCGCCCACCACCTGCGTGGCTGCGCTCCCCTGTCGTTGTTTTGAGCGATACCAACTCTACACCCGGAAAGCCTCGTCGATCAGGAAGGTCAGTCGTCCATCGACCTCCTCCATTGATTGCCGCTATAACGCTAGGCTGGGATCAAAACCAAGCCGACTGAAGGAGGCACCATGAATCTGATCTTCAAACTGATGGGCGTGGGACTGGGTATCGGAGCGGGCCTCGTGAGCACGCAGCTCGTTGACTTCATCTGGAAGCGGGTCACCGGCAACGAACCGCCGAAGGACAAGGAAGGCCTCGAGAACAGCCTGCGCTCGGCGCTGGCCTTCGCCGTTATCTCCGGTTCGGTCAGCACTACAATCCGCGTGCTCACCAACCGCACTACCCAGCGCGCCATCCACCGCTACGAGCGCACCCGTCACATCACCTAGGCCTACGCAGGTTGGCGTTCGCGTGGGCGCTGGCTGCGCGGGGGCACCATTTGCCGCATAGTCGGCGCCGTCTGCGCGGGTTCCGGCTGTGGATAAGTGGTGGTTCGCTGGTCCTCCACATTGGCGGGGTTCGATGGTTTTTCGTATACGTGTTCGATAAAATTTGGGTATGGCCGTCGCACTGCTCGAACACCCCGCCCAGGACACGTCCCTCCTGAGCGGTATGCGGTCGGACTTGTTGGCCTTTGTGCAGGAGCTCGAAGCGGGCTACCTCACACTGGGCGTCGAGGAAGTCGCGGCGGCCCTGGTCGAGGTCGAGCAACTCTCCAACGTCATCGACCATCTTCAAACCCTGGTTGCCCGTGCCGCCGAGGACCACCAACTGGCAACAACGGACACCCGCGACCCTTACAAGAACACCGCAGAGTACCTGCGCGCGAAAATTGGTATCAGCCGCACCGAGGCGAACCGTCGGTTACGGCTCGGACACGACGTTCTACCGGAGGTCCCCGGGCCGGGGGCCGCACTCGAGGCCCCGCTGACTGTCCTGGCCGAAGCCACCGCAGCCGGAGAGATCAGCAGCCGGGCCGCGACAATCATCCGTAATGCCGTGCACCGCATCTGCACCGTGGCAACCCGCCCACAGCTGGAGACCATGGAAGAGCACCTGGTCCGCCAGGCCATCGAATCCGACGAAGACGTCCTCCGGGTCCTGGCCCAACGCTGGGAAACCGTGATCGA
>NZ_CANLXP010000011.1 GCF_947495145.1 uncultured Arthrobacter sp.
CGCGCATTCACAGGAAACAACTTGACCATCAAACGCTCCATCAATCAGAGCGTTGCTTCGACCATATGACTTTGCCCGGTGCATAAGGGGCGCGTCCTGCCAACTCGACGGGGTGAGGGGGAGCAATCCTTCAAGGCACCGGGTCCGAATGCCTCTCACCACGGACGGGAAAGTATTAACGGACTCGCCGTGTGACGTTCATCCCTTGGCAGGAATGCCTCTGCTTTGATGAAGGTTAAATGAAGTGAAAGCTATTCGAGCTCTATCGAGAAGGCGATCATGAACTTCCGGACGGCCGAGCACCCACGGCCGCAACACTTTGTCCTGCACATGAGCGACACCCACCTGGTGGGTGGCCCGGAACCCCTGTACGGGTCGGTGGACAGCGAGGCACGCCTCCGTCAGATCTTCACCGACCTGGAAGCCTCAGGATCCCGGCCGGAGGCAATCGTCTTCACCGGCGACCTGGCTGACAAGGGTGAGGCGGAGGCATACGCGAAACTCCGCAACATCGTTGAACCCGCCGCCCACAAGCTGGGCGCCGAGGTCATCTGGGCGATGGGCAACCACGACGACCGCGCCACCCTCCGCAGCGAACTCCTGAATGAGCCCGCCGACACCGCCCCGCTTGACCGCAGCTATCTGATCAACGGCCTGCGGATCATCACTCTGGACTCCACGGTGCCCGGCCACCACTACGGCGAGATCAGCCACGAGCAGCTCGTCTGGCTGGCCAACGAACTCCTCACGCCGGCTCCCTACGGAACCATTCTCGCCCTCCACCACCCGCCGGTTCCGTGCATTCAGGACCTGTCGGTTTTGGTGGAGCTACGCGACCAAAGCCGGCTTGCCGACGTCGTTCGCGGCACGGATGTTCGCGCGATCCTGGCGGGCCACCTGCATTACTCAACCAGCGCGCTGTTCGCAGGCATCCCGGTGTCGGTGGCGTCCGCCACCTGCTACACGCAGGACCTCACGTACGACGACGGCGGCACCCGCGGTCGCGACGGAGCCCAGGCCTACAACCTGGTCCACGTGTACGAAGACACCGTGGTGCACTCAGTGGTGCCCATCGGCACCCATACGGCGGTGGGCGAGACCGTTCCCCGTGAGGAGACCCGCCGCCGGCTGGAGGCAGCCGGTGTGCAGATCGCTGAAGCAGCACCTGTGAGGGCTCTCACCGCCGTCTGATCTGTCCCGCCTACTTCTCCCAGGGCGCCTTGACGGGGAAGTACTTCTCCAGGAAGTCGGTCACTGCGCGGGCGCGTTCTTCCGCCGGAATCTCCGGGAAGCTGCCGTCATTGAGGCAGAACAGATCCATGTTGCGCTTGTCCAGCAGCTTGTGAAGCTTGCGCAGCCCGGAGCGCATGGTGGTGTCGATGTACTTCACCCTCGCGGACTCCTGCGTCACCGCGCGGCCGGTCAGCAGCGCGTAGTAGTGATACAGCGAGTTGGTAACGGAGATGTTGTCCTTGGCGCGGAACTTCGATGCTGCCGTCGCCGCGAACTCCTCCGCAAACTCGTTCTCCATCTCCTCCATGACGCTCTTGCGCAGCGGCGCCGCCGTGTGCTCGAGGTGGCGGGTGGTGATGCGGCCGAAGCGCTCGTGAAGAAGGCGGCGGTTCACTCGAGCGGCATTTTCGAAGCCGCTGCGTTCCGCATCGTTCTCACCGAGCCCGATGCGCGTGTCCGCCTGAATGAACTTCGTGATCCCACCGGGCGAGAAGAACATGTCCGGTCCCACCGGTCGGCCGAAGAACATGTCGTCATTCGAATAGAGGAAGTACTCGGAAAGGTCGGGAATGTGGTGCAGCTGGCACTCGACGGCCTGCGAGTTGTAGGTCGGCAGCACGGACGGGTCCTTGAAGTGCTCCTCGGAGCGAACCAGGGTGACCGACGGATGATCGGCCAGCCACTCGGGACGTTCAGAGTCGGTGGCGATGAAGATGCGGCGGATCCACGGCGCAAACATGTAGACGGAGCGCAATGCGTACTTCAGCTCGTCAATCTGGCGGTACCGGGCCTCATGGTCGTCGCCCTCGCCGATGACGACGTTCTTCATGCGTGCAGCCCGGGCTGCCAGGTACTCCGGCGAGCTTCCGTCCACCCAGGTGAAGACCAGGTCGATTTCGAAGTCGATGTCCGTTGCGTGGTCCGCAAACATGTTGTCGATGGTCGGCCACACCAGGCCATGGCGGGTGACGGAGCCACGTACCACTTCATTCGACGGGAGAGTCCGCCTGGTCAGTGAGTTCTCCATCGGGAGCTCAATGCGGTCGCCATCAAGTGACCACAGCTCGATCTGCACACCGGCTGAGGGGCCGAACGTCAGCCCACCGATCGGTTCGATACGGGGGCGGAACAACCGGAAGATCCGCGCTTTCTCACTGGGGGAGAGGGCGCCGTCGGCCACCAGCAGCGTAGTCCGCCGTTTGGTGTCCACCGTCCGGGAGTAGAACGGCTCATTGCGGCACGCTTCGACCAGCGCCTCGCGCAGCTGCTCCCGATACTTCAAATCGACCGCGACGACGGGACGCTCATCATTGCCGCGGACCAGCAGATACTCGATACCGGCAAGCTCAAGCGCCTCGCGGATGAACAACAGATCCTCCACCATTGCCTGGTGCGGTGTCGTATCGGTATTGATCAGGGCGAACCGACGCTTGACCGTGGTGATGTCATCGCGGTCGTTCAGTCTGGCAACGGCGGCACTGGACGCGGACTCGAGCAGTTCGGTGTCGTTCTCCACTTCGGGTGCGCCGAAGTACACATCATGCTGGGCGGCAGTATCTGTAATGGGATCCTCCAACGGTTGCTCGAAAAGACGGTGTGGCCGGTGCGCTCGCAGATTGCTTGCACGGCTGCTGCTCCAATGATAAGCCTGCCTACAAGCAGCCCCGCCGGATGCGCTCCCGGCCGACGGCAACGCGTACAGGGACGGCACGCATCAAGGGAAGGGACACTATGGCCGAGAGAAGCTTCACCGGTCTGTTGAGCCGACAGGTTGGAAACGAACTCGCAGCCTCGCAGCAGTATCTGGCGATCGCCGTGTGGTTCGACAGCCAGGATCTGCCCCGCCTCGCTGCCCACTTCTACCGGCAGTCGCTCGAGGAGCGAAACCATGGCCTGATGATGGTCCAGTACATGCTTGACCGGGGACACAGGGTGCAGATCCCCGGCGTCGAACCGGTGCGGAACGACTTCACCGCGGTGGTGGAGCCGGTGTCCCTCGCTCTCACCCAGGAGAAGCAGGTCACGGCGGATATCGAGGCGATGTTCGCCCAGGCCAGGGTGGAGAACGACGCGCTCGGCGAACAGTTCATGCTGTGGTTTCTGAAGGAACAGGTGGAGGAAGTCGCGTCCATGTCCACGCTCCTCACCATTGTAGAACGTGCCGACAACCTGTTCGACGTCGAGAACTTCCTTGCGCGTGAGGCCGTTGGCGACGCCGGCAGCGACCCCAACATGCCGGCCACCGCAGGAGGTGCACTGTGACGCTTGAGTCGTTTCCGACTGACTGGCAGCGTGTGCTGGTACTCATGGCGCACCCGGATGATCCTGAGTACGGCACATCCGCTGCGGTGGCCGAGTGGATCGCGCAGGGCAAGGAGGTCCACTACGTGCTGGCTACGCGTGGCGAAGCCGGGATTGCTGGGCTCCCGCCGCAGGAAAGCGGCCCACTGCGTGAGGGTGAGCAGCGGGCCGCCTGCGACCGGGTGGGCGTCGACGTACTTGAGTTCCTCGGCTACCCCGACGGCCGCCTGACGGAATCCCTCGAGTTGCGCCGCGACCTGGCGGCGACAATTCGCAGGCACCAGCCCGACGGCGTCGTGACATTGAATCACGGTGACACCTGGGGCCCGGGCAGATGGAACTCGGAGGATCACCGGGCACTGGGCCGGTCGGTGCTGAACGCGGTGGCCGACGCCGCCAATGAATGGATTTTCCCGGACCTGGAGGGCCCCCGTCACCAGGTGAAGTGGACCGCGATCCTTAGCATGAACCCCACGCATGCTGTGGCGGTCAGCGAGGAAAGTGTCGAAAAGGCCATTCTCTCCCTCGCCGCGCATTCGAAGTATCTACAGGCGCTGGACAGCAGACCGGTGGAGGAACAGGCAACCGAACAGGTTCGTTGGGCCACCAGCCGGAACTCCGGGGGCGATTCAAGCTCAGCGGTCGGGTTCGAGCTGTACGGGCTCTAGGACAGTGCGCCGGGCGCTTCCACGGCATAGAACCGCCGCGGATCCTGCAGCAGTGCCGGATACTCGAAATCGCTGCGGCGAAGCCAGCCCGAGAGTGAGATGGGGCGTCGCGCAACGCCCGGCGCGTCGTCGTCGTGAGTGTCTTTTTCGATGGTCAGCGCGCCAAGCGTGCCCCGCTGCAGCCGGGCACCGCCATCCCTGACGACGGCGGCAGCATCACCTTCGCGCGCCAGTTCGGTGAACGCGGCGTATTGCCGGGACCACTTGGGCACGGCCCGGCCAGCCGGCGGATGCCCGGGGAGGAGCAGCGCGTCGCCGTCGTCGGTATCCACCGGGCCGTGCCAGACCCAGAGCCGTTCGCCCACGGGCTCGACCGGTATGAGCTCCAGCTCCGGCTCCGGCCAGGAGTACGGGAGGTCCTCCGGCGTGCCGGGGAATCGGTCCCGGTAGAACTCCGGTGCCTTCTGGATGAGGTTCGACTGGTGGCTGACGTGGACTTCCGGGTTCCCCAGCCACGGCGGCATTGCGGGTTCCGGCCCGGCGCCCGTTTCGAACGCCACAGCGGAGTCGGGCGCGAATTCACTGAGCAGCGGCGCGGTGCTGTCAGCGTGCCCGCGCGATACCCATTCACGGACCATCGCCAACCCATAGACGGTAAGCGCGGGCACGTGACCCATCCACATCCGGGTCGCCGGGTGACTGCGCCAGCCGTAGTCGGGCAGAACCAGTGCGCGCAGGATCTGCAGTGTCTCAACCCGCTGCTTGCCAAGCCGTGCCTGATCGAGCACGGCGGCGCTGGCTGCGAAGTCAGGATAGGGCAGGAAGGTCTGCATGCGGCCAGTGTGCCACATCTACTCAGCAGGCTTCCTGTTCCGCAGAGGCGGTGCTCAATGAGCCGACGTGGTGCCGCTACGGCTGACAGGTGCGGATTGATGCATCCCGATCGCCTCGGCGTAGAAGGACACGAGCTGCTCACACAGCACCGGCCAGGTGCGCCCCTGAACCGCGGCATACGCTGCCCGGCCGAATGCCCGGCGCTTGGTGTCATCGCCAAGGAGGTCCATCACTCCCGCGTGCAGCTGACCCAGCTCACCCGGCGGGTACAGCCATCCGGTGCGCGAGGAATCTACGAGGTCAAGCGGGCCGCCGCGGCCGACGGCGACAACGGGCACTCCCGAGGCCATTGCCTCCTGGATGGTTTGGCAGAACGTTTCGGATTCACCCGGATGCACAAAGACGTCGAACGACGCCATGGTCCGCGCCAAGTCTTCACCGGTCTGGAACCCAGCAAAATGCGCACCGGGGAGTTTCTGCTGCAGCGACTCCTTCGCCGGCCCGGAGCCCACAATCACCAGCTTCGTGCCGGGGATGGCATCGAGGCCGGCGAGGTCCTCGACCTGCTTTTCAGCCGCCAGGCGGCCGACATACCCGATCACCTTCGAACCGGGCGGAGCAACCGAACTGCGCCAGTCGCCGTCGCGCTTTGCGGGTGAGAAGCGTGCGGTGTCGACGCCGCGGCGCCAGAGCCGCAACCGTGGAATGCCATGCGAATCGAGCTGCTTCAGTGCAAACGACGACGGGGCGAGGGTCAGCGTCGACCCCTGGTGGATGTTCTCGACCCGTTGCCACAACATGTTCTCGGCCCACGGAATCCCGTAGCGGGCGGCATAGGCAGGAATCTCCGTCTGGTACACGGATACGGTGGGCAGGCCCAGCTGAGAGGCCGCCTGCACTGCCCGCCAGCCCAGCACGAAAGGCGAAGCCACGTGAACCACGTCCGGCGCGAAGTCGGCGAGGATCCGACGCACCCTCGCCACCGTGCCGGCCGCCAACCGGACATTCGGATACCCGGACAACGGGACAGATGGCAGCGTGACAACCGGGTAGCCCTCCACGAAAGCGGGCGCCTCACCGCTGACTCGGGAAGCCCTGTCCAACCACGACGACGACGGCGCAATCACCAGGGCGTCATCACCCCGGCTGCGAAGGTGGGCGAGCACCTTCAGCAGCGAGTGGGTCACCCCGTTCATGTGCGGAAGGAACGATTCGGCGACCACTGCAACTCTCACGCTCCCGATACTGGCAGCGTGGTCTGTGCACCCGGCGAGCAGGAGGTTGCAGCCGGATGAACTCTGGCTCAGTACGCGGTGTACAACTCAGTACGCGGTGTACAGCTCTCCGACGGATACAGGGACATCCAGCCGGTTGTCCGGCCCAGGGAGCGGGCATGCCCACGCCTCGTCATAGGCGCAGGAGGGATTGTAGGCGAAGTTCAGGTCCACGATCAGGCGCCCTTCGCGCTCGCCGAGGTGCGCGCCCTTGACGGTGTCCAGTACGTAGCGTCCGCCGCCGTAGCTCCCGCCGTCTGCGCCGGACGAGCCGTCCCGCAGCGGAAGGAAGAGCCCGCCGCCATAGGATTTCAGCCGCCACAGCGCGAGGCGCCCGACGCCGTCGGACGCCCCGCCGTCAAGGGCAACAGTGCCCACCCGCTCGAACGGCACCACCCCGTCAGTACCGGTCGGTACCTCCATCAGCTGGCCCGCGCCGTCGTCGTCAATTGCAGCTTCAAAACGGAAACCCGGGTCATAGGGCGCGATGTTCAGCCCGGCGAAGTCCTGCCGGGCGGAGGACGAAAGGGGCGACGCCGGGTGGCCGGCGAACAGCCTGTCGCGGCCGGTGCGCCAGTGGGCATGCGCGAGCGCGGGGGAGCCGGCAGCAGCAGCGTCGCGGACCTCGGCATAGAGGGCGAAGACTTCCCGGCGCCAGTCGGCGATGTTCAGGGCGGTCGCTGCAGGCGTCATGTTGCCAGCATAACTCCGCCTAACACAGGCATGACTGTTGCCTCGGCGTACTGTATCTAGGGTGACAATCGCGCTATTCATCCTCGTTCTAGGCCTCATTGTCGTGGGCGCCATCGCCCAGCGCATCGCCGGGCTGGGCTTCGCGCTGCTCGTTTCGCCGTTCCTCGTATTGATCCTCGGCCCGCACGAAGGCGTGCTCCTGATCAACATCTGCGGCGTGGTGTCCTCCACACTGATTGTTCCCCGCGTGTGGAAGGACATCGACTGGGGCATGTTCCGCTGGCTGACCATTCCGGCGGTCTTCGGCTCGGTCGGAGGGTCGATTGCCGCCGTGGGTCTGCCCAGTGCGCCGCTTGCGGTGACGGTGGCCGCCGTCGTGCTGGCGGGGCTCACTGCCTCCCTTGTGCTGCAGCGCTCCTCGGTGATGGTGACGGGGAACCGTTCCAAGGCCGTTGCCGGTTTCTCGGCGGGGCTGACCAACTCCATGGCGGGCGTGGGCGGGCCCGCAGTGAGCGCCTACGCGCTGCTCGCGCGGTGGCCGCAACGCCCGTTCGCCGCCACGCTGCAGCCGTTCTTCGCGGTGATTGGATCAGTTACGGTGCTCGTGAAGCTCCTCATCGATCCCGGGCAGGTACCTCCACTGGAAACCTGGATGTGGGTCCTCATCCCCGTGTCGATCATTCTCGGTATCTTCACCGGGGAGCGGCTCGCCCGGTACATCCATGACCGGCACGCACGGTTCGCCGTCATCGTCATCGCCTTCCTCGGCGCGGCAACGGCGCTCATCAAAGGCATCGCCGACCTGCTCGCCTGAAGCTTGCGGCGCTCGCCGGACTCTGTGAGGGTGAGCTACCTCGCCGAGTCGTTCAGCGGCTGATGCCGCCGCCGGTGGCACCATGGAGGGGATGAAACTCCCCACAAAGCCCCGAGCGCTGCCCATGCCACTATGGCTGCAGGGCGCCTTCGAGCTTGGACAGGCTGCGGTGATTTCCGCGCTGATCGTCCTGGTGCCACTCGGAGCCGTCTGGCTGACGGGCGGGTTCGCCGGGCGCGAGGCGTTCGGAACACTCCAGCTCGCTGCGCAAGCGTGGCTGGTGCTGCACGGTGTGCCGCTTGAGTTCGGACTTCCCGACGGCGGCACCGGCCTGCTCTGGGCGGTTCCGCTCGCGCTGACCCTTCTCCCGTTCCTCCTCGCGTGGCGGGCGGGGCGCCGGTTGGCGCGCGCCTCCTATACGGATCAGTTGTGGCAGGCACTTCTCGGCGCGCTGGTCGTCTATGCCGCCCTTGGTCTCGGCGCTGCCTACCTGGCCGACGACGGCGCCACCTCGGCATCGCTTGTAGCCGGCGCCAGTGTGCCGCTCATTGCAGCCGGTGCGGGAATGATCATCGGCGCATACCGGGAGGCTGGGTCCTGGGGACGCCTGATCGGTGTAGACCTCGCAGAATGGATTGCCACCTCCAGTCAGCACTCCCGCTGGGCAGGATCATATGCGTGGTCTGCCGGGCGTGCGGCATTCCTTGCGGTGGTTTCGGCGCTCGGCCTGTCCGCCATCCTGCTCGCCGTCACGCTTGCGATCCACTGGGCGGCAGTCGCCACAATCTACGAGCGGCTCGATGCGGGGATCGTTGGCGGGGCTGTCGTCACCATTGGCCAGCTCGGGTTCCTTCCCAATCTCGCGGTCTGGACCCTTGCCTGGTCCTCCGGCTCAGGCTTTGCCCTGGGAACGGGAAGCTCCATCAGCCCGCTCGCCACCACAGCCGGTCCGCTGCCGGCGCTACCCATCCTCGGCGCCGTCCCTTCAGGGCAGCTGGAGTACGGGATGGCCGCACTTGCCCTGCCGGTTCTCGCGGGCATCCTGGCCGGCTGGTGGTTCTTCCGGGAAGGGGAAAACCACTTCGATGAGTGGCTGCAGCTTAAAGTGGAAGCCCGCTGGGTCACGGCAGCTGCGTCGACTCTCGCCCTCGGGCTGCTCGTCGGCGTGCTGGCCGGAGCGGGCACGGCTGTGGTCGCGCTGCTTTCCCGTGCGTCAGTAGGGGTCGGTCGCTTCGTTGAGATCGGTCCTGACCCGTTGTGGACGGGATTGTTCGTGGCAGCGGAAGTGGCGGTCGGCGTCGTCATTGGCTATGCGGTCAGTCCGCTGCTGGAGCGGGAGTCAAGGTAGGGCATTAGCGCGGGTCCAACAGGCCGCCCAGGTTGCGTAGGTCTTCCTCGCATTGCCGCTGCGCCTTGGACGTGAGCGCGGTTGCCATGCATTCCTCGTACTGCGCTGTGACGGGCCAGAGCAGCACGGCTGCACCCGTGCCCATGGTGAGGAAGAGTGAGGCCACCAGGCCGATCGTCGTCGAAATGCGCGACAGGGTTGGTGCCTTCTGCCGGACCAGGCCGACGAGCGCGATGATGCCGACCGTGAGCGCGGCCAATCCGAAGACAATGCCCAGCACCTTCCACGGCAGGGGGAAACTTGCGCCCAGAAGTGTCGCGAGGAGGAGCAGCATGAACAGGCGCAGTTGGGCGCGCGTCGATGCAATCTCCTTATCCGACGGCTGCGGCGACTGCCGGGGTGGCTTCGCGGGCCGGGCTGCCGGGTCGGAAGGCGCGGGTTTCTTCATGCTTCAACCCTAGGACACCCGGGAACGCATCTGCGCGGGCCCCGGCCAGTACGCTTGAACCCATGCGCATCGTTGTCCTCGTTTCCGGTACAGGGTCCAATCTGCAGGCGGTGATCGATGCGGTGCAGGCCAAAGACCTTCCCGTGGAGATCGCCGCAGTCGGCGCAGACCGCCCCGGCACCTACGGCGTTGAACGTGCCGCGGCGGTGGGTATCCCGACGTTCGTGGTGGACTTCAAGCAGTACGGCAAACGCGCGGACTGGAACGCTGAGCTCACGGAGCGCACGGCCGCCTTCGAACCGGACTACGTCATCTCCTCCGGGTTCATGCGCATTGTCGACCAGCGGTTCCTCGACCGTTTCCCCAACCGGTACCTCAACACGCACCCGGCCCTTCTTCCCAGCTTTCCCGGAGCGCACGGAGTCCGGGACGCACTTGCCTACGGGGTCAAGGTCACCGGCTGCACGGTGATGATTGCCGACGCCGGGATCGACACCGGGCCCATCCTCTCCCAGGCAGCGGTGCCGGTTCTCGAAGACGACACCGAGGAGAGCCTCCACGAACGCATCAAGATCCAGGAGCGCGCACTCCTCATCGAGACCCTCCGAGACCTCGCCCTAACCTGAGTCGAGGTCTTAACAGAGTCGAGCGGGCGGAAATAGCGGGTCACTGCTTAAGATCCCGTTATTTCCGCCCGCTCGATCAGAGTGGCTCCGCGTCTAACCGCCTACTCCGTGTTCACTCCGCGTGTTTACTCCGCGGTGATGAGGTGCGTCCGGTGGTCGTACGTGAAGGTCACTGGACCGCCGTCGTGCGCGAGGGGTATGTTGGGGCCGTTCGGTGCCCCGCCGGCTCCGTAGTTTTCGGGCCAATCCTTATCGATCGCTGCCTTGTACTCGTAGTCACCGGCCGGGAGGTCCACCGCAAGCCGCCACAGGCCGTCGTCGCCAAGAGTCATCTGCGCCTGGTCACACGCCGGATCCCAGTCGCCCGGGCACCCCATCTCGGAGTTGAGGCTTCCTGGCACTGACACGTTCGCCGGCTGGACCACCACCGGGTCTCCGATGGTGACCGTCCGCACGTTGCTCACAGACTCTCCAAGCACCGCCCGATACTGCAGCTGCGTGTCATCAGGCAGGCCGAGAGCCGAGATGTCGTCCGTGAGGGTATACGCCGGTGAGGAGCTATCCGCGCCGATCTCCTCCCACTCGCCGCCGTTCACGCTGCGCTCGAAGGACACCACATGGGTTGCCTTTTCAGGATCCGCCACCGCGCTGAGCTCGACGGCGTCCCGTACCCAGGTGTTCTCCTCAGGAGCCTGAAGCGCCACGATCGGCGCAGGCGCCTCGGCGCCCACCACACCGCTGCCGGCTGTGTGGCCCTTGTTGTCCAGGACCACCGCACGGTATTCGAGTGGGGTTCCGGGATCGAGCGCGGCAACGTCGTGGAAGACGCGATACGGTGCGTTGTCATCCGTTCCGATCGGAGTCCAGTCGCCGCCGGCTGTGCGTGCTTCAAAGGACACCTGGTAGAAGGAGGAACCGTCGACGTCGGCCTCAACGAGCATGCGTCCGTTGTCAGCTTCCGCCGGCGCCGGCTGGGCGAGACTGATCGCCGGAGCCGACTTTGAGGCGGGGATGCGTCCGGCCGCTTCGTAGACAACCGCGGAGAGCGGGGGAACCGTGACTGTGAGGCTTCCGTCGCGTGCAGACTTCACACGGTCCTCGCCCTCGCCGTACACAGACTTGAAGGTCCGTGACGGCATGTAGGTCGGGATCTCGGCGGTCTGGGCTTCTTCGCTGTTGTTCAGGGCAACGACGTACTCGCGCTGCCGTTCGGTGTCGATCCGGGAAAAGGCGTAGATGCCGGCTCCTTCGGAGGCGTAACGGTGCTGATGGGCTCCGTTCCGCAACGCCGGGTGCTCCTCGGTGACCTCGGCGAGGGTGCCGATGGACTGGTACAGCGGATGCTCGGTGTTGAAGTTGTCCTGTGCATGGGTTGCCTCAGTACCCAGGAGGTCATCATCAAGGTAATCCGCCACCTGGCTCGCGAAGAGCGTCTGCCGGGCGTCCTGGTCGCCGCCGGGGCCGGTGAAGCCCTGCTCGTCGCCGTAGTAGATGACCGGGTTTCCGCGCGAGAAGTACATCAGCTCATGTGCGAGCTCATCGCGGGCCAGCAATTCGTCCTCACCGGCGTCCGGGTTGTCAGCGGCGACGAAACCGCCGATACGGCCCATGTCATGGTTGCCCAGGAACGTGGGCAGGCTGTAGGCGTTGGAATCCGCGTCGGTGTACCAGTCGTCGCCAATGAAGAACTGCTCAAGCTGCTGTGCGTCTGCACCGCGGGAGGCGAAGCTGCGGGCTGCCTCCTGGAACGGGAAGTCGAGCACGGCCTGCATCGAATTTCGGGTCGTGTACTGGGAGGTGAAGTCCTTGGTGGTGTCGAACACCTCGCCGAACATGAAGAACTCGTCCTTGCCCTGGTCACGGGCGAACTCAAGGACGTCCGGGCCGAACTCCTGCCAGAACCCGTCATCGACGTGCTTCATGGTGTCAATGCGGAATCCGTCCACACCGAAATCGGCAATCCAGGTCTGGTAGATCTCCTTCATGCCGTCAACCACAACAGGGTGCTCGGTGAACAGATCGTCCAGGCCGAAGAAGTCGCCGTAGTAGGAGTCCTCCCCAGCGAAGGTGGTGTCGCCGCGGTTGTGGTAGAGCGTCGGATCGTTGAGCCAGGCGGGTACCTTGAGGTTCTCCTCGCCGGGTCCGAGGACCGGCGCGTAGGGGAAGGAGGTTTTCGCGGCGAGCTCAGGGAAGTCCTCGCTGCCCGCCACATCCCGGTCATCGAACGGCACCCCGTCTGCGGTCCGGTAGGGCACCTCGTCCTTGGAAACGTACGGCAGCCGGTCACCGTCCTCGTAACCGATGACGTCCGCGGTGTGGTTGGTGATGATGTCGAAGTAGACCTTCATGCCGCGGGAGTGCGCCTCGTCGATGAGGGCTTTCAGGTCTTCGTTGGAGCCCAGGTGCGGGTCGATCTGCGTGAAGTCGGTAATCCAGTAGCCGTGGTAGCCCGCCGAGTTGTCTGCCGACTGCACCGCCTTGTTCTTGAAGCTCGGGGTCAACCAGATGGACGTCGTGCCCAGACCCTCGATGTAGTCGAGCCGGTCGAGCAGCCCCTTGAGGTCGCCGCCGTTGTAGAAGCCCTTCCGGGTGGGATCGAAGCCGGACACCATCGGATTGGGACCGAGCCCGCCGTCGTCGTTCGCTGTAGTGCCGTTGGCAAAACGGTCAGCCATCACGAAGTAGAAGTTTTCGTCGGTCACCGGCGCGCGTAGCGACTGTTGTGCTTCCGCGGTGCTGGCTTCATTGGGTCCGGCGGGCTTGGCCTGCGCGGGTAGGGCTGTGCCGGTGGCGGCGAGCAGGGATGCAAGCACGACGGCAGTGGCGTTGCGGGCAATCATGAGACCTCCAGGAGTGGGAAGAACCACCATAGCGTGGCGCAGGTCACATTCGATGGTCAAGTCAGATGCGGGCTCCGCGGGTCTCCGGTGCGTTGAAGGCCATCCACAACACCGCCACCAGCACCAGCACGCCGGTTACCGCAAAGGTCAGCGGGAGTCCGAGGTACGGCCACAACAGGGATCCGAAGATCAGCGGCACCAGTCCGGCTCCCACCCGCGACACCGTGGACGCCCAGCCGAATCCCGAGCCACGCAGTTCAGTCGGATACAGCTCCGACACATACGTGTAGAGGACCGGAATTGCCACCTGGATGGTGAAACCGAACGCCAGTAACCAGCCGGTGGCTGCCGCCGGCAGCTCAACGGTGAGGGCAAAAATCACCAGTACGACGGCGGACAGCGGGCCTGATACGGCGAGGATCCACTTCCGGCCCACTCGCTCGACCAGCAGTGCGGCCGCAACAACACCGAGAAATCCGATGCCGGTCATGCCCGCAGTGGTCAGGAATGCCACCGACTGGCGGTACCCGGAGGCAATGAGGATCTGCGGCATCCACGTCAGTGCTCCGTAGTAGACCAGCAGGATGGACAGAAAGAGACCCCAGGCGGCGAGCGTGATCCGCCAGTTGAAACGCCACAGGGCCGTGAACTGGCCGGATAAGCCGCCGAGCGTCAGGCGCGGGTCGTCTCCTGCCGCAGGCAGCCGCCACTCCCGGACTACGCCGCCGGTGCTTTTCACCAGCTGGTCGATCACGGCTTTGGCTTCGGCGGCACGTCCGCGTTGCACGAGGTAGAGCGGTGATTCGGGAACGGAGCGGCGTACCCAGAACACCAGGAGCGCGGGCAGCACCATGACCAGCATCAGATACCGCCAGTCGCCGAACGCCGCGATCAGGATGGCGGACACCACGCCGCACAGCGCTGCGCCGATGGGCCACCATCCGTCCATCGCGGTGAGAACACGGCCGCGGTGCTTCCGGGGGGTGAACTCACCGACCAACGCGTAGTCCACCGGAATGCAGCCGCCCAGTCCGAAGCCGGCGAGGAACCGGAAGATGCAGAACCAGACAAGGTCACCGGATAACGCACCGAAGACCGTGAAGAGGGAGAAGATAAGCAGGGTGGCAGTGAACGCCTTCTTGCGGCCGATGATGTCCGCGATGGAACCCCAGGCAAACGCGCCTACCGCCATGCCGATCAGATTCGACGTGCCGACCCACGCCGCATCACCGGGGGTCAGTCCCCATTCTTCGGACAACAGCGGTATGAGGTAGCCGTTGAGTGTGACGTCCCACGCATCGAACATGAAGCCGAGGCCGCCGATGAGGAAAATCCTGCCCTGCACGCGCCAACGCCACGGCAGGTCCTGGACCACCTGGTCGCCGGTGGGGAGATGCGTAGAAGTGCTCACGTGAATCACGATACCGCCGGGGTCTGACAGTCCTCGTTGCGTAGCTGAAAGGCAGGTCCCGCCGGTGTTTTAGACTGGGGACGATCCCACAGCACTCATTCCCCCTGGAGACCTGCGTGACATTGACCAACCTTGACCGTGTTCCGATCCGCCGCGCGCTGATTTCCGTCTATGACAAGACCGGGCTGGAGGAACTCGCTCAGGGGCTGCACAGCGCCGGCGTGCGCATCGTGTCCACCGGCTCAACGGCCAAGACCATCGCGGCAGCCGGCATTCCCGTGCAGCAGGTCGAGGAAGTGACGGGTTCGCCCGAGATGCTCGATGGCCGGGTAAAGACCCTCCACCCCCGCGTGCACGGCGGAATCCTCGCGGACCGCCGCGTCGCCACGCATATGGACACGCTCGCCGAGATGGAGATCGAAGCCTTCGACCTCGTGGTGGTCAACCTCTACCCGTTCGTCGAGACAGCGAAGTCGGGCGCTTCAGCCGACGACGTCGTCGAGCAGATCGACATCGGCGGTCCGGCAATGGTGCGTTCAGCCGCGAAGAACCACGCAGCCGTAAGTATCGTGGTTGACCCTTCGTTCTACGGCAGCGTTGTCCGCGCCGCCGGTGAGGGCGGGTTTGACCTGAAGACCCGGCAGCGTCTGGCTGCCCGCGCCTTCGCCCACACCGCCGCCTATGACAACGCGGTAGCCACCTGGACGGCAACGCAGTTCCAGGACGAGGACGACGACGGCCTGATCGACTGGCCTGCCTACGCCGGCCTCGCGCTCGAGCGCTCCGAGGTGCTGCGCTACGGCGAGAACCCGCACCAGCAGGCAGCGCTCTACGTCGACAAGGCCGCACCGGTTGGAATTGCACAGGCCGACCAGCTGCATGGCAAGGCGATGAGCTACAACAACTTCGTCGACGCCGATGCCGCGCTGCGTGCCGCCTACGATTTCAGCGAGCCGGCGGTTGCCATCATCAAGCACGCCAATCCCTGCGGTGTCGCTGTCGGTTCAGCGGACGCCGCTGATGCCATCGCCGACGCCCATGCCAAGGCGCACGCGTGTGATCCGGTGTCCGCGTTCGGCGGTGTCATTGCAGCCAACCGCACAGTAACGGCAGGAATGGCCAAGACGGTGAAAGACATCTTCACCGAGGTTGTCATCGCGCCCGGTTTCGAACCCGAAGCGGTGGAAATTCTTTCCCAAAAGAAGAACATCCGACTGCTGGCCTTGCCTGAGGGTTACGACCGCTACCCGACGGAGATCCGCCAGGTCTCCGGCGGCGTCCTCATCCAGGTCACCGACGCGGTAAACGCCGACGGCGACAATCCAGAAAACTGGACACTCGCCGCGGGGGAGGCAGAGGATCCTGAAACCCTCGCGGACCTCGCCTTCGCCTGGACCGCCTGCCGGGCGGCAAAATCCAACGCAATCCTGCTCGCACGCGATGGTGCCGCCGTCGGCGTCGGAATGGGACAGGTGAACCGGCTGGATTCCTGCAAGCTCGCGGTGGAGCGTGCCAACTCGCTGGCAGGCGAAGGCGACGAGCGTGCGCGTGGCGCAGTGGCGGCGTCGGACGCTTTCTTCCCGTTTGCGGACGGTTTGCAGATCCTGGTCGACGCCGGTGTGCGCGCGGTCGTGCAGCCAGGAGGATCAGTGCGCGATCAGGAAGTCATTGACGCGGCGAACGCGGCCGGCATCACCATGTACTTCACCGGAGCACGTCACTTCTTCCACTAAACCGGTACGTTAGACGAAGTTGTTGTACCAACAGATTCAGCACGAGAAGAGCCCTCAGGAGACGCCTCACCATGGCTAAAATCATCTATACCCACACCGACGAAGCGCCGATGCTCGCCACGTATTCGTTCCTGCCGATCATCGAGGCCTTTGCGTCGACCGCCGGTGTTGAGGTGGAAACCCGCGATATTTCGCTGGCCGGGCGCATCATTGCGACCTTCGGCGACTACCTGACTGAGGAACAGCGCATCGGTGACGCGCTGGCCGAGCTGGGGGAGCTGGCCACCAAGCCTGAAGCCAACATCATCAAGCTGCCGAACATCAGCGCTTCGGTACCGCAGCTGAAGGCTGCCATTACAGAGCTTCAGGGGCAGGGCTACGCGCTGCCGGACTACCCGGACAGCCCCTCCAGCGACGAGGAATCCGACGTCCGTGCCCGGTACGACAAGATCAAGGGTTCAGCGGTCAACCCGGTGCTCCGTGAAGGCAACTCGGACCGCCGCGCGCCCCAGTCGGTGAAGAACTATGCCCGCAAGAACCCGCACACCATGGGCGCCTGGTCAGCCGATTCGAAGACCAACGTGGCGACCATGAGCGACGGAGATTTCCGGTCGAATGAGAAGTCGGTTGTCATGTCCCTTGACGACTCGCTGACCATTCAGCACGTTGCGCAGGACGGCACGGTGAACGTCCTGAAGAAGGCGTTCCCGGTCCTCGCCGGCGAGGTTATCGACGGAACCGTCATGCGTGCCGCCGCCCTGGACGAGTTCCTTGCCGCGCAGGTTGAGCGGGCGAAGAACGAAGGCGTGCTGTTCTCCGCACACCTGAAGGCCACCATGATGAAGGTGTCCGACCCAATCATCTTCGGGCACATCGTCCGCGCGTTCCTGCCCGAGGTGTTCGCCTCTTACGGCGACCAGCTGCAAGCGGCCGGTCTGAGCCCCAACAACGGGCTTGGTTCGATCCTGAGCGGCCTCGAAAAGCTGCCGTCCGGCACCCGCGAAGAGGTGGATGCCGCTGTCCGCAAGGGCATTGAGAACGGCCCGAAGCTGGCGATGGTGGATTCCGACAAGGGGATCACCAACCTGCACGTTCCGAGCGACGTCATCGTTGACGCTTCGATGCCCGCGATGATCCGGACCTCCGGCCACATGTGGGGTCCGGATGGCGAAGAGGCAGACACCCTCGCAGTACTGCCGGACAGCTCCTACGCGGGCATCTACCAGGTCGTGATTGATGACTGCCGCGCCAACGGTGCCTACGATCCCACCACCATGGGCACTGTCCCGAACGTCGGCCTCATGGCTCAGGCGGCTGAGGAATACGGCAGCCACAACAAGACCTTCGAGATCGAGACCGCCGGTACGGTTCAGATTATCGACGGCTCGGGCAACGTCGTCCTCGAGCACGAGGTCGAGCCTGGCGACATCTGGCGCGCCTGCCAGACCAAGGACATCGCTATCCGCGACTGGGTCAAGCTCGCTGTCACGCGTGCCCGTGCCTCAGCAACACCGGCAGTGTTCTGGCTGGATGAAGAGCGCGCCCACGACGCCAACCTGATCGCCAAGGTCAACGAGTACCTCAAGGAGCACGACACCGAGGGCCTCCAGCTGGAGATCCTTTCGCCGGTCAAGGCAACCGCATTCACCCTTGAGCGCATCCGCAAGGGCGAGGACACCATCTCGGTCACCGGCAACGTCCTGCGCGACTACCTCACCGACCTGTTCCCCATTCTGGAACTGGGCACCAGCGCCAAGATGCTCTCCATCGTTCCGCTGATTAACGGCGGTGGCCTGTTTGAGACAGGCGCCGGCGGCTCAGCACCCAAGCACGTGCAGCAGCTCGTCCGCGAGAACCACCTGCGTTGGGACAGCCTCGGTGAATTCCTTGCTCTGGCCGTCAGCTTCGAGCACCTGGCCACAACGGCAGGAAATGCCCGCGCGCAGATCCTAGCGGACACGCTGGACCGCGCAACGGCCACCTTCCTGCTGGAGAACAAGTCGCCGAGCCGCAAGGTCGGCGAGATCGATAACCGTGGGAGCCACTTCTTCCTGGCGCAGTTCTGGGCCAAGGAGCTTGCGGCACAGAGTGAGGATGCTGAACTGGCGTCGGCGTTCTCCACAGTGGCGGAGCAGCTTACGTCCAACGAAGACACCATCCTGACGGAACTGCTCGCAGTGCAGGGTTCGCCGGTGGACATCGGCGGTTACTACCACCCCGACATCACCAAGGTGGTGGCCGCGATGCGGCCGTCGCAGAAGTTCACCGAGGTGCTTTCCGCCCTGGGCTAGATCTCCGTGCAAAGCCCCGCATCTGCGCCGAATCGGCGCGGAAGCGGGGCTTTTACGTTGCTGCAGATGCCCCGAAGATTCTTGACTGGACGGTTTACACGGCAATAGGAAGCATGCTTTCCTTGAAGTCCAGTAGCTGACCGTGGGGGTGATGGCATGAGCAGGCGTATCCGCCAATCATTCGCCTCCACTGCGCGTATTTCTCTTCTCAGCGCTGCTGGGGCTCTGGGGCTGCTGGCTCTTTCGGCCGGTGCAGCGAATGCCGACGACGACGGTAAGCAAGGTCTTCTGGGATCAGTCACCTCTGTGGTTGAGTCGGTTTCGACTCCCGTGGAGGCGGTGGTTGAGGAGGTTTCAGAACCACTCGACACTGCAATGAAAGTGATCGCGCCGGCTTCTGCAACTCCGGACGCGAAGGCTCCCGGCATCTCGGCTGTGGTACAGGGTGCACCTGAGATCATCGCCGACATCGGCGTCGTCAACACAGTTGCGCCGGTTACTGATCTGGTGGACCGCGTCGTAGCCAAGGTGCCCATCGTCAACGCGGTTGTCCCGCAGGGAACAACCACGGCTGTCACTCAACCCGTGTTGGAGGTAGTTGATGTTGCGGCCGCACCGGTGCTGCCGTCGGTCCAGGAAGTTGTGACGCCGGTCGTCGAGGTACTCGTTCCTGTTACTGAAACAGTCGATCCGGTGGTCGAGGTCGTTCGCCCGGTGGTCGATCCGGTGGTTGACCCGGTGGTTGAGGTTGTTGAGCCCGTGGCCGATCCGGTGGTTGAGGTAGTGCAGCCCGTTACGCCGGTAGCACCAGTTGTGCCGATTCCTGACCTTGTAGATGTCGTCGAGCCGGTGGAGCTTGTTGCTCCCGTGGACCCGATGCCGGTTGATCCTAAGACCTCCGTGGACGAGGAACGGGCCTCCGTGCCGGCAACCGTAGGCGCTGCGACGGATGCATCACCTCTTGCCCAGGGGGCTGCAGGGGCATCGGCTCCGTCGCAATCCTTGACCGCGGTGGAAGCCTTCGGCTCACACACGGCGCCTTCGCCGCAGGGCGCGGTGTACGCACTTCAGGGGCTTCCGGATCTCGCGATGTCCGATCATCAGCAAGCGGACACTCCTCTGGGCATTGGCGCCGGTAGTGCCGCTTCCGGTGCAGCCGCTACCGGGTCAGCAGGAGCGGGCAGTTCCTACGCCGCCGTGGATCCTTTCTCCTTCGACTTCAATCTTTCCTCCGTAAGCTCCTCGCAGACCGGCTACGCTGCCGCGCTTCCTTCAACCCCTACTCTCGACCCCGGTTCAACACCTGATTGATGAGCCGTCAGCTGCCCTTCCATAGGCAGCAGACGGCCATTGTGGCGCCTCAATGCGCCACCCAAACATCAACTCAGGAGATACATCATGCATACCTGCATACAACGAGGAATCAAGGTATTCCTTCTCACCGGGGGCATTCTCGTTCTCGGTGCCGGGGCGGCATCAGCCGATGACACCGGCATAGCAGTATTGGGCGACGTCGTAGCGCCCGTGAATGTTGGCGGAAACTCCGTCTCGGTGATTGGAGACGCTTCCTCTGAGGGGTCGGCGTCGTCATCGGACGGAACAACCGTCAACAGCAGCGATCCTGCTGGGACGACCGGGTCCGACGGAACACTATTGGGCGGGGTGACTGCCGTTGTTGAGGCAGCTGTGCCGGTCAATGTGAGTGGAAATGCAGTATCGGTGATTGGTGATTCGTCGACCACCGGCTCTGCTTCCTCGGCTACTGGCGCATCCAGCAGCGACGGAATGGCAACCTCATCGGGTGAAAGCCTGGTCGGCGATGTCGTTGCTGATGTTGCAGCTGTCGCTCCTGTGAATGTTGGCGGGAACGCGGTTTCGGTGATTGGTGATTCGTCGACGAGTGGTTCTGCTTCCTCGGCTACTGGCGCATCCAGCGGCGACGGAATTGCAGCCTCATCGGGTGAAAGCGTGGTCGGTGATGTGATTGCTGATGTTGCAGCTGTCGCTCCGGTGAATGTTGGCGGGAACGCGGTTTCGGTGATTGGTGATTCGTCGACGAGCGGTTCTGAGTCAGGTGCCGAGGGTTCCAGCTCCGGTGATGTTGCTACTGGCGGTGCCGCTGGAACGTCTGATGACGGTCTGCTTGGTGATGTGGTTGCTGATGTTGCAGCTGTCGTTCCGGTGAATGTTGGCGGGAACGCGGTTTCGGTGATTGGTGATTCGTCGACGAGTGGTTCTGAGTCTGCTGCTGATGGTTCGACGTCGGGCGTTACCGGGAACGGTGGTTCCGAGGGGACCACCGACGATGGCCTGCTCGGCGACATTGTCGGTGATGTTGATGCGGTTGTGCCGGTGAATGTCGGCGGGAACGCGGTTTCGGTGATTGGTGATTCGTCGACGAGTGGTTCTGATTCAAGTGCCGAGGGTTCCAGCTCCGGTGATGTCGCTACTGGCGGTGCCGCTGGAACGTCTGATGACGGTCTCCTTGGTGATGTGGTTGCCGATGTTGATGCGGTTGTGCCGGTGAATGTTGGCGGGACCGCGGTGTCGGTGATTGGTGATTCGTCGACTGAGGGTTCGGACTCTTCAGCTGGCGGTCCTGCAACTCCCGCAAACCCGACTGATCCTGACCCGGTGACCCCTGAGGATCCGATTGATCCTGAAACGCCTGTGAATCCGGAAAACCCGGGTACTCCTGCCGAGCCAGGCTTCCCCGCTACACCTGGTGACGAGGTCGTAGAGACACCGGGCGATGAGGTGACGCCAGGTGATGAGGATGCTCCCGCTACCGGTGGCCCTGCTGTTCCCAGCGATGACAGTGGTACTCCCGGCAATGGCGCTCAAGGCAACACTGCCTCGGACAGCGGCATGACCACCGAATCCACGGTGGTTCTGGCAAGCACCGGCGTCATGGCCAGTGCTGGCTCAAGCGCCGCCGCTGACACTAAGGCTGCCACAGCCAACTCGGCCCGTGACGGCCTCGCCCAGACCGGAGCAGATTCATCGGTGTTGCTCCTGATGGGAGGCCTGCTTCTCGGAACCGGGATCGCCCTGGTATCTCGGCGGACCCGAACCGTTAACAGCTAGCCGAACGTGACGATTGGCCGGAGTCCTGACCCTCCGGCCAATCGTCACGCCTACATTAGGTGCCTCCCGTAACAATTCCGCGCTGGATGCGACGGCGATGAAACGCTCGTGTTACTTCTGAAGGCATGAAATCGCAACACCCGGCTGCATCCGCTGAGGAACGCAACGCCCGCATCGCTGTCACCATCTTTCCGCTGCTCGTTCTGGGCGGCGGTGCCATCGCACTGATGGTCCCGACGGCGTTCACCGGCCTCGCTCCGGCGATCAACCCGCTTCTCGGAGTGATCATGTTCGGTATGGGTCTGACGCTGACGCCGCCCGACTTCGCCCTGATTGCCAAACGGCCAATTCCGGTAGTGATCGGCGTCGTCGCCCAATTTGTGGTGATGCCGTTGCTGGGCCTGCTTGTCGCCTCGGTCCTCGGACTTCCGGCGGCTCTTGCTGCCGGCGTGATCCTGGTGGGCTGCTGTCCCGGCGGTACGGCGTCGAACGTCGTGTCGTATCTGGCCAAGGGCGATGTGGCCCTGTCCGTCGCCATGACCACTGTCTCTACATTGCTTGCTCCGCTCCTGACCCCGTTGCTGACCCTCTGGCTGGCCGGTCAATACCTTCCGGTCGACGCCGGTGCGATGGCCTGGTCTATCGTCCAAATTGTGCTGATTCCCGTGGCGCTGGGGCTGGCAGCACGGCTGCTTCTCCCGCGGCTGGTGGCAGCGGCGCTCCCTGTGCTGCCCTGGATCTCGGTCGCCGCAATCACACTGGTGGTCATGGCTGTAGTCGGCCTCAGCGCCGACGCGATCTTCTCCGCAGGCCTGCTCGTACTGGTGGCGGTCGTCCTTCATAACGGCCTTGGCTACGGGCTCGGCTATGGAGCGGCACGGCTGTTCAAGCTGCCGATCCCCGCCCGGCGCACCACTGCGATTGAGGTCGGGATGCAGAACTCGGGCCTCGCCGCAGGCCTGGCACGCACACACATGACCCCTGAATCAGCCCTTCCGGCGGCTATCTTCTCGGTCTGGCACAACGTCTCCGGTGCGCTTCTGGCGGCCTACTGGCGACGCCGCGGCGTGGCCGATGACAGGAACCAGCCAGCACCCGAAATGAACGTCGCCAGCTGATCTCTTCGTTGATTCCGCAGGACACACCCCTTATCCCGCGGGATAAGGGGTGTGTCCTGCCAATTCACGGTGGCTGGCCGGGCTACCGGTCGTCGTTGGCATACCGGAGGCCGAGCTGCGCCCGCACGCCGTCGAACATCCGCATGGTGTCGAGCGTATGCTGCAGCGGCATGGTGGGGCTTTCGAACAGTCCCTCCTGGATACAGCGGGTCGTTTCACGCAACTCGTAGGCGTATCCGTTGCCTGCCTGTTCGAACTTCTCGACCCGCGCCTCGCCGCCGTGCGGATGCACATATAGCTCGCGCGGATTGTGAAGCGGAGTGGACGTGCGCAGCCAGCCCTTGCTGCCGGCGACGGTGGCCTGGCCGGGACCCGAAGCCACCAACGACGACGACAGTTGCGCCTGCGCACCGCTCGCGTAGGTGAGAGTCAGCGCGTTCTGGGCGTCGACGCCGTCGTCATTCAGGGTGCCTTCAGCTGAGACGGACGTGGGGAAGCCCAGCGAGCCCAACGCCCACGTGGTCGGGTAAACGGTGAGATCCAGCAGCGCGCCGCCTCCTGCGAGCGGATCCCATAAACGCGCCTGCGGATCGTACGCCGCAGGGAAGCCGAGGTCCGCCTGCACCCAGCGGATATCGCCGAGCTCTCCGGAATGGATGATGTCCCACGCCCGGTTCACGCTAGGGAGGAAACGCGTCCACACGGCTTCCATGAGGAAGACGCCCTTCTTGCGGGCCAAATTGATGAGCTCCTCCGCCTCGCGCGCATTGACCGTGAAGGCCTTCTCGCAGAGGACATGCTTGCCTGCAGAGAGGAGAGCCTTGCACACCTCGTAGTGCTGGCCATGCGGAGTCGCTACATACACGACGTCGACGTTGGGATCCTCAGCCAGCCGTTCGAAACCGCGGGAGTCGCCGTCGTCGTAATGCACTGTTGCAAAGCCGTGCGTGTCAGCGAAAGCGCGCGCCCGCTCCTCCAGACGCGAACTCACCGCCTGCAGCACCGCGTCCTCCAGCCGGGCAATATCCTCGGTCACCTTGCGTGCAATACCGCCCGTGGCAACCACGCCCCAGCGCAGCGGCGTCCCGGTGGCGGCGAAAGGGGAGGGCGCGTCCGGCGCGACGCACGGGGGCACGGGGAAGCGGAGGTTCGTTGTCATCCCTTCATACTTCCCAATGCAGGAGGACCAGTCCACCCGTTACGCCACCGGTGCCTCCGCAACGCGGCTTCGAAGGACCAGTGGCACCACGCTCACCAGGCACAGCGCCGTCATCGCGGAGATCAGCACCCGGTAGTCGACCAGGCCCAGCAGCGCGGCGGCCAGCATCGATGCGCCGACCTGGGGAAGGTTGATCATCATGTTGGTGGCGGCTGAGGTGCGTCCCTGCATTGACGGCGGTGTTTCCTGTTGCCGCAGGGTCACGAACGCGATGATCGCCTACGGCACTCCGAGCCCCAGCAGCACCGACGAGCCGAGAACCACCCCGAGCACGGTTGACGCTGAGCCAAGTACCGCCACTCCAAGGAGCAGGATGCCGACGACGACGGTCCGCCGGATGCCCAGCCGCCGGATCACAGCACTGGCGGTCAGTCCACCAACTACCGACATGACGCCCTGACAACTGACCAGCACGCTGAGGAACTCCGGCGGCAGGCCGAGACCCTGATCGACGGTCGCGAAGATTGTGACGTTCAGGACGCCGGTAGCACCGACGGCGATCACCAGCGTCAGCAGCGCGGGGCGCAGCAGCGGATGGTTGAGCAGGAAGCGGAAGCCCGCCGTACTGGTCGCCCAGAACGACTCGGCCTCGAAGGGGTGCACTGATTCGCTCATGCGCAGGCGGCTGAGGATCAGCGCAGCGGTGAGGAAGGACAGGCAGGTCATCGCGACCACCCAGTGCATTCCCCACAGACCCAGAATCCCGGCGCCGACCAACGGTGACACGATGCGAAGACCCTGGTCGACGCTGCTCAGCAGTCCGTTGGCGGGAGCGAGCAACCGGTCTTCGAGCAGATCCCGGAGGACGCCGGACTGCGCCGCCGAGGTCACATAGGACGCGTTCGCATAGACGAAAATGACCAGGTAGATCAGCCACACCTGGTCCGCTGAGCGCACCAGCAGCAGTGCCAGCACGACGACGGCGGCAGCCGCGTTGGTCGCGGTCAGTACCGGAATGCGTCGGAACCGGTCGGCCAACTGTCCGGTCAGAGGGGCCAGCAGGGCGGGCAAACCGAGGGCGGCGAAGACCAGTCCGGCAGCGGCATCACTGCCGGTAAGCTGCTTCACCCAGATGGCCGCCGTGAGGTAGAGCGCGGAGTCACCGAAGTTGGAGAAAACCCACGCGAGGGCAAGGCGACGGAAAGCGGGAAGCCGGAGCACGTCCCGGTTGGTGCCGACTGCCGGACCTTGCCGGTCCGTGGTTCCGGCGCTCACTGGTCGCTCTCGACAGGCGGGCGGGACGAGCCGGTTCCCTGTGCTGTTGTGGCGCCGGGTGCTTCTGCAACGCCAGGTGCTTCTGGGGCACCGGTTGATTTTGCCGGCCCGCCGCGGTCGGGGTCGATGTTGAGCACCGCAAAGAGCTGGACTGGAACCGACCCGTCGGGACGTTGCTCGGGGTGCTGCCAGCGCCCGTCGAAGCGGCGGCTGAGTTCCAGGAGGTCATCCCGGAACTTTCGAAGTTCCTCGTGGGTGGCGTAGAAGCTTGAGCCCATGACGGACGAGACATCGATATCATCCACGGGTAGCTGCGGGGCTCGCTGCAGCCAGGACTGGATGCGGTCAGCCTGGCGATGAACATGGATGCCGGCCATCGCTGATACTGCGTGGACCGATCCCGCGGCGTTCCGGTCGATCACCTGCGAACGACTGGAGGAGACCGTCTTCCACGGCTTCTCGCGGCCTGGCCGGTCAACCTGCTCAATGTATCCATGCTTCGCGAGCATCCGCAGATGGTAGGAACAGCTGGCAACTGATTCCCCTATCGCCGCAGCGCACTCGGTTGCGGTCACCTCACCCCGGTCGTCAAGGACGTCGAGCAGCTCGAGCCGGATCGGGTGGGCGAGTGCACGGATCCGGGTTGGGTCGCTGGTGACCTGCTCGTCCGCGGGGCCGCGATAGGTGACCCTAGCTGCTGAGGCGGCGGCGCCGTCGTCGTCGGTCATGGAAACAGTGTTTCATCCTAAAGAAAGCTTTAGCAACAACCCTTTAGGAATTTGGGTATCAAAAACAAGATCCCCGGCCGCAGGAGTGCGGCCGGGGATCTTGAAGAGGTGCGTCTTTACTTGGTCAGTTCAGACAGCGTCGGATCGTTGGCGTAGGCATCCGCCGCGTTTTCCTGGGTCACGATCTGGGGTTCCAGCAGGTAGGCCGGAACAACCTTCACGCCGTTGTCGTAGGACTCGGTGTCATTGACCTCGAGTTCTTCACCGGCAGCAAGGCCTTCGACCATGCCAATGGCGTGATCCACGAGTGCGCGGGTGTCCTTGTTGATGGTGGAGTACTGCTCGCCGGCCATGATCGACTTGACGGACTCAACCTCGGAATCCTGTCCGGTGACAACCGGCAGGTCCTTGCCTGCAGCCTTGACCGAGGTCAGGATTGCGCGGGCCAGGGTGTCGTTGGGGGAGAGGACGCCGTGCAGTTCGGTGTCGGAGTAGTTTCCGCTGAGCAGCGTGTCCATGCGGGTCTGCGCGTTGCCGGCTTCCCAGCCCTGGGTAACGGCCTGGTTGAACTCGGTCTGGCCTGAGACAACGTTCAGGTTCCCTGCCTCGATCTCCGGCTGGAGAACGCTCATGGCGCCGTCGAAGAAGACCTGGGCGTTGGCGTCGTCAGGGGAGCCCGCGAAGAGCTCGATGTTGTACGGGCCCTCGCCCTGCTCCGCCATGCCGTCCAGCAGTGCCTGGCCCTGGAGCTCACCCACCTGGAAGTTGTCGTATGCCACGTAGTAGTCGACGTTCTCGGTATTGGTCAGGAGGCGGTCATAGGCGATGACGGTGATGCCGGCATCCTTGGCCTGCTGCAGCTGGGTGCCGAGCTGGGCGCCGTCGATAGCACCGACGATCAGGACCTCAACACCGTTGGTGATCATGGAGCTGATCTGGTTCTGCTGTTCGGAGACGCCGCCGTTGGCGAACTGCACGTCCGGCTCGTAGCCGGCTTCAGCCAGCCCGTCATTGAACAGGCCTTCTGCCAGCACCCAGTTTTCCGAG
The DNA here is from genome assembly GCF_947495145.1 of uncultured Arthrobacter sp. Taxonomy (GTDB): domain Bacteria; phylum Actinomycetota; class Actinomycetes; order Actinomycetales; family Micrococcaceae; genus Arthrobacter_D. The sequence continues at coordinate 26,929 of NZ_CANLXP010000011.1, forward strand.
GTCTTCTGGGGAAGGGCCACGCCGATGGCTGAGCCCTCCTCGAAGCCTGCAGCAGCTTCGCCGCCGCCGGGGGTTTCCTCGGCCCTGCCGCAGCCGCTCAGCGCCAGCGCCGAGATTGCCGCAACGGCCGCCAGTGAGGTGGTTAACTTGCGCATTCCGTTTTCTCTTTCTCTATGAGGGGATCGTGTGGAGCTTTTGTCAGGACACGGTTGCGTCGTGGGAGATGACCTTCTTGGTGTCCGTGGGAACTTCGGGTTTGGCCTGGTTGCCGAAGTTCTTCATGAGCAGGCCGGTGATTGACCGCTTGCCCTGGCTCTTGTTGTAGACGTCAAAGGCAACGGCAACGAGAAGCACGAGGCCCTTGATGATCTGGGTCATGTCGGCGCCGATGCCAAGCAGCTGCAGACCGTTGTTCAGCACAGCCATGACAAGGCCACCGATGATCGAGCCGACCACTGTGCCAACGCCGCCCGTAACAGCTGCGCCGCCGATGAAGACTGCGGCGATTGCGTCGAGTTCCCAGCCGACGCCGTCGAACGGTCCGGAAGCGGTGGAGCGCCCGACGAAGATCATTCCGGCCAGGGCGGCCAGGATGGACATGTTCATCAACACCAGGAAGTCGACCTTCTTGCTCTGCACGCCGGTGAGTTCGGCTGCGTGGCGGTTGCCACCCACAGCGTAGACGTGGCGTCCGACGATGGTCTTGCTGGAGACGAAGGCGTAGATGATTACCAGGACGCCCAGGATCAGCCCCGGCACGGGGAAGGAGGTGCCGCGGTTGCCGGTCGCGAAGAGGTAGGTGGCGTAGAGGATGGCGGCGCACAGCAGGCCGATCTTCACAATGGAAACCCACTGGGCGGGGGGCTGGGCGCCGACCTTCTCAAAGCGGCGGCGCTTGCGCATCTCAAGGTAAATCACTGCGCCGCAGAGGGCCAGGCCGAGCAGGACGGTCAGGTTGTTATATCCCGTGACAGGACCAACTTCGGGAAGGTAGCCGGCACCGAGGTAGCGGAACTCCTGGGGGACCGGAACGGTGGTGGACTGGCCCACGTACTGGTTGAAACCACGGAACAGCAGCATGCCTGCGAGCGTGACAATGAACGCGGGTATGCCCACATACGCAACCCAGAAACCCTGCCACGCACCGATCAGCGCTCCGAGCAGCAGCCCGACGACGACCCCCATGTACCAGGGCAGGTTCCAGTCGCGCATCACCACCGCAACCACAATCCCGGCGAACGCGGCGACGGAACCCACCGAGAGGTCAATGTGACCGGCGATGATCACCAGCACCATGCCGATAGCGAGGATCAGGATGTAGGAGTTGCCGTTGAACAGGTTCATCATGTTGGTGGGCGTCAGCGTTTTGCCGCCAGTCATGATCTGGAAAAAGACAACCAGTGCAATCAGCGCAAAGATCATCCCGAATTGGCGGGTGTCTCCGCCGAAGAGCTGTTTAAGGGAGGTCATGGTTTCCTTGGATCCGGGTTAGGCAGTTTTTCTGCTGGCGGTCATAAGCTTCATCAGGTTCTCCTGATCCGCGTCCCCGCGTTTCAGCTCACCCGTGATGGCGCCTTCGAAGATGGTGTAAATACGGTCAGACAGGCCGAGCAGCTCCGGGAGCTCCGACGAGATCACGATGACGCCCTTGCCCTGGTTGGCCAGGCGCTGGATGATGCCGTAAATCTCGAACTTGGCTCCGACGTCGATGCCGCGGGTCGGTTCGTCGAGGATCAACAGGTCAGGGTCGGTAAACATCCACTTCGCCAGGACCACCTTCTGCTGGTTTCCGCCGGACAGCTTCGACACTCCCTCGTTGACTGACGGAGTCTTCGTCCGCAGGGTGCGGCGGTATTCGTCCGCCACGAGGAACTCCTGGTCCTCGTCCACCACCAGGCCGTTGGTGATCTTCTTCAGATTCGCTGCCACGGTGGTCGACTTGATGTCATCGAGGAGGTTCAGGCCAAGGGACTTGCGGTCTTCGGTGACGTAGGCGAGTCCGTGGTCAATGGCCTGCGGGACGTTGCGAAGGTGGATCTCCTTGCCGTCCTTGAAGATCTGGCCGGACTTGAAGTTGCCGTAGGAACGGCCAAAGATCGAGCGGGCGAGTTCGGTCCGTCCGGCGCCCATGAGCCCCGCGAATCCGACGACCTCGCCGCGCTTGACTGTGAAGCTCGCGTTCTTGCAGACCAGCCGGTCGGCGACGCGAGGGTGGGCTACGGTCCAGTTCCGTACCTCGAAGAACACCTCGCCGATGTCGGGAGTGTGCTCCGGGAATCGGGATTCGAGGGAACGCCCCACCATGCCGCGGATGATGCGGTCCTCATCAACGCCGTCGTTCTTTACGTGGAGGGTCTCGATCGCCTTGCCGTCGCGGATGATGGTGATCGAGTCGGCGATCTGCTCAATCTCGTTGAGTTTGTGGGAGATCATGATGCAGGAGATTCCCTTGGAACGCAGCCCGGACATCAGGTCCAGCAGGTGCTGGGAATCCGACTCGTTCAGCGCCGCGGTGGGCTCGTCGAGGATGAGCAGCTTCACCGACTTGCTGAGCGCCTTGGCAATCTCGACCAACTGCTGCTTGCCGACGCCGATGTCCTTGATCTTCGTGATCGGGTCTTCGTTCAGGCCGACCCGCGCCAGGAGTTCCTGGGTGCTTGCGTTCACCCGGTCCCAGTCAATAACGCCGAAGCGGGTGGGCTCATTGCCGAGGAAGATGTTCTCGGCGATGGACAACTCAGGGATCAGCGCCAGTTCCTGGTGGATGATGACAATGCCGGCGGCTTCGCTGGAGCGGATGTCCTTGAACTGGACCTCCTGGCCCTGGAAGACAATCCGTCCGTTGTACGTTCCGTGCGGGTAGACCCCGGAGAGAACCTTCATCAGGGTGGACTTGCCCGCGCCGTTCTCCCCACAGATAGCGTGGATTTCGCCGGCCGTTACGGAGAGGGAGACGTTGTCCAGTGCTTTCACACCGGGGAATTCCTTGGTGATTGACTGCATCTCGAGGATGGTGTGGTTATCCATGGAGGCCTTCCCGCAACTGACTGCGTTGTCTTCAGGCCGTGAATGGCCCGCCAAGAAAGTAAACTCTTAGTTGGGTGTTGTCGTCAAGCCTTGAACGCAAAATTGAACAGACGTGTTGGAAATCCAGAACCTAGCTTGAGCTGAGGCTGGGCTGGGAAAGGACGACGGCGGCGCCTCCGAGCGCTTCCGCCCGGTCTCCCAGCGAGCCCATGCAGACGGTCGTTGACTCGCCGACCACAGGCACAGCGTGTCGAAGCAAACCACGGCGGATCGGGTCGAGAAGGATGTCGCCGATTCCGGTCAGCGAGCCGCCGAGAACGATCAGCTCCGGGTTGATCAGGTTCGCAACATGGGCGATGGCGCGTCCGATGGCGAGGCCGGCGTCGTCAATGACGCGGAGCGTTGCGGTATCACCGCGCAGCGCCTGCTGCACAATGTCCTGCGCCGTGAGCGGGAGGTGGCTGGTGCGCTCCAGCAGGGCGATCATCGTCACGGTGGAGGCGACTGTTTCGAGGCAGCCGCGGTTACCGCATCGGCAGACGAGGCCGTGCTCGTCGATGGTGGTGTGGCCCAGCTCGCCGGTGATTCCCACGTTGCCGTAGTACAGGGAGCCGTTGAGGATCAGCCCGGCGCCGATACCGGACCCGACCTTCACAAAGATGAGATTGTCCACCGAACTGTGCGGGCCCCAGGTGACCTGCGCCAAGGCTCCCAGATTCGCGTCGTTGTCAATGAACACGGGGATTCTGAGCCGCTCGCTGAACGTCTCAAGAATGTTGATGCCCACCCACTCCGGAAGGATGGCTCCCTGCACGACGGTGCCGGTTCGTCTGTCGATGGGTCCGGGAATCCCGATGCCGGCGCCCAGCACCGCGCTTCGGGGAGTACCCGATTCGCTCAGCAGCCGGTCGAGGAGTTCCGCTGCGGCGTCGAGTCCTTCCTCTGCCGTGTGGCCCGGCGTCAGCGCGATTGCCTCCTCGGAGAGCACCCGGTAATCCAAGCCGGCAAGGACCACCCGGACATGGCGGCGCCCGATGTCGATGCCGACAGCAACCGAGCCGTTGTCATTGAGCGCGACGGACAGGGCCCTGCGCCCGGAGCTCGTCGTTGGGCGGGTTGTCACCGTGCCGGAGTCGGCCATGCCGCGGACGATGTTGGAGACCGTCGCCGTCGAAAGCCCTGTCTGGCGTGCGAGCTCAGCCTGGGTCTGTGGACCGCCGGTGGCGAGAGCCTGGATGATGCGCTGCTCGTTGAGCTGCCGAAGTGCTGACTGCGAACCGGGTTTATGGCCGCCCCGGTTGGGGACGGGCCGCGACGGCGCGGCTGACTCGACGGACATGCCTACACATTCCTACACGCAGCCAGTTGCCGTCAAGAAGTTAACGCAACCCGATGCTGTGCGGCCAACTCCTGATAGTGGGAAGCGTTGTCGCGAACACTCTGTAGTTCCTCGTCGCTGAGCTCCCGGCGCACCTTCGCGGGGACTCCGGCGACCAGCGAGTGCGGCGGCACCTGTGTTCCTTCGAGTACGACGGCGCCGGCCGCCACGAGGGAGCCCTCGCCGATCGTTGCTCCGTTCATGACGGTGGCGCTCATGCCGATGAGGCAGTCGTCCTCGATGGTGCAGCCGTGAATGACGGCGCTGTGCCCAACGCTCACGCGGGCGCCGACGGTGGCCGGGAACCCGGGATCCGCGTGCACAACGACGTTGTCCTGCAAGTTGGTTCCTTCACCGATGCTGATGGTCTCGGTGTCTGCGCGCACGCTCACGCCGTAGAAGGCGCTTGAGTTCTCCGCGAGCGTTGCGTTGCCGATGATGGACGCCGTGGGTGCGATGAACACCGACTCCGCGATCGAGGGAGCATGGCCGTCGAACTTGATGATGTGTCCCATCCGCTCAGCCTAACCCCGCCGTGTTTCTCCGGACGTTGGGGAAGCAATCCGGACACGGCGTGGAGCAACCCGGACACGGCGTGGAGCAACCCGGACGTGGCGGGGAGCAGCCCGGACGCAACGTGGAGCAATGCGGATCGATGTGAGGGAAATGCTGCGCACTTTTGTCCGGGTTGCTCCAGTCGATGCTCTCGCTCCGGGCCAGCAGCTAGTGCGTGGGCCTTATCCACATAGCCGATTCTTCTTCCGAGTCCGGGCTCCCGATGAGATTTGCTGGAGACCATGGACGATTTCCCACTTCGAATTCGCACCAGCGCTGACAAACCGTACGACGAGGCATGGCCACGCGAGCTTTCCCGACGTGCCAAAAGCGGCGAGCTGCTGAGGATCAGGCAAGGCTGCTACGTGGATGCGAGAAGTTGGGGGCAACTAGAGGACGAGCCGCGGTATCGCGGAATGCTGTCTGCGATGATCCTTACCGCACGTCGAACCCCACTGTTCGGCGCGGAGACAGCAGGAGTGCTGTGGGGTTTGCCCCGGCCGGACCTGCCGCGGGACATCCAGGTGATGGTGCCGGTTGAAAGCGGACGCAAGAGCAGCAACGGAGTCCGGCGCATCACTCGAACGTCATCCGAGCTCACCGTCGTCAAGATCGGTGACGGGTTGTTGGTTACGGGCAAGATCCAGACGGCCATCGATCTTGCGCTGATCTATGACTTTCCGTGGGCAGTTGCTGTGATGGACAGGCTGCTCAACACCAAGCCCCTGCCGGCAGAGAGCCGAAGCTGCCCAGTGACCAAGACTGAGGTCGAGGATCTTGTCGCGCTGCTTCCGTCAGGAGCCAAACGACGAAAGGTCCGTAGAGTCCTGGACTTCGCCGATGGTCAGGCGATGTATCCGGGAGAATCCCTGAGCCGCGTGTACATGGTTGAGCTCGGCTTTCCGGCGCCCGAGTTGCAGTACAGAGTGATCGACGAACAGGGACTGGTTGCCGTTGTTGACTTCTACTGGAAGGACCACGCGCTGGTCGGAGAGTTCGACGGTCGGGGTAAGTACCAGAAGCCCGAGTACACGCACGGGAAAACGCCTGCCCAGGTGGTGATCGAGGAGAAGAACCGGGAGAACCGCATACGATCCACCGGTAAGAACGTGGTGAGGTGGGAGTGGGCGGAAGCGACACACTCGCAGCTTCTGGCGCGAGAGCTGACCAAGGCGGGACTGCCACGGATCAGTCGGCATCCGTGAGGAGCTTGCGTAGCTTCGAGGAGCAATCCGGACACAGAGCCGAGCGATCCGGACACAAAACCGAGCATCCTGGACCGATGTGAGGGAAATGCCGAATGCTGCTCACTTTGGTCCGGTTTGCTCCCGATGGCGAAACGGCGATGGCGAAACGGCGACGGCGACGGCGAAACGGCGACGGCGACGCGGAAGTCACGAAGCGCGAGCTGAGCGGCCGCGCGCGTTGGCGAAGGCCCGGTTTCAGTCCTCGAGCACTACGGCCTGTGCCACAATCACGCGCTCGCCGTTGAACGTCACGGACGGGGAACCGTGCAGGCGGTACCCGCTCTCCAAAGCCTCACTCACCCGGGCGCAGAAGGCGCGGTCGTCGGGGCCGGTCAGCACTCGGTAGCGCAGGGGTGCTTCGTCATTCATGAATTTCTCCTGGTGGAACCTAGTTGAAGACGACTGTCCGCGTGCCGTCGAGCAGGACGCGGTGTTCGGCGTGCCACTTTACGGCCTGCGCCAGTGTGCGGCTTTCGACGTCGGCGCCCATCGCAACGAGCTGGGGCGCGGTCCGCGCGTGGTCCACCCGAATCACTTCCTGCTCGATGATGGGCCCCTCGTCCAACGCGGGCGTCACGTAGTGGGCAGTCGCGCCGATCAGTTTCACGCCGCGGGCATGCGCCTGATGGTAGGGGCGAGCGCCCTTGAACGACGGCAGGAACGAGTGATGAATGTTGATCGCCCGTCCCACGAGCTGTGAACACAGGGTGTCGCTGAGCACCTGCATGTACCGGGCCAGCACCACGAGTTCGATCCGGTGCTCCTCCACCAGTTCGAGGAGCCGTTCCTCCGCGGCAGCTTTCCCGTCGCCGGTCACGGGAACGTGGTGAAAGGGAACGCCGTAGAACGCGGCAAGATCGGCCAGGTCTGTGTGGTTCGAGACAATCACGGGCACCTCGATCGGCAGCATTCCGGCGCGCTGCTGGAACAGCAGGTCGTTCAGGCAGTGGGCGGATTTGGACGCCATGATGAGCGTTCTCGCCGGAGTGCCCTCGGTGTACAGACCCCACGTCATCCCGAACGCCTCGGCCACCGGCGCGAGGTGCGCTTCAACGGCGCTCCGCTCCGACAGGGTGGTGATGGCTACGCGCATGAAGAAGGTTCCGGAATCCGGGCTGCCGTACTGCTGCGATTCGGTGATGTTGCAGTCGGCAGCGACCAGCGCACCGGAGACGGCATGGACGATCCCGGGCCGGTCATCACACGAAAGAGTCAAAATGAACGACGACGGCGCGTTGCCGGGGACACCGGCCTGGACAGCTTCAATCACGGTCCAAGGGTACCGGGCAGGACGGCGGCACAGTCGCGCTGCGAGTCACCGTCCGAAACAGTTCGGGCCCAGTGCGTCCGGAACTTCGGGTGCACCCGGGTCAACAGGTAGCCTGACCTGTAGAACGCTCACCCCTTCACCAGGAGCCTCCCGTGACTTCATCCCCTCCCTCTGTGACCCAATCCGTCACCAACGCGCCGCTGTCTGAGGTGGACCCGGAAATTGCCGCGGTCCTCAACAATGAGCTTGCCCGCCAGCGCGACACCCTCGAGATGATCGCCTCTGAGAACTTCGCACCGCGCTCGGTCCTCGAAGCGCAGGGCTCGGTCCTCACCAACAAGTATGCCGAGGGTTACCCGGGCCGCCGCTACTATGGCGGCTGCGAGCACGTGGACGTTGCGGAGAGCCTGGCTATCGAGCGCGTCAAGGCCCTCTTCGGCGCTGAGTACGCCAACGTCCAGCCGCACTCGGGTGCGCAGGCAAACGCTGCAGCCCTCGCCGCAATGATCAAGCCGGGCGAAAAGATCATGGGCCTCTCGCTGGCTCACGGCGGCCACCTGACCCACGGCATGAAGCTGAACTTCTCGGGCAAGCTCTATGAAGTCGCCGCCTACGGCGTGGAGAACGACACCCACCGCCTCGACATGGACCGGGTCCGCGAGCAGGCCATTGCCGAAAAGCCGCAGGTCATCATCGCCGGCTGGTCCGCCTACCCCCGTCACCTGGACTTCGCAGCGTTCCGGTCCATCGCAGACGAGGTGGGCGCCCTGCTCTGGACCGACATGGCCCACTTCGCCGGTCTCGTGGCCGCAGACCTACACCCGAGCCCCGTCCCGCATTCCGACGTCGTCACCTCCACCGTGCACAAGACCCTCTCGGGTCCGCGCTCGGGCGTGATCCTCGCCAAGCAGGAGTGGGCGAAGAAGCTGAACTCGAACGTCTTCCCGGGCCAGCAGGGCGGCCCGCTCATGCACGTCATCGCCGCCAAGGCCACTGCCTTCAAGATTGCCGGCTCGGAAGAGTTCAAGGAGCGCCAGGAGCGCGTTCTCGAGGGTGCCCGCATCATCGCCGAGCGCCTCATGGGCAACGACGTCACCGAGCACGGCGTGTCCGTCCTGACCGGCGGTACCGACGTGCACCTCGTGCTCGTCGACCTCCGCAACTCGGAGCTCGACGGCCAGCAGGCGGAAGACCTCCTGCACTCGGTCGGCATCACCGTCAACCGCAACGCTGTTCCGAACGACCCCCGCCCGCCGATGGTCACCTCCGGCCTGCGCATCGGCACGCCGGCACTGGCCACCCGCGGCTTCGGCGCCACCGAGTTCATCGAGGTGGGCGAGATCATCGCCGCCGTGCTCAAGCCCGGAGCCGACGTCGAATCCCTGCGTGCCCGTGTATCACGCCTCGCTGCCGATTTCCCGCTCTACCCCGGACACGAGGAATGGTAGAAGACCTCCCACCGGGCGCGTTGGAGTCGGCGGCAGCCCGCTCGGACGATTACGAAATCCCCACGGCCGAGTGCTGTTTCACAGGGTGCTGTGAGCGCGGCAAGGCGTTTTTGCTCGAGGAGCTGGACAAAGAACAGCTCAACAAAGGAGCCGCTTAGATGAGCGCACAGATTCTTGACGGCAAGGTAACCGCCGCCGCAATCCGCAGCGAGTTGACTGAGCGCGTCAGCGCCCTGAAGACCCAGGGCATCACCCCCGGGCTCGGTACTGTGCTGGTGGGTGACGATCCCGGGAGCCGGTCCTACGTTGCCGGGAAGCACCGAGACTGCGAGCAGGTGGGCATCAATTCGATCCGCCGCGACCTCCCGGGAGACATCACCCAGGAGGACCTGGAAAAGGTCATTGATGAGCTGAACGACGACGACGCCACCACCGGCTACATCGTCCAGTTGCCACTTCCTGCCCACATCGACGCGCACTCCATCCTCGAACGGATGGCACCAGAGAAGGATGCCGACGGGCTGCACCCGACAAACCTCGGAAAGCTCGTCCTGAATGTCAACGCCCGCATGGATTCGCCCCTGCCGTGTACTCCGCACGGCATTGTCGAGTTGCTGCTGCGCCATGACATCCACCTCAAGGGCAAGAACGTGCTCGTGGTGGGACGCGGCGTGACGGTGGGCCGGCCGCTCGGGCTGCTGCTCACCCGCCGTGCGATCAACGCGACGGTCACACTGGCCCATACCGGCACAGCAGACCTGCCACGGCACCTCAGCGAGGCCGACGTCGTTATTGCAGCCGTAGGCATGCCCGGCATGATCACGGCGGAGCACCTCAAGCCGGGCGCCATTGTCCTCGACGTCGGCGTGACCCGCGTTATCGATCCGGACACCGGCAAGGCCACCCTGCGCGGTGATGTCGCCAAGGACGCTGCCGACGTCGCGGGCTGGCTTTCGCCCAACCCGGGAGGAGTGGGACCCATGACCCGGGCAATGCTCCTGGCCAATGTGGTCGAGGCCGCGGAGCGCCAGGCGGGCTGATCGCGGAGCGCCAGGCAGGCTGATGCGGACAGGAAGTGTCCTCGACACGCACTGATTGTCTTTTGCCAATCAGACAGTTCCTCTAGGCTGTTCTGGTGCCCAACCAAACTATCCCGAACTACGTCATCTCTGCTGACCGGCTGACCAAGCACTACGGGAACTTCGCCGCCGTCGACGGCATTTCCTTCGACGTACCCGCAGGTGAATCCTTCGGCCTGCTCGGTCCCAACGGCGCCGGCAAGTCGACCACCATGAGGATGATCGGCGGCGTCTCCCAGCGCACCTCGGGGAAGCTCACCATCATGGGACTCGATCCAGAGCAGTATGGCCCGGAAGTCCGCGCGCACCTCGGCGTGGTGCCGCAGCAGGACAACCTGGACGAGGAACTGCGCGTACGCGACAACCTACTGGTCTACGGCCGCTACTTCGGGCTGCCCATGAGCTACCTCAAACCGAAAGCGGATGAGCTGCTCGAATTCGCGCAGCTCACAGACAAGGCGAAGGCAAAGGTCGATTCGCTGTCCGGCGGCATGAAGCGGCGCCTGACCATCGCGCGCTCGCTGATCAACGAGCCGAAGATCCTCCTCCTCGACGAGCCCACCACCGGGCTCGATCCACAGGCCCGGCACATCCTCTGGGACCGCCTGTTCCGTCTGAAGGAGTCCGGCGTTACCCTGATCCTCACGACCCATTACATGGACGAGGCGGAACAGCTCTGCGACCGCCTCGTCGTCGTCGACAAGGGACAGATCATGGCCGAGGGTTCCCCCGCCAGCCTCATCCGCGAGCACTCAACCCGCGAAGTGCTTGAACTCCGCTTCGGCTCCGAAAGAAACACCACCGTTGCAGCGGATCTGGCCGGGATCGGCGACCGCCTGGAACCCCTGCCTGATCGGGTGCTGATCTACACGCACGACGGCGAGTCCGCCCTTGAGAAGGTCACCGCCCGCGGTCTGCACCCCATCACGTCCCTCGTGCGCCGATCCTCCCTCGAGGACGTCTTCCTGCGCCTGACCGGCAGGAGCCTCGTTGACTAGCCAGCACACCGGCACCCCGGATCAACCCGCACCGGGCCAGAAAGCGGCGGCGCAGCCGGCGACAGCACAAACGACGACGACGGCGCCTCCCGTCCCCGCTGCCCACTCGCCAAAGATTTCGGCTGAGCGCGCCCGCAAGTTCGGATCCTGGTACTACGCCGAGCATGCACTCAAGGTGATGAACGGCTATCGCTGGACGCTGCTGGCCTACAGCGTGGGCAACCCGGTGATGTACCTGTTCGCGATGGGGGTGGGCCTGGCCACGCTGGTGGACAGCAACAGCGCCCAAAGCGCGTTCGGCGGAGTCAGCTACCTGGCTTTCATTGCGCCCGCGCTCCTGTCTTCGGCGACCATCATGGCGGCTGCCACCGAGTTCACGTACCCCGTGATGGACGGGTTCAAATGGCGGCGCGTGTACTACGGGCCGCATGCATCCCCGCTGGGCGTCCACCAGATCGTCAACGGCTACATCATTGCCATTGCCATCCGGCTGTTTTTGATGTCCGTCATCTACTTCGGGATCGTCGCGCTGTTTGGAGCATCGCCCTCGGCCTGGGGTTCGTTGGCCATTCTCGTTGCGGTTGTGTGCGGGCTCTCCTTCGGTCTCCCGCTGATGGCCTATTCGGCAAGCATCACCGAAGACAAAGGACAGTTCGCCCTGGTCATGCGCTTCATCGTGACGCCGCTGTTCCTGTTCTCGGGCACCTTCTTCCCGCTCGAGACACTCCCCGTTTTCCTGCGCTGGATCGGTTGGATTTCGCCGCTGTGGCACGGCACCGAGCTCGGACGGCTGCTGACCTACGGATACGCCGAACCGCTTTGGCTCACCGCGATTCACGTCCTCTATCTCGTGGGGCTGGCACTGCTCGGCTGGGTCCTGGCCCGCCGCGTCTACGAACGGAGGCTGGGCAAGTGAGCAACATACTGACCGAAGAGGACTACCGGGTCCAGGTTAAGGACCGCCCGTTCAGCGCGCTGTACGCGCGGAATGCGAAAGCCGTCATCGCCCGCGGCCTGCGCGCAACCAAGAGCAGCAACTGGCTGATCATGGTGTCCGGTTTCTTCGAGCCGGTGCTCTACCTCATCTCGATGGGTGTGGGCCTCGGCGCCCTGGTGGGCACCGTCGTCGGCCCCGGCGGAGGTGAGATCAGCTACGCCGCCTATATTGCGCCGGCGCTTCTCGCGGTCTCCGCGATGAACGGCGCGGTCTACGACTCCACCTGGAACGTGTTCTTCAAGATGAACTTCGCGAAGCTGTACCAGGGCATGCTCTACACCTCGCTGGGCCCGTTGGATGTTGCGATTGGCGAGATCTTCCTCGCGTTGCTGCGCGGAGCCCTGTACGCGACGGGCTTCACTGCGGTGATGGGGATGATGGGGCTGATCACCACGCCGTGGGCGCTGCTGATGGTGCCCGCGTCGGTGCTGATCGCCTTCGGGTTCGCCTCGTTCGGCATGGGCATCACCAGCTACATGAAGACCTTCCAGCAGATGGACTGGATCAACTTCGTCATGCTGCCCATGTTCCTGTTCTCCGCCACTTTCTACCCGTTGAGCGTGTACCCGCAGGGCATCCAGTGGTTCATTCAGGCGCTTCCGCTCTGGCACGGGGTTGAGCTGCTCCGCCAGCTCAGCGTGGGAATCTTCACTCCGGCGACCGCAATCCACATCATCTACTACCTGGTCATGATCCTCGTCGGCATGGTGCTGACCACCCTGCGCCTGCGGAAGCTGTTCCTGAAGTAGGAACGGGCAAGGACAGAAGATGTCCGCGAATGCCTACCGCCGGGGCGAGCTTCGGCAGATACTTGAGCAATGATCGGGAAATGGCACGCAACCGTCTTCGACTGCTCAAATACAGACCAGCTGGCGTCCTTCTATGAGGACCTGCTGGGCATGATCCGCGTCCAGCATGATGACAACGGGTGGATCACCATTGGGGACGCTCCGGACCGTCCGGCGCTGGCCTTCCAGCAGGTCGAGGGGTACACGCCGCCCAAATGGCCGGGTCAGGACCTGCCGCAGCAGGTGCACCTGGATGTCCGGGTGGATGATCTCGACGTGGCGGAGGAGCAGGTGCTGGCGCTCGGAGCAACAGGCATGAACTCCGGAACAGGAACGTTTAGGGTGTATCTGGACCCCGCAGGGCACCCGTTCTGCCTCGTGTCCTGGTGACATCTGCCGGGGACGGGGACGGGTGAGGTCTCCTGGCGGCGTCTCGTCCTGAAGCATTCCCTGAACCGAAGGCATTGATGATCGAAATTCTCACGGCCCGCGAAATCGAGGCTGCCCGGCCGGCGGGCCGGCTGGTGGCGCGGGTGCTGCAGTCGCTGAAGCAACGCACCGTACCCGGCACCAACCTGCTGGAGCTCGACACCTGGGCATGGGCGTTGATCGAAGAGGCCGGAGCACGTTCCTGCTACGTCGACTACGCGCCCTCTTTTGGTCGCGGACCCTTCGGCAAAGTTATCTGCACGTCGGTGAATGACGCGGTGCTGCACGGCCTGCCACACGACTATGCGCTCCGGGAAGGTGACCTGCTCACCCTCGACTTCGCTGTGGAACGGGGCGGCTGGGTAGCCGACGCGGCTATCAGCTTCATCGTGGGGCGTCCGGTCACTGAGCAGGACCAGCACCTGATTGATACCACGACGGCGGCGCTGTCGGCCGGGATTGAGGCAGCACAGCCGGGCAACAAGATCGGTGACATCTCCTACGCCATCGGGTCGGTCCTCACCGATGCCGGCTACGAGGTCAACACCGAGTTCGGTGGGCACGGCGTGGGCAGCACGATGCACCAGGACCCGCACATCTCAAACATCGGCCGGCCAGGCAGGGGCTACACGCTCCGGCCCGGCTTGCTGCTGGCGATTGAACCGTGGGCGATGGTCGGCACCAAACAGCTGGTCATCGATCCGGACGGCTGGACGCTGCGCAGTGCAAATGGCGGCCGCACCGCCCACGCCGAACACACGGTGGCAATCACCGAAACGGGCCCGGAAATCCTGACGGGATCGCAGCCCTAGCGAGGACCGCATGCTCGACGGCATCGGGGGAGGACTTCCGCCAGAATAGCCACGAGTCAGACGACGAGTTTCGCGAAGACCACGTAGTTGTCGTCGAAGAGCCCGGTTGCCGGATCGTAGCCGTCGCAGGTGATGAGGCGAAGTTCGGCGCCGGGCGTGTATCCGTAGACGGTAGCGGTGGGGAAGTTGTCTTTCGGATACTGCTCCCCGCGCTCCACCTCGAAAGTGGCCGTTGATCCATCGGCCCGCTGCACCTCTATCCGGTCACCGGCCTTCAGGCTGCGCAGGTCAGCGAACACTCCGGGCCCGCCGCCGGTTGCGTTGACGTGACCGAGCAGGACAGCCGGTCCGCGTTCGCCGGGACTGGGGGACTGGTTGTACCAGCTGGCGGGTGCGCCCGGCCCGTCGGGCGGTACCTCGAGGGAGCCGTTCTCCCGAAGACCGAGCGAGAGCAGTTCTGAACCGGCGCCGATCGACGGAATCGAGAAGGAGAGCGGTTCGGAGGCTTCGAGCACCGGCGGGAGCGAAGCAGCGGGAGTAGGTTCCGCGGCGGGCGGAGTTGAGGCGCCTGCTCCGGGGGACGCTCTCGGTGACGCCGGCGCTGAGGCGGAGGGCGCCGTCGTCGTGGGTGGCTGCGCTGTCTGGCCGGGGCCGGAGGTGCCGCAACCGGTCAGTATCAGCAGGGCGGCCGCCGCAGAAGCTGCAAGGCTTCTGCGGCGGCCGGAGTTGGAGCTGATCATGGGATCAGATCAGTCCCTACTTGGTGGTCGAGCGACGGACAGCGTAGGTGCCGCCGGCAGCTGCAGCCAGAACGAGGCCACCACCGAGGGCGATCATGCCCAGGTTGGAGCCGGTCTGCTGCTCAACACCGGTATCAGCGCCACCCTCAGGCATAGCGCCCATTTGGGAAGCAACCAGGGTGCCACACAGTGCCGGTGAGGTTGCGCCCAACGGCAGATCCGGGTTCAGGTCACTCGGGGAGTTGAACACCTCTTCGCTGACGCCTGCGGTGGCGGGGTCAAGACCGTGGACAACGACGACGGCGGTGCCGGCATCAAGCGCGTCCTGGGTTTCCTGGTTCAGTTCGAACGTCCGGGAAATGGTGTAGGAGCCGCCCTGGCCGCCGAGGGCAAGATCAAGACCGGCAGCGGGGCTGGTGTCGCCGCTGGTCGAGAGGGTGGTCTGGATCGCGCCGTAGCGGTCGGCTCCTTCGGTGACGCTGACGATGCCGTCGCCGTTCTCATCATCGGCCGGGGTGGGGCAGGTGCCCATTGCGAGGCCGTGGAGGTGCTGAACGTGCGGGTAGGGTCCGCCCATGAAGGTCTCAGCCAGGCCGGAAACCTCAAGGTTCACAGTTGCCTGTGTGCCCTTCACATCAACTGTGATGCTGCCGGTACCAGTGGTGCCGTTCAGCTGACCGAGGGTCGAGGAGTAGTAGCCGGTCGCGTGGTCAGCCATGGCGGGAGCGCCGCTCATTGCGAGCAAACCCATAGCGAGCGTGGGGATTGCGAAAAGAGCTTTCTTGTTCATGATTCCTCCATAGTGCGAATGGGGCGCGCACCGGAAAGGGTACGCATGATCCTAGTTCGGGGTGGTTTGCGTCACGGATGGGTGTGAGTCAGACTATTTTTTCCGACGCCCGGTCAGCAGGCCGTTGAAGTGCCTTTTCGCCGGTGGTGGAAGCAGCCGTGACCGCACTCCGGGTTTGCGACAATGGGTGTATGCAACCACTGGGAACTTCTGGAAAAACCGCGGGCAAGGGCCTGAGCCTGCGCATGGGCGGCGTGGGGATGGCCATCATGTTGGTGGTGTTCCTCGTGGCCGTGGTCTTCGCGGCCAATGAGAACGACGTCGTCGGCTGGCTTGTCGTCATCATCTCCCTTGGCTGGCTGCTGGTTTTCAGCTTTGTGGTCTTCACGGTGCGCTCCGCGGCTCGGAAGGCCAGCGCCCGGATCGACGAGTTCAACAGGACTGCCGGCGGCGGCATGGCAGGCAGGGGGCCGGCCGGCACCAGCTCCGCCATGCGGGATGAAAAGCTGGACCACAGCTTCAAGATCGTCCAGGTTCAGGCGCGCGTCATTCGCGATCATCTGGGCAAGGACCAGGGCGTGGTGGACCGCGCCATCGAAACCATCGAGATCACCTCGCACAATGCGCGCAGCATGATGAAAAACAACGACGACGGCCCCGTCGAGGGCACCGTCGTAGACTAGCGCTCCGGTAAGGTTGATCGGGTGAATTCGGTACCAACCCTGACAAGCAGCAAACACCCCGAAGCACTTCGTATTGCCACCGTGAACGTGAACGGAATCCGTGCCGCGTACCGGCGGGGGATGCAGGAGTGGCTCGAGGGCAGGGAGATCGACATTCTGTGCCTTCAGGAAGTGCGGGCGCCGGATACGGTGGTACGCGATCTCCTTGGCGACTCATGGCACATCCTGCACGCCGAGGCAGCGGCAAAGGGCCGTGCAGGCGTCGCCGTTGCATCACGCCTTGAGCCAACTGAAACGCGCGAGCACATCGGCGACGAATACTTCGCCGCCGCCGGCCGCTGGGTTGAAGCCGATTTCGATCTGGACGGGACCACGCTCAGCGTCGTAAGTGCCTATGTGCATTCGGGGGAGGCCGACTCGCCGCAGCAGCAGGACAAGTACCGGTTCCTCGACCTGATGTCCGCCCGCCTGACGGAGCTGCGCGGTACACGTGACCATGCGCTGGTGGTTGGAGACCTGAATGTCGGACACACCACCCGTGACATCCGGAACTGGAAGGGCAACCTGAAGAAGGCAGGTTTCCTTCCCGAGGAGCGCGCCTACTTCGACCACTTCTTCAGCGACGCCGTCGGGTGGGTTGACGTCCATCGGGATCTCGCCGGAGAGGTGGACGGCCCCTACACCTGGTGGTCCTGGCGCGGCAAGGCATTCGACAACGACGCCGGCTGGCGCATCGACTACCATCTCGCCACCCCCGAGCTGGCAGCGGCCGCTACAACCGCCGTCGTTGACCGGGCGCACTCATGGGAAGCGCGTTTCTCGGATCACGCACCGCTCGTCGTCGACTACCGGCTCTTACAACCCCAGGACTGATATGACTTCCTCCACTCCAGCCTGCCAGCGGGTACTGTCCGGGATGCAGCCTTCGGGCAGTTCCCTCCACCTCGGGAACTACCTCGGTGCCCTCGTGCAATGGGTGCAGATGCAGGACTCCTATGACGCGATCTACTTCATCCCGGATCTGCACGCGATTACCGTGCCGCAGGATCCTGCGGAGCTCGCGGCACGTACGCGGCTGACAGCCGCCCAGTACATCGCCGGCGGCGTGGACGTGGACAGGTGCACGCTCTTCGTGCAGTCCCAGGTACCGGAGCACGCGCAGCTGGCCTGGGTGCTGAACTGCATCACCGGCTTCGGCGAGGCTTCGCGCATGACCCAGTTCAAGGACAAGTCGCTGAAGCAGGGCGCCGATTCCACGTCCGTTGGCCTGTTCACCTACCCGATCCTGCAGGCTGCGGACATCCTGCTGTACCAGCCGGAAGGTGTGCCTGTCGGGGAGGATCAGCGCCAGCACATCGAGCTGAGCCGGGATCTCGCGCAGCGGTTCAACACGCGCTTCGGTGAGACGTTCGTAGTGCCAAAGCCGTTCATTCAGAAGGAATCCGCCAAGATCTACGATCTGCAGAATCCAACGGCCAAAATGTCGAAGTCGGCGAGCTCCGCGGCCGGCCTCATCAACATCATGGACGAGCCGAAAGTCACCGCGAAGCGCATCAAGTCTGCGGTCACGGACGACGGCACGGAGATCCGCTTCGACCGCGAGGAGAAGCCGGGCGTCTCCAATCTGCTCTCCATCTACTCACTGCTGACCGGAAAGAGCCTGGAAGACGCCGTCGGTCACTTTGAGGGCCGCATGTACGGGCACCTGAAGGTCGAGCTGGCGGATGTCGTGGTCGAGAGCCTGGCGCCCGTTCGGGAACGGGCGCTGGAGCTGCTCAATGATCCGGCAGAGCTGGACCGGCTGTTGGCCGTAGGCGCGGAAAAGGCACGGGAAATCGCGTCGGTTACGCTGGCAGATGTGTACTCCAAAGTAGGTTTCCTTCCAGCGCGCAGCAGCGGACCGGCCGGTGCCTTCTAGGATCATGAGCCACCCCGTCAGCGATACCGAGCAGCGCCAACCGACCTACGTAGTGGGCCGGCGTGCTGTTGAGGGCAAGCTCGTGGGAGTGGTCATCGCCATCCCGGAGCCCATCGCCGGTGAACTGGAACGCTGGCGTGCCTCCTTCGGTGACCCGATGGCTGCTCTTGTCCCACCGCACATCACGCTGATCACCACCACCCCCGCAACCGACTGGCCGTCGACCATTGCGCACGTGCGCGAAGTCGCCGCTGCGCAATGTTCCTTCACGGTGACGCTGAAAAGCACCGGCACGTTCCGTCCGCTCACCCCTGTGGTCTTCGTCAACGTGACCGAGGGCTTCGATTCCTGTGTGGAACTGCACCGGCGGCTGCAGGCCGGCCCACTCGCACGGAACCTTGAGTTCCCGTTCCACCCGCACGTCACGGTCGCCCACGATGTCAGCGAAGCGAACATGGACTCGGCCGAAGCGCAGCTCGGCGACTTCGAGGCGTCCTTCACTGTACGTACCATGGGACTGTACGAGCACGACGTCACGGGTGTCTGGAAACTACGGGAAGAACTCACTTTTGGTCAGAACGCTGCCGCAGGCGAAGAACCAGGCGCCTGATCCACCGTTACCCACGGAGCGGATGAAGCTCAAGCTCGCAGTCCTGCACGCCCGCCGCGACCTCGGCCGGACCCGGCGGGAGAAGGGCGGCGGAGTACCCGTTCTCCTGGCTACACTCCAGTATCTGCTGGCCAAGCTAAACGCTTTCCGTCCAATGCGCGCCTTCCAGCTCTACACCCAGCGGCATGGACCGCTCATGGCCGCGGGCATTGCCTACAACATGTTCTTCGCCGTCGCTGCCCTGCTCGTGGTGGGGTTCTCGACATTGGGCCTGATCATTGCGGGGGATACCCGGCTGCAGGAACTCATTGTGCGTGCTGTCGACTCCACTACCCCCGGCCTGATCGACACGGACGGAGAAGACGGCACTGCCACGGGGTTCGCTACTGCCGACCAGCTGTTCAACATCGAGACTGGCCTGGGAATCGCGCTGGTCATTTCGTCAGTCGCAATGCTGCTGACCGCGCTCGGTTGGATCGGTGGCGTGCGTGAAGGGATGCGCGGCATCTTCGATTTGCCGGCCGTGCAGGGCAACCCCATCCTGATCAAGCTCAAGGACCTTGGAATCCTGCTAGTCCTCGCGGTGGCGCTGGTGGTCACCACAGTGGTAGGGCTGGTCGCCAATACCGTCCTTGACTTGGCGCTCCAGTTCCTTGGCCTGAGCGACGCAGCGCGGCCCCTCACCCAGATCGCAGGGATTGCGGTCACCCTGCTGCTGGACACCGTCGTCGCCGTAATTCTTTTCCGTTCGGCGTCGGCCATCCAGATGCCGCGTACAGTTCTGCTTCAGTCCGCGCTCATCGCAGGAGTGGGAAGCACCGTCCTGCGCACTTTCAGCACCCTGCTGCTGGGCGGCGTCGACCGTAACCCGTTGCTTGCACCCTTCGCGGTCATCCTCGGCCTGTTCGTCTGGTTCTTCCTGCTGAGCCAGGTCTACCTGGTGGCGACGGCGTGGGGGGCTATCGGTGCGGCCGATGCCCAATCCGCCCGTTCCAGGACCCGAGGCGGCCGTGCCCGTTCCCTGCGCCAGCGCAGCAGGGCGGCGGCGAAGACCTCGGAACTTTCGGGCACCTGACGCGGGTTCGCCAGCAGGTGGACCCGTCTCAGCTGCGCAAACCTTCCCAAAACGACGACGGCGCGCGGCTCCCAATCGGTAGCCGCGCGCCGTGTTACTGCGCCGAAGAAATCTCCCGGTACTGCTAGACCTTGCGCGACAGAATGGCCTGCTTGACCTCGGCGATCGCCTGGGTCACCTGTATGCCGCGCGGGCACGCCTCGGTGCAGTTGAAGGTGGTGCGGCAGCGCCACACGCCCTCTTTGTCGTTGAGGATTTCGAGGCGCATGTCTCCGGCGTCATCGCGTGAGTCGAAAATGAAGCGGTGCGCGTTGACGATCGCTGCCGGTCCGAAGTACTGGCCGTCGGTCCAGAAGACCGGGCAGGACGAGGTGCACGCAGCGCACAGGATGCACTTGGTGGTGTCATCGAACCGCTCACGCTCCTCAGCGGACTGCAGTCGCTCGCGAGTGGGCTCATGGCCGCGGCTCACGAGGAACGGCATGATCTCGCGGTACGACTGGAAGAACGGCTCCATGTCGACGATGAGGTCCTTCTCCACCGGCAAGCCCTTGATGGGTTCAACCAGGATGGGCTTGGAGGTATCGAGGTCTTTCAACAGGGTCTTGCAGGCAAGCCGGTTGCGGCCGTTGATACGCATGGCGTCGGAGCCGCACACTCCGTGGGCGCAGGAGCGGCGGAACGACACAGTGCCGTCGTGCTCCCACTTCACCTTATGCAGGGCGTCCAGCACTCGGTCTGTGCCGTACATGGTGAGTTTCCACTCGTCCCAGTGCGCCTCATCGGAGACCTCGGGGTTGTAGCGCCGCACCTTCAGGGTGACATCGAAGGTGGGAATCTCACCGCCGCCGCCGACGCCGGGTGCGAGGTCGACCTTCGAGGCCGGTTCTTTTTCGACTGTTGGGGTGCTCATCAGTACTTACGCTCCATGGGCTGGTAACGGGTGAAGACTACCGGTTTGGTCTCAAGGCGCACGCCGCTGGTTTCAGTAGCGGAGGGATCCTTGTAGGCCATGGAATGGGTCATGAAATTCTCGTCGTCACGCTCGGGGTAGTCCTCGCGGAAGTGGCCGCCGCGTGACTCCTTGCGGTGCAGCGCGGCAGCAGTCATGACCTTCGCCATGTCCAGCAGGAAGCCGAGTTCAACGGCTTCCAGCAGGTCCAGGTTGAACCGCTTGCCCTTGTCCTGGACAGTGACGCGGGTGTAGCGCTCCTCGAGCTTGTCGATCACCTCAAGGGCTTCCTTCAGGGTCTGCTCGGTGCGGAACACCTGGACGTTGGCGTCCATGACGTCCTGCAGCTCCTGTCGGATCTGGGCGACACGCTCGCCGCCTTCCGAGCTGCGCATGGTGTCCAGGAGGCGCTCGGTTTCCACCAGCGGGTTGTCCGGAATCTCGACGAACTCGGCGGTGGCGGCGTACTCCGCCGCCGCGATTCCGGCACGCTTGCCGAACACGTTGATGTCCAGCAGCGAGTTGGTTCCGAGACGGTTGGAGCCGTGCACGGATACACAGGCCACCTCGCCGGCGGCGTACAGGCCGGGAACAACGGTGTTGTTGTCCTGCAGTACCTCAGCCTTGATGTTGGTGGGGATTCCGCCCATCGCGTAGTGCGCCGTCGGGAACACGGGTACCGGCTCGGTATACGGCTCCACACCCAGGTAGGTGCGGGCAAACTCGGTGATGTCCGGCAGCTTCGCGTCGATGTGCGCGGGCTCGAGGTGGGTCAGGTCCAGCAGGACGTAGTCCTTGTTGGGCCCTGCACCGCGGCCTTCACGTACTTCATTGGCCATGGACCGCGCCACGATGTCGCGGGGAGCGAGGTCCTTGATGGTGGGAGCGTACCGCTCCATGAAGCGCTCGCCCTCGGAGTTGCGCAGGATCGCGCCCTCACCGCGGGCTGCCTCGGAGAGCAGGATCCCCAGCCCGGCCAGGCCGGTGGGATGGAACTGGAAGAACTCCATGTCCTCGAGGGGGATACCGCGGCGGAAGGCGATGCCCATACCGTCGCCGGTCAGGGTGTGCGCGTTGGATGTGGTCTTGAAGACCTTGCCGACGCCGCCGGAAGCGAATACGACGGACTTGGCTTGGAACACGTGCAGTTCACCGGTAGCGAGGTCATAGGAGACGACGCCGGCAACGCGCTTCTGGATGCGGGTTACCCCGTCGACGGTCACTTCCTCATCGACCGTCAGCATGTCGAGGACGTAGTACTCGTTGTAGAACTCGACGTTGTGCTTGACGCAGTTCTGGTACAGCGTCTGGAGGATCATGTGACCGGTGCGGTCTGCCGCGTAGCAGGCCCGGCGTACCGGAGCCTTGCCGTGGTCCCGGGTGTGACCGCCGAACCGGCGCTGATCGATGCGGCCCTCGGGCGTGCGGTTGAACGGCAGGCCCATCTTTTCGAGGTCCAGCACGGCGTCGATTGCTTCCTTCGCCATGACCTCGGCGGCGTCCTGGTCAACCAGGTAGTCGCCGCCCTTCACGGTGTCGAAGGTGTGCCATTCCCAGTTGTCTTCCTCGACGTTGGCGAGTGCGGCGCACATGCCGCCCTGCGCCGCACCCGTGTGTGAACGGGTGGGGTAGAGCTTGGTCAGTACAGCCGTCCTTGCGCGCTGGCCGGATTCGATCGCGGCGCGCATGCCGGCGCCACCTGCGCCCACAATAACGACGTCGTACTTATGGACCTGCATACTGTGCTCTTTCTGTTGGAACTAGCGATGTTTCTAGCCGAATCGGTTACCTGCGCGGCTAGTCGCCTGGTAGCTGGGGCGCCGGAATCTACGGCGCCGGGCAGTAGTCGGCGACGTGCGGAACGCCGTTGACCACCGGGCAGGGGTCGAAGGTGAAGATCACCAGGGTGCCGAGTACAACGATCACGACCGTGGAAACGTACAGGACGCTCTTGAACCAGAACCGGGTGGAATCCTTCTCCGCGTAGTCATTGATGATGACGCGGACACCGTTGGTTCCGTGCAGCATGGCGAGCCAGAGCATCACGAGGTCCCAGACCTGCCAGAGCGGGTCCGCCCACTTGCCCGCGACGAAACCGAAGTCAACGCCTTCGATGCCCTCGCCGTCGATCAGGTTCATGTACAGATGGACGAAGATGAGCACCACCAGGACAACGCCGGAGAGCCGCATGAAAAGCCAAGCGAACATTTCGAAGTTGCCTCTGGATCCTCCGCTGCGACGGTACTGCGGCGAAATGCGACCGGAGCGGGGAGATTCGACGATGGGAGCAGCCATGGTTTAGTGACCTCCGAAAACAACAGAGAGATGGCGGATGGAGAAGGCGATCATGACTACGGCCCAGAGCCCGACGACGCCCCACAGCATTTGCCGCTGGTACTTGGGACCCTTTTTCCAGAAGTCCACGAGGACGACGCGGAGGCCGTTGAAGGCGTGAAAGACGATTGCGCCTACCAGTCCGAGCTCCCCGAGACCCATGATGGGGTTCTTGTAGGACTCGATGACAGCGTCATATGCCTCGGGAGATACCCGCACCAGCGAGGTGTCGAGCACATGCACCAGTAGGAAGAAAAAGATCACGACGCCGGTAATACGATGCGCAACCCAGGACCACTGGCCTTCGCGGCCGCGGTAGAGGGTGCCTGCTGGTGTCTTCGACACTGAAAAACCTCCCTGTGTCGCGGAGGCGTTAGCGCGTCTTCCACGCTGGAATGTCGCCCCGCGAGAGCACTCTTTCCACAAGACTAATCTAGGCTCGGCCGTCGGGGTGTTCAATTTAGGACGCCCTACGCTGTGACCTTGTTAACAGTGAGCTGATACGGGCCGTTGTTGCCCTGCGTTCCTGCTGGGTTAATGTGGGAGCGATGAGTACTCATGAGCCTAGCCCCCTGGACCGCTTCTACGGTGTGATTCCCGCAGGCGGAACCGGCACGCGCCTCTGGCCGCTGTCCCGTGCAGCTGCCCCGAAGTTCCTGCATGACCTGACCGGCTCCGGCAGCACCCTGATCCGTGCCACCTACGAACGGCTGCAGCCGCTGAGCGGCAAGCGGATCATGGTGGTCACGGGCAAGGCGCACCGTCTCGCCGTGCTGTCCCAGCTTGGCGAGTTGAAGGACTCGGACCTGGTTCTCGAGAGCGAACCGAAAGATTCCGGCGCGGCGATCGGCCTCGCCGCCGCGATCCTGTACCACCGGGATCCGGACATCATCATGGGGTCGTTCGCAGCGGATCACGTCATCGCGCCCGTTGAGAATTTCCAGGCGGCCGTCCGCGAGGCCGTTCACACCGCCGCCGAAGGTTACATCGTGACCATCGGCATCCTTCCGACGCACCCGTCAACCGGCTTCGGTTATATCCGCGCAGGGGACGCGCTGAATGTCGCCGATGCTCCCAACGCCCACTCGGTCATCGAGTTTGTGGAGAAGCCTTCCGTAGCAGTCGCCCGCGAGTACATCGACAGCGGAAAGTACAGCTGGAACGCAGGCATGTTCGTGGCGCCGGTCGCGCTGATGCTCAAGCACCTCGAAGCGAATGAGCCCCTGCTCTATGCCGGGCTCATGGAGATCGCTGCAGCGTGGGACACCCGGTCCCGCAACGAGGTCGCCCGGCGCGTGTGGCCCACCCTGCCGAAGATCGCGATCGACTATGCGGTCGCCGAGCCGGCTGCCGCCGCCGGCGACGTGGCCATGATCCCCGGCAACTTCAGCTGGGACGACGTCGGTGACTTCGCCGCCATCGGCCGTCTGAACCCTGCCATGGAGAACAGCGAACTCACCGTCATGGGGGAGGGCGCCCGCGTCTTCTCTGAGAATGCCTCAGGGATCGTGGTGTCCGATACCAAGCGTGTGATTGCGCTGATCGGAATTGACGACGTCGTCATTGTGGACACTCCCGACGCGCTTCTGGTGACCACCAAGGAACATGCCCAGGAAGTGAAGAAGGCAGTGGACTCGCTGCGCGCCAGCGGAGACGTCGACGTCCTCTAAGCGCCGACGTCCTCTCTACGCTTACAACTTGGGCCTCGCGCGTCGCTCAATGACGCAGGTTTCGGGCGGCCGCCTGCAGGTTCGTTACGCTGGTGCAGTGCAGAAAACTCCTCCCGAAGCTCCCGTGGTCCCACAGATCGGCGTGTGGGCCGCTCCGCTGCTGGATGAGCTGACGAGGTTTCGCCGTGATCTTCACGCCCACCCGGAGCTGTCCCACAAGGAGTACCGCACCACCGACCAACTCGTCGAGCGGTTGGAAGCGGCCGGACTGAAGCCGAAGCGGCTTCAGGACACCGGGCTCTTCGTGGACGTCGGTGAGGGCGACATCCGGATCGGTCTCCGGGCTGATATCGACGCGTTGCCGATTCTCGAGGAGACCGGCCTGCCTTACGCTTCCACCTCGACGGGCATTGCTCACGCGTGCGGCCATGACATCCATACCAGCGTGATGCTGGGCGTTGCGCTGGTACTGGCCAAGATCGACGCCGAAACTCCGCTCAACGGTCGAGTACGGGTCATCTTCCAGCCGGCAGAGGAGACGATGCCCGGCGGAGCGCTGGATGTGATTTCCCAGGGTGTACTGAACGAGGTGCCCCGCATCCTCGCCCTGCACTGCGATCCGCGCATCGACGTCGGCCTCGTTGGCACCCGCATCGGTGCCATCACCTCCGCCTCGGACACCGTTCGGGTCGAGCTGAGCGGACGCGGCGGGCATACCTCCCGCCCGCACCTCACCGAGGACCTGGTGTTCGCGATGGCCCACATCGCGGCCAACGTGCCCGCGGTCCTGTCGCGCCGCATCGACGTGCGCAGTGCCGTCTCCGTGGTGTGGGGCCAGATGCACGCTGGGTCTGCCCCCAATGCCATCCCCGCGCACGGCTTCCTGTCCGGCACCATGCGCTGCCTCGACGGCGAGGCATGGGAAGCAGCCGGTGACCTGATGGATGAAACCGTGCGGCAGCTTGCGGCCCCGTTCGGTGTGGACGTGAAGATCGAGCACATCCGGGGAGTACCTCCGGTAGTGAACACCGAACTCGAGACAGGCCTGATCGAGGCTGCAGCCCGGGCGGAACTGGGCCCTGACTCGGTTGTTCTCACCCCGCAGTCCATGGGCGGTGAGGATTTCGCCTGGATGACCCAGAAGGTCTCCGGTGCCATGATGCGGCTCGGCACGCGCACTCCCGGCGGTGAGACCTACGACCTGCACCGCGGCGACTACCGCCCGGACGAGCAGGCCATCGGGTGCGGCGTCCGGGTGATGGCGGCGGCTGCCATGCGTGCCGTCCTCGGACTGCGCCACTAGCTCGGGAATGTACGGGGGCACCTGTCGGTTGCCAAATGCGTGAGCAGCTCAAGTAATTTCCGCGTACCCCTGTCCGTCCTCGATCTGGCCACCGTCGGATCAGGCCGCACCAGTTCCGATGCCCTCGCCGACAGCACCCGGCTGGCCCAGGCAGCAGACTCCCTTGGATTCACCCGCTTCTGGGTCGCAGAGCACCACAACATGCCCTCCGTCGCATCCACCAGCCCCTCGGTGCTGATCGCGCATCTTGCGGCGCAGACCCAGCACATCCGCGTCGGCTCCGGCGGGGTGATGCTTCCGAACCACGCGCCCTTCGTCGTCGCGGAGCAGTTCGCCCTGCTTGAGGCGCTGCATCCGAGCCGGATAGACGTCGGTATCGGCCGGGCGCCCGGCACGGACCAGATGACCGCGCTCGCCCTGCGCCGGCAGACCGACGGACTCGGCGTAGAGGAATTCCCTCAGCACGTCCTTGAGGTGCTCGCACTGTTGGGAGATAACCGGACCCCGGACCGGGTGATGCGGCTGGCAGCCACGCCGGCGCCGTCGTCGTTCCCTGATGTGTGGCTGCTCGGCTCAAGCGGCTACTCGGCGCAGCTGGCCGGGATGCTCGGTCTTCGGTACAGCTACGCCCACCACTTCGGTAACGAGGACCCGGCCGCGGTTCTGCGCCTCTACCGTTCCAACTTCCAGCCGTCACCCGCCCTCGCCGAGCCGTACGCGATGCTGGCCACCTCCGCCCTGACAGCGGCCACCGAAGAGGAAGCCGAGTACCTCGCGGGGCCCGCGAAGGTGATGGCACTGTCGCTGCGGTCCGGCCGGCCGGCGCCGATCGTGTCGCCCGAGGAGGCAGCGCAGCGGATACTCACCGACCAGGAACAGCTGATGCTTGAGCACCTGCCCGCCATCAAGGCGGTCGGGACACCGGAACAGGTGATCGCGCGGCTTGAGGAGCTGGTTGAGACCACCGGCGCCCAGGAGCTCATGATCACGGGAACAACGTACGACGTCGGCTCCCGGATTGATTCCCTGTCCCACCTCGCGCAGGCGTGGGAGGGTTCGCAGGTGCAGCAGCACGCTCCGGCATCAGCAGTCCCGTAGGTCAACTACCGATTGGTAACAAAACTTGAACAATGTGGGAACCGGGCGGCGCTTTGGTAGTGTGCCCGGTCACTCCGGCGTTAGAGTAAGCTTCATCATCGAGTCCCGAATTTGAGGCGGGACCGGCGCTACGAACATCAATGAAAACAGAGCTTGTATCCCCGCTTCAGGGCAGTGCAGACGGACACTCATTGATCTCTTGTTCGTGGGCTTACTTCTTATCGGAGGAACATTGAAGAATTCACGGAGCTTGATTCAGCGCCGCACGGGCATGTCCGTTGCTGCACTGGGGGCTGCGGCCCTTCTCCTCGCCGGTTGCGGTGCGCCGCCGGCGGAGACGGAAGGCGGCGGATCCGATCCCGCGGCTGAAGGTACCGACTACACCGGTTGCATCGTTTCCGATTCGGGCGGATTCGATGACCAGTCATTCAACCAGTCCAGCTACGAGGGCATCCAGGCCGCCGAAGAGTCGCTCGGCATCGAGGTTCAGCAGGCAGAGTCACAGGCGGAGACTGACTTCACCCCCAACGTGAACTCCATGGTCACCTCGGGTTGCGACATGATCGTCACCGTCGGGTTCCTGCTCTCCGCCACCACGGCCGAAGCAGCGGAAGCCAATCCGGACACCAACTTCGCGATTGTTGACGACAACCAGATCGATCTGCCGAACGTCAAGCCGATCATCTATGACACCGCGCAGGCAGCGTTCATGGCGGGCTACCTGGCCGCCGGTACTTCCGAGACCGGCAAGGTCGCCACCTACGGTGGCATCCAGATCCCAACCGTAACCATCTTCATGGACGGTTTCGCTGACGGTGTTGCCTACTACAACGAGCAGAAGGACGCCGACGTCCAGCTCCTCGGCTGGGACAAGGAAGCAAAGACCGGTACCTTCATCGGTGACTTCTCCAACCAGGCTGCAGGCAAGACCAACACCGAAAACTTCATCAACGAGGGCGCCGACATCATCATGCCGGTAGCCGGACCCGTGGGCCTCGGCACCATTGAGGCCGTTGAAGAAGCCAATGCGGATGGCGGCAGCAACAAAGTGATCTGGGTTGATTCGGACGGCTTCGAGACCGTTGAAAGCGGTACCGAGTACATCCTCAGCTCCGTCATGAAGCTCATGGGCGAAGCAGTGGAGCAGGTCATCACCGAAGACGTCGAAGGCAACTTCAGCAACGAGCCGTACGTCGGCACCCTGGAGAACGGCGGCGTAGCACTTGCCCCGTTCCACGATCAGGAGGAAGCAGTCTCCGACGAGATGCAGGCCGAACTTGAGGAAATCAAGGCAGGCATCATCTCCGGCGAGATCACGGTCGAGTCTGAGTCAAGCCCCCAGTAACACCTTCAACGAACGCGCCGCCCGCTCCCAGGATGGTTCCAAGGTCCTGCACGGAGCGGGCGGCGTGTTCGCGTTACGGTTGATTGAATCTGTATTCGCTGAGCAAGCATGAACGGGCGGGTAAAACCTGCCCGCGAGTGCATGCCCGGCTCCCACAAAGGACAGGTTGGTTGGGGTTGTGAAGCTCGAACTACAGGGAATCACCAAACGGTTTGGTTCCCTTGTTGCCAATGACAATATCGATCTGGTGGTAAACCCCGGTCAGGTGCACTGCCTCCTCGGCGAGAACGGTGCCGGCAAGTCGACGCTCATGAACGTCCTCTACGGACTGTATGAGCCGAGCGATGGGCGCATCCTGGTTGACGGAAAGCCGGTCACCTTCCGCGGCCCCGGGGACGCGATGGCGGCGGGAATCGGAATGGTGCACCAGCACTTCATGCTGATTCCGGTGTTCACCGTCGCGGAAAACGTGGCGCTCGGCGACGAGCACACCAAAGCCGGCGGAATTCTGGATCTCGACAAGACCCGGGCACGCATCCGCGAAATCTCCGATCGCTACGGGTTCGACGTGGATCCCGATGCCCTCGTGGAGGACCTACCAGTCGGCGTGCAGCAGCGCGTGGAGATCATCAAGGCGCTGGTCCGCAAGGCTGAGGTGCTGATCCTGGATGAGCCCACCGCAGTGCTCACGCCGCAGGAGACCGATGAGCTGATCCAGATCATCGAAGAGCTGAAGGCGGGCGGCACAGCCATTGTCTTCATCTCGCACAAACTGCGCGAAGTAAAAGCAGTGTCCGACGTCATCACGGTAATCCGCAGGGGCGCCGTCGTCGGAACCGTCGAACCGATCGCGAGCACCGGCGAGCTGGCGTCCATGATGGTTGGCCGGCAGGTCAGCCTCAGTCTCAACAAGGCACCGGCCACGCCCGGCGAGACCACCTTCACGGTCCGCAATCTCACCGTGCCGGGGCCCGGCGGGCAGAACCTCGTGGACAACATCAGCTTCGACATCGCGAAGGGGGAGATTCTCGCCGTCGCCGGTGTCCAGGGCAACGGCCAGACCGAGCTCACCGAAGCCATCCTGGGGCTGCACCCGCATGCTTCCGGATCAGTACAGCTGAACGGCAAGGAACTGCTCGGGATGAAGGTCAAGGACATCATCCGCGAGGGCGTGGGTTTTGTCCCCGAAGACCGCAAGGTGGATGGCCTGGTGGGCAGTTTCTCGATCGCCGAGAACATGATCCTGAACTGGTACAACGAGCCGCCCTTCGCCAAGGGACTCGCCATGAAACCGGCAGTGGTGCTCAAAAACGCCAAGGAGAAGGTCGCCGAGTTCGACGTGCGGACCCAGAGCGCTGAGGCGCCGGTGAGCACGCTCTCCGGCGGCAACCAGCAGAAGGTGGTCCTGGCCCGCGAACTCTCGCGTCCCCTGAACCTCTTCATCGCTTCGCAGCCCACCCGCGGCGTGGACGTCGGATCGATCGAGTTCCTGCACAAGCGCATCATTGCAGAGCGCGACGCAGGAACGCCGGTCATGATCGTCTCCACCGAACTCGATGAAATCAGTGAACTATCGGACCGCATCGCGGTCCTGCACGGAGGAGAGCTCATGGGCGTGGTGCCCGGTGACACATCCCGCGACGTGCTCGGCCTCATGATGGCGGGCATGACAGCCGAGGAAGCGCTGGGACAGGATGCTTCCGTTCCAGGAGAGCGCAGCTCAGCCACTGACGGGCGCCGGGCTGCCGGGGAGGAAGAACGATGAGCGCCGCCAACAGGGGCACTAACGCTGACGCGGCGTCCGAAGACACTGCCGCTCCGCCGCCGGCTCCCGGGACCGGGGACACCACCCCGGCCCCCAATGATTCAGAGGACCGCGGCCGCGGCATTTTGAAGAGCATTGTCACCGGCTCATCGCTCGTGGCGATCCTCGCCGTCGTGCTTTCGATCATTCTCGGCGGGATCCTCATCGCGCTGACGGACGAGGACGTCGCTGCAGCCGCCTCCTACTTCTTCACCCGGCCGGGTGACACCCTTGCGGCGGCCTGGGAAGCGGCCAGCAGCGCCTACGTGGCACTCTTCCAGGGCGCGGTGTTCAACCCGCGCGCGGACTCCCTTGCCCTGATGTTCCGCCCGCTGACCGAAACGCTGACCGTCGCCACCCCGCTGATCCTCGCGGGACTTGGCGTAGCGGTGGCCTTCCGGGCCGGGCTGTTCAACATCGGCGCGCAGGGGCAGATCATCCTCGGAGCCATGTTCGCCGGCTGGATCGGATTCTCCTGGCACCTGCCCTTCGGCCTGCACCTGATCTTCGTGGTGCTTGCAGGGTTCGTGGGCGGTGCGCTGTGGGGCTTCATCCCCGGCATCCTGAAGGCACGCACCGGCGCCCATGAGGTGATCGTGACCATCATGCTCAACTACATCGCCATCTACCTGGTGGGATACCTGCTGACCACCCCGTCCTTCCAGAACCCGGGATCGGCCAATCCGATCAGCCCGCGGCTGGACGACACAGCGCTGTTCCCGCAGATTCTCGGCCCGCAGTTCCGCCTGCACCTCGGCTTCCTGGTTGCGATCGCCGCAACCTACGGCGTCTGGTGGCTGCTCAACCGGTCAACGGTCGGCTTCGAGCTCCGCGCCGTCGGCGCCAACCCCTTCGCGGCACGCACTGCCGGCATCAGCGTGACCAAGGGCTACGTCGTCGTCATGATGCTGGCGGGCGGTCTCGCCGGTCTCGCCGGTGTTGCCCAGGTGGCAGGAACGGAGCAGGTCCTGACCAGCGGTATCGCCGCGAGCTTCGGGTTCGATGCGATCACCGTTGCTCTGCTGGGCCGCTCGCACCCGTGGGGAGTGTTCTTCGCCGGGGTGCTGTTCGGTGCCTTCCGCGCGGGCGGGGTGCAGATGCAGACCCTCACCGGGACACCGATCGACATTGTCCTCGTGGTGCAGTCCCTCATTGTCCTCTTCATCGCTGCGCCGCCACTGGTGCGGGCGATCTTCCGGATTGACCGGAAAAAGAAGTCAAACGGGCAGAAGGGCAGCAAGAACCAGATGGCTTCCGGAGGGGCAGCATGAGCATCGCAGGATCGGTGACTGAGCCGGCGACAAGCACCGGCAAGAGCTGGAAGGCGCCCATCGGCTTCGGCTTCGGAGCCCTCGTGGCGCTGCTGGTCTTCGCCTTCGGCGGTCCGGCAACCACTGCCGTTTTCCGGGTCTCTGATGATTCCGACCGCTTCCGGCTGGCGGACATTGCGCTGCCCGCAAACGTGGTGGGTTGGATCGTGGCGCTGGCCCTGATCGCTATCACCGTCTATGTGTATCTGCGGGTCCGCCGCGGCGAAAAGATCAACCGCTGGGCAGGGATTGCCTACGCGGTCCTCTTCGTCATCGGCTTCCTCACCTGGGTGGTGGGGATTGCCGATCGGCCGTCCATCTCGCTCGCAGGGCTGGTAGCGGGATCCGTCACGCTGGCCATTCCGCTGATCTTCGGCTCCCTGTCCGGCGTCCTGTGCGAGCGTGTCGGTGTCGTGAACATCGCGATCGAGGGCCAGCTTCTCTCCGGGGCGTTCGCGGCCGCGGTCGCCGCGTCGGTATCGGGCAACGTGTACGTCGGCCTCTTCGCGGCCGCCTTCGCGGGCGTGCTGGTCTCGCTGATTCTCGCAATCTTCAGCATCAAGTATCTGGTGAACCAGATCATTGTCGGTGTGGTGTTGAACGTGCTGGTCTCCGGGCTGACCGGGTTCCTCGCCTCAACGCTCCTGAGCCGCGACTCGGCGACGTTCAACTCGCCCCCGAGCCTGCCGGACATCCGCATCCCCCTGCTTGCGGATATCCCGGTCATCGGGCCCATCCTGTTCCAGCAGACCATCGTCGGCTACCTCATGTACGTCGCAGTCATCGTCATCTGGCTCGGGCTGTACCGGACCAAGTGGGGGCTGCGCGTGCGGGCCGTCGGCGAGCACCCGCAGGCCGCAGACACCATGGGCATCAAGGTCAACGCCACCCGGTTCTGGAACGTCCTCCTGGGCGGTGCTGTCGCAGGATTCGGCGGCGCATTCTTCACGCTGGTGTCGGTGAGCACGTTCACCCGCGACATGACGGCGGGCCAGGGCTATATAGCCCTCGCCGCGCTCATCTTTGGGCGCTGGAACCCGATCGGCGCGTTCTTCGCGGCGCTGCTGTTCGGCTTCGCCACGAATCTGCGCTTTGTCCTGTCGATCATCGGCACGGATGTCCCAAGCCAGTTCCTCGCCATGCTGCCGTACATCGTGACTATCCTCGCGGTCGCCGGCCTGGTTGGGCGTTCCCGTCCGCCGGCAGCCGGCGGCATCCCGTACGTCAAGGAGTAGCCGCATGAGTGCTATGGATGAATTTCCCCCGGCAACAACGACGACGGCGGCAGGTACTGCGCCTGCCGGTACTGCGCCTGCCGGTAGTACGCCTGCCGGCGCAGCTGCCCGGGATCTTCCGTGGGCAGCGCTTGCGGAAGCCGCAACGGCGGCAATGCGAAAGGCCTACGTCCCGTACTCCAACTTCCCTGTGGGAGCAGCGGCGCTCACGGATGACGGGCGGATAGTTTCGGGCTGCAACGTGGAAAACGCGTCCTACGGACTCACCCTCTGCGCGGAGTGTTCGCTGGTCAGCCAGCTGCAGATGATCGGTGGCGGCCGGCTCGTCGCCTTCAGCTGTGTGGACGGGGACGGCAACGCGCTGATGCCGTGCGGCCGCTGCCGGCAGTTGCTCTACGAGTTCCGGGCGCCGGACATGCTGTTGATGACGGTGAGCGGTATCAAGACCATGGACGAAGTTCTGCCCGATGCTTTCGGGCCGCAGCACCTCGCAGACGCGGGCAGGGCAGGCGCCGGCACCACAGAGATAGGAAGCAGCACATGAGCGAACAGTTCGACGCCGTTGACATCATCCGGATCAAGCGGGACCGGGGAACCCTGAGCCCGGCGCAGATCGACTGGACCATTGACGCCTACACCCGAGGTGCTATTGCGGACGAGCAGATGGCCGCCCTGAACATGGCGATCCTGCTCAACGGCATGGACCGCCCCGAAATTTCGCGCTGGACGGCCGCCATGATCGCCAGCGGCGAGCGCATGGACTTCTCCGCCCTGGGCAAGCCGACCAGCGACAAGCATTCCACCGGGGGAGTGGGGGACAAGATCACCCTCCCGCTCGCGCCGCTCGTCGCCGTTTTCGGCGTCGCAGTGCCGCAGCTGTCCGGCCGCGGACTCGGCCACACCGGAGGCACGCTGGACAAGCTCGAATCTATTTCCGGCTGGCGCGCGCAACTCTCGAATGACGAGATGATGGCCCAACTGGCCGACGTCGGCGCCGTCATCTGCGCAGCCGGTGCTGGGCTGGCTCCCGCTGACAAGAAGCTTTACGCCCTGCGTGATGTCACCGGAACGGTCGAAGCGATCCCGTTGATCGCCTCCTCGATCATGAGCAAGAAGATCGCTGAAGGCACGGGCTCGCTCGTCCTCGACGTGAAGGTGGGCAGCGGCGCCTTCATGAAGGACGAGGCGCAGGCCCGCGAACTCGCCGAAACCATGGTGGCGCTCGGCACCGACGCCGGCGTAAAAACCGCTGCGCTGCTGACCAACATGTCCACGCCGCTCGGATTGACGGCGGGCAACGCCATCGAGGTCGAGGAATCCGTCGAGGTGCTTGCCGGCGGCGGACCGCAGGACGTCGTTGAGCTGACCGTCCGGCTTGCTGAGGAGATGCTTGAGGCAGCCGGTGTTCGCGACGCCGATCCCGCCCGGGCGCTGCAGGACGGCCGGGCCATGGACGTCTGGAACCGCATGATCGAAGCGCAGGGCGGAGACCCGCGTGCAGAGCTTCCCGTGGCGAAGGAATCAGAGACGGTCTTCGCACCGGCCGATGGCGTCCTCGTGGAACTGGATGCGCTGTCCGTGGGTGTCGCCGCCTGGCGTCTCGGTGCCGGACGCGCGCGGAAGGAGGACGCAGTCCAGGCCGGAGCCGGCGTTCGGCTGCACGCCAAGCCCGGCGCGGTAGTGCGCGCAGGTGAGCCGCTGATGACCCTGCTCACCGACACCCCCGAGAAGTTCGACCGTGCGCGCGAGGCGCTGGAAACCGCCGTCGTCATCGCGCCGGAGGGCGCGCGCCCCGCGCAGCAGCTCATCATCGACCGCATCGCCTGACCCTGTCAGGGTTTTCACCTACTACCTGGGGACGAGTGGCCCACGCGGAACATCAGCCCATTGGGCGACGCGGCGGGAGCACTCACAACCCTAACCTTGGAAAAAGGCTGGATCAGGGGTTCAGCAGGGACATACCCCATGGACCCCCTTGATCCGCTGCTGGCATGGTGTTATCAGAGGTCTTCGACCCAGCTGATGCGGCGGCAAACGGAGCTGATCCGCACAATCCAAGGAGCGCAGGTAGTGGACGCGATTTATGCTGTCACGAATGGACTGAGTGATTTCATCCTCAGCACCGCCGAACAGCCGTGGGTCTACCTGCTGGTGTTCATCTGCTGCACGGTTGACGGATTCTTCCCGCCGTTCCCCAGCGAGTCGGTGGTGGTGGGGCTCGCGTCGCTGATCATCACCGAGGGCGTGCCGAACGCGTGGCTGCTGATCCTCGTCTCAGCGCTCGGCGCCTTCGTCGGTGACAACCTGGCCTACCTGATGGGCAGGGGAGTGGGCACTCAGCGCTTCCGGTGGATGCGCCGTCCCCGCTCGCAGAAAGCCTTCGAATGGGCAGGGTACGAGCTCGAAAAGCGCGCTGCCTCCCTGATCCTGGTGGCGCGCTTCATCCCCTTCGGACGGGTGGCAGTCAACCTCACTGCCGGCGCAACCGGGTATTCACGACGCCGGTTCCTCGCCCTGACCGGTATCTCCGCCATTGCCTGGGGTAGTTACTCGGTGGGTATCGGTGCCCTTGCCGGCGCCTGGTTCGAGGACAACCACCTGCTCGGCGTCACCGTGGCGATAGCCATTGCCGTGGTTCTCGGCTTCATTGTGGACCGCGTCATCAGCGCAGTCCGGGGATCGACCCCCGTCCGGCCTCGGCCTGAGCCGCTGCACCCGCGTGCCGCCCAGGACGGGGAGTCGCCGGAACACGAGGACGCAGGGGACGCTGCTGAGCCGGCTGGGCCGGCTGCCGCTGTGGTTACCACCCATGATCGAGCCGGTAGCCTCGCGTAGTCTTGGCCTGTGACTGAACCAATGACTTCCCTTGCTACCGATCTCACCTTCGACATCCGCGCCCTGCCGAAAGTCTCGCTGCACGACCACCTTGACGGCGGACTGCGGCCCGCGACGATCATCGAGCTCGCCGCAGCGGTCGGCCACCAGCTTCCCTCAACCGACCCGGTTGCGCTCGGCGAGTGGTTCCGCGACTCAGCGAACTCCGGTTCCCTCGAGCGATACCTCGAGACCTTCGACCACACCATAGCGGTCATGCAGACCCGTGAAGGCCTCGCCCGCGTGGCCCGGGAATTCGTGGAAGACCTGGCGGACGACGGCGTGGTGTACGGCGAAGTGCGCTGGGCCCCCGAGCAGCACCTGACCAAGGGGCTGTCCCTCGATGAGGTGGTCGAGGCTGTGCAGGAAGGCCTCGACGCCGGTGTGGACACCGTCGCCGAACGCGGCCGCACAATCCAGGTGGGCCAGCTCATCACTGCCATGCGGCATGCTGACCGCGGCCAGGAAATCGCCGAACTGGCCGTCCGGCACCGGAACCGCGGCGCCGTCGGCTTCGACATCGCCGGTGCTGAGAACGGCTTCCTGCCTGCCCGGTTCGCCGACGCCTTCACCTACCTCGCGCAGCACCAGTTCCCTGCTACGGTCCACGCCGGGGAGGCTGCCGGCGTCGAAAGCATCGTTGACGCCCTGGTGAGCGGCCGCGCGCAGCGGCTCGGTCACGGCGTGCGGATCGCCGAAGACATCACCGTGGAGTTCGACGACGACGGCAGCTCCGATTCGCCGGTCGGGATGGCCACACTCGGCCAGGTGGCTGCCTGGGTCCGGGACCGCGGGGTCCCCCTGGAGGTCTGCCCGTCGTCGAACCTGCAAACCGGAGCTATCGAAGCGTTCGGCAAGGACATCGCCAGCCACCCGATCGACCTGCTCTACCAGCTGGGCTTCAACATCACCGTCAACACGGATAACCGCCTGATGAGTGGAGTGAGCCTCACGGACGAATTCGAGCTGCTGGTCGAAACCTTTGACTACGATCTCGATGACCTTCTCGAGCTCACCCTCAACGCCGTCGAAGCCGCCTTCCTGCCCCTCGACAGCCGCACGGCGCTCGCCGAGCTCATTGCGCAGGGGTACGACAGCGCCGGCGGGGCATGACCGCAGGCGCACAACAGGCAGGCGCTTCCCTCGAGCGCCTGCTCGACGTCATTCGACAGCTGCGCGAGCACTGTCCCTGGATGGGTACCCTGACGCATGAGTCGCTCGCCGAATACCTGGTGGAGGAGTGCTACGAGCTCCTGGAGGCGCTCGAGGGGCCGGCAGACACCGATGAACTACGTTCCGAGCTGGGCGACGTCCTGCTGCAGGTGGTGCTTCACGCACGGCTGCAGGAGGAACGCGGATCGTTTGCCATGGCCGAGGTCATTGACGGGCTCACCCACAAGATGATCCGGCGGAACGCCCACATCTTCACTCCCGACGGCGGTCTCCGCGACGTGTCGATCTCCTCTATCGAGGAGATCGAGGCGTCGTGGCTCGCCATCAAGCGGCAGGAGCAACCCGCGGACACCACGCCGTTCGCCAGCATCCCGCCCGGCCTTCCGGCTCTCGCCTCCGCCGCCAAGACGCTCAAGCGAGCCCGGCGCGACCGCGGGGCCCAGCGCGACGGCGGGCCGGCGCGCGGGGCGGGTACCGCCGTCGTGCCCGGAGAAAAGGTGGGCACAGCGTCCGAGGAGGAGCTGGGCGAGGGGCTGCTCGCCGTCGTCGGGCGCGCGGTCGACGCCGGGCTGGATCCGGAACGCGCGCTGCGACTGGCGGTGCGCCGGTACCAGCAAGAGCACCTGGCGCAATGAACCGCCCCTCCTCCCGTTGATTTGGCAGGACACGCCCCTTTTGCCGTCTGAAACGGGGTGTGTCCTGCCAAATCAACGGGTAGTTGCCGTCACGGTCAGTCATTGACCGCCGCTTTCAATTAGGCTGAGTACGAATCCCCGCGTAGACGCATCAGCTCGTCAGGGCTGAGCCCGTTTTCCGCTGTCCGTCCGAAGAAACGCTGTCCGTCCGGCGAAAATCCCCGGACCCCTATGAACAGGAGCAAATCCATGGCCATCATTGATGCCATCCACGCACGTGAAATTCTTGACTCCCGCGGCAACCCGACGGTTGAGGTCGAGGTACTGCTCGACGACGACACTTTCGGCCGCGCTGCTGTCCCCTCCGGCGCCTCCACCGGCGCGTTCGAGGCAAACGAGCGCCGCGACGGCGACAAGGACCGCTACCTCGGCAAGGGTGTTCTTCAGGCTGTCGAGGCCGTCATCGAGCAGATCCAGCCGGCGCTGCTCGGCTTCGACGCCGGGGACCAGCGCGCCATCGACCAGGCCATGATCGACCTGGACGGCACCGAGAACAAGTCGAACCTGGGCGCCAACGCCATGCTCGGTGTTTCCCTGGCAATCGCCCGCGCAGCCGCTGAATCATCCGCGCTCCCGCTCTACCGCTACCTGGGCGGCCCCAACGCGCACGTGCTGCCCGTTCCCCTGATGAACATCCTCAACGGTGGATCCCACGCCGATTCCGACGTCGACATCCAGGAATTCATGATCGTTCCCCTGGGTGCCGAGTCCTACTCCGAGGGTCTGCGCTGGGGCGTCGAGGTCTACCACGAGCTCAAGAAGGTGCTCAACGAGAAGGGCCTCGCAACCGGCCTCGGCGATGAAGGCGGCTTCGCTCCCAACCTTCCGTCCAACCGCGACGCCCTCGACCTGATCACCACCGCGATCGAGCGTGCCGGCTACACCCCGGGTACCGACATCGCGTTCGCCCTGGACGTCGCCGCCTCCGAGTTCTACAAGGACGGCGCCTACAACTTCGAGGGCAAGAGCCTCGATTCCGCAGCCATGCGCGCCTACTACGAAGAGCTGGTGCGTGACTACCCGCTGGTCTCCATCGAGGATCCGCTGGACGAGGAAGACTGGGAAGGCTGGAAGGCCCTGACCGACTCCATCGGCAACAAGGTCCAGCTCGTTGGCGACGATCTCTTCGTGACCAACCCGGTCCGCCTGGAGCGCGGCATCAAGGCCGACACAGCCAACTCGCTGCTCGTGAAGGTGAACCAGATCGGCACGCTGACCGAAACCCTCGACGCTATCTCGCTGGCCCAGCGCTCCGGCTACACCACCATCACCTCGCACCGCTCCGGTGAGACTGAGGACACCACGATCGCCGACATCTGCGTGGCGACCAACGCCGGGCAGATTAAGACGGGCGCGCCCGCCCGTTCCGAGCGCGTTGCCAAGTACAACCAGCTGCTGCGCATCGAGGAGGAACTGGACGACGCCGCACGTTACGCCGGCCGTTCGGCCTTCCCGCGTTTCACTGCCTGATACGCCCTTCATCGGGCGTTACCCTCGTTAAGCAGGTAACCGTCGTCGCCGGAGTCCTTCCCGCTGCACGGCATAACACAGCTTGAGCGAGGAGTCCGATGTCCACCCGACGCCCCAGCGTTCCGCGCACAACGCGAGCGCGTACGGATGGGCAGAGGCAGCAGACACCGCCGCAGAAGCGCCCTGGCACCCAGGGCGCTTCTGTGCGTTCAACTCCGGCAGCCACAACCCACACGACCGCACAGAAGCCGGGCTCCACGGAAGCAGGGCGCACGGACGCAGCCCGAACACCCGCTGCACCCCGAAAGAAGGCGTCGCCATCCGAGGCCCGGGCCGCGGAACGCTCCCAGCTGGCCGGAGCCATCCGGACCGCCGGCGCATCGTTCCGCCGGCCATCGGAGCGCGTCATCGTTCCGGCGGAAGACGCTGAGCCGATCCCCGCCAAGGCCTTCTCGGGGCGCCTGCTCGCGCTCGCCGTCGTACTGGTCACCATCATCGTGCTGCTGGCGCCGTCCGTTCGCACGTACCTGCAGCAGCAGGCGGAAACCGATGCACTGCAGGCCCGCATTGCTGCGCTGCAGCAGGAGCAGGGCGTCCTCGAAACGCAGATTGCCCGCTGGGAAGATCCCGCGTACATCAAGCAGCAGGCCCGCGACCGGCTCTTCCTCGTGATGCCCGGTGAAACCCGTTATCTGGTCAAGGGCGGAACATCCGTCGAGGCCTCGGAGGAACAGCAGTCCGCCGCGTCACCGGAGGATCTGCCGTGGGCGGATGCGCTCTGGGAATCAGTGGAGCGGGCTGCCACCGACTAACCTTGGTTCCCGACAGGTAAGAACCGACAGGTAAAAACCGACTGGTAGAACCAGGTTCAGGAAGGACTGCAGTGACGGAAGGCAACCCGCTTGCGCCCACACCGGCTGATCTGGAGACACTCAGCCGGCAGCTGGGGCGCCCCGTCCGCGACGTCGTCGAGATCGGCGCCCGATGCGTGTGCGGCAATCCGCTGGTGGCAACCACCGCTCCGCGGCTCAGCAACGGCATCCCCTTTCCCACCACCTACTACCTGACGCACCCGGTCATCACCGCTGCGGTGTCCCGTCTCGAAGCCGGCGGGACGATGACCGAGATGTCCGAGCGGCTCGAGCACGACGCCGGTCTCGCCGCCCACTACCGCGAGGCGCACGAGGCGTACCTGCGTGCACGGTCGGAAATCGGCGAACGCAGCGGAATCGGCCCCGTGCCGGAGATTGACGGCGTGTCAGCCGGCGGCATGCCCACCCGGGTGAAGTGCCTGCACGTGCTGGTGGGCCACTCGCTGGCAGCCGGTCCCGGTGTCAACCCGCTGGGGGATGAGGCGCTCGCTGCCATTTCGGAGTGGTGGACCGTCGAGGAGTGCCGCTGCGAAGGAGCCTGGGACGTGAGCGGTGACGCGCCGAGCCGTGATCTCAGCCGCCACGTGAAGACCCAGGGCCTCAGCCCCGAGGAACTGGACGCCAAACGCGCCGAACGCCGAACGAGCGAAGGGAAGGCCTGACATGCGTACTGCAGCCATCGATTGCGGAACCAACTCCATCCGTCTGCTGATTGCGGACGTCGACGGCGGCGCAGGCCTCACCGACGTCGTGCGCCTGATGCGCGTCGTCCGCCTGGGAGAAGGCGTGGACGCCACTGGGAAGCTTTCAGACGCGGCACTGGAGCGGACGTTCAAGGCCGTGGATGAGTACGCGGCGCTCATTCGAGAGCACGGCGCCGAGCGCACTCGGTTCGTGGCGACGTCGGCTACCCGGGACGCAGCCAACCGGGACGTCTTCGTCTCCGGAGTAAGGGAGCGCCTCGGCGTCGAGCCGGAGGTCGTCAGCGGCGGCGAGGAAGCGGAGCTGTCGTTCTCGGGAGCGGCGAGCGTGTTGCCAAGCGACAGCGATGCCCCGGTACTGGTGGTTGACCTCGGGGGCGGAAGCACCGAGTTTGTCGTGGGCACCGGAAACCAGGTGATTGCGGCGCGCAGCATGGACATGGGCTGCGTACGTTTTACCGAGCGCTTCCTGCAATCGGATCCGCCAACGGCACAGGAGATCGCGGGCGCCGAGGAAGAGATCGGGAGGATGATCGACGAGGCGGATGCCGACGTAAACCTGGCCTCGGTGCACGGGGTCATCGGCGTAGCCGGCAGCATCACCACGGTCACGGCGCACGCGCTGAAGCTCCCCGAATACCAGCCCGAGCGGATCCACGGTGCGGCACTGACTGTCGAAGAGATCGACGACGCCGCCACCTCGTTGCTTCACCTGCCCCGTTCGGACCGCAAGGCGCTGCCTTACATGCACCCTGGACGTGTGGATGTGATCGGGGCGGGCGCCCTGATCTGGCGCACCATCGTCCGGCGCGTAGCCGTTGCCACCGAGGGCCGCGTGCAGAGTGCGGTGGCCAGCGAACACGACATTCTCGACGGCATAGCCCTCAGCGCCGCCGCACGAAAGTGAAGCATCCGGTGATTTTCTCTGCACCGACAACCTCTTCTACGGGCTACCGCGCTTCTCCGCCGCGGGCGGTCGCCGCCGTTGTTGCGTTAGCACTCAGCCTGGCGGCCGCCGTCGTCGGTCCTGTTGACACCGCCAGCGCACACGGCGGCGAGATCCGCGACCGTGAGTACTGGCTCGAGGACTACGGCATCACCGAGGCGTGGGAAGACACCAAGGGCGCCGGAGTGACGGTCGCGGTCATAGACAGCGGTGTCGACGGAAGCCACCCGGATCTGGAAGGCGTGGTTACCGGCGGCACGGATGTCTCCGGTGCCGGAGCGCCCGACGGGCAGCGCGGTATCGGCGAGGTTCCCGAGCACGGCACCCTGGTCGCCAGCCTGATTGCGGGCCGGGGGCATGAGGCGGAGGAACCGGAAGCAAGCCCTTCAGCCTCTCCGTCCGCCACCGCTTCTCCTTCTGCCACCGGATCGCCGTCCGCCACAGCGTCGCCGTCGGCGGAAGCTGAGGAATCTGCGGTCCAGGCAGCCGGCCGCGGGCCGGACGGCGTCGTCGGCGTGGCGCCGGAGTCCGAGCTGCTGGCTGTCTCCCTCTGGATTGGCGGTGAGTCCTCCGGCGCCAATCCCGCCGGGGTCAGCATCGATGACCAGATTCCCAATGCAGTTCGCTGGGCCGTGGACAACGGTGCCTCAGTGATCAACATGTCGTTGGGCAGCACGTCGCCCACCTGGCCGGAGAGCTGGGACGAGGCGTTCCTCTATGCGGAACAGAACGACGTCGTCATTGTTGCCGCAGCCGGTAACCGCGCCGGAGGCTCGGTGCAGGTGGGTGCACCGGCCACC
This sequence comes from uncultured Arthrobacter sp., assembly GCF_947495145.1. GTDB lineage: Bacteria > Actinomycetota > Actinomycetes > Actinomycetales > Micrococcaceae > Arthrobacter_D. The sequence continues at coordinate 69,355 of NZ_CANLXP010000011.1, forward strand.
ATGCCGGGCGTTCTTGCTGTCGGCGGCCTGGACGCCGAGGGCGTGGCCAGCCGTGAATCCTCCTCCGAGGGCATCAGCATCGGGATCGCGGCGCCTGCCGAGAACCTGGTCGGGGCGCTGCCGGGTGATCTCTACGCCAGCAAATGGTCCGGCACCTCGGGGGCTGCGCCATTGGTGTCCGGCGTCGCGGCGCTCATCCGTGCCAAGTACCCGGACCTGACGGCCCCGCAGGTCATCAACCGGATCATTATGACCGCACGCGATGCCGGCATCCCCGGCAAGGACACCATTTACGGCCACGGAATTCTCGACGCCGCCGCCGCGGTGAACGCGGACCTCGCAGTTCCCGAGGAGCGGCTGCTCGGCGCCGGGGGAGTGGTGAGCATGGCGCAGTACATCGAGACGTACCGGCGGGGTGACGTCCCTCCACCGCCGCCGCCGGAACCGACGCCGTCCGAGGAACCGCTCCCGGATATCCCCGAACCCACCGTCCCTGCAGCAGCGGAACCCGCCTCGACCACCACGTCGGTGCCTGCCTTCATTGTGTTCGGATTCGGGGGGTTGATCCTCTTCATCCTGCTCGGCGGGACCTACCAGGTGATTCGGGTCTACCGGGGTGGCAGGGATGCAGAAACGGACAGCAACGGCAGCTAGTGAAGATTTTCACAAAGTCCGGTACGCTGTTTCCATGGCTCAAACCTCCACGTTTTCTGATCGTCCCCGGATCCTCGTTGTCGGCGGCGGCTACGTTGGCCTCTACGTAGCCCACAAGCTGCAAAAGAAGGTGAAGGACCACGGCGGCATCGTCACGCTCGTTGATCCCTTGCCGTACATGACCTACCAGCCGTTCCTCCCCGAGGTGGCGGGTGGAAACATCGAGGCGCGTCACGCCGTCGTCTCGCACCGCATGCACCTGTCGGACACCGAGCTCATCACGGGCAAGGTCACCGGCGTCAACCACTCCTCGCGCACGGCCACCGTTGAACCGGCGGACGGCAGTGAGCCCTTCAAGCTGACCTACCGCGACATCGTCATCGCGGCCGGCGCCATCACCCGCACTTTCCCCATCGAGGGGCTTGCGGAAGAGGGCATCGGCCTCAAGACCATCGAGGAAGCCGTCGCCCTGCGCAACCAGCTGCTGGAGCGCATCGAGACCGGCTCCCTGATGGAACCGGGCCCGGAGCGTGACCGCGCACTGACCTTCGTCGTCGTCGGCGGTGGCTTCGCCGGCATTGAAGCGCTTGCGGAGATGGAAGACCTTGCCCGCGCTGCGGTCAAGAGGAACCAGCGTCTTGAGCGTTCCGACGTGCGGTTCGTGCTCGTCGAGGCCATGGGTCGCATCATGCCCGAGGTCACCGAAGAGCAGGCTGAGTGGGTTGTGGAGCACCTTCGTGCCCGCGGCGTCCAGGTCATGCTGAACACCTCGCTCGCCAGCGCCAAGGACGGCAAGCTGAAGCTCATCAACATGCCGGACAAGTCCGCTGCCGATGAATTCGAGACCGATACCCTCGTCTGGACCGCAGGCGTGCAGGCCAACCCCGTGGTCCGCAATACCGACTTCCCCATCGACGAGCGCGGCCGCGTCCGTGCCAGCGCTGAACTGCGTATCACCGGCGACGACGGCCCGCTGGACGGCGCCTGGGCAGCCGGCGACGTCTCTGCCGTGCCTGATCTCTCCGGTGGCGGCGTAGGCGGCTTCTGCGTCCCCAACGCACAGCACGCGGTCCGCCAGGCCAAGCTCCTTGCCGACAACATCTACGCCGAGCGGTACGGCGTTGGCCGCGTCCGCGAGTACCGGCACAAGAACCTCGGCGCGGTTGCCGGGTTCGGCCAGTACAAGGGCGTCGCCAACATCATGGGCTTCGGCATGCGCGGACTGCCCGCATGGCTCGCCCACCGCGGCTACCACGGCATGGCAATGCCGATGTTCGAGCGCAAGGCGCGGGTTGTGGGCAACTGGGTGCTCGGTTTTGTCTTCGGACGCGACACCACCCAGCTGATGGACCTGGACACCCCGCGCCGCCAGTTCCGCGAGGCTGCTACCCCGCCGCCGAAGAAGCAGGAAACGCCGTCCCTGGACAAGAACCGTACCGAGGACACGGAGAAGACCGCAGCCAAGGCCTAGCAGCCAAGGCCTAGCAGCCAAGGCCTAGCAGCCAAGGCCTGGCAACTTCTCAAGGCGACGGTGGCACCTTTCCGGGTGCCGCCGTCGTCGTCGTTTAAGCGGCTATAGTTCTCGATCGTGAGGATCCGCACCGAGACACCCGCAGACCGTCCCGCGGCACTCGCCGTCACTGAGGCCGCTTTCGCGCCCCGCGCGAGCGGCGACAGGCCTGTCGAAGCGGTCCTGCTTGAACAGCTCTGGGTGAGCCCTGCCTACCTTCCTGCGCTGTCCCTCGTAGCAGAGGACGACGGCGGCACCCTCTGCGGCTACGTCCTCACCACCCGCGCGCACATTGGGCACGTTCCCTCCCTGGGTCTCGGCCCGATCGGCGTGCTTCCGGCGCGTCAGGGCCAGGGCGTCGGCAGGCTGCTTCTGGAGGAATCCATTGCGCGTGCGGCAGGTCTGGGGGAGTCCTCTCTGGTGTTGCTGGGCAGCCCCGCGTTCTATGGCCGCTTCGGCTTCGTCCGCGCAGACGCGCTGGGCGTCAATCCGCCGGAACCGGCATGGGGAGCGGACTTCATGATCCGGTCGCTGAATGATGCCGGCTTGCCGACCGGCAACTTCCGGTACGCGCCGCCGTTCGAGGCGCTGTGAGGGTTCTGGGGCGTGCGGTCGATGACCAGACACGGTGCGTGCATTACCGGACGGAGCTGGACATCGTCGCGATCCGGTTCAAGTGCTGCGGCGAGTTCTATCCGTGCCATCTGTGCCATGCGGAGACAGCGGGCCACGACGCCGTTGTGTGGCCGCTCGGTGAGCGCAGCGCGCAGGCGATCCTCTGCGGTGTCTGCAGCCGCACCATGTCCATTCGGGACTACCTGGAGGCTGACGGGTGTTCGTCGTGCAAGTCGCCGTTCAATCCGGGCTGCCGACTGCACAGGCACCTGTACTTCGAGACTGAAAAGCGCTGACTCCGCGGCGGCGGAGATGGTGCCCCAGGTGGGACTCGAACCCACACTGTGAAGATTTTAAGTCTCCTGCCTCTGCCATTGGGCTACTGGGGCGTAACTTCCGACGGACCTCCCGGGGGAGATTCCACCGGAGCATCCCATCAAGAATACGCGAACCAGGCGCGCGCTTAGCCGATCGAGCCCGAGGGCTAGTCAAGACCCCTGTGACGAGCGTTACAAGGATGTAACCAGATTTGCTTATCTTGGACACGTTTTTGCACTAGCTTTTTCACATACCAGGAACACCTGGTGATCGCATCAAAGACTGATCGAGTCTTTCGATCGAGGAGATAAATTTCATGACAGCAACACGTAACTCCGCGCGGTTCAGCATCGGGGAGAATGCTCCGCGCGCAGCGAAGATTGCGGCCCTCAGTCTGGGAGTCGCGCTTTTCGCATCTGCCTGCGGTGGAAATCCCACCCCCGAAGGAGAAGGCGACGCATCTTCGGCACCGGCAGCGTCGGGACTGACCTGTCCCGAGAGTCAGGGCGGCGCAGCCCCCGAGCCCGGCGAGAAGGGCGATCCGAGTGCAGTACCCGAGGCGGAAACAACTTCCGAATCTCCCCTGGTGCTCGGATCTCTCCTGCCTACCACAGGTGCCCTCGCATTCCTCGGTCCCCCCGAAATCGCAGGCGTGAATCTTGCGGTGCAGGAAATCAACGAGGCCGGCGGTGTGCTCGGCCAGGATGTTGAGATCATCCACCGCGATTCCGGTGACACAACCACCGACATCGCAACGCAGTCCGTCACTGACCTTCTGTCCCAGGATGTCAGCGCGATTGTCGGTGCGGCGTCGTCGGGCGTATCGCAGACCGTGATCAACCAGATCACCGGTGCAGGCGTCGTTCAGATGTCTCCTGCCAACACGTCTCCGGACTTCACAGACTGGGATGACAACGGGCTCTACTGGCGTACCGCGCCCTCCGATGTACTGCAGGGCCGCGTGCTCGGCAACTACATCATGGCCTGTGGCGCTCAGACCGTTGGCATGATCGTACTCAACGATGCGTACGGCACCGGCCTGCAGGCCAGCATCACGGAAGCCGTCGAGAGTGCCGGCGGCCAGATTGTCGCAGAGGAACTCTTCAACGAGGGTGACTCGCAGTTCAGCAGCCAGGTGGACGCGCTTGTCGCGGCCGAGCCTGACGCCTACGTGGTTATCAGCTTCGACCAGGCCAATAGCATCATCCCGCTGATGACCGGTCAGGGCGTTGACCCAGGTTCGATGTTTTTCGTGGATGGCAACACCGCCGACTACAGCGAGGATCTTGATCCCGGAACCCTCGAAGGCGCACAGGGCACCCAGCCCGGTTCCTTCGCAGGCGACCAGTTCAAGGAAGCGCTGGCCGGCATTGACGACAGCCTGAACGTCTGGAACTACGCAGGTGAAAGCTACGACGCCGTGAACCTCATTGCGCTCGCCTCTGACGCAGCGGGATCCACTGACGGAGCAGCAATTGCGGCCGAGCTCGAGGCAGTCTCCAAGGAAGGCACGGAGTGCTTCGACTACGCAGGCTGCATCACCCTGCAGCGCGACGGTGAGGATATTGACTACCAAGGCATCTCCGGCCCGATCACGTTCGACGAGAACGGTGATCCGACCGAAGCCTTCATCGGTATCTACGAGTTCGACGCAGAGAACGTCCCGCAGCCTTACCGTTCTGAGGCCGGACAGCTCTAAGCTCCATCGCACCATCTGATTCACTCGCACAGTACAGAGGAGCCCTTCCCGGCCGGGAGGGGCTCCTCTGCGTCCGGCGCGTGCCGATTGGGTGAACGATCGCCGCCGACGTAGGAGACAATCCTGCAGTTTGTGGGCGGATGCGACGACGCCGGTTCTTCGGAAGGGCGTGAATCCGCGGTTTGTCGGTCGCGTCCACGCCAGAACCTGCAGGATTGTGCGTAGCCCGTGCCAGTCTGCTCAGCTTTTTCCGACGCTGCGGGATGTTGCCCGCCAATTGGAAGGCTGCTGCGGCACAACGGCCACCACAATGACGCAAGAACTGAGCAGACCGGGACGTACGCTCGCACGCGGCTCGCACGCCGATGGGGTCGGCTGCTCGCCCCTGCGTCCCGGGAGTGCCCTGAACGCAGCTGAGGCCCCCTCCTGGATGGAGAGGGCCTCAGCGGGTCTTACTGCTACGCCGTGTCTGCGAGGGTTCCGAGATAGAGCTGAATGACCTTGGGGTCCTTCATGAGCTCGCGTCCGGTGCCGGTGTAGGCGTCCTTGCCCTGGTCGAGGACATAGGCCCGGTCACAGATCTGCAGGCACCGCCGCGCGTTCTGCTCCACCATGATCACCGAGACGCCGGCCCGGTTGATCTCGTGGACGCGCAGGAACGTCTCATCCTGTTTCACGGGGGAGAGGCCAGCCGAGGGCTCATCAAGGAGGAGCACGGCCGGTTCCATCATGAGCGCCCTGCCCATTGCAACCATCTGACGCTCACCGCCGGAGAGCGACCCTGCACGCTGGGCCCGGCGCTTGCCCAGCTCAGGGAAGAGTCCGGTAACGAAGTCGAAGCGTTCCTTGAAGTCCTTCGGACGCTGGAACATGCCCATCTGCATGTTCTCTTCGATGGTGAGGGTGGCGAAGACGTTGTTGTTCTGCGGTACGAAGCCCACGCCCTTGCTCACCAGCTTGTTGGCTTTGAGTCCGGTGATGTCCTGGTCGCGCACCACTACCGTGCCGGAGTGCACTTTCACGAGTCCGAACATCGCCTTGAGCAGGGTCGACTTGCCGGCACCGTTGGGCCCGATAATTCCGATCAACTCACCTGACCGCGCCTCGATCGAGCAGCCATTGAGGATGTTCACGCCGGGAAGGTAGCCGGCCACCAGGTCGGTGACCTTCACGACGGACTTCCCCGGTGCCGCCTCTGCGCTCGTGGCGCGCTGGGAACCTGCGGTTCCTGCTGCTTCGCTCATCGCCGATCCTCTGTTCCTGTGTCTCGTGCCGTTCCTTCGAGTTCGGTGATCCTGGTGTGGTCCAGAAGCCCCGCGTCCTCGGTTCCCACCACAGATTCCTCGTCCTGGGAGAGCTCGGCTTCGAGCTTCTCGACGCCGTGCGAGTCGCCCAGGTCCACATCATGGTGCGCACCCAGATAGGCGTCAATGACCGCCGGATCCTTCATGACGACGTCGGGAGTACCCTCCGCGACCACGCGGCCTTCCGCCATGACCACCACCCAGTCAGCCACGTGGCGGACCATATGCATGTCGTGTTCGACGAACAGGACGCTCATGCCCTCTGCCTTGAGGTTCTTGATGTGGTCGAGCAGCGACTGGGTCAGCGCAGGGTTCACGCCGGCCATCGGCTCGTCGAGCATCACCAGACGGGGCTTGACCATCAGCGCCCGTGCCATCTCGAGCAGCTTGCGCTGGCCGCCGGAGAGCGAGGCAGCGTAGTCGTCGGTCTTCGTGTCGAGCTTGAACTTCTGCAGCAGAACCTCGGCCTGTGCGGTGATTTCCTTCTCGCGTCCACCCCACAGGCCCTTGAACAGGGCGCGGGCGAGGCTTTCACCGGGTTGGTCCGTCGCTCCGAGGCGCATGTTCTCCATGACGGTGAGCTTGCCCATGACCTTGGTCAACTGGAACGTACGGACCATGCCGAGACGCGCCACCTTGTAAGGCGCGACGCCGGCGAGGGAGTGGCCGTCGAAGTTCCACTCACCGCTCTGGGGGGTATCGAAGCCGGTGAGCAGGTTGAACAGGGTGGTCTTGCCCGCGCCGTTCGGTCCGATGAGCGCGGTGATCTTGTTCCGCGGAATTTCGAGGTAGTCGACATCCACTGCGTTGATGCCGCCGAAGCTCCGGGTGACTTTCTTCGCCGTGACGATGGGATCACGCTTGCGGCAGCCCGGACCGGGGGTGTCCTCGGTGATGGGTCGCGAGTCAGTCATGTAATCGATGCCCTCAGCCATGGACGCATCCGATGGTTCGGACGGGCGGACGGCGTGAGCTGCACGCCGTCCGGCCGGCTTTGCTGGAGAGCCCGCTGTGGGTTCCGCTGTGGGTTCACTCATGCGAACGCCAACTCCTTCTTGTTACCGAGTACGCCCTGCGGCCTGAAGATCATGAGCAGCATGAGCGCAACACCCACCAGGATGTACCGGAGCTGGCCGGCCTGGACGTTGGTGAGGAATGTGATGGCACCGATTTCGATGGCGCCGAAGAGCAGGCTCTGGGTCAATGACAGAACCACCCAGAAGATCATTGCCCCGATAACCGGGCCAAGGACAGTGGCCATGCCGCCGAGCAGCACCACCGTGTAGAGGAAGAACGTGAGCTCAGTTGCGTAGTTTGCCGGCTGGACGGCTCCGCGGGGGATCGTGAAGATCATTCCCGCGAACGTGCCCATGAGCCCGCCGATGATCAGGGCCTGCATCTTGTAGGCGTAGACGTTCTTGCCGAGGGAACGGACCGCGTTCTCGTCTTCGCGGATGCCCTTGAGCACACGTCCCCAGGGGCTGCGCATGAGAAGCCAGACGGTCACACACGCCAAAGCCACGATGGTCCAGGCCACGAGCCGGACAAACAGGCTGTCTTCGCTCATGGTCAGCGGACCGACGTTGTACGTACCCTCCGGGATGGGGTTGAGCGCGAAGAACCCGTTCTCGAACCCGCCGGCGAGTCCGTTGGCCGAACCGGTGATGTTGGTCAGGCTGTTGGTGGTCACGATGTACCGCACGATTTCCGCGGCGGCGATGGTGACGATCGCGAGGTAATCAGCCCGCAGTCGCAGGGTCGGAATACCCAGTATGACGGCGAAGATCACCGAGGCGAGCAGCGCCACCAGTACTGCCACGGGCAGGGGTGCGTTGAAGCTCAGCGTTGAGATGGCGTAACCGTAGGCACCCATCGCCATGAAGCCGGCCTGGCCGAAGTTGAGCAGGCCGGAGTAGCCGAAGTGAACAGCGAGGCCGAGGGCAGCAAGTGCGTAGGCCGCCGTCGTCGGGCTGATGATCTCGCCGAAGGCGAGGGCAAGAATGTTTCCGAAGTCCATATCAGTTGGCCCCTAACCTACGCGCTCTCGACGGCCGAGGATGCCCTCTGGCCTGAAGAGAAGAACAATGATCATGATGAGCAGAGCGCCGACGTACTTGAGGTCGGCCTCCAGCCAGATCGTGGACACCTCGACGAAGAGGCCCACGATGAGTGACCCGACGAGGGCGCCGAAGACTGTCCCCAGGCCGCCGAGAACCACACCCGCGAAGATCAGCAGCAGGATCTGCTGGCCCATGTTGAAGGAGACACCCGGGCGGTAGTAGGCCCAAAGGATGCCGCCGAGGGCCGCGAGTGCTCCGCCGACTACCCAGACGAGCCGGATAACCCGGTCGACGTCGATACCGGAAGCTGCTGCCAGCGCCGGGTTGTCAGCCACTGCGCGCGTTGCCTTGCCGATGCGGGTTCGCAGGAGCAGGAATGCGATGAGCAGGATGACAACGAGGCTGGTGATGAGGGAGTTCAGGTTGTTCTGCGAGATGGATACCGGACCGAAGTCGAGGATCCGGCCCTGCGCCCCGGGCAGTTGCTGGGTGGCGCCGCCGAAGAAGAACTGGATGATGTAGCGCAGCGCCAGGGCCAGGCCGATGCTGACGATCATCATTGGGATGAGGCCCGAACCGCGCTTGCGCAGCGGCTTCCAGAGCCCGGCGTCCTGCACATAGCCGAGCGCAGCGCCACCGATGACGGCCAGGATGATTGCCACGAATGCCGGCAATCCCAGAGCCGCGAAGGCAAAGGTCATCACAGCACCGGCGGTGACCATCTCGCCGTGGGCGAAGTTGGTGAGCCCTGTGGTTCCGAAGATCAGGGAGAGTCCGACGGCGCTCAGCGCGAGGAGGAGTCCGAAGCTGAGGCCGGCCACCGCGCGGTCCGCAAAGACGTTCCAGAAACTTGTGGTTTCCAGGACGATTCCCTCACCGAACAGGAACAAGGTGGTGATATTCGTGGTTCCGGCGAACGTGACGGTGCGGGGGTTCTCCTGGCCTTCAGCCAGGGCAGCGCCCTCGGGAAGCGTGGACTCATCGAGTTCCACCTCGTAGGCGCCCTGTTCCGGAACCTCGATGGTCCAGGATCCGTTGTCGTCGGAGGTGGTTTCGCCTTCGAAACCCTCGCCCGTGACCGAAATTCGGACGTCCGCGAGCGGACCCTCGGCGTTGCGCAGGACGCCGCTGATTCGATTCTGGAATTCCCCGGCCTGGACGGAGGCGGGGGTCTGCACGTTCATGTCGGTTGCCGCAGCGTGTGTTGACGCTCCTGCGGCGGGTGCGCTCATGAACAGTGCGGCCATGAGGCCGGCAATCAGGAGCAATAGCCTCCTGCGCCATGCCGGCGTCGGCTTGGTTATCAAGTTATGAACCTCCACGATGGTGGCTTGTCCGTCGAGGTACGACGGCCCTACAGCCTGTGATCGAAGTCACGCAGTGTGGAGATTATGTTACCTGCGCTGAGTTACCACTATTCGCCATATGGGGGCTTCCAGATAGCGATTGAATAACAACTGTCCGGTTCGGGTTACCGGCGGGTAGCGCAGACGCCGTCGGACGAGGAAACTGGCCCGGCACTGAGGGAGGCTAGAGGTAGAGACCGGTGCCGACGTCGTCGGTCTCGGGCTGCGCTACTGCGTGGACATCCCGCTCGCGCAGGAGGATGTAGTCGGTGCCGCCGACGTCGACCTCGGACTTGTCTTCCGGGTCGAAGAGCACACGGTCACCGCGTGAGACCTGCCGGACGCTGGGCCCTGCGGCTGCGACGTCGGCCCATGCCAGCCGCTTGCCCATGACCGCGGTGGCGGGAATGACAATGCCCGACGACGACCGCCGTTCGCTGCTGTCCTTGTCCAGGATCACCAGGAGGCGGTCATGCAGCATTTTCAGCGGCAGTGCATCGGGAATCGGGGCATGGGTAGCTGGTGGGTTCGGCACGCCGACAGTCTACCGTTGGAGCTCTCGCGTAATCGTTCGCTCAATCTGCGCGGCGACAGGAACAAATCGGCTCCGGATCCGTTGATATTGGTAGGGTTGAAACATCTCAGCCCCCAGATGGAGGACTACATCACAATGGCAATCGGCGGTAACCCGGTTTTCAACGGTAAGAACTTCCGTACCGCTGCCCGCGGCAACAGTCCGGCAGCGTACGGTTCCACAGCATTGGCCGGTCAAACGGCCATGAACCAGCAGCAGCTGGAGCACCTCTACAACCAGCCTTCGGCAGGTCCCGCGGAGACGGGCCGCATGACGTTCGACGACGTCATCGTCAAGACGGTCGCCACCATCGGCATGGTGCTGATCGGCGCGGCGGTTCCGGCGTTCCTGTTCCCCTCGCTGGCGCCCCTGCTGATGATCGTCGGCCTGATCGGCGGTTTCGTACTCGGGCTGGTCAACTCCTTCAAGCGTGAGCCTGTTCCCGCGCTGATTCTTGGCTACGGCTTCCTTGAGGGCCTGTTCCTCGGTGGGCTGACCATGTTCCTGGAAGCCCAGTTCCCGAACATCGCCATGCAGGCGCTTCTCGGCACGCTGTCGGTCTTCGCGGTAACCCTGCTGCTGTTCAAGAGCGGCAAGGTGCGCGCTACGCCCAAGGCCATGAAGATCTTCATGATCGCGATGATCGGCTACGCGCTGTTCAGCCTCGTGAACCTTGGCCTGATGGTCTTCGGCGTCAGCAATGATCCCTGGGGCCTGCGCACGGGCGTAGAGATCTTCGGGATCCCGCTTGGTGTTCTGGTCGGCGTGCTTGCGATCGGCCTTGCTGCCTTCGCCCTGGTCATCGACTTCACCATGATCAGCGAGGGCGTCCGCAACGGCGCACCGCGCAAGTACTCCTGGACGGCAGCGTTCGGCCTGACTGTCACCCTCGTGTGGCTGTACGTCGAGTTCCTCCGCCTCATCGCAATCCTGCGCGGCAGCGAGTAAACAACGCTCTGACAGATACATTAAGGACGGCCCCCGACAATGTCGGGGGCCGTCCTGCTGTTAAGGGTAGGGCAGTGGGGTCAGGAAACCCGGCCGGCTCCCTCAGCGGGGGAGACCGCGAAGATGGCCGGCTCGGTGAATCCTGCTTCGGCGAAGGCTGCTGTGACCGCGGAGCTGACGCGGTCGATGTCCTCCACCTGAACCAGCGCGATGGCTGAGCCGCCAAAGCCACCCCCGGTCATGCGGGAGCCCAATGCACCGGCTTTCCGGGAGGATTCAACGGCGAGGTCGAGTTCGGCACAGGAGATCTCGAAGTCGTCCCGCATGGATACATGGCTGGCGTCGAGCAGCGGTGCAATTGCCTGCGGTCCTTCCGCGTGGAGGAGTTCGACGGCGGCCTGCACCCGGGCATTCTCGGTCACAACGTGCCGCACCCGACGGAAGGTCTCGTCGTCGAGCAGCCCGGACGCTTCTTCGAGGTCGTCCTCACTCAGGTCGCGCAGCGCACGGACGCCCATCACGTCGGCACCGATCTCGCAGGCGCGCCGACGGGCTGCATACCCGCCGGTTGCGTGGGAATGGCTGACCCGCGTGTCGATCACCAGCAGCGCCAGGCCGTTTTCCTGCAAGGGCAGCGGAACAAGCTCCGCATGCTGGCTTCGGCAGTCGAGGAACACCGCGTGTCCGACCTTGCCGAGCAGTGACGCGGACTGGTCCATGACCCCGGTGGGTGCGCCGACCATCTCGTTCTCGGCGCGCTGGCCGATCAGCGCGAGCTCCGAACCGGACAGGCCAAGTTCGTACAGCTCGTTGGCGGCGACAGCGACTGCGCATTCGATGGCAGCGGAGGAGGAAAGACCGGCTCCCACCGGAACCTGGGAGTCGATCAGCAGGTCCATGCCCTTGAGCTGGTGGCCTGCCTGACGCAGTGCCCAGAGAACTCCCACCGGATAGGCGGCCCAACCGTCGACGTCGCCGGCAGACAGTTCGTCCAGGTCGCTGACAATTACCTCACCGGAGTCGGAGAAAGTCGAGCTGACCCGGACGGTGGAGTCCTCGCGAACGGATGCGGCCACTGAAGTGGCCCGGTCAATGGCGAACGGCAGTACGAACCCGTCGTTGTAGTCAGTGTGCTCACCGATCACGTTCACGCGGCCGGGTGCTGCCCACACTCCGATGGGCGCGTGCCCGAAGCGATCCTCAAATTCCTGGACGAGGGTCATGCTGTTTCCTTCCCTGCGGAGGTCGCTGCGCGCAGGGTGGCGGCAACCTGCTCCGGAGTGGTGTCGTTGATGAAAGCGCCCATTGCTGCTTCCGAGCCGGCAAGGAACTTCAGCTTATCCTCGGCCCTACGGGGAGAGGTCAGCTGCAGGTGGAGATAGCCGGCTTCACGCAGTTCAGGAACCAGGGGCGCCTGGTGCCACGCGGCAATGTATGGCGTCGGCGTGCTGTAGATGCCGTCCACGCGGGCCAGCAGGTCAAGGTAGAGCGTGGTCAGCTCGTCCTTTTCCTCGCCGGTAAGCGCAGCGATGTCGGGTACGTGGCGGTGCGGCACCAGGTGCACCTCGAGGGGCCACCGTGCAGCAAACGGCACGAAGGCGCTGAAGTGTTCGCCTTCGAGCACCATGCGCTCGCCGGATTCCCGCTCGGACTTCAGCACCGAGCCCATGAGGGTTTCGCGCCCGTCGACGGCATCGAAGTAGCGGCGTGCTTCCCGGCCCATCAGCGCAGCGCGCGGTGGAACGAACGGGTAGGCGTAGATCTGCCCGTGCGGGTGCAGGAGGGTGACGCCGATGTCCGCGCCGCGGTTCTCGAACGGAAAGACCTGGCGGATGCCCTTCATCGCCGAGAGTGCTTCGGTCCGGTGTGCCCAGGCTTCGATGACGGTTCGCGCCCGCTCCGGCGGCAGGGACCCGAACGAGCCCTCGTGTGAGGAATCGAAGGCGACCACTTCGCACCGTCCGAAGGCCGGCGTCGTCGTACCCCAGCCTGTGGTAGCGGGCTGAAGGCCGGGTAGTTCCCCAAGGTCGGGGCCAAACGAGGAGAAGCGGTTCTCGAACACCACCACCTCGTAGTCGGAAGCGGGAACCTCGGAAAGATTGCTGGCTGTGGAGGGGCACAGCGGGCACTGGTCGGCCGGGGGAAGGTGGGTACGCGTCTGCCGGTGGGCGGCCACGGCCGTCCATTCGCCGGTCAGCGGGTCGTAGCGTACGTCTCCCGTGCCGCCGCGGGGCGGCAGCCCACGATGGTCGACGACGGCGGCAGCGTCGCGGTGCAGCGCCGCCGCTTCCTCGGTGGCGTCGAAGTAGATCAGTTCGCGCCCGTCCGAGAGACGGGTAGGAATTACCTGGGTCATGGTGTGTCCTGGGGATTGGAGGTTGGACTGGTTGGGGGAGCGGAGGCAGCAAGAATGCTGGTGGCGCGGGCATAGCGCGGGTCATCGGGCTCGGAGTCGGTCACAATGCAGTGCACCTGGTCGATCCCGGCAATACGCGCGAGGCTGACCGTGCCGAACTTCGTGGAGTCGGCGAGGATCACCAGGCGCCCGCACTGTTCGGCGAACGCCCGGTTGGTGTCTGCCTCGGCCAGGTTGGGAGTGGTGATTCCGGCCTGGGCGTCGACGCCGTGGGCGCCCATGAAGCACAGGTCCACGTTGAAGGATCGGACAGTTGACGTGGCGATGGGTCCCACCAGTGCCTCGGAGGGGGAGCGCTCACCGCCGGTCAGCAGGACGGTGACGCCGGGCGGAGCGTTTCGGCGCAGCTTTTCTGCGGCGGGCAGGGAGTTGGTGAGCACCGTGAGCGGCCCGGACAGGTGCTCGATCAGGCGGTACGTCGTGGTGCCGCCGGTAAGCGCCAGCGTCATGCCGGGCTGAATGAGCGCTGCTGCCGCCGCGGCGATCGACTCCTTGGCACCTGTGCGCTGGTCTGCGTTGGCCCCGAATCCCGGTTCCAGCGCGCTGAGAGCCGTGTGTGACGCCGCGCCGCCGTGGACCTTACGCAGTGCGCCGGCTGCATGGAGGCCGTCGATGTCGCGTCGGATGGTCATCTCGGAGACGCCCAGGTTCTCGGCAAGTTCGGCGACGCGGACGGTTCGCTGGACGCCGAGCCTGGCGAGAATGGCAGCGTGCCGATCGGCAGCGAGCATGGTGGGCTCCGGAGGATGGGTACGTGGTCAGGGCTGATCAATACGGAACAACAGGCGCTTAACAAAATACAACGATTCCGAACATATTCAAACACTTCGCAAAGACGGCTTTGTGGGTCGGCTATGAAAAGATTGATCCATGACGCGTCCACCGCGGCCAAAAGCGCAGCCAGCCTTGCATCAGGGTGGCTCCGCCGTGCCCGCCGTGCCCGCTGTGCCTGCCGGGCCTGCCGTGCCCGCCGTGCCTGCCGTGCCCGCTGTGCGCACAGCAGGCGAGGACGTCCCGTACGCATTGCGGATCAGCGCGGCTTGGGCGTGGCGCGTCGGTCTCGTCCTTGTGGTGTCCGCAGCGCTGCTGTGGCTCCTGAGTCAGATCTCGCTGCTCGTGATCCCGCTGATGATCGCCGGTCTCCTCTCCAGTCTGCTGACGCCGGCGGTCAGCTTCCTGCGCCGCCGGAAAGTACCGGGCGGGATTGCGGTCTCCGTCATCGTCCTAGGGTTCCTGCTTGCCGTTGCCGCCACGCTGTCGCTGGTCGGACAGCAGCTCGCCGTCGGCTTCGCCTCCCTGTGGGGGGAAGCGCTCGCGGGTATCCAGCAGGTGCAGGACTGGCTGTCGGACGGTCCGCTGGATCTCACCTCGTCCCAGATCGACGGGTTCATTGACGAGGTCGCCAACGCGGTAGACAACAACAGCGGCGTGATTGTCAGCGGCGCCCTCTCCTTCGGCTCCAGCGCAGGCTACTTCCTGGCCGGGCTGTTGCTGACAGTTTTCGCGCTTATCTTCTTCCTGCACGACGGCGACAGCATCTGGCGCTTTCTCGCCGGCCTTGCGCCGCGGCGGGCACGGGCGGCGATCACCGGTGCGGGCCGTCAGGGCTGGACCTCGATGGCGAACTACGTCCGGGTGCAGATTCTTGTCGCTTTCATCGACGCTGTCGGCATTGGCCTGGGAGCGGCCATCATCAACGTTCCGCTGGTGCTCCCGCTGACGGTCCTGGTCTTTCTGGGATCATTCATCCCCATCCTCGGCGCCCTGTTCACGGGTATGGTGGCGGTCCTGCTGGCGCTCGTGGCCAACGGGTGGGTCAATGCGCTGGTGATGCTTGCGATCGTATTGTTCGTGCAGCAGGTCGAAGGGCACATCCTGCAGCCCTTCGTCATGGGCAGGGCGGTGTCCCTGCACCCGCTGGCAGTGGTGCTGGCAGTAGCCGGCGGCTCGCTGGTAGCCGGTGTTGCCGGTGCACTCTTTTCCGTACCGCTGTTGGCCATCCTGAACACAGTGGTGCGTTACATAGCGGCCCGCGCCTGGGAGACGGATCCTGCCGTTGGCGCGCAGCCCCGATCTTCTGAACCCGGCGCGAGTCCTGCGTCCCATCCTTCCGGTGAATCAATTGCGCCGGAAACCTCTCCGAAAGAAGCCTCAACGTGACCACCGATCTCGCCCAGCTGGCAGTGACCCTCGAGGATGTCCTCGAAGCACAGAAAATGCTCGACGGCGTCATTGCGTACACCCCTATCGAAGACTCCCGCGCGCTCGGCAGGCTGACGGGTGCGAAGGTGTCGCTCAAGTGCGAGAACCTGCAGCGTGCGGGGTCATTCAAGGTCCGCGGTGCGTACGTCCGGATGGCCCGGCTCTCGGCGGAGGAGCGGGCTCGCGGCGTCGTGGCCGCCTCGGCAGGAAACCACGCGCAGGGCGTTGCAGTGGCGGCCGCCCGGCTGGGTATCCAGGCGCGCATCTACATGCCCCTCGGGGTGGCTCTGCCAAAGCTCGCGGCAACCCGCGGCCACGGCGCCGAAGTGGTGCTGCACGGGCACAACGTCGATGAAGCGCTGACCGAGGCCAAGCGGTACGCCGATGAGCACGGTGCAGTCTTCGTCCACCCGTTCGACAATGTGGACGTCGTGGCCGGGCAGGGCACCATCGGTTTGGAAATCCTCGAGCAGGTTCCCGACGTCGACACCATCCTGATGGGAGTGGGCGGCGGTGGGCTGCTGGCCGGCGTCGCCGTGGCCGTCAAGGCCCGGGCCCGTGAGCTGGGCCGGGAGATCCGCGTCATTGGAGTGCAGGCCGAGAATGCGGCAGCCTACCCGCCGTCGCTGGCTGCGGACGCACTGGTTCCGCTGCAGAAGGTCTCCACGATCGCCGACGGTATTGCGGTGGGTCGGCCGGGGCAGCTTCCGTTCTCCATCATCCGGGAACTGGTGGATGACGTCGTCACGGTCAGCGAGGATTCGCTCGCCCGCGCACTGATCTTCCTGCTCGAGCGCTCCAAGATGGTGGTCGAACCCGCCGGTGCGGTGGGCATCGCGGCACTGCTGGACGGGAAACTGACCGAGAACGGCGCCAACCCGGGGAACACCGCCGTCGTGCTGTCGGGTGGCAACATCGATCCAATGCTGATGCTGAAGGTGATCCAGCGCGGTCTGGCCGCCGCAGGAAGGTACCTGGTAGTGCGGATGCTGCTTGATGACCGTCCGGGTTCGCTCGCCACCATCTCGCGGATCATCGCCGAGTCCGATGCCAACGTGACCGGAGTGGACCACACCCGCGTGGGCGGCTCAATCAGCATGGGGGATGTAGCGATCACCATCAACATGGAAACGAAGGGCGAGGAGCACTGCGAGCAGGTCCTGAACAACCTGCGCGCAGAGGGCTTTCAGCCAGTCGTCATCCAGGGCTGACATGCTGGCGAAGAGGGCAAAGAGCGGGCTGACGGCAGTCGTCGTCTTCGTTGCGCTGCTCTGGGCTGTACACCTGGTCAACACGGCCACCGGCTTTTTCCTGATCCGGCTGCTCGGCATCGTGCCGCGGGAAGTGGAGGGGCTCGACGGCGTGTTGTTCGCACCGCTGCTGCATGCCGACTTCGGTCACCTGTTCAGCAACACTCTGCCGCTGCTGGTGCTGGGATTCCTTGCGTTCCTCGAGGGCGCCCGCCGCTTTGCCGTAGCTGTGGGAGCGAGTTGGCTGGCCTCGGGTGTTGGCGTGTGGATCTTCGGCGGCGGAGTGACAATCGGCGCGTCCGGGCTTGTCTTCGGGCTGTTTGCGTACCTGCTGGTGCGCGGCTTCTATAACCGCGACTGGAAGCAGATCGCCCTGGCTGTGCTGCTCTTTCTGATGTACGGCTCGCTGCTGTGGGGTGTGCTGCCCCAGTTCGGGTCCAACGTCTCCTGGCAGGCACACCTCTTCGGTGCACTCGGCGGAGTGCTGGCTGCCCTGATACTGAAACGGCGACCGGCCCCCTCCGGGACCGGCCGCCTGCCGCGTCAGCGTTAGTGGAGGGTCAGGGTTAACCGAGCGTCAGCGCTAGCTGAGAACTACAGTTAGCCCGCGTAGGGCTTCGCCGACAGGATCTCGACGGTGATTTCCTTGCCGTTGGGCGCGGTGTACTTTACGGTGTCTCCGGCCTTGTGGCCCTGGATGGCTGCGCCGAGCGGGGACTTCTCGCTGTAGACGTCGAGATCGGTGTCACCGGCTACCTCGCGGCTGCCGAGCAGGAAGCTTTCCTTGTCTCCGGCGATGTTCGCCTCGACCAGCATGCCTGGCTCGACAATGCCGTCATCAGCCGGCGATTCGCCGACGTGCGCGTTGTTCAGCAGTTCGGTGAGCTGACGGATGCGGGCCTCGGCCTTGCCCTGCTCTTCTTTGGCTGCGTGGTAACCGCCGTTCTCCTTGAGGTCACCCTCCGAACGGGCCTGCTCGATGCGGGCGACGATCTCGGTGCGGCCGGGGCCGGACAGGTGGTCCAGCTCAGCCTTGAGGCGCTCGTAGGACTCCTTGGTGAGCCAGGCGACGGATGCGCTGTTGGTGGACACGATATCTCCTTAGGTACGTCGAACCCCTGAGCGGGATTCGGCTGCGGTCTTTGCAGTGATGCGGGCATCTACAAGCAAAGACCCCGCCTGCGTGGTGGACTCTTTCGAGCGGTTCACCGGCTGGGGCGGGGCGGAACGTATCAGTCCATTATAGACAGCAAGGTTCAAATACCCAATAACGGCGCGGAATACTGGCTGTTGCGGGTCAGGCTTCGTCGAGAATCCAGCAGGCGTTGACCCCGCCGGTCACACCGAGGGACTCGGTTCGGACGATGGCGCTGTGGGAGGTGGTGCGGCCTCCGTCCGGAGTGTCGTTGCCTTCTGTAGGAGGGATATCCACCACCGTCCAGCCGACAACAGCGTACGACTCATTTAGGACTTGGACGGCACACTGTGCTGAGGCCGCTGGGTCTTTGATCACTTGGAAGTCAACCCTAGCTCCACCCGACGGTCCGATGTTGAAGCCCACATCTTTTGCGGAGACCGGCGAAGATCCTGCATAGATACTGAAAATCCCGGTGCCTACGACGGCCATGGCTAGAACTACCCAGATGGGCCAACGCTTGAGGCGACCATGGACGGAGGCCGACCGCTGTGGCTTGGGCGCACCGTAGCGATTGGCTACTCTTGGTACTGGCGCGTGGTGGGTGCTCATCCCTTCCAGTTTACCAACTGCTACCTTGGTTCGTTCATTTGGTTTGTCGGCCTGCGTCCCACCCCGGGGCTATCAGCCTCGCCAAGCCAGGAAAGATTTAGGAGCATTCAGTGCCCAGCCCGGAGCAAATTCCCGCTACTCCTTCAGGAAGCGCAGCGAACGACGGCGGTTACCGCCTCCTCGCGGTGCACGCGCACCCCGACGACGAGTCGAGCAAGGGCGCGGCCACCATGGCCAGCTACGTGGCAGCGGGAGTGTCCGTGATGGTGGCAACCTGCACGGGAGGCGAGCGCGGAGACATCCTGAACTCCGAGATGGCGGGGGTGCCGCACGCGGCCCGTGACCTCGCCGGCCTGCGCCGCCTGGAAATGGCCGAGGCCGCTGCGGCCCTCGGTATTGAACACCGCTGGCTCGGCTTTGCTGATTCGGGGCTGCCCGAGGGCGATCCGCTGCCGCCGTTGCCGCCCGGATGCTTTGCGCTGCAGCCTCTCGAACGCGCCGCAGCGCCGCTGGTGAAGCTGGTCCGCGAATACCGGCCGCACGTGATCCTCAGCTATGACGAAAACGGCGGTTACCCGCACCCGGACCACATCAAGGCCCACCGGGTGGCGGTGGAGGCCTATGAAGCCGCCGGCGACCCGTCCCGCTACACCGGTCTCGGCGAACCATGGACTCCGCTGAAGCTCTACTATGACCGCGCGTTCAATCCGGAGCGGTTCCGTGCCCTGCATTTCGCGCTGGAGGAAGCGGGACTGCAGTCGCCGTATGCCGAACGGATTGCCGCCTGGCTGGAAGCCGACGCCGAAGGCCACCAACCTGCACGCCCAACTCACCCCACCACTACCCAGATCGACTGCGGCGACTTCTTCGAACACCGGGAACGCGCCCTGCTGGCCCACCGCACCCAAGTGGAGCCTAAAGGCTTCTTCTTCGCCGTCTCCTCCGATCTGCAGCGCAAGGTCTGGCCCTGGGAGGATTACTCGCTGATCCACTCCCGCGTGCAACAGGAACTGCCCGAAACGGATTTCTTCGCGGGCATAGAATAAACTCAGTGGTCCTCAGTGGCCCATGGCGTTATTCCGCCATGAATCCTCGTGAAAGTGGTGCTCTGGAGTGTTCTCCCTGCTGACCCTGGCCGCAACTGTGACGCCTACGCCGACGCCGGGTGATGGCGCCTCACTGCGCCCCGGGCTGGATCCGGCCGATGTCACCCCGGGGCTCCTCGGATTCCTGGCAACCCTGTTCCTGGTGATTGCAGTGATCTTCCTGATCCGTGACATGACCCGCAGGATCCGCCGGGTGCGCTACCGGGAGATGGCGCTGGAGGCGGAGCAGGCTGAACAGGCCGGCGGCGCCCGGGCAGGCGATGCTGGGCAGCAGTCAGCGACTCAGCCGTCGGGGACGCACCCGTCGGAGACGCACCCGTCGGGGACGCACCCGTCGGATACGCGGAACAGCGAACCGGCCGAACGCCGCGGTCCCGGCGGCAAGCACGGGCCAGACGCGCCCTAAGCCATGGCTGAACGGCTCCGTCCGCGCAGATAAGCCGAAGCCTCGCGTGGATCACCTCGGAGTGCGATCCCGCGCCTATTTCATGGCAGCCAAGAGGTCCTGAGCAAGGAAGGCGACAGCCGCAGACACGTTGCCCGGATCACCCACGCCTTCCTCCGCACGCCCGGCCATCATTGACCCAAGCGCTTCAGGCCCGTCTGCGAAGAGTCCGCGGAAGTAGTCAAGCGCTTGTCGGGTGGTCTCGCCCGCAACCTCCTCATTGAGAAGGAGTCGCATGGTCGCAGCCATGTCTGCGGTGGACGTCGCGACCAGGAGTCGGTAGCAGTCGTGGGCGTCCTTGTCGATCAAGCGATCGGGCGTGCTGACCCGCTCGCCCAACTTGTGCATCTTCGCGACGAGGAGCGCCGCCGGCCCCGCGACATCGATGACGACGCTTCGCCCGTCGCCATTGAGAGAGTCGACCGCAATCGGCGAGTGATCCACGACGGATGCCTCCAGCCCAGCGGCTCGTCGTGCCGAGTTCTTGTCGTGTGGCGGGATGAGCACGCTTCGCCGGCCAGTTCCTCCGGCCAGTTGCTCCGGAATCATGAGGTCGACCGGAATGCCTCGCGGGGACATCCAGGCACCCGGCTGTCGGTTGGTCGGGTTGATGATGAAGCCAGCATTTTTCATCGCCTCCTCGAGCCGCGGGTCCTCGCCGAGGTTGCGAGCGTCGATCGCGAAGTCGGAGTCCTTGGTTGCCTCCGCGAGTGCGAACGATGCCGCGCCGGTACGAAGGTGGACCGCTTGTGCACCGATCAGGATGATGGAGTCGCTGTGGGCCCGGAGCGCGATTGCGGCGTCCAGTAGTGCAGCGCGGGCTTCAACGATCAAGTTCTCGTCGCCAGGCATCCGGGTTCTCCTCCATCCATTCGAGCAGGAACGCGCCTTCTGAGGGGTTTCGTCCCGGCCCGCCCAACAGGTCCGCCGCAGCCTGGCTCGGTGCAACGATTTTGATTCCTTGCCAGGTGGTCGTGCGGTCGAAGACGACGGGAGATCTCGGGGAAGCGACGATGACGTTCGCTCCGCTCTCTACCGGGCGGAGTCCGAGCCTTTCCGCCAATACCTCCGGGTCCGTTGAATAAAGCAACGCCAGCCGAGGCTCGGCGTACGGCGCGTAAGGCTGCGCTGCTAAAGAGCCACTGACCGCGTAGGACTGCGCATCGGACAGTTCCCGCAGCTTCGTTGTGAGAGCGCTGATGCCTCGGGGTTCGAGGTAGCCATGGGTCCTGTTTGTATCGAGGAATCGAGCATCCTGGCTCCAACGACGCAGGAGTTCCGGCCAGTCCGCCGTCGTGATCGGTCCGCGGTCCTCCCTCGTGATCAGGCTTTCGTTCGTCAGGTACTCGACCAGACGGTAGGCGGCGCCCATTGATGTCCCAGCAACCTTGGCTAGCTCGGGGACCGTGAGCGGTGGTGCGTAGTCAGCCAGGGCCCGAACCATCAGTGCGGCCGGCAGGCCCTTGAGGCTGGTAGTTGGTCGACCGGCGCTCCGCCAGGGATCGGCGTTCGCACCTCGCTCGGAGATAAAGACCAGCGGGTCCTGCGAGTTCAGGAAAATGTTTCCCGTCGCGTCGATATAGGAGACCCCGCGCTCCCGGAGCAGATCCTGGATCGGCGGGCTGAGGTAGCGAGTCGCGAGCATCCCCTGGGCCCGATCCTCGGACTCCTGGCGGGCCAAGCGTTCGAAAATGTAGCGCTGCTTGCCCAATAGGAAGAGTGCGCTGGCGCGCGTGATCGTTCGCTTGATCTCGACTCGGAACGTGAGGACTGGCGAGTCGAAGCGCTTGAGTTCGAGACGAGCATTCTCTTCATCACCGGTGATGGTTACGACCTTGACGGACCAGTCCGCTGGCAGAGTCGCCTGCAGCCGCCTGCTTGCTTGCAGCATGACATCCCGCTCGGAGGCGGGCTCAGGTCCGTATCCGTCGGGTGGCATGGTCAGCGCACGCCGTGTGGTTGGCATTTCTCGATATTAGCTGAGTTCCGTCAAAGGTGGAGGTTGGCAGTTTCCGGGAATTACCATTGCCGCATGCTGTGCGTTACTCCGTGTCCGGCTCCCGGACGTCATCTTCAGCGACCTGCTCAAATAACCATGACCGCGCTACCTTTGCAGATAGAACCCCTGTGAGATGGACGGCGCCTTGAGGTTGCACCTCAAGGTGGTGGAGCGGATCGTGGATAATTCGGACTTCTGGCTTCCCTTGCCCTTCCTCCACGTTGCCTATGAGGACTAAATAGAAGTCGTCTGTGGTCATGGCTCTTTGGATCTGACTGTCCTCGAGCTTTACGGTGTCGGGAATCGCTCCCTGGTGCACCTTTAACTCGTAGTACCGGCCAAGGTTGTCGACGGCGTCAGCACCCACGTTGTGTTGATGACGCACGTCTGTGAGGATGCAGTCGTCGCCAGCGACAACAGTGCGCAGAAGTGCCATTCCGGCGGTCTCGCGCTCCTCTGCGGTGTAGTTTTGAGGCCCTCTGCCGCCGCTGTTTGCCTGCTTGGGGTGGTCGAGTTTCGGTTCCTTCAGTTTCACATTTCCGGAAGGGGAAGAAGTGCCCGGCCCTGGGAATTCCGTTGATTCCTCGCCTGGAGGTACCCCGACGATGAGCTCGCCAGCCGTCTCCTGGAGGACCAAGGCACCTGGATCGACGAGTGTGCGGGCCCTCGGGAGCGGCTGGTGATTCCCCGGCGCCCCTTGATTGAGACTGGCGCCCTTCTTCGGCCTTCGCGCCGGTCGCGTCTGCTGGTCCCCGGCCGATGTGGGCAGCGAGACCAACGCAGCCTGGCTCCTCTCCCGGCGGAGCTTCTCTTCGGCCGCACGCGCGGCAGCGGACACCACGAGCTCCGCCTGTGCGCCTGCCTCCGCATCGGCCCAAGCGGCCAGCCATGCGTGCGCAAGCTCGCGTGGGCTGGTCCGGAAGCTGGACGCGATCGCGTAGCCGCCGCTCCGCGCCCGGCTGGCCTCCTCGGGAGAGCGGATGAACAGGGTCTTTCGGTGTACGTCCAACCAGGCAGGTAGCGACACTGGGTGGCCAGCGCTGTCCGGTAGGTTGACCTGCACTCGAAGATCGGGCAGCAAGGCGACTTGAAACTCGCCGAGTTCTTCCCAGGTGACGCTGATCGTTTCCGCAGTTCGCGGTGCGCTCAGTGTCAGGTCGGTCTGAAGATTGCGCACGGCGCGGCCGAATGTCTCGGTGAGATCTACGTCATGGATGGCCGCGTTTTCGTGCAGGACATGCGCGTGGTCACCGTGAACCGGAGTGAGTGCGAGCGGCTCGATCAGGGATTTGAGTTGGGTGAGCTGCCCGCCGGGTTGCCAAATCGGCACCGTCGTCAGAAGCGCTTTGGCGAGAAGCGGGTTTTCTACGGCGTAAACCGGACGCTTGCTCAACCAGCCGCTCCCAACGTAAACGGGTTGACGCCGCAACAGCCCGAGGCGATCGGGTGGGGTTCGGGCGAGGACTCGAAGCGCTTCAAGCATGATTTGCCGCTCATCTGTACTCATCGGCCGAGTTCCGGCGAGTTTCTTGATGACGACCTTCGCGTCGTCCGCAGTCGGGCCTCGAACTCCCAGCGCAGTCCATAGCGGCTCGGTGCCGCTCACTGCGGGGACGAACGCTGCCAAATCACCGAATATTGGAGCGCCGGACCGCGTCAGGGCCGTGCGTCTCCACCCGAGGTTGGTGATGATCAACCCGTCTCCGCGGTCGAAGTAGTTGCGGAGTACGCTGGCTTGCATGTTGCCCACACGCTGGATCCCGCCGCTATGAACCTCGGCAGCGAGCGCTTGGTAGAAGGGTGCGGCGAGGTCGGTAGCCTCTGGTGCCGTCATCGGATGGGCGTCTCGTTGATCGAAGTGCAAGGACTGCCCGGCAAGATGCGCTGCCCGGATTTCTGAGAGCTTGCCTAACAGTGCTGCGACAGCCGGGTTGCCTTCTACTCCGAGAGCAGTGAGCACGTTGCGATGCGATGGAAGGTCGTGGCTGCCGGCCAGATAAAGGGCGGGGTCAGCACCGTGCATGGCCTCATTCGTGAGCGTTTTGAAGCGCAGTTGACCTGGGGCCGCAGGGCGACCGCGCCCGTTCGTCAACCATGCGACCGAGGCAGCCTGGCTTACCCACCAGGCGTCCACCTCACCCTGGGGCCTCCAGCCGTTGTCCGGATTTGCGGCCGCAACCCTTGCGTGTGGCTCGAGTCGATCCCAGTTGCGAGCAAGGGAGCCGACGAGCGCGTTCCCCCTCTCCCGGCGGCGAGAGGCATTCCTTTCACCAGCGATGTCGGCGAGGACCGCTTCAAGGTCGGGGGAGGCACGGTCATCCAATGTGCACTGAGCTCCGACCTCGTCCAGTTGCTTCCTGCGTCGCGCTGGCGAGCCGGGCGCTGTCTTCCACAGGCCCGAGTCGTGATACGCGTACTTTTTGTAAAAGGCATCGTTGTTGGGGAGTACCTCCAGCCTCGGCACGCTTTCGGCGCCGAGCAGACGGAAGAGTTTTTGAGCGCCTATGCCCGCTCGACCCGCTGGGGTGCGAAGTGACTCTGAGTAGCGGCGGTGAAGCCACACCAGCCGGGGAGTCTTCTTCGCGGCGTTCGACCAACTGTTCTTGTCCTTCTCAATGAAGTACGAGTCTGCTGGCCGGGCGAATATTTGTGACCGTTTACCGTCGGCTTGGTACACCGTCGCCTCAAACCGGATGGCGCGGCCGATCCCCGCCCCCAGCTCAGGACGCTTCGACTCGTCAACGGACTCAAGTGCCGCACGAAGCGCATGGGCGTGACTATCGGTGAGCGGCTCGGGCAGTTCCACATCCATCCGCCCCGCGCGAGCCAGGACTCGTAGTGCGTCGTCATCGGTCGCCGTCCGTCGCAACGCGTCGATGCCGTGCAGCCAATCTGCGACCTCGCTCCACACTGGACGTTCGATGTAGGTATGGTGTAGTTGGACGCCGATTCCGAGCGTGGACCAAAGCACCGAGGCGTCATCGGGAAGGAGTACTCCCAGATCGCTTGCGTCTTTTGGGCATATCCTGCGGCCGTCGTCGAGGATGAGGCAGGTTGAGGAGATGAGTTCCTTCGTCAAGTCCTCGTCCTCCGCATCCTCGAGGTTACTCACCGCGACCACAGCCGCCGTTAGATCTGCAGTGAACTCAATCGTTCGGTCCTCGGCGTTCAGGAGTTGAACTGCGGTCGTGACGTCGACCAAGGCCGGAGTCGTTGCCCCGAGGTTGGCGAGGCTAGAGATGACGTCCCGCCACCGGCCGTCGCCAGACCGGTTAGCAGCGGTAAAGACGTCGGGGTGCCAGCGAGAGCGCGGATGTCCTCGTCGGTTAGGATGCCGGTCAAATCGGGTGTCTCGAAAGCGAGATCCCGTAAAGGGTGCTCGGTACTGTCGCGGCCCATGAGCAAAAGTCGCTCCGCCAGTTCGAGGAGCGACTCAGTCATCAGCGTACCGCTGAGGGCGTCGTTGAGTTGACCAGCCGAAAGGGCGTCTGCCTTGTACTCCTCGATGAGCGGAACCGCTGCCCAGGCGCTGCTGGCATCGATGCGAAACAGGTCGAGCACCGCGTCCAGCCACAGGTCAACCACGAGCCCGACGAGGTCGAGATTCCACTCGCTATCGGCTAGGCCGCGGCGGTTGGCGAGCGGATCGAACTGGCCTGCGAAGCGGAAGGGCAGGCCTACCGATCGGACCGGCAGGCCAACATGGACGTGTTCCTCGTCGCCGACGAACCTCGGGAACGCCACAGCCACAGGTGTCGTTTCGTGGTGGGACTTGCCCGCGCGGTGCCCGACAGGACTCTTTGCGCTGCGCGAATAGAGCAGCCAAGACCGGTCGTCGTCAGCTGTAACTGTCACCCTGTTGGCCTCGCCGCCTGCAAGGTTTAGCGTTGCCGCGTCTCGGCGGCCCACGGCCAGACGGGTCAGGGCTTGCCCATGAGGATCGAGCAGGGTGACCGTTTGCAGGGTGCGCAAGAAGAGCAGGCCGGCGTCTCCCCACGATTGAAGCCACCGTGTTGAAAGGGCACGACGACGACGGTCGTAGCAGATGTAGGCTTGTTCGGCCAACGTGGATCATCGTTCAGCGGCTGCATGGCGCTTCGCCCGAGCCGAAATGTGGAAAGGACCATTGTGTCCTTCCAAGGTTTCCGAGAGCGACTGTAGCGTCTTGAGGCCGATGCCGAATCGCCCAAGCTTCTCGGCCTTGCCGGTCTTCTCGCTGAGCCACGGGATCGTTAGGCCCCAGACATCCGGCAACGTGAAGTCGCTGCCGTTGTGTCCGAAGAGCAGCCGGTCCTCGTCGACCACGAAAAAAGCACTGTCCGCGCCTTCGTCGTCGGCGTTCTGCAGCAGCTCGGCGAGCCCTTGTAGACGGTCATCCGACAGCTGAGCCGCGTTGCCCGTTGCTCGTCCCAGGGCACCACGGATGCTTGGCGGGAGCTTCAGGAACTCCGCAGCGAGCGCGGTGACGCTTGCTGAAGCGGCCTCCGCATCGGCCGGAATGGGGATGCGCTCCCATGGTGCGTCTGGATCGTGGTGAACAACTTGCCGCGCAGCCTCGGCTGCCTCGATGGCGCCGAACCTCCAGATCTCTTCACCCATGCTGGTAATCATCTCAGGCGGACCGACGTCGCCGCTTCGCTTTCGAACGAATCTTGGTCAGTGAGGTGGCTCACGGTCTGGCTGAGCGAGAGCTTCCAGTATCTCCTTGGCCGAACGCCATGCATTCCCACGGGCCATCGGCGTCGTCCCATTGCTGACCGGCCGGAAAGCTGCCGACGACGGCGCTCCTCTGGCTCATGTGTGCCAGGCGATAATGTGCAGGCGGCCGGTCGCGACCGTCGGGGAGCTGGTAGAGCTGCTGGGCACCTAAGACTGTGAGCAGACCGGTGAGCGTGCTAGCGGATCGGGTTCAGGACCGCGATCATGATGGCGATGAAGTGCGCGGCAAACGCTGCGACGGTGAACGCGTGGAACAGCTCGTGGAAACCGAACCACTGCGGACTCGGGTTGGGCCGCTTCAGGCCATAAATCACAGCACCGGCGATGTAGAACACTCCGCCCACGAGAATGAGGATGGTGGCCGGGACGCTGGCGACGAGGAAGTCGGGCAGGAACAGTAGCGCCGCGAGCCCCAGTGCAATGTAGATGGGGACGTAGAGCCAGCGCGGAGCGTTGACCCACAGCACGCGGAAGAGCACTCCAGCGATGGCCCCGCACCAGATCAGCCAGAGCAGGAAGGTGGCTTTGTCCTGCGGAAGCAGCGCCCAGGAAAGCGGCGTGTAGCTGCCGGCAATGACCAGCATGATGTTGGTGTGGTCCAGCCGTTTGAGGACCACCTTGGTGCGCGGCTGCCAGTTACCGCGGTGGTAGATGGCGCTGACGCCGAAGAGCAGGACGCCGGTGAACGCGTAGACCGCAGAGGTGATTTTTCCGGCCGTGGTGGGTGCAAGGACGATGAGGACAATCCCGGCCGCAACCGCGAGCGGAGTGGCGCCGAGGTGAATCCAGCCCCGCCACTTGGGTTTGATGCTCAGCGCGTCTGCAGCGCGTTCGACGGCCGATTCCACCGGGCCGTCGACGGGGGCCGATTCGTCCCGATTCTGCGGGGAATCGTGCCCGCCGGGCAGGGGGGAAACGCGTCGGCTCATGACGGAATTCTAGCCGACAGGCCGCTAAGTTACTAACGAGTAACAAGGCGTTCCGTACCGCCGTGCAGCGGGTGCCGGTACGGTAGGAACAGACTCCTCGCCAGCTCAACGGAAGGACAGGTGGGCGCTGCCGTGATGTTCCCCTCGTTTGCCTACAACTTCTACGAACGCAAACTCCAGCGGTCCCTGGCAGCAGACCGTATCCCGCACCACATCGGCGTCATGGTTGACGGCAACCGCCGCTGGGCAAAGCTCGCGGGCGCTCCGACGCAGCATGGCCACCAGGCCGGCGCGGACAAGATCCTCGAATTCCTCGGCTGGTGCCGTGAGCTCGGCGTCGAGATGGTCACGCTCTACATGCTCTCCACGGACAACATGAACCGATCGGCGGAGGAGATCGAGCAGCTCCTCGACATCATCGGAAACACCCTGGACCGGCTTGGCGAAACGCGGACCGTGCGTGTCCAGCCGGTCGGCGCCCTCGACCTCCTGCCGGAGCACCTGGCCGCCAAGGTCACCGAGCTCGCACAGCGAACGGCAAGCATCGAAGGGCTCCATGTCAACGTCGCCGTGGGCTACGGCGGGCGGCGGGAAATTGTCGACGCCGTCAAGGAACTGCTGCTGCACGCGGACTCCGAAGGCTCTTCACTGGCCAATGTCGCCGAGAATCTGTCGGTCGGGCAGATTTCCGAGTACCTCTATACGCGCGGCCAGCCGGACCCGGACCTCGTGATCCGGACCTCGGGCGAGCTGCGGCTTTCAGGGTTCCTCATGTGGCAGAGCGCGTACAGCGAGTTCTATTTCTGCGAAGCGCTCTGGCCGGATTTCCGGCGGGTCGATTTCCTTCGCGCCCTGCGCGATTACGGACGCCGGCAGCGCCGCTTCGGCTGCTAGCACTGCGTTCCTTTCCTTCACCGGACGTTCACGCGACACGCGCGCGTAAGCGGCGCAGCCGTCGTCGTTCGCGGGCGTAATGTCTGTTGCAACAGACGGCACCCGTCGGCTGTTCGGAAAGGCCACCGATGCAGGCAACGTGCCCATCCGCACACGCTCTGAGAAGGGAAGGCCGTGCTCGGCTTTCTGGCCGGCCCGCCTCACCCAAGCCCTAGATATTCCCGGGCGCCCGCCGCCCGGGGAAGTGGAGTTGAAGTGGCCACATCTCGCCCAACCCAGCGACCAGCAAGCGACACGATCAGCAACAACAAGGCCCGCCCGGCAGCGCAGGACGAACAAGTTCTCGCAGCGGCGGGCCTTTCTGTTGTCGAGAGCCTCGGCAGCCGCAGCTACGTGCTGGACACCTCGGTGCTCCTGTCAGACCCGCTGGCGATCACCCGCTTTGCTGAACACGAGGTGATCCTGCCGATCGTGGTCATCACCGAACTCGAAGGCAAACGCCATGACCCCGAGCTGGGCTACTTCGCCCGCAAGGCGCTGCGGCTCCTCGATGACCTGAGGGTGCAGCACAACGGGCTGAACCAGGCCATTCCGTTGGGCTCCGAGGGCGGGACCCTCCGCGTTGAGCTCAACCACGTCTCCACCGAGGTGCTGCCCGTCGGCTTCCGCAGCGGCGACAATGACTCCCGGATTCTCGCCGTGGCCAAGAACCTGTCCGACGAGGGCCGCAACGTCACCGTGGTGTCCAAGGACCTGCCGATGCGCGTGAAGGCCTCCGCCATGGGTCTGCAGGCTGATGAGTACCGCAACGAGCTCGTGAAGGATTCCGGCTGGACCGGAGTGGCGGAGCTGGGCACCCTGGACGACGACGTCGACACCCTCTATGCGCATGAGCCCGTCTTCCTGCCGGCCGCCGCTGAGCTGCCCGCGAATACCGGGGTGATCCTGCACTCCGGGAAGGGCTCAGCACTGGGCCGGGTGGGGGCGGACAAGCAGGTGCGGCTGGTGCGCGGTGATCGCGACGTGTTCGGGCTGCACGGACGGTCGGCGGAACAGCGGCTCGCGATTGACCTGCTCATGGACCCGGAGGTGGGCATCGTGTCCCTCGGCGGACGGGCGGGCACCGGAAAGTCGGCGTTGGCGCTGTGCGCCGGTCTTGAGGCGGTGCTGGAGCGGCGTGAACACCGCAAGGTTGTGGTGTTCCGCCCGCTGTACGCGGTGGGCGGGCAAGAGTTGGGCTACCTGCCGGGCAGCGAGAGCGAGAAGATGAACCCCTGGGCGCAGGCCGTCTTCGACACGCTCGGTGCGCTGGTCTCGCAGGAGGTTGTGGAGGAGGTGATGGACCGCGGGATGCTGGAGGTCCTGCCGCTGACCCATATCCGCGGGCGGTCGCTGCACGATTCCTTTGTGATCGTGGACGAAGCGCAGTCGCTCGAGAAGAACGTGCTCCTGACCGTGATGAGCCGGATCGGGCAGAACTCCAAGATTGTCCTCACTCACGACGTCGCGCAGCGGGACAACCTGCGGGTGGGCCGGCATGACGGCATTGCCGCGGTCGTCGAAACCCTCAAGGGGCATCCGCTCTTCGGCCACATCACCCTCACGCGCTCGGAGCGCTCGCCGATCGCAGCATTGGTGACGGACCTGCTGGAGGGTGCGGAAATCTAGGGCTGTATCCCGTGGCGGGTCAGCCGACCTGCCACGGGATATGGTCACGGACATCAGTGAGCGTGGGCGGGGCGTCGGTGAACAGATCATCGGTCATGTACTCGTCGACTCCGCTGATGGCCAGCCGGTGGCCGCAGCCTTCAAGGGGTCCGTCGAGCGCCGTCGTCGACACGCAGATGGCGGTGGCGACGTCGACCAGCACGCGGGTGCGGCCTGACCCGATCAGCGGCCGTCCCGGCGTGAACGGCTGGTAGGAGACATTCGGGCTTGCGGTGGCGGCGAGGACGCGCCGGCCCTCATGGACGTCCTCGGTGATGTCTTCGAGTTCGACACGGTTTGCGAACGGTGTTTCGTAGGGGACTGGAGCGTCGCCGGCCAGCTCCACCGGGTCCAGCATGGCGGCCCAGCGCGGATCGCCGAAGGCCGGCTCACCGTAGGCGGCCTTGGGGCGGCGGTGGACGTAACCTGCCTCGTTGTACACGGGACTGACCAGATTCGGCGCCACGAGCCAGGAGGCCTTGCTCGCGCTGACGTAGAAGGAATCGCGGGAGTGCTCATTGCCGGTACTGCTGTGGAGGAGGGTTCCGTCCAGAGTCTCCACCCGCAATGCCTGCGGTCGGCGCACCCACGCTCGCAGCGGGTCCGACTCTCCGTCAGTGCTGATCCAGGCCACAGAGAACCGGACCGTTTCCCAGCGCCACGGCGAGGAACGGCAGAGGGATCGGAAGAGGCTCGCCGGGTTCGAACCGCTTGAGGCGGACATATCCACAGTGTAAGCCCGGCGTTTGAGTTCGCCGCCCGTGATTCGGCTACGGTAGGCACATGCTGGCGCTGATGGGGGAGTACTGGGACACCGCGCCCGTGGCGTTCTGGTTGTGTGCGCTCGCGCTGGCGCTGCTCGCGGTGATCGGGATCTGGCTGAGCGTGATCGACATCCTGACGCACCGGCTCCCCAACCGCATCATCTTTCCGTCCTACCCGGCTGCCGCTGTGCTGCTGATCGCGGCGGCCCTCGCAGCCCAGGACTGGGGGAGGCTGGTTTCCCTGGCCGGCGGGGCGGCGGTGCTCTGGGTCTTCTACTTCGTCCTGAGACTGATTTACCCGGCAGGTATGGGCTTCGGCGACGTGAAGCTCGCCGGAGTGCTGGGGCTGTACCTCGGTTTTGTGGGCTGGTCGTTCCTGCTGTGGGGCACGTTCGCAGCCTTCCTCCTCGGCGGGCTGTGGGGCGTTCTCCTCATTGTCAGCCGCCGGGGTAACGCCAAGACGGCCATTCCGTTCGGGCCGTTCATGATCGTCGGGGCGGGGCTGGTCCTCGCACTAGGCTGAGTAATATGCCTATTCCCGACTTCGTCCAGGACCTTCGTTCCAAGATCGGCCATGATCCGCTGTGGCTTCCCGGAGCAGCGGCGGTGGTGTACGACGACGACGGTCGCGTCCTGCTCGGACGCCGCGCCGACACTGGCCAGTGGACCCTCATCACCGGAATGATCGAGCCGGGCGAAGAGCCCGCCCCGGCGATTGTCCGTGAGGTGGAGGAGGAGACCGGAGTGTCGGTCGAGGTGGAGCATCTGGTGAGTATCGACGTCGTCGGCCCTGTGATCTTCCCCAACCAGGACGTGTGCAGGTTTCTGAGCCTGGTGTTCCGGTGCCGCTACGTTTCAGGGGAGGCGCGGGTGAACGACGACGAGTCCATGGACGTCCAGTGGTTCTCCCTGGACGACCTGCCGCCGCTCAACCCGCTGCATCGCAAGCACGCCGAGAACGCGCGCTATTCGACCGGCATACCCGACTTCGTGCGCTGACCCCTCCCGTTGATTTGGCAGGACACGCCCCTTTTGGGTCGCCATTCGGGGCGTGTCCTGCCAAATCAACGGGGACTCTTGGCCTCGCTCGTCGCCTCGGCCTTGGCTCCGCTCCGGGCTGCGGCGAGTTCGCGTTCCATCCGCTCGGCTTCCTCCCCGCCGACGGCTTCGCCGCGGGCGACCATGCCGGACGTTTCCGACAGCGGGATCTCCTTCAGCGTGATCGCGAGGATCAGTGCGATCACCAGGAACGGCACGAGGTACCAGAACACGGGTGCGAGTGACTGGGCATAGGCCTCGACGACGGCATCCTGCAACGGTTCGGGCAGCTGGGCCAGCGCCGCAGGGCTAAGGGTTGCAGCCGACTGGTCGGCCTGCTCCGCGGAGGCACCGGAGCCGGCAAACGCCGTCGTCAGTGATTCAGTGAGCCGGCTCGTGAAGATCGCACCGAAAACCGCAACCCCGAGGGAGGCACCTACTTCACGGAAGTAGTTGTTGGTGCTCGTGGCGGTACCGATCATGGTGGCGGGGACCGCGTTCTGGACGACGAGGACAATCACCTGCATGATCAGGCCCAGCCCCGCGCCGAAGAAGAACAGCTGCACGCAGATGACCCAGACGGGAGTGGCCGCGGTGAGGGTGGTCATCCAGACCAGGGCGGCGATGGTGAGCGAGGTGCCCAGAATTGGGTACAGCTTGTACTTCCCGGTACGGGAGATGGCAATACCGGAGTAGATGGACGTGCCCATCAGGCCCACCATCATGGGCAGCATCAGCAGGCCCGATGCCGCGGCGGAGGTTCCGGAGGACATCTGCAGGAACGTCGGCACAAAGGCCAGTGCGGCGAACATGCCGAGGCCAAGGGTCAGGCCGATGGCGGTGCTGTTGACGAAGACCCGGTTGCGGAAGAGTCCGAGCGGGATGATCGGATCCTCGGCGCGGCGCTCGGCCATGATGAAGCCGGCCGCCGCGAGCACCATGCCGATCCCGAAGGCCCAGGTGAGGGAGGAGCCCCAGCCGTGCTCTGAATCGGCTCCGAAGTCGGTGAAGAAGATGAGGCAGGTGGTGGCGATGGAGAGCAGTAGGACGCCGGGCAGGTCGATCTTCCGGGTGGACTTCTTGCTGGGCAGAGTGAGGGCGAACCACGCGACGAGGAACGCGGCGATACCGATCGGGATGTTGATGTAGAACGCCCACTGCCAGGTCAGGTGGTCAACGAAGTAGCCGCCGAGGAGTGGTCCGGCCACAGCGGAGAGGCCGAAAATGCCGCCGAGCGGGCCCATGTACTTTCCGCGCTCGTTGGCGGGAACGATGTCCGCGATGATTGCCTGCGAGAGGATCATGAGGCCGCCGCCGCCCAGGCCCTGGATGGCGCGGAAGATGACGAAGCCCCAGAAGTCGGTGGCGAAGGCGCAGCCGATGGAGGCGATCGTGAACAGTGCGATCGCGAAGAGGAAGAGGTTCCTGCGCCCGAGCACGTCGCCGAACTTGCCGTAGATGGGCATGACGATGGTGGTGGCGAGCAGGTACGCCGTGGTGATCCAGGTCTGGTGCTCAACGCCGCCGAGCTCGCCGACGATGGTCGGCATGGCGGTGGAGACGATCGTCTGGTCGAGGCTGGAGAGCAGCATCCCCGCAATCAGGGCGGAGAAGATGATCCAGATCCGACGCTGCGTCAGCAGCAGCGGGCCGGTGGTGGCGGTAGCCGAACTCATGGTTGTCCTTCGGAGGCTTGGGTGGTGCGGGTGCTGGTGCTGGGGTGCTGGTGCTGGTGCCTGGTGCTGTGCTGAAGGGTTGCGGCTACCGGAACAGGTAGCCGGCGGCGTCGATGTTGGTGTCGAGGATGTCCCGGTAGTTTGGGGGCGATTCGGCGGAGAGGAACTCGTGCATCGAGACCCACGCGATGTGGCGCATCACATGGGCTGAGAGAACTGCCCGGGGGTCGGTTGGCTCCATCCCTTCGCGGCGGGCGATCAGTGCGGCGAACTCACGCTCGCGTTCGATGGATTCGCCGAAGAACCGGGCCAGGATTTCAGGTTCGCGCTGCATAACCGCGTGCAGTTGGGTGAACTCCTCACGGGTGAGGGCGAGGCTCTCGCCGGAGCGCCGTGCATACGTCCGCAGTGCCTCGAGCAGCGGTTCCTTCTTGGCGCCGGCGAGGAACTCGGCGACGAGATCCTCGGGGAAGTGCGCGTCCTCGTCATGGCCGAGCACCGCATCCTCTTTCGAGGGGAAGTAGTTGAAGAAGGTCCGGCGGGAGATTCCCACGCGCTCGCACAGTTCCTCAACGGTGAAGCCGGAGAGACCCGACGAAGCCGTCAGCTCGCGGGCGACGTTGCAGATGGACGCACGGGTGGCGCGCCGTTTGCGCTCGCGGAGGCCGCCGTCGTCGTTTTCTGCACTATTGCTCACGAAGTGTATTTTTGCACTATCGATATCGAAGTGCAACTAGGTTCCGCAGGTCACAGTGGGGAAACGCTTTCCTGAATATTGTCTGGACTCTTGAATGTGACCGCTCTCACGGTTAGGCTGATTTTCGTTGGTCTCCGTGAATCGTTTCATTGCCCGTCCTTATCTTGCGCGTTGCCTGCGCGCCGGGCACCTCTCGGGCGGCCCGAGAACCACCGATATTTCACTGTCGAAACTAGAAGGTGTGATGCCATGACCCTCGAAAATTCGCGCCCGCATTCTGCGCGCGCTCTGATAGCAGGGGCCGCCATTGTCGGTCTCTGTACGGCGACGACGCCGGCCCTGGCGGCAGAGGAGCCGCTGACCCGCTCATTCGACTTCGGTACCAGCGAAAGCCCTGTCGGGGAGGGCTGGATCGGAGTGCCGAATAGCAACCGCTACTCTGCTGAAACCGGCTACGGCATCGTGCCTGTTGGCGACTCAGGACCGGACTCACGCCACCGCACCCCCGAAGCTGTTGACCCTGTGAACAACGACTTTGTGCTGGGCGCCGCGTGGGGTTTCGTCGTCGATGTGCCAAACGGTGCCTACAGCGTGCGGGTTCTGTCGGGCGATCAGCTTCCCGGTACCAGCACCACCAAGACAAGGGTTGCGTTGGAAGGCGTGGCAGCCGGAACCGTCCAGGCACGCCAGTCCGTTTCTGAGCAGACCTGGCAGACCACGGTGGAGGATGGCCAGCTCACCATCGATTTCTCTGCCGACGCGGGCAGCGCGTACGTGAACGGCGTCGTCGTCACTGAAGTTGAACCAGCACCCGAGCCTGAACCCGAGCCTGAGCCGGAAGAACCGGTCTCAACGCTTGGTGCGCCGCAGTCCGTGCGCATGTCCCACGTAACCTCCGAGGCCGTTACCCTGCGCTGGAACGAAGTCAGCGGAGCCACGGGCTACGTCGTCTCCCGGGCTGACGCAGTGGACGGGCCCTACGCCAAGGTCGCGGAAACCGGAGACCGGACTGTCTACCTGACCGACCCCGTCGATACGACGAAGGTGCATTACTACGAGGTGCAGGCGCGTGGCGCTGACGGTCTTTCGCCGTCGTCGGCTGCTGCTGCCTCCAGCCTTGGTACCGACGCGCCCTTGCTTCCCGAGAATGGCGTGCTGTCGCTGGATCTGGGCAACGGAGAAACCGCTCCCGGCGCCGTCCGGATCGATGAAACGACTGCGTACACAGCAGAAAACCGCGTAGGCTTCGTCGACGTGTCGCAGGTGTCCGCCACCGACCGCGGTACGGAGGACGCCACGCGCTCGGACTTCGTCACAGTCGGCGACACCGAACTTGTGGTTGACCTGCCGAACGGCAACTACACAGCCAACCTGATTGCCGGTGACGCCGAAGGCGCAACCGACGTCGCCATTACGGCCGAGCAGATGGCCAAGGTACAGCCAACCGCGAAGGTGGCCGGCGATTACCTGGAAATGGCCTTCGACATCGCCGTGGTGGATGGCCAGCTGAACCTCGAGTTCGCAGGGACCGCAGCGAACCTGAACTCGCTTGTGCTGACCCAGCAGACTCCGCTTGAGGCCGGCCCGCAGCCGACCGCCTGGATCACCGGCGACTCCACCGTCCAGACCTACACGTCCGGTTACGCGCCGCAGGCCGGCTGGGGCCAGATGATCGACCGCTTCCTCTCGGATGATGTGACGGTCGAGAACAAGGCCATCGGCGGACGCAGCTCCAAAAACTTCATCAGCCAGGGCCGCCTCGACGAGGTGTTGCTCAATATCAAGCCGGGCGACTACCTCTTTGTGCAGTTCGGCCATAACGACAACAGCTACGGTGTCGACGACCGCTGGGCCGCCCCGGGCGACTACTACGAGTACCTGCGTACCTTCGTCGACGGAGCCACCCAGCGCGGAGCAACTCCGGTCATCGTGACGCCGGTATCCCGCCGCTCCTACAACACCGAGACGGGCGAGGCGAACGTTTCCTTCCCCGAGTACGTGGACGCAGCAACGCGTATCGCGGCGGACACCGGAACCCCGCTGGTTGACCTCTCCGCCTCCAGCCGGGCCTACCTGACCGAGATCGGTCCGGAAGCCGCGAAGTCGGTATTCCTCCACGTTCCGGCGGGTGTCTACCCGGGCCGGCCGAATGGAACCACCGACGACACGCACTTCCAGGAGTACGGCGCCATCCAGATGGCACGCCTGGTTGCGGCCGACGTCGCGAAGCTGGACATTCCGCTCGCGGCCGAGGTGGAAGCGGCAGAGCCGCCCGCCGAAGTGCCTGCAGCGCCGGCCGGACTCGTTGCCGGCAGTATCTCGAACGCCGGTGCACAACTCACCTGGGACGCAGTCGAGGGCGCTGACATCTATAAGGTCTTCGCGAAGAAGGCCGACGCGGGCGATGAAGCGTACGCCCTGGTCACCACCTCCACAGTCCCGCTTGCCAACGTAACGGGTCTTGAGGAAGGGGCGTCCTACGACCTCCGTGTTGCTGCCGTGAACGGGCGAGGTGACTCGGCGCCGTCGGACACTGTCCGCATCACCACCAAGGCACCGCTGTACAAGTTCGATCTGCAGCTTTCGGGCAATCCGGTGATGGACGGCTACACGGCTATTGACGAAACGAGCCTGTACACACCGGAAATCGGCTACGGCTTCCTGTCCACTGAGGGTCTCGGCGGTCGCGACCGCGGTACCGGGTTCGATCCCGTACCCACCGCGCTTCAGCAGGACTTCCTGCTGCCTGACGCCGCAAAGCACGAGCTCGTCATCGACGTTCCCAACGGCTCCTACGCGCTGAAGGCTTACTACGGCGATCCGCTGGGAAGCGGGCGGCTGGCACTGCAGTCGGAAGGCAAGGACTACGGCTCGTCGAACGCGGGCCGCGGCACCATCGCGGACAGGATCCTGCAGCCCGTACTGGTGACGGACGGCCAGATCAACATCAAGGCCGGAGGCTGGTTCAACGGCCTCGAGATCACCCCGCTGCTGCTGGCACCGAATGAACTGGCTGCCGACGATGTTGTGATCGAAGGCAGCGACGTTGCCGTCTCGCTGAGCTGGACGGGGAACGACGACGTGGCAGGCTACCGTGTGTACCGCCAGTCGGCGGGAGCTACTGAAGCGGAAGCGCTCGGTGATGTCGATGGAACGTCCTTCGTGGACACCACCGCCGATATCGGACTGGAGTACACCTACACCGTTGTCGCGCTGGATGCTGCGGGCGCGGAATCCGTTCCGTCGAACGCGCTTGAGCTCACCACGGTTGACCCCGATGCAGCGAAGGCGCCGGTTCCCACCGGCCTGGCTCTCGGCGAGGTGAACAAGAACGACGTCACGCTCAGCTGGGAACCTTCGGAAGGCGCGCTGTTCTACCAGGTGTTCCGTGCGGACCCGCTGGCTGACGGTTCTGTCGGCGAGCTTGAACTCATCGGCCGGGCCGACAAGCCCACTTACACGGACACAGACGTCCTGACCACTGTTGAGTACGTCTATGCAGTGGCAGCCGTCAATGCCGGCGGCGTTTCGGAGAAGTCCGGGACGGTCACTTCTCCGGCTGTCACCACGCTGGTACGGCAGGCAGAGCGCCTTGACCGTTCGCCGGTGGCTGTCGCTTCCGAAGAAGGGGTCTACGTTGGCTGGCGCATGCTCGGCCTGGATCCCGAGGAGATCGGATTCCACGTCTACCGCAACGGTGAGCGGATCACACCCTCGCCCGTGACCTCGAGCACCAACCTGCTCGACGCCGACGGCGCTGCCGACTCGACGTACCGCATCAGCACCGTGGTGAACGGCACCGAGCGCTGGGCAACGGAGGACTTCACGGTGTGGGATTCCCAGACCCTGGACATTCCGCTCGACAAGCCGGCCGACGCGTACACCAAGGACGGCCAGCCCTACAGCTACCGTGCAAATGACGCATCGATCGGTGACCTGGACGGTGACGGCCAGTACGAGATCGTGCTCAAGTGGGATCCGACCAACTCGCAGGACAACTCGAAGGCGGGTTACACCGGCAACGTCTATGTGGATGCCTACGAGCTGGACGGAACACGTCTCTGGCGCATTGACCTCGGACAGAACATCCGGGCCGGTGCTCACTACACGCAGTTCCAGGTGTTCGATCTGGACGGCGACGGCAAAGCCGAAGTCACCCTGAAGACGGCTGACGGAACCGTGGACGGAACGGGTGCAGTCATCGGCGATGCCCGTGCCGACTACCGGAACTCCAGCGGGTACGTCCTGACCGGTCCCGAGTTCCTCACGGTGTTCAACGGCGCGACCGGTGCGGCTATCGACACCGCCGACTACATACCGGCACGCGGCGATGTAGGTGCGTGGGGCGACGGCTACGGCAACCGCGTTGACCGGTTCCTGGCCGGCGTGGCCTACCTGGACGGTGAGAAGCCTAGCCTGGTCTTCAGCCGCGGCTACTACACCCGCACAGTGATTGCCGCCTACGACTTCGACGGCACATCGCTCACCTCGCGGTGGACCTTCGACTCGAACGAGTCCGGCGACGAGTACCGCAGCCAGGGCAACCATGAGCTGTCGGTGGCGGACGTCGACGGAGACCAGAAGGATGAGATCGTCTTCGGCTCCATGACGATCGACGACG
Source organism: uncultured Arthrobacter sp. (assembly GCF_947495145.1). Taxonomy (GTDB): domain Bacteria; phylum Actinomycetota; class Actinomycetes; order Actinomycetales; family Micrococcaceae; genus Arthrobacter_D. The sequence goes on from NZ_CANLXP010000011.1 coordinate 108,593, forward strand.
ACGGCACGCCGCTCTACAACACCAACCTCGGCCACGGAGATGCGCTGCACGTTTCGGACTTCGACCCGGCGCGTGCCGGGCTCGAAGTGTTCGCTGCTCATGAGGACCTCGGTATGTCCGGCGGTGCGGGTGCAACGTACCGCGACGCCGCGACCGGCGAGGTGCTCTGGTCCATTCCGGCCACGAAGGACACGGGCCGGGCAGCCATGGCGGACATCGATCCCCGGCACGCAGGTGCTGAGGGTTGGGCGATCGGCGGCGACGCTGCCTGGAACTCACCGGTGGGTCAGCTGCGCGCGAGCGACGGCGAGCTGATTGCCGAGCAGATTCCGGCGGCGAACTTCCTGACCTGGTGGGACGGGGACCTCCTGCGGGAAATCACCGACCATGACTGGACCGAGGAAACCCGGACCGGCGTGCCCACCATCTCGAAGTGGAACGTCGAAACCAGTTCCGAGGACGTGCTCTACCGTGCTGAGGGAACGCTGACGAACAACGACACCAAGGGAACACCGGCTCTGCAGGCGGATCTGTTCGGTGACTGGCGTGAAGAGATCGTCACCCGCACCGACGATTCGACCGCCCTGCGTATCGCCACCACGGTGAACGTCACGGATCACCGGCTGCGCACCCTGCAGTCGGACCCGGTCTACCGCCTCGGGGTTGCCTGGCAGAACACCGCCTACAACCAGCCTCCGCACACCTCGTACTTCCTCGGGGAAGGCATGGAGCAGCCGGAAGCGCCGAGCATCGCGTACACCGGTGAGGAGCCTGCGCCGGGCGAGCTGGTCAAGCCGTCCTTCACGCCGGAGGCTCCGGTTAGGGAAGACCTGACCGACGAGAACCAGCTGGACCTCGGGCTTGGGAAGCAGAAGTTCCCCCGTGGAGCGTCGGAGGTCACACTCGCCAACCTGCCGGCAGGTCAGTGGGTGCACGTCTACCTCGGTGACACCGCCCTTGGCTGGACCCTCGTGAACGACGGCGGCTCAGTCACGGTGACGACGCCGGAGGACACCCGTCCGGGAGACAACCGACTGGTGGTCCACACCGCCGGTGAGGAGCTGCTGGGCTGGGATCGCCTGAAAGTGGTGGGCCCGCCCCGCTAACCCTCACGTTGATTTGGCAGGACACGCCCCGAATAGCCCGGCGAAGTCAAGTAGTGGGGGCAACGCTGGGGTTCATGCCGCTGTGAGCAGCTGGTTCAGCCGGGTGGCTGGGGTCT
>NZ_CANLXP010000012.1 GCF_947495145.1 uncultured Arthrobacter sp.
CCAGCAAATCAACCAATCAAAAAACAATCGGTATCAACAAACATGGCACACTATTGAGTTCTCAAACAACAGAAGCACCCGGCACCAAACACAACCCTCAAGGCCGCATCATCGCTCCGGAGCAACTTTTCAAACTTACCCGCCAAACCCCACCCCGTCAAATCCGCCCTTCACACACATTTCGCGGCAACCAGAAATGAACCTGATCTTCACTAGATGTGGATGTCGGCCGGATCCGAAGTGATCGTCGGCGCGGATATAAACTCTAGCACCCCGGGAGCGGACTTGTAAATCCGACCCCGGGGCGACTTTGAGGAGTTAGACCTGGGCTGGCGTCAGGTAGAGAACTCCGAGGGGTGGGACCCTGAGATCGGCATAGGCGGGCAGTCCGTTGTGTGCTCCCTCAACCGCCTCTACGAGACCCATGTTTCCCACTCCTGAGCCGCCGAACTCCTCCGCGTCCGTGTTGAGCAGTTCGGTCCATTGTCCCGACCAGGGCATCCCGACCCGATAGCCTTCGTGCGGGGAACCGGAGAAGTTTGCAATGCAGACAAGGGGATTCCCCTGCGTGTCCCACCGGATAAAGGACAGGGTGTTGTGGGCGCCGTCGTTCTCGTCGATCCACTGAAATCCGGAAGGATCGTTGTCCCGAACGTACATCGCCGGCGTATCGCGGTAGATGGAGTTGAGCGACTGCACCATCTTCTGCACACCCTTATGCGGGATTGTGTCCGACAGCCACCAGTCCAGTCCGTACTGCTCAGACCATTCCGATTCCTGCGCGAACTCTGTGCCCATGAAGATCAGCTGCTTGCCCGGATGTGCCCACTGGAAAGCCAGGTAGGCACGCACGTTGGCCAGCTGTTGCCATCGATCGCCCGGCATTTTACGAAGGAGTGATCCTTTACCGTGCACTACCTCGTCGTGGCTGATCGGAAGCAGGAAGTTCTCGGTGTATGCGTACACCATCGAGAATGTCGCCTTGCCGTGATGGTGCACCCGGTTTATCGGGTCCTCGGAAATGTACTGCAGGGAATCGTGCATCCAGCCCATATTCCACTTGATTCCGAAACCAAGGCCGCCCTGTGATGTGGGACGTGTGACGCCGTCGAACGCGGTGGATTCTTCCGCGATCATCACAATGCCCGGTACCCGCTTGTATGCCGTGGCGTTCACCTCCTGCAGGAAGGAAATCGCCTCGAGATTCTCGCGTCCTCCGAACCGGTTGGGCTGCCACTGGCCATCCTCGCGTGAATAGTCCAGGTAAAGCATCGAGGCCACGGCATCAACACGCAGCCCGTCGATGTGGAATTCCTCCAGCCAGTACAGGGCGTTTGCCACGAGGAAGTTGCGCACTTCCCTCCGGCCATAGTCAAAGATCAGAGTTCCCCAGTCGGGGTGCTCACCCAACTGCGGGTTGCCGTGCTCGTACAGCGTGTCTCCGTCGAACCGTGCAAGCGCCCATTCATCCTTCGGGAAGTGCGCCGGCACCCAGTCCATGATGACGCCGACACCCGCCTGGTGAAGCTTGTCCACGAGGTACTTGAAGTCGTCAGGGTGGCCGAAGCGGGCCGTCGGCGCGAAGTAGGACGTCACCTGATAACCCCACGAACCACCGAATGGGTGCTCCGCAACCGGCATAAACTCAACGTGGGTGAATCCCTGCCAGCGCACATACTCGACCAGTTCTTCCGCGAGCTGCTTGTAGTCCAGACCTACCCGCCAGGACCCAAGGTGTACCTCGTAAACGCTCATGGGCCCGTTGTGCGGATCGCTGGAGCTGCGCCGCTGAATCCACTCGTCGTCACCGAACACATACCGGGACTCCACCACCCGGGAGCCGGTGAGCGGCGGCACTTCCGTGCCGCGCGCCATCGGGTCGGCCTTCTCACGCCATTGCCCGTCACGACCAAGGATTTCAAACTTGTAGCGGGCTCCAGCTTCCGCGCCCGGGACGAAAAGCTCCCAGATTCCGGAGCTGCCAAGTGACCGCATCGCATGGACCGAGCCATCCCAACCGTTGAAGTCGGCCTTGACCCGGACCGACTGGGCGTTTGGCGCCCACACGGCGAAACTGACGCCCGAGATGTCACCCAGGGCCGAAGCATAACGGCGAACGTGTGCCCCGAGCGCAGTCCATAGGGTTTCGTGCCGTCCCTCAGCCAGCAGATGCATGTCGATCTCACCCAGCGTGGGCAGGAAGCGGTAGGCGTCGTCGCTCAGTTGAGGCGCGCCGTCGTACACCACTTCCAGGCGGTAGTCAGGAACATGCCCCGGCCGCTCCGCTTCGAGGGTGCCGACCCAGATGCCGTTGTGCTCGTGGGTCAGCTCAACGCGGCCGGTGCCCGTTACCACGGTGACACGCTCCGCCAACCGGCGAAGCGTACGGATGGTCACATGCCCGTGCTGGTCCAGATGCGCTCCAAGCACAGCGTGCGGTTGGTAGTACCGGCCCTCGGATACCTCCTGGAGGACGTGCGGTTCCACCGGAATCGGGTCTGCGGAAGATGCGTTCGAGGTGGTCTGGTCCTGAACCAATGGCGTCTCGCTCTCCTGCCCAGCGGCGACTGGGCTCGGTGTCTGCTCTGCTGCGGAACCGCTGCCCTTGAGCATGCGCCGCACTGCCGATACGGGTACGTCCACCCAGTTTGGCCGGTTTCTCAATTCGTACACCACCTCATAGAGTGCCTTGTCAAGCCATAGAGCGCGGAAGAGGGAACCTGCACGGTTCACCGTTGATCCGGCTTCACTGGAGTACCCGGCCAGGAAAGCTTCCACCGATTCCCTGGCCCATGCTTCGGCAGTCGACGACGAGACCGAGCCTTCGTGTACACCCACTCCGGCTGCGTACTCAAGGGAACGCACAAGGCCAACTACGTCGCGGACAGGCACATCGGGCACGCTTCGTTCGGCGGCCGGGCGGAGCGGTTCGCCCTCGAAGTCAAGGACGAGCCAGGTGCCGTCACTTGTTGCGAGAATCTGGCCGAGGTGCAGATCCGCGTGGATGCGCTGAAGCTTGGGAAGCTCCGCCAGCCCCTGCACCTCGCCGATGACTGACTGGATCTCCTCGTCGCTCGGACCGACTGTGGATCCCGCCTCCCGCCAGGCCCAATCGATGCGGTTGGCCAGGGATTCCCGAAACTCGCTTTTTTCCTGCTCAGTTGCAGGGCGGCTTCCAAAGGCTTCGGCGAGTTGGAGGTGAACCCGCGCGATGACGCGGCCGAGCTCCGCAGCCTCACTGGTGAAGGATTGGCCCGCTTCCAGTGCTGTGATGGCCTGCCGCCAGGCATCCTTGCTGCCGGGGATGAATTCCCGCAGCACGCTGAGGTGCCCGGTGACCCATTCGTCGTCGGACCTCCCGTCCTGCCAGCTGCCCATCACCCAACCGAACGTCTGCGGGACGTCGGTGGACCCGGTATCGGTGAGCTTCGCGCTCACCAGTACATCGGGGCTCTCCCCCGCAGCGAGGACCCGGAAGAATTTGAGAATCATCGGCGTCTCGCCGGAAGAGATCACCACCGAAGTGTTGGACTGTTCACCGCCGAGCACTGAAATCTCCGCGGACGGCGTTATTGCTGCGGTCGATGCGAAGCCGCCTAGAGCTGTAGCCGTGGTTCGGCCGTCCCCTGTGCCGCCCTCGGTGCGGATCAGTTCCAGCCAGGCGGAGACAAAGACGGGGTCATGAGTGCCGTCGTAGACGTATCGGCGTCCCAACTCGTCATGCTCGGTTTCACCCAGAAGCGCAGCCTCCGCGCCGGGTAGCGGCTCTGAACGAAAGGTGAGGGGCACATTGACAACGTCCAGTCTTCGTCCCGATTCCACTCCCACGATGTGGACCTCAACGCCAATCTCGCCCGTCGGGTCTTCAAGCCGGATTCCGCCAACGCGGCTCAGCTCTATCTCCCTGCCCTTCGAGGGGAACCAGCGCTGGTTAGGCATCCAGGATGCGAGCAGTTCGGGAAGGGGTGACGTCGATGCGGCCATTACTGCACTGCCTTCGAAATAGGAATTACGGGGATGGCTTCGGTATTCGGAGACGCCACATTGGAACTGGCCGAGCGCAGTCGCAACCAGTAAAAGTCGTGGCTGCCCAGGGTCAGGGTCAGATCGCCGTCTTCGCCGAATGCAGGGAAGGGTGTACCGCCGAAGAGGTCCCGAAGTCCCCTGCCCGAGTATTCGGGCAGGTGAAGGCGTGCGGCAACCGGATGCTGGGACAGGTTGAACACGCAGAGGATAACCTCCGGCTGTTCGCCTTCAGGGTTATCCGACGGCACCTCACGGATGAAGGCGAGTACGGGCTCGGCCTCAGTGGGTACGTTGCGGTAGGAGCCCAGGCCAAAGGCAGGGTGGGAGCGGCGCACAGCCAGCATCTGCCGCATCCAGTGCAGCAGTGAGCTCGAGCTTGCCAACTGCGCCTCAACGTTGACGTGGTTGTAGTGATACACAAGGGACTGGACGACCGGCAGGTAGAGCTTTCCGGGGTCCGCAGTCGAGAAACCGGCGTTCCGGTCCGGATTCCACTGCATCGGCGTGCGCGAGGCATCGCGATCCTCCAGCCAGATGTTGTCACCCATGCCGATCTCGTCGCCGTAGTACAGGAACGGGCTTCCGGGCAGCGAGAGGAGCAGCGCATGAATGAGTTCCACCTCGGCCCGCGAATTGTCCAGTAGCGGAGAAAGCCGGCGCCGGATACCGATGTTGGCCCGCATCCGGGAGTCCGGCGCGTACCACCCGAGCATCGCTTCGCGTTCCTCGTTGGTGACCATCTCAAGCGTGAGCTCATCGTGGTTCCTAAGGAATGTGCCCCACTGCGCGCCGGAAGGGATGTCCGGAGTCTCCGCCATCGTTTCGATGATCGGCGCGGCTTTCTGGTCACGCAGCGCGTAGAAGAGCCGCGGCATGATCGGGAAGTGGAAGCACATGTGGCATTCCGCGCCGTCGTCGTCGCCGAAGTACTCCACCACCTGGTCAGGCATCTGGTTGGCCTCGGCGATGATCACCCGTCCGGGGTAGTTTTCGTCCACCATGGCACGAAGCTCCTTGAGGAACGTGTGCGTTGCAGGCAGGTTCTCGCAATTGGTGCCCTCTTCCTCAAAGAGGTACGGGATCGCGTCCGCGCGGAAGCCGTCGATACCCTGGTCCAGCCAGAACCTCACAACGTCGAACAGCGCCTCGGTCACCTTGGGATTCTCGAAATTCAAATCCGGCTGGTGGCTGAAGAACCGGTGCCAGAAGAACTGCCGGCGGACCGGGTCGAAGGTCCAGTTGGACTCTTCGGTGTCGACGAAGATGATCCGGGCGTCCTGGTACTTCTCATCTGTATCGCTCCAGACGTAGAAGTCGCCGTACGGTCCGTCGGGATCGGTGCGGGATTCCTCGAACCACTGGTGCTTGTCAGAGGTGTGGTTCAGCGGAAGGTCGATGATGACGCGCACGCCACGTGCATGCGCTTCGGCCACCAGCCGCTTGAAATCGCTCAGGCTGCCGAACTCGTCGAGCACGTCGTAGTAATCCGCGATGTCGTAGCCGCCGTCACGCAGCGGGGACTTGAAGAATGGCGGTAGCCAGAGGCAATCGACTCCGAGCCACTGCAGGTAGTCGAGCTTGTCGATCAGTCCGGTGAAGTCTCCCGACCCGTCGCCGTTGGCGTCCGCGAAACCGCGCACCAACACTTCGTAGAACACGGCCTTGCGGTACCAGTGCGGGTCGTGTGCAAGACCTGGGGCATGCAGCTGAAACGGATTCGCCACTAACGAGTCCTCCTGACGGAAAGGATGTGTGCCGGTTCCACGTGGGCGTCCAGCCTGACATAGTTGTGGGCTCCCCACTGCCAACTTTGACCGGTGATGAGGTCTTCCACCCAGTAGGTGCCGTCCTCATTCCAGTCGTCCTCCTCGAGGCCGAGAGCCTCGAGGTTGAGGGATACGGTGCATTCCCGCGCGCTGTGGGGATCAACATTGACGACGACGATCAATGTGTCCTTGCCCCGTCCATCCTCGCCGAGACCCTCCTTGTGCTTGGAGAAGGCGAGTATTGCTTCGTCAGTGGTGCTGTGAACCGTGAGGTTCTCCAGGTCGCCGAGTGCCGGATGGGAGCGGCGGATGTCATTGAGCCGGGTGAGGTAGGGAGCCAGGCTTCGCCCCTGGGCCTCAGCGGCCTCGTAATCGCGCGGGCGGTATTCGAACTTCTCGTTGTCGATGTACTCCTCCGCCCCCGGTCGGGCGACGTGCTCGTAGAGTTCATAACCGGAGTACACGCCCCACAGCGGGCTTGCCATGGACGCAAGGACCGCCCGCACCTTGAACCCTGCGGGCCCTCCGTACTGGAGGTACTCCGTGAGGATGTCCGGTGTGTTCACGAAGAAGTTGGGGCGGAAGAACGCGGGGGTTTCCCTGCTGACCTCGGTGAAGTACTGCTCCAGTTCCTCCTTGGTGTTCCGCCAGGTGAAGTAGGTGTATGACTGCTGGAACCCGGCGCGGCCAAGCGCATGCATCATGGCGGGCCTGGTGAACGCCTCGGCAAGGAAGATGACGTCTGGGTGCTTGCTGTTCACCTGCGCGATGAGCCATTCCCAGAACTGCACCGGCTTGGTGTGCGGGTTGTCCACCCGGAAGATGCGGACGCCATGGCTGATCCACAACAGGACGATGCGCAGGACCTCGTTGTAGATGCCGTCCGGATCATTATCGAAATTGATCGGGAAGATGTCCTGATACTTCTTGGGCGGGTTCTCGGCGTAGGCGATGGAACCGTCCACCCGGGTGGTGAACCATTCGGGGTGTTCGGTGACCCACGGGTGGTCAGGGGAAGCCTGAAGGGCAAGATCCAACGCCACCTCAAGGTTCAGTTCCTTGGCTTGCTGCACAAACGCGTCGAAGTCCTCGAAGGTACCGAGGTCCGGGTGGATTGCATCATGGCCGCCCTCGGGTGCGCCGATTGCCCACGGTGATCCGGGATCACCCGGCCCCGCGTTCAGCGTGTTGTTAGGGCCCTTCCGGTGCGTGGTGCCGATCGGGTGGATGGGAGGCAGATAGACGACGTCGAAACCCATCTGCGCGACCGCTGGCAACCTTCGGGCCGCAGTAGTGAAATTGCCGGAGGTCCACTGTGCCGTCGAGGGGTCATAGCTGGCGCCCTCGGACCGCGGAAAGAACTCGTACCAGGAGCCGCGGCCCGCGGCCTCACGCTCCACAAGGATCGGGTACGGACGCGATGGGGAAACCAGTGCCCGCAAGGGCTCTCGTTCGATGGCCTCCTGGATGCCGGCCGAATGCCCGGCTGCGAGACGCTCATCAACCGGCAGCTCCCGGTTTCGCAGGCGCTCAGCGGTGGCCAGGAACAGGTCCCGCTCGGCAGCCGGCCGCGAGGAGGACTGGGAGGTGAAGAGCGCCGCCCCTTCTTCGAGCATCAGCTCAACGTCAACTCCTGCATCGATCTTCACGGTGGCGTTGTGATGCCAGGTTTCATAGAGATCGCCCCAGCCCTCGATCAGAAAGGAGTGAAGCCCGACGGCGGCAGGCCGGAGCGTGCCCTCGTAACGGTCTGTGCCCATGCCAAGGGGCGTCAGACGTACGCGCTGCACCTCCGCACCCTTCGGGTCGAGCAGCACTGCCGATACGCCCAGCTGGTCGTGGCCCTCCCGGAATACCGTTGCCCCTACCGTGATGTCCGAGCCCGGGATTGCCTTGGAGGGAAACAATCCGCACTCGACCACCGGAGTTACCTTGCTGATGGGAATTCTTCCGAACCGCAATTCTTCAGCCATGGATGCGCCTGCCCTTGTTCGTGTCGCCTCGCTCGAAGTGGTCACAGACTAGACGTTATCCATTATCGGGCCAGATTGCTAAGGGGACTTCCTAAACAGCAGAAGACTTCCTAAACAGCAGAAGAGGCGGCCGACACAATGCAAGCGTTTACGCACATGAGGGCACGGGACGCGCTCCGGCGGATGAATGTGCGCTAACCTACCGAACGTGAAGGCAATCCGTAGGTTTACAGTCCGTACCGTTCTTCCGGCGAGCATCGCTCCCCTAGGCAGGTTGGCCAGCAACCTACGCTGGTCCTGGCATTTGCCGACTGCGCGTCTCTTCCACGACATCAATCCTGAGGCCTGGGAAGCCAGTGGACACGACCCGGTTCAGTTCCTCGGCTCCATCACCCGTGAGCAGCTGCAGCAGATAGCTGCCAATCAGGAACTTACCGCTCGCATTCAGGATCTTGGCGATGATCTTGAGCGCTACCTGTCCGAACCCCGCTGGTATCAGTCCCTCGGCGACGACGCCCCGCGGTCCATTGCTTACTTCTCGCCCGAATACGGCATCAGCGCTGTGCTGCCCCAGTATTCCGGCGGCCTCGGTATCCTGGCCGGCGACCACCTCAAGGCCGCCTCCGACCTGGGCGTGCCTCTTGTCGGCGTCGGACTCCTCTACCAGGCCGGCTACTTCAAGCAGTCCCTCTCCCGCGACGCCTGGCAGCAGGAAACCTATCCCGTCCTCGACCCGGACGGTCTCCCGCTGACGCTCCTGCGCGAGGAAGACGGAACCGCAGCGACGGTAGTGCTGCCGCTGCCCAACGGCCGTGAGCTGCGCGCCCACATCTGGCGGGCCGACGTCGGCCGTGTTCCGCTGCTGCTGCTGGATTCCAACGTTCCGGGCAACGACGAGGCGGCACGCAATGTCACCGACCGGCTGTATGGCGGTGGCGGAGATCAGCGTCTGCAGCAGGAACTGCTGCTGGGCATGGGCGGGGTGAAGGCGCTGCGGATCTTCCAGCGGCTGAGCGGCATGCCTGCGCCCGAGGTCTTCCATACGAATGAAGGGCACGCCGGCTTCCTCGGCATCGAGCGCATCCGCGAGCTGATGGACTCTTCCAATGAGCAGCCGATGTCATGGGAGGAAGCTCTCACCGCCGGCCGTGCGTCCACCGTGTTCACCACTCACACGCCCGTTCCTGCCGGCATCGACCGCTTTGAGCGCGCGCAGATCCAGCACTTCTTCGACGCGGGCCTGGCCCCATCGGTTCCCACCGAACGTGTCCTGGAGCTTGGCGCAGAGAATTACGACGGCGGTGACGGCTCGAAGTTCAATATGGCCGTCATGGGGCTGCGGCTGGCGCAGCGCGCGAACGGCGTGGCGAAGCTGCACGGGGAAGTGTCCCGTGAAATGTTCTCGGGGCTCTGGCCGGGATTCGACGCTCGCGAAGTTCCGATCACGTCGGTGACGAACGGTGTCCATGTGCCCACCTGGGTGGATCCGCTCATCGCTGATTTTGCCCGGGAGAGCTTCGGCGCCGAATCGGTGCTGGACCCGCAGTGGGCCCGTGTGTATGACGTTGAGGACGCCGACATCTGGCGGCTGCGGCGGATCATGCGCTCCAACCTCATCGACGACGTGCGTTCCCGGTTGCGGTCCTCCTGGAAGAAGCGCGGAGCAGCGGACGCGGAACTTGCCTGGACCGACAACGTCCTGGACCCGGATGTACTGACAATCGGTTTCGCCCGCCGCGTACCCACCTACAAGCGGCTCACACTTATGCTGCGCGACGCCGATCGTCTGAAGGCGCTCCTGCTTCACCCGACGAACCCTATTCAGCTGGTTATCGCTGGAAAGTCACACCCCGCCGATGAGCAGGGCAAGCGCATGATCCAGGATCTGGTCCGATTCACTGATGACCCCGAGGTACGCCACCGGATCGTCTTCCTGCCGAATTACGACATCGCGATGGCCCGAACGCTCTTCCCCGGCTGTGACGTGTGGCTCAACAATCCGCTCCGCCCGCTCGAGGCCTGCGGCACGTCGGGCATGAAGTCAGCGATCAACGGCGGCCTCAACCTGTCTGTTCTGGACGGTTGGTGGGACGAGATGTATGACGGCGACAACGGCTGGGCTATTCCCACTGCCAACAACGGAGCTTCCGCCGACGAGCGCGATGACATCGAAGCGTCCGCCCTGTACGACCTCATTGAGGAACAGGTTGCTCCCCGGTTCTACAGCACTGTCCGCCCACCCGGGTTCGGCGCGGCTGAAGCGTCGTCAGCATCGAACGACGGCGTCCCGCATCAGTGGGTGGCGATGATCAAGCACACCATGGCGAAGCTAGGCCCGGCGGTTTCTGCGGAACGCATGCTGCAGGACTATGTAAGCCGGCTGTACCAGCCCGCTTGGCGCTCAGGGCAGCTCGCGATCGCCGACGGTTACAGCTCCGCCCGGCAGATGGCCTCATGGCGTTCCAAGATCAAGGACGGCTGGTCTGCGGTGCAGGTTGAGCACGTCGACTCCCTGGGCGTCTCGGAGGAACCGCAGATCGGAGACTCCCTGACCGTCAACGCCTACGTCTCCCTCGGAAGCCTCGGCCCGGACGACGTGACAGTGGAAGTGGTCTACGGGCGCGCGTCAGACAGCGACGATCTGAACGACGTGGCGGTAGCCGAACTGCGCGTCGAAGAGGACCTCGGGCGCGGCCGGTTCCTGTTCAGCGGCGAAATCACCATCGACCACTCCGGTTCCTTCGGCTATACCGTTCGCGTTCTGCCCCAGCATGAGAGCCTGGCGTCCAAGGCTGAACTCGGGCTCGTGGTGAACGCCTAGGCGCGGTAGACAGTAACCGAGTTCGACGCCGCGGTGTCCGCTTCTCCCGCACGGAGACGGGCGCCGCGGCGTTTTGCCTGGCTGATGGCAGTGGTGAATCTCAGCTCAAACATCTGGTTCCGGCTCTCAAGCGCCCCAAGTTTTTCCAGTGCCGCTGCGGACGGTAGAACCACCCGGCGGTCTTCCAGCTGTCCGTTGACGACAATGAGCCCGTCAAGGGCCCCGTCCGGCGATCCCAGCAGCAGCTGAATGGTTCGGCATTCCTGGTCCGACCACTGTTCCTGCGACATCGGCTCGCCGTCGGCGTTGAACCACAGCAGGTAGGAAGTTTCTTCCCGCGCCGGGTACCCAGCGGGCTGCTCACTGAGGAATTCGCGGCGGATGCGCAGCAGTTCCCGTGTTGCCGTGAGCATGGTGCCTGCGCCGTCGTCGTGGTTCCAGTGCACCCATGCCAGCTCGTTGTCCTGGCAGTAGGCATTGTTGTTGCCGAGTTGGGTCCGGCCGAATTCGTCACCGGCGGTGATCATGGGAACCCCGAGCGCGAGGAGCTGCGTCGCCATCAGGTTCCGGGCTGTCAGCGACCGCGCAGCGAGGATAGTCTCCTGCTCCGTTGGTCCCTCCACACCGTGGTTGTAGCTGCGGTTGTCGTTGTGACCGTCCCGGTTGGCTTCACCATTGGCCTCATTGTGTTTCCGGTTGTAGGCCGTGAGATCCGTCAGCGTGAAGCCATCGTGGGCCGTGACGAAGTTGATGGAGGACACGGCGGTACGCCCGGAACGGGCGAACACCTCGGCCGAACCCGCCAGGCAGCTGGCCAGCCGGGCCGCGGTGCCGGCGCGCCGCCCGTCGGCCAGGGCTGCCTGATCGGAGAGCCAGAAGTCCCGGGCCGTGTCACGGAAGCGGTCGTTCCAGTCTGCCCAACCCTGGGGGAAGTTGCCCGTCTGCCAGCCGTTGTAGCCCACGTCCCAGGGTTCAGCGATGAGCTTGACGCCGCTCAAGACGGTGTCTGCCGCGATCGCGATCAGCAGCGGATGCCGCGGCGTGAACTGGTGGGTCTCATCGCGACACAGCGCGACGGCAAGGTCGAAGCGGAAGCCGTCGATGCCGAACTCGTCCACCCAGTAGCGCAGTGAATCCAGCGCGAACTGAATGACGCGGGGCTCCGTGAAGTTGACCGTGTTTCCGCAACCGGTCGTGTCAAGGTACCGGCCGTCGTCGGAATGGCGGTAGTACTTCATCTCGCTCAAGCCCCGCCAGCACAGTGCGGGCCCACCCTGCGGCCCTTCGGCTGTGTGGTTGTAGACCACGTCGAGAATCACTTCGATGCCGGCCTCGTGAAGGAGGCGGATCGCGCCCTTCAGCTCGTCCTGCACAGCCTTGGGTCCGGCCTTGCGGGCGACCTCGGTGGCGTACTCGGGATGAGGGGCGAAAAATCCCAGCGTGTTGTAGCCCCAGTAGTTGGTGAGGCCGAGCGGAGCCAGATGCGGTTCATCGATGTGGAAGTGGATGGGCAGGAGCTCGACGGCGGTCACCCCCAGTTCCCTGAGGTGCCCGATCATAGCTGGGTGGGCCAGGCCCGCGTAGGTTCCGCGAAGCTCCTCGGGAATATCCGGGTGCAGCTGGGTGAGCCCCTTGACGTGCGCCTCGTAGATGACTGTGTCCCGCCAGCGCGTGGCTGGGCGGCGTGACGACCCCCAGTCAAACTCCTGGTCAACCACAAGGGAGAAGTAGGTGGGCTCCTCGCCCGCCTGAACGGTATCGACAGCGCGGCCGTACGGGTCCAGGAGCAGTTGCGATTCTCCGGGCCCCGTCGGGAGCGGCACCCCGGCCGGCCAGAACGCGTACTTCGCCGAACCGCCCATCCCGCTTACGAGTCCGTGGTGGACACCGTCCGTGATCTCCGGGAGGACAGCGGCTTCCCATTCGCCGTCCTCATTCTGGAAGTGCAGTTCGACCGCATCCAGGTCAGGTGCATACACAGCGACGTTGAAGAGGTCCGGCTGGTTTCCCTCACACCGACGAACGCCCAGTGGGAAGGCTTGGGAACGTTGGACGATCTCGGTGGTCATGCTCATAAAGGCGATTCGTTTCCTAGCGCGCTTCGGTTGCCCGCTGGCGCGAAATTTCATACAGGCTGATTCCCACGGCCATGGACGCGTTCAGCGATTCCATGGCCGAGTCGATCGGGATGGACACGATCTGGTCGCAGTTTTCGCGTACGAGACGCGAGAGGCCCTTGCCCTCAGAGCCGACGACGAGGCACACCGGATCGGCGCCCAGGGTGAGCCCGGGCAGTGAAACATCGCCGTCGCCGTCGAGCCCCAGCACAAAAATTCCCAGGTCCTTGAAGGATTTCAGCGTGGAGTTCAGGTTACCCACGCGTGCCACCGGTACGCGCACCGCTGCTCCGGCGCTGGTCTTCCAGGCGGACGCAGTGACGCCCACCGAGCGACGCTCGGGCACGATCACGCCGTGACCGCTGAAGGCCGATACCGACCGGATGATCGCACCCAGGTTGCGGGGATCCGTGATGCCGTCCAGTGCGACGAACAGCGGCGCCTGCCGGATATGCCCCTTCTTCCACTTTGCAACCGTCTCGCGGGCCAGATCCTGGCCGTCGGCATACTCATAGGGCGGAATCTGCAGCATCATTCCCTGATGCACTGATCCGTCCGCCAGACGGTCGAGTTCGGGCTTGCCGGTTTCCATGAGAGGGATTCCGCGCTCAGTGGCGAGCTTCAGGGACTCGCGGACGCGGTCATCAACGTCGATTCGGATGGCGACATACAGCGCCTTCGCGGGAATGCCTGCACGTAGCGCCTCGACAACAGCGTTGCGCCCGGTCACATACTCTTCGCCGGACTTCGACTTGGCGCGGCCGGAAGCGGCCTTGCCGGCAAGGCGCTTGGCGGCGGAACGCTCCCCGAGCTGCTTGCTTTTGTAGGCCTTGTGATAGGGGCGGTCCTCGGCTTTGGGCGTTGGCCCCTTGCCCTCAAGCGACTTCCGTCCGTGCCCGCCCGTGCCGATGCTGGGGCCCTTCTTGGTCTTGCGGATAGCACCAGGACGTCCGTGGTTGGCCATGGGGAAACACCTTCAGATAGAGGACTTGCGTGATTCCAGTTTACGCGGGCGGGCGTGTTGTCCTTCCCCTCCCGCTTTGGTGAAGGACTCAGTCCCGGGCGAGACTCCAGCGCGCACCGTCAGCGGAGTCCTCGACGACGACGCCGGCTCCCGCCAGCGCATCCCGGATTGCGTCCGCGCGAGCCCAGTCCTTTCCTTCTCGTGCTGCTGCGCGATCCGCCAGTTGTGAGCGAATCAGCGAGTCCAGAGCAGAGCGTTCGGGGCTTTCCTGGTTTCCGGACGCGGGGCGGGCATCATCGAGCCCCAGCGCAGCGGTCATGGCGGCGACAGCCGCTGCGGCGCGGGCGGCCGCGTCGTCGTCCCTGACTGCCAGCGCGGAGTTGCCGGCCCGGACCGTCTCGTGAAGAACAGCCAGCGCCCGCGGCACATTGAGGTCATCATCCATCGCCGCCGCGAACCCCTCCGGCAGGTCCTGCCAATCCGGCGTGGGTCCGACGGTGCCCGCCTTGGATGTGCCCGCCTTTGCAAGGAATCCGTCGATGCGTTCGACGGCGGCAGCTGCCTCCTGGAGCGAAGTGGGCCGATAGTCCAGTACAGAGCGGTAATGGGCCTGCCCGAGGTAGTAGCGGACCACCCGGGGACTTGCGAGCTGCAGCATTTCGTCCGGGCTGATCGTGTTGCCCACGGACTTGGACATCTTCTCGCCCTCGTAGGTCACCATCCCGTTGTGCATCCAGATCCGGGCGAAGGGGTGTCCCGCGGCCTGGGACTGTGCCATCTCGTTCTCGTGGTGAGGAAAGCGCAGGTCGAGGCCCCCGCCGTGGATGTCGAACTCAGCGCCAAGGTACTTCGTGACCATCGCGGAGCACTCAAGGTGCCAGCCCGGGCGGCCGCTGCCCCACGGGCTGCGCCAGGCCGCCGTTTCCGGCTCGCCTTCCTTCCAGCCCTTCCAGAGGGCGAAGTCGCGGGGGTCCCTTTTGCGGTTGCCGAACTGTTCATCAACGTCGGGCGCCGCCTGCATGTCATCTACGTTCTGCCGCGTGAGACTTCCATACGCGGGCCAGGAGCGAACGTCGAAGTAGACGTCCCCAGAGCCGTCCGCCGCCGGATAGGCATGACCACGGTCAATGAGCCGCTGGATGAGCTCGTGCATCTCCGGAATGTGGCCGGTGGCCCGCGGTTCATAGGTGGGCCGCTGCACGCCGAGGGCGTCGTACGCCTTGAGGAACTCCTGCTCATAGCGGTAAGCCAGGGCCCACCACTCTTCATTGGGCACGGCGTCCGGATCTGACGGCGCTTCTTCGAAGGACGCCTTCGACTTGGCGAGAATCTTGTCGTCGATATCAGTGACGTTGCGTACCACTGTGACTGCGTAACCGCACACCCGGAGCCAGCGTATGAGCTGGTCAAACGCGATGGCGGAGCGCACGTGTCCCACATGCGGCATGCCCTGCACGGTGGCGCCGCAGTAGTAGACCCGCGCGGCGCCTGGTGTCAGGGGCGCGAAATCCCGGACTTCTGCGGTTGCGGTGTCATAGAATCTCAGGCTCACGGATCCAGACTACAGAATTTGCGCATGGCCCAGCTCGCTGGACACCCGCTAGAGCCGCACGACGACGGCGGTCGCGACTGCTGCTATCCCCTCGCCTCGTCCGGTGAAACCCAGCCCGTCGCTGGTGGTCGCCGACACGGTGACCGGCGCACCCGCAGCCTCGGAGAGTACTGCCTCGGCTTCCACGCGGCGGGGCGTGAAGCGGGGTCGGTTCCCAACAAGCTGGACGGCGATGTTCCCGATCTCGAAACCTGCCTCGCGCACAATTCGTGCCGCTTCCGCCAGGAGGGTAACACCGGAGGCGCCTGCGTACTCGGGCCGATCGGTGCCGAAATTCGTGCCGAGGTCGCCCGTCCCGGAGGCCGAGAACAGGGCGTCAGCTGCTGCGTGCGCCACGGCGTCGCCGTCGGAATGGCCGGCCAGCCCGCGCTCTCCCGGCCATTCGAGCCCAGCCAGCCAGAGCGTTCGCGGCTGATCGGCGGGGGCAAAGGCGTGGACGTCGATGCCAATGCCGGTGCGTGGAATATTGGCGGTCACTGTTGCTCCCTGGCGTATCTGCGCGCCTGATGCACGAGCGCTTCGGCGAGCATCAGGTCGTTGGGCGTTGTCACCTTGAACGCCAGTGGATCGCCCTGGCCGACCGATACCGGGATGCCGAGGGATTCCACCAGCATCGCGTCGTCGGTGATGACACTGTCACTCCTCGATGCCCCGTGGGCGGCCCGCAGGGTTGCGGCGTCGAACCCCTGGGGCGTCTGGATTGCGCGCAGGGAGGTGCGGTCGAGGGTGGATGTCACCGTGTTCCCCTCCACTACCTTGATGGTGTCCGATACTGCAATCCCCGGCACGACGGCGGCTGCACCGTTCCGGACCGCAGTTACCACAGCCCGGAAAACCTGCGGCGGGGTGAGGGCACGGGCTGCGTCATGGACGAGCACAATGTCGACGTCATCAGGTAGGGCATCCAGACCGGCACGGACGGATTCGGGCCGGCTTGCGCCGCCGTCGACAGCGCTGACGGTGACTCGGGGTTGGCGCTGCGCTTCGACTATTGAACGCAGCTTTGCGGCGCCGGCCGGTACAACCACCCGGACATGCCCAGCCACTGCCGCTGCAAAGACGCCGTCGAGTGCATGTTCAAGCAGGGTGCGACCGGCGCACTGAACGAGCGCTTTGGGTATTCCGTGACCGAGACGCTCTCCGGCTCCAGCGGCAACAACAATCACGCCGACGCGTGTTGGATCAACAGACACAGCTTCACCCTACGCGAAGCGCATCGCTGCTTTTCCAGGTTTCCTGCTTTTCGCCGATGCAGCAAGCAGGAAAAAGAAAAGGACCGCAGTTACGCGGTCCTTTTTCTTCCTAGGAAGCCAGTACTTCGTCGAGTACCGTGGCTGCCTTCTCTTCGTCAGTTTTCTCTGCCAGGGCAAGTTCCGAGATCAGGATCTGGCGGGCCTTCGCCAGCATCCGCTTCTCACCGGCAGACAGACCGCGATCGTGATCGCGGCGCCAGAGGTCCCGAACTACTTCGGCAACCTTGATGACGTCTCCCGATGCGAGCTTCTCCAGGTTGGCCTTGTAGCGGCGCGACCAGTTAGTGGGCTCTTCGGTGAATTCAGCCCGGAGTACGTCGAAAACGTGCTCAAGGCCTTCCTTGCCCACAACATCGCGTACCCCGACGAGGTCAACGTTCTCTGCTGGAACTTCAATGGTCAGATCACCCTGTGCCACCTTGAGCTTGAGATACATCTTCTCTTCGCCCTTGATGACGCGCATCTTGATCTCTTCGATCTTTGCTGCGCCGTGGTGAGGGTAAACAACTGTTTCGCCGACCTCAAAAACCATGTGGATAATCCCCTTTCCCGCAGATCAGTTTATCACGAAAACGACACGCCGATTACGCGTTTTCGCAGGTCAGCGGGGCGAACGGCGCTCAATTAGCTATCATTCCGCTCTTGACGCAGGACGGTTTTGATGCTTGCAGGCGGAGTTCCATGCGTTATAAACGCACTACCGGGTCCGATAATCTTCCTCGATGCCGATAGGCTGTTCATTAGCGATGTCCGCCGGTCCCCGTGACCATACCCTCAGGAGTTAGTGCCGTGAAGATTGCCCCGAAGAAACGAGTACAGCTGGCAGTAGCTGCCGGAAGCGCTGTACTGGCTCTCCTTGGAGCAACCGGTTGTTCCGCAGTGAACGAGCAGGCCACCACCATTGAGTACGCCGCCTCGGACGGAATCGTTGAGCGCGTCGGTCCGGTACTGCTGCGCAATGTCCTCATCATCACTTCCGACGAAGGGGAACCGGGCACGCTCCTGGGCACACTCTTCAACGAGTCCGATTCCCCTGTCCAGGTGACCATTGACGGCGAGAACGAAAATTCACAGATCACCATCGAGGCCGAAGGCAAATACGTCTTCGAAGACGAAGTGGACGACGACGGCACGCTCCAGGGCATCAGCGAGATCCCCGGATCGCTGGTAGACCTCGAATTCACCGTGAACTCAGAGAATGAGACGTTCCGCGTACCAGTCCTTGACGGAACGCTTGAGGAATACCGCGAGTTCGTGCCCGGCGGATTCACTCCGGAGCCGTCACCCTCAGAGGATGCCGTCGAAGGGGCAGCTGAAGAGGAGCACTAGGAACTTCAACGAAAGGCGCCGGTCCGAGGACCGGCGCCTTTCGTGTGCTTGAGTGGCCTAGGGCTCGTACTTGTAACCCAGCCCGCGCACGGTCACGAGGTGCCGCGGCACTGATGGGTCCGGTTCGATTTTGCCCCGAAGCCGCTTGACGTGAACGTCGAGAGTCTTGGTGTCCCCCACGTAGTCGGAGCCCCAGACACGGTCGATGAGCTGTCCGCGGGTGAGCACGCGGCCGGAATTGCGCAGCAGCATCTCGAGCAGCTCGAATTCCTTCAGCGGCAGCGGCACCTGCTCGCCGTTTACGCTTACGACGTGGCGCTCCACATCCATCCGTACCGGTCCCGCTGCGACGGTACTGGAAATCAGCTCTTCCGGTTCGCCCTGCCTGCGCAGGACGGCCCGGACCCGAGCGACCAGTTCACGGGATGAATAGGGCTTGGTCACGTAGTCATCGGCTCCCAGTTCAAGTCCGACCACCTTGTCGATCTCCGAGTCCTTCGCCGTGAGCATGATGACGGGCACACTTGACCGCTGCCGCAGCTGACGGCACACTTCCGTTCCCGAGAGGCCGGGCAACTGTAGATCGAGGAGCACCAGGTCCGCCCCTGCGCGGTCGAACTCCGTCAGCGCATCAAGGCCGTTGTCAACAACGACGGCGTCAAATCCCTCCTTGCCCAACAGGTAGGACAGGGGGTCGCTGAAGGACTCTTCGTCCTCAACGATCAGGATTCGGCTCACGCTTTCACTCCTTGATTCCGGGCACTGTTGCCCTGCTCGCTCTGCGCACCTTCGTGGCTGTTTTCCGGCTCCGCACGCGCGGTGATGCTGGCAGCCGGCCCGGTGCCGGCGTCGTCGGCTGTTTCCATCTCCGGCAGGCGCACCGTGAAGGTGCTGCCCTGGCCCTGCTGCGACCACACGGTCACTTCGCCGCCGTGGTTCGAGACCACATGCTTGACGATGCTCAGGCCCAGGCCCGTCCCGCCGGTCTGCCGGGAGCGCGCCGCATCGATGCGGTAGAAGCGCTCGAAGATGCGTTCCTGTTCCTCGGCTGTGATGCCAAGGCCCTGGTCCGTGACGGAAATCTGCGCCAGCCCGTCGCGGGAACGGAGGCCAATGCCGACCCTGGTTCCGTCCGGTGAATAGCGGATGGCGTTGTCGATGAGATTGCGGAAAGCCGTCATAAGCAGGTCCGGGTCCCCGTACACGGGAGCGTCGATCTTCCCGCCGACCACTATGTCGATCTGTTTGCTCTCCGCAGGAAGCTTGTTGCGGTCCACTGCCTCGGCGATCACCGAGTTGATATTGACGGGCTTGCCACGGCGCACGACGTCGGTACCCTGCAGGCGGGAAAGCTCGATGATGTCCTGGACCAGGGCCGACAGACGACCCGATTCCTTGTGCATCCGCTGCGCGAAACGGCGCACCGCCACCTCGTCCGATGCGGCGTCATCCAGCGCCTCAGCCAGGAGCGAGATGGCTCCAACGGGCGTTTTCAGCTCATGGGACACGTTTGCCACGAAGTCGTTACGGATCTCTTCGGTGCGGGTGATCTCCGTGCGGTCATCAGCGAGGATCAGGATGTACTCCTCACCCAGCGCGGCGACGCGCGCCTGCACGATGATGGTGCCCTGTCCCAGCGGGCCACGGGGAAGTTCGAGCTGGCGTTCCTCGATTACTCCGTCCCTGCGCACTCGTGCGGTGAGGTCGAGGAGTTCGCGGTGCACGATCGTGTGCCCGCGTACCAGCCCAAACGCGTAGGCGGCCGGACTTGCCCGGACCACTCCGTCGATACCGTCGACAATCACGTACGCGCGGCCGACGACTGAGAGCACATCGGCTGCTCCTTTGGGGAGCACCGGTTCATCCGAGTCAAGGCGCACACGGCGCTGTGCCTCGCTGGCCCGATGGGCGAGCATGCCGGCCACACCGATGGCGAGGCCGACCACCCCGGCTACGAGGCTCAGCAGTACAGGATCCACGGATCCAGCTTAGGCCGTAGATGTGCCTCCCTCTGCAGATCCGGTGGCTTTGGCCCGGTGGTTCAACTAACGTTCACCTAAAGGTGCGTAACAGTTAAGGGGCAGCTGAAAGCGTGCTGGACAGGACTGCGCATCTGCGCCCGTTCAGTACCTCAAAGGGAAAGGACGCCCACGTGCGTAAGGTTTTTCAGGCGGAGCTTCACCAAATCGGCGAAGAACTCATCGAGATCTCGAAGCTGGTTACCGAGGCCATGCAGAAGGCCACGACAGCGTTCGAGGGAGCGGATACCGAACTGGCGCAGGAAGTGATTGCTGCGGATGCACGCATCGACTTCCTCCAGAACGATCTCGACGAGCGGGCCATCGACGTGCTCGCCCTTCAGGGACCGGTTGCCAGCGACCTGCGCATGATCGTCGGCGCGCTGCGGATGAGCGCGTCGCTGGAGCGGATGGGCGATCTTGCCCGGCATATTGCGCAGCTGGCCCGCCTTCGCTTCCCGGAACTCGTGATCCCCGAGAGTATCCGGCCTACCTTCGTTGAGCTGGCGGAGTTGGACATCGCTATCGCCAACAAGGTCACTGAGCTCCTCGAGACACGCAACCTGGAGCTGACCAGCGAGATCAATGCGCACAACGCGCGGATCAACGAACTGCACGCGAGCGTCTTCAAGGCGGTTGCCGCTGCGGACTGGGATGCGTCCGCGCCGACCACCGTGGATGTCACCCTTGCCAGCCGCTACTTCGAGCGTTTCGCCGACCACGGCATCTCCGTCGCCCGCAAGGTTACCTACCTCGTCACCGGCGAGTGGCAGCCCAGCGCTCCGCTCAACTGACGCATCTGGTCTGACTGACGACGGCGGCTCGCCTCCTTTGCTGGGAGGCGGGCCGCCGTCGTCGTACTTGCTTTGTTAGTGCTCTGTTAGTGCGTCTTAGTGCTTGGATTTGCCCTGGTTTGCGACCGCCTCGATGGCGGCAGCGGCGGCGTCGGCGTCGAGGTAGGTACCGCCGGCCTTGACGGGCTTGAGGTCCTCGTCCAGTTCATACACCAGCGGGATGCCGGTGGGAATGTTGAGGGAGGCAATGTCAGCGTCGCTGATGCCGTCGAGGTGCTTGACGAGCGCGCGCAGGGAGTTACCGTGGGCGGCAATGAGGACCGTCTTGCCGGCCTTGATGTCCACGCTGATGTCTGACTCCCAGTACGGAAGGAACCGCTCGAGGACGTCCTTGAGGCACTCGGTGCGCGG
This sequence comes from uncultured Arthrobacter sp., assembly GCF_947495145.1. Taxonomy (GTDB): domain Bacteria; phylum Actinomycetota; class Actinomycetes; order Actinomycetales; family Micrococcaceae; genus Arthrobacter_D. The sequence continues at coordinate 21,085 of NZ_CANLXP010000012.1, forward strand.
AAGATCCTCACCAAGGTCCGCGTAACGGGGGTCATTGGCCTGCGAGTATTCGCTCGAATCGTCCAGGGGCGGCGGCGGCGTGTCATACGACCGGCGCCACTCCATGAATTGCTCCTCACCGAACTCGGCTAGCGTCTGGGCCTTGTCCTTGCCCTGGAGCGCACCGTAGTGACGCTCGTTCAGGCGCCAGCTCCGCTTGACGTCAATCCAGGTGCGGTCAGCCGCCTCCAGCGCGAGGTTGGCGGTAATGGTGGCCCGTTTCTGGCGCGAGGTATAAACGATGTCCGGCAGGAGGTCATGCTCCACCAGAAGCTCGCCGCCGCGCACGGCTTCCTTGCGGCCCAGTTCCGTCAATGCCACGTCAACCCAGCCGGTGAAAAGGTTCTTTTCATTCCACTCGCTCTGGCCATGGCGCAGCAGGATCAGTTTGTAAGAAGTCATGGTTCCCAGTCTGCCGTATTTGGTGAGGAGGGGCACGTGAAGAGCTGAGGTCGGCAGTTTCATTACCCGTAACCTTGAACAGTGCCAGAACGAAAGCCCGGAAAGCCGGTTGGAGCCATCACCCGCGGCACCACCAACCCCAACCGGCTGCGGCGAATGGACCGGTGGCTGGCCGGCCCCCAGGCCTGGCGCCTCCGGTCGGCCGAGGACCCTCTCGTCGTCGACCTCGGATACGGCGCGACGCCGGTGACCGCCGTCGAACTCTTCACCCGCCTTCGTGCGGTTCGCGCCGACGTCCAGGTGGTGGGTGTCGAGATCGATCCTGAGCGGGTGCGCGCCGCTCTTCCGCTTGAGCGGCCCGGCCTGAGTTTCGTCCAGGGCGGCTTTGAGGTGCCGCTCGGCGGGCGGCGTCCCGTCGTTGTTCGCGCGTTCAACGTGTTGCGCCAGTACGGCGAGGACGCGTATGCGGCCCATTGGGACCGTGTCCGGAGCCGGCTGTCCGAGGATGGGCTGTTCATTGACGGGACCTGTGACGAGATCGGGCGCCGGGCAACGTGGGCTGCGATCAGTGTTGAGGGCCCGGTGTCGCTCAGTATTTCGCTGCGCTTCGGCGGATTCGAGGTGCCCTCGGATGTGGCCGAACGGCTGCCGAAGGCGCTGATTCACCGGAACGTTCCGGGCGAGCGGGTGTTCGATTATCTGCAGGCGCTTGACCGCGCCTGGTTAGATGCCGCTCCGCTGGGCTCTTTTGGGAACCGCCAGCGGTGGATGGCCATGTGTTCAGCACTGGCCGACGCCGGTTGGCCGCTTGTCGACGGCCCCTCACGGTGGCGTCTGGGCGAGATTACGGTCGCCTGGGAGGCGGTTGCGCCTCGGTGATATAGCGGTAGGACTTAACAGGGCCGTGACTTACCAGGGGCCGTAGGGACCGCTGCCCTGGACTTCGCTCACCGCGGGCTTCACGTCCGCGAGGTAGACGCAGGCGGCGATGATCGCAACGAGCTGCAGAAGTCCGAACAGGCCGAAACCGCCGAAGTACGCGGTGAGCGCCCCGATCGCTGCAGAGCCAGCAGTCAGGCCGAGCCAGAAACTCTTGGTGCGCTTGAAGGTGGCCTCGAAGGAGGCAGGCTTGCGCTGGGCGCAGTCCACGAGCGCCCACAGTTCAATGGCGAGCGCGAGGTAGCCGAGAACACGAAAGAGCCACAACTCGGTCAACAGCACAATTTCCACGGAATCAGCCTAGCGGGTATTGGCGGCGGATGAGAGTGCCGCATCGAGGTCAGTCCACAGGTCCTCGACGTTCTCGATGCCGACGGACAGCCGGACCAGCGCCTCTGGTACCGTTTTCGGCTCACCGGGCTGGCGCCGTCGTCGTTCGATGAGGGACTCAACACCGCCCAGGGAAGTGGCGGGCAACCAGAGGCGGACAGCTTCGACCAGCGCGTCAGCGGTTTCCCGGCTCTCCAGTTCGATACTGATGATGCCGCCGTAGCCTTTTAGCTGCGCAGTGGCGCGCTCGTGGCCGGGGTCCGTTGGCAGTCCGGGGTAGCGGACCTTCTGGACAGCGGCGTGCTGCGCCAGCCTGGTCGCCAGTTCCAGCGCGTTGGCCTGGCTGCGTTCCATCCTCAAAGCGAGTGTGCGGAGCCCGCGAAGGGCGAGCCACACCTCGAACGGCCCGGCAATTGCGCCGTGAAGTGTGCGGTAGGAGGTCAGCCTGGCGCGCAGTTCAGGATCGGACGTGACCAGCGCCCCGAGCACGACGTCGGAATGGCCGGCAAGATATTTGGTGACGGAGTGGAGGACGACGTCGGCGCCATAGTCCAGCGGCCGGCACACCAGCGGTGTGTTGAAGGTGTTATCAACGACGACGACGGCGTCGGCTGCGTGGGCAGCCTCCGTCAGCACCGCGGTTTCAGCGACCTCAAGCATGGGGTTGGTGGGGCTTTCGAGCCACAGCATGTGAGCGCCGTCGAGCTGGCCCAGCACCTGCTCGGTGTCCGCGATGTCCACCTGCCGGACCGTAAGGCGACCCCGCGCTTCCTCGGCGAGCGCCAGCGAGACGGAGCCGCCGTACGCGTGGCGGGGAATGACCACCATTCCCCCGGTGGGAACCAGCGACAGCGCAGCGGCGGCAGCACCAAGTCCGGATGCGAAAGCGAGCGCTGGCAGCGCGGCACCCTCAAGTTCAGCGAGGGCTTCCTCGAAGGGATCCCACGTGGGGTTGGACATGCGCGCGTAGATGCGGTCGGATCCGGTGGGCGGCGCGGTCTCGTGGAAAGTCGATGACAGCACAATGGGCGGGTTGACCGGGGAATCGTGCTCACGGGGCGGGCGGCCTGCGGCCACAGTGAGGGTATCCGGGGCAAGGTGCGCGTGCTGGGTCATTGGATCAGGTTAAGTTGCCGAGTGATACGGGAGGTAATCCGGCACCGCCGATGACGCCCGCAGGGGAGAGTCACCCGTTGAATCATCAACTCTGAGTTAGCGGTTGCTCAGCACGACCGGTGGGTGGATTTTACGTGTTCTCCACAGGCTGCGCGTCTGCCAGGGCTAAGTCGGTAGGCTGATCCAGTGACATCCCAGACTTCCCGCCCTACCCGCGGCATGTTCGTTGCCTTCGAGGGCGGAGACAGCGCCGGCAAGTCCACGCAGGCTGCGCGGTTGGCGGAGTTCCTTCAGGCCGACGGCCGAACGGTGGTGCGCACCCGCGAGCCCGGTGGTACCGAAATCGGCGAGAAGCTGCGTTCCCTTGTGCTTGAACACGGGCACGGGCACATTGACTCCCGCACTGAAGCGCTGATTTTCGCGGCCGCGCGCGCAGCCCACGTGCATCAGGTGATCCTGCCCGCATTGGAGCGCGGCGACGTCGTCGTTTGCGACCGCTACATCGATTCCTCTGTGGCCTATCAGGGCGTGGGCCGGGGTCTCGGCTCGGACAGGGTGCGGGACATTAACCTCTGGGCAGTCGAGGGCCTGCGACCTGACCTCACCGTGCTGCTGGATGTTGACCATGTGGAAGGCCGCGGCCGCCGAACTTCCACTGCAGCACAGGAAGACCGCATGGAATCCGAGCCCGACTCCTTCCACGAGCAGATTCGGGCCGCTTTCCGGGACCAGGCGGCGTCGAGCCCGGACCAGTATCTGGTGCTGAACGCGTCGGATCCCGTCGATGAACTGGCAGCGATCATCGCGGACGCCGTGCAGGAACGCCTCGCGTGAGCGTATGGACGTTCCTGACCGGTCAGGCCGCCGCTGTTGAACAACTGCGCCGTGCCGCGGCCGCTGACCAGCCCAACCACGCCTGGTTGTTTACCGGCCCTCCCGGCTCCGGACGCTCCAATGCCGCCCGAGCCTTCGCCGCGGCGCTGCTCTGCGACCGCCCGCTGCTGGAGGAACGCGGCTGCGGGGAATGCAAGGCGTGCACGACGGCGTTGGCCGGCTCGCATGCCGACGTCACCAATGTGACTACCGAGAAGGTCACCATCAGCATCGACGAGGCCCGCGAGCTGGTGCGGAAAGCACAGGACAAACCGTCCACCGGCCGGTGGCGCGTCATCATCGTCGAAGACGCCGACCGCATGCAGGAACGCAGCACCAACGTACTCCTCAAGGCAATCGAGGAGCCGCCCCCGCGCACCATCTGGCTGCTCTGCGCGCCGAGTCCCGGCGACGTGCTGGTCACCATCCGTTCCCGCTGCCGGTCGGTCAGTCTGCGTGTTCCGCCCGTCGAGGCTGTAACGGACCTGCTGGTGCAGCGTGACGGCATCGATCCGGTCATCGCCGAAGCCGCAGCCCGTGCAGCCCAGAGCCACATCGGTGTCGCGAAGCGGTTGGCAACGGACACAGACGCACGCGAACGCCGAAACCAGATCGTGCGGCTGCCCCTGAACCTGCGCAACATCGCCGGCGCAATGAAGGCCGCGGCGGATCTCGTGAAACTCGCCGAAGCCGAAGCGCAGAGCTCCTTCGAGCAGCGCGACGCCGAAGAGAAAGCCGCGCTGCTGACCTCGCTCGGTGCGCCGGAATCGGGCACGCTTCCACCTGCCATCCGCGCGCAGGTCAAGCGGCTGGAAGAGGACCAGAACCGCCGCGCCAAACGTTCCAAGAACGACTACTTCGACCGGGCACTGACGGATCTCACCTCGTTCTACCGTGACGTCCTCATGCTGCAACTGGGCACGGTTGGGTATCTGGTGAACGAGCCGCTGCGGCCCGAACTCGAGCGCTACGCGGAACACGGAACGCCTGAGCAGACTCTCGGGCGTATCGAGGCCATCAACAAAGTGCGTACCCGAATCGTTGGAACCAATGTTGCCCCCCTGCTGGCCATCGAAGCGATGGCTGTCAGCCTGCTGCCAGAAAAGGAACTTTCCGCGTGACCAACTCCCACCCCGTGCGCCGCTCACCCCTGCGCGCGCTGGCAGGTGCTGCCGCCGTCGTCGTCGCCCTGGTGCTTTCCGGCTGTAATGCCGGCCCGGAAACCGGCGCGGTCGCTGCACCCGCCGAAGTGATTGGCGAGGTTCCGGAGAACCTTCAGGGGTTTTACTCCCAGGAAGTCACGTGGGAAGAATGCGAGGACGGTTTCGCCTGCGCCACCGTCAAGGTGCCGCTGGACTACAGCGATCCCGATCGCGAATCGATCGATATCGCTGCTATCCGTCTGGACGCATCGGGCGATGCGCAGGGCTCACTCCTTGTGAATCCCGGCGGGCCCGGCGGTTCGGGCTACAACCTCGTTCGTGATTCAGCGGAGAACATCCTCAGCGAGGAACTGCGCCAGTCCTACGACGTGGTGGGCTTCGATCCGCGCGGGGTGAACCGGTCCTCCGCCGTGGAATGCCTGACGGACGAAGAACGCGATGAAGCCCGGACAGAGACCATCCCGCCGGACGCCACAGATGCCGAAGCGCTGGAAATCCTTGAAGCAGACTCCGCCGAATACGCCGACCTCTGCGCCGAACGCACCGGTGAACTATTGGGTTACGTCGACACAGCCAGCGCCGCCAAAGACATGGATATCCTGCGGGCTGTAGTGGGCGATGAGCAGCTGAACTACCTCGGGTTCTCCTACGGGACCCAGCTCGGGGCGGCTTACGCCGGGCTGTTTCCGGACAACGTAGGGCGCTTCGTGCTCGATGGTGCAGTGGACCCCTCACTGAGTTCAGCCGAGATCACGGCGGGCCAGGTTGCCGCGTTTGATGAGGCGCTCCGGAACTATGTTGCGGACTGCCAGAGCCAGGCCGAATGCCCGCTTCCCGGCGACGTGGAAGAGGGCGTGGCCGTCGTTGATGATCTGTTCGAGTCGGTCGAGGAAAGTCCGATGACCGCCGCCGACGGCCGGCTGGTTACCGTCGGGACGTTCTTCCAGGGTTTTGTACTTCCGCTGTATGACAGCGCCAGCTGGCTGGCCCTCACCGGCGCGATTGACCGTGCGCTTCAGGGCGACCCAAGCGAAATTCTCCGGTTTGCGGACCTCGGCGCGGAGCGCCAGTCCGACGGCGACTACCTCACCAACGCGTCCGCCGCCTTCACAGCGGTGACGTGCCTCGATTACCCCATGTCCGCTGACCCGGAAGTCATGGCCGAGCAGGCGGCGGCACTTGAGGCGTCGTCGGCTGTGTTCGGCGAGTACCTCAGCTACGGCGCCCTGGCCTGCGAGGAGTGGGCGTATGAACCGGTACTGGAACCGTCCCCCGCCAGCGCGCCGGACGCGCCGCCCATGCTCGTCATCGGAACCACCGGCGATCCTGCCACACCGTACGAATGGTCGCTGTCCCTGGCGGAGCAGCTGGAATCGGCCGTTCACGTAACCTGGGAGGGGCAGGGCCACACCGCTTATGGCCGCTCCGGCGAGTGCATCGAATCGCTCGTGGATGATTTCCTGATCGAAGGCACCGTGCCCGAGGACGGCGTCCGCTGCTGATTTTGACCGGTGAGCTCATGCTCTTATACAGTTATTGCTTGTGGAATGAGCCTTTGCGTTAGCGGAGATCATCCACAAGTTGCCTCCTTAGCTCAGTCGGTAGAGCGTCTCACTCGTAATGAGAAGGTCGCCAGTTCGACTCTGGCAGGAGGCTCTTTTTGTGCCCTGGCGAAGTTCGCTCCCTAACGGCGCCGCACAAGCTTCCTGACGACGACGACGGCGGCGCCTCCCGCCGCTACCCACGGCGCACCGACAATCAGCGGGTCGATCCACTGATGATTGATGTCCGACCGCTTCACCCCGAATCGTGAGGCGATGCCATGCCGGCGCCTCTCCGACAGGACGCCCGTCTCGGTCACCGGGTTGTCGGGCCGCAGTGAGGCCAGGGAACGCAGATGACTCTCCCAGGCGTCCACGCGGTCGCCGAGAATCAGGAGCAGCCAATGAGCCGCCCGTCCCTCGCTGTAGGACGCGTAGGCGTGCCGCCGGATTGCACCCGAAAAGCCCTTGAGCGGGACGGACGTGCCGAACACCGGCGGAACGATCTCGTGTTCGATGGAGTGCTCGCGGCCCTCCGCGCCCGCCTGCCGCTCGGGGAAGTCCCAGTGCGCGCCGGTCGCTGACGGGTCCAGCCGTTCCTTGGGGTAGGACGGGCGGTCCGCCGGATCCAGGTCGGCACCCCAGCCGGGGATGCGGGCCCTCAGCTCCTCGCGCGTTTCGGTGTTCTTGGGCTTGTTGGAAACATAGGGCGTTGATGGCACGTAGCTCTCCTAGCGGGCGTTCGGAACGATCAGCGGCTTGATGCAGTTATCGAGCTTGGCCGAAAACATGTGATAGCCCTCGGCGATGTGCTCAAGCGGTATGCGGTGGGTGACAATGTCGTTCGGTTTCAGGTGGCCGTTTCGTATGTGCTCCAGAAGCCGCGGCCACTGCCGTTTGACCGGGCACTGGTTCATCCGCAGCGTAAGCCCCTTGTTGACGGCGTCGCCGAACTTCACTGCACTGAAAATTGGTCCATATGCACCGACCACTGAGACGTTCCCGCCCTTGCGCACCGCGTCGATTGCCCAGTTCAGCGCGATCGGCGATCCGCCCTGGAGCTTGAGTTTCGCTGCAGTGACATGCTGGAGGAAGTTGCCGTCGGCTTCGGCGCCAACGGCATCGATGACGACGTCGGCGCCCAGATAGTCGGTCGTCTTCTTCATCTCGACGACGATGTCGTCGTACTCGTTGTAGTTGAACGTTTCGGCGTGCGCAAAGGTCCGTGCCTTCTCCAGGCGGTACTCCAGCTGGTCGATCACAATCACCCTGCCGGCGCCCATCAGCCATGCCGACTTCGCAGCGAAGAGCCCCACCGGCCCCGCACCGAAAACGACAACGGTGTCCCCCTCCACGATGTCGCCCAGTTGGGCGCCGAAATAGCCGGTCGCCAGGGCATCGGTCATGAGGAGCGCGTCCTCATCGTCGAGCCAATCCGGAATGAGTGAGGGCCCGACGTCGGCAAACGGGACGCGTACGTATTCCGCCTGTCCGCCGTCGTACCCGCCCGTTGTGTGCGAGTAGCCGTAGATGCCGCCCACCGCCGTCGCGTTCGGGTTGACGTTGTGGCAGTTGGAGTAGAGACCGCGGGCGCAGAAATAGCAGGATCCGCAATAGACGTTGAAGGGAACCATCACCCGGTCCCCCGGACTGAGGCTGTGGACGGAGCCTCCCACTTTCTCAACGACGCCGATGAATTCGTGCCCGAAGGTTGTTCCGACGCGGGTGTCAGGCATCATGCCGTGGTACAGGTGCAGGTCGGAACCGCAGATGGCGGCCCTCGTCACGCGAATGATGGCGTCATTCGGGTGTTCGATCGCCGGGATGTCTTTTTCCTCGACACGGACCTTGTACGGGCCCCGATAGACCATTGCTCGCATTGTCGCCTCATTCCGGACTGTTCGTCGGAATAGTAAGCATACTGTCGACTGGCCGGGGCGGGTAGGGCAGGCTGGTCAGCGCCGGTGCTGCTTCGCACGCTCGGAAGAGAGAACACCGGCCAAGACGATGACAAGCACCGCGGCGAACGGCACAACCAGAAGCCCCAGTCGCAAGCTGAACGTGTCGGCGATCAGGCCCACCACCGGCGGCGACACGAGGAAACCAACGCGCATGAGCCAACTGATCACCGTCAGGCCGGTTCCAGGACGCAAGCCGTGCAGTTCATCTGCGCCGTGCATTGCTGCGGGAACCAGGGTGGCAACGCCGAACCCGGCAAGACCGAACCCGATGATGGTGCCCGCAACGGACGGAAACGCGAGCGCCGCACCCATCCCGAGGAAGACGATGACCCCGCCCGCCCGGGCGACCGCCCGCTGCCCGAAGCGGTCCACGAGCCCATCACCCAATAGCCTGCCGACGAACTGCGCGCCGACCATCGCCACAAAGCCGAGGGCGGCAATGCTGACACTGGCGTCCAGCTGCCCTGAGAGGTAGACCGCTGCCCACGTGCTGCCGGCGTCCTCGACCAGCGTGCCGCCGACGGCGATGACCACCAACGCCGCAAGCGTAGGGTACGGCGACGTCCGGCGCGCCCGAGGGCCACCGCCATTGAGGCCGTGGGTTCTCGGATCATCCGCCTGCACCGTAACGGGCACTCCCCGTTCCGCCGGCTCGGCTCCGGGCAACAGGAACCTGTAACTGATCAGGACAACGACGAAGAACAGCGCACCGGTGACGGCGAGATGAATGCCCCGCGGAACGTCCAGTGCCACGGCAAGACCGCCCAGCAACCCGCCCGAGACGGCGCCGATGGACCACACGGCGTGGAAGGAGTTCAGTATTGACCGCCCGTACAGCCGCTGGACACGAAGTCCATGCGAATTCTGGGCCACGTCGGTAATCGCATCCATGGCTCCCGCGAAGAACAATGCTGCAGCCAGCGTTATCCAGGTAGGCGATGCGCCTGCGAGGAAGACGCCTCCGGCAACGAAAAGCGTGCCCACGACTGCTACCCGTGATGATCTGTACCGCCGGATCAGCGCAGCTGCAGCCAGTCCTGCGATCAACGCGCCCAGTGGGAAGGAGGCTATCGCCAGCCCGTATTCGGCATTACTGAGTGCGAGGTCGCGTTTGATCTCGGGATAGCGGGGAAGAAGGTTGGCGAAGATGGCACCGTTCGTGAAGAAGAGTGCTGCGACAGCGATCCGGGCATTCCGAAGGTCCCGTGGAGCGGCAACCGGCGCGCCGGCGGTAGTTGAGGTCACGAACCCGTCCCTTACCCGACCCGGAGGACGCAGGCGGGCGCCGGTAGCCCGAGCAAAGAAACCTGTTCGACCGAACCTGCACCATCAACGCGCAGCACGTTGAGAGTCGACGAACCCTGGTTCGCCACGATCACGTAGTCAGCCGCATCGTCCTGCGCTGGCACAACGGCGAAGTGCCGCGGCCATGCCCCGCCGATGGGCGCGTCCGACAGGTGCCTGAGCGTCTGCCCATTCTCAGTCGGCTCCTCCTCCACAGCGAAGACAGCAAGCACGTCCGGCCCACGCGTTGCGGCATACAGCAGGTTCCTCGTCGCCGCGGACACACCGACGTCGAGGTGGGACGGCTGGCTCGGCCGGCCATCCGGCACCGGGGTTACCAGCGCCGGCACGCTTGAGAGGACGCTTCCGTCAAGTGACAGCACGTGCAGGCGCGAATCTAGTTCCCCCACAACGACGACGGCGCCACCTGGCAGAGATGCCTGGTGCCGCGGCCCCGTACCCGGCGGCAGATCGGCGGCAACACCGTCCGGGCCGGCCTGCGTGAACCGGCGGATTTCGTCGGTGCCCAAGTCACTGACCCAGACCGAGCCATTGCCGGCGTCGTGCACGTAGTGCGCATGCGGGCCTTCCTGCCGCTCACTGTTCGGACCGGAACCGGCGTTCCGGTATACCGCCTGCGCGCCTGCCGGTAGGCCGTCGTCGTTCAGCTCCAACCGGGTCACGACGCCGTCTCCATAGTTAGCAACCCAGAGCGCTTCCCTGGACGCACGAAGGTGGCAAGGAGAAGCCCCGCCGGTGGGCACTGTAACCAGATGGGTGAGACTGCCACCGTCCAGCCGAAACATACTGACAGCGCCTTCTTCGGTCTCGTTCACGGCATAAAGCACATGCCCGGAAGGGTGAAGCGCGAGGAAGGAGGGCGCCGTCGTCGTAATAAGACGCTGTTCACCGCTGAGGGCGCCGCTTCGGCGGTCGAGCGCTACCCGCCAGATGCCTTCCCCGGAGCCGGGGTCTGCGCCCTCAGGCGGGTAGGTGCCGATCAGAAGGTTAACCGTGTCGCTGTCCATGAGGACCATTGTTGCCGTAAAACGGTGCAGGCACCGCATGCGTTATTGCAACGCTCGCAGTGCCTGCAGCCTTTCGGGCGATCTACCGCCCGATCATTTCGGACCGGCGATCAGGCGAAGTCCGCCGTCGCAGGATTGGCGCCGGTGCGGCCGGCTTCACCCTTGTCGAGGCCGTTGATCGCTTCAATGTCCTCATCCGTCAGCGAGACATCGAGTGCGCTCCAGTTTTCGATGATGCGGGATTCGGTCACCGACTTCGGGATGACCACAAGGCCAAGCGCGAGGTGCCAGGCGAGCACAACCTGCGCGGGGGTGGCGCCGCGCTTCTCCGCAATTTCGGCGAGAAGCGGGTCCTCAAGCAGGCCCTTGCCTGAGCCGAGCGGCGACCAGGACTCGTGCAGGATCCCCTTGTCGGCTTCGAAGGCGCGCAGTTCGGCCTGGTTGAGGTACGGGTGGGTCTCGACCTGGTTGATAGCGGGCACAACGCCGGTTTCATCGATGATTTCCTGCAGCGCTTCGACCGTGAAGTTCGAGACGCCGATGGAGCGCACACGGCCGCGCTTCTGAAGCTCTATCAGCGCCTTCCAGGTGTCCACGTACTTGCCCTGCTTGGGCTGCAGCCAGTGAATCAGGTAGAGATCAAGGGTTTCGAGGCCGAGCCGCTCCATGGAACCCTCGAAAGCCTCAAGGGTGCTCTCGTAGCCCTGATCGGCGTTCCACAGCTTGGTGGTGATGAACAGCTCTTCCGGGCTGAGTCCGGAGGCTTCGATCGCCCTGCCCACCCCAGCTTCATTCCCATAGATTTTCGCGGTGTCAATGTGGCGGTAACCCGCCTTGAAAGCGCGCCCGACGACGTCCTCAGCGGTTGCGTCGTCCACCTGCCACACGCCGTAGCCCAACTGGGGAATGGTGCGGCCGTCGTTGAAGGTCAGGTTGGGTGAAGTGCTCATGAATGCCTTTCGGTGGCTGTTTGCTCTTGTCGAACTGTGGCAACCCGGCTCTCACCGGAAGTATTCCGGGTACCCGACTATTGGCCGGAGCCAAACAGCAGGCGCTCAGCTTCGCTTACGTCCTCGGCGACCACTTCCGCCCGCCGCCGTACGTTCTCCAGGCCTGCCGACGCGATCCCCCACCGTTCCCCGTCGAGGCGGGCCATCGCCGCAGCCTCAGCAGTGGTTGCAAGGGCGTTGCCCGCGCGGGAGAGCGCCCGGTGCACCTGGAGGAGTGCACCCGGAATGTCGAGGCCGTCGCTCGGGTGCTGGGTCTGGGCGGCCACGCAGCATTCCCGCACGCGCGGGAGCAACTGGGCCAGACCATTGGCAATGCCGGCCAGCTCGTTGTAGACGGCGTCGTCCTCCACTCCCTCCAGAATCTGGTGGTAGCGGTCCAGGCCGCGCCGGAAGCGGTCATGCGCCCGGCGCCACACCCCAGTGCCGAGCTCGGCGTCATCCTTGCGTCCCTGCCGGGCCGCCGCGAAAAGTGCCACGTGCGTCTAGAGGTACTGGCCCGGACCGTGGGTGTCCGGTGTCTGGGCTGGTCCGGATCCTGGGCGGGAGCCCGGCGCACGCTTCGGCTCGCCGTCCTCACCAACCACAACGCCGGGCGCGATGACGGTGCCCGGCGGCAGCTGCTTCAGCTGAAGTTGCGCGGCAAGCTGCTGGTTGGCCATCTGCTGAGCGGCCAGCGCGGTCTGAATGCCGTGGAAGAGTCCCTCAAGCCACCCCACCAGCTGCGCCTGCGCCACCCGGAGTTCCGCGTCGGTAGGGACCGAATCGTCAGTGAACGGGAGGTTGATCCGGTGCAGCTCCTCAACCAGTTCAGGAGCGAGCCCGTCCTCGAGTTCACGCATGGACCGCTCGTGGATCTCGGCGAGGCGGCTGCGTCCGGCGTCGTCCAGCGGGGCGCTGCGCACCTCTTCAAGCAACTGCTTGAGCATGGTGCCGATGCGCATGACCTTGGCGGGCTCGTCCACCAACTCGGTCAGCTTCGTCGCAGGGCCTCTTTCACTGCGGGAGGCGCCGTCGTCGTTCTGTTCCGGGAGCCCACGGCCGGCATCCAGTTTCCCGAGGAGTACAGGGCTCTCCTGGGAGTACTTCGCGGCTTGCTCAGGGGAGACTGCAGGGTGCTCGGGCTGCTCTTCGGTCATAGGTTTCATGCTCTCATGCGTGGCCGCGGCGGGAAGCGGGTCAGTCGGCTTCTTCCCTGTGTGCAAGCTCTTCCTCACGGCCCTCCTTGTACTCCCCTCCCGGGCTCACGCCGGGAACCCGCTGCCCGGCGTTGAGTTGCCCGGAAGTGAAGTGGCCTTCCGAGAATTCGGGGCCACCGTCATTCTCTTCGGAGGGGACGTTGATGTCTTCGCGCAGGTGCTCGTCCTCGGACTCGGCACCGGGGCTGGGCGCGCTGATGTCTTCACGGAGGTGTTCCGGCAGGTTCTCAGTCATTCCTCCAGCAAACCACGCGTGTTTCGGCGGCGCTAGGGAAGTCAGTACCGAGACGGCGGGTTCGACCTGAGTCGAACCCGCCGTCTCCGTAACCTTCCGGCCGACTAGCAGCAGCGGCCCTGAGGATTGGCGTCCTGGCGGTCCGTCTTATCCCGCCAGAATTGCCGCTCGGTCATGGGCGGCTCATCACTGTGGGTAGAGGCATGGTGGTCAAGGTACTGCTGGTACGCGTTCTCGCCCATCACGCCTTTGAAGAGCCAGATCAGCTCCTTGACGCTCATCAGTGACCAGCCCGTGCCGGCTTCTTGTCCTGCGGGAGGTCGGCCCACTGCGCTTCGAGTTCCTTCTCAGCGGGCGTGGCGATCAGCCCGGCCGGCGCATAGGTGCGGGACGGAACCGCAGGATCCTCGGCACTTGGCCCGCCACCGGTGCGGTAGGCCTTGATGGTCGCGATGATGGCCGTCGCGATGACGATGATCGACAGCACCACGAAGACGATCGAGAGCGTGCCCTGGATGAAGGTGTTGCGGACAACGGCCTCCATCGCGGCAACCGTCGGTGCGTTGCCGAAGCTCTCCTCCCCCGCCGCCAGTGCATTGCGGAAGGCGAAGTGCTGTGCCCAGTAACCCACCGCCGGCACCGGAGAGAAAATCTTGAGGAACGACGCCGAAATGGTCACCACAGAGGCGAAGGCGAGCGGCAGCGCCGGGATCCACAGATACTTGAAAGCACCCTTCTTCGCGCAGATTGCCATGCACACAGCGAGTGCAATAGCAGCAAGAAGCTGGTTGGCGATTCCGAAGAGCGGGAACAGCGTGTTGATTCCGCCGAGGGGATCGGTGACACCCATGATCAGGATCGCGCCCCAGCCGGCCACCATGATCGCGGTGCAGACCCAGGCACCCACCCGCCAGGAGGTGTCCTTGAACTTCGGCACGAAGTTACCGATGCTGTCCTGCAGCATAAACCGCGCAACGCGGGTACCGGCGTCGACCGCTGTCAGGATGAACAGGGCCTCGAACATGATCGCGAAGTGGTACCAGAACGCCATCATGCCCGCGCCGCCGAAGAGACCCTGCATGATCTGGGCGATGCCGACGGCCAGCGTCGGCGCGCCACCGGTACGGGAGACAATCGACTCCTCACCGACGTTGGTGGCCAGCGTACTCAGGGCCTCGGGAGCGAGGTTCACCCCGGTCAGGCCGAGACCGTTGACGAATGCGACGGCGCCTTCGATGGTGCCGCCGGTTGCCGCAGCCGAGGAGTTCATCGCGAAGTAGATGCCGCGGTCGATCGACAGCGCCGCCACGAGCGCCATAATCGCCACGAAGGATTCCATCAGCATGCCGCCATAGCCGATGAAACGGGTCTGGCGTTCCTTCTCGATCATCTTCGGGGTGGTTCCCGACGAAATGAGTGCGTGGAAACCCGAGAGTGCGCCGCACGCGATGGTGACGAAAAGGAACGGAAAGAGGGTTCCCGGCACAACCGGGCCGTCGGCACGGCCGGCGAACTCGCTGAAAGCCGGAACGTTGATCTCCGGGCGCACGATGACGATCGCAACGGCCAGCATGACGATGGTGCCGATCTTCATGAAGGTGGAGAGGTAGTCGCGGGGAGCGAGCAGCAACCATACCGGCAGCACTGCCGCGATGAAGCCGTAGATGATGATGCCCCAGGCGATGGTGACGCGGTCCAGGGTGAAGACGGCGACGCCCCAGTCAGTCTCGGCAATCCAGCCGCCTCCAATGATGGCAAGCATCAATAGCGCGAACCCGATCACTGACACTTCGGTGACCTTGCCCGGCCGGATATAGCGCAGGTACACGCCCATGAACAGTGCGATGGGGATGGTCATGGCGACAGAGAAGACGCCCCAGGGACTTTCGCCCAGCGCGTTGACGACCACGAGTGCCAGGATCGCGACGATGATGATCATGATGGTGAGGGTGGCCAGAAGTGCTGCGGTCCCGCCGATGATGCCGAGCTCCTCGCGGGCCATCTGACCCAGCGACCGCCCTCCGCGGCGCATCGAGAAGAACATGACGAGGTAGTCCTGGACCGCACCGGCGAGAATAACGCCGAGAATGATCCAAATGGTTCCGGGAAGATAGCCCATCTGCGCAGCAAGGACCGGGCCGACAAGCGGACCCGCTCCAGCGATGGCGGCGAAGTGGTGGCCGTAGAGCACCCGCCGGTCGGTGGCGGCGTAGTCCTTGCCGTCAGCCTTGTACTCGGCAGGGGTGGCGCGGCGGTCGTTCGGCTTCAGCAGCTTGCGTTCGATGAATTTCGAGTAGAACCGGTAGGCAATGAGATAGGTGCAGACCGCGGCGAACACGAACCACATCGCGTTGACCGTCTCACCGCGGACAACGGCAAGCATTGTCCAGCTCACGCCGCCGAGCAGCGCGATACCCACCCAGATTGCAATCTTCAGCGGCGTCCAGCCCCGGTTTTCCTTATCCGGATCCACCGCGGTGGACGGGAGGTTCGGGTCCTGAAGGAGGACGCCGCCGTCCTCTTCCCAATCGCCGCGGCCGGCTTCTCCACGCCCGCGTCCGACGTACTTCTCACTCATGGTGCTCCCTCGTCTGTGAGTGGCTTAATTCACTGAAGGTAGCAGTGGAATGAGCGCAGTGTCACAGCTTTCCGGCGCGGAAAAGCGAAAGTCGCCGAACGGCAGGAACGGTGAGGTGAATGACGAAACTGTTTAGTGCGAGGGGTCGTCGCGGCCGTCTCTGGAGTTGGACCCTTCGCTGAGGCTGGAGTGGGTGTCCGTCCGGGGATCGGGCCCATCGTTGGCGGTGTCACGGGGATTGTTCTTCACGCCGTCGTTCACCTGGTCGGCGAGGTTCTCGGTCCAGCTCTCGGCGGCGCGCTCCAGGCCCGACTCCTCGTCCTTGCCGTGCGTTGCGCCGTCCGGCTCGCCTTCTGCCCTGTGCTTGGCCATGGGTTCCTCCTTGGAATTCCGGTGGGTGCTAGCTTGTCATACCGCCCCGGATCTACAAAGCAGCCTTAGTGTCGGGGACTACAGAGTCAGGAGCACTTTTCCGGTGTGCTGCCCGGAGTCAAAGTACTCGTGTGCATGCACGACGTCGGTGAGGGGAAACGTCCGGTCAATGGGCACGGCTATCGACCCGTTCGAAATAAGCGGCCAGACGTGCTCGCGCACGCCAGCCATGATGGCCGATTTCTCCTCCACAGGCCGCGAGCGCAAGGTGGTGCCGGCGACGGATGCACGCTTGGCCATGAGCGCTCCAAGGTTCAGTTCAGCCTTCGCCCCGCCCTGCAGCCCGATAATCACAAGCCTTCCGCCGGTCGCGAGCGCCTCAACGTTGCGGCTGAGGTACTTGGCGCCAACGACGTCGAGAATGACGTTCGCGCCCCGCCCGCCCGTTGCAGCGCCCACCTCAGCGACGAAGTCCTGCTCCCGGTAGTTCACACAGATCTCCGCGCCGAGCGAACGGGCGTAGTCCAGTTTCTCCGGCGTTCCGGCCGTCACGATCGTCCGTGCTCCCAGTGCACGCGCAAACTGGATCGCCATGGTGCCGATTCCGCCGGATGCGCCGTGGATGAGAAGCGTTTCACCGCTGCTCAGCCCTGCAGTCAGGACCAGGTTGGAGTACACCGTTGCCGCGATTTCAGGCAGCCCGGCAGCAGCTACGAGATCCACGCCGTCGGGTACGGGCAGCACCTGGCCGGCAGGCACCACAACCTGACCGGCATAACCGCCGCCTGAAAGGAGCGCCACGACGGGGTCGCCGGGCTGGAAGGCCGACCCGCTGCCGTCGACGATCCTTCCCGACACCTCCAGGCCGGGATACTCCGATGCCCCGGGAGGTGGCGGGTACACGCCTTTCCGCTGCTGCACGTCTGCCCGGTTCAGTCCGGCAGCGATGACATCGATCAGCACCTCCCCGGTTTGAGGACGAGGCGGTTCAACGTCGGCCACCTCGAGAACGTTCGGTTCACCGAACTGGCGAAGCATTACGGCTTTCATGGTTTCCTTCCCGGATGGTGCCCTGATGGTTGGGAGTTTTGTGCAGCCTGCTCTGCATGAAACACTATTCCCCGTATGGAAGGTTGTCCGAGCGGCCGAAGGAGCTGGTCTTGAAAACCAGTGGACGGTAACCCCGTCTCAAGGGTTCGAATCCCTTACCTTCCGCATCGAGCTGAGCCGAGCTCACCAGTTGCACCCCGTCCTGCTGGGCGGGGTGCTTCTGTTTACTGGGTGTTTCGGGCGGATTCTGCGCGGTTCACCTACACCTCGGCTTCCCTACCCAATCGGGTAGGCTCCCAAAGTGCCGACAACGACGAGGAGCCTTTCAATGATGATCGTTGCCCCGAAGCGATACTTCCTGCCCGTTGCCCTGCTATGTACGGCAGCGGTATTGAACGGCTGCACTCCCGGGAACGACGACGGCGCGCCGCCTTCAGCACCATCGGCGGTGGAAAGCGCTCAGGCTGTTGAGAGACAGGCGGCCTCCGAGGTCGCTCCCAAAGACCTGCAGGAGGGCCAGTGCATGGCTGACTCCGGGACTGCCGCCGATCCCAACCTCCAGCTGCTGCCCTGCGAGGAGCCCCATCCGTTTGAGGTGTTTGCTACGACGGACCTGCCCGCCGGCGACTACCCCGGCCTGGGCGAAGCAGACGCACAGGCGCAGGAATTTTGCCGCAGTGAGTTCGCTGCTTTCATCGGCCTGGACTACGACGCGTCAGCCCTTGACCTCCAGTATTTCTATCCCGTCGAGTCGGAATGGACTGACGACGGTGGGCGGTCGGTGGTCTGCCTCGTCGGCAACGCTGACGGCGCACCTTCGACGGGAACACTCCGCGGCTCCAACGAATAGTTCCCAACGGCAAGCAGTCGTGCTTGAATATGCAAGGCGTTCGGTGTGGTCTACATCACTAAAAGGTGATGCTCCGGACGCCGACGTCCGGCACCACCGGACAGACGATGGGAAATGCCGTTGATGGTCTCAACCGGCTGTGCTGTTCTCCGCGAGGTAACCGCCCGTTCACTACGAGGTGGTTGGCTTGCCGCGACCGAAATGTCACCGGCAGTTCCTATTGTCACTTTCGTGGCCACTTCCGCCGGGGCGCAATGCCAGCGGCGGACATCACTCGCGGTCGCAATCCGGCCAAAAGCAAGGAGAAACAGGACGAATGAAAAATTCGTGGAGGGGCGCGCTGTGTTCAGCGCTTTCGGTGGGGCTGCTTGCCTCGCCGATGGCGTTCTCGCCAGCCAGCGCAGAGGAAACCGTCGAGGCCCAGGCGGCCTCCGGCGTCGTTATCAATGAGGCGTACGTCAACGGGGGCAGCGCCAACGCACCGTTCAAGCACAAGTTCGTAGAACTGATCAACACCACCGATGTTCCGGTGAGCCTGGACGGCTGGTCTCTTCAGTACCGTTCACGGACGGGATCTGCCGCACCGACCAGCGTGGTGCCTCTTGGCGGCACCATACCGGCCAACGGCAGCTTCCTGGTGCAGGGTGGGAGCAACGGAATCAACGGCGATGCTCTCCCGTCACCCGACTTGTCCAGCGGGGCGCTGAACCCCGCGGGAGCAGGCGGCACGATAGTCCTCTCCGACCAGTCCACCGCGGTGGACCCGTTGGCGATCGGCTCTGTCGTTCAGGCGCCCGGTGTTGTGGACCTACTGGGCTACGGCAGCTCCAACACCTACGAAACGCTCGTTGAAGAAGGCGTGGGAAGCCTTACGACGCTGTCGATGAACCGCGCAGGCGGCGTGGACACCGACAACAACAAGGCAGATTTCACCGCCCTCGATGCCGTGACTCCCACCAACGCAGCTGGTGAGACGGCAGGTAGCGAACCCGAGCCCGAACCGGAGCCGCCCACTCCGGGCGAAGTGATCCCGATCGATCAGATTCAGGGCACGGGCGGAGCAACGCCGCATGAAGGGCAAATTGTCACCACCCGCGGCGTAGTGACTGCCACTTACCCCACCGGCGGATTCGACGGCTACTACATCCAGACTGCCGGTACCGGCGGTGACCTCGGTGCGGATCACTCAGCATCAGACGGCATCTTCATTTACTCGCCCGTAACGGTCGCTGACGTTGCTGTCGGCGACTTCGTCGAGGTAACTGGCACCGCCGGCGAGTACTTCGGCCTCTCACAGATCACCGTCCTGGCCGGCGGAATGACCAAGCCCGGCGAGCCGGCGGAGGCCGTCAAGACGGCCGCTATCGCGTATCCGGCCGACGATGCCGCACGCGAGGCACTCGAGGGAATGCTCGTGCAGCCGACCAACGGCTTCACTGTGTCGGACAACTACGCGCTGAACCAGTACGGCGAAATCACCCTGGCCGACGGGGACACTCCCCTCGTGCAGCCGACGGAAATCGCGCCGCCGGGAACGGCGGAGAATGCTGCTGTCGCAGCTGACAACGCCGCCCGCCGGGTCAAGCTCGACGATGGCGCCACCACCGATTTCCTGCGTGGCGCCAACATGGACCAGCCGCTGCCCTACCTCACGGCGGAGCAGCCGGTGCGGGTCAATTCATCGGCGACCTTCACCTCGCCCGTTGTGTTCGATTTCCGCAACAGCTCCTGGAAGTTCCAGCCGCTGACCGCGCTCACCGCAACGAACGCCGCCGAGGTACAGCCCGTGGCGTTCGAGGGCGCGCGTCCTGACGCACCGGAGAGCGTTGGCGGCGACCTCAAGATCGCGTCCTTCAACGTGCTGAACTACTTCACCACTACCGGCGACCAGCTGAGCGGGTGCACGTACTACGAGGACCGCGACGGCAATCCCGTCACGGTCCGAGGTGGCTGCGACGCGCGCGGCGCCGCGAATGCGGAAAACCTCGAGCGTCAGGAAGCGAAGATCGTTGCGGCGATCAACGGGCTCGGCGCTGACGTCGTCTCCCTCGAGGAGATTGAGAACTCGGCCAAATTCGGCAAGGACCGCGATGCCGCCCTTGCCACGCTGACGTCCGCCCTCAACGAGGCTGCGCCAGGTGTGTGGGACTACGTCCGATCACCGGAGGCATTGCCCGCCATCGAGAACGAGGACGTCATCCGCACCGCGTTCATCTACAAGACCGCGGTTGTGGAGCCGGTTGGCGCGTCCGTCATCCTGGACGACAATGTGGCATTCTCGAACGCCCGCAAGCCCCTGGCTCAGTCCTTCAACATCGTCGGCGGTGACGACTCCACCAAGTTCCTGGCCATCGCGAACCACTTCAAGTCCAAGGGATCGGGCACCGGCGAGAACGCAGACCAGGGTGACGGACAGGGTGCATCCAACGCCGACCGCATCGAGCAGGCAACCGCTCTCGTCGAGTTCGCTGAACAGCTGAAGACTGACGCGGGCACCGACAAGGTCTTCCTCGCAGGGGACTTCAACTCCTACTCGGCCGAGGATCCAATGCAGATCCTGTACGACGCCGGCTACATAAACCAGGGCGCCAAGACCGACGGACACTCCTACGTCTTCTCCGGACTCGTTGGTTCCCTTGACCACATCCTCGCCTCCCCCGCAGCAGACGCGACGGTGTCCGGCGTGGACGTATGGAACATCAACGCGGTGGAATCCGTAGCGCTGGAGTACAGCCGCTACAACTACAACGCCACCGACTTCTACGAGCCGAACCAATTCAGGGCGAGTGACCACGATCCAGTGATCGTCGGCCTGAACCTAGCACCGGCGGACACCACGACCGAGCTGAACCTCATGGGCATCAATGATTTCCACGGGCGTATCGACTCGAACACCGTGAAGTTCGCCGGAACGGTCGAGGAACTGCGCGCCCAGTACGGCGAGGAGAACTCGCTGTTCCTTTCCGCCGGCGACAACATCGGAGCATCGCTCTTCGCCTCCTCCGTTGCACAGGACCAGCCCACCATCGACGTTCTCAACGCTCTGGACCTCCGCGCTTCGGCAGTCGGAAACCACGAGTTCGACGGCGGTTTCGCTGACCTGAGCGGCCGCGTTGCCGACGCCGCGGACTTCCCCTACCTGGGAGCCAATGTGTACCAGAAGGGAACCACCACACCGGCGCTGCAGGAGTACGAGATCGTGGACGTGGGCGGGATTGACGTCGCAATCATCGGTGCCGTCACCGAGGAGACACCGTCTCTGGTGAGCCCCGGTGGAATCGCCGACCTCGACTTCGGCGACCCCGTGGAGGCCGTGAATCGGGTGGCCCAGCAGATCGAGGACCAGGATCTGGCCGACGTTATCATCGCTGAATATCACGAGGGAGCCGGAGACGGCGCCGTCGAGGGCTCCACCATCGAGGCAGAGGTGGCCGCCGGAGGCGCGTTCGCTGACATCGTCACCGGCACCTCGCCGCTCGTGGACGCCATCTACACCGGCCACACGCACAAGCAGTATGCGTGGGACGCTCCGGTACCCGGCGCTGAGGGCGAAACCCGCCCGATCGTTCAGACCGGTTCCTACGGTGAGTTCATCGGTCACATCACCCTCACCGTTGATAACGCCACCGGAGAAGTTGAGTCGTACACGGCGCAGAACGTGGCGCGCACGACCACCGACCCGGCTGCGCTGGTAGCCACGTATCCGCGGGTTGCCGAGGTCAAGACGATCGTCGACGCGGCCCTCGCCGAAGCAGCAATCATCGGCAATCAGCCTGTCGGCTCAGTAACGGCTGACATCACCACCGCCTTCGTCGGCGGTGTACGCGATGACCGGACCGCCGAGTCAACACTCGGGAACCTGGTCGCTGATTCCCTGCGGGCGTCACTCTCATCCACCGAACGCGGTGGCGCGGAGATCGGCGTCATCAACCCGGGTGGTCTGCGCAACGAGCTGTACTACGGCGAAGACGGCGTCATCACCTACGCCGAGGCGAATGCTGTGATGCCTTTTGTGAACAACCTGTGGACCATCACCCTGACCGGTGAACAGTTCGTCACGATGCTCGAGCAGCAGTGGCAGCCGGAAGGTGCCTCGCGGTCCTTCCTGGCCCTCGGGCTGTCGGACAACGTGTCCTACACCTATAACCCGGATCTCGCTGCCGGTTCCCGCATTACCTCGGTCACGATTGACGGTGCCCCGTTGGATCCGGCCGAGGAGTACCGGATCGGCACGGTCAGCTTCCTGGCACAGGGCGGCGACAACTTCACCGTCTTTCAGGAGGGCACCGACGTCCGTGACTCCGGCCTGGTAGACCGCGATGCGTGGATCAGTTACATCGAGCAGAACAGCCCGCTGTCTCCGAGCTTCGACCGCCGCTCAGTGATCGTGAAGGATGCACCGGCCACCGTCACGGCTGGTGAGAGTGTCACCTTCGACGTCGCGAACCTGAATCTGACGTCGCTGGGCAGCCCGACCAACACCAGCCTGTCGGCGAGCTTCGTCGACGGCGCCGGCAAGGTCACCGAGTTGGGCACCACGACCGTCACGGATGGCGCAGCACAGGTCACCGTTACTGTGCCCGAAGCAACACCGGGGTCAGGCAGCATCGTCCTCGTCGCCAAGGAATCCGGCACGACGGTGACCCAACCGGTCACCATCGAGGCAGTCGCCGGAGCCGAGTGCGCCGCTCCGGAGAAGCCGAAGCGGGGCAAGGGCTTCGAGAAGCCGAACAGCTACGGCAAGGCAATGGCGGAGTACCGCAAGTGCCTTGCAGATGCCCGTCGCGGCTAGATGCTGTCGGGGTGATGTAGGACCCTTGCAACACAACGAAAAGCGCTCCTCCGGCACGTGCCTGAGGAGCGCTTTTCGTTAGGCGCAGGCGACTTCCAGGTCAGGCGAGGATCGCGCACGCGATGTCATCTGCATCAAGCAGCGTACGACCTCCTGCATCGAGCGGAGCACCGGCCTCTGCGGCGATCGCAGTTCCCCACTGCACTGAGCTGAGCTGCAGTCCCACGACGAAGAGTTTCTCCTGGATTAGACCGTTGGCGCCCACAGCCCGGTACGGCGGTTTGGTGACGTCCAGTCCGGGCGAAATCTCCGGCACACCGTCCTCGGACATGGTGGTTCGCGCCCGGACCAAACCCTCCTCCAGCAGCCGGCGGAGCAGGACCGACCGGTTCTGGGCCACCCGGTTGGCCGGCATCATCGCCTCGACGAGGAAGCCGGCGTCGTACTTGCTGCCCTCCACCCAGGGCGAGGAGACGGTGAACCTGCGCAGCTCGGGATCCAGCTCGAACCGCGGCGCCGGACCCGCGAAGCGCACGACGCCGGCCCGCGCCAACGCTGCCAGCTGCTCGATGCGCAGGGCAGGCGGGCCGCTCGCGAGGCCCTCCACAAGCGGCTCGAACCAGCCGCGCAACTCCGCTGTCCACGACGCCTCAGTAAGGCCACCGTCGGCCACGACCTGCTTGATGACGGTGCGGCCAGCGTTCATCGCGCCGATAGCAACCTTCAGGGGATCGTCCTCGCCGCGCTCGGACCCGGCCGCGTCCCCCTCCAGATAGTCCAGCACCGCCCGGTTGTATTCCTCCTCGGAAGCAAACCGGTGCCGCCCGAACGGCCGCGCGAGCGCTTCCAGGTTCAACCGGTCGGCGAGTGGCACGGTACTGCCGAGGAGTTCCTCCAACCGGCGGCGCCAGACACTGTCTGCGTCCGCCAGCACGTCCTGCAGTGACGTAAGGAATGAATCCGCCAAGCCTGAGGTGCGGGCCAGCGTGCTGTAGTAGGCCCACACGGCGTCACGGTGCAGCAACGGCCACAGGTCGTGGTCGAAGCCGGGCTGGATACCGTCTGCTGCGAAACTGCCGGCGCGTTCCGGCGTGCAGTAGCGGAGCCGGACGCTGCGTGGAACGTAGCTGTCGAGTTTCGCCTTCGCCCGGTAGGGCGTGCCACGACGGGAAGCCGCGACAACCAGCGGCTCCTGGCCCGAGGGTTGGTATGTCAAAGCTCGCCCTGCCGGTTCGCCGTTCGGGACGAACTTGCCGCCACGGCCCTCGGTGAGGTGGGTGATGATGTCGAAGAAGTTGAGTCCCAGCCCGCGCACCAGCACCGGTTTGCGTGCCGGAAGTCGATTCCAGTTCACATCGGCCGGGACGTTCGGCGGCCAGTACTGCAGACCGAGTCGGGCAGCGCCGTCGCGCAACTTTTCCTGCTCAGGGTTGAGCTGCGCGGGAAGGTGTCCAACCGCAAGCACGACGGCGTCAGTTCCCACTGTGCCGTCCTCACCGAGTTCCACCCGGAAGCCCGATTCCAGCGGCACTACATGTTGTGCTTCAGCACGGTGCACAACGACATCGAAACCGGCTCCAAGCCGCTCCATCAGCGAGCTGTAGATCCATTCGAGGTAGCGGCCGTACAGCGCGCGGCTGGGGAAGTCGGCGGACGTCAGGGACTGCAACTCTGCGAGATCATCGTCGCTGAGCCGGCCATCCGGTGCCCCATCCATCAGTCGCCGCCAGTCATCGAAGGACACCGGAACGGGCGACGGCGCACGTTCGGCGGCAGCCTGTCCCACCGGCACCACGGTGGGAAACAGCGCCGGAGTGTTCATGAGGAAATGCCGCGACTGGTCTGTCCGCCAGACGTGACCGGGACCGGGCTCGTAGGGCTCGATCAGATGGACGGTGACTCGCGGCCGGGTTCCTTCGGGGAGAGCTGCCCAGTTCGCTGCCAGGCGTTCGAGTACGGACGTACCGCGTGGACCGGCGCCAAGAATGGCTGCCGTCACCGTCCGCGTCGTTTCCATCCGTCTAGGTTATCGGCCGGCTGGACCGGCCCGTTCACGCCGCTACCTCACCGGAGCGGAAAGTTCGCTCCCCACATACGCAGCAAGGTGCTCGCCCGTGAGCGTGGACTGCTGGGCCACCAGATCCGCCGGCGTTCCCTCGAAAACGATCCTGCCGCCGTCGTGCCCGGCACCGGGACCAAGATCGACAATCCAGTCGGCGTGCGCCATCACCGCCTGGTGGTGCTCGATCACCAGAACCGACTTGCCGGAGTCCACGAGCCGGTCCAGCAAACCGAGGAGCTGCTGGACGTCGGCCAGATGCAGGCCGGTGGTCGGTTCGTCGAGGACATAGATGTCGCCCTTCTCCCCCATCTGCGTGGCCAGCTTGAGGCGTTGCCGCTCACCGCCGGAGAGCGTGGTGAGCGGCTGTCCGAGACTGAGGTAACCGAGGCCGACGTCGGCCATCCGGTCGAGGATCTTGTGCGCGGCAGGCGTGCGCGCGTCTCCCTCACCGAAAAACGACGTGGCTTCCGATACCGGCATGGCGAGCACTTCAGCGATATTCTTGCCGCCGAGTCGATATTCCAGCACCGAGGCCTGGAACCGCCTGCCCTCGCATTCCTCGCAGGTGGACTCCATCGTTGCCATGACGCCGAGGTCGGTGTAAATCACGCCGGCACCGTTGCAGGTGGGGCACGCGCCCTCGGAGTTGGAGCTGAAGAGGGCAGGCTTGACGCCGTTCGCCTTCGCGAAGGCCTTCCGGATGGGCTCAAGCAGGCCGGTGTACGTAGCCGGGTTGCTTCGCCGCGAACCGCGGATGGCGCCCTGGTCGATCACCACCACGCCGTCGCGCTTCGCCACTGAACCGTGGATCAGCGAACTCTTGCCGGAACCGGCCACACCGGTCACAACACACAACACCCCCAGGGGGATGTCCACGTCGACGTCCTGAAGGTTATGCGTTGATGCTCCCCGGATCTCGAGCGCCTGCTTCGACGGGCGGACGGACTCCTTGAGCTTCGCGCGGTCGTCGAGGTGACGGCCGGTGATGGTGTCACTTTTCCGCAGCTCCTCGACGGTTCCCTCGAAGCAGAGCGTTCCACCCGCGGTGCCGGCTCCGGGTCCCAGGTCAATCACGTGATCGGCGATGGTGATCGTCTCGGGCTTATGTTCCACGACGAGCACCGTATTGCCTTTGTCCCGCAGCTGAAGCAGCAACCGGTTCATGCGCTCGATGTCGTGGGGGTGAAGGCCGATGCTGGGTTCATCGAAGACATAGGTGACGTCCGTGAGCGAGGAACCGAGGTGGCGGATCATCTTGGTGCGCTGCGCCTCGCCGCCCGAGAGCGTGCCCGCAGGCCGGTCCAGGGACAGGTACCCCAGACCGATGTCGGCGAATGAGTCGAGCAGGTGCTGCAGGCCTTTGAGCAGCGGCGCCACCGACGGCTCTTTCAGTCCCCGCAGCCACTCCGCCAGGTCGCTGATCTGCATCTGGCACAGTTCGGCAATGTTCCTGCCGTTGATCCTGGAGGACAAAGCCTCTTTCGTCAGCCGCGTCCCGTTGCATTCCGGGCAGATCTGGAAAGTCACTGCCCGTTCCACGAAGCGGCGCACATGAGGCTGCATCGCTTCCGGATCCTTGGACAGCATCGACTTCTGGATTTTCGGGATGATGCCCTCATAAGTGAGGTTGATTCCCTCGACCTTGATCTTGGTCGGCTCCGCGTACAGCATGGTGTCGAGCTGCTTTTTGGTGAACTTCTCGATGGGCTTGTCCATCGGCAGGCCCATGCCCTCGAACAACCTGCCGTACCAGCCGTCCATTGAGTAGCCCGGTACGGTGAGCGCGCCGTCAGCGAGGGTCTTCGCCTCGTCGTAGAGCGCGGTCAGGTCGATGTCGCTTACATTGCCCATTCCCTCGCACCGGGGGCACATACCCCCCAGATAGATGGCCTGGCTAACCACGCTTTTCTCTACCCGGCCGCCCTTGTCCGTGGACATGACCCCGCTGGCCTTGCGGGTGGGGACGTTGAACGAGTAGGCCGTGGGCGGGCCGACATAGGGAGAGCCCAACCGGCTGAAGAGGATACGCAGCATGGCGTTGGCATCGGTGGCAGTCCCCACGGTTGAGCGCGGGTTGGCGCCCATCCTCTCCTGATCGACGATGATTGCCGTGGTGAGTCCCTCGAGCAGGTCGACATCCGGCCGCGCAAGGGAGGGCATGAATCCCTGCAGGAAAGCGCTGTAGGTCTCGTTGATCATCCGCTGCGACTCCGCAGCTATGGTCGCGAACACCAGTGAGCTCTTGCCGGATCCTGATACACCGGTGAACACTGTCAGCCGCCGCTTGGGGATGTCCACGCTGATGTCTTTGAGGTTGTTCTCCCGCGCACCCTGGACGCGGATCAGGTCATGGGCGTCTGCAATATGCATTGCCCCATTCAACCAGTTGCGGTCTCCGATGGGCAGGGTTTTTTGGAGCGCTGGCGCTACGCCACCCGGCAGGTTGCCTAAGATAACGGCATGACGTCTACCGTGCCTGACCCCATCCCTACAAGTGACGACGAATTCCTCTGGCTTGAAGACATCTATGGAGACAAACCCCTCGACTGGGTGCGCGGCCAGAACGCGGTGACCGAGGCGGAACTCGTCAATGAGCAGTTCCTGGCCGGCGAACAGCGTCTCCTCGAGGTGCTCGATTCGACCGACCGGATACCGATGGTGGCCAAACGGGGCGAGCACTACTACAACTTCTGGCGGGACAAAGAACATCCGAAAGGACTGTGGCGGCGGACCACCTGGGACAGTTACCGGACTGATGCCCCGGAGTGGGACGTCCTTCTCGACGTGGACGAGCTGGCCGCTGCGGAGGGTCAGGAGTGGGTCTGGGGAGGCGCGATCTTCCTGCGCCCCGCCGACGGCGAACCCTACCGTCGCGCGCTGGTTGCGCTCTCCCCTGACGGCGGCGACGCGCAGCGCTACCGCGAGTACGACGTCGTTGACCGCTCCTTCGTGGAGGGCGGCTTCGACATTCCGGTTGCGAAGAGCAGGATCAGCTGGGCGGGGCCGGACACGCTGCACGTCGGCACTGATTTTGGCCCCGGATCAATGACCACGAGTTCCTATCCCCGGACGGTACGGACCCTCCGCCGTGGCGAGCCGCTCGAAGCTGCGCACCTTTACTTCGAGATCCCCGAAAACTCGATGATGGCTGCCGTGGCGCACGATCAGACGCCCGGCTTCGAACGCGATATCGCCGCTCACATCGTCGACTTCTACTCCAGCCGCACTTATTTGCGCCGCGAGGATGAGTGGGTGCACATCGACGTCCCCGATGACGTCAACGTGTCACTGCACCGTCAGTGGCTGCTATTGCGCCCGCGCACGGATTTCGAGCTCGACGGCGTCACGTACCGCGGCGGTTCTCTGCAGGCAGCGCTGCTGGAGGATTTCCTCGCCGGCCACCGCGCACTGACCACGGTGTTCGAGCCGGATGAGCACACCGCCCTGCAGTCCTGGAGTTGGACGCGCGATTACCTTCTGCTCAACCTCCTGAAGGATGTCTCTTCGGAGATCCGCGTGCTCAACCCCGCTGATTCCTGGTCCGCTGAACTGCTGGATGCCTGTCCCCCTTTTCATTCGGTGGATGCCTACGCAGTGGATGACGAAGACGACGACGCCGGCAACGACTACTGGCTCGTCGCCACCGGCTTCCTCACTCCCACGACGGTGGTGCGCGGCACCATTGGTGGGACGCATGAGGAAGTGAAGGCGTCGCCGTCGTACTTCGATGAGTCCGCTTTCGAGGTTTCGCAGCACTTCGCGGTATCCAGCGACGGCACCCGGGTGCCCTATTTCCAGGTGGCGCCGAAAGGCCTGGTGCTCGACGGCGGCAACCCGACCCTGCTCTCCGGGTACGGCGGGTTCGAGCATGCCATGACGCCCGCGTACAGCGGCGTGATTGGACGTGGCTGGCTGGAACGGCGGACCGAGGACGGGCGATCCGGTGTGTACGTGTTGGCCAACATCCGGGGCGGCGGTGAGTATGGTCCGGCATGGCACCAGGCCGCGCTGCACGCAAACCGGCACCGTGCGTACGAGGACTTCGCCGCCATCGCCCAGGACCTGGTGGCTCGGGGGGTCACCCGTCCGGAGCTGCTCGGCTGCACGGGCAGGAGCAACGGCGGGCTCTTGGTGGGCAACATGCTGACGCAGTATCCGCACCTGTTCGGCGCCATCTCGTGCGGTGTGCCGCTGCTGGACATGAAGAGGTACACCAAGCTCTCTGCCGGGTACTCGTGGATTGCCGAGTACGGCGACCCCGACAAGCCCGAGCAGTGGGAATACGTGCAGACGTTCTCGCCGTACCACCGGCTGCAGGAAGGTACGGCGTACCCGAAGACCCTGATCTGGGCGGCGACCAGCGACGACCGGGTTGGCCCTGTTCAGGCGCGGAAGATGGCCGCGCGGATGAAGGCGCTCGGGGTTGGCAACGTGTGGTTCCACGAGGCGCTGGAGGGCGGGCATGCCGGGGCGTCGGATAACCGTCAGGCAGCGCGGATGCACGCCATGTCCCACGAGTTTGTGTGGAAGGCGCTGACGGGTCAGCTGTAGCGCCGGCGCTATTTTGCTCTTGCCCGAAGGTTCTGGGTAGTCTTGGGTGGCTAGTAATAGCTGCTGGAGACGTGCCAGAGCGGCCGAATGGGCTTCACTGCTAATGAAGTGTGGGCCTAAAGCCTACCGGGGGTTCAAATCCCCCCGTCTCCGCGTTACTCGAAAGGCGCCCCGGTTCTGAACCGGGGCGCCTTTCGTTTGCCTTCGGGTTTCGTTGCCTTCGGGCTGGATTCCGTTGGGCAGCGCTACTACCGGATGTGCCTGGCCAAGGCCTGTCAGGCCTTCAGCGCGAGGACAAAGGGCAGCACTTCCTGGGCGCCGGCCTGCCGGAGCGCACGTCCGGCAACAGTCAGGCTCCAGCGGCTGTCCGCCAGGTCATCGACCAGCAGCACCGGTCCGGGATTGGCCCCGAACCAGACGCGGCCCTCGTCAGGAACCGCGAACCTGTCCCACACCGATGCGAGACGAAACGCGCTGTTACCGCCGGAGCTGCCGCTCGGCCACCCCTGCGGCAGTTGAAGCGCCCCAAGATAAGGGATTCGGCCGACGCCGGCCAGGCTTTCAGCGAGCGAACGGATCAGGAGGGGCCGCCGCCGGGAGGGCATGCTGACCACCGCCACCGGCCTGGAGTCCCACTGCCATTCGGCAAGCACGCGCACGCACGCCTGCACGGCTGCCGGATCCAGGGCCGCGTCCGGAGACGAGTCAGCGAGCAGCTCGCGCACCCGATTTCCCCAACCGAGGTCAGTCATGCGGGCGAGGGCACGTCCGGCGGAAATCTGTTGGTCCGCTGCAATCCGACCCTTCACCGGGACACCGAGCTTGTCCATCCCGGACGGCCATTGCCCCCTGGGTTCCAGGAGGACGCCGACCCTGCCGAGTGCGCTGCCCGCGCTCTCCGATGCATCATGGGACACCTCGTCCGAGTACCAGGGCGCGGCGCAGTTGTCGCAGCGCCCACACGGAGCGGCAGTGGGATCATCGAGCGCAGCCGCGAGGAACTCCATCCGGCAATCGCTGGTGTTCTCATAGTCCAGCATCGAATTCTGTTCCTGCACCCGGGCCTTCGAAATGCGCGCATACCGCTCGCGGTCGTACTCCCAGGGCTTCCCGGTTGCCTGCCAGCCCCCGGTTACCTTTTGTACGGCGCCGTCCACGTCAAGCACTTTCAGGAGGAGCTCAAGCGGTGAGCGCCGGACGTCAACCCGGGTTTCCAGTGCGGGCGTGGACAGTACAGCGCCTCCGGCCAGTTCCTCCAGAATTCGCTGCGCCTTGTCCTCAGCGGGCATGGAAGCGGTAGCAAAGTACTCCCAGATTTCGCGGTCCTCATTGCCCGGAAGCAGCAACACGTCCGCGTTGGGAGTTCCTCGGCCCGCCCTGCCCACCTGCTGGTAGTAGGCAACCGGGGAAGATGGCGCCCCGAGGTGGACCACGAACCCCAGGTCCGGCTTGTCGAACCCCATGCCGAGTGCGCTCGTGGCGACCAGCGCCTTCACCTCGTTGTTCTTCAGCGCCTTCTCTGCCGCTTCCCGGTCCGCCGGATCAGTGCGCCCTGTATAGGCCAGGACCGCGTGACCGCTCTCGCGCAGCAGCCGGGCAGTGTCTTCTGCAGCGGAAACGGTGAGGGTGTAGATGATGCCGCTGCCGGGTAGATCTCCCAGGTGTGTCAGGAGCCAGGCCAGCCGCGAACGCGGACTGGGAAGGCGAAGGACCCCCAGCCGGAGCGACTTGCGGGCAAGCTCTCCGCGCAGCGTGTAAACGGCGGTTCCATCGGAGCCGAGCTGGTCTTCAACGTCCTTGACCACCCGTGAGTTGGCGGTGGCCGTAGTTGCGAGGACCGGCACGCCGTCGGGAAGCGTAGTGATCAGGTCGCGGAGGCGCCGGTAGTCCGGCCTGAAGTCATGCCCCCAGTCAGAAATGCAGTGCGCCTCGTCAATCACCAGCAACCCGGTGCGCCGGATGAGTTCGGGTAGCTGGTTCTCACGGAAGGCCGGATTATTGAGCCGTTCAGGAGACACCAGCAGCACGTCCAACTGGTTCGCTTCCAGCTGCCCGGTGATTTCCTGCCACTCCGTCTGGTTTGCGGAATTAATCGCCGCAGCGCGCACCCCGGCGCGTTCAGCCGCCGCCACCTGATCCCGCATCAACGCCAGCAGCGGCGACACAATCAGGGTTGGACCGGCACCTGCTGATCGCAGTAGAAGGCTCGCAACGAAGTAGACGGCCGATTTTCCCCATCCGGTGCGTTGGACCACCAGTGCCCGGCGGCCCCCATTAACCAGTGCTTCGATCGCCTCGAACTGACCCTCATGAAAGACGGCGTCCTCACGCCCGACAAGCGACCGGAGGATGGAGAGCGCCTGCTGGTGCAGGGTGGTTGTTTCAGCCATGCGCCCCAGTATGGCAGTTGCTACCGACGGTTTCGCCGGGCCGTTGGCTCTATGTGGACAACCGCCGTCGTCCATTACTCCCCACCCCGTCGAAGGACTGATCCGAACGGTTAGACTTTCCAGCGTGAATACAACCATCGACCTTTCCGCATCGTTCAAGGCCTATGACGTCCGGGGGATTGTCGGTGAGACCATCACCGTGGAATCCGTCAGGGCCGTAGGAGCGGCGTTCGTCGATGTGCTCGGATTGTCCGGGGAAACCGTGCTGGTGGGTGGCGACATGCGGCCCTCCTCCCCCGAGTTCTCGGAGGCTTTCGCTGACGGAGCGACCACCCGCGGCGCCGATGTCGTTTTCCTCGGACTGATCTCCACGGACGAGCTGTACTACGCCAGCGGCCGGTACAACGCGGCGGGAGTCACCTTCACAGCCAGCCATAATCCCGCACAGTACAACGGTATGAAGATGTCCCGACCCGGCGCGGTGCCCATGTCCTCAGAGACGGGCCTTGCCGAGGTAAGGGACCTGGCGGAACGCTACCTAGCCGAGGGCACCATTGCGGCGGCTGACCGCCAAGGCTCCACCTCCTCGCGCGATGTCCTGAAGGACTACGCCGAGTACTTGCGTTCACTGGTGGACCTCTCAAGCAGCCGCCCGCTGAAGGTCGTTGTCGATGCAGGCAACGGCATGGCCGGACTCACCACACCGGCAGTACTCGGCACGAAGTACCTGGACGCCCTGCCGCTGGATATCATCCCGCTGTACTTCGAACTCGACGGGACGTTCCCCAACCACCCCGCCAACCCGTTGGAACCCGAGAATCTCCGGGACCTGCAGACGGCAGTGGTCAGCAACGGCGCGGATATCGGTCTTGCTTTCGACGGTGACGCCGACCGGTGCTTCGTCATCGATGAACAGGGCAATCCCGTCTCACCCAGTGCCGTTACGGGCATGGTGGCACGCAGGGAGATCCGCCGGGCGCAGGCAGCCGGCGAGCAGGAACCGGTGATCATCCATAACCTGATCACCTCACGCGCCGTGCCGGAACTCGTTCGTGCAGAGGGCGGACGCCCGGTGCGTACCCGCGTTGGGCACTCCTTCATCAAGGCGGTCATGGCTGAGGAGGGCGCGGTCTTCGGCGGGGAACACTCAGCTCACTATTACTTCCGGGAATTCTGGAATGCCGACACGGGAATGCTCGCAGCCATGCATGTCCTCGCAGCGCTCGGCGAACAGAACCAGCCGCTATCGGAACTCGGCCGCGAATACGAGCCCTACTTCGCCTCCGGCGAGATCAATACCCGGCTCGACGACGTCAATGCGGCCACTGCCCGGGTGCGGCAGGAATTCGAAAACGACGGCGTCACCGTGGACGAGGTCGACGGCCTCACTTTCACTGCCGATGACGGTTCCTGGTGGTTCAATCTCAGGGCGTCCAACACGGAGCCTTTCCTGAGACTCAACGCGGAAGCCGAGAAGCCTGAGACTCTCGAAAGCCTCACCGCTGCGGTTCTCGAGCAGATCCGCCAGTAGCAACTCCCTCATCGAGATGTGGCCGGCTCCGCCTTCGGGCAGAACCGGCCACATTTTTCTGCAGCGTGTGTCGTCTGCAGCCTGCCTCGCTAGACGGCGAACCGCTCTTTCAACCGCTGCAACTCCCCGGACAGCTCATTCGGCAGCGAATCGCCGAATTGCTGGTACCACTGCTCGATACCCTCCAGCTCTGCTGCCCACTCCTCGGCGTCGACCCGAACCGCCTGCTCAACATCCGCGGGAGTGAGATCCAACCCGGTCAGGTCGATTGAATCCGGCGTCGGCACGTACCCGATCGGCGTCTCAACGGCGTCCGCGTCACCCTCGAGCCGCTCGATGATCCACTTGAGCACGCGCGAGTTGTCGCCGAAGCCCGGCCAGGCGAAGCCGCCGTCGGCTGTGCGGCGGAACCAGTTGACCAGGAAGATCTTCGGCAACCGTGACTGATCCGCCTGCCCACTGACCTTCAGCCAGTGACTGAGGTAATCACCGGCGTCGTACCCGATGAAGGGAAGCATCGCCATCGGATCGCGGCGAACCCTGCCTACAGCCCCGGCAGCGGCGGCCGTGGTCTCCGAGGACAGGGTGGAGCCCATGAAGATGCCGTTGGTCCAGTCGCGGGACTGCGTCACCAGGGGAACGGTGGTCTTGCGCCGGCCACCGAAAAGAATCGCTGACAGTTCAACGCCCTCAGGATCGTTGAACTCCTCGGCAAGCATGTCGATCTGATCGATCGGCGTGCAGAACCGCGCGTTGGGGTGGGCAGCAGGCGCGTCCGACGACGGCGTCCAGTCGTTGCCCTGCCAGTCCGTCAGATGAGCCGGCACCTCCTCGGTCATGCCCTCCCACCAGACACCGCCGTCGTCGGTCATTGCCACGTTGGTGAAGATGGAATTGCCCTTGGCGATAGCGCGCATCGCGTTGGGGTTGGTGTGCCAGCCGGTGCCGGGAGCCACGCCGAACAGGCCTGCCTCAGGATTCACTGCGCGGAGTTCACCCTCCTCCCCGAAACGCATCCAGGTGATGTCGTCTCCGAGGGTTTCGACCTTCCACCCGTCGATGGTTGGGTCCAGAAGGGCGAGGTTGGTCTTGCCGCAGGCGGACGGGAAAGCCGCGGAGACGTAGTAGGTCTTGCTGTCCTTGTCCGCCGAGGCAGGGGAGGTGAGCTTCAGGATGAGCATGTGCTCCGCCAGCCAGCCCTCATCCCGCGCCATCACTGAGGCGATGCGAAGGGCATAGCACTTCTTGCCCAACAGGGCGTTCCCGCCGTACCCGGATCCGAAGGACCAGATTGAGCGCTCTTCCGGGAAGTGCACGATCCACTTCTCCTCGTTGCACGGCCACGCGACGTCCTGCTGCCCGGGCTCCAGCGGAGCACCCACTGAATGAAGGGCCGGAACGAAGTCGGCATCGAGGTCGGTCAGCCGGTCCAGGACCTCGGTGCCGATGGTTGCCATGATGCGCATGGAGGTGACCACATAGGCGCTGTCGGTGATTTCAACGCCGAACTTCGGGCTCGCCGCGTCCAGGTGGCCCATCACGAACGGGATCACGTACATGGTCCTGCCGCGCATCGAGCCGGCGAACAGTCCGCGCAGCTTTTCTTTCATGGTGTCGGGGTCCATCCAGTTATTGGTGAACCCGGCATCACGTTCGTTGCGGGAGCAGATGAAGGTCTGCTCTTCGACCCGGGCTACATCGGCCGGATCGGAGAACGCCGCAAATGAGTTGGGGAAAAGCTCCGGGTTGAGGCGCCTGAAGGTCCCTGTGGAAACCAGCTCGTCAGTGAGCTGGTTGTTCTCCGCCTCGGAGCCGTTGACCCAATACACCCGATCCGGCTGCGTCAGCGCGGCAGTTTCCTCAACCCAGGTCAGCAGTTCCTGGTGGGTTGTCGGTGCAGGTGCTGCTGCATCCCGGTCAGTCGCTCGATCGGCCAGCAGCGGCTGACGCGCGGAATCGCCCATTTCTCGTCCCTTCGTTGGGTGGATGGTGTGTATTGATGCTAGGGGCGGGATCTTGGCCGATCCCGGCTCTCCGGCGCGTACAGTGGGTGGAGCCTGAGCACTGAACCGCGAGTTTCCGCGATTTTCGTGCGCCCGCGCCCGGGCCGTTGTGATAAAGGTCACATAGACCGGTCTACACTACTGCCGGGTAGGAGTCGGCCCCTGCAGCTCAATTAGCATTAGGTTCCGAATGGCTGTAAAGTTATCTACGGCCAAACGGCCTTGCGAAGTCGCTCAATTCGGCTTTCAAATTGCGTGCGTAGCTCAACGGATAGAGCATCTGACTACGGATCAGAAGGTTGGGGGTTCGAATCCCTTCGCGCGCACCAGTCAAACCGCCTCGGGAAACCGGGGCGGTTTTGCGTTTAACCGATCCTCAACAGGTGGCAGGCCAACTGCTTGCCTCCTGATCGGTCGGGTGACAGGCTCAGGACCATGAGTGTTGAGCAAACTCCCGACGTCGTCGTTATTGGAGCGGGCGCTGTGGGTGAGAACGCCGCCGCCCGCGTAATCCGTGGCGGACTGTCAGTCATCCTCGTGGAGTCCGAACTGGTGGGCGGTGAATGTTCCTACTGGGCCTGCATGCCGTCCAAGGCACTGCTGCGGCCGGGCTCCGCACTGCATTCTGCGCGCGCAGTTGCGGGCGCCCGCGAAGCTGTCACCGGCACTCTCGATACTCAGCAGGTACTCGCCCGGCGCGATGAGTTCACATCGCACTGGGATGACTCCTCGCAGGAGGAGTGGGTGCGGGACACGGGTATTACCCTGGTCCGCGGACGTGCCCGCCTCACCGGCGAGCGGCGCGTCGAAGTGAGCGCCGACGACGGCGTGACCACGTTGGTCGCCCGTCACGCCGTTGTCCTTGCCACCGGCTCCACGCCGTCCGTCCCACCGATCGACGGCCTGGACGGTCTGGACTATTGGGGCACGCGGGAAGCAACATCGGCCAAGGAGGTGCCGGAATCGCTTACCGTGCTGGGCGGCGGCGTCTCGGGTGCCGAACTGGCACAGGCCTATGCCCGCCTTGGCTCAACGGTCACGCTGGTAGCGCGGAGCGCCCTGCTGGGCAGCTACCCGGAGCCTGCGGCACGACTGGTGCAGGAGGGCCTGGAGCGCGACGGCGTCACCCTCCACCTGCACACCGGCACTGAATCCGTTGCTTACGACGACGGCCGCTTCCGTGTGAGCCTCACCGGCGGAACCGTCGTAGAGTCAGAAAAGCTGCTCGTTTCCACCGGACGCCATCCGGCCCTGACCGGCCTGGGCGTCGAATCCCTTGGCCTCGAGCCCAAGCAACTCGACACGGATGACTCCGGTCAGGTAGCGGGCCATCCGTGGCTGTACGCGGTGGGGGACGCCGCCGGGAAAGTGCTCCTCACGCATCAGGGCAAATATGAGGCACGGGTGACCGGGGATGCCATTGCCGCCCGGGCCAAGGGTGAACTTGACGGACAACCGGAGCGGTGGGGACCGTTTGCTGCAACCGCTGATAGCTATGCCGTCCCGCAGGTTGTCTTCACCGATCCCGAAATCGCCATGGCCGGCAAAACCCTCGAGGCAGCACGCGACGACGGGGTGAATGCCAGCGAGACGTCCCTCGAACTCTCGGTTGCCGGCTCGTCACTGCATGCCGACGGCTACGAGGGTTGGGCTCAGATGGTGGTGGACGAGGACCGGAAGGTTCTGGTGGGTGTGACGTTCGCCGGGCCGGACGTCGCCGAACTCCTGCACGCGGCGACCATCGCCATTGCGGGCGAGGTACCGCTGGATCGCCTCTGGCATGCCGTCCCCGCCTACCCGACCATCAGCGAGGTGTGGCTGCGGCTGCTGGAAAAGTACGGGCTCTAGGCGCGGCGCACCACGAAGTCGCTCACATCGGCATCGCGCCCGTCCAGTTCCGACCACTGGCCGGCATGACTGAGGACGGTGAGTCCCGCCGACGGATAATGACTGGCAAGATCCACGACGGCATCCTCATCGGAGTTCACTGACGCGAGCCGCATGGCGAGGTTCTGGATGCCGGGCAGGTGCCCGATCACCAGTACGCTCGTCGCGGTATCCGGCACGTGGTTGATGACCGTGAGCATCTCGGTGGCGGTTGCCGCATAGAGCTTCGGCTCGAGCCGCGGCGTCGGTGCCTTATCCCCCAGTTCCTGGCACACCCAAATACAGGTCTGCCGTGCGCGTAGTGCGGTGGACGTGAGAATGAGGTTCGGAACGGCGTCGTGCTCCACCATCCAGCGCCCGATGAGGGGCGCGTCCCGATGCCCCCGCCCGCTGAGCGGCCGCTCATGGTCCGCCACATCACCATGCCAGTCGGACTTGGCATGGCGCAGGAGCATCAGGCGCTTCAGGTGGTGAGAGGACATCCCCTCACCCTACTTTGTGGAAGCGGAAGCTAGATGGAGTACTCCGGGGCAGCCCACACGACAACCTCGGGGTGCTCGTAAAACCGGTAGCCCTGTCCGCGGACTGTGCGCACGGTGTT
The DNA here is from genome assembly GCF_947495145.1 of uncultured Arthrobacter sp. Taxonomy (GTDB): domain Bacteria; phylum Actinomycetota; class Actinomycetes; order Actinomycetales; family Micrococcaceae; genus Arthrobacter_D. The sequence continues at coordinate 58,869 of NZ_CANLXP010000012.1, forward strand.
GGCCAGGCGTCCGAGCTTCGAGCGCAGGCGGCGGATGTGGACGTCGATTGTGCGCTCGTTGGGCACCTCGTCCGCGTTACGCCAGAGGCCGCTGAGGAGCTCCTCGCGACCGACGGTCCGTGAGGCATTCTCGACCAGGTAGTTAAGGAGTTCGAATTCCTTGAATGTCAGGTTGAGGATGTCCCCGTCAAGGTGTACCTCGCGCCGTGAGAGATCGATCAGCACTCCGGTGGGGCGGGGCGCCGGCGGAGGAGTGGACTGCTGCTCGCTACGCGGCCGCCGGTTCACCGTCGGATCTCCAAGTGCCTGCCGGACAACGTCTATGTCGGTACCGACGGCGTCGGCGGGAGCAAGCGCGACGGCAGCATGACTCTGCGCGCCGGGCACCAGGGTACGAACATAGGCACGGACATCCTGTGCGAGCTTGCTCAGGGTGGTCTCGTTCTCGGCGGCCGTGTCCTCATCCAGCGCAACGTAGAGCACGAACCCGCGTGCGGTGGTGTCGCCCGTGACCGCCTGGGGCCCCGGAATCCCGTTCGGGGTGACCACCGGAACCGGTGCGGTGATGGGCTGGGCCGAATCAGCAGGCGACGGCACAGACTTCAGCTGTCCGTAAGCCGGTGCGTAGGACGGAGCGGCCGGTTGGCTGTAAGCCGGAATGCCGGGGCGCTGCCCATAGGTCTGCCGCTGAATGCTTGCGCGGCTCTGTGCGTTGCGAAGGGAAATGTGGACGTATCCGGAAGAAACGGTCATGTCTAAACAACCTCATGGTGAATCGCCGTCATCACGGCTCGAATGCAGGGGTGTGCCCGGTCGAGATGGAGCTTCTGTGGAGCCCGCCGTTGGGCTAGGGAATGCGTAAGAGGGTGGGGTAAACCGTTACGCGCACATTCGACAGCAGCGAGTTCCCTGCGCGGACATGATGCCCGGGGAATAAGCTGCGGCTGCAGATGCTGCTGAGTTGGTGTTCACGATTCGAATTATTGCACGTAACAATCCGTTACGCGCAAGTAACAATGGTAGGGCGTCCGCATGCTGGACGCTCGGGATGGGAGACAAAGCGTTCTCGAAAACGCGCCGACTCAGCAAATGAAAAGACGAATTGCAAGGCATTGCACTGTGCCAATGCGGAATGTCCGGAGATTCAGGCATTTGAGGCAACCACCTCTCACGCGCCCTTCCGAATAGTGGACGCCTTCGGTTAACCGACGACTCCGTAGAGGCGGTCTCCGGCGTCACCCAGCCCCGGCACGATGTAAGCGTTCTCGTTCAGCTTCTCGTCGATCGACGCGAGAACAATTGTCACGTTGGTTCCCTCCAGCTCCTGCCGGAGTGCTTCCAGTCCCTCGGGTGCCGCGAGAAGGCAGATGCACGTGACGTCCGCTGCGCCGCGCCGGAAAAGGAACTTGATTGCCTCGCGCAGGGTGCCGCCCGTTGCGAGCATCGGGTCGAGGACAAACACCTGCCGGCCGGTGAGGTCATCGGGCAGCCGCTCGGCGTAGGTAATAGCCTCGAGGGTCTCTTCGTTGCGGGCCATCCCAAGGAAGCCGACTTCCGCGGTGGGCACGAGGCGGGTCATCCCCTCAAGCATGCCCAGCCCAGCGCGGAGGATGGGGACAACCAACGGCGTGGGCTTCACCAGTCCGGTTCCGACGGCGGTGGTCACCGGAGTCTCGATCTGCACCGGCTCAACGCGCACATCCCGGGTTGCCTCATAGGCCAGCAATGTCACCAGCTCCTCCGTGAGCAGCCGGAAGACCGGGGACGGAGTGTTCTTGTCCCTCAGGACAGTCAATTTGTGGGACACCAGGGGATGGTCGACAACCAGAACGCGCATTGCTCAAAAGTATCATTGGCACATGCCCGCCCACCCTGCCGCCGCTCAGCGGGATCACAGCGCCTGGATGCAGTTGGCGCTGCAGGCAGCCCGGCGCACAGTTGAGAGCGCGGACGTGCCGATCGGCGCCGTCGTCGTCGGTCCTGACGGAACGGTGCTGGGCACCGGCTGGAATGAACGGGAGGCAACGGGCGATCCGACCGCCCATGCGGAGGTTCTCGCGATCCGGCGTGCGGCAGCGGCGCTGGGTGCCTGGCGGCTTGAAGGCTGCACGCTGGTGGTAACCCTTGAACCATGCTCCATGTGTGCCGGGGCCAGCGTGCTCGCCCGGGTTCCCCGTGTGGTCTTCGGTGCCTGGGATGACAAGGCCGGTGCGGCCGGATCGGTTTTCGATGTCTTACGGGAGCGTCGGTTGAACCACTGGACCGAAGTATTTCCCGGCGTCCTTGAAGACCAATGCGCAGCCCTGTTGAAGGAGTTCTTCGCTATTCGCAGGCACTGACGTAGGGTGATTGATAAGCGTGCTTACCAATCGTACGGAGGGCCAAGTGCAGGGCGGACGGAGCGTCACGGGCGCCGTCGTCGTTCTAACCGGAGCGAGCAGCGGCATAGGCAGGGCTACCGCGCGGATCTTTGCTGAGCAGGGAGCCCATCTCGTCCTCGCTGCCCGTAGCGATGAGAACCTGCAGGAGGTTGAGGACGAGTGCCGCGAGCGCGGTGCGCGCGTGATCTCCGTCACAACGGATGTCGGCGATGAAGCGCAGGTCACGGAGTTGATGCGGTCCGCCGTCGCTGAGTTCGGCCGGATCGATATCTGCGTCATCAATGCCTCCGTGTATGGCTATGGTTCATTTGAGGCGACGCCGTCGGACGTGTTCCGCAGAATCATCGAGACGAACCTGCTCGGAGCGGTGAACACGGCCAGGCAGGCCCTGCCGGCCATGAGGAAGCAGGGTGCTGGCTCGTTGATCTTCATCGGATCCGTGTACTCGCGCATCACCTCCCCGTATGTCTCGGCGTATGTCACGAGCAAGTTCGGCCTGTACGGGTTTGTCCGGGTGCTTCGTCAGGAACTGCGCAAAGCGCGGAACATCCACGTCTCGATGGTGCTTCCGGCCACGATTGACACCCCGATCTATCAGCATGCCGCGAACTACACGCGGCATAACGTCCACCCCTTGCCGCCGGTGGTCCACCCCGAACGGGTGGCGCAGGCCATTCTGCGGACAGCCCAGTCCGGACGGGCAACGACCATAGTGGGTGCCGTTCAGCGCACCTTCATCCCGCTGCACGCACTGCTTCCACGCGTGTACGACGCATGCGTTGGGCCGCTGATGAATCTCGTGGCACTTCGGCGGGGCCGAGTAGCTGCCCATCCGGGCACGGTGTTCGCACCGAACCCCGGCGCAAACGGCATCACCGGCGGCTGGGGCAAGCTGGGACGCCTCCATCGAAGTACTCCCCCTACCCACAAAGATCCCCTACCCACAAAGACTAAGGAGCAGGAATGAATTCGCAGCAGGACGGCATGAAGGAACTCATCAAGATCGTGAAGGACGCTGATATCGCGATCCTGACCACTGTGAACGCCCAGGGCCAGCTTGTGAGCCGGCCGCTCGCGGTGCAGGAGGCAGAGTTCGACGGCGACCTGTGGTTCTTCACGGAAGACCCCTCCCCGAAAGCGGACGAAATCCGCGCCAACCCGCAGGTGAATGTCTCGATCAGCAGCGGCAAGGGCTACCTCTCGATAGCGGGGACGGCCACGCTGACGAAGGACCGCGCAAAGATCGATGAACTGTGGAGTTCTTCGGTCAAGCCGTGGTTCGACGGTAAGGACGACCCCTCTGTCGCCCTGATCAAGGTGGACGCCGACACAGCTGAATACTGGTCACTCGACACCCCGCGGGTGGTGGCGGCCTTCGAGATCGCCAAGGGCATGGTCACCGGTGAGCGCCCTGATCCGGGGAAGAACGACGTCGTGGACCTCTAGAACCGCCCATTTTGGGTGGAGAGCACCTCAGCCGGTAAAGTGTTGGCGTTGGTGACGTGTCCGAGCGGCCGAAGGTGCAACACTCGAAATGTTGTTTGGTGTAAAAGCCAACGTGGGTTCAAATCCCACCGTCACCGCCAACTGAAACCCCTGTTTCCCATCTGTACGACGGGAAGCAGGGGTTTTGCCTTGCCCAGGAACGGGCCGCAGCGTCCGCTTAGTGCTCAGTGTCCGACGCAGCAGTCTTCCTGGCATCCTTTTCGGCGCGCAGCGCCTCCGCGTCATGCTGTTCCTCGGCCTTTTCCTGGTGGATGACCTCGGCCAGAAGCTTCTCCATTTCCTTGGCCACTCCAGCCGCTGACGCCGGATTCTGGCCGGTCACCAACCGTTCGTCGACGATGACCTTCTCCTCGAAGACACCGGCGGACACGTGGGTTGCGCCCTGTTCCTCGAGCCGGTCCGCCAGGAAGAACGGAATGACTTTGTCCTTCCCTGCGGCGACCTCCTCGTCGTTGGTGAAGGCGGCCACCTCCCGGCCCTCCACGAGGCGAAAACCGTTCTCCAGTTCCACGTGAAGCAGGCCGGCCGGTCCATGGCAGACCGCACCGACCACGCCGCCGGCGTTGTAGATGCTGGCCACCAGGTTCTGCAAGCCCTCGCTGTCAGGGAAGTCCCACATGGTGCCGTGGCCGCCCACGAGGTAGACGGCGTCGTACTGGTCAGGATCAACGACGTCGACGCGGGCAGTGTTGTAAAGCCCGGCACGCGTGACCTCGTCCTCCGTGAAGGCAACCTGAATGGGATCATGCGTGTCCACCTCGTCGCGCGGTGGCTGGCCGCCTTTGATGGACGCAAAGTCGACGAAGTGCCCGGAATCCTTGAAGACCTTCCAGGGATGTGCAGCCTCCGCCACGTTGTAGCCGGTCTTCTCTCCCGTATCGCCGATCTCGGAAACGCTGGTCAGTACCATGAGAATTTTCTTCATGAAGTGCTCCTATCGTCCAACGGGTTGCGTGAAATGAGCTTTACCGCAAGGGTAGTTAGTAAGTCTACTGACTATCAAGGAGGACCACATGTCACGCGAGATCAACCTCAAGGCTCAGGAAAAGCTTGGCTCCATCATCGCTGCCCGGGAGGTCGACCGGCTGGATGAGGTATTTGCGCAAGATGTCGTCGACCACGATCCCGCTCCGGATGCAGCACCCGGTGTTCGCGGCATCATCGACTTCTGGGTTGAATTCCTGACCGCTTTCCCGGACGTCGAGCTCAACCCTGAGGTGCTGATGGCCGACGAGGACAAGGTCACCGTAGTACTGACCCTCGCCGGTACGCATCAGGGTGCGTTTCAGGGCGTAGAGGCAACCGGACGCAGTATCCGCGTTCGAGGAATCCAGGTAGCCCGTTTTGAGGACGGATTGATCGTCGAGCGCTGGGGCTGCTCGGATGAAGCAGGCATCCTGAAGCAGCTCGGTGCCGCGTGAGCAATAACTGAACACCGAGCGACGGTCGGCGCTAGCGTTGTCGATATGGCATTACGCGCGCTGGCCGTCGGCCGGAAACACGAACCGTGGGTAGCAGAGGGCATCGCCCGCTACGAGAAACGGCTCAAGAAACCCTTCGATCTCTCCTGGCAGCTCATCCCGCATTCGGCCAGGGAGGGTGGCCCCGCCCGCGACGAGGAATCAGCACGCCTCCTCGAGAAACTCGGTGGGAAAAACGCCACCGACTACGTCATTCTCCTCGACGAGCGCGGCAAGGCAGTGGACTCCCCCACGCTCGCTGCCCGCCTCCAACAACCTCTCGACACCTCCCGCAACATCACGCTGATCATCGGTGGAGCCTACGGCGTCAACCCTGAAGTTCATCAGCGCGCCGACTTCGTCTGGTCGCTTTCACCTCTCGTCTTCCCCCACCAACTGGTCCGGCTCATCCTGGCCGAACAGCTCTATCGGTCCCAGGAAATTGCAGGGCGCCGCCCCTACCATCACGAGTAGGCGCAAGACCGAGCCAAACCGTCGGCGGCAGCGAATAGAGTGGGAACAGACCACTACTTCTACGACGAGTAGAAGTTCAGTGCGGGAGGAGGAGATTGATGGCCAGCACCCACGTGCGCGTTGTGCGCGCCGCAGCTACCGCCCTCGTCGTCTTCCTTCTTGCCGCAGGCGCACACCTCGCCGGTGGTGCGGCGCTGCCCAGCCCGCTCATTCTCGCGATGCTTGCGGTCACCACACTGCTCGCGGTGACCATCCTTGCGCGGAGAAAGCTCCAGCTTCCGGCGGTGCTCGGCATTCTCGGCGTCGGTCAGCTACTGCTCCACCAGGCATTCACCACGCTGACGACGGCGGCGGCCTGCGTTCCAGCCCCGCGTGACCATTTCGGTCCGCAGCAGGTGCACTGCCTGCCGGCAGGTGGAACCGCCGAACACGCCCACGCTTTTTCAATGTTCGACAGTCCGGTGATGCTCGCGGCGCATGCCGGCGCCGTCGTTATTACTGCACTGATGCTGTATCACGGTGAAGCGGCACTGGAACTGGCCGTTCAGTGGCTGCGGCCTCTTGCCGCGTTGCCCCGGCTGAGCGTCTACCCGCCCCCGGCTGACCTTCCACTCGTTCCTGAGCACCCCGTCCGCAGCTACCTTGAGCCGCTGCTGACGATGAGGCCGCTGCGCGGCCCGCCCCTGCCCACCTCTCACTAGACAACCCCAACCAAGATTCAGCTGGTCCCATGATCAGCGCCTTTGAGAGGTAACACCATGAAGACTTCAGTTCGCCGTACCCTGACCGCTGCCGCCGCTACTACCGGCCTGATGGGCCTTGGCCTTGCGGGCGCTGCAGCCCATGTCACGATCACCCCGGACACCACCGCGGCGGGCTCGCACGCGCTGCTGACTGTGTCGTTTTCGCACGACTGCGAGGGTTCGCCCACCAACAAGCTGACCATTTCCCTGCCGGAGCCGCTGGTGGATGCGAAGCCGGAGATCGTTCCCGGTTGGACGGTGGAGAAAGTGACCGAGGCGCTCGACGAGCCGCTGACCCTGGACAACGGAAGCAGCGTAACCGAGCGCGTCGGGCAGATCGTCTACACAGCCGAGACGCCTGTGGAGGACGGCTACCTGCAGCAGTTCGACATGTCGGTTCAGCTGCCGGAGAGCGAGGGTGAGACGCTTGCGTTCCCCGTACTGCAGGGCTGCGTAGAGGGCGAAACCGACTGGGCGGAAATCCCCGCCGAGGGCGAGGACCCGCACGGCCTTGAGGCTCCCGCACCCACCATCACGCTGACCGGCGCCGAGGAGGACGGGCATGCAGAAACGGCGGGTGAGATCGAACCGCCCGCAGGGGAAGCTGACCTGGAAAGCGCGTCCGCCAGCAATGACTCCTCCGGCGCCTCCACCGTCGGCTACGTGGGACTTGCAGCCGGCCTGCTCGGGCTGATTGCAGGCGTCATCGCCCTCCTGCGCACGCGTAACGCCAAGTCCTAGGAACGTATCGATCCCTGCGTCAATCGGCCACGCGCCGCCGCGGCTGATTGACGCAGGGGTCCTTGCCCATCAGGGTGGTTTCATGATCACCCGCGCATACACTCCCCGCCTTCTCTCTGCCGCCGTCGTTCTTGGAATGCTCGCCCTGACGGGGTGTGCCTCCGGTGAACCCGCAGAGGAGGGGACAATCCCCGCGTCGTCTGCTGGCACCGAGCCGACCACAGCGGACGCCGAGCCTGCGCCTGAGCCATCCGACTCGGCATCAGCATCGGCTGCGCCCACCGAGTCCAGCGTGCCCGCTCCGTCCGGGTCCGCCACTACCAGCCCGACGGCGGCCGCTGCGGATGGTGCCTGCACCGCCGACATGCTCAGCGCAGTCCTTGAAACCGCGATGGGCGGCGGCGCGGCCGGTAGCGTCTACCGGCAGATCATCTTCACCAACACGGCCGACGAGGAATGCGAGATCACCGGCTACCCGGGCGTTTCCTATGTCGACGCCGAAGGCAACCAGGTGGGCGCGCCTGCCGACCGGGAACCGGCGGAATCGCCCGAGGTGATCCTGGCTCCGGGTGAATCGGCAGTCGCACCCGTGCAACAGACGAACGCCCAGAACTACGGCGCCGACTGCCAGCTGACGGACACCGCCGGGCTTCGCGTGTACCCGCCGAACGACACGGGTTCCCTGATCGTCGACCAGGCGGGCACCGCGTGCGCGTCCGAGGACATCGTGCTGATGACGGTGGCTCCCACCGAGCCGCTCTCGCCGTAGCAGCGCATCCGGCCCCTTCTCCAGCGCGCCGCTTCCACCCCGCCTGACAAAATGTCGGAGGGGTAGGAGATGATGAATCGATGACATCGGTGCTTGAGAAATTCACGCCCGCCACACGACAGTGGTTCGAGGGCGCCTTCTCCGCACCTACTCCTGCCCAGGAGGGCGCGTGGAACGCCGTCTCCGCGGGCTCGCACGCACTGGTGGTCGCGCCAACCGGCTCGGGTAAAACCCTCGCTGCGTTCCTTTGGGCGCTGGACAGTTTCATTGCACGGCCCGTTGAGGGCAAGCGATCCACCCGGGTCCTGTATATCTCTCCGTTGAAGGCGCTCGGTGTCGATGTGGAGCGGAACCTGCGCGCTCCGTTGATCGGCATCACGCAGACCGCCAAGAGGCTTGATCTGCCTGCGCCGTCCGTCACTGTGGGTGTGCGCTCAGGTGACACACCGCAGGCCGAGCGCCGCGCCCTGCTCACCCGGCCGCCGGACATCCTGATCACCACGCCTGAATCGCTCTTCCTCATGCTCACCTCCCGGGCGCGGGAAACCCTGATGGATCTGGACACGGTCATCGTCGACGAGGTTCACGCCGTCGCCGGAACAAAGCGCGGCGCGCATCTCGCTGTCTCCCTCGCGCGGCTCGATGCGATGCTGGAGAAGCCCGTGCAGCGCATCGGGCTGTCGGCGACGGTTGAGCCCAAGGAGACCGTTGCCCGTTTCCTCGCCGGTGATGCGCCGGTGGAAATTGTGGCGCCGCCCTCGAAGAAGTCGTGGGACCTTACGGTCACCGTTCCGGTGGAAGACATGACCGAGCTGGGCGGGGCGCCCACCAATGATGACGACGACGGCCCCTCACCTTCGCCGAGCATCTGGCCCCATGTAGAGGAAAAGATCGTTGACCTGATCGCAACCAAGCGGTCAACGATCGTCTTCGCCAACTCGCGCCGTCTTGCGGAGCGGCTGACGGCCCGTCTGAACGAGATTCATGTCGAGCGCCTCGAAGCCGCATCTTTCTGGGATGCGCCCGGTGAACCGGATCCGTCCCAAAAAACCGAGCCCAAGCACACGCCAGCCGAGTTGATGGCGCAGGCAGGGCAGACCGAGGGCGCTGAGCCGCTGCTCGCCCGCGCGCATCACGGCTCAGTCTCGAAAGACCAGCGCGCCCTGATCGAGGATGACCTGAAGTCCGGACGGTTGCGTTGCGTCGTGGCGACGTCGTCGCTGGAACTGGGCATCGACATGGGCGCCGTCGACCTCGTCATCCAGGTGGAGTCACCGCACTCCGTAGCGAGCGGGCTGCAGCGCGTGGGCCGTGCGGGGCACCAGGTGGGCGAGGTGTCCGAGGGCGTGCTGTTCCCTAAACACCGCGGAGATCTCGTGAACACGGCCGTCACGGTGGAGCGAATGCTGGCCGGCCAGATCGAGCCCCTCTACATCCCCACCAACCCGCTCGACATCCTCGCGCAGCAGACAGTTGCGGCCTCCGCCCTCGGAACCATCGACGTGGAGGAATGGTTCGACGTGGTGCGGAAGTCCGCGCCCTTCGCTACCCTCCCGCGGTCAGCTTTCGAGGCAACCCTCGATCTCCTCGCCGGCCGGTATCCCTCGGATGAGTTCGCGGAACTGCGTCCCCGCATCATCTGGGACCGCGTGGAAGGTTCCATTACGGGCAGGCCCGGCGCCCAGCGCCTCGCTGTCACCTCCGGCGGCACCATCCCCGACCGCGGGCTGTTCGGTGTCTACCTCGTGGGGTCGGAAGACGCCGGATCCAACCGCGGCGGACGCCGGGTCGGTGAGCTGGACGAAGAAATGGTCTACGAATCCCGCGTCGGTGACGTCTTTGCGCTCGGTGCAACCAGCTGGCGCATCGAAGACATCACCCACGACCGCGTCCTGGTGTCCCCCGCCTTCGGGCAGCCTGGCAAGCTCCCCTTCTGGAAAGGCGATTCCCTGGGGCGGCCGGTAGAACTCGGCCGCGCGCTCGGCAAGTTTGTCCGCGAACTTTCCAACGCCACCGACGACGACGCCGCTGCCCGCTGCCGTGCCAGCGGACTGGATGACTGGGCAGCCGGCAACCTGTTGGCCTACCTCCGCGAACAGCAGCAGTCCACCGAAGTGGTTCCGAGTGACCGCACGCTGGTGGTGGAGCGCTTTCATGACGAACTGGGCGATTGGCGGGTGGTCCTCCACAGTCCCTTCGGCATGCCCGTGCATGCGCCCTGGGCACTCGCGGTGGGAGCCCGGCTCGAGCAGCGGTACGGGATGGACGGCTCAGCGATGGCCTCCGATGACGGCATCGTGCTGCGTGTGCCCCTCATGGAAGACGAGCCGCCCGGCGCGGACCTGTTCCTCTTCGACGCGGAGGAGCTCGACGGCATCGTCACCGCGCAGGTGGGCGGATCGGCGCTGTTCGCCTCCCGGTTCCGTGAATGCGCGGCGCGTGCGCTGCTGCTGCCGCGCCACAATCCGTCCAAGCGCAGCCCGCTCTGGCAACAGCGGCAACGCTCGGCCCAACTACTGGACGTTGCACGCAAGTTCCCAACCTTCCCGATCATCCTCGAAACAGTGCGCGAGTGCCTGCAGGACGTCTATGACCTCCCCGCGCTCAAGGACATCGCCGGGCAGATCGACCGCCGGGAACTGCGGATCGTCGAGACCACCACCTCGCAGCCGTCGCCCTTCGCACGTACCATGCTGTTCGGCTACGTTGCGTCCTTCCTGTACGAGGGCGACTCACCGCTGGCTGAACGCCGCGCGGCCGCGCTGTCCCTCGACCCAACGCTCCTCAACGAGCTCCTCGGACGCGCAGAGCTGCGTGAACTGCTCGACGCCGGCGTCATCACCGACACCGAACAGGAACTTCAGCGCCTCGCTCCGGACCGGAAAGCGCGGGGGCTCGAAGGCGTCGCGGACCTGCTGCGGCTCCTCGGCCCGCTGACGCCTGCGGAGATTTCGGAACGCTCGGAAGAACCCGAAGAAACCAACCACTTCGTCGACGCGCTGGTCAAGGCAAACCGAGCGCTGCGCGTCAACGTCGCCGGGGAAGAACGCGTTGCAGCGGTTGAGGACGCCGCCCGGCTGCGAGATGCCCTCGGAGTGCCCCTGCCCATGGGCGTCCCACTGGCGTTCATCGAACCGGTCCCGGACCCATTGGGGGACCTCGTTGGCCGCTACGCCCGCACGCACGGCCCCTTCACCGCCGCCGAAGCCGCCGCGCGGCTGGGACTGGGTGTCGCCGTCGTCGTAACCGCCCTGCAGCGGCTCTCCGCCGACGGCCGCGTGGTGGAGGGAGAGTTCCGGCCCACCGAATCGTCTCCCGGGCATGAGGCAGCATCGAGTGAGTGGTGCGATGCCGAGGTCCTTCGACGGCTCCGGCGTCGCTCGCTCGCCGCGTTGCGACACGAGGTTGAGCCGGTGGATCCGGCAGCGTACGGGCGGTTCCTGCCGGCGTGGCAGCACGTCGGTTCAGGGCTGCGCGGGCTCGACGGCGTGGCCACGGTGATCGACCAGCTGTCCGGAGTGCCGATCCCCGCGTCCGCCTGGGAACCGCTGATCCTGCGCTCCCGGGTCTCCAACTACAGCCCGGCAATGCTCGATGAGCTCGCCGCGACGGGTGAGGTTGTCTGGTCCGGGGCGGGGTCGCTCCCAGGCAATGACGGCTGGATTTCGCTTCACCTTGCGGAGAATGCACCGCTGACCCTGCGACCGGATGCCGAATTCGAGCCGACCGCGCTGCAGCAGGAGCTGCTGGAACTGCTCGCCGGCGGAGGCGCGTACTTTTTCCGCCAGCTCGTGCAGGGACTGACGAACGGTCAGCAGCCCGCTGACGGAGCAGTCACCACTGCATTATGGGATCTGGTCTGGGCCGGGCGGATCGGCAACGACACGTTCACGCCTGTGCGGTCACTCCTGGCGGGCGGGAAGACAGCCCACAAGCAGCGCACCCCTCCACCGCGGGCGCGCTCCGCACGGATGGGAAGGCTCGGCAGGGCGCCGTCCCTCACCGGCAGCAGCCTGCGATCGGGCGGGCTGTCGGCCGGAAACGAGAGCGGCTCCGGCTACCAGCGCAGCACTCCTCCACAGGTGGCCGGCCGCTGGTCACTGCTTCCCGCCGTCGAAAGTGACACCACCATCTCCGCGCACGCCACCGCTGAGCTGCTCATGGACCGTTACGGAGTGCTCACCCGGGGTTCCGTTGCGAGCGAAGGTATTCCGGGCGGGTTCGGGCTCATGTACAAGATGCTGTCCCGGCTGGAGGAGATGGGACGCTGCCGCCGCGGCTATTTCATCGAACATCTCGGCGCCGCACAGTTCGCGGTTCCGGCTACGGTGGACCGGCTCCGCTCCTTCAGCGCCGACGCACGCCCCGACTCAGCGATCCCGAAGAGGCCCACCGCCGTTGCGCTCGCGGCAACCGACCCCGCGAATCCCTTCGGCGCTGCGCTCGGTTGGCCCCTGCACGACGGCGGGCACCGCCCCGGCCGCAAAGCCGGTGCCTTGGTGGTGCTCGTCGACGGGCAGCTCACGCTCTACGTTGAGCGCGGCGGAAAGACTATGCTGACCTACTCCGAAGACCCCGATTCCCTTACCGCTGCCGCCGAAGCACTGGTCGCAGCGATCCGGCATGGGGCAGCGGAAAAGATGGCGGTCGAGAAGATCAACGGCGAGTCGGTGCTCGATTCCCCTGTGGGACGTGCCCTCGCCGATGCCGGCTTCTACAGCACACCGCGGGGGCTGAGAATCCGTGCCTGAGGGAGATACCGTCTGGCGCGCTGCACGCGACCTCGACCGTGCGCTTCACGGCAAGGAGCTCACCCGCTGCGACATCCGCGTGCCGAAATTCGCAACCGTGGACTTCACCGGACGTACGGTGCGCGACGTCGTGGCACGCGGCAAACACCTGCTCATCCGGGTGGAGGACGAGTGGAGCATTCATTCGCACCTGAAGATGGAAGGCCTCTGGCACGTCTACCCCAGGGGCGGGAAATGGCGCCGTCCGGCGTTCAAGGCGCGCTGCATCCTGGAAACCGAAACTCACACAATCGTGGGCTTTGAACTTGGATTCCTCCGCATTATCCCGCAGGCGCAGGAGGATGACGCCGTCGGCTACCTCGGCCCCGACCTCCTCGGCCCCGATTGGGACGCGGAGGAAGCGCTGCGCCGGTTGCGCGCGGACCCGGATCGACCGATCGGTCTGGCGCTGCTCGATCAGCGGAACCTCGCCGGCATCGGCAACGTTTACCGGTGCGAACTGTGTTTCCTTGCCGGTGAGCATCCGCTGACTCCGGTGGGTCAGGTCAAGAATCTGCTGCGAATGGTGGAACTCGCGCACCGGCTGCTCGAGGTGAACAAGGACCGATCCACGCGGGTCACCACCGGCTCGATGCTCCGTGACCCGCTGTGGGTGTACGGCCGGACCGACCGCGGCTGCCTGCGCTGCGGAACCCGGGTTATCCGCAGCGAGCTGGGCGACAATGAGCTGGAACAGCGGGTGCTCTACCACTGCCCGCATTGCCAGCCGGCGCGGGTTGTCGCGTGACAACAGACTGCACCACGATGACTGACCGAACCACCCTGACTCATCCAACCGCCATGACCACAGGAACCGACTACCGAGGGAGACCATGAGCTGGCTCAGTACACTGCCCGGCTTCCTCGTTGCGCTGCTGGTACTCCTTGGCCCCGGACTGTTGTGGGGTGCCCTCTTCGGACTGCGCCGTCTCACGCTGCTGGCACTGGCGGGGCCGCTGAGCGTGAGTGCCGTCGTCGTCGCTTCTGAAGCCGCGGCGTTGGCAGGCGTGCGGTGGTCGCTCGTACCGCTTGCCGGAGTAACCGTTGCGGTGGGAGCTTTGCTCTGGTTGGTACGAAGGCGTTTCGGGGACGCGATCGCCATGGATCCCGGCGGGCCGCTGCGGCGAGGCCTGATTGCCTGGGCGGCAGCAGCGATCCCGATCGGCCTCATCACGCTGTGGATTTTCGGCGACCCGGAAAACATTGCCCAGTCACATGACAACATCTTTCACCTCAATGCCATCCGCTATATCGCGGAGACCGGCAACGCGTCCTCCCTGGAATTGGGATACCTCGGAACGCGTTCCCCTGTCTTCTATCCGGCGGGCTGGCATGCATTGGTCTCGGTGGTCCTGATGTCCTCCGGCCTAACCATTCCGGCAGCCATCAACATGGTGAACCTCGCCATCGTCCTGGCGATCTGGTGCGTTGGATGCCTTTTCCTGGTCACCCGCGTGACCGGCGAGCGCCGCACGGCCCTGCTGAGCGCGGCAGTGCTGTCCGGCGCCTACAGCAGCTTCCCCTATCTCCTGTATGAATTCGGCGTGGTCTTCCCGTTCATGCTCTCCATCGCCCTGCTTCCCGCGGTACTCGGCCTCGTGATCCAGCTGATGCGCGTCGGTGCACCCTTGCGAACGACGACGGCGGGCAACCTCCTGCTGCTGCTCGGGGTTGTGCCGGGGCTGGCTTTGGCCCACCCGTCGTCGGTGGTGGGCGCGCTGGGCTTCAGCCTCCCAATCGTTCTTGCCGCCGCCTACAGCAGACTGCGTCGCAGCGGTGAGGCTGCCTGGCGCACCCTCGTGCCTACAGCGCTCTTCCTGCTGGTCCTTGCGGGCGCATGGATGCGGCTCCGCCCCGCCCGCAGCAGTTCAGGCAACTGGGATGAACTCGGCAACGCGGGTCAGGCCCTGATCGAAGTGATCCTCCACTCGCCGCTCTCCCGGCCCGTCGCCTACCTCGCCGCTGCCCTGACGCTGGTGGGGGCCGCCGTCGTTCTCTACCGCAGGCGACACCGCTGGACGCTTGCCCTGTACGCGCTGGCTGCAATGCTGTTTGTGATCGCGAACTGGAAAGAAGCGCCGGATCTGCGGTGGCTGGTCGCCGGGGTCTGGTACAACGACTACTTCCGTATTAGCGCCATGCTGCCGGTGGCAGGGATCATTATTGCGTCGCTGGGAGCGGTGGCCCTGGTTGATGCGCTGGCCCGGCAACCGAAAGTGCGTTCCGTTCTGCGGGGAGGCAGCGGAAATCGGGTGTCGGTCGCCGTCGTCGTACTGGTTCTTCTGGGGGTGGTGCTGGCGCCGCTCGGTGCGGTGCAGCGCGGAGTAGCCGAGGCTGCCGCGAAGTACCGGTTCACCGAGAACTCTCAGCTGCTGACGGTGGACGAGCTCGCGCTTATTCAGCGGTTGCCGGAGACGGTGGAGGAGGGAGCCGGCATTGTCGGAGTGCCGCTGACGGGTGCGTCGCTGTCCTACTCCTACACAGGTATCCCCACGCTGCTGCCCTACGGGACCCTCCCCGCGGCACCGGCCGGCAAAGTGATCTACGCATCCCTGGACGAGCTCACCTCCAATCCCGAAGTCTGCCCGGCGGTCGAGGAGATGGGCGTGGGCTACGTGCTCGATTTCGGCATCAGCTCGGTGCACCCGGGAGAGACCGAAGTGGTGCCCGGCCTGCAGGATCTGACCCGCGAGAATGGGTTCGAACGGGTGGACAGTGAAGGTACGGCGGCGCTCTACCGGATCACGGGATGCTGAGGGTGAATCACCGGATGCTGACCGGGAATGGTGCGTGGTTGCCCTGCCATGAATGCGGGGACCGGTTCTTCGCTACCCTTGATGGGTGATGCAATCCCCGCTCCCGGTCCGTAATGGTGTAAATGCCACGCGGCTGCGGCTGCCCTCGGAGGGGCCGTGGAGCACCGCGCTGGAGTACATCCTGGACCGCTGGAACCATGTGGATCCGGACGGGATCGCCGAGCGTTTTGACCGCGGTGAGGTGGTTGCACTCGGTGGTGAGCGGCTCACCCGTCAGACCGCGCTCAGTGAGCACACGTTCATCTGGTACTACCGCGAACTGCCGGTGGAGAAGCGCCTGCCCGTGGAACTGGCGATTCTGCACCAGGACGAGAACCTGCTGGTAGTGGACAAGCCGCACTTCCTCCCCACCACGCCGGGCGGGATGTATGTTGCGGAGTCTGCGCTGGTGCGGCTGCGGGTGCAGCTCGATCTGCCGGACCTGATTCCCATGCACCGCCTCGACCGGATGACCGCCGGCATCCTGATGTTTTCAACCAACCCCGCCACCCGCGGCGCGTATCAGCTCCTGTTCGAGAACCGCCGCATCCGCAAGGAGTACGAGGCCGCTGCGGGCATCGACCCAACGCTTGAACTGGACACGAAGCCGCGCACCGTACACAGCCGCATCGTGAAGTCCCGCGACTACCTCCTGGCGCAGGAGGTGCCCGGTGAACCCAACGCCGAAACCAGGGTGCAGCTTCTCGAGGAACGCAACGGCGTTGGCCGCTACCGGCTCCAGCCGCACACCGGCAAGACGCACCAGCTCCGCCTCCACATGGCGGGCCTCGGGCTCGGCATTGTGAATGACCCGTTCTATCCCGTACTTCAGCCTCAGCAGGCGGACGATTACTCCAAGCCGCTGCAGCTCCTTGCCCGTCACATCGAGTTTGTCGATCCGCTGTCCTCCCGGCCGGCGTCGTTCACCAGCGGACTGGAACTATCCGCGCTCGCCTGACAACTGTCCCGGGCACGCCACGAACGGGTATCCCGCTGTAAATTGGTACGGGTGGACCTGACAACGATCTCCGAGTGGTCCCTGATGATTCATCCGGTCACGCTCCTGGTGGTCATTGCTGACGTTTTTGCGCCCATCATGCCGTCCGAGTTCCTGGTCATTGCCTCCGGCTCGCTAGCTTCCGAGGGCACAGTGCTGCTCCCGGTGTCCCTCCTGACTGCCGCAACCGGCAGCCTGCTGGGGGACCTGGCGCTCTACCTGCTCTTTCGGAACCGGCTGACCCACTGGCTGGACCGTTTCCGTTGGGGGCGTGCAGTGCACCGCGGCATCCGGAACGCAATCGACAAGGCAGGGAAATCTCCCACCTACGCAGGACTGGTTGCGCTCCGGTTCCTTCCGGGCGGCCGAACCGCGGGAATCGCAGCGGCCGGAATCGCCGAACTCCCCCTGCGGCCCTTCCTTGGCTTTGCGGCACTCGGCGGCGTGCTCTGGTCATTCTGGCTGGTGGGTCTCGGATTCATCTCGGACGTCACAACAGGCTTTCCGATGTGGGCCAGTGCACTCCTGGGAATGGGGGTGGGTACTCTGGTGGGACTGATCATTGCAGCGTTCTTCGCGCTGAAGCAGCGCCGGGAGGTCCGAAAGACACATGAGCATGCCGACTCCGTCCAACCACCGGCTGCCCCAACCACCTCCCGAGCCGCCCACGAGGAGCAGCGAAACGCCTCCTTCGCAGACCGAGACGACCAGCGTCCTTGAACGACTGAAAGCCGCGCAACCGAAGGCGCCGGTTCCCTCCGGAGCTGAAAAACCCGGAACAGCGACGACAGCGCCTGCAGCAAGTGCCCAGGCCGCTGCGCCCGCCGGTACTGCTCCGAGCCCAACCCGCAAGCCCGTTCCAACGACCGCTGACCCAACGGCGTCCGACGCTGAAGCACGCGAGAAGGCCCGCGCTGCGGAGCTCAGGGCGGCGCGTGCGGAAAAGCTGAAAGCGGCGTCCGCTGCCGCCTCAGCATGGGCCGCCAGGTCAGGCAAGCAAACCGCCGCCTGGACCGCGAGCACCTCACGGAACGCCGCCACAAACGTCCGCTCCTGGCGGGCGGATCAGGTCCGGCGCAACCTTGTCACCCTGACCGTGATCGGCGCCCTGGTGGGAACGGCGTCGGCGGCCGGGATTTTCGGCGGGCCGGAAATCTGGACCAGGGAGCTGCTGCGCCCCGACCTCACGCTCGTGTCTCCCAGCCCTTATTCGATGTTGATCTGGGCATTGATCGCGCTCGGCATGGTCGGTTATGTGGTGCACCAGTGGCTGCCCGGCCAGATGGACAGCCCACGGCACAGGCGGTTGGGCTGGGTGGTCATCGCCGCCCTGCTACTGAATCTGGCGTTGGCCCTCACCATCCAGGCTGAACTTCATGCACCGACTCTGGTGGTGCACGGCCTGCTGCTTATCCTGCTTCTGGTGTCGCTGCGCTGGCTGAACCGGTGGTCGGCTGCCACCCGGCTGGAAGGAACACTCGTCGATGTGCCGTTCGGGTTGTTTCTGGGCTGGACCGGATTCACAGCGCTGAGCCACACGGCTGCAGTGCTGTCACTGAGCGACTTCTCGTGGCTGACGGAAAGTGACTTCACCTGGGCGCTTGTGGGCCTCGGCGTCGTCGTCGTTGTGGGAAGTACCGTCTGTTCGATGGACCGCGGGCGCATCGCCGTGGCTCTGGCACTGGTCTGGGGCCTGGGATGGATCATCGTGGAACGGTTGATCGGCGAACCCGGCTCGCTGCCGGTGGCCGCCGCCGCTGCGCTGGCAGCCTTTCTCGTGCTCATCACTGCCGGTTCACGGCGCCACCGCGTCGACCACTCCTACCGCCGGGCGCTGCGCCGCTACCAGACGGCGAACCTGCCGCCGATCGACCTTATTGACGACGATGACGAGTACGAGAATGACCCCGAAACGTTGGACAACCGCCCGGAGACCGGGCACCGAGATACCGATCGTCGAGACTCCGCGCACCAGGTCAGCAAAAACGACTAGCTTTTCCGGCCGTCGTTCCTGCTGACCCGATGCGGGCCGGCTGACCAAATTAGCTGACGGGCTTAGTTGACCGTAACCGCTATCTTCCCGCGGGTGTGGCCTTCCATATTCGCAGCGAAGGCGTCGGCGGCCTTCTCCAGCGGGTAAGTCTCGGCAAGCACCGGCTTCACCTTGCCGGCTTCGATGAGGTCAGCAAGCGTGGCCAGATCCGAAGCGACCGGCCGGACAAAGACGTACCGCCCGCCGTGCTCCTTCACCTCTGCGTCCGCAACGGACACGATCCGCCCCTGTTGGCTTAGTGCATCGAGGGACGCCTTCCAGTCTTCGCCGCCCACGAAGTCGACGACGGCGGTGACACCGTCCGGCGCGATCTCACGGACGCGGCCCGCGATACCGTCTCCGTAGGTGACCGGCTCAGCGCCCAGTTCCCGGAGGAAGTCATGGTTCCGCTCGGACGCGGTGGCGATCACGCGGGCTCCGCGCGCACGGGCAATCTGGATGGCGAAGGTTCCTACGCCGCCGGCACCGTTGTGGATCAGCACGGTGTCGCCGTCGGTCACGTCCAGTGCGTCCAATGCCTGCAGTGCGGTGAGGCCGGTCAGCGGTACGGTGGCTGCCTCAGCCCAGGAGAGGTTTGACGGCTTGCGGGAGAGGGTGCGCACCGGGGCCGCAACGCGTTCCGCGAAGGTTCCCTGGCCAACGGTGTCCATCCGGACGTAGCCCATCACCTCGTCACCGGCGGAGAATTCGGGGACCGCGGGTCCCGGCTGAATAACCACGCCTGCTACGTCCCACCCCGGGATCACGGGGAAGTGCGCGGTGATCGCCCCATCCAGGTAGCCCGCCATCACCTTCCAGTCGACCGGGTTGACCGATGTTGCCTTCACTTCGATGAGGACCGTGTCCGGACCGACCTTGGGCTCCGGCTGGTCGCCGTACTCGAGGACGCCCGGGTCTCCGTACTTCGAATAAAACACTGCTTTCATGCTGATTCCCTTTCATCGCGTACAAGGCTTCACTCGGTGGAACCCCGGACGCCTGCCCGCCATTCCGGAGTCCAGCCGTGCAGCGGGTCACAGTGCGCCGCGATCTGCCCACTCAGCGGTTGTCCGGCGCCACCGTGAAGCGCAGCGAATAATTGTTCAGGGTCCCCGGCAGGCGCCCGCCTTCAGCCAGCCGCTCCACCGATTCGAGCTGCAGGTCCGGCCCTTCGAGAAGGTGCGAGAGGAAGGCGCTGGTCAGCATCAGCACGAGGTGGCGTCCGGGACAGGCGGCAGGACCTTCGCTGAACGGAATGAGCGCCCAGTCGCCGTCGTCGTCATTCAGCCAGCGGTCCGGAGTGTAGGAATGCGGGTTGGGAACGGTGCGTTCGTCGCGGTGGAAGAACGGCGCGTAAATGAGCACACCGCACTGGGAGGGCATGGTTCCGGCGTCCCACGCAACGCTACGGGTGGTCTGCCGCAGCACCATCGGGGTGGTCGGCCACAGCCGCAGCGATTCCAGGACACACGCACGCAACCAGGGCAGGTACTCACGCCGCGACCGGTTCCCTGCGATCTCGCGATCTGCCCGGGAGCGGACTTCCGGGTGTGCGGTCACAGCCGCCAGGGTGCGGAAGGTCGCCATGCCGGCCGGGTCGAAAGCGAACAGCCACTGCGGGATCTGCTCCACCGGCGCGGCGACGCCTTCGTTGTCCATCCCCGACATCACCGAAGCCAGGCTTCCCGGCGGTGCTGCCTCCATTCGCTGCCCTACGGCGGCGAGGAACCGGGGGCGCAGCCGTCTGTTGCGGGGCTTGAGGATGGACCAGTTGGCATCGGACCGGAGTTGCTGCAGCATGTCGGTGAGCTCATGATCGTCCGCGGCTGCATTGCCGAAAACGACCCTCCGAACTACCCGGAACCAGGACTGGATGAAGGTGTCCCAGTTCAACTCGCCGGAGGAGTCGACGGCTCTCAGAAGCGCCTCCGCCTCCTCGGCCACAACGGGGAGGAACGACTCAGCCAGGCGATGCACCGGGTTGGAGCTGTCCAGAACCTGGTCCTGCAGTGCACGGCGTACGGTTCTGTCCCTGCCCGTCGAAATGAGCGAGTTGCGCGGCTGGAAGTGCGCCAGCGCGGCCTTCTTCTCGCTGCTGGCAGCAGTGAACGGCTCCGGAGTTTCAGCCAGCACCCGGTGCACGTCCTGCGGCTCCAGGACTATCGCCTGGCGCCGCAGCGGCAGGCGAAGGAGCACCGGCGAGGCCGGATATTTCCCCGTCAGCTGCTTCAGCGTTGTGGCAGCCCGCTCGTCCAGCTGGAACTTCTCGGCGAGCGCCACCACTTTCGGACGCCTGACGATCGGTCCCTTGGCAACCGTCGGCAGGAGAACGTTGGCGACGAAAGTTGCGGTTTCGCGGACTGATAAGTGCGGCAGCGATCCAGCGGAGCTCATACTCCACTGTCCGTTGGATGACCCGCTGTCGCAACCGCCACTTCCCCGCTGGGTGGGTATAAAGCGCGGGAACCCGACGACGTCAGAGGATCGCCGAAACGCCCGTAACGGCCCGCCCGACAATGAGGGTGTTGATCTCGTAGGAACCCTCGTAGGTGTAGATCGCCTCGGCGTCCGCGAAGATCTTCGCCATCCGGTAGTCCGTCACGATCCCGTTGCCGCCGAAGATGGACCTGCCCATCGCTACCGTTTCCCGCATCAGCGACGACGTATAGGACTTTGCGAGCGCCGCCTGCGCCATATCCGCTCCGCTGTGCTGCACCTGCTGCTGCACTTCGTGCAATCCGCGGTGCTCATCCTGCTGCAGCTGCGCCACCCGCGCCATCATGCCCAGGCTCGCCGTGGTGTTACCCAGCATGCGCACCAACTGCTCCTGGACGAGTTGGAAGCCGGCCAGCGGACGCCCGAACTGCTGGCGCTCGACGGCGTATGCCCGTGCCGCGTCGAATGCCGCCAATTGCTGCCCCACTGCCTGCCAGCCCACCAGGATGCGCGAACCGCGCAGCAGCTGCTTGGTGTCGGTGAAGCTGTTGATGCCGGCGAAGCGGTCCGCCTCTGACACCCGGACGTTGTCCAGGAGGATGTCGGCGTTCTGCACGGTCCGCAGCGCGATCTTGTTCTCAATGGCCGTCCGGGTGACTCCGGGCAGCGTCGCGTCCAGAATGAAGCCCCGCACAGCGCCATCCGCAGGATCCCGCGCCCAGAGCAGCATGTAATCGCAGAATGTCCCGTTCCCGATCCAGCGCTTCGCGCCGTTCAGGACCCAGGTATCGCCGTCCCGGGTTGCGGTGGTTGCCATGCCGCCCGCCACATCCGATCCGTGCTGGGGCTCCGTAAGCGCGAAGGCACCGGTGATGGTGAGGTCCATGGCGTCGCTCAGCAGCCGCGACTTCTGGTCCTCGGTACCGAACTCGTGCAGGGCTTCAACGAAGAGATCGTGGTGCACCATGAAGAACGTTGCCAGCGACGTATCGGCGCGGGTGAGTTCGGCGATGACCATGCCGCTGAACAGGTAGCTGTACCCCTGCTGAACGGGCGTGCTCAGGTTCAGGGCGGCGAGTTTGGGCAGCACCGACAGCGGGAATTCCGCCCGGTTCCACCAGTCGGTGGCGTACGGTGCCACTTCCTTGGCGAGGAAGTCCCGCACGTCCTGCAGCTTCGCCCGTTCGGCGTCGCTGAGCAGGGACTCGAATCCGTAGAAGTCTGCGGATGGGAGGCTGCTCTCCATTGAGCGGTCCTTTCGGATGGGTGTCAGATATCAAGAGGTCTATTTGGGCGCCATGCGGATGGCGCCGTCGAGCCGGATCGTCTCGCCGTTGAGCATCTGGTTCTCCACGAGGTGCGCAACCAGCGATGCGTATTCGGTGGCCTTGCCCAGCCTGGATGGGTGCGGCACCTGCTTCCCGAGGGAGTCCTGCGCCTCCTGGGGCAAACCGGCCATCATGGGGGTCTCGAAGATGCCCGGAGCGATGGTCATCACCCGGATGAACGACCGCGCAAGTTCACGCGCAATCGGCAGGGTCATCGCCGCAACAGCACCCTTGGAGGCCGAGTACGCGGGCTGCCCGATCTGCCCGTCGAACGCAGCAACGGAGGCCGTGTTGATGATGATTCCGCGCTCGCTCGTTCCGGTCGCGGTCTGCACCGGCTCGGTGGCGGCCATCGCTGCCGCAGCGAGCCGGAGCACGTTGAACGTACCGATCAGATTGATGTTGATGACCTTGCTGAACTGCTCCAGCGGCAGCACGCCGTCCCTGCCCAGCACCTTGCCGGGGGTGGCCACTCCTGCACAGTTCACGACGATCCGCAGCGGGCCGAGTTCCGCCGCCGCGTTCACCGCCGCCTGCACCTGTTCCTCGCTCGTCACGTCAGCCGGAACAAACCGTGCCCGCTCCCCCAGAGTTTCGGCGAAAGCCGCTCCGTCCGATTGCGGAAGATCAAGGATCACTACCGCCGCGCCGTCGTCATGCAGCCGCTGCGCCGTTGCCCGGCCAAGCCCTGAGGCACCACCGGTCACCAGCGCTACTGTTCCTGCACACTCCATGACATCTCCTTTGCGTCGGGGGTTGAGTCGAAGCTCATTCACTAACTCCTCTCGAGCCTACTGTGATGCAGCACACCGCAGCATCCACCGGGCACGGCACTGTGCATAGTGCTCAAACACAACGACGACGGCGCGGTTTAGGGTGGCTCTATGCCCACCAAAGAGCTTCCTGTGGAACGTCGAGGAACAGAACTGCGAGCCGCAGCGGCCGCCGCGTCCGTTCCCGGAGCCTTCGGCCACCGACTGCTCGGCCTGCCCGGAACACACCTCGCCCACGTCAGTTTTCCCAGCGCCGGTTTCCTCAACCGGTGCACAGCGCCGTGGCACTACTGGTGGCAGGCGCACTATCTCGATTGCCTCCTCGACGCGGCGCAACGCGAAGGCGCCAACAAGTACGACGACGGCAACAAGCACGACGACGGCGCCGCTCACCGCCTGCGCGCACGCCGCCTCCTGCGCACCATCCGCCTGCGCAACGGCGGGCGCTGGAGAAACAGCTACTACGACGACATGGCCTGGCTGGCCCTCGCGGCCCTGCGTTCAGCCGATATCGCCGGCACTCGTCCCCTGACCACGCTGACCGCAGCCCTGGCATCGGCGCACACGCCGGACCTTGGCGGCGGCCTCTTCTGGAACACTTCCCGCGACTTCAAGAACACACCGGCCACCGCGCCGGCGGCGCTGTACTTCGCACGCATCGGGCGGACGGCTGAGGCCGCGGCCCTCATCGACTGGCTCTTCGCCAGGCTGCAGGACCCTGCGACCGGGCTTCTCCTCGACGGCATCCGCGTGCCCGGTGAGCAACTCGTTACGGACATCTACACCTACAATCAGGGTCCGGTGCTCGGCGCCCTGCTGACGCTTGGCGATGAGCAGAGCCTGCGGCGCGCCGAAGACCTCATCACCGCAATAGCAACCCACCTCGTCCAGCCCGACGGCACGCTGCGCACTCACGGCGGCGGCGACGGCGGGCTCTTCACCGGAATCCTCGTGCGCTACCTTGCCCTCGCAGCCCTGTCCGCCGCGCTGCCCGAGGCAACCCGCAGAACAGCCCGCACCCTGATTACGACGACGGCATGCGTCCTGTGGGAGGGGCGCGCTGAGCGGGAAGTCGGCGGGCGCCGTCGTCGTACTGTGTTGGTTTTTCCTGCTGTGCCGGGAGATCCGGCCGGAAAGGGCACGGTGGAGCTGTCCACCCAGCTTCAGGCGTGGATGATCTTCGAAGCGGCTCACGTCGCCGGTGGAGCCGCCGCACGCCTCTGAGCGCCGCGTAGCATCGCGGCGAGAACGCTCGACCGTCAGCCCTTGCGACCTCGGTACTCGGTGTTACTATGTACTAGTACCTAGTGATGGTGAGTAGCTGGAGGTTTCGGTGGGTAAGCAGGCAACCGAGATGCTCAAGGGGGTCCTTGAGGGCATCGTGCTCGCGATGCTGTCCTTGAGGCCGGCCTACGGCTATGAGATCACGGCGGGGCTGCGTGATCAGGGCTTCCGCGACATCGCCGAGGGCACCATCTACGCGTTACTGCTCCGGATTGAACAGCGGCAACTGGTGGACGTGGAGAAGGCACCCTCGGAGAAGGGACCGCCGCGCAAGGTGTACACCCTCAACGCCCAGGGCCAGGAATACCTGGACGAGTTCTGGAGGACCTGGAGCTTCCTCACTGAACGACTCGAAGAGCTCCGCGACGGAGGGAAATGACCATGTGGTTCGAGAAAATCATCGGAGACCTCAGCGGCAAGAAACGCTATCTGGAGTACAAGAAGCGGATCAGGCAACTCCCGGAGGGATACCGAAAGGCAGGCGGTGCGCTGGAGCGGTACCTGCTGAACCTCGGCCCCAGCGACAACGGTGAAAGCCTCCTCGCGATGCTGGAGGACCTCGCGGACCTCCTCGAACAGAGCGTGGCGGCCGGAACCCCCATCCGGAACGTGGTGGGCACGGATCCAGCCGAGTTCGCGGAGTCCTTCATGCAGAACTATGGCGGTGGAAGCTGGATCCGCAAGGAGCGCGATCGGCTCGGAAAGGCCATCGACCAGGCCGAGGAAGCGGAGCAGCAATGAACAACGGCGCCCTGCCGACGCAGGTCAGCTAGTTTCGTAGCGCGGGTTGCCGCTCACGGGTAAGCGCGGCGAGGAGGATTCCAGCCGCCAGTGATCCGAGGGTGGCAACGGCAAGGTCACCCATGGTGTCCGAGTACGTCACGTAGATATCCTCGGTAACCCAGGCGTCGCCGGCCCACTCCGCGAACTCCCAGAGAACGCTGAGCGCCATGCCGAGCAGAACCACCTGGAGGACCACGCCGGCACGGTCACGGCGCGTGGCCGCCGCCGCGGGCAACACCCCCAGGTGCGTGGCAAGCACATAGGCCATCCCGGCAACCGGCCCGGTGCAGACGCAGTGCACCAGCAGGTCCCACCACGAAACCACTTCATACAGGTTGAGGACGCTGCTCCAGCAGGCAAACAGCAGCGCACAGCCGTAGACGGCGTCGAACACCGGGTTTGCCCGCGCGTAACGGGACAGCGTCAGCCCGCCGAGTGCGAGGAAGAAGACCGCGACGTCCACCGGGCCCCACCACATGACCATCGCCAGGGTGCTCAGTACCGCGGCTGCGCGCACGCCATCCGCTGTGAGCTCTGCGGGGGTGGTCGGCCGGCGGATAAGGTCGGCGATCATGCTCCCAAGCGTACTGGCAGGCCCCCGCGTCAAACGCCAGCGAAACGTGCCACCCAACCACCTAGCGAATCAGCCAACGAAAGCCGTAGGGCTTCCCGCCTTGACCCGAACCGGCAAGTAAAGCACACTTGACATGTCAAGCGAGCTTTACAGAAGGGTATGTCAATGAATCAGGATGTGCGGACAAAGTGGGGCCGGTCAAAACTCGGTGGGGGGCGCGTGCCTGCGATGGCCGTTGCCGTACCCGCCGGACTGGCCCTCGGCGCCCTGCTGGGCCTGGTTGCAGTCTGGCTCGGCGTAGCGGGCCCTGATCCGGTGATTGGCGGCACGGTGTACGCGGTTCTGCTCGCGCTGCCGATGACGTCGCTTGTCTACGTTCTCGTGGTGGACCGGTCCACCATGGTCGGGGCAACCGAGCGCCCGGAGGAGTCCGTTGAATCCGGCTGGTATGACCGCGCGGCGGCCGGGGCCTTCAGCGACATCGTCATCGTGGCCGGTCTTGGGGCAACTGCGCTCGCATTCATCCCCGCGAACCTGTCCGTCGACCCGATGCTGCTGCTCGTGGGCGTCATCATCGTCTCCTTCGCCTCTTTCGCGCTGCGTTACCTGCTCCTGCAGCGAAGGGGATAACGTGCGCAACCGGGTGACCGAATCCCGACAACGCCTCGCCTGGTCGCAACAACGTCTCGCGGACGAACTGGGAGTATCCCGCCAGACCGTCATCTCCATCGAACGCGGACGCTTCGATCCGTCCCTGCCTTTGGCCTTCCGGCTCGCAGCGGTCTTCGACTGCACCCTCGAGGAACTCTTCCTGCCGGACGAGCAGTCCGAATGAACGCCGCGGAGCGTTACGATCAGCAGATGCCGTCCCTGTCCGTGGTGATTCCCTGCAAGGACGACGCCGGGCCGCTGGCACGCTGCCTTGAAGCCCTCGCTGCGCAGACCGTGGCTCC
Source organism: uncultured Arthrobacter sp. (assembly GCF_947495145.1). Classification (GTDB taxonomy): domain Bacteria; phylum Actinomycetota; class Actinomycetes; order Actinomycetales; family Micrococcaceae; genus Arthrobacter_D. The sequence goes on from NZ_CANLXP010000012.1 coordinate 85,688, forward strand.
GCTGGAGGTCATCGTGGTGGACAACAACTCCGGTGATGACAGCGCGGAGGTCGCCGCACGGCTGGGGGCGAGAGTGCTCAGCGAGGCAACCCCGGGGATCGCCGCCGCAGCGTCCGCCGGCTACGACGCCGCCCGCGGCGACATCATCGTCCGCTGCGACGCCGACACCATTCCGCCGTTCCACTGGCTCGAACGCATCGCCGACCGCTTCACCCGGGAGCCGGACCTCGCCGTCCTCACCGGGCCCGGCCACTTCTACGACGCCGGCCCCGTCCGTGCGAAGCTTGCCAACCTTGGCTATATGCAGGCCTACTTCGTCTCCATGGGCCTGGCGATGGCACACTGGCCGCCGTTCGGCTCCAATTGCGCCTTTCGGCGCACGGACTGGGAACAGGTCCGTCCCCGGATTCACCGCTCCGACCCGGACGTGCACGACGACGTCGACCTCGGCTTCGCGCTCGATCCCACCCAGCGCACGGTGTACGACCGCTCCCTCAGGGTCGGTATCTCGGCCCGCTCGCTCGCCGGGGGCGCTGCCGGGCGCCGTCGTTTCGCGCGGGCTTTCCATACGCTGGCGCTGCACTGGCGGCAGGCACCGCCGTGGGAGCGCTGGAAGCGAACGCTTCGCGCCGGCCGCGAGCGCCGTCGTCGTGCGTTGCTGTCTTGACTGCGGCTGACCGCTACGCGGGTGAGGGAAAGCGCTCCGGGTAGAGCAGCGGCAGCTGAAGCGTCAGCCAGGGGCTGAAGGCCCAGGGTGTAGCGGCGACGGCGGCGGTGAGCTGCAGCGGGTCAGCCCACTGCCACTCCATCACCTCGTCTTCGCGCGGATTCACCGGGGAAACCGCCCGTGCTGTGTAGACCGGGCAAATCTCATTCTCGACCACCCCGGAGGCATCCACAGCGCGATACCGGAAGTCCGGCAGCCGAAGCTCAATCGAGTCCAAGCTGAGCCCCAGCTCGTGTTCGGCGCGGCGCACCACCGCATCCTGAGTGGCCTCGTCCGGGCCCGGATGCCCGCAGAAGGAGTTTGTCCAGACACCCGGCCACGTGCGCTTGGACAGGGCGCGCCGGGTAATGAGGATGCGGCCGGCGTCGTCATAGACGTGGGCGGAAAACGCCAGGTGGAGGGGTGTGGACGTGGAATGAACCGTCGCTTTGTCCTCGGTGCCGACGGGTGTTCCGTCGTCGGCGGCCAGGACAACCAGCTCTGCCGTTCGGTTCATTTCCCTCCAATAGATTGCGCGTGTTTACTTTACCTATGGACAAGGAGACCACACTGGCTGGTTCAACCGACAGCCGGCTCGTCAATGATGTCCTCACGGCCTTTTTTGCCCGGTCGAAAGCCCGTGCCGCAGCAATGCACCCGGATTACCGTGCCATGTGGGAGCACCTCGAGGCCTGCACGGTGGGTGGGAAACGCTTCCGGCCCCGCCTGGTGATGACCGTCTACACCCTCCTTGGCGGAGCGAACCAGGCGGCGGCGGCAACCGTCGCTGCGTCCTTCGAACTCCTCCACACTGCGCTGATTGTGCACGACGATGTCGTGGACCGGGACTTCGCCCGTCGTGGAGTGCCGAACGTCTCCGGGACCTACCGCAACGTCGCTGAGAAGCAGGGAGCAAGCCCTGCGCGCGCCGAGCATGCCGGCATGTCAGTCGGTGTGATCGCCGGTGACCTCGCGCTGTCCAACGCCTACCGGCTGCTCGGACAGGTCGACACTGACCTACCGATCCGGCAGCGATTGGAAGATCTTCTCGACGAAGCCATCTTTGCCTCCGCCGCCGGCGAACTACTTGATGTGCTGGCTCCCCTCGATCCCACGCCGCAGCCCGTCGATGAAGTGCTCGACATGGCCCGGCTGAAGACTGCCGTCTACTCCTTTGAAACGCCGCTGCAGGCCGGAGCCATTCTTGCCGGCGCCGATGATCGGCTGGTGCGCGCTCTCGGCGAATTCGGCCGCTGCATCGGTATCGCCTATCAAATAGCTGATGACCTGATCGGCGTCTTCGGCGACGAAAGCCGGACGGGCAAGGTGGGTTGGGGTGACCTGTGTGAGGGCAAGCGGACCGCGCTCATCTCCTACGCGGCCGAGCAACCGCAGTGGCCGCGAATTGCCAGGCTCCTGGCGGACCCAAACCTCAGCGCATCGGGAGCAACGGAGGTCCGCGAACTGCTGATCGAATCCAAGGCACGGGACCGGTCCATGCAGCTCGCCGCTGACCATACGGAGCAGGCCCTGCAGTTCCTGCTTGAGCCGTTTGTGCCCCAAGCCCTGCGGGACGGTTTGACTCCCCTTTCCGACGTCGTTTCCGAGCGGATCCGCGCGTGAGCGGCAACCGCGATGCACTCGCTGACTACACGGATGCCGCGTTCAAGTCCTCAGCTGTGGTGCTGCGCTCCTACTCCACCTCTTTCGGGCTGGCGTCGCGGTTGTTCGATGCCGGCGTGCGCCGGCAGGTGGAGTCCGTCTACGCACTGGTGCGGGTCGCCGATGAGGTTGTCGACGGCGTCACCTCCGCCGCTGGACTGGCATCCGAGGAAACCCGGCGGCAGCTGGATGAGTTTGAGCGGGAGACCGAGCGTGCCATGGCCCTTGGCTACAGCACCAACCTCGTGGTGCACGCTTTCGCAGACACCGCCCGCCGCACCGGGATCGGCACTGACCTGACCCGCCCGTTTTTCGCCTCCATGCGGGCGGACCTGGACCAGGTGGAACACACTGCGGCGTCCTTCAGCGAGTACGTCTACGGCTCCGCGGAAGTGGTGGGCCTGATGTGCCTGAAGTGCTTCCTGGCCGGGCATGCCGTGAGCGCGGCGGAAACGGCACGGCTGGAGCACGGGGCGCGGCACCTCGGCGCTGCGTTCCAAAAGGTCAACTTCCTGCGGGACCTCGCCGAAGACTTCCAGTCACTGGGCCGCAGCTATTTCCCCGACGTCTCCCCCGCCAACTTCGACGAGGCACACAAGGCACGGCTGCTGGCCGACATCGAGCACGACCTCCGCGAGTCACGCGCAGTACTCCGCGGGCTCCCGCCGTCGAGCCGCAGGGCGGTCGCGCTGGCCCAGGAACTGTTCGCCGAACTGGCCGAACGGATCCGCGCCACGCCCGCCTCAGAACTCATCCGCACCCGGATCAGCGTCCCCAATCCGGTGAAGCTCCGCATCGCAGCCGCTGTCCTCACCGGCAGGCGCGGACTTGAGCCACTACATCCGCACACCACCGGAGTCGAGGCACAGTGAAGGCATGCACCCCGTCCGGACGCACCGCCGTCGTCATTGGCGGCGGCATCAGCGGACTGGCCACCGCTGCGCTGCTGGCCGCCGAGGGCCACTCAGTCACGGTGCTCGAAAAGCAGGACTCCGTGGGCGGCAGGGCGCATTCCTGGAGCGAGGACGGCTTCCGGTTCGACGCCGGTCCTTCCTGGTACCTGATGCCGGAGGTGATCGACCACTACTTCCAGCTGCTCGGCACCTCCGCCGCTGAGCAGTTGGACCTGGTGAAACTCGACCCGGGTTACCGGCTTCTGTCCGAGGGATTCGCCGAGCCCGTGGACGTCCCCGCTGAGCGGCGCCGCGTGGTGGAGCTCTTTGAGCGGCTCGAGCCCGGAGCGGGCGCCAGGCTGGAGCAGTATCTCGACTCAGCGGCCGAAACCTACACCATGGCCACCCGGCGCTTCCTCTACTCCACATTTGAGTCGTTCGCTTCGCTGCTGACACCGGATGTGCTCGGCCGTCTGCCGCGCCTTGCCCGCCTGCTGCTGGAGCCTTTGCACAGCTACGCCCGGCGCTACGTCTCCGATCCGCGGCTGCAGCAGATCCTCGAGTACCCGGCAGTGTTCCTTGGCACCTCGCCGTTCACCGCGCCGAGCATGTACCACCTGATGAGCCACCTCGACCTCGACGACGGTGTGCTCTACCCCATGGGCGGATTCACCCGGCTGGTCGACGCGCTCGAGCGGCTCGCCCGGAATGCCGGCGTCGAGATCATCACGGACGCCGAAGTCACCGCGATCGACACCACCCCCACAGCCTCACGGAAGCGCCCCGCGGCGGTACGGGGGGTCAGCTACCGCTCCGGAAACGGAGCCCAAACAACCATGGCGGCCGACGTCGTCGTTTCAGCTGCCGACCTCCACCACACCGAAACCGCGCTACTCCCCCGGGAACTGCAGACCTACCCCGAGAAGTACTGGAACCGCAGTACCGCCGGGCCCAGTGCCCTGCTGCTCTATCTGGGTGTCCGCGGCGAGCTGCCGGAACTGGAGCACCATACGCTGCTCTTCACGGCGGACTGGGAAGAGAACTTCCGGGCGATCTTCGGCCGGACCCCCTTCATACCGGCGCCTGCCTCGATGTACGTGTGCAAACCCAGCGCCACTGACCCCACCGTCGCACCCGACGGGCATGAGAACGTCTTTGTCCTGGTGCCGATTCCGGCCGATCCGAGCCTCGGCGGCAGCGGTGGTGAGCGGATCGAGCGCGTCGCCGACGCCGTGATTGAACAGCTCAGCGAGTGGGCAGGAGTGCCCGACCTTGCTGAGCGGATAGTGCTGCGCCGCAGCTACGGACCGGCTGACTTTCAGCGCGATTACCACTCGTGGAAGGGCACCTCGCTGGGCCCGGCACACACCCTGCAGCAGAGCGCGTTCTTCCGGGCAGGAAACATCAGCCGGAAAGTGCAGGGCCTGTACTACGCGGGTGGCTCAACCATCCCCGGCATCGGGATCCCCATGTGCCTGATCAGCGCGGAGCTCGTCATCAAGCGGCTGCGCCGCGATGGAAGCACCGGACCCCTGCCCGTGCCGTTGCGCCCCGGCAAGGTCCGCGAGAGCACTGACGCTTGATGGGTGCCGCCTACCTGCTGTTTCTGCTGGCGTCGCTGGGCTGCATGGTGCTTCTGGACCAGCGGCTGCGCCTGTTTTTCTGGCACGACGCCGGCCGCGCGGCTGCCGTGCTCATCACCGGCGTACTGTTCTTCCTCGCCTGGGACCTGGCAGGCATCGGGCTGGGAATCTTCTACCGGGGCCAGACCGACATCATGCTCGGCATCACGCTCGCGCCCGAACTGCCGCTTGAGGAAGTGGTCTTCCTGACGTTCCTCAGCTACCTCGTGATGAACCTGTTCCTCATGTTCCGCCGGGGCTTTGAGCAGCTGCACTCCCGCCGATCCGCCCAGGTGGAGGAACGCTCGTGACGTATTGGGCACTCAATGCCGTCTTCCTCCTTCCGGCGCTCGCCGTGGGTCTTGCCGCCGCCGTCGCCCTGGGGGGCCGCCGCCGTAAGGCTGCGCTGGCAGCAGCGGGGTGCGCCGCCGTCGTCGTGCTGGTTCTCACGGCGGTGTTTGACAACATCATGATCGCCGCCGGCCTGTTCAGTTACGCGCCGGGTCTCATTTCCGGGCTCTCGGTCGGCCTTGCTCCGCTGGAGGATTTCGCCTATCCGGTGGCGGCGGTGCTCCTGCTGCCGGCGCTGTGGATGCTGCTGGGTGAGCGCCGACGGAAGCGACAGCCATGAAGACCATCCGCACCCTCCTGCTGTCCTCACGCCCCCTGTCCTGGGTGAATACTGCGTTCCCGTTCGCGGCCGCCTACCTGCTGGCCGCCGGGCGAATCGACCTTGCCTGGGTGATCGGCACCATCTACTTCCTCATCCCCTACAACCTGGCGATGTACGGGATCAACGACGTGTTCGATTACGAGTCCGACCTCCGCAATCCCCGCAAAGGTGGCGTGGAAGGTGCCGTGCTGGACCGAACCATGCACGCGACCACCCTCCGCGCGGCGATCGCCACCAACGTTCCGTTCCTCGCAGTTCTGGTTCTGTTCGGCGGACCGCTGTCCTGGCTGGTGTTGGCCATCAGTGTCTTCGCGGTCATCGCGTACAGCGCGCCGAAGCTTCGGTTCAAGGAACGCCCGTTCCTTGACTCGGTCACCTCGAGCACGCACTTTGTGAGTCCGGCCGTGTACGGATTGGTGCTGGCGCAGGCCGAGTTCACTCCGGCGCTCTGGGCCCTGCTGGCCTCGTTCTTCCTGTGGGGGGTGGCGAGCCAGGCGTTCGGCGCGGTGCAGGATGTGGTGGCGGACCGGGCGGGCGGCATCGCCTCCATTGCGACCGTCACCGGTGGGCGCGCCACCGTGCGGTTCGCCATTGCCGCCTATCTGGTGAGCGGCGCGCTTCTGCTGTTCACGCCCTGGCCGGGTCCGCTGGCGTCGTTTCTGGCGCTGCTGTACGTGGTCAACATTGTTCCGTTTGCCACCCTGGAGGACGACGAAGCCGAGCTCGCCCACCGCGGTTGGGAACGGTTCCTGTGGCTCAACTATGTGACCGGGTTCTTCGTGACGATGCTGCTGATCTGGTACGCCACGATCCGCTGACCGATGTCGGCACAATGGATTACGCAACGCTTCTGTTGCGTAATGTTTGCCAGATCACTAAGGATCGCCTTACCTTAGTGGAGTGACCCTCGCCGAACCCGTCCTCCGCACCGCGACCCGCACCTCACCGGTCGGTCTCGACGTTGCTAACGTGAGCATCTCCTATGGGCGTCAACCGGCGGTCCGCGACGTGTCATTCGAACTGAAGCCCGGCGCCGTGACCGCGCTGATCGGCCCCAACGGCAGCGGAAAGTCAACCCTGCTGCGCACCATTGCCCGGCTGCACACCGCGGACACCGGAAGCGTCACCACCTCCGACGGCGCCGATGTCTTCGCGCTGTCAGCCAAGGAGTTCGCCAGGAAGATCACGCTCCTCGCCCAAAGCCGTCCGGTACCGGCCGGCATCACCGTCCGCGAGGTCGTGGACTTCGGCCGCCACCCGCACCGCAGCCGCTGGACCGGCAGCGATGCCCGCGGTGCCGCCGTCGTTGCGCACGCCATGGAACTCACCCGCACCGCGGAACTCTCAGACCGGCCGGTGGCAGCCCTCTCCGGCGGTCAACTGCAACGCGTCTGGCTTGCCAGCTGCCTGGCACAGGACACCGGGGTCCTGCTCCTCGATGAACCCACCACCTATCTGGACCTGCGGTATCAGGTGGAGATTCTCGACGTCGTGCGTGACCTGGCGAGCCATCACGGGGTGAGCGTCGGCGTCGTTCTCCATGATCTGGACCAGGCGGCGGCCATCGCCGACCATGTGGTGCTGCTTGAAAACGGTGCCATCCGCGCGCAGGGGTCCCCCCTCGAGGTGCTCACCGCAGAGCATCTTTCAGCCGCCTACGGGGTGCGTGTCGATGTCACTGTCTCCGGCGGAACCGTCCATACCCGTGCAGTGGGCCGGCACAACGCCGTCGGCAATCATTCCGCCACGGTCCTTCAAGCTTCCTGATTCCACCCGTTCACCCCATCGAAAGCGCGTTCGCGCCGTTCGCGCCTCCACAGAAATGACCCTGATGAAACAACCGAAGATCCTCGCTGCCCTCGCGGCCGCTGCTCTGCTCACCCTCTCTGCCTGCGGCACCACCGAGGAAGCCGCCAGCAACACTGAAGAAACAGCGGCGGCATCCGGTGAGAGCATCACCATCACCGACGCCCGCGGCAAGGAGGTAATCCTCGACGGGCCTGCCGAGCGCGTCGCCGGAACTGAATGGAACGTCGTCGAGAACGTTGTCTCGCTGGGCGTCATGCCCGTTGGCGTCGCGGACATCGAGGGCTACAACACCTGGGTCAGCTCCGCCCCGCTGGACGACACTGTTACGGACATCGGCGTCCGCGGCGAGCCAAGCATCGACACCCTTGTCGCACTGGAGCCGGACCTGGTGCTCGTCACCGATCAGCTGGTTGAGGGCGCCATCGAGCAGATCGAGAAAACCATTCCCGTCATCGTGGTTCCGGGCGGGGATTCGGCCGACAACATCGGCCAGATGTTCGAGAACCTCGATCTCATCGCCAAGGCCACCGGCACCGAGGACCAGGCAGCAGAGCTGAAGGCCAATTTCGAAGCCAAGACCGAAGAGGGGCGCGCGGCCATCGAGGAAGCCGGAGCCGCCGGCGCTCCGGTTGCTTTCTCTGACGCGTACGTCGACGCAGGCAGCGTCTCCATCCGCCCCTTCGCCACCGGCTCGCTGGTGTCCGATGTGCTCGCCGGACTCGGTCTCGAAAACGCGTGGGATCTGGAAGGCGATCCCGTGTACGGCCTCGCCCAGACCGATGTCGAGGGCCTCACCGCCCTCCCCGAGGACACCCGCTTCTGGTACATCGCCAATGACACCTTCGGCGACCCCTACCAGGACGAGCTCGCGGACAACGCTATCTGGAAGTCGCTGCCGTTCGTCGAGGCCGGCAACGTTCAGCGCTTCCCCGACTCCATCTGGATGTTCGGTGGGCCCACGTCGATGGAGCAAGTCATCGATGCGGCCGTCTCCGCAGTGGCTGACCAGAAGTAAAACCCATGACGCCGGATACCCTGACCCGCGCCGCCTCCTCAGCTGAACAGGTTGCTGACGCGAGGCCAGGGATCCGGCTCGTGGTGTTCGGCCTGCTCCTCGGAACGGCCACCGCGCTCCTCGCCCTGGTGCACATCACCCAGGGCACCTCCACAGTCAATGCGACGGACATTCTGGGCCTGTTATTAGGGAACGACGACGCCGAGACGGCCGCCATTGTCGGCGCCAGCAGGGTGCCGCGGTTGGTAGCCGGAGTTCTGGTCGGTGGAGCGCTCGGGGTGGCGGGTGTCATCATGCAGTCCGTCTCCCGCAACGCCCTGGCCTCCCCTGACACCCTTGCCGTCAATGCCGGTGCGCATCTGGCCATCGTGGCGGTCGCGGCGGTTGGCCTGCAGGTTCCGCTGCTCGGCGCCGTCGGCGTTTCCTTCCTCGGCGGGATCGCGGCTGCCGCTTTGGTGCTGGCGCTGGCGGGCTCCGGTCAGTCGGGAAGCGTGCGGCTGGTCCTCGCGGGCTCAGCCATCGCACTGGCGTTTGCTGCCCTGACCCAGACCCTTCTCATTCTGTTCGCCCAGGAGACGCGCGGACTGTTCGCGTGGGGTGCGGGTTCGCTCGGACAGAGCGGGATGGACAAGTTCGTGGTCCTCGCGCCATTGATAGGCGTAGTGCTGGTCGTTCTGCTCCTGAAATCCCGCTCGCTGGATCTGCTCACGCTTGGGGATGACCAGGCGCGGGTGCTGGGAATCAATGTTCGTGGGACGCAGGTTCTGGCGATTGTGCTCGCCGTTCTGCTTTCGGCTGCGGCCGTCACCATTTCCGGTCCGATTGGTTTTGTTGGCCTGGCTGCCCCTGCCGTCGTCCGGCTTGCGGCCGCGAAGATTCCGGGCCTTCACCGGCACGTTGCACTCATCCTTGCCTCCGCCCTCACGGGTATCTTTCTCGTTCTGGGGGCGGACGTCCTCCTGCGCGCGCTGGTGGGGGCACAGAGTGCCGTGGAGGTTCCGACAGGCGTGGTGACTACCATGTTCGGCGCGGTCTTCCTCGTGATCCTTGCGCATCGGATGCGGACCTCGGGGCCTACGCGGGAGGCACGTCCAGTGTCCCTGCGGGGAACGCGGCCGGGTGCGGGCGCCGTCGTCGTTGTGTTGCTTGCCCTGCTGCTCGTTGCGGGCACCCTTGCCGGGCTGCTTCTTGGGGACGCGAAGCTGCTGCTGGGGGACGTTGCCAATTGGGTTTCCGGGCAGGCAGGACCAGTGGTGTTGAGTGTGATGGACGCGCGCCTCCCGCGTGTTGGCGCGGCGCTGCTTGCGGGGGCGTCGCTGGCGCTGGCTGGGACGGCCATCCAAGCGGTGAGCCGGAACCCGCTGGCGGAGCCCTCGATCATAGGTGTTTCCGGGGGCGCGGGGATTGGAGCGATCGCAGTCATCACTTTCATTCCGCTGGCGGGGTTCTGGCTGATCGCGGGGGCGGCGGGTGTGGGCGCGGCGGTGGCTGCCGCCGTCGTCTTCGGTCTTGCTTTCCGTGGCGGGCTGCAAACCGACCGGTTCGTGCTGGTGGGAATCGGTGTTTCGGCGGCTGCCATGGCCGCGATCACCCTGCTCATAGTGCTCACGGACCCGTGGAATGAGGCGAAGGCGCTGACTTGGCTGTCCGGGTCCACCTATGGCCGGTCGATGGATCATCTGATTCCGATGGCCGTTGCGCTGTTGCTCACGGTGCCGATTATCGGTTCGCTGCACCGCACCCAGGACCTGTTGGCGCTAGATGAGGACACTCCCAAGCTGCTCGGCATTGCGGTTCCGCGGTCGCGGTTGATCCTGTTGGTGTGTGCAGTGGTGCTGACAGGGTCCTCGGTGGCCGGAATCGGCGTCATCGGGTTTGTGGGGCTGGTGGCGCCGCATGCCGCCCGTGCACTGGTGGGTTCCAGGCATAAGCTCGCAATCCCGACGGCGATGCTGCTGGGCGCGTTGCTGGTGTGTGTGGGCGACATGATCGGCCGGACGATGATCGCTCCGGCGCAGCTTCCGGCGGGCCTGCTGACCGCACTGCTTGGTGCGCCGTACTTCGTGTACCTGTTGTTCCGTAGCAGGCTCACGAGGTAAGTGGTTCAGAATTTCGTCGTTGCGGCACGTTTCTGGATCTTTGAATGGTGAGGTCTTGCTGGTGTGTAGAGACTCGCGCGTAGCCGATCTTCACCATTTCAGTGTTGCACTTATCGAGCCTTCACGGGGCATTTCATCGTGCCGGTTTTACGTGCATTTGATGGTCGTGCGGGTGCTCGCTGGCGATTGGGCTCGGCGAGCGCCGGTTGATCGAGTCGCGGTGCGACTAGCGGCAGCCGCTAGGATGGCGCCGTGAAGCTTCTTCTCACCTCGGCAGGCGTCACCAATCCAACGATCCTCACTGCGCTCGAAGAGCTTCTCAGCAAGCCGATCAGCGAGTCCAGCGCACTGTGCATTCCCACCGCCCAATATGGCCACCCATGGGTCGGCCCCGGCATCAAGGCATGGGAATTCATCAGCGGAAGATCCGAGAATCCCATGGTTGACCTCGGATGGAGATCGGTCGGCGTGCTGGAATTGACCGCGCTGCCGAGCATCGATGAAGAACGATGGAAGCCACTCGTTCTGGAGACCGACGTGTTACTGGCGGCTGGCGGTGACGCCCTATACCTCAACCACTGGGTGCAGCAGTCGGGACTGGTCGACATGTTCCCGTCGCTGACGAAAACTGTGTGGGTTGGGATGAGCGCTGGCAGCATGGTGATGACTCCGCAGATAGGTCGAGAGTTCGTCGGCTGGAAGCCGACGACGGGTGACGACGGCGCACTGGGAATGGTTCACTTTTCGATCTGCCCGCACCTCGCGCCTGATGGCGCACCCGGTAACTCTCTCGCGGCAGCAGAGAAATGGGCTGCCGGTATACGCCACCCGTCCTACGCCATCGATGACCAGACGGCCATCAGCGTGACCGATGACGCTGTGGACGTCCTCACAGAGGGCATCTGGCGGTACTTCCCAAAGTAGACGGCGGCCAGCTTCACTGCCAGGAGGACCAGCTTGCAAACAATGAGTTTGCCCTCAATGTGCCTACCGGCGCGCTGACGGTTTGCTTACGGAGATTTTCAACGTAGTCAGAGAGCTGGTGCCGCCAACTAGAGTGACGTCCTAGACTTCGTCTCGTAGTCTCGAGCTATGGGGAGAATTACTTGGTTCGGAGTGATCGCGATCACGGCGGGACTAGCGGGGTGCGCAGCCGAATCAGCGGCGCCCACACCCGGGTTGACGGCTCAGCAGCAGTCGGTCTCACCTGGATCGATTGCCGAGTCAGAGTTACAAGGCCCGCTTCCTACGGAGGCAATCACCGCAGAGCAGAGCTCTGTCCCACAAGATTCGGCTTATCCGTTTCCAAGGGTTGGGTGGCTTGATGGAGGCAACAAGTTCGCCATAGTCCTCGCAGGGAGTTCGAGCTGCCCTTCATTTCCGTCATCGATCGAGGTCGTTGACGCCCATCGCCTAGTTATCGGCACAGATCGGCGCGAAGCCGACGTGTGCTCAGGTGACATGGCTCCCCGCACCCATGTGCTGGTAACCCCTACGGAGATTGATCGCACTCACGGGGTTACCGTCGAATATGGCGATGGAACGACTGTCATGTTGCCGCCCCTCTAACGATTGTCCAGCTGGGCGACTTCCTCTGGACCGGGCCGCATGAGCCGAAGGAGCCCAACCATGACGAAGGAAGTACTTACGGTGAGCCTTCGGCTTACGGCGCTGGGGCGGGCAGCCGATGGTGAATACGGCGCGTTAACACTCCGCCGCTCTGGACAATGCGTCGTTTGGATGCCAGCGTTCTAAATAACCCGAAGGGAGCGCACTATGGCGTCCAAGTTGTTCTCGCTGAATGACCGTGATGCTGCCACTTGGAGAAGGATAATGTTCGCTGCCTCCATTGCAGGAGCCATCTTTCCTCTTACAGAGCATCGTCTCCGCGTCCCTCGGTGGTATTCATATAACAGCCGTAACGCTTCCTTTAGCCGTCTTCTTCATTGTGATTGCCGTCATGATCAAGCTCATGCTCAGCGCGAGGCGTCGCCAGCTTGACGACCCCCTCAACACGATCGACTGAAGAGTCGACGAGCACGGGGCAGCGGTACTGGAAGCTATAACACGAGCGGTAGCCGTGCTCTTGGGGTTCGGCTTACGCGGCTGAATTATGGTTCACGAGAGGGCTGTGCTCCCAGCCCAGCGAACTTGCTGCCGATCTAGCTTAGTGAGCCATCTTCGGTGGTGGTGCCACACTTCAGCTTTCAATTGACCAATTTGATCGGAACTGGAAGCTAGATTGGGTGTGCGCAGTACTGCGCCAGGACAGACAGGAAGCGCCGTGGGGGAATCGGTGGTCATTCGGCCATGCAACGAAGCCGACTTTGAGGCTGTCGTGGAACTGGGTGACCGATTCAAGAAGTATCTCGGGCTCTATCCGCACGACGCTTACCGGACGTCTATCCTTGCGAACTGCGTTTACGGAGCCTTCGACCGTGACAAGTTGGTTGGCTACGTGCTTTTCGCCCTACCCTACGCTGACGTTCGACTGATCCACCTTTGCATAGAGCCGGGTTACCGCGGGGCAGGCCTCTCCCGACGGTTGGTGGACGAAATACAACTGCAGCACGCAGACAGGCAAGGCATCCGCGTTAAGTGCCGCCGGGACTATCCCGCGCATCGCGTCTGGCCCAAGCTCGGCTTCCAAGCGGAGAGCTTCCCCGAAGGGAGGGGCAGGGACAAAGCCGAGTTGACTGCCTGGCGGAGATCCTTCGGTCATATCGACCTGTTCTCAGCCTCGTTGGCGGACGATCCTCGTATTCAAGTCGCACTAGACACCAACGTCATCATGGATATCCTCTTGGACCGAAATCCAGAGACCGAGGAGTTTCTCGAGTCTCCTATCTTGCAGGGAGAGGTGACCTACTGTGTTTCGCGGTCGGTGAGAAATGAACTGTCCGGGCTCGAACCAGTCACCCGCCGGCGGCGGGTCATGTCCCAGCTAGGAAGGTTTGAAGAGCTCTCCAGCGAACTGTCAGTATGCGATGCTCTTTGCAGCGAACTGCTGCGGGCCATCCCTCCCATTGATCTGCTCAAAGACCCCAGCTTGAAGGCTGATGCACGCCTCGTTGCGGAAACTATTGTCAGCGGGGCGTCCGTCATGGTCACCAATGACGACAACGCCGCGAAACTTCTGCGCCCGCTAGCTCTGCGACATGGCGTTGATATTCTGCACCCTTCCCAACTTCTTTTGACGATTGATGAGCTCAAAGGAGTTCGCAGGGATGGCACCGAGAGAATTCAGAACACGGAACTAACGATTGGGCAGGCTCCGGCCGGCGTAGACCGCGAACTTGACCACCTGGTGAGTACGCATAGCGGCGAGACCAAAGCGCAGTTCAGAAGCATCGTGCGATCCAAAATGAATTCGGACATACAGATAGTACGTACGTCCGATAGCCGTCTTGCTGATGCACTGATAGTTACAAACACTTCTGCCGGAGTCGTTGACCTAGAGTTGCTCAGAGTGCGGCGCGCCCCCTTAGGCCCCGCCCTTCTCAAGCAACTCCTCTTTCAGCTCAGACATGAGGCCCTGCGTCAGGGCGCTCTCCGGATCGTCCTCACAGACCCTGCGCCAGGGGGCGGCGAGAGTTACGCAGACATTCTTGAGCAGGAGGGAGCAAAACTCCTCAACGGTCGTTGGACCATTCAGGTGGTTGATGTCCAGGTCGAACTCAACGAACTTCGCACAGGTCATTTTGCCGGGTGGGACCTATCGCCCTGGGTCGAGAGTGGCCTGACAAATGCTAGCGACTATGCAAGGTTGGAGCGCCAACTATGGCCGCTAAAAATCCGAGATGCACCGCTCCGATGCTACGTAGTTCCCATCAAACAGGCGTTCGCTAGCGAGCTTCTTGGGTACGACAACCCGCTCCTCGCCCGCAAAAAGGACCTCGGGATCAGCCGGAGGCACGTCTATTACAAGTCGGCTCCATACACACCGAAGGCACCGGGCAGGATCCTATGGTATGCGAGCGGACCGCTCGGTGGTTCAGTTGTCGCCGCGTCCCAGCTCATCTCGACTCACCGTGCAACGCCGGGCGCCCTGCACAAGAGATTCCAGAAGTACGGCGTTTGGTCTAAATCTGATATCGAGTCACGCGCGAGTAAAACGGGAGAGGCCGTCGCACTCCGCTTCGGTGACACCGAGATCTTCCGCTCGTCTGTGAAGCTGTCCGATGCAGAAGCTATCGTGAGCGCACATGGTCGAGCATTGAACAAGGTACCAACCGCCCGGGAGGTACCCGACGCTGCCTTCCACGAAATTTATAGCAAAGGCATGAACCAATGAGGACTCCTCAATCGTCCCATCAATTGGATAAGCACTCGGACGCGGTCCTCATATCAATCCGAACGCGTTTCGTTCGCTCTATCTTGGCTGGCACGAAGACTTTTGAGTTGCGCAAAAAGATTCCACAGTCGCCGATTGGAAGATTGTTGGTGATGTACTCCTCGGGGGAAGAACAGGCAATCACCGCTTATGCAAGGGTCGCCGGTGTTACTTCCGGTACACCGGGAGTGATTTGGGAGCGGTATGGCTCGCGGCTTGGCCTAAGTCATGAGGAATTCACAGCGTACTTCGACGGATCGACGGTTGCGCATGCCCTCCACCTTGAGGATGTCACTCCTAGCCGGCGGCATCTATCGCTCAACGAACTGCGTAATGACCATTCGCTAGAACCGCCCCAAAGTTGGAGATACCTGTCTCAGGAAACTCATGCACAACTCCTAAACACCCTTTGATCGGAGAATGATCCGGTTTTGGCCGGAGCGGGTAGATTCTGCGAGAAGTGCTTCTGGTGGCTTGCGTTGACCGTTCGTATTTGGTGAAGGACTTATGGATCTTGAAGTTTTTGTGAGGCGGGCCAGGCTGTGGAACCGGGATCCGGGCCCTCAGCACAATGCGCTGGTGAAGAAGCTCAGCTCTGAGGACGCTGAGACGATCATTGATCTCTTCGAGCAAGCCCAGCGCAGCGCGTCCGAGTTATTCATCCAATGGAAGGCTAGGCCCGAGTCCCAGGCACTCTTCGCGGCGAAGACCGTTGAACCGGACAAGGGCAATCCACCAAACCCCCAGGACTTTGACCCCGCAGCCCCTCCATTATTGGGCAGGGTGGATGACCCGCAGCCCTTCAGCTACGAGCAGTGGCTGAAGGGCTGGTGCCTGTATCAAGTCCTCGTCGGCAATGTCCCACCGCCCGATGGACACTTTCTGGAGCAACTGGATCGGCCTGCAATGTTCGACTTCTTCGAGGGCATGATTGGGAACGGACTCCCAGATGCCTTCGAGGAGGCCTACGAGCGCAGCACCGACACGCTGTGGCCCCTCAAACCCCGTGAAGACGAACCGCGCTTCCTCGAATATGCAGAACAGCTCGAACATGCTCCTCACCGGGTGCAGTTATATCGGGCAACCATGAGAGAAGTCGCCATGGACATCAACGCATCCGAATCATGGCGGCAGTGGTGGCTGAGCGGGCCCTTACGGGCAGTGGAGTTCGGGATCGCCGAAAGTCGCGCCATGTACCCCGGCGCTGCAGCTATGCACACTGGACAGGAACCAACGTCAACACGCATGCGAAAGAAAGGTCTCAGGATCATCGGCCACATCACGCCGAACCTGGACCGCATACTGGAGACGGATGAATCAGACATGCCGAAACTCGTACTAGCGGACCTGACCATACTGCTGCGAAAGGTTCATCAGAAATACGCCTTCACCGGGCAGATGCCCGCTGCCAAGTAGAAAGGCCAGGCCTGCCCACGGATTAGCGGGCATCCCCTTTCAGCAGGTGCGCTGAGCGATCCGTCAGAAAATACGCCAGGGCGGTCTACTGCTCCATAACCCTTGATCGACCATCTCGCGGATGGCCTTCAGAACGTGAGGATGAAGTACCGGGAGTGTCTCGCTGAGGTCTACGACCGGTTCGAAATAGCGATTCTTCGCGATCTCATTGGTGGCCCGGAGGACGTTCAAATCCTCCTCGCCCAAAAGCTCCTGTGTCAATGGCCATTAGTTTCTGCCCATAGGCGGCCAGTGAATGTGCCCGCTGGTGGCCAGTAAAACTGCCCGGTGATGGCCAACAGATCTGCCCACTGTGTGGTTCGGCGGGGTTGGCCATCGTTGGGGATGGGGTTAGTTCAGGGCGGTGACTCCTTTCCCGGCGAGGGCTTGGGTGAGGCGGACGGAATCGCCGCTGGTTTGGCAGACGTGGGCGTGGTGCAGGAGCCGGTCGACGGTGGCGGTGGCGAGGGTTTTGGGCATGAGCTCGTCGAAGCCGGCGGGGTGGAGGTTGGAGCTGATCGCGATGGAGCGTTTCTCGTAGGCTGCGTCAACGACCCGGTAGAGGCCTTCGGCGGCGTCCGTGGCCACCGGCAGCAGTCCGATGTCGTCGATGATCACCAGCTCGGCGCGTAGGATCCGGGACACGGCTCGGGTGACGCTGTCATCGGTGCGGTGCGCACGGATCAGGACACCGAGGTCCTCGAGCCGGAACCACGCCACTCTCATTCCGGCTTCCACGGCTTGCTGGCCGAGTGCTTCGAGGAAGAACGTTTTCCCGGTCCCCGAGGGCCCGCAGACGACGAGGTTCTCCCGCCGGGTGACCCATTCCAGGGTCCGTAATGCTTGTTGGGTCGGGGCGGGGATAGACGAGGCGTCGGGGTCCCAGGCATCGAAGGTTTTCCCGGTGGGAAAGCCTGCTGCTTTGCGCCGGTTGGCGAGCATGGACCGGGCCCGCCCGGCGGTTTCCTCGGTGAAGAGGGCCTTGATGACTTCGACCGGTTCCCACCGCTGCGCTTTCGCGGTGGCGATCAGTTCCGGTGCCAGGGCACGGGCGTGCGGCATCTTCAACTGACGCATCAGCGCTTCGAGTTCCGCAGGCAACGGCGGTGCGGCGGTGTTAGTTGTGGTGACGGGGCTCATTCGGCTGCCTCCTCGGTGGTGCCGAGCCGGGACCAGGCGGCGGTGCCCTGGGTCAGGGACCGGTCCTCGTTGGCGGCGTGCGTGGTGGTGCGTTTGGTGGTGGCGTTCAGGATCGAGGCAAGGTCGCCGTGGGCGAACCGGCCGTGCAGCGCGGCGTTTCCGAGGGCCCGGTCCACGGCTGCGGTGCCGGCGATTTTGGCCAGGGTGACGGCTTCGGCCATTTTCACGTTCATCCGCTGCGCGCCTGCGGCGGCGGCTTCGATGAGCCAGGTCCGGGCTCCTTCCCCGAGGGCCAGGAACTCGGCCTCGTCAGCGGTGCGGGCCTTGACCGTGTAATCACCCGGGATCCGGGTCCTGGTGCCGGGGAAGTGCTCATCACAGATCGCGGGGCTGCCCGGGCGGGCACGGCGGTGCCGGGCCACTTCGACCGGACCGGCAGGGCCGTGATGGACGATGATGATCTGCTCGCCGGGCCCGGTGCCGTGGGCGCGGACGAACACGCGGGCGCCGAGCAGGTGCGCCGGCACCGAGTACTGCCCGTTCTCGAAGGTCACCATGGGGGTGTTCTCCGGGACGGTGCGGGAGAGCCCGAACGCGACCGTATGCGCGGTGCCCGGAACCCGATGCAACCGGGGTTGTTCCTCGGCGAGCATCGCCACGGGTTTACGCCGGGTGAGCCGGTGTTCGCGCTGGTTCACATGATCCATGAACGCCTCGCACGCCGCCTCCAACTCGGTGAAGGTCCCGTAGTCGGTGCGGAGGTTGGTGTCGGTGGGAACGAGGTCGGCTTTGGCGAGTTTCACCGCGGCTTCGACTCCGCCCTTGCTGGCCGGGTCCGCGGGCTGGCAGGTCAGCACCGTGACACCGTAATGCCGGGCGAAGTCCAGGGTCTGCTGGTTCCGGACCGGGACCCCGGCAACATGGGCGGTGGTCACGGTCTTCTCGTTATCGGTCAGCACATACGTCGGTGCCCCGCCCAGGATCCGGAAGCACCGATCCAGGGCGGCGAACACGCTGGGTGCGGTCCGGTCCTTGAGCGGGATCACGATCCGGAACCGGGACCAAGCCAGCCAGGCGACGAACAAGACGGTCTTCACCCCATTGATGCGCGGACCGTCGCCGAAGTCGTACTGCAACCACATACCCGGCTCGGTGATCCACGGCCGGTGCACCCGGGTGTGTCCGAGACGCCACGCGGCTTTGACCTGAGCGATCGCCCGCCGGGTCGACCGCTCAGAACCCTCATAGCCGAGGGCGACGAGTTTTTCGTGGGCTTTATCGGCGCGGATCCGGCCCTTCGAGCCCTCGACCCATTCCTCGATCTTGGGCAGGAACGGGTCCGTGACACGGTCCCGGGCAGCGGGTTCGGCGATCGGGCGTCCGGTGAACCGCACCGGGTTTGATGGAGACATCGATTACCCGGAGGATGATTTCATGGCAGCACAGCGGAAGTACCCGATC
>NZ_CANLXP010000013.1 GCF_947495145.1 uncultured Arthrobacter sp.
ACGAGCACTCTTCCATCCCACTCAGCTGGGGCCAGTTCACGCCGTCCTGCCGGGGCCAGAACTAGTTGACACAATCACCCGTTCATCTTTTCGAAGTCGCACGTGGCATTGCTGCCGGCCTCGCTCATCTGCTGGTTGATCTTTTCGATCTGCGCGCCGGTCTCGTCATCTGCCGCTCAATGCGGGTCAAGTCCTTCTTCGCCTGACGGGCCTCCTCCGGTGACGGACCAGCAGAACCGGCTGCCGCCGTCGTCGTGCCGTTGCCGCTGTCCGATCCCATCGGGGTGCCGGCGAGCTTGTCGCCCGAGACTGCCGCTCCGCCGCGCAACTGCAGGTACTGATCCACTCCGCCGGGCAGGTCGCGGATCTTTCCGTCGCCCAGCAGCGCTAGTTGGGTATCGGTGACGCGTTCCAGCAGACGCAGCAACTGCAGACGCCGCCGCTGCCCGCCGAGAGGTCACCGACCGGAGTCCGCTGCCGCTCGTTCGTGAAGCCGAGCTGCTCCACGGGCTGGCTCGCCGACACTTCCTTCCCGCCGACCGACACCCACCCGTTTTTCCTTCTCAATCATCTCGGTGACGCGGAGGTTATTGCGTCGTCGAGCTCGCGCACGTTCTGCAACAGGATCACCGTCTGCACCGTCAGCCTCCACGAGGACGCTGGAAGTTGCGTGAGCGAAATGGCCGCCAGCGCTAGCCACTCGTGAAGATCTATCTCACGAATGGCCTCCCTCAGTTCAACAGAAGAATGAATTCCGTCTTGAGCTGCAGAGCAGAACCAATTTTGCTCGCTTCTAAGCACTCCTCAAGAAGCCAATCTCCCGTTAGCGTGGATAGTACCCTGTTTTGTTGCTTGAAACTTCAAAGGAGAAGACATGAAAAATCAGCCGTTTCGGCGGGCCGTTCAAACCGCCCTCGCCTTCACCGTGGTGGCTGCCTTGGCACCGGGCGTTTATGCACCCAGCGTGGCTGCAGCCGCAGGCAGCGCTCAGCCTTCGGTTGTCACTGACTGTCCTGCTCCTGATTCGAGAGCCAACGTGGTTTTTCTCAGTCTCGACACCGGCGTCACCAACAAGAAGCTCGACAGCGGGTGCACCATCAACGACGTAATCAACGACGAGCCGACGTGGGCAAATCATGGCGCCTTTGTCTCTCATGTTCGACAGGTCACGAAGACTCTCGTGAGTGAGAAGGAGCTCGGTCGAGCCGACGCGGCCAAATTAACGGCAGCGGCGGGCCGCTCTGAGGTCGGCAAGGTTGAAGGATATACACCGCTGTTCGATGGCTCTGCTTCCTCCTTTACGGACTGGGCTTACGCCGGCAAAGGGGGATTCGACTTGCTGGCCGATGGCACCATCCGTAGCCGGGTCGGTGCGACCGGCGGCTTCGGCACGCTCTGGTACACGCCAGACACCTTCGGCGACTTCTCGCTGCGCCTGCAGTTCCGCGACGACGCGCCAGGCGAAGCCCGCGGCAACAGCGGAGTCCAAGTGCGCTTTCCAGACCTATCGGAGCCTGTCGAGGGATGCCCGACCACCTTCAACGGAGGGGAAACGAACAACCTGTCGTGGATCGCTGTCAATTGCGGTCATGAGATCCAAATCAACGACTCGCCAGAGACAGGCACGAATGACCCGCGCAAGACTGGTTCGATCTACGGCTTTGCAGATCTCACCCTGGCCGAGGCAATGCCCACACCGAAAGGCACTTGGAATGACCTCGAAATACGAGTCGTCGGCCAGCAGTACACCGTCATCCGCAACGGAGTGGTGATCAACGAATTCGAGAACGTACCCGGACTGCCATTCCCGGGCAGGCCCAACGATCCCGATTCGAGTAGCCGCGGACTTGTGGGTCACATCGGGCTACAAGCGCACGGCAGCGCTCCTGACGCTGTGTCCTTCCGTAACGTGAGGATCCGCGAAATCCCATAAATTCGGTGCCCGGCCGGGCCGGGACGCATCGGTGACCTCCTCATCCGAGGTGTTCGCCTCCCCCTAACGGCGGGCGGTGGCACAGCGCCTCGGATGAGGAGTGCACCTCGAAAACAACTTCGCGGAGTCGACCGTAGCCTTGCTGCAGGCGTGGCTCATCTACTCGTTAATCTTCTCGATCTGCGCGGCCCCGGTGATCTGTCGCTCGATGCGCGTTAGATCCTTCTTCGCCTGGCGAGCCTCCTCTGGCGAAAGGCCGGCGAATCCGGCTGCCGCCGTCGTCGTGCCGTTGCCACTATCCGATCCCATTGGTGCGCGGGCGAGTTTGTTGCCCGATGCTGCTCCGCGGCGCAGCTGCAGGCACTGGTCCACGCGCCGGGCAGGTCGCGGATCCCCAATCGCCCAGCCGCGCCTGCTAGATATCGGTAACGCGTTCCAAGCAGATACCGGTCGTGTAAGACGACGATCAGCGTTCCCGGCAAGCCGTCTACACCTCCTCCACGGCCGCGAGAATGTCGGTATCCAGGTCATTGGTGGGCTCATCGAAAATCATCAGCACGTTCGGCTCCCCCCACCAGCAGTCGCAGCAGCTGCAGCCGCCGCGGCTCTGGTTGCAGGCAGCCCCTGTCGCCAGTTCTGCATCAAGACAATTTGGCGCTCTTGTTCGGGTACTTCGTCAAGAGCATACTTCCGGTATGGACGACGAATCGGGCAAACGAAAACAGCATGAGAAGGCCGAAACCAAAGCGGCCTGGGTGTCCAGTGGGATCGCTGGCCTTGCAGGGGGTCCCCTGTTCGCCGGGCTGCTGACGTTCGCTCAGAGCCAGTGCGGCCCCTTCGGTGAGCGGCAGACCGACCCATGGTGTGGTTTTGTGTCTACACCTGGTTTCCGCCCCGATGTAGGTGGCTTGATTATCGGAGTTTTAGTGGCGTGTATCGCCTTTGCCGTCGTCTACGCCTGGGTTTATTTCACGGATGAGCAGAACAGCTAACGCTTCCCAAGTTATTTGCAACCTGCCGTAACGGGGTCGTACTCAGTTCCTACTCCCCGAGCACCTCCACCGGCCAGCCACTGCTCGTCCAGTGAGCCCTGCTCGGCTTGAAGCTTCCGGAGTCGCAGCTGAGGCCGGCCATCTTTTCGACGTGGATGAGAGGTCGTCGACCTGCGTCCGCTGCCGTTCGTTGCTGAAGCCAAGTTGCTCCACCAGCTGGCTCGGCGACGCTGAGGTGGTTAACGTCGTCGAGCGCGGCCAGTCTTCGGTGCGAGTGGTGAGGGTGCATGAAATGGACCCTCACATCAGGCATCGACAGGCTTCCCGCGCACTGGCGGCAAACGGTGTTCGAATTAGGGCCATAGGCCAGCCCGGAGTGTCAGAGCCGAGTCCTAGCCTTCCCCCATGCACCTGCACCATTCCGCACCGCCACCCCATCGAGATGATTGCGTTGCGCCGATGCACGAGTCCCAGCCTGCCTCGGGCATCACACGGCCGGCGAAGGGCGTTCCCTGCTGGGTAAACCTCGAGTGGCCCTCCGGGCGTCGCGAAACCTACCCGGCCTTCGCGCAGGCTTGGACCAGCGAGCTGGTGTACGTGCAATGGGTTGAGCAGTCCGAGGGACGACGCGCCTGGGTAACGGCTATCCAATGCAGCAGGCGACCGCTCGCTCAGGCACGCCGGTGACGCCCCGGTCACGCCAGCCTTTTACTTAGCACCAAGTTCGGACAATACCGACAAGGAATCCCCAAGGTGGTTAGCCGAATCTGAGAGCAGCAGCCAGGATCGCCGGTTCCCGAGACCGCTAGCCCCCTCGCTGCCTCGGCGGCTGATTATGCTGCGCAACACTGAGTGGGGCTGCCTGCCCCTAGACGACAGCCCCACTCAGTCTTCCCCACCTCACAAAGACCCTAAGTGTCTTGCCGGCCACAGGCTCGCCTACTTGCCATCTTCGCTCATTGCAGACGCCCAAGTTATTTGCAGGGTCGTGATGTCAACCTGCTCCTAACGGCAAGCCTGCGCCATTGAACTTTGCCGTTGGTTTGGGGGTTCCAGCGACTAAGAGCCGGACCCAGTACAAGGGAGTTCGCAATGAGTAATAAGGCGCGGCGCCGTTCGGCGGGCCGCAGAACCAGCGAGAAACTCACAGCACTTGCCGTAGGCAGTGCAGTGGTTCTGTCCGGGATAGTGCTACCCGGACAAGTGGCCTTGGCGGCACCGCCACCGGGCCAGGACTTCAACGTCACCACAGGTGACCTTGAGTTCATTCTGAAGCAGATCAAGATCTCTGAGGCCCACGCCGAAGACGTAGTCACTGTTGATCAAAATTCGTCGCCCCTGTGCAACCCGGGCAACGTCTTCAATGCGGAAGAACAAACCCATTACGACGCCGACGGCGACCCCTGCGTGGGCAACGTCCTCTCGCCTTTTGGTCTGAGGACCGTCGACGGGCGATGGAACAACCTGATGCCGAATCAGGATGGTTGGGGCTCCGGTTCCCAGACCTTCCCGCGCCTGCTTGATCCCGAATTCAAGGACGCTGAACCGATTCCTGCAGGTGCTCCGGGTGGCCCTCCCGGTACGCCCACCAGCTACGAGCAGACCGAGGGCTTCGTCTACGACTCGTCGCCTCGTAACATCAGCAACCTCATCGTCGATCAGACGACAAACAACCCTGCCGCTGTTGCTGTAGCGGAGCGGGTTGAAGGAGCTGGAGTCGTCCCCGTGACGGTAGCGAACCGTCTCGAGGGTCAGAATCGCTTCGGTACCGCCGCAGCGGTCAGCGCCGACACCTTTGGGCCGAACGTACCCGTGGTTTATATAGCAACGGGCGCTACTTACCCCGATGCGTTGACGGGCGGCCCGGCTGCGAAGGCTGGCAACGGTCCCGTTCTGCTCGTCAGTCCGAACGCCATCCCTGCTGAGACCGTGGCCGAACTCCAACGACTGGCACCGCAGCGCATCGTTGTCCTTGGCGGCCCGATAGCTGTCAGCACGGGGGTAGAGACCGCACTGGGCGAATACACAGCCGGCACAGTCACCCGGCTCGCCGGTGACAACCGATACGGAACAGCGGCGGCAATCAGCGCCGACACGTTCGCACCTGGTGTTGGTAAGGTCTACATCGCCACCGGACAGGATTTCCCGGATGCCTTGGTTGCAGCGGCTCCAGCTGCCCGCGATGGACACCCCGTTTTGCTGACCCTGAGTGGTTCCATCCCGGCACCCACCATCGCGGAGCTGCAGCGACTCGCTCCACAGGAAATCGTGGTGGTGGGAACTACCGCCCGCGTCAGCGACGCCGTAGTCACCCAACTCGGAGAGTACACCGCGGGCGCGGTAACCCGTGTTGATGGAGTGGATCGCTACGAGACAGCCGTGGCCCTCTCGCAGGCCAACTATGCGCCTGGCGTTACGCATGCGTTTATTGCCCGCGGGACCGACTTCCCCGATGCTTTGGCCGGATCTTACCTCGCCGGCCTGCGTGGCGGACCGCTCCTGCTCGTTCCGGACGTCGGCGCCATGCCTGCATCGGTCAGTGCCGAACTCCAGCGGCTGGCGCCTCAATCCGTGACGGTGCTCGGAGGTCCCATCGCGGTCCCCGCGGAGACAGAAGCCGCTGTGGCAGAGCTTCTGCCCGGCAGCCAGCTCTTCATTCCGGACATCGCAACCGACGAGGGCTTGTCAGCATCAGCTACCTCCCTCTTCACCATCTTCGGGCAGTTCTTTGACCATGGACTGGACCTGATCTCCAAGGGCGGCAATGGAACCGTAGTTGTCCCCCTTCGGCCTGACGATCCCCTGTACGTCGAAGGTTCGCAGACGAACTTCTTCATGCTGGATCGCGCAACCATCGATACCGGTGAGAACGGTGATGAGCGGAATCACACCAACCGCACTACGCCGTTCGTTGATCAGAACCAGACCTACACCTCGCATCCTTCGCACCAGGTATTCCTGCGGGAGTACGAAGCTGCAGCGGGCGGACCTGTCTCAACGGGACGGCTGCTCAACGGTGACGATGGTGAGGGTCTGGCTACCTGGGCAGACACCAAGGAGCAAGCACGCACGCTGCTCGGAATCGAACTCAGGGACATGGATGTGCTCAACGTTCCCCTCCTGAAGACTGATCCGTACGGCAAGTTTGTGCCGGGCCCCAACGGCTACCCGCAGCTGGCTACTCCAGATGGTTTCGTGGAGGGCAACCCTGATGCGCCGATCTCCACGGTCAACGCTGAACGTACCAACAATGCATTCCTCGATGACATCGCACGCGGTGCCGTTCCGAACGAGCTGGCAGGTTACGACAACGCTGCGCTGGATGCCCACTTCGTCACCGGAGACGGTCGCGGCAACGAGAACATCGCGCTCTCAGCCGTCCACCAGGTGTTCCATTCGGAGCACAACCGCGTGATGGAGCAGGTGGACGCGTTCCTGAATGAGCCGGCACAGGCGGACCTGTTGGCCAAGTACCAGGCCGCCGGCTTCTGGGACTACGGCGAACGACTGTTCCAGGCGGCCCGGTTCTTCACGGAGATGCAGTACCAGCACCTCGTTTTCGAGGAGTTCGCCCGCCGCATCCAACCGACCATCGACCCCGGCGTCTTCAACGAGGTCTTCTACATGCCGGACGTGAATCCCGCAATCTCCTCCGAGTTCGCAAACGTCGTGTACCGGTTCGGTCACTCAATGCTGACGGACACAGTGGACCGTGACTTCGGCGGAGGAGTTGTTGAGAAGCAACCGCTACTGGACGCTTTCCTGAATCCCGTGGGTTACAACCAAGGGCCCAACGGCGAGCAACTGTCGTCAAAGGCCGCCGCAGGCGCAGTGCTGAAGGGCATGGCCAATCAGACCGCCGCTGGTATCGACGAGTTTGTCGCCGATACGCTGCGCAACCAGCTGCTCGGTCTCCCGCTGGACCTGGCATCGATCAACATGTTGCGTGCCCGCGAAACCGGTGTACCGGGGCTGCAGGCCGCGCGTGCGCAGTTCTTCGATCAGACACAGATGCCGCAGCTCGCTCCCTATACAAGCTGGGAGGATTTCCGGCTCGGCATGAAGAACCCAGAATCCATCGTCAACTTTGTCGCCGCTTACGGAATCCACCCGTCCCTGCAGGCAGCAACCACCATGGAGCAGCAGCGAGCAGCAGCAACAACGCTGATCGCGGATACCACCTTCATGAATGCGGCGGCCGCCGACACAGGAGTCAACAACATTGACTTCTGGATGGGCGGTCTAGCAGAGAAGCCGTTCGTCTTCGGCGGAATGATGGGATCCACCTTCAATTTCGTTTTCGAGAACCAACTCGAGAGTCTTCAGAACGGAGACCGTTTCTACTACCTGAACCGAAACCTCGGGAACACCCTGTTCCACAGCCTCGAGGCCAACTCGTTCTCGCAGATCATTGAGCGGAACACGGAGATGGAGAACCTTCAGCACGATCCATTCGCCGCACCGCAGCTCACCTTCGACCTGGACAACCAGACGGAGGCACTTGCAGGCGGAATGACCTTCCTCAACGGCCAGTGGCGGTTCGCCGGAGCGGACCATACCTCTATCCACGGAACCGACGGCAACGACAACATCCGAGCAGGAATCGGCGACGACTCTGTCTGGGGTGGACTCGGTAATGATCGGGTTGAGGGCGACGACGGCGTCGACGCCCTTATGGGTGGTGACGGTGACGACATCCTGACGGACTCCAATGGTGATGACAGAATCCAGGGTGAGGCCGGCAACGATGCCATCAATGGCGGTCCCGGAATTGATCTGCTGTTCGGCGGATCAGGCAAGGATGTCATCTACGGCGGCCAAGACCATGCCACCACCTTTGCCGGACTAGGCGACGATTTCCTATACGGATCGAGCGGTGCCGACATCCTGATTGGCAACGAGGGTAATGACTGGATTGAAGGTGCTGAAGGTGGAGCTGACCTCCTGGTTGGCGACAACAGCAACACGATGGAAAACGATCCGAACCTTTCACACGGGGGTCATGACATCCTCAACGGCGGGCCCGGCAACACCGATTTCGACTCCGAAGGCGGCGACGACATCATGGTCGCCGGCGCATCGGCCGAGAGATTCGCGGGGATGCTCGGCTTCGACTGGGTAACTCACAAGGACTACCCGTTCCCGGTCAATGTGGATATGGCCATCAATGCGTTGTTGCCTGACACCGTCAGCCAGATCTCGGACCGTTTCCTCGCTACTGAGGCAACCTCCGGTTGGAGAAATAATGACGTCATCCGTGGCTCAGCTGCAGAGGACGACATCGCCGACCCGACTACCAGAACTCTGGGTTACGGTCACCGGCTGACTCAAGCACAGCTGGACCGGGTCGAGGGACTCCGTAATCTGCTGGGCGGTGGAGCCGTACCCGAATACGCACGGCCGTTCCTGTCAGAAGTGGAAAGCACCGAAGAGGATTTCAACAACAACATCCTCCTTGGCGGTCAGGGCAGCGACCTCGTTGAGCCCCGTGTGGGACGCAACTTCGTAGATGGCGATGCCTGGCTGGACGTGAACGTTGTTTGGCGTCCGAACGGCGGCGAAGTAGCGGAGCGGGCGGCCTCAATGAGGACCTTCCAGACGCGGGTCTTCTCGGGAGCAATCAATCCGGCAGACCTCCATGCGGAACGCAGAATCATGAACGCGGACACCAACCAGGCCGATGCGACAGACACAGTCCTGTACGCAGAGTCCCGGGCGGAGTTCACCATCGAGGAGCTGCCGGACGGCGCTATCCGGGTCACCAATATTCTGGAACCGACGCTTCGTACCGATGTCCTGAAGAACGTCGAGATCCTTCAGTTCAGTGATACTTCGGTAGATGTCTCTAACGGCGTCGCAGCTCCGATCGCACTGTCTGCGGATACCGTCACGCTTGAAGGCGACGCGGCAGCGGTTGGTGACACCGTCACCACGACGACGGCAATCGACCCAGCAGCCGAAGGCGTCACCTTCGAACTGCAGGCGATTGCTGAAGATCAGGACGGCAACACAGTGGCGGTCACAACCCAGGACAACACCACCGGCGAATTCGTCATCACTGAGGCGGAGGAAGGCTCCCAACTCCAGGTAGTCGCTACCTTCACCGACGGAGATGGAGTGCCTGTGCAGGTGACGTCCGAGGCCACAGAGACGGAGGTGGCAGCCGCACCGTAGATGCAGCCGATATGGCAGCTAACTGATCGAAACGGGAGACCCGCAGCACCAGCTGCGGGTCTCCTGTTTGCTGAGACGATTGTGCGGACTCTCCGCTTGGCAGGCCACTATAGTGGTACGGGATCTGTTGGACCCAGAAGCTTGGAGGTGCGGACTTGGTCAATGATGAGTCGGGCCTACCTGGAGCCCGGCACATGAAGCCGGGACGTATCCGCCGGAGTGCACCTGCCGGCTCAGCAGGTGAGCGTTCACCACGACGGCGTACCTCGAGGATCGAGGATCGGAATCAAGAAGCCGCAGTAGCTTCCGTGAATGCGAAGGACTCTGCTTATCAGCGGAAGCGAGCCGTAGCTCTGTTGATCACCGTGGCAATCATGGTCGCGATTCCGACGCTGATTCTCGCCTTGATCCTGTTGGGATAGGGTAATTGAAGTTCAACCACCAAGACCCGAAGGGGCGCATGTGCCTGTCATAATGCCGATCTATGGCACTCGTCCGGAAGCGATCAAGATGGCGCCAATCGTCGAGGCGTTGAAAGACTCCGAAACCTTCGAGTGCGTCGTCACGGTGACCGGCCAGCACCGTGCAATGTTGGATCAGGTGAATGAACTGTTTGGGATCGTTCCTGACCACGATCTCAACATCATTCAGCAGCGTCAGTCTCTAAATTCGATTATGACCAAAACCATTGATGGTCTTGACCGGCTGTTCGACTCCTCTAAACCAGACGCAGTCATAGTTCAAGGGGATACCACCACGTCAACCGCAGCTGCTATAGCCGCCTTCTATCACGGCATACCAGTAGTGCATGTCGAGGCTGGACTACGCTCGGGCAACCTACTCTCACCCTTCCCGGAGGAAGCTAACCGCAAGATTACTTCGCAGATCGCCAGCCTGCATCTAGCTCCAACCTCTACAAGCAAGGCGAATCTTCTTGCTGAAAACATTGCCGAGGAAGACATCGCCGTCACCGGTAATACGGTTATTGATGCTCTGCTTGAGACTGTCGAGAAGCAAGTACCATTCACCGATCCGCAGTTGGAGGAACTAGCCGCGTCGGGGAAGAGAATTCTACTGGTGACCACGCACAGACGAGAGAATCAGGGGGACGCCATGCGCGGTGTTGGACGGGCGCTGGCACGTATCGCTGATTCGGAGCCTGGTCTCGCTATCGTCCTGCCAGTACACAAGAACCCTGCGGTGAGAGAAGCTGTTCTGCCTGCTATCGAAGGTAAATCCAACGTGATCGTCACTGAACCCTTGGCGTATGGCCAATTCACTCGGCTGTTGGCGCTTTCGCATATCGTGCTTACGGATTCCGGGGGCGTTCAGGAGGAAGCGCCCAGCCTAGGCAAGCCAGTGCTAGTTATGAGGGAGAATACCGAGCGACCGGAAGCCGTCTTCGCAGGAACAGTAAGCCTCATCGGCACCGATGAGCGGCGGATCTTCGATGAAGTGATCCGCCTGCTCCATAGCGAGAGCCAATTCGAAGCTATGGCGAATGCGGTGAATCCCTATGGCGACGGATCAGCGGCACAACGAACAATTGCAGCACTAGAATGTTTGCTTGGATTGGGCGAACGGTTGCCCGACTTCGGCCTTCCGACAAGTGAGTAATAACTGGGCGCACTTGTACATTCCCCGTTATGTCGCCGGAGTTGCACAACCCGCTGAGTGCGAGAAGCAGCTTGAACAGAAATGACTCTGCGAACAATCGTCGTACCTCTAGATATACTTTCTGAAGCTTGTCGATATGATAAGAGGAAACCTATTGCTTTTTGTTGGCCACACCCGTTTCAGCCTGTTCGCTCCCCGGTCATCGTCATGGAAGGCCTCCAACGGGTCCAAATTCACGAGCGCCGACGAATATAAAGCGTATTTGTTTCAGGAATCTAGATTGGATGTTCGCACCGAGATTTTCGTGCAGCAGTCCTTGCCTCAAATCGAACTCGGACGTGGCGGACACGACGTGCGACATATCGTTTCTTACGACAGCGACCTTCCGCCCAAGTATGAGGCTGCACTAGAAGATGCCGCCCGACGCTACTCTTTCCTTATCCTCGACAAGCAAAGCATAGAGACAACGCCGATTACGCCGGAATCCGTCGCTCGTGAGATCATCCTTCGTGATCCCGGCAAGGACGTCGAACAGCCATTCGGCATGTACCGCCTAGATGACGATGATTTGCTTCCAAGGGATTTTTTCGACCAGACAGCTCCTTACGTAACTAAGGCTCATGTCGGCATGCATGTCTCCCTCGGCACAGGAATCACGGCCTTGTACATTGATGGGAAATACTACAACGTTAGACGCTGCCATTGGCCAATGATTGCAATTGGACTGATGAACATATGCGCCTTTGATCGGGACCATAGACTACGAATGCCTGAGGTAGCACCTCACAGCAAATCAGATCGTGTCAACCCAGTCATCCTTGACTCTCGACAGTTAGGTTATATGTGGGTTCGGCACGTTGAGCAGGACACATCTCTCCTTATACGCGCTAAAGATGAATCAGGCGTGTTGGCGAGAGTCCGGGCCGATATGGATAGGCATCCTCCTGCAGAGAATGCCGAAGAGATTCATGCCGCCTTTCCAGTCATCAGCGATAAAGTGTCTTATGAACCTGGACCTGCGGACAAGGTGCACGTTCTGTTGAACTCAAGCCGTAAAATTCCCGGAAACGGTCTGCACCTATCAAGTTTTCAAGCATCAGGCACAATGGAACTACGGATCACTCTTGACTGTGACGACGATGCCGTCGATCGCAACGCCTTAGTGAGCTTCCGTTTCGTCGATGCGGACGGTGAGGTACTAGATCCGGCAACCTATAAGGAGTCGATGCAGGCAGCTGGCCTATCACTATCTGTGAATCCGCGCATCGGGTTCTTCCGCTACCTCCGAACGGCTCCCGGCCGTCAATCTGCCACGCAAAAATTCAATCTTCCGGCGGGGGTATTCTGTGATGCAATCACTCTTCGGGTGTGGAGGCGATCTGAGACTATGATCTCTGTGCAACATGTTGCGGTGTCATTTCAGCGGCCAAGATAACTCCAGAACTGTCTGTCCCGGACCGACTTCTAACATTGCCAACCTGTATTTCTCACGAGGATTCAACCCCATGTCGACGCACTTAAGCAACATTCCTCGTAACGAATTACGTGAGATCGTAATGCAACAGATCACTCCGCCCGCAAGCGATCCGGCGATGCAACGCGCAAAAAACTTTCTCCAGAACGACCTAATAGAATCGCCGGTGTATCCAACAATCGTTTTTGGGGGTGGCGTTGATCCATGGGAACAGTCGGTTTCTAGGAGCCACGGGCGATATCTTCACGGCCTAATCTTTCTGCGTGACTGGATAACGACCGTCCTTGTGGATGATTCAATTGCAGACCTAGCGGCGGAACGTGCGTTGAGTGTTGTAACTAGTTGGGTTGACTGTAACGCCCACGATTCAGCGAGCGAGATGGCCTATCACGATGAGACAACCGCGCAGAGACTTATTACACTTCTGGCACTGAAGCCAGCGCTAGAAAAACTTTCGCCATCTGCGTCGGATGTGCTCGTCCCCCTGATGCGGTCGACGTCGCGCCTCCTCGCTGATCCGGCGTTTCATTCTCCGGGAAACAATCACGGCATGTTCCAGGATTTCGCCTTGCTCTACTACGCAATCCTAATGGAAGAGCAATATGACGCCTTGTTGGGCGACTTACTTGAACTGGCCTTCGAGAGGCTGCACCAATATTTCACGACTTGCTTCACAAGTGATGGTGTTCACACTGAGAATACGCCGACGTATCATCTGATGATCGCCCGGCAGCTAGCAGTAGCAGATAAAATTGCCCAGACGGCGGGCCACGGGAGCGCACACTCTTACTCAAAGTTGCGAAAAGCTGCGGAAGCATACGCCACACATGCTCTCACGCCTGACGGTACGTTCCCGCCGATCAGTGACACAGACAGAAAGAAGATTAGGCAATCGGATATTGACCAGGTCTTCACGTCATCCGAATTTGCATTCGCTGCGACACGCGGACTTCGCGGCACGGCTCCAGCCGATCGTATCTTAGTCCTGCCGGAATCAGGTTATGCAATTTATCGTTCTGCCTGGGGCGATCCCAGCGCCAGTTATCTATTCTTTTCTGCTGCGTACAACGCCGACTACCATAAGCATTCTGATGATTTGAGTTTCTTCCTGCAAAGTGGCGGGATGGACCTACTCTGCGAGGCAGGACCTTTCGGGTACGATTACGAGAATCCGCTCACTAAGTACGCATACTCACAGTTTGCGCATAATACTTTGATCGTTGATGGGAAGAGCACGCCTAGAACCGACGTCTCTCGTGAGAAGGTACGCTTGGAATTGATTAGCCAGTCAGATACTGAACTCGTCGTCGAAGGTACCAATGAGCGCAATTCCCAGGCGATACATAAGAGACGGATATTTCTCGATGAAGCCGACCGTATTCCGTTCATACGCATCGAAGACTTCACGGAGGCCGATGAAAGCCACGACTACCAACTTCTTTGGCATGTGGCCCCCGGCTTGAGGGTTAGTACGAATGCGGAGGGATTTGAGCTGTTTTCGGGCACCAGAAAGGTGATGGATCTAGCCTTCGCCAGCTCGGCCGCTCTTCGAGTGTCACAGGTCCGAGGAGAAACCAAGCCTCGGCCAATGGGGTGGAGATTCCCAAAGATGGGGGTCGCCGAACCGTCAGACGTAGTTATTGCCTCATTCTCTGGAAGCTCTGTCTCTGTTGCCACTCAGATTCGTCTGAAAGACTTCATCTTCAAAGAATATGACATCACGGCTCACGCTCGTTCCATTCACTTATCGGTTGATTGTTCTGCTGACACACTCCATGCATACAAGCTTTACCAAGGACGCCAGCTTGAGCGGACGCTTGGCTATTCCAAAGAACGTTCCGTTCAATTCGAGGACCTTCAGCCCGGTCGCTACCGCGTGCGGATATACAGCAAACGCAGTGCGGATCGCGAACCGACTGCGTTCACAACAAAGTGGGTTGAGATAGTTCGAGACTGATATGTATACGGCTAATACCCACGGACACGCACTGTGGTGGGACTTCCGACCAACTCGTCATGGAACCTGAGTTGCACTGGTTAGTGCAACTCAGGTGCTCACCACGTTTCGGCTAAGCCCATCGCCGAAGCCGGCCCGGCTCCGGCGGCGCCCTCAACGGCCCGCAGCCATACCGTTGCGTCTATCCATTGGACCCGAGCACCGCCCGAGCAAGCCGATCGAGTATAGCGGTCTCCTCGAAATTGTCTGCGACGAACGCGACTGCTTCTTTGACTGCTACTCGATATCTTTCGCCGGTGCCCAGGGAGAGTATCTCGCGGCTCATATCTTCTACGGAAGCGTGAAGCCAACTTGGTGGATATATACGGTCTGCTCCAGGCCACGCCAGGCTCAGGGGCAGTGCGCCTGATGCGGCTCCATCGGCGAGCGTAAGGTGGAAAGACTCAAAGCGGCTAACGGACAGTACTATACCAATTCCGCGATACCATTCCGGCATATCATTGCCGTGGGCATCGAAGGTCACCGCTCCGGTTAGGAGCGGGCTCTGCTCAATGCGCGCAAACTGGGCATCATAGTATGCCATTTCGTCGGGGCGTTGCGCCATCCATGGGAAATCCTCGGGTCGCTTACCTTTGATGTGCAGATTGTACCGGGAGTCCTTTGAACGAAGCCGTTCAAGAAGGTCTAAGGCGTGATGTAGTCCCTTCTGAGCAGGAACTATGCCTACCAGACCAAGAGTGAACTTGGCTTCATCTGTCTTTGGCTTCCGCAATCGCGCCACGGCGACAGGATTGGGGATTACAAGGGATCTATCGGCGCCTATCTCATAATCACGCAGAGCTATCCTTCGAATATGGTCGCCTACGAAAATGATGCGGTCGATGGCGCTGAAGTTCACCTTCGCCAAATGCGGGCTGAACAGTTCTTGTGAATGCAGGCGCGCCACAATCCGTTGATCTGGCCGCTTGTTGCGGGAATACCAAGCAGCATTCCCCAACGTCCACTCACAGAATATTAGATCAGCCTGCCCAAGCAGTGACTGGCTCAACTCCTCATTGTGCTGACCGTGCCCCGCCCATTCATCGACGATAATGGTGTGGCCATCAGAGGCGAGCTTCGACATTAGGCCTCGCGCGAATTTGAAGTCATGACCTGCGAATAGAATTGTTTTCTTTGTTATCGGACCGTCGATAGCTGCCGGAGCTTTTGTACTTCCAGTTCCCCGTACGATTGAGCGTCGAAGTCTCACCCCGACTTGAGAGGTTTGCGGGCGCATACGCTTGATCACCGCTCCTTCAATCTCGATGCTGCCGCGTTCTACCAGACCATGGCCAGTGCTATCGACATCCGTCTCATCGATAACGGCTGAATCCCACTCCACGTAGGAGAGTGAGGAAAGCACATCCTCGAAGTACGTTCTATCAATAGCGTTATCTGAGAGCTCGCAGTAGAAGGGAGTCTCCACTCGAGAAACCAAGTCCCCCGACGCCTCAACGAACATCTCATTCAGATGTCCCGCATCGTCGCCCTTGGTTCGATAGAGGACTACGGACGGTGGAACAGTCTGTGAGTTCAAAACTTCCACCCCTCGCTTGGTCAAATGACCCATAATCACCGAGTAAGCAGGGAACTCCGGGGCTGAAACTTCCAGGCCGGCCGTTCGTAAGACGTAGGCGAGTCGACCAGCGGCAGTGTGCGCTCGTGTCACTGTTCTAAGTGCGATCCAGGCATCCAGATTTCGATCTCTCTCGTGATGCATCCAATGATCGATCAGAATCTCAGCTTCGCCACCCTTAGTCACGACCGGAACCGCCCCGTTGAACATCCATTGAATGGCGCGACCCGGTCCACTCACGACCGGGTTGCCGCTCGCGGCGATCTCCATAACTCGCCGGGAAAACATCGTCGATGATTCACTAACAGAGTTCACATTTATATGTACTGGGTGGCTTCGATACGCCTGGACCATCTCGCCGTACTCAAGGCCCCCCGCGACGTAGGCAGAAAGGTCCTCGGGAAATTTGTAGGGCGACTGGGGGTTGAGATGCTGGCGGTCGTAGATTGTGAGTCCGTGATTGCGGCTTGCGGTCAATAGTGACCTGAGTTCATTCGAGCGCTTCTGGTAACGGCTCCCATAATAACTGCCAGCGTATGCAACCTTATGACTATACGGACGATCCCCCAAGATTGGATTATGTAGACGCGGTTGCGCATAAAAAGGCAACGAGGCAAC
The DNA here is from genome assembly GCF_947495145.1 of uncultured Arthrobacter sp. GTDB lineage: Bacteria > Actinomycetota > Actinomycetes > Actinomycetales > Micrococcaceae > Arthrobacter_D. The sequence goes on from NZ_CANLXP010000013.1 coordinate 16,381, forward strand.
ACTGCGTACCTGCGAGGTCGATCGCTTCAAATATTCCTCTAGGGATCCATCATCGGTACTGAATATATGATCGAAGTGGATGGCAGTTTCGATAAATCGGTTGAAATGAACCGGATCCTCTTTGTTCCAGAATATCGTCGGAATCTCATTCTCCCGGCAATATTCAATGAGTGTACGCAACGCGCTGAACCTAGATTCATCGTAGTAACCAACCTTTTGACGCCATAGCCCGTCGACACCCTCCCAAGCCGATTCTACGAATAGTGCATCAATAGGATTGGTTTCGATCTCACTTCGCCAGGCGCCAGGCGTAAGGATGACAGCATTGCACTCGGGAGTGAGAGATTCCAGTGTGAAGGGGTCAGCAATGAAACCCACAGTGACGTCCCTCAGGCTCAGGGAAGGCGCATTTCGGTCGAGGACTGAATGCGGCGTCGTACTAACAGAAACTCCGGCCTGATTCCATGTTCGCCGTTCGACTATCCACTTCCGGGCACGACGTGCGGCCGTGCTTGATAGCTCTTCATTCTCAGCCACATGAAGTATGCACTTCGCCAGCGATTCAGGGTCGTCAGGAGAAAATAGAAACCCCCGTGCGCCAGAGTCGCCAACCAGAGCACGCAGCGGAGGTAGGTCAGAAGCGATTACTGGTCGTCCGGCGGCCATAGCCTCGAGCGGCTTCAGGGGCGTTACCATGTTTGTCACTTCAAGAGAACGCCTCGGACATATCACAGCGTCAAAGCAACTTATATACTCAGGGATTCTCTCGGCTGCGACTCGCCCAACGAAATCGACCTTGTCAGAAACTCCCAGATCACGAGCAAGCTGCTTGAGTTCGCTTGCTGCCGCTCCGTCTCCCACAAGCACGACCCGAATGGCCGCCGTGTCCGAAAGGTGACACATTGCGCGGAGTAGAACGTCCAGTCCCTCGTAGTGGACCATGCTGCCCGCATACCCGACAACAAATTGCTCCTTCTTAAGTCCAAGCCTTTTGAATGTCTCCAAGTGAGGAGGAAGCGGCGAGAACTGGTCGGGGTCCACCGCGTTGGGAAGCAACTCGATCGATTCCAGGGCAACGCCTCGCGCTACCAGTTCCTCCCTCACCTGCTCATTGATCGCAAAAACTACATCCGCATTCGCGGCGACCAAAGTTTCGAGAGTTCTCGCTTGCAAGAAGCGGTCAGTTGTCGCGAACCCTGCTCGCGTCGAAGACTCGGTGATTTCCCATAGACCGCGCACTTCGTAGGAGAAAGGTATTCCGAGACGTCGAGCAGCAATAAGCGCGGGAAGAGCAGTTATGTGATTCGACGCCGCAATGATCCGCGATACACGCTTCTTCAGCGCCACTTGAACGTACTTGTCTGCAGCCAGCTGTATGTAATGATCTAGACCATTTTCCAGGAGGTTCGGTCCAGATGAGAAATAGTGCTCAGCTCCCAGACGTTCAACGACATAAGTCTCGCTTTGAAGGGGAGGCGTATCCGTCCGCGCATCCCAGGGGTATCCGGGACGCGCTGCCACGACAACATCGAGACCGGCCGAAAGCATGCCCTTGATCATGCCCGTTGACCGCGTCGAGTATCCGTTCGAGTTGTAAGGTTCGACGCTATGAACGCAATACATCACACGATCACGCTCAGCTAGGTAAACAGGATTCGACTGTTTCGGAGGAAGCCTCAGTCCTTTTGCCTGAATGCGGGCTCTGCTGGTAACGGCGTTCACGAGTCGGCGTTCCTTGACGCTCAGACTTGCGGGAGCAAGTTGTGCGCTTTCGAGGTGGCGATTGGCTTCTGTTATGTCTCCAGCTGAGTAATACAGAAAGGACACCAATCGAAGCAGGTCGGAGGGCAGGCCTGATTCGATGTAATTTGCCCGCAGCTGTTCAACTTGGATTTCATTCGAGCCAGAGCGCTCTGCGACGGCCCTTGGAGGTACATTTGCCGCAGTCGCCTTCTTCGGCGCGACTGCGGGTGCACTTTGAGGCTTGGTCTCTTCTACATCCTGGCCTTGACGTGACTGATGGTAGTATTTCTTGCCTGCACGCAAGGGTGCCGTTGCAAACTTGCCTACCTTCATGCTTGTTGATGTACGCAGATGAGACACCAGCGATTTGAGCCGTTCGACGTCTGCAGCAAGCTGATCATTCGTCGCGCTGACCTCCGCCAAGCGCCTTCGGGCCTCCGCCAGCTGAGGTTGAGTCTGCGCTATCTGGGCTTCCATTCTCTTGGCGCGCTGCGCAAGTCCCTCGTATCGAACGATCAAAGCGTCGGGGTCTTCGAGATACTTGGCCCGCTTTGCGCGGGTGAGTGGAGATGAAGCACCAGGTTCGTCGTGGTGGATCATAGGGAGGGCGCCTCTGCCCGTGTGTGAGCAAGCATGAGTTCCGGGGAGCTGTCGAACCCGATGACATCGACGACGACCTTCCCATCGTAAGAAGCGCTAGAGATGTCACGAAAATCATCATGAGCAACGAGTAGCACCACTACGTCGGCTTCTTCTAGAGCGTGTGGCGCCTCAGCCAGTTCGACATTCTGCGAACGTTCGAGCGCCGGTGGGAGTTTCTCGATGTGCGGCTCCACTGCAAGAATCCTTGCGGACGGCAGTTCTTCGCTCAACACGCGCACAATATCAACTGCCGGTGATTCCCGAAGATCATCAATATTCGCCTTGAATGCGAGCCCGAGCACCGCCACAACCGACTCCGGGACTTTGTTGACAGCGGCAATCACCTGCTCGACCACCCACAGGGGCTTCGAGTCGTTCACTTCGCGAGCGGTGCGGATGAGTTTCGCCTGTTCCGGCACAGCGTCAACGATGAACCAGGGATCCACAGCTATGCAGTGACCACCGACTCCGGGCCCCGGTTGAAGGATGTTGACGCGGGGGTGGTGGTTGGCGAGAGAAATGAGTTCCCACACATCTATTTGGAGCTTTTCGCTGATCATCGACAGTTCGTTAGCAAAAGCGATATTGACGTCTCGGAACGAGTTCTCCACCAACTTCGCCATCTCAGCGGTGACTGCATCGGTTAGGTGGATTTCACCTTGACAGAATACTTCGTATAAGGATTTTGCTTTTTGTGCAGCAGCGGGAGTTATCCCGCCTACAATACGATCATTTGTTACTAGTTCAATCATCACTCGTCCCGGTAACACACGCTCCGGGCAATGTGCGAGTAGGATTTGAGGGCGGCCTTCTTCCCCGTCCAGGCTCAAGTCCGGGCGTAGCTTGATCAGGTAATCAGCCAAATGCTGGGTGGCCCCGGGCGGCGAGGTCGACTCCAGTATGACAAGTTCTCCGCCCTGCAGTTTCTCTGCGATTCCGTGCGCAGCAGCCTCGATATACGAGAGGTCCGCGCTCTTGTCGTCCTTGAACGGTGTGGGAACAGCAACAATATAAGCTTCCGCCATCGGAGTTTCTGTGGAGGCCGATAGGTGCTTCTGAGCGACGGCGCCTGCAACGTGAACACTAAGGTCAGGCTCTACGAAAGGGACTTCGCCCCTATTGACGGCGTCAACGGTTTGTCGATTGATGTCCACGCCAACGACATTCAGCCCGTTCGTTGCGAGTATCGCCGCAGTAGGTAAACCAATATAGCCGAGTCCTATAACCGCGACTTTGTTGATTGAATTCATCAATGTACTCCCCTAAATTGTGACATGGTGGTGAGGCTTACCGAAAAAATGCACATCCGCTGAAGCTAAAAGATCAGTTTCCTTGACCTCCCAAGTGTGGCCGCCGCCGTGACGGTTTTGGACGTAGTTGAAGCGATCTGCCGAATACACGGCGCCGCCGCTTGCATTCACAGACTCAAGGAAAGCGGTGTCTTCCCCGCGTGCTCGATCTTCGAAAGGGTGTTCTAGAAACACGGTCTTTCTCGCGAGAAGAGTAGGACCCATAACCCGACGCGTGAACCGGTGCTCTTGTTCTGGGAAACGTAATAGGGTGGCGTCTCTGTCGGCCAGGTACATGTAATGGGCATGTTTACCCACGACGTCAGCAGCGGAGTAACTCAGGGCATCCAACTGATCTCCGAGATAGTGCGGCGCATAATAGTCGTCGTCGTCCATCTTTGTTACTACCTCACCGCCAGCTGCCTGTGCGCATCTGTTCAGACAAGCACCCAGGCTAATATCTTCTGTCGCTGAAAGAAGAGTGAAATTTTCCACGCTGTAGCGTTCACTCAGCACCCGGACCTCCGCCACATCAAGCTCGAACCCGTGTGTTAGCAAAACCAGCTCGCAGCTGACACCGATCTGAGAGCCGATAGTCCTGAAAATGTGCTCCACCTGATGGGGTCGAATGGTCGAAGCTAATGCCGAGATGCTTGATCGACGCACCGGAACTTCCCGCTCAGGTGTAATTGCGGCGACTACAGACTCGGCGCGGTGTGCGTACGTGTGCGTCGACCAGATCTTGCGTTGCGCCTTATGGATCATGCGGTCCGCCAGCTCGGGGCTCCTAACAAGGGCCCGAGACATTGAGGCCGCGGACTCGCGTGACTCGACCGTCGCCAGCTCATCTGTCGTGAAGAACGAAGAGATCGCGGCACTTGGCGTGCTGACCACTGAACTCCCTGCCGCCGTGATTTCGAATATCCGTCTGGCGCACATGCTCGGCGAATCGACTACGGAGTTCACGTTGAGAAACACCTTGTAAGCCTTATAGGCGGTGAGGACCTGCGAGTAAGAAAGGCTGCCGACCACATGCTCACGTAAGCCAGGAGGAAACTGGTAGCGTTCATCGCCTCCGAGCTGTCTGGAGAAAATCTCCAGCCCGATCGTCATGCGCCTCCCAGCGTCGGCCGCACCCCCGAGCAATATGTCCATTTGCTCGCGGCGCTCCGGATACTTATGTGCGAAGTACATGCCGGCGAAAGCGACATCCCTTTCGCGCCACCCGAATTGAGGGCGGACCGGGTTATGCACGGCGGGCTGCGCCGCAAACGGCAGCACTCCAACGCGGCTGTGGCCCAGGTCCTCCTGATAGCGGGGAATTTTATTGGAATCACTGGTGAAGACAACGTCGAACTCACGCGCTGCGGCTAAGAAGTCGTCGTAATGCGGCGGGTCTTCCTTGTTCCAGAAAACGGACGGTATTGAGTTCTGCCGACACCAAGCCATCAACTCGATGAACTCCGGCTTGAGCCTGGAAGCACCGGTGAGCTGGTACTTCCACTGGCCGTTGTTACCCGACCATGCAGATTCCACGAAGAGGAAATCCACGTCGACTTCCGACAGTTGCGTGCGCCACGAATCTTTCCTGAGCACTATTGTTTTCCACTCATATGCGAATGCCAGTGCTGAGAAATCGTCGAGGATCACGGCAACGGTCAAGTCATTTCGCCGCGGCTCGCGGTTGACTGGCGTGAAGGGTGAGAACTGGAGCGCTCGCTTTTTACCGTGCCCGGTCCATCCGCCCTGTGCGCCGGCGACGTTCCCGAATAGTGTGATACCCGCTTCGACTTTCTGCCTGGCCCTGAAGATTCGCAGTTCGCGCAGCCCGCCATTACGCAGATGCCATAAACCTCTACGCGCTTCAAGAAGGACTGATCCAGCTGATTTCACGCGCTTCGCCGCCCTGGCGAACGTTCCAACACTTTAGTGGCTATTAGATTGCGGCGGGCGTCATCTCGCAACTTCGCGGCCGAAAAACCATTGCCTTTGGACAAATTTCGCGCGAAGTCCGCGTAGGTTTCCGTTACTTCCTTCGGTTTTCCGTCCATAAGCAAATCGCCTTTGTCGATCCAGATAACTCGCGAGCAGAGTTCGTTTATAGTTTCCAAGCTATGACTTACTAGAAACACCGTCCCAGCCTTTTCCCGCAACTCATCCATCCGGCTCTTACTGCGCTCACGAAACTGCGCGTCACCGGTATTCAACGCTTCATCTATCAGCAGGATCTCGGGGTTGACGCTCGCCGCGATAGCAAACCGAAGTCGGGAGGCCATACCAGCGGAGTAAGACTTCATCGGCAAATGTATCGCGCCTTCGAGTCCGGAAAGCTCCACGATCGAATCGAACATGTCCGCAATCTGTCTTCTCGTCATTCCCATGGCCAGACATCCTAAAACGATGTTGTGGTCGCCGGACAACTCGGGTACAAGTGCCGCGTTCACCCCTAGCATCACCGGGACGCTCGAGGCAAATACAGCACCGGAAGTGGGCGCGCTTTGGCCACTTATGAGGCGCATGAGGGTGCTCTTACCGGAGCCATTTCGCCCTACTATGCCCACCGACTCTCCGCGCTCGACGACCAACGACATCTCGTTGAGCGCCTGAACGGAAACCATGGGCGTTTGCCCGAGAACCCGCTTGATCATTCTGATACGGCCGCGCGCCTCTTCCGGCTGGGCTTTCGTCGATGGAACGCGATATCTCATACTTATGCGATCGACTACGACTGTGGCCTGTCCCTTTCCTCCTGCAGGGGCGTGACTATTCGCAACCATAGGACTCCTCCGCTCGCCAGAAATACACAATCCCTACTGCAAGAACTCCCAATCCCCAGACCGAAAGAATGGCCCACGAGCGCCATTCCGGAAGGGTCGCATAGAGCACGCAGTCGCGCACAATATCCAAAACCACGTATAGAGGGTTCAACTGCACGATGGAGAGAACCGTATCGTTCTCAATGAATTGGTCGAATGAGAAAAAGACACCAGACCCATACATCCAAGCACGCATGGCGAAGCTAAGTAGATGTGTTACGTCGTTGATCGTGGAGATAACCCGCGCAAGAATCAGCCCAACGCCAAGATTGAAAACGGTCTGCAGAAAAAGCGCCGGGATGACAAGTAACCAGAGCGGAGTTACGGCCTCCGTCGGCGGAAACAAGAGAATCAGGACCAACATGGCCAGAATCACCGGCACACCCGCGAGGATCTCGCGGACATTCACTGCGATTGGCAGCGTCGCACGTGGGAAGTTGAACGCCTGAATGACAGCTCGGTTACCCTGGATGGAGCGGGCGCCGTTCGTGATTGCCCTAGCACTCATCTGAAAAATGAAGACCCCAATGATGAGGTAGCCGATGAAGTTCTCAATTCCGCGGCTCGTTCCTAGAAGAACGCCAAAAATAAAATAGAATGTAAGTCCGTTGAATACCGGATTGAGAACGAGCCACGCGCTACCGAGACGGTCTCGGCGGTTTCCACTTTGAACACGCGCTTTGGCATCATAGAAAATAAACTCTCGGTGGTCCCAGAGCTGGATGAGATAGTCAACGAAAGCCGGCCTTGCACCGACGCGAATAAGTCCGCGCGTATCGATCGGCATTGACTGCACCGCCGCCGGTTCGGGCAACGCCGGCTGTGAACCAATTTTCGCCATCAGCCTGCGAGGCTCAGATCATTGTAAGCGCTCACCAGAGCCCTAGCGTTGCCTGCCCAGGTCCGCTCGGTGAGCACCAACTGACGGCCCGCTGTGCCCAAGGCAACTGCCGTGGCGCGAACGCCGTCCTCGTCCATCAGGCCCCTCAGCGCGTCGGCAAGAGCCTCCGCGTCGTCCGGGACAACCAATATTCCTGTCACTGAGTTCTCCAGAATCTCTTTGAGGGCAGGCAGATCGCTCGCCACTACCGGCCGGGCAGAGGCCATCGCCTCGACCGGCTTCAACGGCGTCACGGTTCGAGTCACCGCGAGATCTCGACGAGGAACTACGAATATGTCCAACGCCTGATGGTACAGATGCGCCTGTTCACGCGGCACACGTCCCGTGAAAATCACTTGAGCAGCAATTCCCAGTTCGCGTGCGAGTTGTTCCAGCGCTGAGCGCGCAACGCCGTCTCCGACGATCAAGCAGCGCACTTTCGGACGCTCCTCTGCGAGCAACGAAATGGCTTGGAGTAGTACATCCAAGCCCTCATACTCGACCAGGCTGCTGACCGTGCCCACGAAGACGCCGCCAGACGGTAGGCCCAGCCGAGAGCGCGCGGCGTGTGAGCCGATCGGTTCATCCAGGAATTCGTCGCCGACTGCGTTGGGACAGAGCAGCACCTCGCCGAGGACCGTTCCCGCGTCCAAGATTTGCTGCCTCATGGCCTCGCCCAACGTAACCACCAGGGCTGCGCTTCGCGTCACAGCCGCCTCACATTCAGTGAACAGTTTATAGCGCTCACTCGATTTGGCCGCATCGTCGCGAGTGGAAGCCCACGTATCAGCAAGCTGACCGCGCACTTCGTACACCCATGGAATCCCAAGCGAGTCGGCTACAGCCCGGGTTACTAAACCATTCACAAAGTGCGTGGTTGTATGAAGGACGGCGGGCCGAACGCGCAACGCCAGCTCCAGTAGCGCCTCGGCCTGGGCCTGCAGCCGCTGATCGAAGCCGGGTGGCATGCGGGTGGGAATGAGACGGTGATACGCCACGCCGTCCAGCACGTCCGTGTCCTCGGCAAAAAGCTTTCCCACCTGCACCGGGTAGCCAAGGCGGGTTGCAGCGTGGAGTTTCCAACCAAGTTCGTGCTGCGCCTTCAAGATGGAATGCGACCGCTGGGCGTAGCCACTGCCCGTATGCGGAAGGGAGTTAGTGAGCACGTGCAGCACTGTCTGCGCCTGCGGTTCGTAGCCCTGTACCGGGTCGAGCGTTGGGGTCCAGCCACGGAAAACCCTTAGTTCACTCTCGAGCCTTCGGGCCTTGCGGTGAAGACCTGCCGACGTCAGTTCGGCGACCGCACCGGTCATGTCACCGTCGTACCAGCGGCGGCGGGCGCGTGTTCCTGGGGCGGCGCCGGCTCGTTCGAGCAACATATCGGCGCGTTGATGATCGTTGGCGGCAAGGCACACATCTGCAAGGTGCGCTGCGGCGGCGCCCGTGATGCCTCCGCGCAGGGCTTCGTCGAGAATGGCCGACCGTTTGGCGCCGTCGCCCTGAATGTGAGCGCTGAGCGCAGCTGCCAGGGGCCCGAGTGCCGCTCTTCGTACGATACCGGCAACGGGTTGGACGATACGCGCCGGAAGCCTACGCGAAATCTGCAGCAGCAGGAGAACGGGATCATCATCCAAGTGCTGTGCGGCAGTGGCAACTATCAGGCCTATATTGCGGAGCAAGGTCACCGGTGCGGACCGCCGCCGGCTACCTCAGCAAGAAGGTTGATGTAGGACTGTCCCAACGTATGTGCGTCAGCATTGTGCTGTACCCAGAGTCGGCCGTGGCCGTTCACCTGCAGTTGCAGCCGATCGTCAGCAAGCGTCCGCCACAGATCGGCCAAAGCCTTTGGATCGGAGGGTACAACATGGCCAGCGTCTGCGTCCTCAAGGATCTTCTTGGCCTCGCCGCGGACCATCCCCGTCACGTGCCTTCCAACCGACAGAACCTCGTACGTCTTGGACGGCACGGTTGTCTCGAAGGACTTCCAGTCGTCCCGAAGTGCCACAATGCAACTGTCAGCACTGCGGTAGTACTCCATCACCTCGGGACCGTACGCCGGATCATGGAACTCGACGGGTGCATTAAGAGCTGCGGCCAACGCCTTGAGTTCGTTGCGCTTCACACCGTGGCCCACCATCGTCAGGCGCACCCGGTCCCCCATCAGAGCTGCTGCCCGAATGGGAATGTCCAGGTGCTGGCTCTCGCCGTGATTCCCCAGGTACAAGACATCCAGGCGGCTTTTCTCGAGCGGTACGGGGTCGAGCTCTTGCAGACGGTCGATGTCAACACCGTTGGTGACCGTTGCAACATTCTTCAATCCGCGATCACGCAAGGTCCGCGCGAATCCATACGTCACGGTCACGACCAGATCAGCCCGGTCTTGAATGGCGATGATGACCCGTTCAGTGAGACTCTTCGCGCTTCCCTGGATGAGACGTGCATCGCGGGCTATGTCAGGCCAGGCATCCCGCATGTCCACCACCAACGGGCGCCTAAGCATTCGAGCAACCACATAACCCGCGCCGAGGATCGGCAGACTGGGCACTGTGACGATGACGACGTCGGGCCTGCGGCACATGGCTGCGGTAGGAATAGTCATGCCTGCAGAGAACAAATGGTCAATTAGCCGACCGATGCGCGTGGTCTTGTGCCAGAGGTAGGGAACGCGGCGAACAATTTCACCGTAGGCGCCCGTACCCGATCGAAAAGGACGGCCTGCTTCCCGCTTTGGCAGGGTGCGGCGACCGTGGGGAGCGTGGGCAACGGGAGCGACGACATCGACGTCCCACCCCGCAGCTCGGAAGGTTTGAATGAGCTGGGTCCATCGTCGCTGCGGTGGGCTGTGTTCCGGCGCGTAGGAGTGCGTCAGCAGCAAAACGCGCAAGAACTACCCCTTACCTGTGCCTGATGTCGATTGCGTCGAATCCATTCAAGATACTTGACATTCTAACGATTGCGATCCGCCGGCAATAAATAAGTGCCCCATCGAACGAATTTCCGTCGAATCGTTACCTATCCATACCCAACCAGCTAGGTGCGGCTGCCTCCACGGAGTTTGGAGTAGTAGAGCACGCCCAGACCAATGAGCAGCAGGATCACGAGCACCCTAGTGACCGGATGCTCGCCGACAGATACGTCATCCTGATCACTGGCGGATTCAGTTTGATCCGGAGCAGATGCGCTGGGGCTCGGGCTTGTGCTCGGGACAGTTGGAGATGGGGACGGTGTAAGGCTGGGTGCGCTCGAGGTCGGCTCTGGCTCCTCGGACGGCTCTTCGGAAGGTTCCTCCGTAGGCTCCTCGGGTTCAGGTTCAATCTCTACGACTTCCCCCGTAGCGAAGTCCAAACGGAAGTTCGTGTAGAAGCGGGTGGCGGGATCGATGAGGTTGCCAGTCCCAGGTTCGATCAGGAAACCGGTCTGCGGCTCAATCAGGTACCCGGTGGCAGGGTCGATGGCGAATCCCGTGGCGGGGTCAATGGCCGGGCCGGGTTGCTGCGCGGGTTGCGGAGGTGCGGGAGCGGGAGCCGGTGCTGGAGCAGGCGCCGGTGCCGGTGCCGGAGCCGGAGCGGGCGCTGGCGTGGGGCTCACCGGCGGGGGCTCGGGGCTGGTGGTAGGCGCGGGGGTGGGCTGTTGCGATGGAACAACCACCTCCGGAAGCGTGACGATTAGTTCCCCTTCCTGCGCCACGGCGGGGACTGGAAACCCGATCAGTAGGAGGAGCGCGCCGGCAATCGCCGCTCGGATCGCTTTCATCAAGTTTCCTTAGGCTCCGGCTGCCGCAAGTTCGATCGCTGCGCAAGAGAGCTGGGCGTCGTCATAATAGTTCTGCGTACTCAAGCGGAAGGCTCCCCTGTTTTCCAAGACTGACCCTCAATGGTATCCGCACAGTGGCATTGACGATTCATCGGGTGCGCGGTGAGGCCCGCAATGTCCTCCTAATGAGAGACCATCGACGACCCACACACCGCCTCCACCATTCTCCAAGGTTGGACGGATACGCTCACTAAGCACCCTTACCAAACGGGCATAGAGAGGTTGGCACAGATTATGAGGTTCATGAGGATCAGAATCGCCGTCCGCCATTTCTTGCGGCGCCTTAGGAAGAATGTTGTGGTGCTCGCTGGCCCTGACGAGTTTACGTACTAATACGAAAGTAAGGTGCGTCAGGCTGCGGTCGCGGGGGTGATGGTGACGTTGTAGCCGAGGCTTTTGAGCTTGTTGATGGCGTTGTTCCTGGCTTTTGCCGGGTCCAGCCGGGTGTAGTAGTCGGTGCCGGGGTCTTGGTAGCACTCGCCCTCGGCGAGCAGGTGCCAGGCAGCGGTAAGGATATTGTGCTGCAGGGCGACGATAGCTTTCATCGGTCCGCGGCGGGCGGCGATCCGCCGGTATTTGACGGATAGATAGGTGTCTTTGCTGCGGGACGCGGATAATGCTGCGGTACCCAAGGCCGCTTTAAGGTATTTGTTGCCGGGCAGGATGTGCGCGGATTTAATCCGGCCCGCGGATTCGTTCGAGCCGGGACAAACCCCGGCCCAGGACGCGAGCCGGCCGGGGGTTTCAAAGACGCTCATATCCGCCCCGGTTTCAGCGATGATCACATCGGCGACTTTCAGCGAGACTCCGGGAATGGTGGCCAGGAATTCCCTGGCTGCACGAAAGGGCTTCATCGCCTCCTCAATGCGGGTAGTGAGTGCCTCGATCATGCGGGTCTGGGCATCGATCTGGTCCAGATGCAGTTTGGTCATGAACGCGTGATGTTCCTTGAACCGGCCGGTGAGCGCATCAACGAGTGCGGGGACCTTGGATTTGAGTGTCCCCCGGGCCAGGCTGGCCAGAACCTGTGGGTCCCGTTCACCGGCCACGAGCGCCTCAAGCATCTCCCTGGAGGACACCCCGGTCAGGTCCGAAACCACCGACGAGAGCTTGATTCCTGAGCCTTCCAGGAACTTCTCCAAACGCTGAATTTCACGGGTCCGGTCCCTAGTGGCGATGGAACGACTACGGGTCAGATCCCGCAGCTCACGGATCGGCTCCGGTGGAATGAACGAAGCCCGCAGCAACCCATGCGCGGCCAGCTGCGCCAGCCACGCCGCGTCGGAAACATCAGTTTTACGTCCCGGGATGTTCCGTGCCGCTTTCGCATTGACCAGAACCACTGGCAGGGTTTCTTCGAGCAGGTAAAAGAACGGTTTCCAATAATCACTGGTGGCTTCCATCACCACCGTCGTCACGTGCTCGGACTCAAGAAAGTACCTGAGCTCCAGAATCTGTGACGTTGTAGCACCCCACGTGCTCACCGTGGTGGTAAAAGTTCCCGGACGTTTCCCGGGAACCCGCAAGCAGACCTTCGCGTCCCGTTTGGAAATGTCCATTCCCACAGCCCGCTCGTGCACGATGTCCATGATCGCTCTCCTGACACCCTCGAAATCCAATAACTGGTGTCTGCTACGGGGAGGACGGGGAATCAATTCAGGAATCTAACACTCGTGCTCAACGGCAACAATCCACGGTTCCCGTGGAAGTCCTCCACACCACGCTAGTCCACAGGCTCAACCAACAGCACCAAGAACAAATCGGCGTCGACCGTGGCAGACACCACAATCATCCACTCACAACAACCGTGTATCCAGAGCGAAAACCAGCACGCGAGACTTTCTATCGCCACGGAGCGTCAGCGACACTGAACCGCTAGTCCGATAGCACATGGTCCCGCACCTTCTTTCGAAGGTGTGGGGCCATGTGCGTATTAGCGTTTGCGGCGTTTATTCCACTTCCGTCGTAAGGTCCGCCAGTCGAGTGACGTGAAGCCGATATAGAGGCCCACGACGCCTGCAATCAGCATGACCACCACTGCAACGCTCGCCACCGTACCGGCCACCCCTGGCTCTTCAACGAAGAACGCAAAGAGCCGTGCAGCAACAACTATCGCTCCGAATCCGGCGACCAGCGCGATCTTCGCTCGACGTGGCTGGACCTTCATGAACATGAGCCTCACTCGCCGAGCACCTCGGCCGCCTCGAGCCACTGCTCCTCAAGGGACTCCTGCTCGGCCTGCAATTCCCGCAGTTTCGCGTCGAGGCCGGACATCTTCTCGAAGTCGACCGCCGCCTTGCTGCCGGCGTCGCTCATCTGCTGGTTGATCTTCTCAATCTGTGAGCTCGTCTTCGTCATCTGCCGCTCAATGCGGGTCAGGTCCTTCTTCGCCTGGCGAGTCTCCTCCGGTGACGGGCCAGCGGAGCCGGCTGCCGCCGTCGTCGTGCCGTTGCCGCTATCCGATCCCATCGGGGTGCCGGCGAGCTTATCGCCGGATACTGCCGCTCCACGCCGGAGCTGCAGGTACTGATCCACTCCGCCGGGCAGGTCGCGGATCTTTCCGTCGCCCAGTAGCGCCAGTTGGGTATCGGTGACGCGTTCCAACAGGTACCTATCGTGCGAGACCACGATCAGCGTTCCCGGCCAGCCGTCCAGCACGTCCTCGACGGCTGCGAGGGTGTCGGTGTCCAGGTCATTAGTGGGCTCATCGAGCATCAGCACGTTCGGCTCCCCTACCAGCAGACGCAGCAGCTGCAGACGCCGCCGCTCCCCACCCGAGAGGTCACCGACAGGCGTCCACTGCCACTCGTTGGTGAAGCCGAGTTGCTCCACGAGCTGGCTCGCCGACACTTCCTTCCCGCCGACCGACACCACCCGCTTCTCCTGCTCAATCACCTCGGTGACGCGGAGATGATTGACGTCATCGAGCTCGCGCACGTCTTGCGACAGGATGGCCGTCTGCACCGTCTTGCCGCGCTTAAACCGGCCCGACGTCGGCGCCATTTCCCCATTGAGCAGCCGCAGTAGCGTGGTCTTGCCGGCACCGTTGACGCCGACGATCCCGAGCCGCTGGCCCGGCGCCAGCCGCAGGGTGATCCCCTTGAACAGGGGCTTCGCCCCCAGCTCCAGCGAGACGTTCTCAAGGTCCAGCACGTCCCTACCCAGCCGGGCGGTGGCGAGCTTGCTGAGCGCGAGCGAATCACGCGGCTCCGGAACGTCGGCGATGAGCGCGTTGGCCGCCTCGATGCGGAACTTCGGCTTGGCGGTCCGGGCCGGTGCACCGCGGCGCAGCCAGGCGAGTTCCTTCTTCACCAACTGCTGGCGCTTGCCCTCGATGACGTTGGCCATGCGGTCACGTTCGGCGCGGGCGAGGACGTAGGCGGCGTATCCGCCGTCGAACCCGTCCACAATGCCGTTGTGGACTTCCCACGTGCGGGTGGAGATTTCGTCGAGGAACCAGCGGTCGTGGGTGACGACCAGCAGCCCGCCCTCGGTGGGACGCCAGCGCTGTTTGAGGTGCTCCGCGAGCCAGGCCACGCCCTCCACGTCGAGGTGGTTGGTGGGCTCGTCGAGCATGATGACGTCGTCGTCCCCGATCAGCAGCTTCGCGAGCGCAACGCGGCGCTTCTGCCCGCCGGAGAGAGAGTCCACGCGGGCGTGCCAGTCGACCTCGGCCACGAGGCCACCCATGACGTCGCGGATCTTCGGGTTGGAGGCCCATTCGTGGTCGGCCTGGTCGCCGACGATGGCGGCGCCGACGTCGAGGTCGCCGTCCAGCACGTCGTTCTGGTTGAGGTAGCCCACGGTGACGTCGCGGCGCTTGGTGACGCGGCCGTCGTCGGGCGTGGTGCGCTGGGCGAGCAGGCGCATCAGGGTCGATTTGCCGTCACCGTTGCGGCCGACCATGCCGATCCGGTCGCCCTCCTCCAGTCCGAGGGTGACGCCGTCCAGGATAGTCCGGGTGGCAAAGGTGACGCTGATGTTCTCAGCACCGAGCAGGTGGGCCAACGTGAATACTGCTTTCGTTATGGGGTTCTTGAAGTGGTACGGCGCTTGCGCGACTAGATGTAGTCGCTGACAATCCTCGCACCGTGGGCGGGCCCGTGCACCAGTTCGGTGGTGAGCCCGGCCGTGGCCAGGAGGGCGTCCACGGTGGAGGCGTGCTCCTCGGACTCCGCGAGGAAGGCGACCGTGGGGCCCGAGCCCGAGACAATGCCGGCGAGCGCACCCGCGTCCTTGCCAGCTGCGAGGATGTCCTTGAGTTCGGGTGCCAGTTCGAGGGCGGCGGCCTGGAGGTCATTGTGAAGCAGGTCGGCGAGCGCATGCGCGTCACCGGAGCGCATGGCGCTGAGGATCTGCGGGTCGATCTCCGGGATCTCGGGCGGTACCTCGCCGTTGGTGAGGCGAAGGTCATCCAGCGTCCGGTACACCGCCGGCGTGGACAGCCCGAAGGCCGAGGGCACCAGGACCCAGTGCAGCGGCGTCTTCGAGATCGCGGGCGTAAGCTGCTCCCCCACCCCGACTCCGACGGCGGTGCCGCCGATCAGCGCGAAAGGAACGTCTGCGCCGAGGTCGATGGCGATCTTCGCCAGTTCGTCGCGGGAAAAGCCACTGTTCCAGAGGGCGTCGCAGGCGAGGAGGGCTGCGGCGGCGTCGGCGGACCCCCCGCCCATGCCGCCGGCGATCGGGACGCGCTTGGTGATATTGAGGTGCACGCCGGTGGAATTCTCACTCAGCTCGGCCAGCAGGGCTGCGGCGCGGGCGGCGAGGTTGCTGGCGTCGAGGGGAATTTCCTCCGTGGGGAGGTTGAGGCTGCCCTGGCCGTCGACCGTGACGGTGATGGCGCCGTCGTCCGTGGCTGTAGCGGTGATCTCCTCATACAGGGAGACGGCGAGGTAGACGCTGGCGACGCTGTGATATCCATCTTCCCGGGGTGGACCCACCCGCAGGGAGACGTTGATTTTGCCCGGCGCCTTCACCCGTACGGCGCGGGGACCTGTTGCGCGCATCCCTGCCGTTCTCCCAGCCACCATGCTGTCCAACTTAGATCACGTCACGGCTGAGGAGAAACTGTCCGGGGTTCTTTGTCGAGTGCGCTTTCAGGGGCGACGGTTGTCGGCCGTTGCTTCGACGGGGACGGGCTGCAGGCGCTGCGCGCTGGCCCGGCGATCGAGGATTACTTTGGCGGCCACCGCGAGGAAAAGGACGGGGGCGGTGAGAATAGCCATGCCAATTAAAAGGTCGACGAGTTCCAAACCGATTGCACCAAGCTTTCGTAATTTTTGGACGCCTCATCCAAGTACAACGTAGGCGTTGAGGGGGCGGTTCCCAAATCCCGTGGCGGTGAGTCGTCGGTATGTGCCTCACCGCGTTTCGGTTTCACTTTCTCCGTTCGAAGGTCTGGATCACGGTTCGGGCGTGTTCCCGGAGGGAGGTTTGGCGCAGGGCTTCGGGGAGCTTCAGCTTCTCCTCGATGGATCTGCTTTCCTTCAGGAGGTCCTGACCGGTCGGGGTGATGGTGACTATCTGGCTGCGCTTGTCGGGCCTTCGGCGTGAGCGTGCCACGAAGCCCTTCCGGGTGAGGATTCCGACCGTTTTGCCGAGCGTTTGGGACTGTATTTTCAGTTCCTCGGCCAGTTGGACCTGGCTGAGGGCTCCACGGATGGCGAGCACTGACAGGATCGTGAGCCCTGCATACGTGACTCCGTAGGCGGCCAGGTCCTCGTTGTACGCGTTCTCGACGAGCCGTCCGGCGGTGATTACCAGCCGCGCGGTGAGCCATTGATCCAGGTTCGACATGGGGAACGCCTTCGAAAGGAGTGAGTGTGATGTGCCGGGTGCTTGGCCGGCCGGTTAAGACGCTTCGGCCGGTGTGGGGAACTGGTTGCACCCCTGCACCGGCCGAAATGGTTGTGCCTGCTGTGGCTAGGAGCTGCTGCCCTGAACGTTGTCCTTGGCGCCGCGAGCCTTGTCCTGGAGGTCGGAGGCCGCGTGCGTGCCTTCGTCCTTGACGGTCTGAGCCGAGTCTGTCGCGGTTTGCTTCACTGAATCGACGGCTTCGCCAGCCGGTTCCTTCAGGTCTTCAACCACCTGCTTTGCAGCGTCGGTGGCTTCGGTCATGAGAGGTTGGGCCTTCTCTTTGAGCGCCGACGCAGCTTCTGTCTCTTTTGCGCTGGCCGGGATGAGCGAGGCAGCGAGCAGACCGGCGCCGAAGGCGATCAGCCCGGCGGCGAGCGGATTGCCCTGCGCCTTGGTCTTCGCGGTGGCGGGTGCGTCGTGGATGGCCTCACCGGCATGGCGTGCGGCTGATGCGGCTGTGTTCGTTTCAGCCGGGAGGGTTTCTGCTGTGGCGTCGACGGGTAGTCCGAGCTCGGCGCGGGTCCGTGCGATATCGGCGCGGATCGTATCTGGTGACTGGCTCATGGTGTGTGCTCACCTGGTTTCAGGGTAGGAGGGATTTCTTTGACGGTCGCTGCCGTGTTCGGCATGCCGCGGATCGCTTTCAGTTCCTTCTTGCCTTTCAGCGCAAGGACTGCGGCCACGATGGCCCAGATGACGGCGACAATCAGTGCCGACCATCCGAGGCCGATCAGCTCGGCGAGCCCCCACATCAGTGCAAGGGAGAGGAACAGGAGGACGAAGTGCCCGGCGACGCCGGCTCCGCCGAGGAGGCCTGCGCCTTTTCCTGCCTTGGTGCCGGATTCGCGGAGTTCAGCTTTCGCCAACTCCAGTTCCAGGCGCATCAGGCTGGACAGGTCCTGGCTTACTTCTCCGAGCAGGGTTCCCAGTGACGCCCTTTCGGCTCCCCCAGGGACGTGCTCGCTGAAGGGAGTGCTCGAACTACTGACCGAGGAACTCATGGCTGCAAGCCTGTGCCGGGCTGATTGGACTCTGTGTCTGAGTAGGCGGCTACGCCCGCTGGTGGCGCATCGGCAGCCCACACGACGCCGTCGTTAGCGGTGCTCGAGGTGGCGCCGGCGGTCACCGGAGGTACGGCAGGCGGCTGGGTGGGAGCGGGGACCAATTCCTGCGACGCAGTGGAACTGCCACCGCCGGTGGCACCACGGGCGAACCTGCCGGCCAGAACGCCGGCGGCTGCAGCCACCAGCAGGAAGGTGCCCGGACGACGTCGTGCGAAGTTTGCCGCTTCGTCGAGCAGCGACGCCGGGTCGCGGCCCTCGAGCCAGCCCGCCACGCTGCCGGTGCGCTGAGCTGCCTGCTGCACCAGGTTGCGGGCAGGGCTTTCATCCGACTTTTCTGCCATGGAGGTCAGTCCGTCGCTGAAGGACCGGATGCCCTCGGTGACTTTCTGCTGTTGCGCCCCGGCCTGATCTTTCAGGCCTGTGCCGAGGTCCCCGAGAAGGTTCTTCGCCTGTGTGCCGGCTTCATGGGCGACGTTCCTTGCTTCGGTACCGGCGGTCTGCGCAACGTTCTTGGCGGCGTCGAGCCCTTCGTGACCAACCTCCGCAGCTTCCTGCTTCGCGGTGTCTTTCGTCGAGTCTTTTGCCGTTGGCGAGGTCGATGCTTGACCGCCCAGCGTCTCGGTTACCGGTCCGGAGGTGGGAGGTGCGACCAAGGGGTCGTTTGACCAATCTGTAGCCATCGTTTCCTTCAATTCTGTGTGGTGCTGCGCGAGTGGTGCAGCACGGATCTGCAAGAGCAACCGGCGAGATGCGAACCGGAAAGAGAAGCTAGCTTACTGTTCATAAGATAAGCATGCTTATTGTATCTACGCAAGAGCGCAGGAGGCCCAAATAGCGGATTGCCCATCCTGCACGGCTGCACTGAAATGAAAGTTGACCGGGGCGGTGAGCGTCGCGCTCCCCGCCCCGGTCACCAGGCGGTGGTGCGCCGAGCTCCGCCCCGACCCGAAGGCTGCGGCGGAGCCGGCCTATGCCTACTTGGAGTCGTTGTAGTGCTCGCGGCTGCCGGACTTCGCGAGACCACGGGCGATCATGTAGCCGATGGTCAGGTAGGTGATGTACTGCATTGCCTGGTGGGCGTCGAAGATGTCGTTCGCGTCGGAACCTTCAGTGCCGTCGCCGACGACCGCTGCAGTGATGATGACAGCCAGAACGGCCGCAATGTAGACGAAGAACTCGGTGGTCTTCGTGGAAATCTTTGTTTCGGTGCTGCGCCGGGTTGCGTGATCAGTAGTCGAGTGATCCGTGGTGGTGGCAGCGTTATTGGACGTGTTTGCAGACAAAAGTGTCTCCTGTAAGTAAGTGTGGCTTGATGCCGATGGCCGGCGCTAGAGAATGCGTTCCGGCGGAGAGGTTCAGAAAAGCCGCAGTTTGCTCTACGGGTAACCCCTACATCTTTGACACTACCCGTGCACGGACATAAAAGCAAAGTGAGCTTACTAATGCGTGCTCGCTTGGCTGCTCGTCTTCTTCGCGGCTTCTGAGGGTAATTCAGCGACGGGTGACTTGGCCGCACACTTTCGGCCATCGCGGCATAGTCATTCTGGAACTGGGGTCTGCTGGTAGGCGGCGAGAGCCCAGCCGTCGTCTCGCCGGATGTAGGTGCTGGCCATCAGCCCGATGAACGCCGGAGACGGGTCGTCTCGGTACGCTTTGCCGCGGTAGACCAACACGGCGGCGGAGTCGCCGAGCGCGACCAGCCGTTCTTGGTCGATGTTGTAGGAGCGCCACGGCGGCGCTTCGCTCAGTGATTCGATGACGTCTTGTCGGCCGAACACTTGGCCGTGGGCAAGGATCATCACGCCGTCGTCCGTCATCAGTTGGCCGTAGAAGTCTGACCCAGTGCTATCGCACAAAGACTGCCAACCCCGGTGCTCCAAGTCCAATAGTTCCTTGAGGCTCATACGGCCATGGTATGTCCCCTCACCTGCTGTCCACTGGTCAACTCTGGCTCTGACCTATGCAGTCAGAGCGCGCGAGCTGCACCGCCCCATAGCGTCCCCGCTGCCATATCGACGTTGGCAAATCACCCCTCTGGTCGGGCGCGGGATGTCATCTTGACTTGATTCCGTGGCGTTCGAGGGCGTGAGTGTAGGCGGGATCGTTCTCACGGATTTCTGCTCCTGCATCTGCCGTGACGGGGTCGTCCAGCAGGCCAACATCGGCGCGTCGGAGCCAGAAAGCCCAGCAATAGCCGCTGCCTGGCCCACTGCACCATGCTTTGAGGGGAACCTGATGCCCATTGGATAAGACCCATCATCAAGAACCTGGTCCCGAATCCATGATGCGAGCAGTGTCGTTACCTTGCGTCGGCCGCTGGTAACTTCGGCCAACGTCATGCGAGACGGTCATCCGGGCCCACGACAAGGCTTCCAGCAGCGCAGTTGTGGGATCCTCCGCTGCATAAATCTACGTCCGGGAGTATCGAACCGATACCACGCTGACCGGTCATCACTGAGAAGCCCACGCTCCTGCGGATTCAGCGACCCGTAGGATTCCTTGGCCACGCGGTAAGCCGTACCTGGCCCGTCCACCAGGGCAAGACCAGGCTTCCCGCAGATCCGCATTAACCAATGAACCCGTCGTCGACCATCGCGGCGGCGGCGGCAGCGGTCTCGCGGAACTTGTCGTCCCGGATCGCGTCGATCGGTGAATCGTGGTCGAGCCACGGGTTGGCACCGATGAACCACATTCGTGCCACATGCTCACCTTCGGCTTCAGAGACCAAGATCCATTGGGCGTACGCGAACTGGAGCCGTTTCACGGCGGCAGGGCTGGGGTTCGGGCCGTCCTGCTGTGCCCATTTGTAGCTGATTCTCCGGTCTTTGCTGCCAGCCAGGGCAGCGACCAGGGTGGCGCCTAGTGCGGCGTTGAGGCGACGGACGATCTCGCGAATGCCGAGTCTGGCTGTTCTGGCGTGGGCTGCGCCGGTGGTGGTTGCGATACTCATGGTTTCTCAGACTCCCTTGCTGACCAACCTCAATCTACCTTGTTTCGCTGTTGAAAGCGACTAAAAATCTACACTCGATTCGATGAGTCGTTACCACGAACGCAGGAGTACCTTCGCCGGCTGCCCCGAAGAGGTTGCCATATGAGCTGTTATGGCGTTTCAAATGCTCAGGCGGCGCGACACTGCGGAGCGCTCAGGTTCTTGCCCAGTGACAGACGGCGGGGGCCTCTTCTGGTGCGGCTGGTCCGTAGTACCCTCGCCCGCCGGGCGCGCTCTCGCACAACTCATTGGCCATTCCCTTACTGAAGATGTAAGCGGGCGGGAAGGCTGCGACGAGCAGCAACGTCACGGTGCATAGTGACATTGCCCATGCCATCCGGTTCGTCGCAGCTCGTTTCATCAGAACACCGGTCACTACCGCGGCCAGAACTGCTGCGAGGAAAGGCAAAAACATCAGCACTTGACCCCACACAACACCTGCTCCTGTAGCAAAGGAGCTGATGTAGCCAACTGAGAGAACGATCAGCAGCAGTATCGGAAGAAAAGTGATGATCAGCACCACCATTACCAAACGGCCGGGCATCATCGAACGAACCGACGCGGGTAGAACCGTTGCCCGCGGTGCGGTATTCAACGCTGCTCGTCAATCAACAAGTTTCCCCAACTTCTCCGTCGCACCCCCGACGCTTCGTTATTCACACTACCTCCCGGCGGTGGCTTCAAGAACGGCCACGTCGGGTGGCTGCGAGACGCAACCACCCGACGTCGTACTTCAACGAGGGATTATCCGGTGACCTCGAAGGTGATCGTCTCGGTGTATTCCTGGCCGTGAACGTCGGTTGCGGTGACTTTGGCAGTGTGTTCGCCGACGGCCAGGTTCGTGGGTAGCAACAGGCGCCACAGGTGAGAGGTGCGGTCGTGGACGCCGCCGCCGTGCACCAGCTGTTCCAGCGTGGCTACCGGATCGGTGTATTCGGCACCGATGAGCGGTACGTCGCCGGCCGTTATCGACTGGCTACGTGTTGCTTGAGTGGTCTCGCCGCCGTCAATCGACACCTTCACGGTAGAGCCGGTGGCGCCCATCCAGAAGTTGGTGGTCAGCCAGGTCTCACCGAGCTCGCCCTGGGTAACGGCATTGGGATTCTCCGGAGCTGGCGCCCTGCCCGGCAGCTCTTTGTACCCGTCGAACCGGGCGCGATAGGTGGGTGAGTTGAGGCCGAGCGCCATCTGGTCGGAGCCGTCGTCGCCGGTGGCCGTGAAGCGTTCGCGAAACTCCGTGTTCTTGATGTCCAAAGTGAGGACGCCGGGAGGTGTGCCGTCGCGCTGCACTGAAGTGGGGTATCCCTCCTCGATCACGCGTCCGTTGTACCACTGACCGGAGACGGCGGGAACGGTCAGATGGGTGAACGGCAGGCCCTTTTCGCCGACGTCGTCCAGCCATCCAGCCATGAGCTCGCCCTCCCGCAGGTTTTCCGACATATGGGTGTGGCCTGCTACGGAGATCACTTCGCGGCCTTCGAGAATCTTGTAGATCTCCTCCAGCGGGTCGGTCTCATGGGTGTCGTTGTAGAAGAACTCAAGCAGCGGGCTGTGGGAGGCCAGAACAATGAGCTGGTTCTTCGGCACGGAGGCGATGTCCTGGCGTAGCCACTCAAGCTGGCGGTCGCTGAGGCCGGAGTCGTAGTTGTTGCCGGACGGACCCGGGTACACGATGTTGCTCAGCGCCACAGCGTGGGCCTTACCGGCGTCGTAGGAGTAGTATTCCGGCACGAACTGGGCACGGAAGGTGTCGAACTCATGCTTGCCGTCAAGGGAGATCTTTGGGATAAAGGCGAAAGGCGCAAGAAACTGAACTTCCTGTTGAGTGATTGCCCCCTGTATAGGCGGGGAGCACTATCGACTCTTTCCCGGCGGAATGAACGGGAGTCAAAGGAAGGGTGTCTTGTGTGCCAGCTACCGGTTTTAGGAGGCACAACTCCTGAAACCGGTAGCTAGTCAAGAACGGCTGGCGCTAATTTCCTTGCATCGATCAGGAATTCGGCATCACATACACAAGCAGG
This sequence comes from uncultured Arthrobacter sp., assembly GCF_947495145.1. Taxonomy (GTDB): domain Bacteria; phylum Actinomycetota; class Actinomycetes; order Actinomycetales; family Micrococcaceae; genus Arthrobacter_D. The sequence continues at coordinate 39,497 of NZ_CANLXP010000013.1, forward strand.
AAACGCTTGCTCTCCTCGGCTGCCTGTTGTCCGCGCTCGGGTGCCCAGGTCATGAGCCCGTATTCGTCGCCTGCCAACGCCGGCGAGATTTGGATATTGAAGGTGTAGGAGCCGTCAGGACCAGCGTACACCGTCGATTGGTCGAGGAGCTGCTGATCACTTTGGGGTGCTCCGAACACGACCTCGATGCGCTCGCCGGGCGCATAGCCTGTGCCGCCGATCGTGAGAGTCCCGGACGGGATACCGATCGCCGGTCCTGGATAGCCGGCCTGCGGATAGGCGACGGTGCCGTTCTCACCGTTCGGGCCTGGTGTTCCGTGGTGCGGGCTGCCCGGAGGAACGTTGGGGTACGGGTTGGGCTCACCGTGAGGCGGCGGCACGAACGGTCCCCCTGTGTTGGGCTCACCGTGAGGCGGCGGAACGAAGGGGTCACCCGATTCCGTGGGCAGCGGCTCGAGGGTGGGTGCTGGTGGCTCCGGGGCTTCCGTGGTGGCCTCGTCGCTCGGTTCCGGTGATGGCTCGGGTGTGGCTTCCGCGGTTTCTTCCGGCTCAAGGGTCTCCGTCTCCTCCGGTGTCTCCGACGGTGCGGGGGTTTCGGAAGCCGTCGGGGTCTGCGCGGCGGGTTCATCAACTGAACCGCCTGAGCAGCCGACAAGGAGGGTGGTAGCTACGGCTAGAGCGAGGACGGAGGGCAGCTTGGACAAGGGCGTACTTTCGGAACGAAGGAAATAGGAGGTGGCGAGAAATCGCCTGGCAAGAGCCCTGCAGAACTGCATCCCCACGTAAGGACGTTACCGCCCGGAACGCCTTCCCAACAGCACGGAATCATCACGTGAGCAAACCGTTATGCAGGCGAGGAGGCCGGCGTCGTCGTTCTCAGCTTTACTCCTACCCATTTGAGGCATCCAACTGCAGCCGCAGCAGGCTCGGTGCGCCTGGACGGGGGCTTTCGACGCGCAGGTGAATCCGGTGACCGTCGTAGGTGGCGAGGGCAGAGCAGACACTGCTCAGGCCGACCGCGCCGTCGGTCCGCTCGCAGGTACCGTCGAGTTCGAATTCCCAGCCTGCCGTCTCCGCCAATTGCAGAACGTCCTCGGCGCCCAGCACCCGGTCGGCCTGCCACGTGCGACTCAGGGTTGGACACGGCTTGTTGTTGAAGCAGATAAACTGTTCGCGCTCAATGTGCTGCGAGACTTCGGTCCAGGCCTCGGGTATCTCCAGCTGGTCCGCAACCGAGCCCAGCCGAGTCGCCACGGAATCGCGGTGGGTCTTGACGAAAAGGAAAGCGCCGGCCCACACGAGCGCCATGATGAGGAAAAGCGAGACCGCCAGCTTCCGCATGCACTCCCCCGAGACGCGTCGAAGTTTTGTCGAGCATATAGAAGGCGGCAGTGTGGCGGGAAGCGTCGTGACCTAACCGATAGGTTGGCGTTCGCTCAATTCACCTTGAGTCGGCGGCTACACGAACAGGCTCCACGTTCAATACGAGGGTGCTGTGCGCACCGGGTTCCGGGCTATTGATCCTGAAGCTGTAGTCGTAGCCGTCCCGCGATCCGGTAGCTGAACAGAGGGTGGTGTTCCCGAAGACAATCTCATGGCGGACGCAGTCTTGATCCAGCGTGAAGTCCCATCCTGCGGTGGTGGCAAGCGCTCAAACTGGTCCACATGCTGTACGCAGGATTCGCCAAGTGCTCCGGACTGATGGGCGGGCACCGGATGCCGGTCGCCGCCGTCGTCCTTGTGCCGGGCTGTGGTCAGATGTACGGTCGATGGGTATGGTAAGCATACTGATGAATTGATTGTTCATCTGACGTTCCAATCCTAAGGAGACGCTATGAGCACGAGGATCGAGAAGCAGATTATGGTCAACGTTCCAGTGAGCGTGGCCTACAACCAGTGGACGCAGTTCGAAGAATTCCCCCACTTCATGAGCGGGGTCAAGAAGGTAGAGCAGCTCAGCGATGACCGCCTGCAGTGGGTAGCCGAGATCGGCGGTGTGAAGCGCGAGTGGGAGGCGAAGATCGTCGCGCAAGAGCCTGACCGCCGCGTTGCCTGGGCAGCCACCGAGGGCGCCACCAACGCCGGAGCAGTAACGTTCGAGGACGTCGGCGGCGGGCAAACCACCGTCCGCCTCGAACTCGAATACGAGCCCGAAGGCATGGTCGAGAAGATCGGTGACAAGCTCAACGTCGTCGAGAAGGAAGCCGAAGGCGACCTCAAGCGCTTCAAGGAATTCATCGAGGATGAGGGCTACGCCACCGGCGCATGGCGCGGAGCCGTTGCCGGCGGCGCTGTCGGATCACCCACCGTCACGGACGCCGCGGCATCACGCGGTGACAGCGGCAAGGCGGGCATCTCCGGCAAGGCAGCAGCTGCCGGAATCGGAGTGGCCGCAGCCGCAGCGGCTGGTGTGGCCGCAGCGGCGGGCAGCAAGAAGGACAAGGCCGACGTCGACGTTGATGCCGCTACGGTCGACGTTCCGGTCGTGCCCGTTCAGGACACCACACCACCGGACGTTACGCCCGTCGTCGGCGGTGCGCCGGTTGATGTGGCTCCGGAGACCGCGTCCGAGCGGCCCCTCGGTGAGCCGTTCGACCAGACCAATGGCCTGGCCGACACTGACGGCGAGTCCGACGGTCTCGCGGGCAGCGACACCCGGAGCGCAGCGGATCGCGGCGAGGACGATAACCTCGGCGGCGGCTACCTGCCTCCGCACCGGCAGTAGGTTCTATTGCACGTACGGCGGCTTCCTTCGGGAGGCCGCCGTGCTGTGTTTAAGGCGACGTTTCCCAGCAACCACCCCACCGATCAGGGCCAGGGAGACGAGCAGTCCGAATAGCATTGCAGGGCCGCCGATGTTTTCGACTGAGCCGGCGTGCACGCAGATGCCGGCGAAGAGCAAGGCCATGAGGCACAGAGACACTGCCATCAGATCGATCCATCGTTGTGAGACGTCGCTCAAACGCCGCTCCTCTTTCCTGGCCGTAGCGAGTAGTCGCCATGCCGCCAGCAACGCAACCTCGAAGAAACCGATCGCGACCACGACAGCGGTTGCATACGGGATTTCGAGATGCGCAACCTCGGGGTAGCGGTCAGCAGCATTGGACGCGACCTGCGGAACAACCACAAGCTGAGCCGCCAGGGAACCTACAGCGAGTACCCCGATCAGAAGGCGGAAGAGTGCAACGTGCTGCCTGGTCATGCTGGGACCTTTGTCCCAGCTGACTTCAGGGCCGCTCATCAGGGTTCTTCCACCCGCCGCGGTGCGACATCGACGGGGCGACAGGCTCGGGCGCCCTCCAAACCACGATCAGCGCAGTGGCCAGCGGGCCCACCAGAAGCGAGACCAGGAACCACACCCACCGGGAACGATTCTTCTGCTCAGCGAGACCAGCATTGATCAGGGCCAGTGTGAACCAGAAAAAGCTTGAGCTTACGTAGTCATCCATCGCTCCACCCCCATTACAGGCCATCAGACCTAACTTCTCGAGCCTAGCGGAGGGTCAATCTGAACGCTTCTGCGGGAAGGAGGGCGCAATGCTGCAGGTTCTAGCGAGGCCGTCCGAGGGGTGAAGCGAGTTTCCGGGGATTCGCTGCGCCGTCGTCGTCGTGCTGGGTCAGAAAGTGCGGGATTGTGTCCGGAGGCGGGCGGGCTTTCCGCTGAGCCGCTCCTGTGAGACGACGAACCCGGAACCAGCTTGACGCTGGGTCCGGGTTCATCTGTCACTCATGCAACTGCGGGCCGCTCACTCACTGCAGGAGTAAGGCCGACAATCGGTTACTTCCCGTTCGCCTTGAGCACGAAGGGAGCGAACGCTATCCAGTCAACGTCTGGCGCAACTGCGTAACCGGGTAGAACGGTGTCGTCGCCGGTGCTTGGCGTAGCCCCCTCGTCGATGAACAGAGTAGGCCGCGTGTTGCCGAAGGTGATCTCCCCCTTGTTGGTTGTGAGATCCAGGGGCATCACTGCTTCCCAGAAGTTCGTGGAGGTGTAGGTATACCGGAATGTGGTTCGTCCAGCGAGACCTTCAACTCCCTGCTCGTTGGCCTGAAGCCCCAGGTCCACCACCTGCGGGTTGTAATCGTGCGTTCCTTCGATGTCATCGTTCGAGAAATGGACGATGGCGTTGTAGGCGCCCGCCTTATCGAAGCCCTTGAGCCTCGGAATGGTCAGCTTGCCTTCATCCGCGGCATTGCCGTTGGTGATGCCCAGTCCCTGAACGAACCCACCGCCGCTGCCGTTGGTCAAGGCATCGCCAAACCCGGACACAGCAGCCGTACCGGAAAGACCAACGGTCTTCAGGTCCTCGGCCTCGATGCGGATGATGCTCGCGTCACCCTCCACCGCGCGGGTGGTGGTGACCGCAGCGACGTTGGCCGTAGCGTTGCTCGTCAGTTCGAGCTCCGAAATACCCTCGGGCAGGTGGACCCGGACAGTGGACTTCCACGCCGGTGCCTTCGCGTTGAAGGTTGCGGCTTCCCGTCCGTTCACGGTGAGTGTGGTCTTGGCTCCACCCGGGCCATCCCACGCGACCGCGATATCGTAGTAGCCCGACTCGTAGGTGGAGGGGTACAGATCAACCCGGCTACCCTCGGAAAGGCTCGCGCTCCCCTTGGCCAGCGTCGCGCCGTCGATGAGGCGGAACGTCGATGCGGGGTATTCCACCGACTCGGAATTCACCGAGTCGCCGACGCGCACCAGCTCGAACCGGTCGAGAGTGACGCCGCCCTGGTCGCCCGCTCCGGGCAGCAGTGTGGAGCCGTCCTTGCTTGTTCGCAGGCTGAGAGTGCGTTCGCCTGCTTCAAGGTGCACGTAGACCTCAGCCGATCCGCGTGCCACAGTGCGCACGTTGCTGGGCTTGATCGCATTGGCGCCATACTGCACCACCTCGGAGAACGCGTCATCCACGAACAACGCATGCTGCGCGGCGGCTCCGGGCGTGGCTCCCAGAACCTGGAGGCGGTACAGGCCGGCGGTCTTCACGTTCACGGTCCACTCGGCCCGCGAATCGACCGCCGAGAAACCGGAAACATCCCGGTCACCTGAGGCGCGGTAGCCCGACGGAGTACGGACCGACGACGCTTGCAGGCCGGCAGTCTCCGCCTCGGTTACGTGGCGCTCTCCCTGAGCAGCCGCGGCTGCTTCCACGTTGCGTTCCGCCGCCGGGGTCACGATCACCTGGTAGGCGCTGCTGGAGTTCGCTGATGGAATTCGCAGGTCCACCTTGCCATCTACAACGGGCAGTTCATCGGCCGCAACGACCACCCTCGGTGCTCCGGCGATGCCGTCGGTGCCGCTCACAAGGTTCTCGCGCACTTCCACATCCACGGCGCCGCCGAAGGTAGCGTCGTCCAGGCCGGTCAGTGACAGCGCTCCGTCGCGTCCGGTGGGGATCCCGCCGACGATGACCTGGCCGCGCTTCGACTCCCGGTCAACGGCACCGATAGCCAGTTCCCTGCCGGTGGTAACCTGTACGGTACGCGATCCGGTCAGGTCTCCGTACCACTTGAAGAGCCACCAGCCGCCGTTGGCCGCGTTCACCTTGGCTTGGTTGTCGGACATAGTGCCCGACGCCGTCCAGTACGCCGTCTGCGCATCGACCTTCGCCGCCTCGAAACCGGCGAACCACCGCAGGAGGTTAGCTGGTGAGCTCATGTCGGTGCTGGCGCCCCACTCGGTGATGTTGATCGAGGGGATCTGCTCCGGCGAGAGGCCCACCTCGGCTGCGTACCGGCGGAACAGGGATGCCCTGTCCGGAAGCCACTGGTATCCGCGCAGTTCGTGCCAGACATAGATGTCCGGCACGGTGTCGGTTGCGATGGCCATATTCAGGACGGTCTTGATGTTTCCTTCTCCGCGCCAGGCGGCGTCACCCGGTCCCGCGATCTTGGGTCGCTCGAGTCCGTACTTCGCGTAGGTCTCGGTGATGACGTTCCAGGCGGCAACCCAATCGGTTGCGCCGTCGGGCGTGTAGCTGTTGGGCTGGTTCCCCAGGTGCATGAAGCGGTTGTAGAGGTCGTTCGTGTTCAGCCACTGCAGGTCAACCTCGTTGAACGGGATGAAGACGTACTTCTCAGGATTATCGGCTTCGCGGGCAACCTCGTCGACCACAATCTCGAGCACTTCCAGGTAGTCCCACGTGCCGTTCGCGGCGGCGGTGTACTCGCCGGTCAACCGCCCGTCCTCCCCGCGCGCGTAAGTGCGGTCATCTCCTGGCCGCTTGCCGCCGTTGTAGGGCCAGTCCGGATAGTAGTCCTGCGTATACAGGTAAAGATCTTCGCCGTACTTGTCGAAGAAGGTGTCCTCGATGTTGAAGGCGTCGCCGCCGGGATGCTGTGTTCCGAACGGGGGCTTCTGCGAGATATTCGTCATCGCCGCGCCGTTCACCAGTGCCTGCGTGGGTGAGCCTTCGTCGCCGAGTCCGTACAGCGTTCCGGACGCTCCACCACGGAATTCCCCCGTGTCCTTGGCGAAGTCGACCACCACGCCAGTGGTGGGGCGCTCGGAGACGGTGACGTTCGCAACCAGCGGCTGTGCCCATCCGGTGATGGTGCCCCTAACGGTGAACGTTGCGCCTGCGGTGGCGTAGGCCGAGGAAGGCACGGCGTCCCAGGTGATCGCGGCGGTAGTCGCCGTCCCTGACTCGCGGGTCACGTTCACGGTGCCGGGAAGGGCCGGCGCTACGCCCGCCGGCGTCGACACGTCGAAGTTCTGACGCTCCACTGATGCGACTCCTCCTACGTAGTCAGAGTAGATCCCCGATACCTGCTCTGCAGTCAGTGCAGTCTTGTAGACAGCGAAGTCGTCGAAGGCTCCTCCGAAAAATGCGGCCCATGGGCCCGACCAGGGAACACGTCCGATCAGGCCGGAGCGGGTGCTGTTGGCGGCGGCCAGCTTGCTGAAGTCGAGGCTGACTGCTTCCTTCCGGATCAGGTCGCCGTTGATGTAGTAGGCCACCGAACTGCCGTCGGACACCGTCGTGAGGTGCGCCCAGGTATTGGTTGGAAGTGGATTCGGCGCGACGGCCTTGACCTCGGTGCCGGAGTTGGCGACGGCCTTCGACTGACCGCCCTCATTCGGAACCATGTACAGGCCCCAGTTGTCCGCCGGCAGTGCGTCGCTTCCCACGATGTAGGCCCAGGGAAGCTGGTTGGCGTTGGCGCCGTCCCACTTGATCCAGGCGGAGACGGTCATCGCCGTCGTGTCCTTGAACAGACCGGCCGGAATATCCAGGTACGGCTTGTCGCTGGAGGAGGAGTTCTGCGCTCCCCCAGGGAAGAGACCAGCCTGCCCGGTGGCGGAAGAAGGTCCGTCACCGCGGCTCAAAGCTGGAGCATTCCGCACTCGGGCATCGAAGGCGTTTCCGAGGGAACCCTCGTTCTGGATCACTCCGGCGGAGGCATCTCCGTCGAAAGTGTACAGAATGGCCGGTTCCGGAGGCGCTTCTTCTGCACCTGCTGCAGGAATGCTCACGATGACCGAGGTGGCCGCCAAGGGAAGCCCGGTCAGTACTGCAAGCGCGGCCTTCAGGCCCCGCCTCTTGCTGTGGGAGTCTTTCATCTAAACCTCTACGTTGAGTAAGAACAATTATGAAAGCGCTATCATCGGTGGGGCCAGCCTAGCGCGGGCTCACCCAAGAACGCTAGTGCTATTTCTACTGCGACACATTTGACGGGCTCGTTACGTTTCTCCTACAAGCCCAGCCGCAGTACGTAACTTGATACCGGTTTCAGAAAATGTATTGCGGAAGCTTCTGAAATCGGTATCATCGGTAAGGTGATCGCAGTCACGGTCACGGAAATCGCATAGGAGCGAAGTGCCTAACAGTCTGTCCTGGGGTCAACCCAGCCTCACCCTCGAGTTCTCGTGGGACGTCGATGCCCCCGTTACCCTCGTAGGTGCCACGAGCAAAGAGGTGATGCTCAAGACCTCCAACCCAATGCCGGTCGTGGAAATCCTCACTCCGGGCTCCGGCCGCATTCCGGCCTCCAGCAGGCTCGCCCACACGACACTAGGGCAGTCACTGCGCTACGTCTCGCATAAAGAGATCGAATCGCCATTCGGGCCGGCGCTTCAGGTCCGGATGGCCAGCGGGCCGATGGACGTCCTCCTTCGGCTGGAAATGCCCTACGGCGTTGGCGCAGTGCGCTCGACCGTGACCATTACCAATACCTCAAGCGCCGACGACGTCATCCTCCAGGCGGTGACCTCCTGGTCCGCGGGATTCGGCGATGCCGGGCCCGGAACAGACCCGCTCACCGACTGGGAAGTCACCTCAGGCGTCAATGACTGGCTCGGTGAAGGGCGCTGGGATACCCGGGCGCTGCGCGGTCCGGACTTTCCACGCTTGGCGCAGGAACTTACCGGCCACAATCCCCGTGGATCAATGAGCCGTGTGTCGACCGGATCCTGGTCCACCGGCCACCATCTTCCCGTGGCCGCCCTCCACTCCGCCAGCGCCGGCGTGGCCTGGGCCTGGCAGATCGAACATAACGGCGCGTGGCGCTGGGAGATCGGCGAGGACACTGCCGGTGGTTATCTCGCGTTGTCCGGCCCCACCGAGCGCGACTCCGCGTGGACCAAGGTCCTGCGGCCCGGCGAATCCTTTGCCTCAGTGCCCGCATCCGTGGCGCTGGGCGCCGACCTGACCGACGTCATGGCTGCACTGACGGCGTTCCGTCGGGCAGCCCGCAGGGATCACGCTGACAATCGGAACCTGCCCGTCGTCTTCAACGACTACATGAACACGCTCGACGGCGATCCCACCACCGAGAAGCTGCTTCCGCTGATTCATGCTGCCGCCGCCGTCGGCGCGGAGATCTTCTGTATCGACGCTGGCTGGTACGACGACACCGGGTTCTGGTGGGACGGCGTCGGCGAATGGCTGCCCTCCACCACACGCTTCCCGAATGGACTGGGAGAAGTAATCGCGGAGATCCAGAAGCTTGGGATGGTGCCCGGACTCTGGCTTGAACCCGAGGTCATCGGCCTGCGCAGTCCTGTTGCCGAGCGGCTCCCGCATGAAGCGTTCCTCAGTCGCCACGGCGAGCGCATCGTCGAACACGGCCGGTATCACCTGGACCTGCGCCATCCTGCGGCAGTGAACCACCTGAATGAGGTGGTCGATCGGCTGGTCGCCGAGTTCGGCCTCGGATTCTTCAAGTTCGACTACAACATCGATCCGGGCAGCGGTACCGACGTAAATGCCGACAGCCCCGGCGACGGTCTCCTGTGCCACAACCGTGCGCAGCTCGCGTGGCTGGACTCGGTGCTTGACCGGCATCCGGATCTGGTCATCGAGAACTGCTCCTCGGGAGCCATGCGGATGGATTTCGCACTGCTGTCCAGGCTCGCCATGCAATCGACCTCCGACCAGCAGGACTTCCTGAAGTACCCACCGATCGCAGCCTCGGCGCCGCTGTCCATGCTGCCGGAGCAGGCAGCGAGCTGGGCCTACCCGCAGCCCGGGATGAGCTTGGAGGAAGTGTCCTTCTGCCTCGCCACGGGCCTGCTTGGCCGGTTCTACCTCTCGGGCTACCTCAACAATATGGAGGAAGCTCAGCTGGGCCTGGTACGGGAAGCGGTCAGGCTCGCGAAAGAGTTGCGGGTCGACCTCCCGAGCTCCCACCCGTTCTGGCCGATCGGGCTGCCCGGCTGGACCGACGGATGGGTTTCCCTCGGACTGTCAGCTCCGGAACGGGACCTGGTGACCGTCTGGAACCGCAACGGCGAAACGGAAACCCACCTGTCCCTGCCGCACCTGGCCGGTTCGCCGATCACTATCTCCACTATCTTCCCTTCGGCGCTGCCGGAGTGGACTACCGCCTGGAACCCGGATACAGCCACGTTGACCGTGCGCTGCCAACCCGGCGTTTCAGCCCGGATCCTCCAAATCACATCAACCGTCGAGGCCTGAGAACCTCACACACCACCTTCCTGCGGACGTCCGCCCGCAGGAACTACAAAAGGAGAGCAATTCGATGAAGAAGTGCATCAGGGCGACAGCGCTTGTCGCCGCTGCGACCTCGCTGGTCTTGGCTGGCTGCAGCGATCCCGGGGCCGGAAGCACCGCTGCGGAAGGTCCCGTTGAGTGGCCTGCGCAGGACACCGATCTTGCCGGGACCACGCTCACCATCTGGGCCGCGCAGAACTCGAACACCGTACCGGAAAGCGTTGTGGCCGGTTTCGAAGAACTGACCGGCGCCGAGGTCGAGGTCGAAACCATCCCCGACCCCTACGAGCAAGGCGTCCAGACCAAGGTGGCCACCGGAGACAAGCCCGACCTCGCGTTCTGGCAGCCCACCGCCTCACAGCTGACAGCGTTGAACGCATCCACCAACCTCCAGCCACTGAACGACGCTCCCTGGGTGGAGTCGCTTAAGCCCGAGCTGCAGGACATGACCGGAATCCTCGAAGACACCCGGTATGCCGCACTGATCACCACTCCGGCCGTCGAGGGCGTCTACTACAACAAGGAGGTTTTCGAGGAGGCAGGCATTTCGGAGCTGCCGACCGACTGGGATACCTTCGTGGAGCTCGGACGGGAACTGAAGGGCCAGGGAGTCACCCCGTTCTACGAGATGGGCGCAGACCGCTGGGCCACGCAGTGGTGGGTGCAGGTTCAGCTGGCCGAAGCCGCCAAGGACGGCTTGTGGGATCGCGTGAACGCCGGTGAGGAGAAGTTCACCGATGAGACCATTCAGGGTGCGATCGATAACTACAACGGCCTCATCGAAGAGGGTCTCTTCAACGAGGACATCAAGACCGCTACCTTCGAGGACCAGGGAGACGCCCTCCTCGCAGGAGACGCCGCCATGGTCGTCCAGGTGAACTCGTTCTTCTCACAGCTCCAGGCCAAGACCGACACGGCCGAGCTGAACGAAAAGATCGGCTTCTTCCCGATCGGTCCCGGCGGCAACGTCGGCACCTTCATCCCGGACCAGAGCAACGCCCTCGTCGCCTTCAAGACCGGCGATGCAGAGAAGGAAGCAGCATCACGCCAGCTCCTCAGCTACTGGATGGGCGAGGGTTACGGCGACTTCGTTGCCGCGCAGTCGACCGTGTCCCTGCAGGACAGCGTAACCACCCCCGAGGACGTCCCCGAAGCGCTCCTTTCCGTCAGTGACTCGCTGGGCGATTCGGTTCCGTCGATGCAGGCTGCCGCCATTGCCAACCCGGACCTGTACATTTTCCTCGCCGATATGATCCAGGGCACGAAGACGCCCGAGGAAGTAGCGCAGGCCACCCAGGACCAGTTCGCCGAACTCGCCCGGGCGCAGGGCGCAACCGGGTTCTAATCGAGAAAAAGGGGTGCCGGCGCTCTGCGTCGGCACCCCTTTCAGGAAAGGCACCATCATGACTGCGAGTATCACCTCAACGCGGAAAGAGGCACCGCCTCAATCGACAGCGCCGACTCCGCGACCGGATCGCAGGCACAAGGACCATCCGCTCTGGTTCCTCGTTCCCGCCCTGATTGTCCTCGTGGTCTTCTTCTTCATCCCCACGGTGTTCAACTTTGTCTACGCCTTCACAGACTGGTCCAGCTTCAAGTCAGCGATCAATTTCATCGGCACCGAGAACTTTGTATCGCTGTTCTCCAACGGCACACTGCTCAACTCCCTGAAGGTCACTTTGATCTATGCGGTGCTGGTAGCGATCTTCCAGAACCTCTTCGGCCTGATACTTGCCCTGCTGCTGGAACGGGACACCAAAGTGAACCGCGCAGTGCGGGTGGCGTTCTTTGTTCCCGTCATCATGTCTGCGCTCGCCGTCGGCTACATCTTCCAGGCCCTCCTGAAGCCCGGGGGTGCGTTGAACGGCATCCTTAGCTTCGTCTCCGGCTCCGAGGTATCCATCGCATGGCTGGGCAACACCACCTGGACTATCGTCGTAGTTGCGCTCGTGCATGCCTGGAAATGGATGGGCCTCTCGATGCTCATCTATCTGGCCGGCCTGAAGACCATCAGTGAGGACGTCGTCGAGGCCGCGAAGATCGACGGCGCATCTTGGTGGGCAACCTTCCGCAAAATCCGCTTCCCGCTTCTGGCACCGGCCGTCACCTTCAATGTTGCAACGGCTCTGCTCGGCTCCATGAACGGCTTCGACATCGTTCAGGCCACCACCGAGGGCGGACCCGGCGGAACCACGGAGCTTTTGAACATTTTCATCTTTCGTACCTTCGGCCAGGGGCTCTTTGCCCAGGCGACAACCATGAGCCTGGTCTTGTTCCTGACCGTCATGATCCTGGCCTTCCCCCTAATCTCGATTCTCCGCAAGAGGGAGGACGTACTGTGAGCACTACAACTGCCGCGCTGAACCGGCGTCGTCGAACCGCCAGCGAGAAGCGGCGGTTCATTCAGCCGGCCTTCGCCTTGGCTGCGGCCGTGCTGCTCCTCGGTGTGCCGTTCTGGCTGGTGATCAGCACCGCTGGAAAAAACCAGGCCGAAGCCTTCAATCCCAATCTCGCTCCGCCATCCGACTGGCGGCTCTTCGAAAACTTCGCCCAGGTCTTCGACGACGGGCGCATGGTAACGGCGTTCTTCGGAAGCCTGCTCGTGATGGTTCCGGCTGTGTTTGGCGTACTGCTACTCGGTTCCATGGCCGCCTGGGTACTCGGCCGGCGCAGCAGCAGGGGCATGGCCATGGTCTACGCGCTCGCGATCAGCGGCATTGTGTTGCCTCCTGCCGTCGTCACTGTGGTCCTCCTGCTTCGCCAGCTAGGCCTCGCGGGCACCGCCGTCGGCATGATCGGCGTGTACATGGGGATGTACCTGTCCACGGTGATCTTCTTCGTCACAGGGTTCGTCCGAACTATTCCACCGGAATTGGAGGAAGCGGCGCGCGTTGACGGAGCGTCCCCGATCAAGGTGTTCGCGCGCATTATCCTGCCGCTGCTGGTCCCGGTCCTGGCCACAGCAACCATTTTGATCTGCCTGTACATCTGGAACGACGTGTTCTACGCGCTCTTCGTCATCGGTGGGCGTATCGATACACTGCCGCTGAACTTGTACCAGGTAGCCAGCGCCGGCCTATACCTGCAGAACTGGCACCTCATCTTCTCCTACATCATTCTCATGAGCCTGCCGCTGCTCATCACGTTCATCGTGGCGCAACGTAAGATCATTTCAGGAATCACGAGTGGAGCGGTCAAGTGAGCGTTGGCGAGGTGTCCGACTTATCGGCGCAACGCATCGCGGAAACAAGACCCGTCTCCCCTCAAGGACTGATGTACGGGGAGTTCTTGACAACGTCAAAGCGGAAACAGCGCTCGCCGGTTATTGCCGACGTCGCACGCCTTGCCGGAGTGTCGGTGCCCACAGTGTCCCGCGTCCTTACGGGGGCAGCGCGCGTGAGTCCTGTGAAGCGGCAGAGCGTACTCGACGCGATCGCAGCTCTGAACTATCGCCCGAGCGCCGCCGCGAGGTCGGTCGCATCAAAAAGGGCGAGCGTTGTGGGTGTCATTGCGGGCAACACCTCGCAGTACGGGTATGCGGAAACCATCCGCGGCATCGAGATTGCCGCCCGAGCGCAAGGTTTCATTGTCTCGATCGCGGTCGTGGAGACCACAGCGGATGACGACGTCGAACGCGCAGTCTCACTGGTGCTGGGCCAGGACCTCGCTGGCGTACTCGCTCTGAAGTTCGACCCTCCCGGAGTAGCAGCGCTGAGCAAGATGCCGGACTACGTACCCACCGTCGCTATTTCCGGTGTGCGGGACACCAGCATCCCGCAGGCGGTCCTTGATGAGACCCGCGCGGCCGAGGAACTGACGAAATATCTCCTCGGGCTCGGGCACAAGACCGTTCACCATGTTCGCGTTCCACCGTCACGGCGCGAAGACGGACGCACCACTGGGTGGCGGCGTGCGCTTCGCAAGGCGGGTGCCCCTGTTCCGCCGCTGCTCGACGCAAGCTGGAGCCCGGGATCGGGACGGGATATTGGCAGGTCGTTGGCCTCGGACCCATCGGTCACCGCGGTATTTTGCGGCAACGACGAGATAGCAATGGGCGTCATCCGGGGGCTCGCCGACGAAGGTGTCAGGACTCCCGACGACATCAGCGTGGTCGGTTTCGATGATCACCCGCTATCCGACCTCTGGAGTCCTTCAATCACCACCGCCAGACAGGATTTCTGCAACCTGGGACAGCGTGCTTTCGGGCTGTTGCTTGAGCAGCTCAACGACGGGGAGAAACCGAAGCGGTTCTCCTCGGAACGGCCCGCGGTGATCGTGCGGGAGAGCGCTGCTGTGCCGCGCGCCGACCGCGTACCGTAGTAACGGCCCTCGGGTGGGCGGACACGATCCTGCAGTTTCCCGCTCCCCCTACCCCTCGCCGAGGCGAGTTTACGCGAATTCGCTGCGCCGTCGTCGTTCTGTTGGGTCACAAAGTGCAGAATTGTGCCCGGAACGGGCGGGCTACGCCTGCGGGAGCTGCTTGGCTTCGGCGATGCGGGCGAACGCGTGGATGTCGAGCACCTCGCCGCGGGCGGACGGGTCAACACCGGCCCGGGCCAATGCCTCGCCCGCGAGGGCACCGCTGCCGGCCCACCCTGCGAGCGCCGCGCGGAGTGTTTTGCGTCGTTGGGAGAAGGCCGCATCGATGACGGCGAACACTTCCTCGCGTGAAGCAGGGGTTTTGGGCTGCTCATGTCGCTCGAAGGCGACCAGGCCGGACGCGATCTTCGGCGCCGGCCAGAACACGTTCATGCCGATCACGCCGGCCTTACGCATCTTCCCGTACCACTGGGCCTTGACCGACGGCACGCCGTACACCTTGGATCCGGGAGGCGCGGCCAGGCGATCGGCAACCTCGTCCTGCACCATCACCAGTCCGTGCCGCAGCGACGGGAAGTGCGCGAGCAAGTGCAGCACCACGGGAACGGCCACGTTGTACGGGAGGTTGGCCACCAGCGCGGTGGGTTCGGCCGGGAGTTCGGTGACGCGCATCGCGTCGCCCTGCAGCACGTCGCAGAAGGCAGCCCGCTCGGGGCGCCACTGCGCGATGGTCTGCGGCAGGCGTGCGGCCAGCACCGGGTCGATTTCGACGGCCACCACGCGCTGCGCGGCGTCCAGCAGACCCAAAGTCAGTGAGCCAAGTCCGGGTCCAACCTCGAGCACGGTCTCGGCCGGGTCGACCGCTGCGGCAGCGACGATCCGGCGAATGGTGTTGCCGTCGATGACGAAGTTCTGGCCCAGCGTCTTGGTGGGACGGATGCCCAGTTCCTCGGCCAGCCGACGGATCTCGCTCGCGCCGAGCAGTGCCGTTGCCGCGGATGGGCTCGCCTTGTCTTTCACCTAGCCATCGTAGCGGGACCCGGCTGACCAGCCCTGCAGGCGGGTCCTGCTGGGACCCGTTCCAGTCTGCTCAGTTTTCGGTGGTGACCACCGTCGTCGTCGGCGTACTGACGCGGCGGGGCCGGAACCGGAGTGGTGAAAGGTGAGCAAATCGGGACAGGGTCGGGACGAAGTCAGAACAAGCCCGCCGGAAACAGCAACGCCCCCGCCGACACCGGCAGGGGCGCTGAACAAGCTGCGAAAGGGTTACCGCAGGCCAAGCTTCGAGGAGCAGGACGGCCAGTGTCCCCAGCCGCCGTTCTGCTTGAGCACCTCGGCGGTTGCGATCTGCTCGGCGCGCGACGCCTGGTGCGGCAGCGGGGCGTACTTGCCGCCGCCGGCACCGAGCCAGCTCGACGCGCTGAACTGCAGGCCGCCGTAGTAGCCGTTGCCGGTGTTGATGGACCAGTTGCCGCCGGACTCGCACTCGGCGAGGGCATCCCACGCGCCGCCGCCTGCAACCACTGCAGCGGGGGCGTGCGCGGGCGTTTCGATTTCCACCGGGGGCGCGGCCTCGGCTGCGGCTTCAACCTCGGGAGCCTTTTCCTCTTCCGGCTCGGGCTCCGGCTCTTCCTCGCGGGTTCCGACGGCCACGATCTCCTCGACCGGCTCGCGGGTGACCTTGTCGCTGACCTTTTCCCGGCTGGTTTCCTTGCCGTCGATGACGGTGACGGTGAAGACGCGGGTCCGTTCGCCTGCGACGCCGACCTGGACCACTCCGCGTTCGCCGATCAAGAGCTCCGCGAATTCCTGCTCGGTGGAGGGAAAATCGATCGACTCGGTCTCGGTGACCTTCTTGCCGGTCTCTACCCGGGTGACCTTGAGGCCCATACCGGTGACCAGCGAGCTGTGGACCGGCACTGACACGCGGTCTTCGTCGCCGAGGGTGACCTTCGCTTCAGTGAGCAGGTCCGCCACGGTGTTTCCGGTGGTCTCGATGCGCCGGTCCTTGCCGTCCACCGCCAGGGTGACCGTCTTCGGCGTCGAAATGCTGAGGGTTGAGCTGAGGGTGACAAGCGGGGTTTCAGCCGGCGCGGAAATGTCGGAATCGCGGGCCACACCGAGGTCGGTCACGAGTTCACCCACGGTCTCGCCGGTGGTGTGGACTACGGTCTCGGCTCCATTGAGCTCCACCTCGATGGCGGCTGCCTTGTTGACC
Source organism: uncultured Arthrobacter sp. (assembly GCF_947495145.1). Lineage (GTDB taxonomy): Bacteria > Actinomycetota > Actinomycetes > Actinomycetales > Micrococcaceae > Arthrobacter_D. The sequence goes on from NZ_CANLXP010000013.1 coordinate 55,988, forward strand.
TGGATGGCGGCGCCGTCGTCAACGGCCGCGGCAAGGGCCGGGTACACGTCGTCGTTCGCTGTGACCGTCACGTTTGCGGTCCGCAGGACCTCGGCCACGGTGCCGCCGAATGTCTGCACGGTGTTCGACTGCCCGTCGACAACCACCTGCACGCTCTTGCCGTTCCCAACGAAGGCCAGAAGCCCAGCCACCAGGCTCAGCATGACCACGCCCTGCCCGGTCAGAACCGCCCAGGCCTTGGCATCACGCTTTGCCGCTCTCTTCGCCACTCTTCGTGCCACAACGTCCCACATTCCGCGTCGTATCCGGGCACGGGGAAAGAGCGCTTGGATCCGCGCGCCACGAAGTGGGCGCAGCACAAAGTGCGCAGGCAAATGAACGACGGCGGCAGGCACCTGAGCGCACCACTTGAGTTGAGCTGTGCACGCCTGACATGCCTCATTCAGGCGCGGCTCAACGCCAGCGGTAACGCAGTAGGAACCCGTCCGCAGCGGACGGCATCAGTCCGAAAGCCTTCCCCGACCCCGGCTAATAAGTGTTCACCGTAATCTAACTGTGATACGAGGGCAAGCTCGGGCTGCTGAATACGACTGTTGCTCGCTGCAGCCGCGTGGCTCAGGCCGCGCCGATGAGTTCCAGCGAGAGGTCCGGAAAGGCGTCGGCGAAGTGCCCAAGCTTCCACCGGTCACCGAAGATGGCGATACATTCACCGTCGGACCGCCGCAGTATCTCCCCGCCCCGGAATGAATCAGGAAGGGAGCTTGGCGGACTGGGGATGCGGCGGGCAAGGGTGTAGGACAGATGCTCCATTGACACCGGTGCATTGAACTCGGTGCGCATTCGCTGCTCTGCCACCTCGAACTGAAGCTGACCGACGGCGGCGAGCACGGGCGCCTGGTCACCACGCAGTTCGGAGCGCAGCACCTGGATGACACCCTCGTGATCGAGCTGCTCAATACCCCGCCGGAACTGTTTGTATCGGCCGGGATCCTTCGCCCGCACCGTAACGAACAGCTCGGGCGAGAAGTGCGGGATTTCCGGGAAGGTCACCGGCTCATCCTGGTAAAGGCTGTCCCCTACCCGCAGGCTCGTTGCGTTCACCAGCCCGACGACGTCGCCCGGCCAGGCCTGCTCGAGGGCTTCCCGCTCCCGCCCCAGAACCCGATGGGCATACTTGGTCGCGAACGGCCTGCCGGTGCGGGAATTGGTGATGACCATCCCCCGTTCGAAGACGCCGGAGCAAATTCGAAGGTAGGCAATGTGGTCGCGGTGTGCGGTGTTCGCGCCGGCCTGGACCTTGAACACAAAGCCGGAAAAGCCCGCCTCCAGCGGGCGACTGGCGCCATCCGCAGTAGCCCGCGGTGTCGGCGCTGAGCCGACTTCCACCAGCAGGTCCACCAGCTGACGCACGCCGAAGTTCCGGGCGGCAGCGGCAAACAGGACCGGAGTCTGCTGCGCTGAGGCAAACGCCGCGGCGTCGAACTCTCCGTTGGAGGACGCCACCAGACCCAACTCCTCGCTCGCGGTCTCCCACACCAGCGCGGAATGCGGATCAAGCCCGGAGGGATCGATGGTTGTCTCCAGAGCCGGCTGTGCACCGCCGTCGACCGCTTCCAATGCGATGGAACTGTCGGTGCGCACATCGAGCACTCCTTGAAAATCGCCGGCGATGCCCGCGGGCCAGGTCAACGGAACCGGCACCATGTCGGTGCGCTCGCCGATCTGGTCGATCAGCCCCAAGGCATCCAGGCCGGGCCGGTCCCACTTGTTGACCACCGTGACGATGGGAAGCCCACGCTGCTTGCACACTTCGAGCAGCTTCACCGTCTGCGGTTCGAAGCCCTTAGCTGCGTCGATCAGCATCACAGCGCAGTCCACCGCTGCAAGGACCCGATACGTGTCCTCGGAGAAATCAGCGTGACCGGGGGTGTCCACCAAATTCAGGACGGTATCGCGGTACTCCAGCTGAAGCGCCGCGGAACTGATCGAGATACCGCGCTCGCGTTCCATGCCCATCCAGTCCGACACCGTGCCGTGGCGACTGGATTTGCCGTGGGTCACCCCGGCGTCCTGGATTGCGCTCGCGTACAGGGCGAGCGCTTCGGTCAGCGTTGACTTGCCCGCATCCGGATGCGAGATGACAGCAAACGTGCGCCTTCTGCGGGCCTGCTCAGCAATGGTGGCTGGGCGTACCGCCTCGGCGGTGTTTGTTGCGCTCGTCATGGATTCCCCTCAGTACTTCTTGAATTTCCTCGAGCGTTTAGAATTGACGCTGGCGTACCTGCGACGGCGCACCGCCGCCCTTCGCTCATTGGCGTACAACCTCCCGACCTTACCGGAAACCCCGGAAAGACCGCGCATCGTACCGCTTCGCTCCCCCGCTTTTGAAGGAACACCCGTATGCCTACGTCCACCGCAGCTCTCACGCCGATTGAACGCCAGTCGGTCCTTCTAACGCTGAAGAACCCCCGGCTGCTGAAGGTCGAGGTGCTGGGCGGGCTGGTGGTTGCGCTTGCCCTGATTCCTGAAGCGATTGCGTTCTCCATTATCGCCGGTGTCGACCCCCGTCTGGGCCTGTTTGCGTCCTTCACCATGGCGGTGTCCATCGCGTTCCTCGGCGGACGGCCGGCGATGATCTCAGCGGCGACCGGCGCCGTCGCCCTGGTGATCGCGCCGCTGGTGGCGAGCCACGGCGTCGACTATTTCATTGCCGCTGTGATCCTGGGCGGCGTCTTCCAGGTAGCGCTGGGATTGCTTGGCGTGGCGAAGCTCATGCGCTTTATTCCGCGCTCGGTCATGGTCGGGTTCGTCAATGCCTTGGCCATTCTCATCTTTATGTCGCAGGTACCGGAGCTGATTGACGTCCCGTGGCTGGTGTACCCCATGGTTGCGGTGGGCCTACTGATCGTGTTCGGTTTGCCGCGGTTGACCAAGGTTGTTCCGGCGCCGTTGGTGGCGATCGTTGCGCTGACCCTCTTCGCTGTTTTTGCCTCGGTCCGGGTCCCCAACGTCGGTGACAAGGGTGAATTGCCGGACAGTTTCCCCAGCCTGTTCTTCCCGAACGTTCCACTGAACCTGGAGACGCTCGAGATCATCGCGCCGTTCGCGCTGGCGCTGGCACTGGTCGGTCTCCTGGAATCCCTGATGACCGCGAAGCTTGTCGACGACATCACCGACACCCGCTCCAACAAAACGCGGGAAAGCTGGGGCCAGGGCGGAGCGAACATCATCACCGGCTTCTTCGGCGGTATGGGCGGTTGCGCCATGATCGGCCAGACCATGATCAACGTGAAGGCATCCGGTGCCCGCACCCGTATTTCCACCTTCCTTGCCGGCGTCTTCCTGCTGATCCTGGTGGTGTCACTCGGCGACATCGTTGCAATCATTCCAATGGCAGCGCTTGTCGCAGTGATGATCTTCGTGTCCATCGCGACCTTCGACTGGCACAGCATGCAGCCCTCAACGCTGAAGCGGATGCCCAAGAGCGAAACCGCGGTGATGGTGAGCACCGTTGTCGTTGTGGTGTGGACGCATAACCTGGCAATCGGCGTCGGCGTGGGTGTGCTGGTGGCCATGGTCGCGTTCGCCCGGCGGGTGGCGCATTTCGTCACCGTGGAACGCACCGTGCTGGAGCTGAACGGCGAAGAGGTGGCCACCTATGTGGTGGACGGTGAGCTGTTCTTCGCGTCGTCCAACGACCTCTACACGCAGTTCGAGTACGCGATGGATCCGGACCGGGTAATCATCGACATGCACGCTTCGCACCTCTGGGACGCGTCGACTATTGCGGCGCTGGACGCCATCACGGAGAAGTACCACTCCCACGGTAAGCGCGTCGAGGTCATTGGGCTCAACGACGCCTCAGTCCTCATGCGGGAACGTCTGGCTGGGAAGCTCGGCGCCGGGCACTAGCCAGTCAGCCGCATCGCCGTCGGGATGATCACGCGGGGACTTCAAGATCCTCCTGAGAATTTCGCGGGCTGCTTGCTGTTCTCGGGCTCCCGGGCGCTCAGCGAGATCTGCCGCAATTAGCAGCGGCGGCAGTTGCTCCGGAACGTCGTTTGCAATGTGAAGAATCACGTTTGGTCGCTGGCCGGGACTGGACTTCACAAGAAACCAGTCCCTGATCAAAGCGTCGTAGTCCCTGCGGTTGACGTACGCCTCGACCTCCAAATTGGAGAGCAACCCTGACGATCTGTGAGAAACTCCGGATAACCGAAGACGCTGATCCTCGCGCAGGTCCTTGAGGTCGGCGGGGCTGCTGGACAGCTCTACTTTCTCGGCTCTCTTAGCTAACAGGGAGCAAACGAGAGGCAACGGATCCGACGCTTCTTGCAGCCGCTCCACTCGTTGCTTGAGCCGGTGTCGTTCTACAGGGGACAGATCACTATCGATCGCAGGCGTCCCGCGGGGAGCGTCGCTCCAGGCATTCCAAGCGAGCTGCCAGGCGCTGCGCTCCGACAAAGGCCGCCCCGCCGGAACTCCTCGACGGTACTGAGCGGCATCCGCTTCCTCAATAACCCACCGACCCCCGACTCTCCGGGCAGGGATACGCCCGGATTGCACAAGAAGCCGTGCCCGGCTTTCGTTCACCGAAAGTCGCTTAGCCAATTCTGGAACACTGAGGACAGCCATTACGCAATCATATCGGACGCGCTACGAATAAGTAATGGAGCGAGTCAATCAGTCCCACTCGCCGTACGCGCGGCGGGTATTCGCGTTGATGGTCCGGCAGAGTTCCTCGAGGTCCGTGCCCAGGTGCTCGGCCATGAACCGCACTGTGTACGGCACAGCGTAGCTGGCGTTCGGCTGCCCCCGGAACGGGTGCGGGGTGAGGAACGGCGCATCGGTTTCGGTGAGAACCAACTGCGGATCGGCAACCTCCAGGGCGTCACGCAAGTCGCGGGCGTTCTTGAAGGTAACGGTGCCGGAGAGCGAGTCAATCAGTCCCACTCGCCGTACGCGCGGCGGGTATTCGCGTTGATGGTCCGGCAGAGCTCCTCGAGGTCCGTGCCCAGGTGCTCGGCCATGAACCGCACGGTGTACGGGACCGCGTAGCTCGCGTTCGGCTGCCCTCGGAATGGGTGCGGGGTGAGGAACGGCGCATCGGTTTCGGTGAGGATCAACTGCGTATCGGCAACCTCCAGGGCGTCACGCAAGTCGCGGGCGTTCTTGAAGGTAACGGTGCCGGAGAAGGACATGAACCAGCCGTTCTCGTTGCAGACCCGTGCCAGGTCGGCGTCGCCGGAGAAGCAATGAAAGACCACCCGGCTGGGAGGTTCCTCCGAGCGCAGGACCTTCACGACGTCGTCGTGCGCGTCCCGGTCATGGATCTGCAGGGCAAGGTCGAGCCGGCGGGCGATGTCGAGGTGCCGGCGGAAGGAGTATTCCTGTCTCTCGCGCCCGTCCTCGCCGGTGCGGAAGTAGTCAAGGCCGGTCTCGCCGATCGCCCGGATGCGGGGGTGCTGCGCAAGCTTCTCGATCTCGGTGAGCGCGTCCTCAAGCGTGGCGGCCTCAGCGAGCACGGGCGCTTCGTTGGGGTGGATCGCCACGGCGCCCAGCAGGCGGCGGTCGCGGTCAACGGCGTCGACGGTGAACCGGGAGGACTCTACGTCCGTACCCACCTGCACCGCGAAGCCGACGCCGACCGCCTCGGCCGCATCCATCGCGTCACGGGCGCTGACGGCAACCTGCCCGTCACGGAAATCGAGGTGCGTGTGGTTGTCCATCACGGGGTACGGAAGCGGCTCGGGAGCCGGTGGGTAGTCGAGTTTCCGGCTGCGGCCGCCCGTCTCGGGAGCGCGTGACCGGCCGGAAGGTGAGCCCTCCGCCGTCGTCTCTTCGGGGCGGTACTGGACGGGGATCGAACTGGTGCACATGGTTCAACCCTAGACTTTCCTTGCAGCCCTCTTCCTGCGGGCCCGGGTCTGTGGAACTTTCCGCCCCGAAGTCCAGTTGTCCTAGTAGTCTTGAGCTAGTTAGCAACCGTTGCCCAGCACGTGTTCCATCGACGTTTTCCACACTGAGGTGGCTCTTCGTTCCCGGCAGCGTCTGACGGAAGGTATCGATGGACGCCCACAACCAGTACGCCACCCCCAACGGCAGCACGGCGCCCGGCGCATCCGTGGGAACAAGTGCGGAAACCGTTCGCCCACCGATGACCGGTGAGACGTTCCACGACACCAGCGCGCGCATCCTGAAGTCCATCAACACGGTGATCGACGGCAAGCCCGACGCCGCCAGGCTGGCTTTGACGGTGCTGCTCGCCGAGGGGCACCTGCTGTTGGAGGACGTGCCGGGGGTTGGCAAGACGATGCTGGCGAAGACCCTGGCGCGCACCATCGACTGCAGCGTCAACCGGATTCAGTTCACCCCGGACCTGCTGCCGTCGGACGTCACCGGCGTCTCCATCTATAACCAGGATTCCCACCGGTTCGAGTTCCGGCGTGGTCCCGTGTTCGCAAACATCGTGATCGGCGACGAGATCAACCGCGCGTCCGCCAAAACCCAGTCCTCCCTGCTTGAGTGCATGGAGGAACACCAGGTCACGGTGGACGGCTCCACCCACCGGCTGGCCGAGCCGTTCATGGTCATCGCCACCCAGAACCCGATCGAGATGGAGGGCACGTACCCGCTGCCCGAAGCCCAGCGCGACCGCTTCATGGCCCGCATCTCCATGGGCTACCCGGACATGAGCTCTGAGATGGAGATGCTGGAAACCCACCAGTCCGTCTCGCCGCTGCGCTCCATCCAGCCGGTTGCCGGCGTCGAGGACGTCGCGGCGATGATCCGCCAGGTCCGGCAGGTGTACGTCTCCCCCGCGGTGAAGGAATACACGGTCGGAATCGGGCACGCCACCCGCCAGCACCCGCAGCTCCGGCTCGGTGCCAGCCCGCGCGGCCTGTTGCAGCTGTTGCGGGCGGCGAAGGCCGGTGCTGCGCTGGAGGGCCGGGACTTCGTGCTGCCCGACGACGTCGCTGCCGTCGCCGAAGCGGTGCTGGCACACCGGCTCATCCTGGACCGGAAGGCGCTCAGCTCCGGTGAGACGCCGTCGTCGATCATTGCCGGCGTCCTCGCCCGGGTGCCGGTGGCGCGCGACGCCGCGAGCGCGTCCTCACGAAACGGCTGACGCCATGTTCCTGGTCGAGCGCCTGCCGCGGATCCTCACTGCCCGTGGGTGGGGACTGGCCGCGGCCGGTGTGCTGTCGCTGTTGTTCGCGCAGTTCCTCGGCCGGCGGGATCTGCTCTATTTGGGCACCCTGCTGGTGCTCCTGCCGCTGGTGTCCGTGCTGGTGCTCCGGCTGGCGAAGCCGCGGTTCACCGTGCACCGAACCTTCGCACCGCAGAGCATGGAGACCGGGTTCACCACCACGGTCACGCTATCTGTGGCCTCGGACGGGCCGCTTGGCGGTTCAGTGGTGATGCATGAGCAGCTGCCGCAGCGCTTTGGCGAGGCCCCCGAGTTCCACTTCCCTGCCCGTCATCCCACTCCCAGCGGGGTGAGTCTGTATGAGTACCGGCTGCGGTCGGCAGCGCGGGGAGTGTACGACGTCGGCCCTGTCACCGCCGGTTTCACCGACCCCTTTGGCCTGGGCGTCTCCCGGCACACCCTCGGCGGCACCGACCGGCTGGTGGTCACGCCGAGCCCGCTCGATCTGCCCTACTCTCCGCTGACCGGCGTGCGCGGGACCGACGGCAATGCCGTGACCCGGCGGAACGCCAACCCCAGCGACGACGACGTCATGACCCGCGAGTACCGCCACGGCGACCCCATGCGCCGGGTCCACTGGGCCGCGACCGCCCGGCACAACGAGCTCATGGTGCGGCAGGAGGAATCGGTCACCACCCCCGAGGCCACCCTGATCCTCGATCAGCGGCAGGCCAGTTACGGGTCGGGTTTCCTGTCCGCGTTCGCCGACCCGGACGCGGACAACGGCATGCTCTCCTCGCCCACGTTCGAGTGGGCTGTGGTTGCTTCAGTTTCCATTGCGGCGCACCTGCTGGATCGCAACTACTCACTGCGGTTCGTCGATGAAACGGGTGCGCCGGCGCTGCGGCGATCGGTGTCTGCACCGTGGCCCGACGATGAGGAGTTCTTCGGCCAGGCCGGGCTGCACGGGATTGCGCAGGGGCTGGCGGCGCTGGAGTTGCTGCCGGATCCCACGAAGCGGCCTTCGGCGACGCAGAAGCGGCGTTCGGGATCGGACGGGTCTGACTCCGCGCGGGCGGGCTCCGGTTCAGCGCGTTCGAAGTCTGGTTCGGGTTCTGGATCGCATGCGGTGCGGCGGGCCGCTAACGGCGGCTCTGCGCCGAGTGCGGAGCCGTTTGGCGATCCCATGCTGGACAAGCTGGCCGGGCTGAAGAACCGCGGGCCGCTGATCGCCCTGCTCGGTGCCATCAGTGAGGCTGAGGCCCGTGAATTGGGGCCGGCGGCAGAGTACGGTTCGCAGTCCCTAGCCATTTTGGTCAGCGAGCGTCCGCGAGACCTGCACGCTGTGATGGACGTGCTCCGCGGTGCCGGCTGGCACGTTGTGGCGGTAAGTCCGAACGCGTCCGTCGCGTCCGCCTGGGCGCACTTCGATACGCCGTCCGCCACGGTGACTTCGTCCACCGCGAAGACGACGTTCGGCTCCGGGTCTGGGTCCGGGTCCGGCTCTCGCTCTGGGTCTGGATCCGCTTCTGTTGGTTCAGCCGGGTCTGATGATTCAGCCGGTTCTGTCGGGTCCGTCGGTTCATCAGGTTCTGTCGGGTCCGTCGGTTCATCAGGTTCTGTCGGTTCAGGAGCGCACGCATGACCGCCACCCTTTCGCGGCCAGCCAGCAGCAGCGGGCAGGCACAGCGGGTTCTTCCCAACCGGCCGGACGCTCCGCGACGGAGCTACTGGCACCTGCTGGTTAGCGCGGCGTCGTTCGCTGCGGTGATGCTGACGTCGGTCAGTCTGTCCGGAGTAATTTTCGGGTGGACCTGGTTCACGCCCGTGCTGGTGACCGTGGGAACGGTCCTGTTCTTCATGGCACTGACGCGGGCTTCCCCCCTGCCCTCGTATTTCGCTCCCCTGGTCGGCGTCATTGCCTTGGCTGGTTCGTTGATCTGGCAGTTCTTTCCGTCGCAGAGCACCCTTGGTGTCTTTCCGGGTGACGGCTTCATCGGCCGGCTGACCATCCTGCTGGGACACGCCGAGAATACTGTGGTGTCGCAGGTGGCGCCGGTGCTGCCAACTGCCGGGCTGTTCCTAGTGGTGTGTGCAGGTGTCGGGCTCATTGCGATCCTCGTCGACACCCTAGCCAATTCTCTTCGGATGCCGGCCACCGCCGGACTGGCGCTGCTGGCAGTTCTGGTGGTTCCCGCCGTCGTACGCATCAACAGTGTGGGTGTGCCGTCCTTCATCGCCGCGGTGGCTGGGTTTTTACTGCTGCTGGGTTGTGCTCACTGGCGGGAGGCGCGGTGGGAGTCGGCGTCGTCGGGCGAACTGTCGGGTGCCCATCTGTCTCGGGGTCTGACGATCGGGGCGCTGGCACTGGGCATCGCCGTCGTGCTTCCCCTGGCTATTCCCGGTTTCAACTCGGGAGCCTTTCCGCAGGGTGCGCGGGTGAACCTGTGGGGAACGGCGACGGGGCTTAATCCGATCGTCACGCTCGGCAACGACCTGCGGAATCCGAACGGTTTCGGGCGGATCGTGTACTCCACCACCTCCGATGATCCCCTGTACCTGAGGTCGGTCACACTGGAGGATTTCAGCGGTCAGCGGTGGGAGCCCGATCAGCGGCTGGGCCAGCGGGTGGCGGGCGTGGAGGAGTTATCCTCGGACAGCCAGCCCTTCGAGGCGACCACGCTCACCCGGATCAGCACCGACAGCTTCACGAGCCCGTGGCTGCTGGCGCCGTACGCTCCGGTGTCCATCGAAGGCTTGAACGGTCGGTGGGCCTATGATCCGGGAACCCTCAGCATCCTCGCGATCGACGGCGGGTCCACCGCGCAGCAGGAGTATCTGGTGCGCAGCGCCGAGCCGGTGCTCACCCGCGAACGGCTCCAGGCCATCCCGGCGGCGGATCCCGATTCAGTGCCGGAGCAGTTCCTCGCCCTTCCCGATTCGATGCCGGGCATCATCGGTGAGACAACTGCGGCGGTGACCGAGGGCATCACCAACCCGTACGACCAGGCGATCGCCATCCAACAGTTCCTGCGCGGGCCGTCGTTTGTGTATTCGGTGGACGCTCCGGTGGACGGCGGTTACGACGGCAACAGCCTGGACGTGATGGCGCGTTTCCTCGAGTCGAAATCCGGGTACTGCGTGCACTATGCCGGGACCATGGCAGTGATGGCCAGGCAGGCGGGAATCCCGAGTCGGGTGGCTGTGGGCTACTCTCCCGGGACGCCGACCGGCGAGGTGTCACGTGGCCCGAACGGTGAACGGTTCACCGAATACTCGGTCAATTCCAAAGACGCACATGCGTGGCCCGAGCTGTACTTCGAGGGCGTCGGTTGGGTGCGGTTTGAGCCTACGCCGTCCCGAGGGTCCGTCCCCGAATACGCGTTCTCGACCGTTGTGCCCACCGGCCCCGTGCCGGATGAAGGCAACCTGAACCCGGACGCTCTTCCGGTGGCACCGTCCACCGCGACTCCTTCTCCGCAGGCCGAGGAGGAAGAGTCAGCGCAGGCGGTGCAGGAAAGCGCGGAGCGGAGTTCGATGCTCGGTGTCATCCTCGGCGTGCTCGTGGTGTTGCTCGCGTTGATGCCGATGGCGTGGCGGTCGTTGCGGACTGGGCGCCGTCGTCGTGCGGTGACTGCCAACGCCGCAGGTGTGGGGGCTGCGACGGTGGCGTGGGCTGAGACGGTCGAGCTGGCTGCCGACTACGGCATTCCGCCCCTATCCACCGACACTCCGCGGACGTTCGAGCAGCGGTTGCGGGTTGGCTTCGCCACTGAATCTACGAGCGGGGTTTCTGCGGGTCAGCGGTCTGCGGGTTTGGCGCCTCCGGTCCAGGGCCACGCGTCTCCGGTCCAGAGCCACGCGTCTCCAACGGAGGCGCTATCGCGGCTACGACGCGCCTATGAGGAAGAGGAATACTCCGAGTTCGCGGTCTCCGGGGCGGAAGCCCGCTCGACAAACGACTGGGATGACGTTCAGTCCGTCGCCGACGCGCTGCACAAGTCCGCGACGCTTCCCGCTCGGATTCGGGCCCGGTTCTGGCCGCGCTCGCTGTGGCAGCCGTTCGGGGCGCAGCGCAGCGAAGAAGTTGCCCCCGCCACCACCCGTTGATTTGGCAGGACACGCCCCTTATGGAGCCCCAAAAGGGGTGTGTCCTGCCAACTCACGGGTGGGGTCTCAGCTCGCGGTCGGGTCTGCGATGCCCACGTACTGCGTGTACAGGTACTCCTCGATGCCCTCGTACCCGCCTTCACGGCCGAGCCCCGACTGCTTCACGCCGCCGAACGGAGCCGCCGCGTTCGAGATGACGCCCGCATTGAGGCCAAGCATGCCCGTGTCCAGCCGCTCACCCATCCGCAGCCCGCGGTTCAGGTCGCGGGTGAAAACGTACGCCACGAGTCCGTACTCGGTGTTGTTGGCCAGCCGGACGGCGTCGTCCTCGGTGGAGAAGGTGACAATCGGCGCTACCGGGCCGAAGATTTCCTCCTGCAGGATCCGGGAACCGGACTGCACATCCGTGAGGACCGTCGCCGGGTAGAAGTAGCCGGGGCCGTCCATCGGTGAGCCGCCAGAGAGGACCTGAGCGCCGTCGTCGACCGCCTCCTTCACCAGGGAGTGCACGTTGTCGCGGCTCTTGCCGTCGATCAGCGGGCCCAGCTTCGAGCTGTCCTCCGTGCCGCGGCCCGGGGTGACGTCCTTCATGCGGGCGGCGAGCTTGTCGGCGAAGTCCTTGGCGACGGACTCGTGCACGATGAACCGGTTAGCTGCGGTGCAGGCCTCGCCCATGTTGCGCAGCTTGGCGGCCATGGCGCCCTCGACTGCCTTGTCCAGGTCAGCGTCCTCGAAGACCAGGAACGGTGCGTTGCCGCCGAGCTCCATCGAGGTGCGCAGGACGTTTTTAGAGGCGTCGGCCAGCAGGCGGCGACCAACCGGCGTCGAGCCCGTGAAGGAGAGTTTGCGCAAGCGGCTGTCGTTGATGAGGGGTCCGGTGACGCCGCCCGCGTCGGAGGTGTGGACGATGTTGAGTACGCCTGCGGGCAGGCCTGCCTCTTCGAGGACCTTGGCAAACAACGACGACGTCAGCGGAGTCAGGTTTGCAGGCTTCAGCACCATGGTGCAGCCGGCGGCGACTGCGGGGGCGATCTTGCGCGTTGCCATCGCGAGCGGGAAGTTCCACGGGGTGATGAGCAGGCACGGGCCGACGGGCTTCTTGTTGACCAGGATGCGCGACTTGCCGTCCGGAGCTGTGGAGTAGCGGCCGGACATGCGAACGGCTTCCTCGGAGAACCAGCGGAGGAACTCGGCGCCGTACGTGACCTCGCCTCTGGCTTCGGCGAGGGGCTTGCCCATTTCCAGGGTCATGAGGAGGGCGAAGTCGTCGGCGCGTTCGGTGACGAGTTCGAAGGCGCGGCGCAGGATTTCGCCGCGCTCGCGGGGTGCGGTCTTGGCCCACGCGTCCTGTGCGGCGACGGCGGCGTCGAGGGCGGCCTTGCCGTCTTCCGGGCTGGCGTCGGCGATGGTGAGCAGCGTCTTGCCTGTGGCCGGGTCCTCGACGTCGAACGTTTTGCCGTTCGACGCGTCGCGCCACTCGCCGCCGATCAGCAGACCGGTGGGGACCGAGGACAGAAGGTCTTGTTCGCGCTGGGCGGTGATAGTCATCCGGGAGCCTTTTCGATCGACGGGTACTTCTCGTGTGTTCCGGCTCTCACGCTAGTGCGGCGTTTTGGGGCCTGTCCATACAAATCTGCACCACGGGTTCCCGGATCCGCTGTTGCAGTGCACAGCCGCTTGGCTCTACGTCCTTGCGGCCACCACCGCGGCGTACAGCTCGCGCTTGCTGATTCTCTTGTCCTCGGCGACGGCAGCCACAGCCTCTTTGAGCCGGAGCCCCTGGCTCATCAGCTCGTTGACTGCGTGGACGTGGTCTTCCGGTGCACTCGCCTGATCTTCCGGTGCACCGCCGACGACGACGGCGATCTCCCCCCGGACCTCCTTGCCTTCCACCCACTCAAGCAGGTGCTGCAGCGGCCCGCGGATCACCTCTTCGTAGCGTTTGGTGAGTTCGCGGGTAATGCAGGCGGGCCTCTCGGGACCGAATTCCTGGTGCAGCGCTCGCGTCATGGCTTCGAGCCGGTGAGGTGCCTCGAAGAACACCATGGTGCGGCGTTCTGTGCGCAGTTCGGCCAGGCGTGCGGCGCGTTCGCCGGTTTTGCGGGGAAGGAACCCCTCGAAGCAGAAGCGGTCAGTGGGCAGGCCGGACAGGGCGAGGGCGGTCAGTACTGCGGACGGTCCGGGGGCCACGGTCACGGTGATGCCGCGTTCGGCTGCGGCTTCGACGAGCCGGAAGCCGGGGTCAGAAACCGACGGCATGCCCGCGTCGGTCACCAGCAGCAGGGTTGCGCCAGCCTGCACGAGATCCAGCAGCTCGGGCGTGCGGGAGGCTTCATTGTGCTCGTGGTAGCTGAGCGTCCTGCCTCGGGGTGTCACCTCGAGTGAGCGGATGAGCCGTTGCAGGCGACGGGTGTCTTCAGCGGCGATAATGTCCGCGGATTCGAGGAGGGACACCAGCCGGAACGTTGCGTCGCCCATGTTTCCGATCGGGGTTGCGGCCAGCACGATGCTGCCGTTTCCCGCTGTAGCGGCATCGGGGAGGAGGTTTTCGGACAGGAGGCTGCCGCCGTCGTCGTCGATTTCTTCCGTCACTGGGTTTCCGTCACTGGGTTTCTTCCGTCACTGGTTCAGCCTAGTTGGTTTTGTCCCCGGTGTTCGGGCCGCTCACGGAACTGTCAGGGCTGCTCGGTACGATGATTCAGTGAGCCAAACCACCACAGCTGCCGCACTCCGCGAGGGGTCTAAGCGGCAGTGGGTCGTTTCGGCGCGTACTGCCTTCTCCGAGCGGGTTTTACTGCGGCGTCTCTTGGGCGAGCAGCTTCCGTTTGGAATATGGGGTTGGTTGCTGCCGGTGCTGGTGGCACTGATCGGCGGAGTGCTGCGCTTTGTCCGGTTGGGCGAGCCGGAAACGCTGGTGTTCGACGAGACGTACTACGTCAAAGACGCCTACTCCTACCTGCAGTCCGGTTATGAGCGCGAGTGGCCCGAGGACGCGGACGAATCTTTCAACGCGGGCAATCCCGGAGTGATCCTCGGGACGCCGGATTACGTGGTTCATCCGCCGGTCGGAAAGTGGATGATTGCGTTTGGGATGCTGCTGTTCGGGCCGTCGAATCCGTTTGGCTGGCGGTTCACGGCGGCGGTGGTGGGTACGCTGTCGATCCTCATCCTGGCGCTCGTTGCGCAGCGGCTATTCGGCTCAGTGGTGCTGGGCGGCATTGCGGGGCTGTTTCTGGCCGTCGATGGGCATCATCTCGTGCATTCACGGACCTCGTTGCTGGACGTCTTCCTCATGTTCTGGGTGCTGGTCGCCTTTGCGCTGCTGGTGCTGGACCGGAACTGGGCACGACGGCGGTTGGCTGGCTTGATGGCCGGCCTGGCCCGGGAGCGCGGTCAGCCGACGCGCGAGCAGTTGCTGTACGGGCCGTGGCTGGGATTGCGGCCGTGGCGGATTGCGGCGGGGGTGGCGCTCGGACTGGCGCTTGGTACCAAGTGGTCGGCGTTGCCCTACATTGCGGTGTTCGGGTTGATGACCGTGCTGTGGGATATGGCGGCCCGGCGTGCGGTGGGCGTTCGGCGCTGGGTGCGTGGCGCAGTCCTCCGTGATGGTCTGCAGGCGTTCATTTCGATCGTTCCGGTGGCTCTGCTGACCTACCTGGCGTCGTGGACCGGCTGGTTTCTATCCTCCGATGCATACGACCGCCAGTGGGCTGCCAACAATCCGGACCCCCTGTGGGATTGGGTTCCCGGTCCGCTGCGCTCGCTGGCCGAGTACCACCGCAGTGCGTACACCTTCCATGAGGGGCTCAGCTCGGAGCACCCGTATGAGGCCACCGCCTGGACGTGGCTGGTGATGGGCAGGCCTACGTCGTTCCACTACCAGTCGGATGGGCTGACCTGCGGTGCTTCGGATTGTTCGCAGGCCGTTAGTGTGGTGGGAAACCCGCTGATCTGGTGGGGCGCTGCACTGTCGCTGCTTGTGTTGCTGTTGTTCTGGGTCGGCAGGCGAGACTGGCGGGCAGGTGCCATTCTCGCGGGCGTCGCGGCCGGGTATCTGCCGTGGTTCCTGTTTCCCGACCGCACTATGTTCTTCTTCTACTCGATCGTGTTCGAGCCGTTCCTCGTCCTCGCACTCGTTTACGTGCTGGGGCTGGTTCTGGGTCGAGGGAGCGACCCTCCGTCGCGGCGGCGGATGGGTATCGTGCTCGTGGGCGGGTTCGTTGTACTGACGGTCCTGGTGTCGGCGTTCTTCCTGCCCATCTGGACGGCTGAGACCATCCCGTACAACCAATGGCGGCTGCGCATGTGGATGCCCAGCTGGATCTGATCCGGTGTCGTCGTGCGCTGGGTGGCTATCCGTTGCGCTAACTGCGTGCCGCCGTCGTCGTTGTGCTTGGCTGCCGTAGCTGGGTGGCACCGTCGCGCCGTGCCTGGGCCGGCGTCGTGCTCGACTGCCGTAACTGGGGGGGCACCGTCGCGCTGTGCCTGTTCCGTCATCGTGCCGCTGCTCCCCTAGCTGGGTGGCGCCGTCGCGCTGTGCCTCAGTCGTCGTGAGTTAGATTCCGCTGTTGGCGCGACGGGCTGCGTAGGCGTGTGCTGACTTTTCGCGGCGAGCTTTGGTGGGCCAGGTGAAGAAGAGGGTCAGCACAGCGCCGATCAGTACGATGGCGCCGACTGTTGCGGCGGCATCGATCCAGAACTGGGCCGGGAAGAGCCGGATGAGGGTGTCGTCGAGGCGGAAGGTCCAGGTACCGTCGGCAAAGAAAAGGGCGTGGACCTGTGTGAAGAACGTTTCCCAAGCCAGAACCCCGGCTACAGCGAGGGCTATCGCGAGTACGAGAGTGGCGACAGCGCCTGCGAACAGTGCCCGCCGAATGCCTCCCGGGTAGCGGCGTGCCAGGTAGACGCAGGCTGCGATCGCGAGGAGAGCGAGCACGGTTGCGACGACGAAACCAGTCGAGAGCACGCCCTTCACGTCAGCCATGTGGCCGACTTCGCTGTCGAGGAAGAGCTGGTCGCCGTCGGTGTTGACGAGGTCGCCCAGGAAGCGGGCCGGAGCCCAGTTGAGAATGTAATCCATGGCGTACGAGCCGTACGTCATCCGGTCCTCTGTGCTGAACCCGTAGCTGTCGGCCGGGAAGCCGGGGCGGTGGTATTCGGCCCACAGGAACAGCGGTGTGGTGACCGCCCGAACCGCTGCAGCCAGCAGGATCACAGGAAAGAACACCGCGACCAGGACCTGCAGGATGCGTGGCAACAACGGTTTGGCAGCAGCGGCCGCATCACGCTGAGTTGCGCGGCGGTTGACGTCATCTTCAGGGGGTCGGATGGTGAGTGTCGAGGTGTCCGGGCTGGCGTCGTCGTCGGCCCTTCTGTTCGATCGGGGTTGGACCGGATGCGCCGCAGTTGTGCTGCCGTGGACTGAGTCGCTGCCAGTGGAACGAGCCTGGGTTGAGCCGGTTGAGGTCGCGGTTGAGCCGGTTGGCGTCGCGGTTGAGCCGGTTGGGCTCCCTGCTGCGCCCGTTGGGGTCGCTGCGATCTGTTGGGTCGCTAGCGAAGCAGGATCGGCGGTGGTGTGATCAGCAGGCGAGTAATCTTCTCCGGCTTCTTTCGACGCGACCTGGTCACGGGTTTCGGCTGGGCTTGCGTTGCTGAATTCAGTCTTGCCGGGTCCAGGCTCGCCGGGCTCGGTCTCGCCTTGCTCGGTCTTACCTGGTCCAGGCTCGCTAGGTTCAGTCTCGCCAAACTCCGCCTTGCCGGGCTCGGTCTCGCCAAACTCAGCTTCGACGGGCTCGGTCTCGCCTTGCTCAGTCTTACCGGGCGCAGTCTCGTCAAACTCGGCCTTGTCGGGCTCGGTCTCGCCTTGCTCAGTCTTACCGGGCTCAGTCTTACCGGACTCAGTCTCGCCTTGCTCAGTCTTACCGGGCTCAGTCTTACCGGACTCAGTCTCGCCTTGCTCAATCGCAGGAAACTTGGACTCGTCAGGCTTAATCTCGGCGGATACTGTCTCTGCCGAGGTACGTGAGTCGTCGGTTCCGAGTCTCCCTGGCTCAGCCGGGGTGTCGCTGTCGTCGATCGCACTGTAGGCCGACACGTCGGGAAGGGTGCTGGCCTTCCGCATCGGGAAATTGCTTTCACGAACGCGCGTTGAGCCGCCGCCGGTCTCGTCCGAGCGCAGCGCTGCTCGACGTTCTCCGCCTGCTGGTGCACCCTGGTTTTCGTTCTCAGCTTTGTCAGCCACGACTGTCTCCTTGCATGGAATTCCTACCTACGACAGTACTCGTGACCACTGACCCGACTGCTGCGGGCCACGCCGTTATAGCTCTCCTGCCGATAACAGTTCCATCCGCTTGGCCCGTGTTCGCCGGGAGAGCAATCTCCGCGCCCCCGAGTTCGACCGGAGTGTCGTCCCCCCTCGTCCCGTGTTCGCCGTAAGTGTCGTCCCCCCTCGTCCCGTGTTCGCCGTGAGTGTCGTCCCCCCTCGCGCACGACCCAAACTGTCGATGCTTCTCCGCTCGCAGCTGTTCGCTGTGGGCATAACCGCACGGCTTAGCATCCGATGCGGTTTTGTCAGAGCCGGGTGATGGAGTTGGGTTATGAGGTTTACCGAGGGGTTCGCAGCAGGTACCGGCACTGCCGGCGCCTCCGGTGCGGGCGCTTTCTGGACAGACTCCCCCGGTCCCGCCTCTTCCTGGACAGACTCCCCCGGTGCCGGCTCTTCCCGGACAAAATCCCCCGGTTCGGGAACTTCCTGGACAGACTCCGCCGGCGCTGATTCCTCGGCAGGTACCAGCGGCGCTAATTCCTCTTGGCGGGATCCGTCGTGGACCGAAGATACGGACTGGACAAAGGTTCCCTTCAGTGGCGTATTCGCGGGTCAGGTTTGGGAAGGTACCGATGAGCCTGCCCCTGCGGGTCCCTGGGGTGTCGTTGAACTGTCCCCGACCAGTGAGCTGGAGTCACTTACTGACGCGGTCGAGACTCTGGAACGGTTGAACGAGCTTCAATGCTGGGCCGAGGCGCAGAAGGCCCGGCTCGTTGACCGCATCCGGGAGCTCTATGAACTCGAGGCCCAGCCCGCCCCCGAGCACGGAGCCAACGCAAGTGATGGAGCCTACGCAGCCGGCGGAGCCAGCGCAGATCATGGTGCAGATCACGACGATTTCGTGATGTCGCTCGTTTCCGAGGAGGTCGGCGCCCTGCTGCGGCTACCGTCGCGGGCAGCGAAAACCCTCGTCGAACAGTGCCGGGTGCTGGTCAACCACCACGAGCCGGTCATGGCCAGCATGGAATCGGGCAAACTCTCGTGGCGGCACGCGACGACGATTGTCGATGAATGTGTCGGTGTCCCGGCCAATTCTGTGGCTCAATTCGAGCAGGATCTTATCGAGACTGCCGAGCAGACCACTGTTCCGAAACTGACCCGTAAGGCTCGTGGTCTGCGAGAGATCCTCCATCCGGAAGCCGCACCGGTCCGCAAAATCCGTGCCACAGCCGAACGTCGTGTGATCCTCGAAACGGGAACGGATGGGATGGCGTGGCTGAGCGCTTACCTTCCGGCTGAACAGGCGTGCGGAATCTACAACCGGCTCGACGCTGGAGCCCGCGGACTCCAGACGCCAGAGGAGCCACGAACCCTCACCCAACTTCGTGCAGATGTCTTCACCGACCTGCTCACTCACACCTGTGCCGGGAACATCGACACCGGCACCGGGTTCAGGGGCATCGGAGCGACCGTCCACATCACCGTCCCGTGCTCACTCTCCTCGACCAGCTACCAAGTGCTGATTGTGAAGATCGATCCGACTTCGGTGCTGACGCTCACTCAGGCGGTAGCAGGCCTGGCGGTGAATTCCGCAGCCGCCGCGGGCCAAGCACTGGCGATCCGGCTGGCGGAACCTTGAAGCAGGGCGATTACGCAGTCCTCGAAGGCTACGGACCGATCGACCCGGAAACAGCAGCGCGATTGGCGGGACACGCGCCATCCTTCACCCGAATCCTTATCCATCCGGAGGAGGGCACTGCACTTTCCATCGGCCGAACCACCTATCGGCCCCCGAAACATCTTCAGGACTGGGTCCGGGTCCGGGATAAAACCTGCAGGCATCCCGGCTGCAATCGAGCCGCGATGGCAACTAAGATCGACCACACGATCCCATGGCATCAGGGCGGATGTACTAACCACGACAATCTTTGTTGCCTATGTAAACTACACCACCTGCTCAAAACCCAAGGGCACTGGGATTACATGCAACCAGAACCCGGAACCATCAAGGCCATCTCACCAGCCGGAAAGACCTACACCACCAGGCCACCACCCTTCTAGGTACCCGATGGGGGTTCGGGGAACCGGATTTGTGAGCGAAAACGGAATGGGTGATGCGCGCACCCAGAGGTGCGGGGACGGAACCTGTGAACGAAGGAACCGAATGATTGGTGCGCGCACTGACGCCGTCAAGACAGAACTCACGCCGTCAACACAGAAGCACCACGATCATCATCAGCAAGATCACCGGTATAACCAGCCCGAACTGCACGCCTTCCCAGCACGAGCGTGTACACCCAGTACAACGCGAACACCAGGAAACCGATGCCGATCCGCAACCACACCGGCAGCGGACTCGGCGTCACAAAGCCCTCCACAAGCCCCGACACGAACAGCACCAGGACCAACCCGAGCGCAACGGTGATCAGCGACCTGCCCTCCTCGGCAAGCGCCTGCGAACGCGTCCGTGCCCCGGGAGAAACCCACGCCCAAAAAATCCGCAATCCAGCCGCCGTCGCAATGAAAATCGCTGTCAACTCCATGAAACCGTGCGGAAGGATGTACGTGAAGAAAACGTCGAGCTTGTCGTAGGACGCCATCATGCCCCCGGCAATCCCAACACCCTGGGCGTTCTGATACAGAATGAACGGTCCCCAAATACCGGTGATCCCGAAGGCAACAGCCTGAACAGCAATCCACGCATTGTTGGTCCACACCAGCCCGGCAAAGGACGCCGCCGGATTCTCGGAGTAGTAGTCGACAAAGTCCTCTTCGACGTATCGCCGAATCTCCTCGTCACTGCCAAGGGCAGCAATCACCCCCGGGTTATTCACAACCCACGCCCCGTACAGCCACGCGACACCGACAAACACGACCCCGACCACCACAGTCAGCCAACGGATCCGGTAGAAAGCAGCCGGCAACGAGATCACGAAGAACCGCGCAATGTCCTCAAGCACATTCGACCGCGCACCGGTGAATTTGGTCCGAGCCCGTGACAGCCGCATCGACAACTCGTTGGACAGCGCACTCTCCGGCGCGACAGACCGAATCATCGACAGATGAGTCGACGTCCGCTGATACAGATTAAGCAGCTCGTCCGCCTCACGCCCGCGCAACCGCCGCTGCCGCGTCAGCGAATCCAGCCGGTTCCAGTCTGCCCGGTTAACTTCCTCGAATGCGTCCAGATCCACCCGCTCAGCTTAGCCGCCGAAACCCATGGGCTTGCGGCGGCTAAGCTGATTCCATCCAAGGGGAGGACACCTAATGAGCTCGATCATCACAGGCGAAGCAGTCGTTCTTGAACTTCGCCCGGCATCCTTCGGCGCACGCGCCGTGAGCCTAATGATTGACGTGCTCGCACAGATCCTGCTGATCATCGGTGTCATCGTCGCCGTCGGCAACACAATCGGAGGGTCCTTCGACCCGGCACTCACCCAGGCACTCGTTCTGGTGCTCGTGGTGCTCGTCCTCGTGGTCATCCCGGTAACGGTCGAGACAGTCACCCGAGGCAAATCACTGGGCCGGCTGGCCATGGGACTGCGCATAGTGCGCGACGACGGCGGTTCCATCCGCTTCCGGCACGCCTTCATCCGCGGAATGCTCGCCGTCCTGGAGATCTACCTCCTCGTCGGTTCGCTCGCTTTCCTCGTCGCGGTCTTCAACGAGCGTTCGAAACGGCTGGGCGATCTCCTCGCAGGCACGTATTCCATGCACGAGCGCGTCGTGGTGAAGACACGCACGAGAGCCGTGCTTCCGCCGTCGTTACAGGACTGGATCAGAACCGCCGACGTCGCACAGTTGCCTGACGCACTCACCCGCCGGATCTCGCAGTTCATCGGACAGGCAAGCCGCCTGACACCTTCCGCACGTGCCGGCCTCGCCGTCGACCTGGCAACCGAAGCATCAGCATTTGTGTTCCCGACTCCGCCGGCCGGAACGCTACCGGAAGACTTCCTGAACGCCATCGTCTCCGAACGACGCGACCGCGACTACGCCCGACTCATGAAACAGCGTGAACGCACCTCGCGCACCGCGGAGCAGCTGCACAAACTGCCGTTCAGCTCCTAGGCACGAACGCTAGGCCTGCTGGGACGTCCATTCGGACCAGGGCAGGTTCCAGTCCCCAAAGCCGTCCCAAACCTGCACCGGACCGGTATCCGTGTTGCGGATCTCGAGCATGTCGCCGGGCCCGAACATGTCGTAGAAGTACTTGGCACCCTCAGGGCTCATGCCCACACAACCGTGCGACACATTGGCCACACCGAGGATCGACTGCGCTGCCGGAAGCGCCTCATGAACAAAGGCACCGCCGTTGGAAATCCGGCTCGCATAGTTCACTTCAGTGGGCTCGTAGTAGGCAGGATCGCCCGGCTTCAGCCCAATGGACTCGGCCGTGAACTTGGTACGCTCGTACTGCTCCATCACGGTGTACAGGCCGAAGAAGGAAGGCCATTCCTCGGTGCCAAGAGTTACCGGGAAGGTCCGCTCAAGCTTGCCATCAATGAAGACCTGCATCTGCTTGGTGGCATTGTCCACCACAGCCAGGCGGTCGTTGTGGGTCTTGAACGACCAGGTGTCGTTGAAGTTGCCGATCATGCCGTTACCCAGATCAACACCGAACAACTGCACGTCAACGGTGATGGTGCTGTGCGGCTCCCAGTACTCCTGCGCCCGGTAGCGAACCTCGGTGTCGTTCAGCCAGTAGAACGCACCCTGCTGCCCGGACGTGCTGGTGATCGTGATGGCCTTCTCGACCGCGTCCTTATTGATCACCGGCTCGCTGAACGTAATCTCAATCGTCTGACCGGTCCCAACTGTCGAACCGGGCGCCGGATACATCCAGGCGTTCGCCTCATTCTCGGGCTGCACCGTGGTGAAGGTCTGCTGCTGCCGGTGCTCACCACCAGCCGTGTCCACCAGCATGAACTCGAACGCGTACTCCGTGCCGAACACAAGCGGGCCGTCAGCCTTCCAGGATGATCCGTCCTCCGAGAAGGTTCCCGCAACCGGCTCGCCGCCGTCCGCAGGCGCCAGCGAAACATCCTCGATGGTCGCCTGTTCCGCACGAATCTCGGGCAACGTCGCCGGATTCACTTCCACAGCGCCATCGGTGGGCGTGATACCGAAAGTGAACTCCTCAGCTTCAGGCGCCTCCGATTCCGCTGCTTCCGGCTCCTCCGAAGAAGAAGCGGACGACGACGGTGCTGCCGCCGGCTCATCGCCGAAGTTGGCCCAGCTCGGCGCAGTAAGAGCGCCAACGGCACCGCCACCGATGACCAGTACTCCAGCGGCAACAAGCGCACCGATCTTCCAGCCTCGTCGCCTCGGCTGATCCCCATCGGAGAAGTTCGACATGCTCCATACCCTGCCTGCTAGTTGCTGTCCAGTTGCAATTTTACGCGCGCGTGCTCAGCCGTCCTGATCGAACACACTTCAGTCCGGTCACGATTTCAGCCGCACCTGTAGCGCTATTGACGAGTGACAGGAAGAAGTCCCACCCGCCGAAACGAGCTGTGCTCAGTAGCGGTAGTGGTCCGGCTTGAACGGGCCGGCAACGTCAACGTCGAGGTATTCGGCCTGGCTCTTCGAGAGCTCAGTCAGCTCGACGCCCAGCGCATCGAGGTGAAGCCGCGCGACCTTCTCGTCAAGGATCTTGGGCAGCACATACACCTGCTTGTCATACTCGGGCATTCCGTCTTCCCGGCTCTGTCCGTGCTTGGTGAACAGCTCGATCTGCGCGATGGTCTGGTTCGCAAACGAGTTGCTCATGACGAATGACGGATGGCCTGTGGCATTGCCAAGGTTCAACAGGCGACCCTCCGACAGCATGATGATGCTGCGCTGCCGGTCTGTTCCCTGATCGAAGACCCACTCGTGCACCTGCGGCTTGATTTCGACCTTGGCGACACCGGGCACGCGAGCCAGACCCGCGATGTCGATCTCGTTATCGAAGTGACCGATGTTGCCGACAATGGCCTGGTGCTTCATCCCCTGCATGTGGTGCGCCATGATGACGTCCTTGTTGCCAGTGGTGGTGATGAAGATGTCACCCTGCGCGAGCACCGACTCAAGCTTTGCCACCTGGTAACCGTCCATGACGGCCTGCAGCGCACAGATCGGATCGATTTCAGTCACGATCACACGTGCACCCTGGCCACGAAGCGCCTCAGCAGCACCCTTGCCGACGTCGCCATAGCCACAGACGACGGCGACCTTCCCGCCAATGAGCACATCGGTTGCACGGTTCAGTCCGTCCGGCAGCGAGTGGCGGATTCCGTACTTGTTGTCGAACTTGGACTTGGTCACCGAGTCATTGACGTTGATGGCCGGGAACAGGAGCTTGCCCTGCTCAGCCAGCTGGTACAGACGGTGAACACCGGTGGTGGTTTCCTCCGTGACACCCTGGATTGACGCCCCGATGCGCGTCCAGCGCTGGGGATCTTCGGCCAGGGAAGCACGCAGAACATCGAGGAAGACGATGTACTCGTGCGAGTAGTCGACATCATCTTCCTTGGGCGCAGCAGGCACCGCTCCGGCGGCTTCAAACTCCACACCCTTGTGCACGAGCATGGTGGCGTCGCCGCCGTCGTCGAGAATCATGTTGGGCTGGCTGTCCGGCCACTGCAGGATCTGCGTGGTTGCCCACCAGTACTCCTCCAGCGACTCGTTCTTCCAGGCGAAGACCGGCACGCCGGCCGGCTCCTCAACCGTTCCACGCCCGACGACGATGGCCGCCGCCGCTTCATCCTGCGTCGAGAAGATGTTGCAGGACGCCCACCGGACTTCGGCACCGAGTGCGGTGAGGGTCTCGATCAGAACCGCAGTCTGGACCGTCATGTGCAGTGAGCCGGCAATACGGGCTCCTTTGAGCGGCTGACTCTCGCCGAACTCGCGCCGCAGGGCCATGAGCCCGGGCATCTCGTGCTCAGCAAGCCGGATCTGGTGACGGCCGGCCTCGGCCAGGGAGAGGTCGGCTACCTTGAAGTCGAACGTCATAGTGATGGAGATTCCTCTGCGGTGGAAGCGGCGGCTGTGGGAGCGGGAGCACTGGAAGCGGTGGTGGGAGCTGTGGAAGCGGAAGTGGTGGCTGTTGAGGCCGGCGTCGGAGCGGCGGGAATGTTCTCCGCGGTCCTGAGTTCGGGACGGAGCAGCACAGGGATGGATTCATCAATCGGATACTCCACGAACCTGCCCGTTTCGTCGGGAGCGGATGAGCGAAGCACCTCGCCCTCCTGCACCAGCGCGGATCCCGTCACGGGGCACCGAAGGATGGCCAACAGATCAGTTGAGATATGGGGCAACGGGACGCAGCCTTTCGAGGATTCCGAATGCAGAGTGCGTGCCAACTGCAACAGTTGAAACACGTGATGCGGTACCAAAAGGGTATCGCGCAGCGTATCCGGACCGAGAATCCGTGTGGATGAAGGATCAGACCTACTGGTCCCGCAACACCCTCAGATGTCCGCGACGGGCCCCTGACTCTCCGGGCGGCGGCGTCAGCGGCGATTTCGAACCGTGTGGAGCGGCTGGTTCCGGAGCACTGCGGTCGGCCGCTGCTTCACGTACAGCGTTAACCAGAGCCACCAGGTCATCCGCGCTGGGTTCCGGCGGCCCCGATGGAAGCGCAAGCCGAAGCACTTCCCACCCGCGGGGGACGGTAAGGTTTTCGGCGTGGGGTGCGCACAGGTCGTACGAGTGCGGCTCTGCGTAGGTAGCCAGAGGGCCAAGCACGGCAGTGGAATCGGCGTACACATAAGTAAGCGTTGCTACAGCAGCACGCTGGCACGCTGAACGCGAACATTGCCGGATCGATCCCACGACTGATCAGCCTACCGTGTCCTGCACAGGTGATGCAGCCGAAACCGGTTCGGACTAGAGTTTCAGCATGCGGGATAGCTCTCTTTCCATTCGCCTGGCAGTACCGGACGAGCCGGCCGGCCGGCAGTCCCGCTACGCCAGCCGACGGCGCGACCGCCACGGCAGGGGCCTGCGCGGCGACCTCATCCCGTCACACCTTCCCGGTTCCCGCACCCGCGCCGAACGCTTCGAAGACTGGGTCATGGAATCCGCACAACGCCTTGAGCGTCTGTGGGGCGACAAGATCCAGGACGTCCAGATCATCGTCCTGGAGATCCCCGACGGTCTCGAACAACGGGCACCCGAAACCGTCCGCGGACTGCTGGGCTCGTCCACGCCCGCGGCCGGTAAGCAGCCCGCCACCATCACCCTGTACCGGCACCCCGTCGAGATGACCGCAAGGGGTTACGTGCCCGCCAACGAACTGGTTCACGACGTGGTGGTCGAGCAAATGGCAGAACTGCTGGGGATGGCACCGGAAGCGGTGGACCCGGCGTACGGGCGGTCGCGCGCCTGACGCAGCAGACGCCCTTTTCGCCCACTCGATGGCAAGAAGATGGCAAGGAAACGGCAGGAAAGCCCAGACCCGCTAGAACCCGAGGTTCACCGCAACACTCTGTTGACCGGCACTGCCCGCCGGGATGGGAGCGACCGAGATTCCGGGAGTATCGCCGTCGAGCGTTGTTACCTGCACACCATACGTAGGGTCGCCCGAAACGCCGATCAGCGCCGCAACCGTTCCCTTGCCGAGGTCGGCAGCGGGCACAGTAACGGTGGTGCCGCCGGCGACGTCGAACACTTGCTCTTCGCCCAGCGTGCCCTCCGCGGTGACCGGCGTGAGGCGAACCTCAGCCCTGCCCGTGGGTGCGCTGAAAACATACGCCGCATCCGCTCCGGCCGGCAGAACCGAAATGTGCTGGTTCCCAAGCCGCACCGCCGACGGCACGTGAGCCAGATCGAGCGGTTCCTCCGGCTCGGAACCGCGGGTTACCCGGGCTGAGGCTGATATCAGCACATCGGAGCTGATGACAGCGGAGTAATTCCCCTCGGGCAGCGAATCCAGCGGAATCGCAGTCACCGAACCGGCAGCCGCAGTGACGACTCCCCCATCGGGCAGCTCTACCTCACCGTTGGGACCGAACACCCGCACGTCCAGCACAGCATCCGTTCCACCCGGCACGGCAACCTGCAGTGACGGCACGGCACCCGCATAACCCTCCTGCGCCACGATCGGGTCCACCACGTCCGGCGCCTGGACCTGAATGCCTGGAACCACCTGCGACGAAGCACTCGGAGCTGAGGCTTGAATCAGATCGACGCCGCCCGGAGTCAGGCCACGCAGCACGCTCTGCTGAATGAACCCGCTGACCCGGCCGCCGTCACTGCGCACACGGATGGCAACGTTTTCCTCATTCGCGGCCAATCCGGCAACCACAATCGACTCGGATTTGCCCGGAGCGATGAGAATCCCCTCGCCGCCCGGTGCCTCAACAGGCCCCGCCGACCCGTACAGGTCCAAATCCACCGTCGCCGGCGACTGTGACGGGTTATGCAGGTTCAGCACCGCCGCCGCACCCACGGTGGTGACGGCCCCGACAAGCCAGAAATCGTTCGACGGCACCTGGCAGACCGCTGTTGCCAGTCCCGCAAGGTCCCCGTCCGTCGCTGTGTAGGTGAACCCTGCGCCGGCTGTTGCCCGCTGCTCGCCAAGCGCCTGCGCCTGCAGGACCGCCGCACTCTCGACCGCCTCGCCTGATGCCACACCTGCGACACGGTTGGTAAGGCCGTCCTCATTGCTGACCTGCGGAGTATCCTGTTCGGATTCGGGCACCTGCTCAGCGATGACCGCGAGCGGGTCCCCTCCGTCCAGCGGCGTGATCGCCGAACCGGGAACGGTAC
This sequence comes from uncultured Arthrobacter sp., assembly GCF_947495145.1. Lineage (GTDB taxonomy): Bacteria > Actinomycetota > Actinomycetes > Actinomycetales > Micrococcaceae > Arthrobacter_D. The sequence goes on from NZ_CANLXP010000013.1 coordinate 83,272, forward strand.
CGCCCAGGTCGCTGAGCGTTATGGCACTGACGCGGTTGCGAGCGGTCTTGGACACCGGGCTGAACTCCGGATCAGCGCCGTCAACCGCACCCTCAAGCAACGCCAGGGGCTTCGGACACACCGCCGAGTACTCCCCCGCCGGCACCGCTGCCGTCGGCACCGGAAACACTTCGGCCGCACCGTCGATATTCTGCACAATACTCGCCCCGGCCAGGGCGCCCGTTGCGGACACCAGTACGACGCCGGCCGCAATGCCTGCAGCACCGCGCACCCAGGTGCCCCTCCGCTTGGCGGGCACGGCCGTCTCACGGACCTTCTTCGTGGCGCTCATCTCAGTTGCCGGCCCTTCCGCTGCTCATGGCCGATTCGCGAACCGGATCGTCGGGATGCGGGTGCTCGGGATGCGTGTGCTCGGCGCCCGAGCCCGCTTCGGTTCCAGCACCCGCACCAGCACCGGCAACACCGGCAGCGCCAGCACCATCACCACCAGCCCGCGAGTACGGCACCTCGGCTACGGCTGCACGGCGTCCGGCTGATACGGGTTGCACGGCTGACCGGCTCCGGCCCTGCGGAACGTGCACAAAGCGGGGCCGCGCGGGGATCGGCACAGCGAGCAGGAGGGTCAGGCCGAACACAATCGCCTGGGCAATACCGGACCACGGTTCCCACGCAGTCACGTACCGAACCTCGAGGCTGCCTCCGGCAGCTGGCAACGCGTAGGCCTGGTACCAGTCGGTCGACGCCGGCTCAAGCCGCTGCCCGTTGAGTGTTGCTTCCCAGCCGGGCTCGGACCGCTCGGCCAACACGAGTGTCCTGCCCTCGGGACCCGCCGGTACCTCGGCCGAAGCCGTAGTGGCACCGGAATCGAGCACGCTCAACGTCGCGCCAGACTCGTCAACAATGCGCAGCCGGCCGACCTGCGCCTCGGCTGCCGAATTACCTGATGCGGCCATTTCAACCCGCCACAACCAGCCGGAGTCCGTGTTACCCACCGATACCAGACCCGGAACCGAATCGATCTGGCTGGCAAGCACCTCAGCCGCCGAATCCGACTCCTGCAGCACAACGAAACCGATCCCAAGCCGCTGGAGTTCCTCGCGAGGATCCACACCGGTGCCGGCCACCAGGGTGGCGACCGTCCGACGAACGTCTGCCATGGCGTCGTCGTCCTCCCGCAACCGGGCGTCCAGGAGCGAACCCTGAAGCTGGCGTGCGGAATAGATCTGGGAGAGTGCATCGAGGGTGGTGCCGCTGCCGCGCATGAGTGCGGCACTGACGTTACTGTCGCCGTCGACATTCATCACCAGCGTGGTGCTGCGCTGTCCACCTGCCCCGCGGTCCGAGGCAGTAGCCGGAAGCGTACGTGCGGCGCTCGGAATCACGGCGGACTCCGTTCCGAAACTCGTGGCCTCAACCGCGGTGGCCGGGGCACGCAGCTGGGGAACCAGCCAGACGGTGAGGCTCGTCGCCGGCCCCAGCGCCAGAACCAGCGCCGCAGCAGTCAGCCATGCCCGCGCACCGCGGACCGACCGGCCGGTGCGCCCGGACCGGCCGGCCCGAAGCCGCTGCAACAGCCACTCACCGCCGAGCAGCGCCGCCGCCAGCAGGGCCAGCGAAAGCACAGAAGCCCAAGGACCAGTGAACGGGGTGACCAGAGACGATGACCCGACCGCCGTCACAATCAGCGAACTGCCTACACTGCCGAGCAGTGCCAGCAAGGCCAGTGCCCACAGCACCCGCGCAGCCGCCCGCCCCTTACCGGGCAGGAACAGCGCCGCAGCAGCAAGCAACAGAACCGGCAACCCCACCAGCAGCGAAACGACAAGCGGCCAAGGCCCCTCGGAGAGCCCCGGGAATGCAGCAAGGCGGCCGAACGACGGGAACGACACCGGGTAACCCAGCAGCTGCTGCCACAACGCCGCGGCGTCGAACGGCAGTGGAATACCAGGGTCCCCGAGGATCGCCCTCGGACGGTCAAGAGTGGACGCCGCAAACGGGATGAACAGCGCCAGCGGCGGCAGGAGCGCCCACCAGATCGTCTTGGCACGGCGTCGTGCAACCAGCATGATCACCACAATGGCGAGCACAAAGAAAGGAAGCAGCGACGGCGCTGAGGCCGTAACGACGGCGAGCAGCAAACCGGCAGCAGCCGCTGCCGTCCAGCTCGGAACACCGTTGATGCCCGGCTTGAGCATCAGCTGGAGCGAGCGCTGACGCGTTGAGGAGTCAACGGCGTCGTTGGTTTGCGCGCCGGGCCGCCCGGGAGCCTGCCCGACAGCACGGATGAGAGCCAGCGCCACCAGCGGCAACAGTATGTGCACCAGCAGCGCGCCAAGCCGTCCGCTACCGGTCGCCACCTGCAGCACCGGCAGCGATCCCCAGAAGAACGCAGCCCACAGCCGCAGCGAGCGGCTGCGTACAAACGCACCCGATCCGAACCATCCTGTAAGCCCCGCCAGCGGAGCAGCAAGAAGCACCAGAACGACGACGGCCACGTTGCCGTTGCCGAAGCCCAGTACAGACAGCAGCCACAGTACGTAGCTGAACGGATCGCCATGACCGGCGACTCCGGCGCCAAGGTCGATCCACCAGCGCGAGGCGTTGGTCCAGATCTCAGCGAGGTCGGATGAGAGCGGAAGGAGAGAGCCGCCGGCCAGCGCTGGCGCACCGATGAACCGGCGCAGCGCCACCAGTGAGATACCGAGCAGGACTACTACAGCAGCTATTGCGCCCCAACCCGCCCATATGCGGGAGGGGCCTTCGAGTGCCGCAAAGTCATCATTCGCATCTCCGGAAGGCACTTCGGCTGCCGTGCTCTGCGCGAAGGACTCATCCTCGACTCCCCGCGCGGAGAACGCCTCCACCACTGACTTCCGGTGTGACCAGACGTCCCTGCGCTCAGTACGCAGGGCCCGCACCACCGAGCGGGGCAGCCGCTTGGTCCGGGCGGCAGAACGCCGCGACCGGTACAGATCGAACGGCTTCAGCACCGCCGCGATACTCGCAAGGAGCTGGCCGACTCCGTACCCGGGGTCCTTGGCAAGCAAGCCCAGGACAAGGCGGGCAAACCCGCCCAGAACGGCTCCGACCGCGAGGAACGGCACCTTCCAGAGCGTTGCATGCTTGAGGCGCAGATACACTTCAGCGCGGCGGGCAGCACCGAGGGTGGCTGCATGGTTGTCCCGCGACCCGGCGTGCCGCATGACGGCACCCGGTGCAACCACCACACGATGGCCCGCAAGGCGGTTGCGCCAGCAGAAGTCGACGTCGTCGCCCGTGCCCGGGAGCGCCGGGTCGAAACCGTCCAGCTTGTCCCAGACGTCACGGCGGATCAGCATGCCTGCCGAGTTGACCGCGAACATGTCGCTGCGGACGTCGTACTGGCCCTGGTCCAGCTCGTCGACGTCGATCAGGGTGAGCCGCTCTGCCCACCGGCTGATGGACAGTCCCACATCCACCAGCTTGCGCCGGTGTTCCCACTCCACCTGCTTGGCGCCGGCAACGGTGACCGACGGTGCGAGTTCGACGGCGCGGAGGAGTTCCTCAAGTGCGGTCGGTTCGGGAGCGGAATCGTCATGCAGGAGCCAGATCCAGTCGTGGATCCCGCTGTCGGGTTCCGACCGGCGGCCGGCCGGAATCTCGGCTAGTCCGGTTCGGACGGCTGCGCCGAATCCGCCGCGACCGGTTGCGCCGACAACGGGCGAACCCACCGGAAGTTGCAGTTGCAGAAGAGACGCCGATTCATCTGTTGAACCGGCGTCGACTCCTACCTGGAAGTCCGGGGGGCGGGTCTGCTGACCGAGTGCCTTGAGTGTGTTCGGGAGATACTCGGCGCCGTTGTGAGCTACTACAACTGCTGTGACCCTTTGTTGCGGATGAATCAGACCGCTCGCTTTCGCAACCGGCGGCGCTCGCGCTCGGACAGACCGCCCCAGATACCAAACCGCTCATCGTTCTCCAGCGCGTACTCCAGGCACTGGGCCTTGACGTTGCAGGAGCCGCAGACCTTCTTTGCGTCCCGCGTGGAGCCGCCCTTCTCAGGGAAGAACGCCTCCGGATCCGTCTGTGCGCACAGTGCGTCCGCCTGCCAGCCCAGCTCGCCTTCGTCGTCGAAGTCGGAACCGATGCCCGGAAGACCAATCCAGACCGCCTGCTCAACGCGCTCCGGCACAGCCTGACGGCGAGGAGCTGCCTTGGGCTCGGCATCAAGGAAATTCTCGACGCCGGCGCCCTCGCTCAGTGCCTCATGCGCCGCAAGGAAGGCGGTCGCCTCGTTCTCAAGCGACTGGGTCTGCTGCCTATACCGCTCAGCAGCGTCCGGATCTGCCGGATCGACAAACCAGTCCTGTGGAACGCCGCGCGATCCGTAGCGCGCAGACGCCTGGGCCGCGATGGACGTGCGGTCCTGAATGTGCTCTGCTTGCCCCATACCAGCCTCCCGGTGTTGCAGCTTCGGCCAGAAACTAATGTGGGAGACGTGCCTCCAGCAAGTCGCTGAGAAACCCCGAAATCCCGTCCGCCGAAGCAAATCCGATGACCTAATTACACGCGTGTAAGTAGCATCGAGTCAAGCGGCGAAGGGAATCTTATAGAGTGCCCTTGAAGGATCGCGGGCACGCCACGCGCAGCGCACCTCACAATTGTGCAACTGAACCCGCAGGTCAACACGCATACCACCCGAAAGGCGGGCCCCCGGTGGCTCCAGTCCAAAGCGTTTCAGAATTACTTGAGTCCTTCCGATCAGCGTCCGGCGCTCCCCGGCTCATTTGGTACGGACCCGGCCATGAACGCGTGGAACTCTCCGGCAGGGTCCTCGAAAACTGGGTGGCAAAGACGTCGAACATGCTCATCGAGGAGCTGGATGCGACCGCCGGCAGCACCATCGCCGTCGATATGCCGCCACACTGGAAATCTTTCGTCTGGGCTCTGGCGAGCTGGCAGGTGGGCGCAGTGACAGTGCTCGACGGCGATGCAGCGGTAGACGTTCGGCTCACCATGGAAGCCGCACCGGAAACACCGCCCGCGGGCAATGAGAATGAGCTGCTGGTGCTCGTAGCCCCCGGCGCCCTCGACATGCGCTGGGCCGGCACCCTCCCCGACGGGGCGGTCGACTATGCGGCAACGGTCCGCGCGTTCGGTGACGTCTATCTGGAGGATCCGGCAGACAGCAAAGCCGAGCTCATGCGTGCCGGCGACACGAGCTACACCTTCAGCGGAGTGATGAATTCGGCCTACATGCGTCAGGCGGACATGGGTCAGGCCGACATGGGTTCGGCCGCCATGAATCAGGCCGACAGGAGCCAAGCCGACATGGGTCAACCCGACAGGAGCCAGCCCGACAGGAGCCAGGCCAACGAATCAAACCCGGGCATCTGGCTGGTACCGGCATCGCTGCCGTTGTTGACCAGCCTGCCGGCCGCTGTTCGGATCTGGGCCGGCGGCGGAACCGTAGTGCTGGTGCACCCCGCAGTCGAGGTAACCGACCGGCTCCTGCAGGGCGAACGCGTTACTGCTCGGTTGACTGCCTAGCTGCTGGCTCCGCGGTTGCCTGTCGGGCAGCAGGCTCGGCGGGGCCGGCAGGTGCAGTTGCGCGCGGGTGGGGATGGATGAGTTCGTGGTCGTGTGCGAAGGCGGGTTCGGCGTCGAGCTCTTCATTGAAGACCCAGAACCGGTAGGCAACGAAGCGAACGGCTGTTGCCAGCACAGTGCCGACGATTCCGGCAACGAACAGACCGGTACGGTCGGAGATGTCGAGCGGATACTTGGCGAGCCACACAAAGCCGGCCGCGATGCCCAGCCCGATCGCATTGATCAGAAGGAACATCATGAGTTCCCGAAGGACATTCGACTGCCTGCGGTGGCGGAAGGTCCAGTAGCGGTTGGCGATCCACGCAAAGACCGTGGCGATGGAAGCCGAGAGCACCTGGGCCTTGACCTCGCTGTTCTCCATAGGGCCGTGAATCAGCACCCAGAACAGACCCTTGTCGATGACAAACGCCACACCGCCCACTGCACCGAACTTCGCCAGTTCCCTCCAGAAGAGAGACGCGAGAGCCCGGATCCGGTCGGCAATTGTGGTGATCATGACCCTCCGGTCTCTGGGACGATTCGCCGTAGCAGACTGCGCCGAAGCGAAGTTTTGGCGGGATGCTGCAGGCGCGGCACCCCGCCAACAGCGTAAGGACATTCTGCAGAACCCTACGCCTGCGTGGCGGACAAACTGAAAATCAGCAGCTCAGTTCAACAAGACAACCGAACATCCATTTTACCGAGCCAGTTTGAGTCTTTCCTAGGAAACTACGGTTGCGAACTGGTCACAGCAGGGAGACCCCATCGGCAATAGGTACCCTGAAGGGGTGACTTTTCCCGTAATTGGTGTGGTGGGCGGCGGCCAGCTGGCCCGGATGATGGCACCTCCCGCCGTCGAACTTGGCCTTGAACTGCGAGTACTGGCGGAAGGCCCTGAGGTTTCAGCGGTATCCGCCGTGGCGAATGCCCCGGTGGGCGATTACACCGACCTGGAGGACCTGACGGCGTTTGCCAAGGGCGTCAACGTCCTCACCTTCGATCACGAGCATGTTCCCGAACAGCACCTGCGTGCCCTTGTGGAGGCCGGCGTCAACGTCCAGCCGCATCCCGACGCGCTGCGCCATGCCCAGGACAAGCTGGTAATGCGTGCGGCCATCGACCGGCTGGGGTTGCCCAATCCCCGCTGGCGCGCTGTCGCGTCGGTCGAGGAGCTGCGCGATTTCGGTGAGCAGACCGGCTGGCCGGTGGTCCTGAAGACTCCGCGGGGCGGCTATGACGGCAAGGGGGTGCGGATTCTTGATTCGTACGACGACGCCGCGCAGGCAGCAGACTGGTTCACCGGTTCAGCGCTGCTCGCCGAGGAAAAGGTGCCCTTTACCCGCGAACTGTCGGCCCTCGTTGCCCGTTCGCCGCAGGGCGAGGCACGCGCCTGGCCGGTGGTCCACTCGATTCAGGTCAACGGAGTCTGCGACGAAGTGATCGCACCGGCCCAGGATCTGCCCCCGTCCCTGGCGCGCGCCGCCGCCGAAGCAGCACTGCGGCTTGCCGAAGAGCTTGGAGTCACGGGCGTCATGGCAGTGGAGATGTTCGAGGTGCCGGGTAGCGAGCCCGGCTTCCTGATCAATGAGCTCGCCATGCGTCCGCACAACTCCGGTCACTGGACCATGGACGGCGCTGTGACCGGCCAGTTTGAGCAGCACCTGCGCGCTGTTCTCAACCTTCCGCTCGGGGACACATCGCTCGCCTCCGGCGTTGTGGTGATGAAGAACATTCTCGGCGGAGACAACGCCGAGCTGTATAGTGCCTATCCGACGGCGTTGCAGGCAGAGCCCGCCGCCAAAATCCACACTTACGGCAAGAGCGTGCGGCCCGGCCGGAAAATCGGCCATGTCAATGCCATTGCCCTACCCGGTGACACAACGGCACAGGTCAGGGAACGCGCCGAGCGTGCCGCGGCAATCCTGCGGGACGGCCGCGATCCCCGGAAGGAAACATCGTGAACAACTCCCCCGCCGGCGCCCTCGTGGGCCTGGTCATGGGCTCGGACTCGGACTGGCCCACCATGGAGGCAGCCGCTCTCGCACTTGAAGAGTTCGGCATCCCCTACGAGGCCGACGTCGTCTCCGCACACCGCATGCCCGAAGACATGGTGGCCTACGGGCGCGAGGCCGCCGGTCGCGGCCTCAGGGTGATCATTGCCGGTGCCGGCGGCGCCGCGCACCTGCCCGGGATGCTCGCGTCGCTGACTCCACTTCCCGTCATCGGCGTTCCGGTGGCTCTCAAGCACCTCGACGGAATGGACTCGCTCCTCTCGATCGTGCAGATGCCGGCCGGAATTCCGGTCGCCACTGTTTCGGTAGGCGGCGCGCGCAACGCCGGGCTCCTGGCCGTCCGCATCCTCGCATCCGGGGAAGGCGAGCTTGCCCGGGAGCTCTCCAACAAGCTCAACGAATTCGCGGCAGGACTACGGCAGACCGCACTGGGCAAGGGCGCGAAACTGCGCGAACGGACCGGGGCGCGGAACGCCGGCAGCGAAGGCCGGGGCAGCGCAGAGTCAGTCCGCGAGGGTGAAGGCCCGGTCAGCGCAGGTTCAAGCAGTGAAGGCGGCGCATGAGCCGGGCGATTCACCCTGGGCGCCCTGACGAACGGACCATGCTCACTGATCCGGTGCGCTACCCGGAGTCGGCTCCGTCCGGCATCCGTACCAAGCGCGCCTTCCTGCTCCTTCTACTGACGCTGGTGCTTCCCGGCGCGGCACAGGTGGTTGCGGGAGACCGCAGGCTCGGCCGCAGGGCGCTCCGCGTGACCTTCACCGTGTGGCTCCTGGTGATTGCCGCCGTTGTGCTGGCTTTGACCAACCGGACTCTGCTGGTGAGCCTGCTCACCAATGAAGTGTTTTCCCTGCTGCTGATCGCTGTGCTCGTGGTTCTGGCGGTCGGCTGGGCGCTGCTGTTCCTCAATACCCTGCGGATCATCCGCCCGCCGCTGCTGGACCGCGGGATGCGCCCTGCCGTTGCGGCATCGCTCGCCGTGCTGATGATCCTGACCAGCGGCGGGCTGGGCTACGCCGCCTACCTGCTCAACGTGGGTCGCAGCACGTTCGGCAACATTTTCCAGGCCGGCCCCGCGTTCGACCCGGTTGACGGGCGGTACAACTTCCTCCTCATGGGCGGCGACGCCGGCGAGGACCGATTGGGACGCCGTCCCGACAGCATTTCGGTGGTCAGCGTCGACGCCGCAACGGGGGCGACCGTCACCTTCAGCATTCCCCGCGACTTCCAGAACGCACCGTTCTCCGAAGGCTCCCCGCTCTGGCAGGTCTGGCCTGACGGTTACAACTGCGGCAACGAATGCATCATCAACAGCTTGTACCCGGTGGTCAGCCAGGAATACGCAGATTTGTACCCGGAGTCCCAGGACCCGGGCGCTGAGGCAATGATGGACGCAGCAAGCGGCATCCTCGGTATCGAGGTGCAGGCGTACATCCTCGTGGACATGGCCGGGTTCGAGCAGCTCATCGACGCGATGGGCGGCATCAGGATCGACGCCGGCGGCTGGGTTCCCATCACGTCCACCGAGATTCCGGGCACTAGCCCCAAGCGGTACAACCCGCCGTCGGCCTGGATTGAGCCCGGCGTACAGACTCTTAGCGGTTATGAGGCACTCTGGTACGCCCGTTCGCGTGAGTACGCCACCGACTACTCACGCATCCAGCGCCAGCAGTGCGTCCAGGCGGCGATGATTGCCCAGCTCGATCCCGCCACCGTGCTCACCCGCTTCCAGGAGATCGCCGCTGCGGGTACGCAGATTGTGGAGACCGATCTTCCACGTGACCAGCTGGGCAGCTTCGTCGACCTTGCCCTCAAGGCGAAGAATCACGACGTCGGCCGCCTCACCATCGGCGCACCCGACTTCGGTGAGCCCGGAGACCTGTTCTCGACGTACCCCAATATCCCGCTGGTCCACGAGCGGGTGCAGGAGACCCTGAACGCTGCTTCCGGTGAAGCCGCTGCGGCGGGCAGTCTCGAGGTGGACCGGGCCGGTCTCGTCGAGGCTTTGCCTTCGCAGACCGTCTTGCCGGCGCAGAACGTGCTGCCTTCGCAGACCGTGCTGCCTTCGCGGACCGTCTTGCCGGCACAGAACGTCCAGGGCGAGATCACGGTAGATTACCTTCACCAGCTCGCCGTGAACCAGGACTGGACCACGCTCGAATCACTGTTGGCCGATAACGGGGAATGCAGCCCCGCCTAAGGAACGGACACCGCCGATGTACCAGCTGGACAACCCGTTGCGCCCCTACGACTGGGGCTCCACCACGGCCATTGCTGAGCTGCTGGGACGGACGCCGTCCGGTGGCCCTGAGGGCGAGCTGTGGATCGGGGCCCATCCCGACTCGCCCTCCACAGTGCTGGGACACGGGGACTCGGGCACTTCGCTGGTTGAGCTGATCGCGTCCGACCCAGACCGTGCCCTAGGTGCCCCCACCCGCGAAGCGTTCGGGGACCGCCTGCCGTTCCTGATGAAGGTCCTCGCAGCGGCGGCGCCGCTCTCGCTTCAGGTCCACCCCAGTCCGGAGCAGGCACGCAAGGGCTTCGACCGGGAGAACGCCGCGTCCGTCCCGCAGGATGCGCCGCACCGGAACTACCGCGACGCGTTCTCCAAGCCCGAACTGATCTTCGCGCTCACCGACTTCGACGCACTGTGCGGCTTCCGCCCGCCAGCCGAGGCTGTGCAGATTTTCGAAGGCCTCGCAGAACTGGCTGGGCAGCGACAGGGGTGGGCGCCTGCGATCCTGCCCTCCGTCGTCGCCGACCTCGGTATCCCGGACGAGACGGCTGCCCTGCGCGAGGCATTCACCCGGCTCCTCACCAGCGAGGCCGAGGCCCGGGCCGCCGTCGAAGCGGTAGTGGAAACGCTTGAGGCTGCTTCGCCCGAAGATTCTCCGCTTGAGGATTCACTGCTCGGTTCCGCGGCCGCTACGGTGCTGCAACTCAACGGACACCACCCGGGCGATCCCGGTGTGCTGGTCGCCCTCCTTCTCAACCGGATCACGCTGAAGCCGGGCCAGGCGCTCTACCTGCCCGCGGGCAACGTGCACGCCTACCTCGAGGGGCTCGGCGTTGAAGTCATGGCGTCCTCGGACAACGTTCTGCGCGGCGGGCTGACCACCAAGCACGTCGACACCGGCGAACTCCTGAAGACCGTCGAGTTTGCGCCGCTGGACCTTCCGCTGATCAATCCCGAATCGACCCCGCTGGGCCAGGAGCTGTACTGCCCGCCGTTCGACGAGTTCCAGCTCCAACGGCTCGAACTCCCGGTCTCTTTCGGCGACGACGCCGTCTCAGCCGACATCCCGATCGCCCAGAACGGGCCCGCTGTGGTCCTCGTGGTGTCCGGAACGGTTGTGCTCGACTCCCCCAAAGGCGACCTCATCCTTCACCGCGGTCAGAGCGCGTTCATCCCGGCGAATGAATCACCGGTGATGGCGCGGCTGGCCTCGGACACCTCGGACAGCACAGACGACGACGGCGGCACCGCCGTCGCCTTTGCAGTCACCGTGGGTGCCGCCGGAGATTCTAATCCTGGCGGGTTGGGGCCTGTGCGCGGCCGGCGCGAAGAGACGCTGCCTTAGCCTTCAGTGCCGGCAGGGCTTTCGTCCGGATGAACGGCAGGGCCTCGCTTCGGAGGGTGCTCACCGCACTGCGGGCCGTCGAGAGTCCCCGGCGGGCAAGGGGCATCGCCGTGGCATAGGCGGGATAGAGCGGCGACAGCGGCTTGTCCCAGGTGCCCAGGAGCAGGTTCTCATGTTTTGCCCAGCCCATCTTGAACTTTGAGACGCCGTCGTTCAGGAGTCCGTTGAAGTCATATCGCTCGACTCCGCGCTCCTTCATTTCCCGGATGGCAAGCCACTTCAGCGCGTAGTTGGCGCGGAGCCGCTCGCCCTCCTCGGTCATGCCGCCGTACAGCTCGAACGCGGTGGAATCGCTTGCCGACAGCCAGAGGAACGCCACCATGGTGTTCCCCTGGAACGCGGCGTAGACGGGCGAGGCTGCACCGAGATTGTTGAAGATGTCGAGGTAATAGCGGTCCTCGTGGATACCGAAACCTGCACGTTGAGCCGTTTCCCGATAGACCTTCAGGCAATCGGACAGCTCATCCCGAGTCACCTCCCGGAACTCCAGCTCTTCCCGTCCGGACTTGCGGATGTACTGGCGGTGCTTCTTCGACATCTCCGCCAGCAGCTCTTCCTCCGTCAGCTTCAGGTCGAGGATGAGCGTACGCGGTATGAGAATGGTGTTCTGGGTGGGACGGAACCCTGCAGCGGTCACGGCATTGGCGAATTCCGACTCGGCATCCCAGTCCGGCTCGATGTTGAGTACGGTGCCTGCGTACGCCTCGCGGGCATAGCGGGCGAGCGCCTCGAGTACCTCCCGGGCATCTTCGGCGCGGCATGCCGGTCCGCGCGGAATGTAGACCAGGGCACGGAACGGCAGCGGCAGTCGTCGAATCAGGATCTGCGCGCAGGCAACGGTTTCGTCGTCGCGATTCAGGAGAAGCCGTTCGGTCCGCCAGCCGTGGTCGGCCTTCGTCTGCCCCCACCCCCACAGCTGCTGCGGGTGACCATTCAGGCGGTTGACCGCAGCATCCCATTCGGGCGCGTTCCAACACGGAGCAATGACGAGGTTCATGGGGCTAAGCCTATCGGCAGGGTCCCGATGCGAGCGCAGCGAGCGTCGGGGGGCCGATAGGCGCTACTGGCCGAGGGGCCTGCGCCGAGCGCCAGCGAGGTGTGGGAGGGCAGCAGGCGCTATCGGCAGGGGGACAGACGTCCCGATCTGCTCAGGTTTCCATGCATTGTCGCGACCCTTGTATCCACCGAGCTCAGAAAGGACTGGGGTGTTTGCATGGGGTCGACGCAAAAGCTGAGCAGATCGGGACGCCGCAGAGGCTAGCTCAGACGCGCGTAGCTCTCCCACTTATGCGCCTGGTGTTCGCCGTCAACCACGCGGATGGTGCCCGACTTCGAGCGCATCACGATCGACTGCGTCAGCACCTTGCCACCGGAGTAGCGGACGCCACGCAACAGGTCTCCGTCGGTAATGCCGGTTGCCGCAAAGTAGCAGTTGTCGCTGGTGACAAGGTCATTCGTGGAAAGCACGCGCTCCAGGTCGTGACCGGCGTCGAGCGCTTTCTGCTTCTCGTCGTCGCTGGTGGGCCACAGCCGGCCCTGGATCACGCCTCCCAGCGACTTGATGGCACAGGCTGCGACAATGCCTTCGGGAGTTCCGCCGATACCCATGAGCGCATCGATGTCGGTGCCTTCGCGTGCGGCCGCAATTGCACCGGCCACATCGCCGTCCATCAGGAACCGGGTGCGGGCACCGGCGTCGCGGATTTCCTGGACAAGTGGACGGTGCCGGTCGCGGTCGAGGATCATCACGTTGACCTGGTTGACCTTCTTGCCCTTGGCCTTCGCAATCAGGTGCAGGTTCTGCTTCACGGGCAGGCGGAGATCCACCATGTCCGCAGCTTCCGGACCGGTGACCAACTTCTCCATGTAGAAGACGGCCGAGGGATCGAACATGGTGCCGCGCTCAGCCACAGCAAGGACCGCAAGCGCGTTGTTGATGCCCAGCGCAGTCAGCCGGGTGCCATCGATGGGATCAACCGCGACGTCGCACTCAGGACCGCTGCCGTCACCCACATGCTCACCGTTGTAGAGCATGGGCGCCTCGTCCTTTTCGCCCTCACCGATAACCACGACGCCGTTGAAGTGGACGGTCGAAAGGAGCGAACGCATGGCGTCAACGGCCGCGCCGTCGGCCTTGTTCTTGTCACCGAACCCGACCCAGTGCCCACCGGCGATGGCTGCCGCTTCGGTGACGCGCACCAGCTCGAGGGCGAGGTTGCGGTCCGGCTCGTCATCCCCGACTGCGAGGGCGGGAGAAAGGGTGGAATACTGCGCGTTTCTTGCGGTGTCGGACACGTTTACCTCATCGTTGAATTAGCGGTGACTCTTCCGCAATCATAGTGCGGCGCCGCCGTCGGGCCATTTCCGTGACGCGACAGGCGTAAGCGACAATGGTTCGGTGAGCAATACCCAGGAGAACCAGCAGGAAGCACCGGCCACCCCGGTGCTCACGGCCAAACAGGCAAAGCGCGCCAACGCGTCGTCCATCGGCATGTTCATCGCCACCGCAGTCACGCTGGGCCTGGTTCTCTTTGTCGTACTGCTGAATCCCACCCACACAGCCGAGACCTACACGCGCGACGTCGACGTCGCCACTATCGCCTCGCAGGCCGAGGACACTGCCGGATACCTCCCCGTCGCTGCTGAGCTGCCGGACGGCTGGACCGCCAACTACGCCCGCTGGACCGGAACAGCGTCCGACGGCGTTGCCTTCTGGGAAGTGGGATATCTCACCCCGGAGCGGCAGTTCATCCAGGTAACACAGACCAACAGTGCAAACCCCACCTGGCTCTCCCAGCGCCTTGAAGGCGCTGAGCCTTCCGGGCAACGCGTGATCGACGGCGTCACCTGGGAACTGCTCGACAGCACCTCCGGCGACGCGTTCCTCACCACCGAACAGGACGGCTACACGCTCATCCTGAATGGCACGGCCGACCTTGCGCAGTTCGACGTTCTCGGCGGCGCGGTTCTGAACGCACTGGACGGGTAGCCCTCGCAGGTCAACCAGGCGCAGCTCAACGTGGTGTCACCTTCGGTGGACAGGAAATCCTTCGCAGTACAGTAAACCCGTGACCACTCAACTGACTCCCGCTGAAGCCTGGCAGAAACTGCGCGAAGGGAACGGACGGTTCATCTCCGCCTCCTCGTCCCACCCCAACCAGGACGCTTCCCGACGAGCGTCGCTGGTGAACACCCAGGATCCGTTTGCGGTCATCTTCGGTTGCTCAGACTCCCGCCTCGCAGCCGAGATTATTTTCGACGTCGGACTAGGCGACATTTTCGTGGTCCGTACGGCGGGACAGGTGATCGACGACGCCGTGCTCGGTTCGCTCGAATACAGCGTCAGCGTGCTCAACGTTCCGTTGATCGTGATTCTTGGACACGACTCCTGCGGCGCGGTCACTGCCACTGCACAGTCCGTCGAATCCGGCACCATGCCTCCGGGCTTCATCCGCGACCTCGTTGAGCGCATCACCCCGTCCGTGCTGACGTCCCGCCGCAACGGGGTGGACGACATCAACGGCATGGTCGAAGAGCACATCCGGCAGACCGGCCAGCGGCTCGTTGACTCTTCCCGCGTCATCGGGGACGCCGTCGAGAAGGGGACCACCGCCGTCGTCGGCGTTACCTACCGGTTGGATGAGGGCAAGGCCGACGTCGTTTCGGAGCTAAGCAGTCTTTGATTTGTGGCGCATTGCGCCACAGGCGAGAATTGGCGCATGACAATCGATTCCCAGGCAAACGTCGACTACCGCATTGAACACGACACCATGGGCGAGGTCCGGGTTCCGGCGAACGCCCTCTACCGTGCACAGACCCAGCGCGCCGTAGAGAACTTCCCAATCTCCGGCAAGACGCTTGAGCGGACCCATATCGAGGCCTTGGCACGGATCAAGAAGGCGGCAGCAACGGCCAACGCTGAACTGGGCGTGCTCGACGAGGAGCTTGCCCGCGCCATCGAAAACGCTGCCGATCAGGTTGCGTCCGGCAAGTACGACGGCGACTTCCCCATCGATGTGTTCCAGACCGGCTCAGGAACGTCCTCCAATATGAACACCAATGAGGTGCTCGCCGAGCTCGCAACGCGCGCGCTGAAGGATGGCGGCAGCGACAAGGTGGTCCATCCCAATGACCATGTGAACGCCTCGCAGTCTTCGAACGATGTGTTCCCGACGTCGGTTCACGTCGCGGCGACCTCGGCGCTGATGAACGACCTGATCCCTGCGCTGGAGTACCTCGCGGCGTCGCTTGAGCGTAAGGCCGAGGAGTTCGCCGGCGTCGTGAAGTCGGGACGCACGCACCTCATGGACGCCACGCCGGTCACCCTTGGACAGGAGTTCGGCGGCTACGCCGCGCAGGTCCGCTACGGCGTCGAGCGCATTAACGCCTCCCTCCCCCGTGTGGCTGAGGTTCCCCTCGGCGGCACCGCCGTCGGAACCGGTATCAACACCCCGGCCGGCTTCTCCGCCCGCGTGATCGAGCTCCTGGCCGAAGACACCGGGCTGCCGCTCACGGAGGCTCGCAACCACTTCGAGGCGCAGGCCAACCGGGACGGGCTCGTTGAGGCATCGGGGCAGCTGCGGAACATCGCGTACTCGTTCATGAAGATCAACAACGACCTGCGCTGGATGGGATCCGGCCCCAACACCGGTCTCGGCGAGATCGCCATCCCCGATCTACAGCCGGGTTCATCCATCATGCCGGGCAAGGTCAATCCCGTGATCTGCGAGGCGGCCATCATGGTCGCCGCCCAGGTGATCGGCAATGACACCACCATCGCGCTGTCCTCGACCAACGGCGCGTTCGAGCTCAACGTCGGCATTCCGGTCATGGCCGCCAACCTGCTCGAGTCCATCCGCCTGCTCGCCAACACCAGCCGGGTGATGGCGGACAAGATGATTGACGGACTCACCGCCAATGAGGAGCGTGCCCGCTTCCTCGCCGAGGCGTCGCCGTCGATCGTGACGCCGCTGAACAAGTACATCGGCTACGAGAACGCCGCAAAGATCGCCAAGAAGGCCGTGGCCGAGGGGCTCACAGTCCGGGAGGCCGTCGTCGCGCTCGGGTATGTTGAGCGCGGTGAGTTGACGGAAGCGCAGCTGGACGAGGCGCTCGACGTGCTCTCCATGACGCGCCCGCCGCAGTAAGCACGCGCGCAAAAAGCGAGGGTCCCTCATGGATGCAAAATCCACAAGGGACCCTCGCTTTTCACGTTCCCAAACCCCCATGAGTTGGCAGGACACACCCCTTATAGCGGGGGCAAAGTCATATGGTCGAAGCAACGCTCTGATTGATGGAGCGTTTGATGGTCAAGTTGTTTCCTGTGAATGCGCGT